>SCSG01000028.1 GCA_004322135.1 Burkholderiaceae bacterium | reverse complement strand
CCCAAGTCTGACTTTGCTCACGTGACGCAACTTAATACATTACAGTTTCTAACGGCGAAATCTACGCGTGTCGATTTCGCCGTGGATGATACCCGTCTGCAGCTTCAAATAGAGGCACATGCACCGGGCGTGTATCGCTTGCGTATTGCGCAGGCGCTCGAGTTGCTTGACGAAAAACCAACCATGCGTTCGCGCCAGCATGCTGAAATGTTGCTCGCGCGCCACGAGGCGGTGGGCGAGCTTGCCGTCAGTTCCATCCCCGAACGCGAGCAACTGGGCTGGCGCCTGGAGCAAGGCGACATTGTTCTGGAGATCACGCATTCGCCCTTGCAATTTACGCTAAGCAGGGACGGTCAGTGTCTGGTGCGCTCTGATCCTGCGCAGGCATTGAGTCTGACTGAAGCCGCCGACGGCAAGCGCGTGTGGCGCCTCGGGCTCGATCTTGACGGCGACGATTCGCTGTATGGTCTTGGCGAAACAGCGGGCGAGCTTGATAGGCGCGGGCAGCGGGTGGTGGCCGACCACCCTGTACAGCGGTCGCTGCCGCTGGCCTGGAGCCCCAAGGGCTGGGGCGTTTACGTCAATACCCTGGGTCGGGTCGAACATGACCTTGGATCTGAAGGTTCCGATGTATATGCCATCACGTTGCACGCCAAGGTGCTGGATGTCTTTCTGTTCGCCGGCGATCCGGCCGAGATCCTCAATCAATACACGGCCCTTACAGGCCGGGCCGGTCAGCCGGGCCTGTGGCCCATGGGCGTCTGGCTGGACCAGGCGCCCGGGCAGTCCATTCAGACCACGCTCGAGCAGGTACGGCAGTTTCGTGAGTCGGGGCTCGGACTTGATGCCGTGCAGCTGGCAGCGCCAGCGCCTTATGGGTTCCTGGAGGACAAGCCTACTTTCGAGTGGGACGCTTCCCGCGTTTCCAACCCACGCTCCGTGCTGTCGGCCTTTCAGGAGCTTGCAGCTCAGGTCGTCGTGCCGACGCATCCTGGGGTTCTTGCGGGCACTGGTCTGTTTGCTGAATGGGAAGATCGCGGTTGGCTGCTTATGAACGATGATGGCAGCGCCCATGTTTTCAGGGGATGCGCTGCCACGGCTGACAAGCCCTTCGGGCTGCTGGACCTTACCTATAAAGACGTTTATAAGCTATGGTCCGAGCGCCAGCGGACGATGTTCGATGAAGGTGTGGCGGCACCCGTCTGTGATGCGCAGTTCGACATTCCCGATGGCGTCACGGCTCGCGGTGGTGAAACGGGAGCAGTGCTGCGTACGGTTTATCCCTTGCTGGCGCGCCGGGCCTTGTTCGATGCCGTGGCGGGTCACAAAACCCCCCAGGACGGTGTCGTGCTAAGTGGCGACTTGTTTCCGGGCGTGCAACGCTATGCGTGGCAGCGCGGGTTGGCCGTCGATAATAGCTGGGCGGGGTTCGAGCAGTCGTTGCGCATGGCGCTTTCAGTCGGAGCCAGCGCGGTTCCAGTGCGGATGCACGCCTTGGGTAACTTCGCGGCGTCGACGGCATCCATGACTCCCGAGCTTTATATCCGCTGGCTTGCCGCCAGTGTGTTTTCGGCCAATTTCAGCTTTCAGGGCCTGCCCGCGCTATTGCCGGGGGCCTTTGATGCCAAGACCCAATCCCTGGTACAGCATTGGCTGCAATGGCGCTATCGCCTGGTTCCTTACGTTCTTGGCATTATCGAGGACGCGGCGCGCAGCGGCTTGCCGGTGCAGCGCTCCATGGCGCTTGCTTTTCCGGGTGACCCGGTAGCGCACGTCTGGGACACTCAGTACATGTTGGGGCCGGCACTGCTGGTGGCTCCGGTTCTGGCCCAGGGCACAACCGTCAAGGTGTATTTGCCCGAAGGCGATGCCTGGTGGGATTTGAATACCGGCTGGCGCTACGAAGGTGGAACCACCTGGACCGTTCAGGCTGGGCTGGATACGCTGCCGGTTTTTGGACGCGAGGGACACATGCTGTGTCTGGGACCCGTTGCGCAAAACACCGGCGAATTCAACTCGGCCAGGCTGCTCGACGAAGTCTGGATGTTCGGCATGCCCGAACACAGTCCGGTTGTCATGCGCAACAAGATTCGGGTCATGCAGATGCAGGGTTCCAGCTATATCAAGGGGCTCGAAGGTCTGCGCATCCTGCCGTCCGAGGGACTCGAGGTAAAGCGGCGCGGTGCCGAAGTGCGCATCTCCCGCATACGCTAATTTTCCAAAGCGGGAACGCCAGCGCACTTTTCGGCATCCAATGGGGTGAAGCTACTCAAAAAAAGGAAGCCGCATGCCGCTTACGCTGGTACAGCCGCCCGATTTGCCGTCTACCGATTCAGCCTTGGCCGTGCGGGTGGCGCAAGGCGATCGCCGCGCGTTGACGTCGCTCATGCGGCGCTACAACCAACGGCTGTACCGCGTTGCTCGCAGCATATTGCGCAATGACGCCGATGCCGAAGAGGCCGTGCAAGAGGCCTTTTATCTGGCCTACTGTGCCATGGCAAAGTTTCGTGGAGATTCCAGCCTCGCCACGTGGCTGACCCGCATCGTCGTCAATGAATCGACCCGGCGCCTGCGCAAGAATAATCGGCTATCCGCGTGGATGGAGCTGAGCGAAACCCTTGAGCCGTTTGATGCCGAGTTCTCCGAAGGCTTGGCTGAGGGTAGGCCCGAACAGCCGGAGCAGGCAATGGAACGTCAGGAAATGCGTCGGTTGATTGAAGAAAAAATTGATGAACTGCCTGCCGGGTTCAGGACAGTGTTTGTGATGCGCGCGGTCGAAGAGCTTTCGGTTGAAGAAGTGGCCAATTGCCTGGATATTCCAGCGGCAACGGTGCGCACCCGTTATTTCCGTGCCAGAAGCCTTTTGCGTAAATTGATGGCGCGTGATGTGGGCGCTGGCCTCGGAAAAGCGTTTTCATTTGCTGGTGCGCGTTGCGACCGGATTGTCGCCGCCGTGCAGGCCCGGATCGAACGCGCCGCCGCGCCACCTTCTTAATTTTCCCTGCCTCGTGTTAATGCGGCTCCTTTGGCGTTTTGCCAGCGGGGCAGGACTTTTTGTTGTCTCTGAATTTTAAATTTTACTGAAGAAGAGGGGTATTACCATGTCATTTCTTGATTACCTTCCTACTACGACTGGTGCGCAACCGTCCGGCGTAAAAGAGTCACGACGTATTTTTCTGGGACGTTCGGGCGTGATGTTGTCTGGTGCCGCGGTCGCGCTGATGGCTGGCAATGATGTCCTGGCAAAGGGCCACAGTTCCAAATCCACCGAGTCGGACGTGCGGATATTGAACAGCGCGCTGGGTGCCGAGCTTGAGGCCATTGCGGCTTATCAGCTGGGTGCGGAAAGTGGGCTGCTGCAAAAGCCGGCGCTGGATATTGCCGTTTCCTTTCAGGGGCAACATCGCGAGCACGCCGACCTGCTTTCCAAGACGGTTGTGAAATTGGGTGGCAAGGCCGTCGTTGCCAAAGCCAAGTATCAATTCCCCACCGATAAACTCAAGAGCCAGACTGACGTGCTGCGCTTCGCTGCCATGCTGGAAAAAGGCGCGGTCAGTGCCTATTTGGGGGCCGTACCCATATTCGATAATCGTGACCTGGCCAAGGCCGCTGCCAGCATTCTGGGCGATGAAGCCATGCACTGGGCCGTTCTACGCCATGTGCTTGGCGATACTCCCGTTGTTCCCAGTGCGTTCATGGCGTGAGCCGGACGTCATGAAAACGTCCAGCTGGATGTCCTGCCTATGCGTGGCGGCCTTCTGTAGTCTGGCTGGCACCGCTCAAGCCGAAACGGCGACGGCGGCGCCAGCCATGACGGCCCCGACCATGACGGGTGACGCCACGCGCGGGAAGCAGATTTATTCGCGCTGCCTTGCCTGCCACGCACTGGCTTATGATCGAACCGGGCCGAGGCATTGTGGCCTGTTCGGGCGCAAGGCCGGATCGGTCAAGGGATTCGATTATTCCGAGGCGATGAAAAAATCGAATATCGTCTGGAATGCGAAGACCCTGAACTGGTTTCTTACGAGTCCCATGACTGCCATTCCTGGCACGGCCATGGGGTATGCCGGCATTCCCGATCCTCAGGAACGTGCTGATTTGATTGAGTATTTGAAGCAGGCCGACGCGGGTCCGGAGTGCGCCAAGAAGCCGTGATACGGGCCTTTTGGTTTGACACGCATTGGAAAAGAACGCATAATCGCGTTCTTTAGTCGGCACGGGGTTGGTAGCTCAGTTGGTAGAGCACCGGACTTTTAATCCGTTGGTCCCGGGTTCGAGCCCCGGCCAGCCCACCAATAAAGTCAATAGGTTAGAGTCGCTTAGGCGGCTCTTTTCTTTTGGCTGGCGAAGAATTTTTTGGCATTCCCGTTAATGATGTAGAGCCCCTGGCTTCAGTAAGGTGGTTTTCAATCTATTGATTATTATTATATTTAAAAATATAATATTTGCAATGTAATTGGAGAAACTTATGCAGGATTTGGCTCTGAACCCGGCGCTGATGCGCCGTGCGGCCACAGATGTCGTTGAGAAGCTCAAGGTTCTGGCGAACCCGGATCGTCTTCTTTTGCTGTGCCAGTTGTCGCAGGGCGAACGGTGTGTCAGCGAACTGGAAGAGGCGCTGGACATTCGTCAGCCAACCTTGTCGCAGCAGCTGGGTGTCTTGCGCACTGACGGCGTCGTCAGCACGCGTCGCGAAGGGAAGTACATTTATTATCGTGTCGCGGACCAGAAGCTGTTGCGGGTACTGGCGACGCTTTACGATCTTTATTGCCCGAAGGAATCATCATGACAATAGACTGGATTGCTTTCACTCCCTGGTCAGCACTGGGAGGTGGGGTACTGATTGGTCTGGCAGCGGCCCTGTATGTCCTGTTCAACGGCCGCGTTGCAGGGGTAAGCGGTGTGTTGGGTGGACTGCTGCGGCCGCGTCCTACAGACGTCGCCTGGCGTCTTGCGTTTGTAGCCGGGCTTGTGCTCACGCCGACGTTGTTCTTGCTGCTGGGCCGTCCGCAGACTGTCCCAATCGGTACCGGATATGGGGCACTTGTTCTGGCTGGGCTGCTCGTTGGAACCGGAACACGCTTTGGTTCCGGGTGCACCTCGGGTCATGGCGTGTGTGGTGTGTCGCGGCTATCGCCTCGCTCCATGGTGGCGACGGCTGCATTCATGGCGGCGGGTTTCGCGACCGTATATGTGATCCGTCACCTGATGGGCATTTAAGGAGACTCACGTGGGCACTATTACTTCCCTTTTGGCAGGCCTGATCTTTGGGGTGGGCCTGGTCATATCCGGCATGGTGCTGCCTTCCAAAGTACTGGGCTTTCTGGACCTTGCAGGCGCCTGGGATCCGTCGTTGGGGCTGGTCATGATTGGTGCCGTCCTGGCGGGTACGGGTGCCTTTGCCGTGGCCCGTCGCCTCTCGTGCTCGCTGCTGGGGTTCGAGATAAAGCTGCCTACGTCCAGGGTCATCGACCGGCGTCTGGTTGTGGGTAGCCTGCTTTTTGGCGTGGGCTGGGGCATTGCAGGTTTGTGCCCGGGACCAGCGCTGGTTGATCTGGGTACCGGTGAAGTCAAGGCTGCCATCTTTTTCCTGGCGCTATTGGCTGGAATGGGTATTTTTGAGGTGATCGAGCGGTGCAAGACCCGGCGCTCATTATTTCGCGCGGCGTAGCCTGTAGCGGCCATGCTGCTTGACCGGGTGACACACTTTCCTTGGCCCGAAAATTACCTGTAGCTATTATCGATAATTATCGACAAAACATGACAGGCGAAGCGTAGAATGCTTGGGCGGAGGCGGCCCAATAGAATGCCGATATCACGTTGCTCATTCTGTCAGGAGTGTGAAGTGTCGAATTATAAAAACGCAGCGCAGCACGCCGCGTCAAGCGTGCATTTGACTCGCAGGACGGCATTGAAGGGGTTTGGCGTGGCCGGGTTGGCCATGCTATTTGCTACTCAGGGTGTGTCTTTGGCCAAGACGCGCAAAGACCAATACCGCAAGCTTGCAATCGCGGCCGTAAACTACCGCTTCCGGCTGCCGGCCAGTGTCCCTGCGGGCTATACCGAAGTTACCCTCGACAACAAGGGGACGGAAGCCCATCATGCGATGTTCATGCGCTTGCACAAAGGCATAACGGTAGCGAACTTCATGGACGTGGCAAAGAACAAAGACTTGGGCGCTCTCTTTGCAATTTCGTCGTCGATCGGTGGGCCAGGTAGCGCCGATGGCGGGCATGAATCCAGTGTTATCCTCGACTTGAAGGCGGGTCATTACGTTGTGATCTGCGTCGTTCCCGATGCGGCCGGCATGCCGCATTACAAAATGGGGATGCTTGCGCCGCTAACCGTTACGGCCACATCCAGGATGGGAAAGGCTCCAGTCGCCGACGCTACGGTCGACATGGTTGATTTCGGGTACAACGGTCTGCCCAAGACCATTCCTGCAGGAAAACACGTCTGGAAGGTGGTCGACACCGGTAAGCAACTTCACGAAATGGTCGTCCATCGTCTTTCGCCCGGGGTATCCTACGAACAGGCCAAGGCAATGTTGTTGGCCTCACCTCCTCCTGGCTCACCCGCTGCCGCAGCCGCCCCAGCGCCCACCACACTTCCGCCATTCGTGGATGTGGCCGGCGTAGCACCAATGAGCCCCGGAGAGGCCAATTGGGCTGTGTTTGACTTCAAGCCAGGACGCTATTTTGTCGCTTGCTTCATTCCCGATATTCATTCAGGCAAGCCTCACTTTGATCTGGGCATGATCATGCCGTTCACCGTGGTGTGATATCGGGTGCGAAACCCCAGCCCCAGCCCTTCGAGGCTGGGGTTTTTGTTATGTGTGGGCATTGGGGATGGGCGCGCAACGTCCGGCTTTGGCTGATCCGGGCGACGCCTGATGCCTGTTTATGCCAACCATCGGGCGCCGGGCCAATCGCCACGAGCGATAATCCCTTCGATCAGCGTACGCAGTTCGTTGGCGACAGATCGCACAGCGATCGATGTGCGGCGCGTCATGGGCAGCGCCAGCACAATTCGTCGGGACAGGTCAGGTGCCGTGAGGGGCGCGGCACTTAGACGCTTGTTAGCGATATCGTCGAAGATTGCCACGCCCGGCAGGATAGTAAAGCCAAGCTCGTGTGAGACCAACTCCTTCTGGATTTGCATCGAGTTGGTCTCGGTCACGACGGTCAGACGTACGTTCGATACTGCACAGGCATGCTCAAGTATCATCGAAAGGCCATGGGGCGGATTCGGCATAATAAGCGGCGTCGACGCGACGTCGGACAGTGGGATTGGTTTGTCGAATCTCAACCCGGCACTCGCCGGGCCGACCAAATACAGTGTCTCGTCGAGCAAGGGCTGAACGTCCAGCAATGTTGAAGGTTTCAGTTCGTACAAGAGAGCAAGGTCGATTTCGCCGCTTTCCAGCCACTGTTGCAGGTGCCCCGCGAAGCCGGTGGTAAGACGCACGTTCAGGCCGGGATGCTTCGCCCTGAGTGAACCGACAAGGGCACCCGACAGCAAAGTGCAAGTACTTGGCAGTAGGCCAATAGCGATTGGGCCAGCAATGATACCTGGAGTGACTACCTGGGTGCGCGCGTGGTCCAGCTCGCGCAGCGCTCGTCGTGCATGGTCTACAAGTGTTTGGCCGGCCTCGGTCAGGTGCATGCCGTGGCGGGTGCGCTCGAACATGGGCGTTCCGAGCTCTTCTTCAAGAAGACGAAGTTGTCGGGAGAGGGCTGGTTGCACGACGTTCAGCAGCAGCGCCGCCCGCGTGACGCTGCTTGTCTCGGCAATCGCGATGAGGGTGCGGAGTTGTTTCAGATCCATGCCTTGATCCGGTGTATCAGGTGGAGATCGTGAATGAAGGAAAGTCGTCATTGGCAGCAGCACATCTTGGTATCTGACCCCCAAGACGATCACATCATAGCATTAACATTTCATCAGAATCGTATGGACGTATCACGAAATTTGATTGTCATAGGAAGAATTTGTTATTAGACAGTGCTCCGGATTGAGCACTAGTATGAGGCCATTCAACATTCGTTCGGAACGAGCGGGGCGACATGACTGACAAATCACAGCTATCGTGGCCAGAGCAGATTTTTTCCCTCCTGAAGGCTGGTGGAGTTCGCCAGGTCGCATACGTACCAGACGCTGGGCACTCCCATTTGTTGCGCCGGGTTGATGCAGATCCGGAAATGTGCGGGATCGTTCTCACGACCGAGGAAGAGGGGGTGGCTGTCGCTTGCGGTGCCTGGCTTGGCGGGGACCGGGCGGTCCTGCTGATGCAGTCCAGTGGCGTGGGCAACTGCGTCAACATGTTTTCACTACTCGGGAACTGTCGCTTTCCTTTTTTTGCGCTGGTAACGATGCGTGGTGAATGGGCTGAATTCAACCCATGGCAAGTCCCGATGGGAAGGGCAACGCAGAGTGTGATGGAGAGCATGGGCATCACAGTCTTGCGCGCGGACAAGCCCGAAGATGTTGCTGAAACGATCAGTGCGGGATTCGACGCCGCCTTCGAGGCCGGCGAAAGGGTCGCTGTGCTACTGTCGCAAAGCCTGATAGGCAGAAAAAAGTGGACGCACGAATGACGGCTATAACTCAGGCGACCAACGCCACCTCTGTCCATCGGCGGGCATTCGTCGCCGAACTTATCTCTCAGTGCACTGACGCACTGATCGTGACCGGCTTGGGCTCGGCGTCGTACGATGTCTTCGCGGCGAGTGACCGGGGGCGGACCTTCTACCTATGGGGCGCGATGGGTGGCGCGGCGGCATTGGGTCTTGGCTTGGCCATCGCCCAGCCCGAGTGTGATGTTTTGGTCATTACAGGTGACGGTGAGCAACTGATGGGGCTTGGTGCGCTGGCGACTATTGGCGTACAGAAGCCGCGCAACCTGTCAATCGTGGTTCTCGACAACGGGTATTTTGGTGAAACCGGTATGCAGCGCAGTCATACAAGCCTCGGTGTGGACCTGATTGGCGTCGCCAAGGCCTGCGGCTTCGAGTGGACTCTCGAGATTGACAACGTTGGCGGAGCCGCAGATATCGCCGCGCAGGTCAAACGGCGGGCAGGTTGCGGGCTCGCGAGGGTCTGCGTAAAAGCCGAAGAATTGCCGCGTGCACTACCGCCGCGTGATGGGGTGTACGTGAAGAACCGTTTTCGCGCCGCCTTGGGGCTTGCGCCATTATGAGTCAGACAGCCAACCTTCCTGTGCCGGTCCGCTATCGCAATTTGATTGGTGGTGAGCAGGCTGAGCCGTCCAATGGCAAGTGGATAGCGAGTCTGAATCCGTATACGGGGAAGGTCTGGGCCGATGTACCCCGTTGCGGCCCTGCTGATGTCGACGCCGCAGTGAAGGCTGCTTATGCAGCTTTCCAGTCGCCGGCTTGGGCCGGGTTGAAGCCGACAGCGCGCGGGAAGCTTCTTTTGAGGTTGTCTGAACTGATTGATCGCGAAGCAGAGCGCCTTGCAATCATAGAGGTACGCGACAATGGAAAATTAATGGCGGAGATGCTCGGACAGGTGCGCTATTTGTCTGAATGGTATCGCTACTTTGGCGGTCTGGCAGACAAAATCGAGGGCTCCGTCATTCCGACCGATAAATCTGCGATGTTCAACTACACGCGTCACGAGCCGTTGGGCGTCGTGGTTGCAATTACGCCGTGGAACTCTCCGCTGTTGTTGCTGGGCTGGAAGCTTGCGCCGGCACTGGCAGCGGGCAATACTGTAGTGGTCAAGCCGTCGGAATACACGTCCGCTTCAACGCTCGAGTTTGTGAAGCTGTTTCACGAGGCTGGTTTTCCCCCGGGTGTGGTTAACACCGTGACCGGATATGGTGCTGAAGTTGGCGATGCACTGGTTACACACCCGCTCGTAGCGAAAATCGCATTCACTGGCGGTGACATGACCGGTGCCCATATTGGCCAATTGGCAGCGAAGCACATCAAGAAAGTCACGCTCGAGTTGGGCGGAAAATCGCCCAATATCGTATTCGACGATGCCAATCTTGATGATGCGCTGATGGGTGTGATTGCAGGAATCTTCGGTGCAAGTGGTCAGACCTGCATCGCTGGCTCACGACTGCTCGTGCAGCGTAGCGCCCATGACCAGTTCGTCGAGAAACTCGTGGCCTTCGCACGCACGGCACATTTGGGTGATCCGGCGCTCGCGACGACCCAGGTTGGCCCAATCACAACATTGCCGCATCGCGACAAAGTTCTTGGCTATATTGATATTGCGCGTGGGGAAGGGGCTCGATGCGTGCTCGGGGGCGGCCGTCCATCGGACCCGGCGCTGTCCGAAGGCTGGTTCGTCGAGCCGACGATTTTCGTCGGAGTCGACAATCAAATGCGCATTGCACAAGAGGAAGTTTTCGGCCCGGTGCTCTCTGTAATCCCGTTCGACGATGAGGCTGATGCGATCCGCATCGCCAATGATATTAATTTCGGCTTGGCAGCCGGCGTTTGGACGAGAAATATCAGCCGTGCTTTCCTGATGTCCGAGCGCTTGCAGGCTGGGACGGTCTGGGTCAATACGTACCGGGCGGTCAGCTACATGTCGCCGTTTGGCGGATATAAGCGCAGCGGAATTGGCAGGGAGAGTGGTCAGGAAGCGATTCGCGAGTACCTCCAGACCAAGAGCGTGTGGATGAGCCTCGCCGAGGGAATGCCGAATCCCTTCGTTTTACGCTGAAGGACAACTACAAATGGGTGCCACTGTGAACAAAGACACATGGATTGGCCGCCCTTTCGTGCGCAAAGAAGACGAGGCGCTTCTCACCGGGCAGGCTCGTTTCATTGACGACCTGGAACCGGTGACTGGTCTGCGCCACGCGGCCATCTTGCGTTCACCGCATCCCCATGCGCGGATAAGAGGGATCGATACCTCGCGTGCTGAAGCGATGCCCGGCGTGTATGGCGTGGTAACTGGGCGTCAACTCGCCGAACTGGTTGGTCCGATTCCGAACGTCGTGGAAACACCGGCACGGTATCTTCCCTTTGCGATTGATAAGGTTCGCTACGTCGGTGAGCCAGTTGCGGTGGTAGTAGCGGACGATCGATATTTGGCCGAAGATGCGCTTGAGCTTATTTCGGTCGACTACGAACCCCTTGAGCCGGCTGCCGACATCGAGGCCGCCATGGCTCCAGGCGCGTCATTGCTGCACGAGCAGGCGGGTTCGAATGTGTTGAGCACGCGTGTATTCCGCTATGGCGATCCCGATCGCGCGTTCAAGGATGCTGCAGACGTCATCGAGTTTTCATACCACTACCCCCGCTCGATCACGACACCGATGGAGACTTATGGGGTGATCGCGAACTTCGAGTCGGCGCCAGATCGCTACACGATTTGGGCGAACTTCCAGGGGCCGTACATCTTGCAGCCGCTGATGGCGAGATCGCTTGGCGTTCATGGAAATCGCCTGCGCATTCTGACGCCACCGGCAAGTGGTGGCAGCTTTGGTGTCAAGCAGTCCGTATATGCGTACATGCTGTTGCTTGCTGGCGTCAGTCGCAAATTGGGTGTTCCGGTCAAGTGGATTGAAGATCGGCTCGAGCACCTCATGGCATCGTCATCAACGACGGATCGCCTTGGAAGCATCGGTGGGGCTTTCTCGGCGGAAGGCGAGCTTATCGGGTTGCGCTTCCGGAATGTTGTTGACGTCGGAGCATATATCCGCGCACCCGAGCCTGCGTCCATATATCGGATGCATGCTGCTTCCAATGGGTCATACCGCGTACGCAACATCGAGATCGAGAATCTACTGGTCGTGACAAACCGTACGCCGACGGGGTTAAACCGTGGCTTTGGAGGGCCGCAATTCTACTTCGCGCTCGAAGGCTTGATGGACAAGGCGGCGCGACGCTTGCAAATCGATCCCGCGGAGTTGCGACGGCGCAACTTCATTCGCAAGGAGGAGTTTCCCTACGATGCTCCCGCGGGAGCAGTGTACGACTCTGGCGATTATGCCAAGGCGCTTGATGAAGCCTTGCGCTTGGCGGACTACGAGGCGCTGAAGGTACGACGCGATCGCGCCCGTAGTGAAGGCCGGTTGTTCGGTATCGGGTTTGCGATGGGTGTCGAGCCGTCGGGGTCTAACATGGCCTATGTGTCGCTCGCTCAGACTGTTGAGCAGCGCGCCAAGGGTACACCTAAGTCTGGCGGTAACGGAAGCGCGACGATTGGAATCGATCCTTCGGGCCAGGTCACCTGCTATCTGGATAGCACGCCCAACGGGCAAGGTCACGCGACGGTTGCGGCGCAGATCATCGCTGATCAGCTTGGAGTTAACCCCGACTCGGTCGATGTCGTGACCGAGCTCGATACGCGTAACAGCGCATGGTCGGTCGCGTCGGGCAACTATTCCAACCGATTCTCCACTATCGTTGTCGAGGCCGTGTCGCGCTGTGCATCCCAAGTGGCCGACAAACTCAAGGCTATCGCCGCTGATGGGCTTGGAGTCGATGTGCAGGCCATCGAGCTGGTTGACGGCGCAGCCCGTGTTCGTGGTGATGCGGCCAGCGCGATCCCGATAAGGCAGTTGGCTGCTCGTGCACACTGGCATCCCACAGCCTCGGTTGCGGGGCTGTTCGAGACAGCTACTTGGTCGCCCCCGATACTTGGAGAAATTAGCGATGACGATCGTGTCGCATCGGCGCTGACATTTGGCTTTGTGTGCGATCTGGCTGCCGTTGAAATCGATCGGGCGACCGGAAGCATGGAGATCGTCAAATACGTCTCGGTTCATGACGTCGGTAATGTTCTGAATCAGGCGATCGTCGAAGGACAGGTTTATGGTGGCTTCGCGAACGGGATCGGCGCAGCATTGTTCGAAGAGCTGGCCTACGATGCCAAAGGGAATTTCCTCTCGGGAAGTTTCGCCGAGTATCTGTGTCCGACTGCACCCGATATGCCCGAGCTCGTGATTGGCCATGTCACTACTCCATCACCGACCAACAGACTGGGTTCGAAAGGGATGGGTGATGGCAGTTCGATGTCGTCGCCAGCGGCGCTCGCGAACGCGGTGGGTGATGCGCTTGGTCGTCATGATATTGAGCCGCCACTCACGCTGAATCGGATTTGGGCCTATGCCAATGGGGTGGATCAGGAGCCGCCGCGCCGCGAAGAGGCTGTACAGCCCGATGCCGGCGAAGTATTCGCGCCTCAGGCTGGGGGCCTTTCCGGTGATGGTGAAGTCACCCTGACTGCAGACCCAGCGCGGGTCTGGGCAGCAATCAACGACGTGGAGTTCTTGAAATCCGTCATCCCAGGCTGTCAGAGCATGACATTGGTGGCACCAGATCGATACCAGACTGAAGTCATAATCGGTGTCGCCGGTATGCGGGGGACCTATCACGGAGAGGTCGCAATCCACGACAAGCAGGTTCCTGGCAGCATGCGCCTGGTGATAAGTGCGGAAGGCCGGCTGGGATTTGGTACTGCCAGCGCATGGGTTCATCTCTCGCCTGCAGAAGCTGGGACTTTGTTGCGCTATCAGTATACGGCGCAAGCGGGTGGCACTGTCGCGGCGGTCGGTAATCGATTGCTCGGCAGCGTCATGAAGGTCCTGATCAAACAGTTTTTCAAGAGTGTCGAAGGTAAGCTTACGCCGAAGACGATGTCGTGGCGAGTGCGCTTGCGTCGCTGGGTGCGAGCCCTGGTTACGGGTGGGCGTCCATCATGAAACCGACAGCATTCGAATATTGCCGACCCGAGCGGCTGGACGAGGCACTTGACCTGCTGGCTCAGTATGGCCCCGATGTGTCAATTCTGGCCGGTGGCATGTCGCTCGGGCCCATGTTGAACATGCGACTGGTTCGGCCCCGCATATTGATGGACATCAAGCGAGTCAGTGAACTTGGTGGTGTACAGGTCGTTCGCGACGGTGTGCATACCGGTGCAAGGCTCGTCCAGGCTGATGCGTTTGCAGACGCTGAGCTCATGAACAAGGTGCCCTTGCTTGCACTTGGGCTGCCGAATGTCGGGCACTTCCAGACACGCAACCGCGGCACACTGGTAGGCTCGGTTGCGCACGCCGACCCGAGCGCAGAAGTTCCCCTGTGCCTGACGACGCTTGGTGGGTCGATTGAATTGTGCTCGAAGCAGGGCAAGCGGATCGTGCCGGCGTCCGAATTTTTCCAGGGAGCGCTCACAACCGTGCGTCGCGGCGACGAAATGCTTACCGGACTGATCTGGCCTTTATCGGAGCCGAGAGTCGGTTATGGCTTCCAGGAACTTGCGCAGCGTCACGGTGATTTTGCTATTGCAGCTGTCGCGTGTGCGGTGGTACTTGACGAATCGGGATTGATCAGCACGATCAGGGTCGGCGTGGGCGGCGTTGAAGACCGGCCTTACCTGGCCGATACGACGCGTGTGCGCGGTGCACGTGCTTGTCACGAGACCGCTTGCGCACTCGCATCGGATATCGCCGAGGCTGTGGACCCGATGTCCGACCTGAAGGCCAGCGCCGCCTATCGGCGCGCACTCGTCCTGGCGCTGGTCGAACGTAGTGTCATGGCAGCTTTCAGGATGGCAGGAGCGATCGAATGAATATGGAGGTCGCATGTTAAGGATTCGTGTAGACGAGAAGCGGCGCATCGAGATGACCGTCAATGGCCGGCGCAGCAGTGGTTTCGCGGAGGCCAGGACTTTACTGTCGGATTTTTTGCGGCACGAACTCGGTCGGTATGGTGTGCATGTGGGGTGTGAGCACGGTGTTTGTGGCGCTTGTACGGTGATAGTCGGCGGGCGTGCCGTGCGAAGTTGCACGCAGCGCGCCGTCGAGGCAGAAGGGGAAGAGGTCCTTACAGTAGAAGGCTTGGCCAAAGACGGTCGACTTAGTGACCTTCAGGAGGCCTTTCGTCGCCATCACGCATTGCAATGTGGCTTTTGTACCGCAGGCGTGCTCATGTCGTCGACAAACTATCTGGAGTCGACCCCGACACCCAACGAGGAACAGGTCAGAGAGATGCTCTCGGGACATATTTGTCGCTGTACTGGCTATGTGGGGATGGTTGAGGCGATTCTCGAAGTTGCGCAGGCGCGGCGGCGTGAGGCGAAAGCCAGGGAGGGATGAACATGGATCTGGGGCGTGTCTTTGTCGCGGCTGTTGTCCGCAGGCCGACGGCGCCGGCCATTGTCGACGGAGACATTCGCCGTACCTATCGTCAATGGTTCGACGATGCAACCCGTGTTGCCGGTGGAATGGCGGCGCTGGGTCTTGACCACGGTGATCATGTCGTCTGCCTGCTGAAGAACCGTTACGAGGTTACTGTTCTTTATTGGGCCTGCCAACTGCTCGGGCTAATCTACACACCACTGAACTGGCGATCGACGGGAGCGGATGTTGCGTACTGCCTCGAAGACGCGAATGTGCGCGCGGTCGTATACGAGGGTAGTTCCGAGACGGCGGCCCATGAGGCGCTTGCACGCCATCCGGGAGCCATTGCAATCGGCATTGCAGACGCCGTCCAGGCGCCAGTCACGTTCGCAAGCCTGATCACGTCGGAACCTCTGCGAGTCTTCAAAGAGATTGATGAGCACGACGTCTGCATGATGCTCTACACATCCGGTACCACGGGTAGGCCGAAGGGCGTTCCGCGCTCGCATAGAAACGAGATCAGCGCTGCTATCTCGCTCATCGCGAATAACCAGTATGGTTTCGGAGAGGTGTCGCTCGGCGTGATGCCGATGTATCACACTATGGGTGTGCGTGTTCTGTTGGCCAGTGCATTGCTCAGCGGAATTTTCGTCTGTATGCCACGCTATGACACCGAGCTGGCGCTACGTCTCATTCAGGACGAACGCGTGAGCGCGCTGTTCCTTGTGCCGACGCTCTTTCACGACATGGTTGTGCACCCGGCCATACACAAGTATGCCCGCCCTGCACTGACCAATTTGGGCTATGCGGGCATGACAATGACGGATGCGCTCTCTGAAGCGTGCATGAAGATCTTTCAGCCGAAGCGTTGGATCAACTACTACGGCTCAAGCGAAATATTCACCTTTTCCTTTTGTGACTACCTCGA
Organism: Burkholderiaceae bacterium; assembly: GCA_004322135.1. Classification (GTDB taxonomy): domain Bacteria; phylum Pseudomonadota; class Gammaproteobacteria; order Burkholderiales; family Burkholderiaceae_B; genus Eoetvoesia. Next base: position 83,418 of record SCSG01000028.1, on the reverse strand, counting down.
TGTCAAACCAGGCTGCGCGGGGCACGCCGGTTTTTGTCAGGAGCTGCGCGTTGTCCGTGCAGACCCGGGCCCCGACGTGTCGCCTGACGAGGTCCTCGCTCCAGGCGAAGTGGGTGAAATCATTGCCACGTTGTCCAGTCCCGAGGCGTTTCGCGGCTATTGGAATCAACCCGCTGCAGACGTACGGGCAATTCGCAATGGCTGGTACTTCACCGGCGATCTGGGCAGAGTCGACGACGATGGGGATCTGTGGTTGCTTGGCAGAGTGGATGACATGATTATTTCTGGCGGAGAGAACATCCATCCCGAAGAAGTTGAAAATATATTGTCACGCTGTCCGCTCGTGTCGCAGGTTGCCGTGGTCGGAGTCGACGATCTGCGCTATGGGACCAAGGTCATTGCTTTCGTTGAGCCTACGTCGGCCGACGCAAGCCACGAGGCCTTGGACGATTTTTGCGTTGCCAGCGAGTTGGGGCGCTTCAAGCGCCCAAGGGGCTATGTCTTCGTTGAACAGGTTCCGAAATCGGGAGTTGGCAAAATTTTACGCCGAGAGCTGAAGCTGGGGCATTACAAACGATTGTCTGACTTTAAACACACGGACTGAGGAAGGAGCGATTCATGACAAATAAATACGCAGCGCGGCGTGGTGCAGATCTCGAGAAGCTCGACGGATTGCGCGTTGAGGTCGATGAAGCCAAACGGATTGGCTATCTGTATCTTGATCGTCCGCCACTGAATATCGTTTCGTACACGGCACGAACGCAGATCCGCGCGATTATCGAAGAGATGGATCGTGATCCGGCGATCGGCGTCGTCGTGATTCGAGGCGCGAATGGTGTATACACTTCGGGCGGCGACATACGTGGCTTCTTCGACGTGCCGCGCGATGGGATGTCGAATCTGGCCTGGAACATTGCCGCTCCAGAGCGCTGCACCAAACCGGTGATTGCCGCACTCGAGAAATATGCATTCGGCATCGGTTGCGAGCTCGCCCTTGCTTGTGATTTTCGGCTCGCCACCAAAGAGACCCTGATCGCATTGCCCGAGATTACGATTGGTCAGATTCCGGGTTCGGGTGGAAGCCAACGCGTGCTTCGCATGGTCGGTGTCACACGAGCCAAGGACATGGTTCTGATGGGCCGCCGAATCCCCGCGCCAGAGGCGCACGCATGGGGGCTTCTTACTGGCGTTGTCGAGGATTCCGCTGCCATGGACAAGGAGATCGAGAGCTACGCAGCAAAGCTCAACGCCCTTTCACCGCTGGCGCTCTCAACGCTCAAACGGGTTCTGAATCAGGGCGAGAACGCGAGCCTCGAAGCCAGTTTCGATATCGAAGGTCACGCGTACGAGAAACTACGCGACTCGTACGACTACAAGGAGGGTGCGCAGGCTTTTTTTGAGAAACGCAAGGCGAAGTATCGCGGCAACTGACTGGTTCAGGGTCCGTGGCGCGTCAACTTGCCTGTACGGTGGTTTGCGCTTTCAGTTACCCAGAACTTTTGGTCCCGGCTGCGACCGTGGTTGGCGCGAAGCCCGGCGGTCAGATCGCTCTGTGATTGCTGACTGATCCCGGGACGGTATTGAGAAGAAAGATACACGACGTGCGGGGGTCGGCAGCTATCGCGAGAAGTAATCGGCAACGTAAAAAATTGTTATTTTACTTAGGGAATGTTTACTTTTAGCATGAATCAGCATCCCGATTCGTATTGATATACGAAACCACTCTGAGACGGAAGGGGCACGAGAATGAAAAACATGTTGAATGGCTTATTTCTGATGTTGCTTGCTGGCCTGGCTGTGGGTGCAAATGCCAGTGAACCTATAAAGATCGGCGTCGTGACACCGCTTTCGGGCACGTATGCCCCAATCGGAAATCAGGTGAAACACGGCATTGAGTTGGCTACGAAAGAGATCAACGCAGCGGGAGGTATCGCTGGGCGCAAAATAGAATTGCTGATTGAGGATGGAGAGGCCAATCCACCTGCCGCAGTACAGAAGGCAGAGAAGCTGTTTCAGGTTGGCAAAGTGGATTTCCTGACCGGAACTGTGAATTCGGGTGCGACGCTTGCTGTAGGCCAGACTGCAGAGCGAAACAACCGTTTGATTGCGACGACTGTGTCATTTGCCAACGCGATCACAGGAAAGCAGTGTTCGCCGAATGTATTCAGAGTTAACGCAAATGCAGGGATGCAATCGGCAACGCTTGCAGAATGGTTGACCCGCGAGAAACCTAAGGCACGCATTTTTTACCTGGGGCCGGATTATGAAATGGGGCGCAGCACTGTCGCGTCGTTTCGTGGCATGGCTGAACAAAGGGGAGCTACCACTGTCGGTCAGCTGTTCGCTCCCTTGGGGACCAAAGACTACACGCCGTTTTTTGGACAAATACGTAGCGCCCATCCGAACGTGCTATACACCTCGGTTGCAGGGAACGACACAGTTCGTTTGCTGACGCAAATGAGCAGTTACGGGGTCTCGAAAGGTCTTACACTTATCGGTGCCGCCGGAGTCGTTACGCCTCAGAACATCGGTGCACTTGGCGCTGCTGCAAACGGTTTCATTACCGCAGCGGCCTATTCTCCGGAACTCAATGTGCCAGAGAACAAGAAGTTTGTCGCGGCGTTCAGGGCAGCGTTCAATGAGGAGCCGGGTCTCTACGCGACGGATTCGTATGGTGTTGTTTACTTTTACAAAGCGGCAGTCGAAAAAGCCGGTTCCACTGATACGGCAAAGGTGCGGGCCGCTATGGAAGGCCTTAAGTGGGATACGCCCGAGGGTGTGAAGCAAATGCGCGCGGGGGACCATCAGGCTATCCAGGAGATGTATGCCGTGCAGGTCGTTGATGGGAAATTCAAGATCATCGGGAAGATCGACGGGAAGGTGGCTGTCGGCCCGGACACTTGCACCCGCTTCTAATGGTGGCGCAGGGCAGGCTACTGTTCCATGGCCTGCCTTGCGCGTGATTATTGATTAGTATGAGTAACGGCAATCACCTTAGAGGTTTCACACATGAGCGCATTCTCCTCGCCCGGCAATTACCAGGAAATCCGCGATGCTGTGCATAACCTCTGCAACCAGTTTCCCCCCGAATATCACCGTCAGATCGACGAAAAGCGCGGGTACCCGGAAGAGTTCGTCGACGCGCTGACTAAGGCGGGCTGGTTGGCAGCGCTGATCCCGCAAGAATATGGTGGGCCAGGCCTGTCGATGGCTGAAGCCTCGGTCATCATGGAGGAAATCAACCGGAGCGGTGGTAATTCAGGAGCTTGTCACGGGCAGATGTACGTGATGAACACGATTGTGTTTAGTGGTACCGACGCGCAGAAGCAGCGCTATTTGCCGCGTATTGCCACGGGTGAGCTACGCGTGCAATCCATGGGCGTGACGGAACCCAGCACGGGCAGTGACACGACCAGGCTAAAAACTGTCGCCGTCAAAAAGGATGGCCGTTGGGTCATCAACGGCCAAAAGGTCTGGATCTCGCGAGTGCAGCACAGCGACCTGCTGATTTTACTGGCGCGTACCACACCGTTGGACCAGGTACAAAGGAAGAGCGATGGCCTATCATGTTTCATCGTTGAACTGGACAAGGCCATCGGCAAAGGCTTGACCGTGCGACCCATCCGGAACATGGTCAACCACGAGACCAACGAATTGTTCTTTGACAACCTGGAGCTGCCAGAGGAGGCGTTGCTGGGCACGGAAGGCAAGGGCTTGAAGGTGATCTTCGAAGGCCTGAATGCCGAGCGTACGCTGATTGCTGCCGAGTGTATCGGCGACGGCTACTGGTTCCTGGAAAAAGCTCGAAACTATGCTGGCGAACGTAAGGTATTTGGTCGCCCTATCGGACAGAATCAGGGCATCCAGTTTCCGCTGGCCGAAGTCTTCATCGAGCTGGAAGCCGCCAATCTGATGCGCTGGCACGCCTGCGCGAAGATCGACGCGCGCGAGGACTCTGGCGTGGAAGCCAATATGGCGAAGTATCTTGCTGCCAAGGTAAGCTGGGAGGCTGCCAATGCTTGCCTGCAGACATTTGGCGGCTTCGGTTTCGCCTGCGAATATGATGTGGAGCGCAAGTTCCGGGAAACACGTCTCTACCAAGTGGCACCCATCTCCACCAACATGATACTAGGGTATGTGGCTGAACATGTGCTGAAACTTCCGCGTTCCTACTGATTTCATGAATATGAAGTACAACGCGTATGAGCTCCGAAAGTCCTGAATGTTTTGACGCTTGGTTGGGCCGTACCAATGAGAGCGTAGACTTGGTCGCCCCGGCGCCGATCCGCCTCATGCAGGCGACGCTGGATATTGACGACGCGTACTCACTGCCGCTGGCCCGTCTGCCGCCACTGTGGCATTGGCTGTACTTTCTGCCTGCGGCGCGTCAGTCTGACATTGGTCCGGATGGCCATCCCAAGCGCGGCCGGTTTCTGCCTCCCGTCACGCTACCGCGACGTATGTGGGCCGGTGGGCGGCTTGAGTTTCTGCGACCGGTGGCTGTCGGTGCACAGGTGCGACGCACGTCCGTCATTGCAAGCATCCAAAGTAAATCGGGGCGCAGTGGGCAGCTGGTGTTCATAACCGTGCAGCACGAGGTCTCCGACGCGCACGGTGTTGCCATTCGTGAAGAACAGGATATTGTCTACCGCGACGTTCCGTCACCGGGGGCGCATACGCGTGCGCCTATAGTGGCACCGGCCGACGAGCAGTTTTCGCGTGTGGTCTCGCCTGACCCCATTTTGCTGATGCGTTATTCGGCGCTTACTTTCAACAGCCATCGCATCCACTATGATCGCCCGTACGCCATGCAAGATGAGGGCTATCCCGGCCTGGTGGTTCACGGTCCGCTGATCGCCACGCTGCTGTTGGAAGAACTGCGCCGCGCCCATCCGGACGACCAGATACGCAGCTTTGAATTCAGGGCCGTCAGCCCCCTGTTCGACACAGCGCCGTTCACTGTGGCGGGGCGGCTGGAAAGCCGTAAGGCGCTTCTGTGGGCGCGTGGGCCCCGAGGTGAACTCGCCATGCAGGCTAGCGCTGAGATCGATTAACGTCAGGCGTTACAGGATAAGTCATGCAAGCACCGAGTCGCAAAGGTCCGCTAAGCGGCATCACTATCATCACATTGGAGCACGCGATTGCTGCACCGTTCTGCACGCGTCAACTGGCCGACCTGGGTGCGCGCGTCATCAAGATCGAACGCCCGGGAATTGGCGACTTTGCGCGCGCTTATGACGGCCGCACGCGCGGGCTGGCGTCGCATTTTGTTTGGACCAACCGCTCCAAGGAGAGCTTGACTCTGGATCTGAAACAGTCACAAGCACTACAGATCCTGGGCGAACTGATCGCCCGGGCCGACGTGCTGGTGCAGAATCTTGCCCCTGGCGCGGCGACTCGCATGGGCCTGTCGTTTGAGGCGCTGCACACCACGCACCCACGCCTTGTCGTCTGCGATATTTCGGGCTATGGCTCTGACGGCCCATACCACAACAAGAAGGCTTACGACCTTCTGATCCAAAGCGAAGCAGCCTTCTTGTCTGTTACCGGCACACCCGACGAGCCCAGTAAGGCGGGCATCTCCATCGCCGACATCGCTGCCGGCATGTATGCATATAGTGGTGTGTTGAGTGCCCTGATAAAGCGCCAGCAGACGGGCGAGGGTTCGCACGTCGAGGTGTCCATGCTGGAGGCGCTTGCAGAGTGGATGGGTTTTCCGATGTATTACGCCTATGATGGTCAGTCTCCGCCAGCTCGCAATGGTGCCGCGCACGCCACCATTTGTCCCTATGGTCCATTTGGGATTGGCGACGGTAACGTGGTGATGCTCGGGCTGCAAAACGAGAGAGAGTGGAAGTTGTTCTGCGACAAGATACTGTGCCGCCCTGAACTGACGGCTGACCTGCGCTTTGACACCAATGTGCACCGTCTGGAGAATCGGCCGGCATTGCACGAAATAATCGTTGAAGCTTTCGCGGACTTGACGGTACAGGAAGTGGTTGCTCGCCTTGATGATGCGTCGATCGCCAACGCCAGGGTCAACCAGGTGGGCGATTTGTGGGCGCATCCTCAACTGCACGCGCGTCAACGTTTCCACACGGTCGGCTCGCCCGCTGGAGAACTAAAGGCGTTATTGCCGCCCGCCACCGTCAACACCTTTGAATACCGCATGGACGCCGTGCCGGGCCTGGGTGAGCACAGCACGGCTATTCTGCGCGAACTTGGGCATAGTGAGGCCGCTGTTGACGCGTTGCGAGCTGAGGGAGTGATCTGAATCATGCAGGCATCACAATCGACCATGCCCGGTGCTCGTAGCCTGTTGTTCTTACCAGCCACGAAGCTTGAGCGCTTTCCCAAGGCGCTTAATTCTGGTGCCGACTGCATTATCATTGACCTGGAGGATGCAGTGGCCGAAGGCAGCAAGGACAACGCCCGCACCCTGCTCGCACAGTTCCTGTCAGAGTTGGCCCCGGCGCAACAGGCGTGCACGATGGTGCGCGTAAACGCTGTCGGCACGTCTTGGCACAACGCCGACATCGAGATGCTGCGCGGTTGGACAGACCTGGGCGTGGCTGTAATGTTGCCCAAGTCCGAGGATGTTGGCGCGTTGCACAATGTGGCAGAGAAGCTGGGTCCTTTGGCGCGTATCGTGGCTCTGATTGAGTCCTTAGCTGGGCTGGATGCTGCTGATGCCCTGGCTAAAGAGCCCCAGGTGAGCCGCCTGGCTTTTGGCCATCTGGACTTCCAGCTCGATTTGGGTATTCATGCTTCGCCCGGAGAGCCCGAACTGGCCCTTGCCCGCAGCACCCTCGTGGCGGCATCGCATCGTGCGGGGCTGCGCGCGCCTATTGACGGCGTAACTGTTGAAACTGGCAATATTGAACAACTGGCTATCGACGCGCGGCGGGCCCGAGCCTTCGGCTTTGGCGGCAAACTTTGTATTCATCCGCGTCAGGTGGCCAGCGTGAACGACGCTTTCGGCGCTACTCCGGCGGAGCAAAAATGGGCTCAGCGTGTGCTGGCCGAGGTCGCGAAGCGTGGTGGTGGGGTCTTCAGCCTTGATGGTCGTATGGTCGATTTGCCAGTAATCCGAGAGGCCGAGGCCATTTTAGCGAACGCTAAAAAATAGGAGCTCCAGTGATTGATGGATGGGCACCATATTCGAATATACGGACAAAACCCATCTTGTGGCTAGCCGAAATTCATATCGCGAGTGTGGGGATTATCGGTTCGGCTGACGAACGAGCGTGATATACCTTGGAGCTTCAGCGCGTCGCCTGAAAAGACGGACCATAGTGGACGAATTCGTTAATGATTCACAGTCCGTGCAATAATTTACTGCCTTTGGAGAAATGAGGGAGCTAGCATGGCATTGACTAAGCACAAATCCGGACAGCCTGTCACGACGAAGACCGTGCGTGATGCGGTCATGGATCTATTACGCGAATTTGGCATGACAACCGTGTTCGGTAATCCGGGCTCGACCGAACTTAGTCTGTTTCTGGATTATCCGACGGATTTCCGGTATGTCCTGGGCCTTCAGGAATCACTGGTGGTGGCAATGGCCGATGGCTACGCTCAGGCTACCCGCAATGCGGCGTTCATCAACCTGCATTCCGCGGTGGGGGTGGGCCATGCCATGGGCAGCATCTTCACGGCGTACAAGAACTGTACGCCGCTTGTCATCACGGCCGGACAACAATCGCGGGCGATCCTGCCGTTCGACCCGTTCCTGTTTTCCAGCCGGGCCACAGAACTGCCTCAGCCTTACGTGAAGTGGAGCATTGAGCCCGCCCGCGCCGAAGACGTGCCGCAGGCCATTGCGCGCGCGTACTACATTGCGATGCAGGCGCCGCGCGGGCCGGTCCTGGTGTCGGTGCCGGCCGATGATTGGGCGCGTTCCTGCGAACCGGTTCATGCGCGTCACGTCAGCACAATGATTCGTCCCGAACCCGCCCTGATCAACGAGATGGGCGATATGCTGGACAAATCGCGGCGACCCGCTTTCGTGATTGGCACGGCCGTCGATCGGGATCAGGCCTGGGATCAGGTGGTGGCGCTTGCCGAGCGACATAATGCTGCGGTCTGGGTAGCGCCGATGACGGGACGCTGCGGCTTTCCCGAAGATCATCCTTTGTTTGCCGGGTTTCTTCCGGCCGCGCGCGAGAGCATCGTTCAGTTGCTGGATGGCCGTGACCTGGTGTTCGCTTTGGGCGCACCGGCGTTCACGTACCATGTGGATGGCGTCGGACCGCATTTGCCACAGGGGTGCCGCCTTGCGCAGATTTCCGAAGATCCGGATGTTGTTGCCTGGGCTCCGACGGGAATCGCCGCGGTGGGCAGTGTGCGGCTAGGTATCGAAGATCTGCTGGCGCGGCGCGCGCGTCCGCGCCGTGCTCCGCCCTCGCCACGCGTTGCGGCGCCACGCCTGAAACCGACAAAGCCCATGTCCATCGCGTATGTGCTGCAGACTCTCGCCGAGCTGCGTCCGCGCGATTCCATCGTGGTCGAGGAGGCTACCAGTGCGCGGCCGATCATGCAGCGCTACTTGCCTTTTTTCGAACCCGACACGTTTTACACAATGTGCAGTGGCGGCCTGGGCTTTGGTTTGCCGGCGGCGGTGGGGGTGGCTTTGGGGAAACCTGGCAAGAAGGTCATTGGTGTACTGGGAGACGGGGCGGCCATGTACTCTATTCAAGGCCTTTGGAGCGCCGTGCAGCTGAATCTGCCGATCATGTACGTGATTCTTAAGAATCGCCGCTATGCAACGCTAAAGGATTTCGCGTCGGTATATGGCTTTGTGCAGGGTGATGAGCTTCAGGGAACTGACCTGCCTGGCATGGATTTCGTGTCCCTGGCACGTGGTCAGGGCTGCGATGCGGTAACGGTCAGCACCGCTGCGCAGTTGCGAAGTGCGCTGCGCAAGGGGTTGGCAAATACCAAGCCTGTGCTGATCGAGGTGGATGTCGCGTAAAGGGGCGATGCCGCGGCGCGTTCTCTTATTGGCGGGCAACGCGCTCGGTACGGCTGGCGACCAGTTTTTTCGTGTCCGGGTCCGTGATCAGCACGGTGACGTGCCGGGGCGTAAAGGACTCGGGCAAAGGTGCACTGCCCTGGATCTGGTTGTAATAGTCCACCGAAACGTCGGTGGGATCAGTTTCAATCGTCGCGACTTTGCCGCTGGGGTAGTAGCCCGAAATGCGTAACTGCATTTGGCCCGTGAAAGTTGGATTGCCCTCTTTGTTCTGCATGATCAGGATCTTGTAGTCCAGTTCGCCATTCGCGTCGGTGAGGGCAATGGCGCGGATGCCTGGGTTGGTGCCGCGTGGATCGGCGGGGATTGCCTGTATTAAAAGTTCAAGGTCACTTTTAAGCTTTGGAATCTGCTTCTGCGATTGCTGCAACTTGCTTTCAAGGGTGCTTACGGTGGCCTTGCTGTTTGCCACGTCGTCCGTGCGCGCGTCGAGCTGGGCCCGCAGGCGCTGCTTGTCAAGATTCGCGCTGTTCAGATCGTTCTGCAGCAGTTGCGATTGTTCAATGGTAAGCCGCTGAGGACCATAACTTTTTTGCAGAAAGAGCACGCCTCCCGCCCCCAGGACGATACCGGTCAGTATCAGGACCAGCCAGCGCGGTACGCGTCGGCGGCGGTGCGAGTATCCGTACGCGGTGGGTTGGAATACGTTGCGGTTCGAAGAGCGAAACAAAGCCATTGTGCAGATCCTGTGTGGCGGGGAGTATTTGCGTGAGCCGGCCGTGGGCTCGCAAACCTCAAAGCATAGCGTGAAATCGGTGCGCTGGGGGCCAAGGCCCGGCTTTCGTTGCAGACTGGTGAGCCTTGGTACATTTGAGTACACCAATGAAGCACATCGACCCCACGTGCCGATAGAGCCTGCGTCGGCAAGTCGTGCCCGAAAGGTACATCGGTGGGATACCTTGGCAGAACTGTCGACAGAATACCGCAGCGCGCCGCTGGTTCATCCGGGTTCGAGGCCTTGTTGGCGGCGCTCCAGCATTGCCAGCCGTTCCGGTGTCCCAACGTCGACCCAGCGGCCATTGTAATGCTCGCCCACAACCATGTGGCTGGCCATGGCCTGTCTCAGAAGTGGGGCCAGTCTGGCTGCGCTGCCGGGTGGCACATTTTGAAAAAGTGAAGGCCGGTAAATGCCGATGCCCGTGAACGTCAGGGTCTGGTCCGGCGTCGCATCAGCGCCGTTACTGACCGTGGCGCTTGCATCCAGGCGGAAGTCTCCTGCGGGATGGTGCGGCGGGTTGGTGGCCAGCAGTAGCCAGGCCGATTTTTTGCGGCGGTCCAGATCGTGGGTCACGGACTGGGCGTGGGCGGGATTCCAGTCGCACCAGGTGTCGCCGTTGATGACAAGGAAGGGTTCCTGCCCCAGAAGGCCAAGGGCCTGGGCAATGCCGCCAGCCGTTTCCAGTGGCTTGGCTTCGGGTGAGTAGACAATGCGCGCACCGTAGCGCGTGCCATCCTGCAGGGCCTGCTCAATTTTTTTGCCCAGCCAGGCGTGGTTGATGACAATCTGCGTGATGCCGGCTTTTACCAGGCGCTCTATGTGCCAGACGATAAGCGGCTTGCCTGCAACTTGCAGAAGAGGTTTGGGGATTGTGTCGGTGAGCGGGCGCATGCGCTCGCCGCGTCCGGCAGCGAGGATCATGGCTCGCATCAGAACGAATACCCCGTAGTGATCTGGCGGTTGTCCAGTCTGTCGAGCAAGCGTAATAGCGGTATAAATACATCGTAGCGTGATGCGACTTGGCGCACATAGGCGTTGACGCGCGGTATGTGGTTCAGGTAGTGATGTTTGTGATCGCGGTATGACAGCCTGGCGAACACGCCCAGTATGCGCAGGTTGCGCTGCAGGCTCATCCACTCGTAGGCGCGGTGAAAGTCGCCGAAGTCGGGGGCAACGGGCAGGCCGGCGCTGCGTGCACCTTCCCAGTAGCGGATGGCCCAGTCCAGTTGCTGCGGTTCTTCCCAGGTTGTGCGCGCGTCCATGACCAGAGAGGCCACATCATAGGTTAGCGGGCCGGCAAGCGCATCCTGGTAGTCGATGACCCCCGGGTTGGACCCGTACTCGGCGCGATCGCAAACCATGAGATTGGGCGAGTGGAAGTCGCGATGCACCAGCACGACAGGCTGACGGATGTTGTCTTGCGCCAGGGTGGTAAATGTCTTGGACAGTGTGGCCTTGTCGCGATCGTCGAGCGTCGCGCGGCAGTGGTGCGGCACGTACCATTGTGGAAACAATTCGAGTTCCTGCACGAGACGCTGTGTGTTGTAGGCGGGTAGCCCGGTGATGCGTGCCTGTTGCATCGTGATGAGGGCCCGTATGACGTCGTGGTACAGCGTCTGCAGCCTGGTGTCGTCGAGGCCGCCTTGTATGGCCTGGTAGTAGGTGTGCGGCCCCAGGTCCGACAGTAGCAGCAGCCCCTTTGCCGTGTCCTGCGCCAGGATGGCTGGCACGTTGATACCGGCGTCCCGCAGCAGCCCTGTGACATGCAGGAAGGGGCGGCAATCTTCGTGCTCGGGAGGGGCGTCCATGACGATCACCGTCCCGGAGGCGCTTCTCAGGCGGAAATAGCGGCGAAAACTGGCATCGCTGGACGCTGGTTGCAGCGAGCCGAGGTCCAGGCCGTGGCGGGCGGGCAGGCTTTCAAGCCAGTGTGTTAACGTTCTTAGCCGTGGGTCGGCATCGGGGTGTGCAGTGGAAGCCATAGGTGTCTTGAAGGGTGCGCCGCATACGGTGCTGCGCGCGTAAAAGTAGGGTGGATGTTAACCGCAGAGTGCTCAGCTTCTCTATAATAGCGGGTTGCCAGTGATTTCGTTATGGCAGTTGCGTCGGGATATGGGCAGTTTTTTTGGACAGGATACTTGTGCGTCTGGCTTGGTTGGCAATTTTCGTGGCGGTAGGCGGTGCGGCGGCCCAGGCTCAAGAGCCGGCCGTTGTCGCGCCCAGCACCACCCCCGTTGTTGGCGAACTGCAGGTCTCACCCAAGCTGCAATTGCACGCCAAAATTGACGATAACGGCATTTCGTCGTTTCTGGTGGCTGACAAGATAGAAAGCGACAAGAACGGTCTTGTCATCCTGACGGGCGGGGCCGAGGTTCGGCGTATCGATTCCGTGGTCAAGGGTGATCACATTGACTACCAGCGCAGCACTGGCGCTGTGCGGGTGCGCGGCAATGGCCTGATCATGCGCGATGGCAATATCGTGCGTGGACCATCCTTCGACTACAACATCGATCATGAAACGGGCAAGGTCGAATTTCCGACCTTCATGCTTGGGGCCACCGGTGGCACGGGCAAGGGTTCCGAAGGCGAGATATTCAGCCGCAGCGAAATGCAACTGACTGATGCGACGTACTCGGGCTGCCCGTGTCCGGATCCGGCATGGTATATCGAAGCACCCAAGGTTGATTTTCATATTGACAAAAATGAAGGCGTTGCGCATAACGGTGTGTTGTATTTCAAGGGGATCCCGCTGCTGGCGTCGCCTTACCTGTCTTTTCCGCTGCGCCAGGAACGCAAATCGGGGTTCCTGCTGCCAACCTATGGCGGTTCGAGCAGTGGTGGCTACGAAGTCACCTTGCCGTATTACTTCAACCTGGCGCCCAACTACGATTTAACCGTGACGCCGCGTTATATGTCCAAGCGCGGCCTGCAATTGGGTGCCGAGTTTCGCTATCTTGGCTCGGACTATAAAGGGCAGGTTACGGGTACATACCTGAATGACGACCCGTTGGCGAAGCAGAATCGCTGGATGTACTGGTGGCAGCACCAGCAGACGTTTGGCAATGGTTTTTATGCCAATGTGGATGTCAGCGCCGTCTCTGACGACAATTACTTTCGAGATTTTTCGGTCATAGGACTGAACCAGGCCACTACCAACTACCTGCCGCGCGTGGCCACCCTGGGCTGGAGCGGCGCAAAATACTGGACAGCTTCACTACAGGCTTACACGTACCAGACCTTGCAGGACACTAGCGACGGTGCGGCCTACCTTGCACCGCCCTACGACAAGCTGCCGGAGTTATTTGTGCGTGGAGCGCGCTACGATTGGGGCGGCTTCGATGTGGCGTCGAACAACACCGTAACGCGGTTTGTCTCACCCCTGTACACCGGCAATTTGCAGCAGTTCCAGGCATACAACGGTGTGCATATTTTGCCGAACGGCACGCGCTTCGCGTCCTATAACACCGTTTCGTATCCCATCGTGCGTGCTGGTTGGTACGTGATCCCGAAGGTTGGCGTCCACCTCAGTCAGTACAATACTGACTGGTTCGGTAGGGGGCAGACTTTGCTGGATCTTCCCGTTGGTATTCAACCCGGGTCGACACAGTCACGCGTCGTACCTATTGCGTCGATTGACTCGGGTATGACGTTTGAACGCAACACGACGTTTTTTGGTAAGGATGCGATCCAGACTCTGGAGCCGCGCATTTACTACTTACGGGTTCCGTACCGGGATCAGTCACAAATTCCCGTTTATGACACGGGCCTTGCCACATTCAATTTCGCGCAGGCATTCGACGAAAATCTGTTCAGTGGCGGCTGGGACCGCATTGCGGACGCCAATCAGGTGACGCTGGGTCTGACGTCCCGGTGGCTGGATCAATCTTCGGGCTTCGAGCGCCTGTCGTTGTCCGTCGCACAGCGCATTTATTTTGCCGATCAGCATGTGACGCTGCCGGGAATCAACCCAAGGATGAACAAAACATCCGACTATCTGGTGGGGGCGAGTGCCGCCCTGACCGATACGCTCAAAACCCGGTTCGATGCTCAATTCAACCCCCAGAACAATCAGCGTAATCGCATGACGGCGAGTCTGCGCTGGCAGCCCAAGCGTCTGGCCACGCTGGCCGCAGCATACCGCTACGCACGAGACCCGAGTCAGTTGGCCAATCCACTTATCGTCAACACTCCGGGCTACGTCAATAACAGCACCGAGCAGGTTTCACTGACTGCGCAGTGGCCTATCACGCGCAAGCTTTTTGCCGTGGGCCGCCTTGATTATTCGTTGCAAGACAAGCGCTCGACGCAGACGATCTTCGGGTTTGAATACAAAGGGGATTGCTGCTGGACCGCACGGGTTGTGTATCAACGCTATGCGGTTTCCCTTCAGCAAACCAATTCGGCTGTATTTTTCCAGCTTGAGCTAAGAGGGTTGGGCTCATTGGGCACCGATCCCATCAACCTGCTGAGCAGATCAATTACCGGCTATCAAAATATTACGCCGCCAATACCTAATAAAACTACCTTCGAGAGGTACGAATAATGTGCAGTCTGCATATGAAACGATGGCTCGTACTGGCCATGGTTCCTGTTCTCGGCGCGTTGACGCCTGCATGGGTGTGGGCAGCCAAGGCGAAGCCACGGCCCGCCGCGCAGCCTCCCGCGGCACAAGAGGAGTTTGTTGACGGGATCGCGGCGGTCGTCAACAAGCAGGTCATTACGCTGGGGCAACTGGCCACCCAGGTCAAGATTGCCCAGGCGCAGTTGCGCCAGCAAAAAATCGCAGCTCCTGATGCGCAGACTTTACGCAAGCAGGTGCTGCAACGCATGATCACCGATGAGCTCCTGCGTCAGGAGGCGGACCGGCGTGGCATCAAGGTTGACGATGCGCAGCTGCAGGCTGCCGTCAATTCCATTGCCCAGCGCAACAAGATCTCGGTCGACCACCTGCGTCAGGAGATCGTGAAATCCGGTCTTACGTGGGACGAGTATCTGACGACTCTGCGTCAGGATGTTCTTGTCGATATGTTGCGCCGGCGTGAAGTTGATAACCATATCCTCATTTCCGAGGGGGATGTCGATGCGTACCTGAAAAATGAAGCACGCCATGGCACGCAGGCGCAGTCGCAGGCGCAGGCCGGGGCACCGGTGCAGCAGCAGGCTGCGCCACAAGTCCTGGGGCTGGCTCAGATTCTCGTGGCTGTGCCCGAGGGGGCATCGCCGGCAAGGCAGGCGGAGCTGCGCAAAAAGGCCGAGGATATTCTGGCCAAGCTGCGCCAGGGGGCCAATTTTGCCACGATGGCGGCTTCCTCATCCGACGATTCGTTGGCGCTCAAGGGCGGTGACCTGGGTGTCAAACCTGTTCAGGGTTGGCCGGATGTGTTCATACGGGCAACGCAGAACCTCAAGGTAGGGCAGATCAGCGGTATTATTCCCAGCCCCAACGGTTTTCATATCCTGAAGGTGACGTCGCGTGGGCCAGAACAGCCCGAGGCGGCGCCTGCCCCCGCGCCTGCTGCGCCTGCCCCCGGCAGTGAGGCCAGCACCGCACAGCCCACGGGGCCCATGATGGTCACGCAAACGCACGTCCGCCACATTCTCATCAAGGTCGATAAGGCGATGTCCGATGAAAAGGCCAAGGCACTGCTCCTGAAGCTGCGCCAGCGACTGGAGATGGGTGAGAAGTTCGAAGACTTGGCCAAGCGGTATTCCGAGGACAGTTCCGCGCCGCTGGGCGGCGACATGGGCTGGGTGAACCCTGGCCAGACCGTGCCGCCTTTCGAGCAGGCCATGAATGCGCTGCAGCCAGGGCAGATCAGCCAGCCGGTGCGCACGCAGTTTGGCTGGCATTTGATCGAGGTCGTGGGGCGTCGCACCAAGGACATGCAAGAGGAATATAGACGCATACAGGCTCGCAAGGCGTTGTTCCAGCGCCGGGAAGAGCCCGCGTTCGAAGATTGGCTGAGCCAACTGCACGGGCAGGCTTACATCGACAACCGGCTGGACCCCCAGTCCAACCGCAAGCGGCGTTAGGCGCGCGTGTCGCCACATAAGGCCCGCAAGCGTTTTGGCCAGCATTTTCTGGCTGATGAAGGGGTGGTGGAGGCCATTGTTCGCGCAGTGGCCCCAAAGGCAGGCGAGTCGGTGGTTGAAATCGGGCCGGGGCTCTCGGCGCTTACTGAGCCCCTGCTGCAGTTGCTCAAGCACCTGACTGTTGTCGAAATTGACCGTGACCTCGCGGCGCGGCTCAGGCGGGAGTATCCGGCTGACCGCCTCACTGTGGTCGAGGACGACGTCCTCAGGGTTGATTTTGCCGAGTTTGGCGACCGGCTGCGTATTGTCGGCAATCTGCCCTATAACATTTCCAGTCCCCTGCTGTTTCATCTGGTGCCGTATGCGGACGGGGTGGTGGATCAGCATTTCATGCTGCAGCGGGAGGTGATTGACCGCATGGTGGCCAAGCCTTCATCATCCGACTATGGTCGGCTTTCCGTCATGCTTCAGTCGCGTTATCGCATGGTCAAGCTGTTTGACGTGCAGCCCGAAGCGTTCGACCCCCCGCCGCGCGTCGTGTCCGCCGTGGTGCGCATGACGCCATTGCCTGAAGACAGACTGAAGCCCGTCAGCTTCAAGGTGTTCGAGCAGGTGGTGGCCAAGTCGTTCGCGCAGCGCCGCAAGATGCTGCGCCGAGGGCTGGCGGACTGGGCCCATGCCATAGACTGGGCGGGGCTGGGCATTCCCGAAACCGCCCGCGCGGAAGAGCTGTCGGTGGCCCAGTTCGTGGCGTTGGCCGACAGCCTGCAGGCCCGAGGCATGGTTGCTGGGTGACGCGTTGCAGCGGATGCTGCGTGCGGGTTAGCCGAAGAACCAGTAGCACACGCCAATGGATGCAAGCACGCCGGCGATATCGGCAGTAAGCGCGCAGCTGACGGCGTGGCGGGTACGCTGGATTCCCACAGCGCCGAAGTACACGGCCAATACATAGAAGGTGGTCTCGGTGCTGCCTTGCACGGTGGCCGACAGCAGCGCCGGAAAGCTGTCCACGCCATAATGCTGCATGGTTTCTATCATGAGTGCGCGCGCCGCGCTGCCCGAGAAAGGTTTGACCAGGGCAGTGGGCAGTGCGTCGATGAAGCGCGTGTCCATGTGGACGGACGTGGCCAGCCACCGGATGGCATCCAGGAGTGCGTCCAGGGCACCTGAGGCGCGCAGTGCACCAATGGCACACAACATTGCCACCAGGTACGGCAGCAGGTCCTTGGCAATGTCGAAACCCTCTTTCGCTCCCTCGATGAATGAGTCGTAGACCGGGATCTTCTTCCATGCGCCAACGATCAGGAATATGAGGATAATGCCGAAGAGCGTCAGATTGCCCATCAATGACGACAAGGCGCTTATGGCGCTGGACGTGAGCGTGGTGAGGAAGGCCATAAAGGCTGCCAGGGCGACGATGAGCCCACCCAGCCATGCCATGACAACCGGATCGTACAGTTTCAGCCGTTGAACGGCTGCGACAACCAGCAGGCCTGTCAGTGATGACGCGGTGGTGGCCAGTAATATGGGCAGAAATACCATGGCCGGGTCGGCTGCCCCTTGCTGGGCGCGATACATGAAGATGGTGACGGGCAACAGGGTCAGCGACGATGAGTTCAGAACCAGAAAAAGAATCTGCGCGTTCGTGGCCGTCTTGGGGTCGGGGTTGAGGGTTTGTAGCGCGCGCATGGCGCGCAGGCCGATAGGTGTTGCCGCATTGTCCAGGCCCAGCGCGTTGGCGGCGAAGTTCAGGGTGATCAGTCCCAGCGCGGGGTGCCCTTCGGGCACGCCTGGCATCAGGCGGCGAAACACCGGGCCAAGCATGCGGGACAGCAGGTTGATGAGCCCTGCTTTTTCTGCGATGCGCAGAAAGCCCAGCCAAAGTGTCAGTAGTCCGAAAAGCAGCACCATCAGCTTGACTGACAACTCGGCCATTTCGAACAGGCTGTGCACGATTCGGGTAAAGACTTCCGGATCGTGCAGGAACAGCCATTGGTGCAGCCCGGATAACGCCGCAATTACGAAAAATGCCAGCCAAAGCGTATTGAGCATGGAGTTGCGAAGTTGGCCGAAGCCTTTCCTTTTCTGTGATTAAGTCATGACGTTGTGAATTGTCGCAGAGTCTATCGTCGCAAGCACGCATTAAATGAAGGTCTGGGCTAAGGGAAGAGGACGTAGGTGAGCAATGGGTCATCCGGCTCGGTGTCGAATCGCGAGTTTGGCCGTGGGTTCATGTGGCTGTTCAAGAGTGTGTCATCTAGTGGATAATGGGGTACGGACAGTGGCAAGAAAAAGGGGAAAATCATGGATTGGAGAGCCTGGCGCCGCCGGTGGGTGACCGAGCCTTTGTACCGCAGGGCGCGTGCTGCCGCGCCTGGTCTGTCCGCGACCGAGCGGGAAGCCATCGACGCCGGCGATGTTTGGTGGGATGCCCAGTTGTTCTCGGGCAAGCCCGACTGGCGCGAATTTTCGACTATTCCCGCGGCGCGGTTCACGCCCAATGAGCAGGCTTTTCTTGACGGCCCCGTGGCCCGCCTGTGTTCTATGCTCGATGAATGAGACATTTCCTGGAATCGCTTTGATCTCCCCCCCGAGGTCTGGTCTTTTCTCAAGGACAATGGCTTTTTCGGCATGATCATCCCGCCCGAATATGGCGGGCTCGGTTTCTCTGCGTATGCACACTCTGAAGTGGTGAACCGGATATCCGTGCAGTCCATCACGGCGGCGGTGACTGTCATGGTGCCCAATTCGCTGGGCCCGGGTGAATTGCTGCTGCAGTTCGGCACGCAGGCGCAACGCGACTATTGGCTTCCACGTCTGGCACGCGGCGAGGACATTCCCTGCTTCGGCCTGACCAGCCCCGAGGCCGGATCCGACGCCGCATCGATGACCGACACAGGCGTAATCTGCCGGGGTGTCGTCGATGGCGCCGATGTGCTTGGCATTCGCCTGAATTGGCACAAGCGCTATATCACGCTCGGCCCTGTGGCGACGGTTCTGGGGCTGGCATTCAAGCTCTCCGACCCGGAACATCTTATTGGCGACGTCGAAGAACTCGGCATTTCGGTTGCTCTGGTGCCCACGCATTTGCCCGGCATCACCATAGGGCGCCGGCATTTGCCATCGATGCAGGCCTTCCAGAACGGGCCCAATCAGGGCGTGGATGTCTTTGTTCCGCTGGATGCGCTGATAGGCGGCATTGAAAAGGCCAGCAAGGGTTGGTCCATGCTCATGAGTGCGTTGGCGGCCGGCCGCGGTATTTCCCTGCCATCGCTGTCTGCGGCGGGCTGCGTATTTGCGGCGCATACCACCGGTGCTTATGCGCGTGTGCGAACGCAATTTGGTTTGCCCATCGGCAAATTCCAGGGCATTCAGGAAAAGCTTGGGAGCATTGCGGCCAATGCCTATCTTGTTGAGGCGGCGCGGAGGTTTACGTGCGCAGGCCTGGATCAGGGACACAAGCCGTCGGTGGTGTCTGCCATCATGAAGCTGCACGCTACTGAACGCATGCGCCAGTCCATCAATGACGCCATGGATGTGCACGGAGGCAAGGCCATTATTGACGGGCCGGCCAATTATCTTGGTTCACTGTATCGCGCCGTACCCGTGGGCATTACGGTGGAAGGCGCCAACATTCTTACGCGTTGCCTGATTGTGTTCGGGCAGGGCGCCATACGCGCCCATCCTTACCTCATGCGCGAAGTCGCCGCGTTGGGCGACAGCGATGAACAGGCTGGTGAAGAGGCTTTCGATGCCGTGATCTGGCAGCACCTGGGGCATAGTGCGAAAAATGCGGCCAGGGCTATCGGGCATGCATGGACGGGGGCCGTGTTTGCCGGCAAGGCCGAGCAGGCGGGACTGGCGGCGTCTTGTTATCGTCGCCTCGACCGCTATGCCGCTGCGTTTCTGCTGGTTTCTGAAGTGGCCCTGTTTACGCTGGGTGGCGCGCTCAAACGCAAGGAGATGCTGTCGGCCCGGCTGGGTGATATTTTGGCCGAGTTGTATTTGCTGTCGGCTGTGCTCAAGCGCTGGCACGATGAGGGGCGACACGAGGCTGATATGCCTCTGGTGCGATGGTGTGCAGATCAGGCATTTTTTACGGTGGAAAGGCTGCTTGATGATGTGCTCTTCAATTTTCCTGCACGCTGGTTGGCCGTGGTACTCAGGTTCCTGTTGAAGCCACCAGGCATGAAGGCCAAGCCTCCTTCCGACAAGCTTACGATTGCGTGCGCCGATATCTTGCTGGAGCCCTCCCAATCGCGTGACCGTCTGGTGGGCGCGGTATGGGGGCGCAGTGGACGCGCCAGCGTTGAGCAGCTCGAGCAGGCATTTGATCTTGTCGTTCAGGCTCAGCCACTACTCGACAGGCTGCGGCATGGTGGCGTCAAGGACTGGCATGAGGCGCACGCCAAGGGCGCTCTTACCGATGCGCAGGCGCAGTTGCTCAGCCAGGCGCAGGCGGCGGTGGACACGGTGATTCAGGTCGATGACTTTGCACCGGGTACCTTTGGGCACACCGGCGTTGCAGGTTAGATGGCGCGCGTGTTGCGCTGAATCAGTTCGATCTGGTAGCCGTCGGGGTCCGTCACAAAGGCAATGACGGTCTGGCTGTGCTTCATGGGGCCGGCCGCACGCGTGACACGTCCACCTTTTTGTTTGATCTTTTCACAGGCGTCGTACGCGTCTTCGACTTCGATGGCTATATGCCCGTAGCCGTTGCCCAGATCGTACTGGTGAGTGTCCCAGTTGTAGGTCAACTCGATCACGGCTCCGTCGCTTTCTTCCTCGTACCCGACGAATGCGAGCGTGAATTTTCCCTCGGGGAAATCCTTGCGGCGCAGTTGGCGCATACCTAATACGTCGGTGTAGAAAGCAATGGAACGATCCAGGTTGCCAACCCGCAGCATGGTGTGCAGCAGTCGCATTGAAATCTCCTTGGTGAGTTTGATGTCAATTCAGATTAACGGTAGTGTGGTTGGATCGTATTGGCGCAGTGCGTCGCGTGCCGGCCCGAACCCGGGCAGGATGCGTTCGACCTCACGCCAGAAATCCTTGCTGTGATTCATTTCTTTCAAGTGCGCGATTTCGTGCACGATGACGTAATCGATGATGGCGGAATTGAAATGAATCAATCGCCAGTTCAGCATGATGTTGCCGTCGCTGTTGCAGGATCCCCATCGGGTGGTGGCCGAGGAAAGGCGCCAACGTTTTGGCTGTAACTGACTCAACCCTTGAAAGTGGGCCAGGCGCAAGCCGAACCAATCAGTTGCTTTGCGTTGCAGCCATGCGTGGGCGCTGTCGCGCACCCGAAGGCGGTCGGCGTCGTGCGGCAGTGGCAAGCGCAGCACGTCGCCGTCACCAGGTGTAAAAGGCGCGCCTTCGAAGAGCCAGCCATCCGATGCAACGCCCAGCCTGATGACGATGCGCTTGCCAAGATACGGGATGGTGCCGCCATCCTGCCAGTGGGTGTCGGCCATGGCTAGTTGTTCGCGCCGTGCCTGCTGGATGCGAAGTTTTTTGAGGATCCACCGTGATTTTTCCACGATGGTGGCATCAATCTGTGACAGGCTCACCCAACCTGGTGCAGTGATTTGCAGGCCGTCATCACTGACGACCAGCCCAATGCTTTTGCGCCGGGAGCGTCGCAGCACGAATCCGATGGCCTGATCCGCGGTGCGCACTTCGCGCCAGCGTGAGCCGGCCGGTAAGTCGGGCGGGCACGGCGTGGCGATGGTGGTTGTGGCGAGAGGTTCTTTGGGCGTTTGTGGGGGCGCTGCGGGTGTGGGGTCGATGGGATCCGGATCCGCGGTAAACAGCTCAAGCTGCTGGGCCTGATTCATACCGTTCGGGGTTGAGTTGACGCATTTCATTTTCGATCCATTGCTCGACTTTGCGGTTCAGCGTTTCGGCGTTTAGCCCCGTGCTTTCGATGAGCGGGCCAATTGACACGGTGATGAGGCCGGGCCTTTTGATAAACGCATTACGCGGCCAGCATTCGCCGGCGTTGTGGGCGATGGGGATCACTCCGACGCCGGTTCGCACCGCCAGCATCGCGCCACCTATTTTATAGCGCCCCGTTTTGCCTGGCGCAACACGTGTGCCTTCGGGAAAGAGAACCGGCCAGCGTCCTTCGTTCAACCGTTGTTGTCCAACATGAACAACCTGTTCGAATGCACCGAGCTTTTTGCTTCGGTCTATGGGTATCATGTGCAGCAGTGCCAGTCCCCAGCCGAAAAAGGGGATGCGATGCAGTTCCTTCTTGTAGACGAAGCAGGCCTCGCGTGGCAGGAAGTAGGGCAGGAACAGGGTTTCCCAGGCCGACTGATGTTTGGAAAGTACGATGGCCGGCCGGTCTGGCAGGTTTTCCATGCCTTTCACCTGCCAGCGTATGCCGACGATGAACCGCGCCGCACGGATGGCGAATCCAGCCCAACCTACGGTTAGTGGGAAGCGTATGCGTAATGGCAGTGGCGACCACAGGATGCACGCGATGGCGTACGGGATGACCGTCACCACGAGAAGCAGAATAAACAGAAAGGATCGGATGGCAGCCATGCGTCAGGACCCTAGCCAGATATCGACGATTGCGGCAAGGCTTTTTCCCACCAGCGTGCCAGCGGGGAGATTGCCGTTGTCCCAGGTCTTTTGCCCTTTGCCGGTAAGCACCAGCCACGGCGCGCAGCCGGCTGCCGCACACGCCTGCAGGTCGCGCAGCGAGTCGCCGACCGCGGGCACGTCGTTCAGCTCGGTGTCGTAGCGTCGTGCGATATCGAGAAACATGCCGGGCTTGGGTTTGCGGCATTCGCATCCGTCGTCGGGGCCGTGTGCGCAGATGAAAATCGAGTCGATGTGCCCGCCGGCCTGTGCGACGTCGTAGCGCATCTTGGCGTTGATGGCATTGAGCGTCTGCATGCTGAACAGGCCTCGCGCCAGGCCTGACTGGTTACTGGCAACCACCACTTTCCAGCCGGCCTGCGACAGGCGTGCGATGGCTTCCAGGCTACCCGGCAACGCGACCCATTCACCAGGGCTTTTGATGAAAGAGTCGCTGTCCTGATTGATGACGCCATCGCGATCGAGAATGACTAGTTTCACTGAGCCAGCCTTGATATGTCGGCAACCTGATTCATGGTGTCGTGCAGATTGATGAGGAGGGCCAGCCGGTTGGCGCGTATGGCCGGGTCATCCGTCATGATCATGACATCCGCAAAGAACGTGTCCACAGCGTCACGCGCTTGCGCCATGGTGGCCAGGCTTTCGGTGAAGTTGCCTTGTGCGAATTGCGCATCGGCTTGTGGCTTGAGTGTTGCGATGGCTTTGGCCAGCGCGTGCTCGGCGGGCTCTGTGAATAGATCCGTGTCGATCTTTGTTGACGTGTCCTCGGTCTTTTTGAGCAGGTTGGCAATGCGTTTGTTGGCGGCGGCAAGGCTTGCGGCTTCGTGGCGTTCGGCGAAGCTTGCACACGCCTGTATGCGTGCAAGGACTTCGTGCAGCGGTGGTTTCGGGGCGAGCACGGCATCGATGACGTGGCGGTCGTAGTCGGCCGTCAACTGGTTGCGGTACCGTTCGTAGATGAAGCCAAGTACTTCGGAAACGGTGGCACTGTTCAGCGGGTAGCTGCCAAAAGTGCCCGCAGCGTGTTCGAGCAGTGGCTTGATGTGCAGGCCTTCGGTATCGGGAATGGACAGGTACCCGCCGGCAGTCAGCTGTTCGAAGGCGCTGATGATGCCAAGTGCAGCACGGCGCAGGCCGAAGGGATCGCGCTCGCCACTGGGAACGAGGCCTATGCCCCAGATGCCGACCAGCGTCTCGACGCGCTCTGCAATGAACAGGATTGCCGAGGTAATGGTTTCCAGCGAAACGGGTTTGTCTATATGAATCTGGTATTGATCGCGCAGCGCGTTTGCCACCTCTTCGCCCTCGCCATCAGCCTGTGCGTAGTAGGCGCCCATGATGCCCTGCAGTTCGGGGAACTCGGCAACCATGCTGGAGTTCAGGTCGGCCTTGGCCAGCAGGGCTGCGCGATCTGCCTGAGAGCCATCGGCGTCGAGCTTGCCAGCCAGATAGCGTGCGATTTCGCGTACGCGTTCAACGCGTTCAAGTTGCGAACCCAGCTTGTTGTGGTAGACGCTATTGGCCAGTAATTCGACGCGCGCATGCAGGGATGTCTTGCGGTCCTGTTCGAAGAAGAACTGCGCGTCCGCGAGACGCGGGCGAACGACACGTTCGTTGCCCTGAATAATGGCTGATGCGTCGGCGACCTGCATATTGCTGACAATGAGGAAATGATTGGTCAGCCGTCCCGAGTCCGGCTCGAACAGGGGAAAGTACTTCTGGTTCAGGCGCATCGTCAGGATCAGGCACTCGGGCGGGACGCCAAGAAACTGCTTGTCGAACTGACCCACGTAGACGGTTGGGTGTTCGACGAGGGCGGCGACTTCATCCAGCAGCGCCGCGACAGCGGGGTCTTTGCCCAGCGTGGCGCCAAGTTTTTCAGCCTGGTCGTGCAGTTGGTCGATGATGAGCTGGCGCCTTTGCGCAAACGCAGCGATGACCCTGCCGAGGGAGAGCTGGTGGGAGTAGCTGTCAGCGTCCTTGAGTACGATAGGAGCGGGGGCCATGAAACGATGCCCCAGGGTTTCGCGCCCTGCAGTCAGGCCCAGCGCGTGTGCGCTGATGACGCGGTCGCCCCACAACACGGTCAGGCGGTGCACGGGCCGCACAAACTTGACGCTGGTGACGCCATCTGCCAGTTGGTAACGCATGACCTTCGGAATAGGCAGGCTGCCAATGGCGTGGTCCAGCGCTTCCTGGATGCCTTCGCCAAGGGTATGGCCGGAGGTCGTGCCTTTGGCATACAGGTAATCCTGTTTGCCGTCGGATTCGTGGGTGAGCTGGTCGGTAGTTAAATGCGCCAGCCCCTTGCTGACCAGCTTTTTGGTTAGTGCCGCCGTGGCCTCGCCATTGGCGGTCAGTCCGACGGATGTCGGCATGAGTTTTTCGGTGTAGCTGTGTTCCGGGGCCTGCGCGAGTACGTGCGTAATGTGTACGGCCAGCCTGCGTGGCGTGGCAAAATCTGTTGTGACGCTATCCTTGTTTAGCAGATTGTTTTTGGCAAGCACCGAGCGGATGCCTTCGGCAAAGGCCAGCCCCAGCTTGTTCAGGGCCTTTGGCGGCAGCTCTTCGGTAAGCAGCTCCACCAGCAGCGACTGTGTGGTGGGGTTGTGTGCGGCCGCGGTCATTGTGCCACCTCGGTAGTGGCGTGGTTGCCAAGCATGGGAAAGCCCAGTCGTTCGCGCGATTCCAGGTAGGCGTGCGCCACGGCGCGCGACAGATTGCGGATGCGGCCCATGTAGGCGGCGCGTTCCGTGACGCTGATGGCGCCACGCGCATCCAGCATATTGAACGTGTGCGCCGCCTTGAGCGTGACTTCGTAAGCGGGCAGGGCCAGCGGAATTTTGATGAGGCGCGCTGCTTCGGCCTCGTAATCGTCAAAGTGTGCGAACAGCATGTTGATTGAAGCGTGCTCGAAGTTGTATGTGGATTGTTCGACTTCGTTCTGGTGGAAGACGTCGCGGTATTTCACTTGCTGCCCGCCGGCACCGTCTGTCCATGCCAGGTCGTAGACGCTTTCCACTCCTTGCAGGTACATGGCCAGACGCTCCAGGCCGTAGGTGATTTCGCCGGTAGCCGGGTTGCAGTCAAGGCCGCCCACCTGCTGGAAGTAGGTGAATTGGGTAACTTCCATGCCGTCGAGCCACACTTCCCAGCCAAGCCCCCACGCGCCCAGCGTCGGGTTTTCCCAGTCGTCTTCGACGAATCGGATGTCGTGCTTTTGCGGGTCAATACCCAATGCCTTGAGCGAGTCGATGTACAGGTCAAGAATGTCGGGCGGCGCCGGCTTGAGCACCACCTGGAACTGGTAGTAGTGCTGCAGCCGGTTCGGATTCTCGCCGTAACGGCCGTCCTTGGGTCGGCGTGATGGTTGAACATACGCCGCGCGCCACGGTTCGGGACCGATGGAGCGCAGAAAGGTGGCGGTGTGCGAGGTTCCGGCGCCCACTTCCATGTCGTAGGGCTGAAGAAGCGCGCAACCCTGTTTGTCCCAGTAATGCTGGAGTGTGAGGATGATTTGCTGAAAGGTGAGCATGAGCAAAAGCCAATGAAGCGAATAGCCGCAAAATAGACGATTTTACCGTGCTTCGCCGTGCGAGTGGTTGCCATGGGTTTTGGCGATTTCCGTGACGGCGATAGTTGGCCGTATCATACTAAGCTACTATTTGATTTTCCCATCGCTTTTCGCGAAAGCGTGTCTTGGGCCGTGTTTTGGAGGGGTGTTCTATGTCGGATCTGGTGAAGGTGGAGATAGTTGATCGCATAATGATTATCACGATCAATCGTCCCGAAACACGTAATGCAATCAATTATGAGACGGCGCACGTCATGGCGCACGCCTTCGAGCAGCTTGATGAACGCGACGAGGTCGCAGTAGGTGTGCTTACGGGGGCGGGTGGTACGTTTTCTTCGGGAATGGATCTGAAGGCGTTTGCCGCCACGGGCCAGCGCCCGCTGGTGCCGGGGCGTGGCTTTGGCGGGCTGTGCGAGCGGGCGCCCAACAAACCGCTCATTGCCGCCGTCGAGGGGTATGCGTTGGCAGGCGGCTGTGAGCTGGCGCTGGCGTGCGACCTCATTGTGGCAGCAACGAACGTCAACTTCGGGCTGCCTGAAACCCGGCGCGGCCTGGTCGCCAGTTCAGGCGGCATGCTGCGCCTGCCGCAGCGTATTCCCTACCACATCGCCATGGAAGCCATTCTTACGGGTGAAATGCTGCCTGCCCAACGCGCTTACGATCATGGTCTGGTCAATCGCCTGGTTGAGCCTGGCAAGTCGCTGGAAGGCGCCTTGGCGCTTGGCCGCGTCATTGCGGCGAATGGCCCGTTGGCCGTGCAAACCGCCAAGAAGATCGTGAACGAGGCGAAAGACTGGAGACAGTCCGACATGTTCGACCTGCAGCGCCCACGCGTTGCTCCCATTTTTGCGTCAGCCGACGCCAAGGAAGGCGCCACGGCGTTTGCCGAGAAGCGCAAGCCTGTCTGGCAAGGCAGGTAACGGTCTGCCGCCGTTTGGTTTTTCAGGGCAGACGGTGCAGGCGCTGCCCCTCGCATTGACTCAGCAGCTTTTCGAGCGAGCCCTGCGCGAGTTCCAGGCCGGCGGCAAGATCATGTAGCGGTTCAAGTACGAACGCACGTTCGTGCATGCGCGGGTGCGGCACAATAAGCCTGGGCGTGTCGATGATCTGGTCGCCATACAGCAGCAGGTCAAGATCCAGGGTGCGCGGCGCGTTGCGATACGGGCGCAGACGCCCGTGCGCCAGTTCGATCGCTTGCAGGACATCCAGAAGTTCAAAGGGGCTCAGCGTGGTGTGCAGGCCGGCTACGGCGTTGACGTAATCAGGCCCTCCAGAATCAATAGGCGCCGTGCGGTAGAAGTGTGAAAGCTGCAAGTCGTGTATGCCCGGAGTTTGCGCCAGCTCGCCAGCTGCACGCTCCAGTGTGGCTCGTGCTTGTCCAAGGTTTGCTCCCAGGCCGATATACGCTTGCGCCATAGGTTGCGGCCGGCGGGTTCAAGGGGTTGGGGTTTGGGGCGTCGTCGCCGGATTGCGGCGCGGGCGCCGGCGCCTGCGCAGCTTGCCAGAAGCGGCGCCCTGGTTGTCGCGCTGCCAGGCTTCGATCATTTCGGTGCGTGTGGCGTTGTCGGCGTTGGCCAGATCCATCCACCATTGCGCCTGAACGCTGTCGACTTCGCGGGCTTCGGCACGCAGTTGCAGGAAGTCTACGGCAGCCCGAAAGCGCGGATGCTCCAGCATGCGCCACATTCCCTTGGGCGTGGCGCGCTCGAAGCGCGGCTGCATAAACCAGATTTCGCGCATGTCGGCCTGGAAGCGACGCTGGATCGCAAGCGTTTTGGTCTGTCCGTTGATGACGTCGTCGGCAGCCTGCATGAGGGCCTGGATGTTTGGCTCGCCTTTCTCGATGAGTTCGTGCCAGCGCTTTTGAGTCAGCTTCCAGAATAGCGCGGCGAACAGAAAACTGGGGCTGACGGTTTTGCCTGAGCGCACGCGTGAGTCGGTGCGCTCGAGAGCAAGCGCGACAAATTGCCTGCCACCTTCTTCTTTGAAGATGACGTCGATCAGCGGAAGCATGCCCTGGTGCAGTCCAACCGCGCGCAGTCTTTGCAGGCAGTCCATGGCGTGCCCGCAGGTCAGCAGCTTGAGCATTTCGTCGAACAGGCGCGAGGACGGCACATTCTTGATGAGCGGCGCCATGTGCTCGATGGGCTCGCGTGTAGCCGGGTCGATGGTGCCATTGAGCTTGGCGGCAAAGCGCACGGCGCGCAGCATGCGCACGGGATCTTCGCGGTAGCGTGTTTCGGGGTCGCCTATCATGCGTACCACGCGGGTTTTAAGGTCGGCCACGCCGTGGTGGTAATCGGTGACCACCTCGCTGAGGGGATCGTAGTACAAGGCGTTGAGCGTGAAGTCGCGCCGCGCGGCGTCCTGTTCGTGCGTGCCGAACAGGTTGTCGCGCAGTATGCGCCCATTCTCGTCGGTTTCCTGATCTTCTGAAGCCGGGGCGCGGAAGGTGGAGGTCTCGATGATTTCCTGCCCGAACACGACATGAACCAACTGAAAGCGCCTGCCGATAATGCGTGCACGCCGGAACAATGGCCGGATCTGGTTGGGTGTGGCGTTGGTGGCGACGTCGAAATCCTTGGGCTCCAGGCCTACGATAAGGTCGCGCACCGCGCCGCCGACAATATAGGCATCGAAGCCTTTTTGTTTCAGCACCTCGCACACTTTGATGGCATGCCGTGAGACGCTGCGGCGATCGATGCCATGCTGGTCGCGCGTGAGACGCTCAGGCCCGCTGGATGGTGCAGTGAAAAGGCGGTTGACGAATTTTTTTATTGTTGACGTTAACATGTGGGTATTTTAAGACTTTGCATCTTGCATGTCCTTGAAAATTTCAAGGATGGGCCAGCCCTTGTCTTGCGCGAACTTGCGCAACGCCGGGCTGGGATTGGTGGCGACTGGATGAGTGACGGCTTCGAGCAGCGGGATGTCGTTGGGTGAATCGCTGTAGAAATACGACTGCTTGAAGCGGTTCATGGCAAGGCCCATGCCCGCCAGCCACTTGTTGACGCGCGTGACTTTGCCTTCCTTGAAGCTGGGAATGCCGTGGATGGCGCCAGTATACCGGCCATTGTGGTATTCGGGCATGGTGGCGATGAGGTGGGGTACGCCGAAGGCGCGGGCAATGGGCGCCGTGATGAACTCGTTGGTAGAGGTGACGATGGCGCACAAATCACCCTGTTCCAGATGTTGCCGCACGAGTTGCTGCGCTGCGGGCTGGATGCTGGGGCGGATGACGTCACGCATGAATTCTTCGTGCCATAGCGCAAGTTCGGCGCTGTCGGCGCGCGTGAGCAGGCCCAGCATGAATTGAGCGGCCTCTTCGGCGGTGAGGTCGCCAGCATTGTAACGGTGCATGAGTTCGTCGTTGCGGCGCCGTGCTTCCTGCGGGTCGCCCGCCCGGCCAGTGCGGGCGAGCCAGTCGGCCCATTGGTAGTCGCTGTCCAGCGGCAGCAGGGTGTGATCCAGGTCGAACAGGGCCAGGCGTTGTGCGGCTGTCATAGGTGGTGCGTCGTCGGTGTGAGTGGTTATTGTCAGGGCTGGTGTGATGCCAGCAAATCTTTCAGTAGTGGAAGGGTAATGGCACGATGCCTTTCGATCGAGTAGTGATCCAGTGCGTCGAGCAGTGCGCTGAGCTGGCCCATGTTGCGCGCGTAATGTGTCAGGATCCAGCCGATGATCTCGGGTGAAAGCTGCAGGCCGCGCTCGGTTGCCTGCGCGTTCAGTGCCTGAACTCTGTCGTCGTCGGACAATTGCTCGAGCTGGAAAACCAGGTCCCAGCCTAGGCGGGTGCGCAGGTCTTCGCGGCACGGCATGGCCAGAGGCGGCTTGTTGCCTGCGACCAGCAGGGCGAACGCCTGTTTGCTTGCCGCCGACTCACGCCACCGATTGTACAGGGCAAATACGGCTGCCTGCGCCTCGTTGCTCAATCGATGGATATCGTCGACCGCAATCAGCCTGAGCGGCATGGTCTGTGCGGTGGCAAGGTCGCGCAGTGCGGTTGACGGGCTGTGGGTGTCAAAGTAACGGGTAGCGGGGCTGGAGGTCAGCGCCTTCAGAAGGTGCGTGCGCCCCGCACCTGGCGTGCCCCAGAGGTAGATGGCGTGGCCGGGTGGGAAACGGCGTAGCGCGTCGAGTGCCGCACCATTTTTCCCAACAATGAAGTTATCCAGCGTCGGTGAAGGCGCCGGCAGGATGTCAAGGATCAGTTGCTGGGTCATTGGACGGGGTAAAAAGCGTAAAATGCGCCTTGAAATTCAATTCAATACGCAATTCTTACACATCCCACGGCTTTTCTCATGACAACCAAGCAACCCGACTCCCTTACCTATCGTGACGCCGGGGTTGATATTGATGCTGGCGAAGCGCTGGTAGACCGTATCAAGCCTTTGGCCGCCAGAACCATGCGCGAGGGTGTCATGGCCGGCATTGGTGGGTTTGGCGCGCTGTTCGAAGTACCCAAGCGGTTTGCCGAGCCCGTGCTGGTTTCGGGCACCGACGGCGTGGGCACCAAGCTGCGCCTGGCGTTCGAATGGGGGCGCCACGATACGGTGGGGATTGATCTCGTGGCCATGAGCGTCAACGACATTCTGGTGCAGGGTGCCGAGCCTCTATTTTTTCTGGATTATTTCGCCTGCGGGAAATTGTCGGTCGATGTGGCGGCGAGTGTGGTGGGTGGTGTTGCCAAGGGCTGCGAGTTGTCCAATTGTGCACTTATTGGCGGAGAAACCGCCGAGATGCCAGGCATGTACCCCGACGGTGAATACGATCTTGCGGGGTTTGCGGTGGGGGTGGTGGAAAAGGCAAGGATCATTGACGGTAAGTCCATTGCCTCGGGCGATGTCGTGCTGGGTCTGGCTTCGAGCGGCCCGCATTCCAATGGTTTTTCCCTGTTGCGCAAGATTCTGACGCACGCGGGCGCGCGGCCCGAGCAGGATCTCGGTGGCCGCGCACTGGCCGATGTCGTGATGGAACCCACCCGTATTTATGTCAAGTCGGTGCTGGCGGCGCTGGTGGCGCATGGCCCGGCCATCAAGGGCCTCGCGCATATAACCGGCGGTGGATTGCTGGACAACGTGCCGCGCATTTTACAGCCGGGCCTCGCCGCTCAGTTACGGCGCGACGCCTGGGTCATGCCCGAACTATTCAAGTGGCTGCAGCGTGAAGGCGGCGTGGCCGATTCCGAAATGCATCGGGTTTTCAATTGCGGTATTGGCATGATCGTTGTTGTGCCGGCGGATAAGGCCGAGGCTGTGTCCGCCACGCTGGCGGCTCAAGGTGAGAAAGTATTCATGCTTGGCAGCATTGTCGAGCAGGCGCGCGGGATGGCCCAGACGGTGGTTGTTTAAACGGATCGGCGCCGTTCTTTTACCAGACGGTGGCGGCGCGGTCGATAGCCCGGCTGACGACGTCCGGAGCAAGGCAATCCACGATGAGCCGCTCGGGCAGGGCACGCAGCCACGTCAGCTGGCGTTTGGCAAGCTGGCGGGTTGCCGCGATGGCCTGCTCCACGGCGTTTTCCAGACTGGTTTCCCCTTCCAGATAGTTCCATATCTGTCGGTAGCCTACACAGCGTATTGATGGCAGGCCAGGATGCAGGTCGGCACGCCCGTACAGTGCCCGCACTTCATCCAGCAGGCCCGCGCCGAGCATTTTCTGGTAGCGCCGCGCAATGCGCGCATGCAGCGCGAGACGATCCGAAGGTTCCAGACTGATGGTTCGATACTCGAAGCGTTGGACGCGGCCGGAGCGCCGGGCCGTGAGCAACTGCGACATGGGTGTTCCGGTGAGGCGGTAGATTTCTATGGCACGCTGCAGGCGCTGACTGTCATTTGGAGAGAGCCTGGCTGCCGTCGCGGGGTCATACCCAGCCAATTGCCGATGCATTTCGGGCCAGCCCGATTGCGCTGCTTCGTGTTCGATTTGCGCGCGTATTGTGGCGTTGGCGCGCGGCAGATCGTCAAGCCCGTCGCGCAGTGCCTTGTAATACAACATGGTGCCGCCACAGAGCAAAGGCTTGCGCCCACGCTCGAGAATTTCGTCAATGAGGCGCAGGGCGTCGTCCCGGAATTCGGCGGCGGAATAGCTTTGGGCAGGATCGCGGATATCCAGCAGGTGATGTGGCACCTGTCGCTGTTCCGCTTTTGACGGCTTGGCGGTGCCAATATCCATGTCGCAGTAAATGGTCGCTGAATCGACGTTGATGATTTCGACGGGCCAGCGCGCGGCAAGCGCCAGCGTCGTGGCACTTTTGCCGGCGGCTGTGGGGCCGGCAAGACAAAGGATGGATATGCTCATTGGCCGCGCAAAAACAGCTTGTCCAGATCGTCAAGCTTCCACTGAAACCAGGTGGGCCTGCCGTGGTTGCATTGGTCAGCGCGCTCGGTGTGTTCCATTTTGCGCAGCAGCGCATTCATTTCGTCCAGAGTGAGGCGGCGGTTGGCGCGCACGGCTCCGTGGCAGGCCATCGTGGACAGCAGCTCGTTGCGCTGTTCGGTCAGGCGCGGCGAACTGCCCACGCTGGCCAGGTCGCGCAGCACCCCCCGGACAAGGGCTTCGATGTCGCCGCCTGCCAGTAGCGCCGGCACGGCGCGCACCATCAGGGATGTGGGGCTGGCAGCCTTGAGGACGAGGCCGAGTTCAGCCAGAACGTTTTCGTACTCTTCGATCAACCCCATGTCTTTTTCGGTAATGTTGAACAAGACCGGCACAAGCAGCTCCTGGCGGGGCAGATCGCGGGCATCCATGGCGTGCTTGAGCTGCTCGTAGACAATGCGCTCGTGCGCAGCGTGCATGTCGACGAGGATCAGGCCCGTCTGGTTCTGCGCCAGGATATAGATACCGTGCAGTTGGCCCAACGCCATGCCCAGCGGGAATTCGCCGGCGGCGGTGGCGGACGAAGGCGGCGGGATATTGCCAACACGAACATTTTCCAGCGGCTGGTAAAGGGCCTGCCAGTTCGAGGCCGCACCGGGCGTTGCCTCGCGCAGGTTGAACGCCTGTTGATTGTGCACCGAACGCCCCCACGAGCCGCGTTCGTGCGCGGCGGATGCGCAGGACGGTGACGGTCCGCACGCCGGCTGCGTGCCCCACGAGCCGCGTTCGTGCGCGGCGGATGCGGGTAGTGGCGATTCGGGGCGCGAGGGCTGTAGCGTGTCAAACGTGGAGGATGCGACATCATGAGCGGAGGACGGCCGTGGCTCGCCCATGGCTGCTTCGTTGCCCACCGTCTGCCCACCAACCTGGGCCAGCGCTTCGGCAAGCACCTGGCTCACGAAGCGATGGATGGCGCCGCTGTCGCGAAAGCGTACTTCGTGCTTGGCCGGGTGGACATTGACGTCGACCATGGCTGGATCAATGGAAAGAAATAAAACATACGCTGGCTGCCGGTCGCCATGCAGCACGTCGGAGTAGGCTTGCCGGACGGCATGCGCCACGGTTCGATCCTTGACGTAGCGTCCGTTCACGTACAGGTACTGCTGGTCGGCGCGTGCGCGCGCGTACGTGGGGCGCGTGATGAGGCCCTGCAGCGCCACGAGCCCGTGTTCGCGTTGTACGCTTAGCGACTGGCTAGTGAATTCGACCCCCAGGATATCGTGGATTCGCTGGAAGGCGTCCGTGGCGCGCCATTGGCGCTGCGGCTTGTTGTTGTGAAACAGGCGAAAGCCTATGCCGGGCTGGGCGAGCGCCATGCGTTCCAACGCATCGACGCAGTGGCCGTATTCGGTGGCCTCGGTGCGCAGAAACTTGCGCCGGGCCGGAACCGTATCGAATAGCTGGCGTATGTCGACGGTCGTGCCCAGAGGGCCGGTTGCGGCAGCAGGTTGTGCGCCGGTTTCGGCGCGTAGCTGCCAGGCGTGTGGAGCGTCACTGGTGCGCGAGGTCAGGCTTAGTTGCGCAACCGAGGCGATCGAGGCCAGCGCTTCGCCGCGAAACCCCATGGAGGCGACGGATTCCAACTCGTCCAGTGTGCGGATCTTGTTGGTTGCGTGGCGTGTCAGGGCAAGTGTCAGTTCGTCGCGCGGGATGCCCGAGCCGTCATCGCTGACCGCTATGCGGCGTATGCCTCCGCCTTCGAGACGCACTTCGATGGTCCCGGCGTCGGCGTCAATGGCATTTTCCAGCAATTCTTTCAGGACCGACGCGGGCCGTTCAATGACTTCGCCTGCCGCGATCTGGCTAATCAGCAGTTCAGGTAACGCAGCGATGGTTCGGCGTTCTGGCATTGCGGGTATCCGTTAGGCCGCCTGTACGGCGTGGCGGCGACATTAAACTGTCATTTTAGCTGTTGCGGCAGAGCAGTTTTTCTATGGATGGCGGTGTTTGAGCTATATTGCGGTATCTTTTTCATTTCAAGCGGCGGACATGCCTGAATTTCTGAACATGATTCTTCATATGGACCAATTTATGGGCGCGTGGGTTGCCCAGTATGGGGAATGGATCTATTTGGTGCTTTCGTTGATTGTTTTTGGCGAAACAGGGCTGGTGGTGCTGCCGTTTCTGCCAGGCGATTCCCTGCTTTTCATTGCGGGCGCATTTGGCGCCAATGGGGCGCTGGACCCGGTATTGCTTGCCTTTGTGCTGATTGTGGCGGCGGTTCTGGGTAATACGGTCAATTACTCGGTGGGGCGTTTCATTGGTCCGCGCGTCTTTACCAGTCAGTTCAGGTTTCTTGATCACCACGCGCTGATGAAAACCCATGCGTTCTATGAAAAGCACGGTGGCAAGACTATTGTCTTATCAAGGTTCCTGCCAGTTTTCCGCACCTTTGCGCCATTTGTGGCTGGCGTGGGCAGCATGAACGTGCTGCGCTTCCAGCTGTTCAACATCATTGGCGCAACGCTGTGGGTGGGTGGCCTGGTTACCCTGGGCTACTTCTTTGGCAATGTCCCCATCATCAAGGAACACCTTAGCACGATTGCCCTGGTTGGCGTCAGTGCGGCGATCGTCCCCGTGGCGCTTGGCGCCTTGTGGAAGCTATTCAGGAAAGTCCGCCACGCCTGAATACGGGCGGGGAAGCCCAAGCGGGAAAACGCCGCAGGGCCTGGCGCAATCTCCGCCATGGCTCTGTGGATCAGCGCCGTTTCGCTGTCGGAAAGGAGTGCGCGGCTTCGATAGAGGGCAATCCTCGTCAGGCCCTGCGGGCCAGCGCAGGGTTGGCGGCGAAGTAGTCGTTGATGCCGCCCAGCAAGGCCTTGGCAATGCGTTCCTGATGCGCGGGGCTGCGCAGCAGACGCTCCTCTTCGGGGTTGCTGATGAACGCCGTCTCGACCAGGATGGATGGTATATCCGGCGCCTTGAGGACGGCGAACCCGGCACGCTCGACCGTGCGCTTGTGCAGGGTGCCGATTTTGCCGAGATCGGCCAGCACGTGAGAACCCACACGCATGGCATCGTTGATTTGCGCGGCCGTGGACAGGTCGAGCAACACCTTCGCTACCTGCTGGTTGTGCGAACCCAGGTTGACTCCGCCGATCAAGTCCGCGTCGTTCTCGCGTTTGGCCATCCATCGGGCTGCGGCGCTTGTTGCGCCGTGCTGCGACAAGGCAAACACGGATGAGCCGCGGGCGCTTGGCTTGATCCAGGCGTCGGCGTGAATGGAAACAAAGAGGTCGGCCTTCACCCGGCGCGCTTTTTGCACGCGCACATGCAGTGGCACAAAGTAATCGTTGTCGCGAGTCAGGTACGCGCGCATGTTCGGCTGGGCGTTGATCAGCTTTTTCAACCGATTGGCGATGAGTAGAACGATGTCCTTCTCGTGCGTGCCGCGCTGGCCGGTGGCACCCGGGTCTTCGCCACCGTGGCCGGGGTCCAGCGCAACAAGGATCGGACGATCGATTCCGGGAATCGCCGCCATGGGCGGTGTCGTGCTGTCTGTGTCCGGTCGTTCTTTTGCCGTAGGAGGCAATTTTTGCCCCTGCACCGAAGGAATGGGCACCTGATCGGGCGAATTCTGCGCCAGTTTTTCCAGGACATCGGCCAGCGGGTCGTCGCCGCCGTCCTTCACGATGGCCATGAGCGGGTCCTGCGCCACCTTGGGGTAAAGATCCAGAACCAGACGATATTTGTAGTCGCCGATAGGCTTCAGGGTGAACACCTGCGGGGCGATGGCTTGCTTCAAGTCGAACACCAGCCGGATGACGTCCGGGCGGTTCTGGGCGACGCGAACCGACGCGATGTACGGGTCGTTTGGCTTGACCTTGGAAATCAAGTCCTCGATGGCTGGGTTCATGTGCAGACCGTCGATGTCCACCACCAGCCGATCGGGGTGTTCAAGGGTGAAATGGTCAGTCTTCAGTTCGCTGTCCATTTCCAGCGTGACGCGCGTGTATTCGTCGGCGGGCCAGGTACGTACGGCCAGTATGGTGCCGGCGTGGGCGAGCCGCGGGAGGACCGGAAGAATGAGCAGGGTTGTGGCGCTTGCAATCAGGCGTCGCCGGGAGAATCCTTTGGAGGAAATCCCTGGAGGGGGAGCACTAGTGATGTCAGCCATGAAGTTCCTTTGGTGCTGTGGGCCGTTAAGCGTGCCTGGCGGCCGGTCTTGACATAATCAAGATTTATTTCCAGGTCGGGAGGGGGAAGTAACTCCCCCGCCTGCTCGGGCCATTCGATCAATACGATGGCTTTTTTTTGCAAGATATCGCGAAACCCCGCATCCAACCATTCTCGCGAATCCCTTAGCCTATAAAAATCAAGATGATAGAAGTATAAGTTAGAAAGATTATAGGTTTCAAGTAGGGTATAGCTCGGACTCTTGATTTTTTCTGTGATTCCACAGGCATGCAGTAGTGCGCGCACAAAGCTCGTTTTTCCGGTGCCAAGGTCTCCTTTCAGGTAAATGCGGCCTCCCGGTCCCTGATGCGCCACCGCCGGATGTGTGCCGCAAACCATAGGTGCAAATTGTTTGGCCAATGAAACCGTGTCGTCTTCATCGGCTAAATAAAGTTTAATTTCGGTTAATTTATTATCATTTTGCATAAAATATCGTCCAGCAGGAAGCATGCTCGTCCAAATTGGGTGTGGGGGTGGTTCGCCCTGGCTGTGTGGGTGGCTGGAGATGAGTATTGTAGTGGTGCGGCGGGCTTGGGTTGCCGCGGCAAGCGTGGCTGGCTTGGTTGGCACGTCTGTCAAGACGCGAAATAACAACAGTCTCGGCGCAGTCCGTGTGGCGCGCCCACGCGCCCCTTTACGCTGGTTGCAAGGTGCGCGGGGCAAGTCCTGATAAAATGGCGAGCTTGGGTCTCCGTAGTTAAATGGATATAACTTTCCCCTCCTAAGGGAAGATTACAGGTTCGATTCCTGTCGGAGACGCCATTACGTGAAGTAATTGATGCGCTGGCCGATTGCATCCACGCCTTGATGCAATATCGCGTCGGCGTTACAGTATGCTTCATAGTGTGACGTGCACGAGTTCGTATCCAGAGTATCGATCGACAGCCCGGTGCCCCGCGTGCAGCGCCACCGATATAACGATTCGAATACGAAGGGAAAAATGAGCACAACACCGCTGGTGAATGAGGGTACCCTGCATTGGTATGACGGTCTGACCAGAAAACACTGGAAAACGCTGAACGGCAGCTTCCTGGGTTGGATTTTCGATGGTTACGAGGCCATGGCCATCATCGTGGTACTTGTTCCAATGCTCCGTTCGCTATTGATGCCGGAACAGGCTCACGAGATCAGCGTCTACGCTGGCATCGTGGTTGGCGTCACTTTGCTGGGGTGGGCCTTTGGCGGCGTCATCGGCGGTGTGCTGGCCGACTACGTCGGGCGAAAACGCATGATGATGTGGTCAATCTTTCTGTATGCCGTGTTTTCCGGCCTTACCGCGTTATCGACTGGATTTGTCATGTTATGCATGATGCGTTTTTTAACGGGGTTGGCGCTGGGCAGCGAATGGAGTACGGGCGTTGCGCTGGTGTCGGAGACATGGCCTGAAAACGCTCGCACCAAGGGGCTCGGTTTTCTGCAATCGGGCTTCGGGTGGGGATCCCTCATAGCGTCGTTGGTATGGTTCGTCCTCTCGTCTGCGGACCCGCTCGGGGGGGAAACCTGGCGCTTGGTGTTCGCCGTCGGCGCACTACCTGCTTTCGTCGTGCTGTATATCCGGCGTGGTATCGACGAATCGGAGAAGTGGCAGCGCGCGGTGCGGGATAAACTCTGGAATGCCACAAGGGAAGATACCGGGAAACTTCCTTCCGAGACGGACTCAAGTGGTAAGCGGCCATTTACCTTGAAGCAGCTATTCACCGAGCGCGTTGCGTTGCGTTACATCCTCATCTTTATCGTCCTTGGAATTGTGACGAACGTCGGATTTTGGGCGATCGCCACGTGGCTTCCCGGTACGACGGCCAAGCTAGCAAAGGCCGAAGGATTCGCTGACCCGACTCAATGGGCTGCAATCGAAGCAATTCTTTATACGATTGGCGCGATTATTGCGTACGTGCTCGCGGGATTCATCATCGACGTGATCGGCAGGCGGCTATTTGTGTCCCTGTCGTTTGTTGGCGGGTTGGTAATCACGTTCGTGACTTACAGGATGATTACCACCGCAATGGGCATGGAGATTGCCGCGCCGATCAACGGGTTCTTTACGCTCGGGTGCGCTTATGTATGGATCACGATTTATCCCGGCGAAGTCTTTACCTCTACCGTGCGTACCTCGGCGCTTAGCGCCATCTTTAGCGGCTCACGCTTCGTAGCGTGGTTCTTCCCGATTATTGCGGGAAGTCTGATTACGTTTTTTGGCGGGACCGCTAACCTTGCCGTCACGGTCGGTTCGGTGTTCGTGCTTGGCATCATTTTGCCGTGGTTTCTGCCCGAGACGAAGGGCAAGGGGATTCCAGAGTAAGAAGCGCGGAGATACTTCATCGCAGATGTTGATGTAGCGGGACGAAAGTGAGCCTGTATCGTTGTGCAAGCTGTTACGTCACGCTACTATTTGCCCGGGCTCTCTATCCCCAGCCGAAAGGCTTCAGACCTTTCGGCACAGAACGGAAGCGTTTTGAATGTCGTCACAAAATCGCCAGCCCTATCCTTCTGGCCAACATCGCGGCGATGATGGCCGTTCAGGCTCGCCTGCTTTCGGCGTGGATCGACCGTGGCGGGCAGTACGTGTGTGGGATTTTTCTACACGGGCGTTTCACTGGTTGATGGTTGTGCTGGTTGTGGCCGCTTACATCTCGTGGCGCGCCAACTGGATGGATCTGCACGCGCTGTGCGGGGATGCATTGCTGGCGTTGTTGCTGTTTCGCCTGGGGTGGGGTGTGGTGGGCAGCGACACGGCACGTTTCGGTCGCTTCCTGGCCTCGCCGAGGGCAGCCTTTTCCCACCTGGCACATCTGTTTCGCCGGGAGCCCGATACGCAGTGCGGACACAACCCCGCTGGCGGCTGGGTGGTGGTGCTGCTGCTGGTGCTTTTGCTGGCGCAGACGATCAGCGGCATTGTCATGAATAATGATGTGGCCGACGAGGGTCCGCTTACGCAGATAATGCCCGTATGGCTTGCCAATCTGGTCACCGACATGCATGTCTATTTGTGGGATGC
Organism: Burkholderiaceae bacterium; assembly: GCA_004322135.1. Lineage (GTDB taxonomy): Bacteria > Pseudomonadota > Gammaproteobacteria > Burkholderiales > Burkholderiaceae_B > Eoetvoesia. The sequence continues at coordinate 43,895 of SCSG01000028.1, read as the reverse complement.
CCTTCTGGTGGCTGTTGGGCTACATCTGGCAGCAATTTTTACTTATGCTGTCGTGAAAGGGCACAATCTTTTACGCCCAATGATCACGGGTGTAAAACCTTTGCCAGCAGATCAGCCTGCGCCCCGCATGGCACGGGCCGCATTGGCTTTTCTGGTGCTTGGTGCCAGCGTGGTGGCTGCGGCGCTGTTTGCCAGCCTTATTTAGCTTCGGTCTGATGCGCCAGTATTTTGCGCGTGCGCTGGCCCCGCGCTACGGTAGCTTGACCTGCCCGCGGACTTCGCCGCCGGGATGGTTTTTGGTATGGATGTTGACATACCATTGTCCCGCCGCAAGTTGCGTTGCCTGGGCGTCAGTCAGCGTGGCATGGCCTGTGATCGGGTTGGGAACAGGCTCGTTGCCGCGCTTGCTTAGCCAGATCTGGACACCGGCGTTCGATCCTGCGGCGGCGGGGCCATGGAAATGGGCCATCGTGACTGGCCCCGAGAGGTCTTTGTACGAAATTGACCACGTCATGTCTTTGGTGGACGCGTCATAGGTCAGGTTTGCCGTGCTGCTTCCAGCCGTTTGCACCGCAGGTACCTCTTGGGCTCCGGCCAGCGGCACGCTGAACGACATGGGGGCAGCCAGGGCCACCGAAGCCAGGCCAAGCCAGGCTGCAGCCGCGATAGCCACAAGACTGCTTTGCGATACGATTGTTTTCATTTCAGACTCCTGTATCCACGTAAACCGAAGCGGGAAAATCATATATTGCCGAAAACAAAAACTACGTGTTGCATGACGGATAATACTCTTCGCAGCCCGTCAAGTGGTGACTGAACGTTTAATGGCAGTCGGGTACGGCTTGGTCCAGATACACTTCAAAGGCGATATCGCGCACGCGTTTTTTGTTAAGCGCAGTCAGATAATTCTTTGCGTGCCATTCGCGGGTCAAATCCTTGACTGCAGTAACGACCTGGGCGCTGCCGGTGGGCACCGTAAAGACCAGGGGCGCCTTGGCCGTAATGGGTGTGGTAAGGGTTGCCGAATATTTTTTCCATTCAGGCAGCTTCAGCAACTCGTCAAGCATGACGTCGTCATGCACTGCGGCGTCGCAGCCGCCCGTGCGCAGCGTCAGCAGGGAATCGGCGGGTGCACGGAGGATTTTTTCGATTGCGCCATATTGCTGCGCCATGGTGCCGACGTACCGTCCACCTTCCGCCATGCAGACGATGCGACCTTTCAATTGGCTCCATGATTTGATGTTCGTGTCGCTGCGCATGATGGCCATGGGTCGCGACGCATAGCCAGTGGCAATGACCTGTGACGACGCGGGTACGACCTGGTTGCCTGTAAGTGTCGTCAGGGCGACGTCGGCCGGGCCGTGGGATTGGGGCGCGTCAGTATCCGCATTTGTGTTGGCCAAGGGTATGGCCTGGAATGTCGTATGCAGCTTGTCCGCCAGCTGCTTGGCCAAGGCCGTGTCGATCGCCTCGGGCGTGCGGACCTTGGAGCCGTCCACGAATGGCGGGACCACGTAATGCATGGCAATAGTCAAGGCCTTGCCAGCGTCGGCTGGCGCGGCGCACGCCGGCAGCACACCCAGGCTGAGGCCGTATGTGGTGGTGGCCAGAAGTGCGAGCAGATATGCTGCGGCGGAATGCCTGTGTTTGCGGGATGTCTTCATGGTTAGACATACTGGTAGCGAAGAACGTGGCGTTTCAGGTTCTCCAGAATAGCCTGGTCGATGAGCGTAGCCAGGATGGCTATGGTAAGAATGTTGGACATGACTCCGATCATGTCGGCGGTTTCACCCGCGTAGGCCAGAGTGCGGCCCAGGCCCTGGCCGAAGCCGATGAGCATTTCAGCCGAAATCAGCGCGCGCCAGGCGTTGCCGAAAGCAAGTTGCGCCCCGGTGATGAGCTCGGGCATGACGGCTGGCAGATAGATGCGTCGAAGCATGTCCCAGCTGCTGGCTCCCATGACTTTGGCGGCAGCGACGTGCACCTTGAGTACGCTTTCAGTCGCGTTCATGACGGACAGGGCGGCGGGAAAGAAGGCAGCCAGCGCGACGACGACAATGATGGGAAGGTTGCCAAATCCCATGACGATCAGGAACAGTGGTACCCATGCAATGGAAGGAATCGACTGCAGAATGATGATGGCGGATTTGAGCACCTCGCGAAAGAAGAAAAGAATGCCACCTGCGAGGCCAAAGCCAACCCCGAAGACGAGGGCGGCGGCGTAGCCTGTGCCAAGGCGTGTGAGGCTTCCCCACAGCGAGTTGCGAAAGGCCACGGTCTGTATGTCGTGCCACAGGCGCACCATGACTGTGGGCACTCCAGGCATAAGGAAGTCGGGCAGCGACCAGGCGGCAATCTGCCAAAGAAGAAGAATGAAAATGACCGCCATGGACATGGCGATTTTTTTTCGGTATCCGGTGAGTCGGGTCTGAGTGCTCATGAAGGCTTTCAAAATGCAGGATGGCCGGTAAAACCGACCATCCTGAAGGATTGGCGTGACGCGTTTGCGGTGTGGCCAATGTGGGTTCATGCCCCCGGCCGCGAGGCCGGATGCATGTAGATTTTACAGCTTGCGTGCGTTCTGCCAGTCGAGGTCCACGATCTGCTGCACATTGAAGTGCGAACCGTCGCGGGTCTTGAGCGAGCCGCTGGCCTGCATGATGTTGGCGATTTCCTGCATGCGGGACTGGTCCTTGGCGGTGAGCTCGGCGCTGAACGTCTGGCTTTTTATGGCTGTGAGAATGACCTGGTCGCGCGGCACGTCGCCGTGCTGCAGTGTTTTGAGTGTCGGGTTCGCGATGAAATAAGGTGCAATGAGCTTGGCCGCTTCCTCGGGTTTGTTTTGCAGCATGGCTATCGCGTCGCGTTGTGCATCCAGCGACTTCCAGACATCGGCCTTGCGATTCTGGAGGGTTTTTCCCGACGTGATGACCACCATGCAGGGGAAGGGCCACACTTCGCCAATTTCGTATATCTGCTTTGTGGGTGCGACCAGTTTGGCGATGGTTGCCTGAGGCTCGAACAGGAACGCCGCGTCAACGCGTTTGCCTACGAGCGACTGCACGGCAACTTGCGGGCTTACGCCCAGAATGGTGAGGTCGGTTGGCGCAAGGCCCGCGTCTTTAAGCACCACGCCTTTTAATACGACGTCTGCAGTACTGCCCTCTTTTTGAGAGGCCAAAGTATGGCCTTTGAGGTCGGATACTTTATTAATGCCCGAGTCGTCCCGGACAACCAGTGCATGATAGCCGCGTTGTGCGCCGCCCACGACCTTCAGGTCGGCGCCCTTGGATGCCCACGATACCGCGTTGGTGAAACCCAGAACTCCTGTGTCGAGCTGACCGCCGACAATGGCCTTGATGAGGTCGGTACCCGACTGGAATTCAACCAGTTGGACATCCAGTCCATGGTTCTTGTACAGGCCGCCTTCATATGCCGTGATGGCCTGGGCGTCGTCCATGACGCGCAGGTAGCCGATGCGGAACTTGTCGGCGGCACTGGCCTGGGTTGCCATCGCGAACGACGCGGCGGCAAGTGCAAGCGGGACCAATAAGCGGGATAACTTCATGCTGCTAATTCCTCTAATATGCGGGTTTCGTCTTTTGACGCTGAAGCGTCACTTGGAGCGGATGGATCGTTCGACGGCGGCTCGGCATTTTGTGCGGCCTCGTCGTTTCGGGTGTGGATGCCAAGCAGCGACAGGATTTCGCTGCGCATGCCGGCAAATTCGGACAGGTCATGCGTTTTTTCGCTGCGTGCCAGGTTGAACTCTTTCAGCACGGAAGCTGGGCGCGCACTGAATACCAGGATGCGATCGGCCAGAAAGAGGGCCTCGTCCACATCGTGGGTAACCAGCAGCACGGTGGGTCCGGCTTCGCGAATCAACGTGCGCAGCGCATCTTGCAGCGTCATGCGCGTCAGCGCGTCAAGGGCACCGAAGGGCTCGTCCAGCAGGAGGGTTTTGGGGTGGGCAACGAAGGCCCTGGCCAGCGCCGCGCGCTGGCGCATGCCGCCGGAGACCTGGTGCGGGTAGTAGTCCTCAAAACCTTTCAGATTGACCTTTTCAAGCCATGCGTGCGCTTCGCGCAGGGCTGTCCGTTTGTTGATTTTTTGAAATTCCAGTGCCAGAGCCACGTTTTGCGCAAGCGTGAGCCACGGATAAAGCGCATTTTCCTGGAACATGAGCGTACGTTCGGGGTCGGGACCCAGGCCGGGTACGCCGTCGACCAGGAACTGCCCCTTGCTGGGTTTTTCCAGGCCCGCAGCGATGTGCAGCAGCGTTGATTTGCCACAACCCGAGGGTCCGACCAACGCGACAAGTTCGCCGTCCTGAATGTCCCGGCTAAAATCTTTAATGACTTGAAGGCCCGAAAAGTCTTTTTCTATATGCTTAAAAGCGAGTTTCATATACATTCATTTACATAGTCGTTATAAGGGACTGTAGAACGGGTGTTAATAGCCAACAAGCATTTTTTTATTCTTTATATATTCTTTTTGGTTATATATAAGGGCTGACCAGGCCGGGTTGTCCGGCGCTCCGGCAACGCACCGTCAATTGGCCTTAAACGCGGCCCGTGTGAGCGGATCGTGCATGGGGATTCAAAGTGGTCGAGTTGCGGTGCAATGTTGTGCTGCAGCAACGACTGTTACACATGGCCGGCTGCGTTATCCAAGTCCGGGTTGGTTGGCCAGGTCTTCAACCTGGCCTGTCACCCGTGGGGACGCAAGCCATTGCATGCGTTTGGCCATATCGTGGAAAATTCGGCGAAAATATTTGCCTTGGCGCGGTGTTCCGCCGGGCCTCGAAGACAAGGGAAGCGATGTATGACTGCAAATGCGGATGAGCGTGTGGAGGGCCGAGGTGCTGTTCTGCTGTATGAGAAGGCGGAGCATATCGCGCAGATCACATTCAACCGGCCTGCCGCCCGCAATGCGCTAAGCCCCGAGATGCTATGTCGTTTCGCCGATGCGCTGCTGGATTTTCAGGCCGACAATGGCATGCGTGTGTTGATCGTGACCGGCGCTGGCACACAGGCCTTTTGTTCCGGAGGCGATCTGGGCCTGACCCTGCCCTTGCTGACGGGGGATCGGGCCCCGCAAACCAGATGGGATCACCGGCTGCTGGAAGATCCCGTGGTGTTTTCCGTCACCCGCATGCGCGAGTTTCCGTTGTTCAAACCGGTGATAGCGGCAATCAACGGCACGTGTGTGGCAGCGGGTGCTGAACTGCTGTTGGCGACCGATATTCGTATAGCTTCAAGTGAAGCGCGGTTTGCGTGGCCCGAGGTGCGTCGTGGACTGATTCCCTTCGCAGGTTCCTTGGCGCGCCTGCCGGCGCAGTTGTCGCATTGCCAGGCTATGGAGCTTTTGCTGACGGGGGCGGCGATCGATGCAGACAAGGCTTTGCAATGGGGACTCGTGAATTACGTGGTGCCGTCGGCGGACGTTCTGCCCGCGGCGCGCAAGCTGGCTTGCGAGATTGCGGCCAATGCGCCGGTGGCCGTTGCCGAAATCAAGAAGACGGCCGTGCAGTCTGTTGGGCTGCAGTTGTCCGAAGCGTTTGCATTGGAGCAGGCCAGTTATGATCGTGTAATGGCTACGGACGATGCCAAAGAAGGCCCGAGGGCATTCATCGAAAGGCGGCCCGCCGTTTATAAAGGGAAGTAGTAATTCAAACCGTGTAGAAGCAATAATCCAGGGGGAAGTAGCGATCCATGTTGAAGCTGAGTGGGAAGGTGGCGGTGGTGACGGGGGGAGGCAGGGGGCTGGGGGCGGCGATTTCCACGGCGCTGGCTCGCGCCGGGGCGGCCGTGGTGGTCAACGATATTGACGCCGATGTTGCACAGGCCGTTGTGGATACCATCGTGGCCGGGAACGGCAGGGCCGTTGCACTGGCGGCCGCCATTGGTTCGTCGCAGGCGGCGCAGCTTTGCGTGGACAAGGCGGTTTCGCAGTTCGGCCGTCTGGACATCATGTGCACCAACGCTGGCATCCTGCGCGACAAAGTGCTGTGGAATATGTCTGATGAGGATTTCGATTTGGTTGTCGAGACTCATCTGCGCGGCACATTCACGTGCGCCCGTGCAGCGGTGCGCAAATTTCGTGAACAGGGCGAGGGTGGTCGCTTGCTGCTGGTGTCGTCGCTGGCCGGACAGCGCGGCAATTTTGGTCAGACCAATTACGCAGCGGCCAAGGCGGGCATTGCGGCGTTTGCCCGCACCTGGGCACTTGAATGCAGTCGCTTTGGCGTCACGGTCAATGCAGTTCTGCCCACAGCGCTGACGCGAATGGCTGCAACCATACCCGCCATGCAACCCTATATGACGTTGCTGGAAGAAGGGCGTGAATTGCCCGCGGAGGTTCGACTGGGCATGGGAATGGGGCCGCCCGAAGATGTCGCCCCGCTGTTTGTCTTTCTCGCGTCGCAGGCGGCACAGGGCATTACGGGACAGTGTATTGGTCTGGGTGGCGGCAAGCTGGCGTTATGGAGTCATCCGGCGGAAATCCGCACGGCTTATAGCGACACGGGCTGGACCGCAGAGAGCATTGCACAAATATGGGCAAGCTCGGTGGGGGCCAGGCTGGAGACGTTCGGTATCCCACCCATGTGATCCGGACCGCTTGCCTCCGATTGCCCGGGTGCAGGCGCATATAAATTCCAGAACCATTCCATTGCAGCACGAGTTAAAAATCCATCCGTGCCGAATTCTTTGTAGCTTTTCGAAGTCGGTATCGACGGCCGGGTACGCCAGAACCTGGAATGAGCAGCGAATGGGGGGAGTGGCCGTATTGTGTAGCTTGGCTATCAATGCTTGGGCAGCGCCGCGTGCACTGGCTGGGCATGGAGCAGGGTAGTGACGACAGTGGGGGCAAGGCTTATCAGGTAGCCGCGCCGTCCGCCGTTCAGATAGATGATGGGGTAGTCCAGAAGCGTGGCTTCTATCCACACCGGCATTTTCTTGCGGGTGGCAAACGGCGACGTCCCACCCACTTGATAGCCCGAATTTCTCTGTGCGACTTCCGGCGTGCACGGGTTGACTTTTTTGGCACCGGCCTGCCGTGCCAGATTTTTGGTAGAGACTTCGCAATCGCCGTGCATCAGGATGACCAGTGGGTGGCCGTGCTCGTCTTCCATGATCAGCGTCTTGGCCACCTGATGAGGGTCCAGGCAAAGCTGTCGCGCTGATTCAAGCGCCCCGCCATGTTCCACGTAGTCGTAGGGGTGTTCGCCAAACTCAATGTGATGGTGCCGCAGCATCTGCGTTGCCGGTGTTTCCGAGATGTGCTTGTCTTTTGGCATGGGGACTGGTTGCAGGTTCGTCAGGCGCGGGGATGGTGCTTCGCATGCAGAATTTTAAGGCGCTCGCGTGCGACGTGTGTGTAGATTTGTGTGGTCGATATGTCGGCGTGCCCGAGCAGCATTTGCACGACGCGCAGATCCGCGCCGTGGTTGAGCAGGTGGGTGGCGAACGCGTGACGCAGGACGTGTGGCGACAGTGGTGTATGAATATCGGCGCGTGCCGCGTATTTTTTGATGATGTACCAGAAGGATTGCCGAGTCATGGAGGCAGCCCGCGCTGTGACGAAGAGCGCATCGCAGCGCCGGGCGCGCAGCAGTGCGGCGCGCGACTGCGTCAGATATAAATCTATCCAGTAGGCGGCTTCGGCTCCTAGAGGCACCAGCCTGTCTTTGCCACCCTTGCCCGTGTTTACACGCACGACACCTTCATTCAGATTGACGTCCAGGACATTCAGGCCCACGAGTTCGGAGACGCGCAGGCCAGTGGCGTAAAGCGTTTCCAGCATGGCGCGGTCGCGCAGGCCCAGGACGGATTCCTGGCTGGGTGCTTGCAGCAAAGCCTCGACCTGATTTTCAGATAATGTCTTGGGAAAGCGCGCCGGCTGCTTGGCGGACTGCAGCGTGAGGCACGGGTCGCGGTGCACGCGGCCCTGGCGCAGCGCCCACAGGTAGTAGCGCTTTAACGCCGCCAGACGCCGGTTGGCAGTTGAAGCCTTGGTGTTGGCGTACTGCGCGGCAAGCCAATCCTGAACGTCGGCGGCTTGCGCGTCGTCCAGTGCCTTGGATGCCGTGGTGCGAAACCATTGTTCAAATGCAGTCAGATCGCGCCGGTAGGCCATCAGTGTATTTTCGGCCAGGCCGTCTTCCAGCCAGACGGCATCCAGAAAGGCGTCGATGGACGTAGAGGGTGCAAGAACCACAGTATCAGCCGGGTAAAGGGAAGTGAGTCAAGGCATGTATCGAACTAGGCAGAGGTCGCGGCCTGTGCCGGTGCGTGCTTTGCGTGCGCCGGCTGCCGCTGGTCATTCTAACGCTGGTACGACGCCAGATGACGTGGCATTTGTGATAATGTCTTTGGTGCCTATCGGCACATGAAAAATAATTTCGGGCTTCGCTGTTTCTGGCCCTGCCCCAGGGATGGAAAATGAATACGGAACCCGAGCAGGTTTCACTGAATGATCTGGCGGGGCTGCCAAGCATGGCAACGCTGGTGCTGACAGTCAACAACCGCCATGCCCGGCGCATCCTGGCGGATTTGTCGGCCATGCTTGATGCGCAGAGGCAGGTCATGGCGCTGCCCGACATCATGCCCGTGTCCGCGTGGCTGAGGCAGGCCGGCGATCAGTGGTCATTTGCATCGGATAACGGGTTGGCGGCCCACACAGTGGATGCCTTTGGTGCACTGTCTTTGTGGCGGCAGGTCATTATCGAAGCCGAAACCGACCACGCTCTGCTCGACGTGGGGAATGCAGCGAGCCTGGCGCAGGAGGCTGATCGCCTTCTTTCCGAATGGCAACTCGAAGTGCCGCCGGCACTGCAGACCGATGAGTACCGACGCTTCATGGTTTGGCGCAAGGCGTATCGCCAGCGCCTGCACGATATGGACGCCGAAGACGGCGTGCTGGGGTTCGAGCGCGTGTATCAAGCTATTGTCGATGGCAAGCTGCATTTTGATTTTCAGAATCTTGTGCTGGTGGGGTTCAATGAATATTCGCCACGCCTTCGAGGTGTGATTGACGCGTTGCGCGCACAGGGTGTGGCGATATTCGCGCTGCAGCCCAGCCAGGTTGACGCGGCGCAGGTTGAGCGCGTGCAGGCGGCCGACCCGGATACCGAGTGGCGCCTGGCGGCGCGATGGGCGCAGTCGTGCCTGCGGGCCAACCCCGAGGGGCGGTATGCCATCGTCGCGGCGCGGCTGGAAAATGATGTGGCTCTTGCACACCGCGTGCTACGCGAGGCGCTGGGCGCGGACGGCACCGCGCCCGCAGTGCCTTATAACATCGCCGTGGCGCGCCCGCTGGCAGACTGGCCGTTGGTACGGGCAGCATTGTGCTGGCTGCGTGTGCTGCGGGCGTTCTTGCTGCACGGGCGGTGTGAGCCCTCGCTGGCCGGCGCGGCCCTGCTGTCAGGGGGGTGCGCCGCGCACGTGGTCGAAGCTCCTGGGCGCGCCACGCTTGATGCGCGGTGGCGCCGTGACGCAGTCATCAGCATTACAGAGCAATACTTCGAGAAGCAGCTTGCGCAGTGGGCGCCGCGGCTGGCCCAAGCGTGGAAAGAGTGCCTCGCGCTGGGAAAAGGCTGGAACAATGTCTCCCTGGACGTATGGGTGGTGCGCTGGCGTTTGCTGCTGCAGCAGTTGGGGTTCCCGGGTGAGGCGGTGCTGGACAGCCATGCCTACCAGGTGGTCGAGGCCCTCGATCGCACGTTGGATCGCCTGGGTCGTCAGGCAGCGGTGTTGGGCAGTGGAGATCTCCGGTATGCCATGTCCCTTCTGGAACGGCTGGTCCGCGAGACGCCGTTTCAACCACAACGCGATCCCTCAGCACGGCTGGACGTGCAAGGTTTTCTGGAGGCCGAGGGCGGGCATTGGGATGGAGTCTGGATTCTGGGGCTGACCGACGACGTGTTTCCGGCGGCGGCCAAGCCGAACCCTTTGATTCCGCTTGCGGCATTGCGCCAGGCCAATGCGCCGCGCGCCACACCAGAGCGCGAGTTGCAGTGGGCACAGGCTCTTTACCAGGCGCTTCTGCGTTGCGCGCCGCGCGTGTCGGTCAGCCATGCATTGCTCGATGGTGAGCGTGAATTGCGTCCCAGCCCATGCATCGAGGATCTCGCCGCTGCGCCTGCCGCGGCTCTTTCCAGGCCTGCCGCATCGTGTGAACTCGAACGTGTGACCGACGACAGCGGCCCGGCCTTGCTTGAAGGCGAGGACATAAGGGGTGGCATTGCGGTAATCGACACTCAGGCACGCAATCCGTTGTGGGCTTTCGTGAAATATCGCCTTGGCGCCCGCCAGTTGGACGATTATGCCGTACTGTCTGATCAGAACGCGCGCGGGTTGTTTCTGCATGGCGCCATGGAGACGCTCTGGCACGGCATTCCCGACCAGGCCACGTTGAGAAGGCACCGGGACACGGGTCATCTGGACGAACTGGTCGACCAGGCCATTCGCCATGCGGCTAGCGAGCATCTGTGCGACTACAGCCCGGCCCTGCGTGATCTTGAGGTGGAGCGTGCCGGTGAGGTGCTGGGCAACTGGCTTGAGCTGGAGCTTGCGCGTGCGCCGTTCGCCGTCGAGGCGGTGGAACGCAGCTTTCCGTGGTCGTATGGTTCGCTACACTTGACATTGCGGCTGGATCGCATTGACAGGCTGGAAGATGAGCGCCTGGCTGTCATTGACTACAAGACGGGGTTGGGCAAGCTCGATCCGGAAAATCACTGGACAAGGCGGCGTCCGATCGAGTTGCAACTGCCGTTCTACGCATCGCTGCTTACCAAGGAAAATGCCCAGGTCGGCGCCTTGGCGCTGGCCAGGCTGCATGCGCGAGTGATCGAAGTCAAGGGGCTGGCCGACGGCGACTGCGGTTTCGAGGGGTTGGCCAATCCCGAGGACTGGCCAGGGTTCGCCGGCCAGTCCTGGGAGCAGGTTCTGGCGCAGTGGCGTGCGGCCATCAGCGGTCTTGCACAGGAGTTCGTGGACGGGGTTGCGGTCAATCGCAACCTGCGTGCCGATGACATCAAATATTGTGATGTCCTGCCATTTTTGCGCTTGAATGAGGAGGCTGGTCATGACGACTAGGCAGCCCGACGACGCGCAAGTTCGCCGCGTCGCGCTCGATCCGCGCAAGTCATTCCTCGTGCAGGCCCCTGCGGGCTCGGGCAAGACCGAGTTGCTGACTGACCGCATCCTGGCGCTGCTGGCCACCGTCAAGCGTCCGGAGGAAATCGTCGCCATTACGTTTACGCGCAAGGCGGCCTCCGAGATGCATGCGCGGGTGTTGGCCAAGCTCCGGGCGGCGGGTGGGCCGGAGCCTTTGGAAGGTCACAAAAAAGAGAGCTGGTTGTTGGCGCGGCAGGCCATGAGGCGCAGCGACGAACTGGGCTGGAAACTGCTGCAGTATCCGGCGCGGCTCAGCATTCGCACCATTGATGCCTTTTGTTCGTATCTGGTGCGGGGCATGCCGTGGCTGAGTGCGCTGGGGGGCATGCCTGCGGTAGCCGAAAACGCGCGTGAACATTACGTTGCGGCTGCCAGGGCCACGCTGGCCATGATCGATGACGTTGCCGCGGTGGCGGCCCTGGTTTCTCACCTTGACGTCGATACGGGTACGGCCGAGGAGCTCATCGCCGACATGTTGGCCAGTCGGGATCAGTGGCTGCCGTTGCTGGCCGATAGTGGAAACGCGGCACAGCTGCAACAAAATCTGCGGCAGGCTGTCGAAGAGGACTTGAGCCGGGTCGCGATGCTGATGCCTCGGGACTGGGCATCGAGTCTGGCGCCGTCCATCTCGCGCGCCGCATCGGTCATGCAGGCAAGTGGGAAGGCATGCGGATTTTCCGCCTTGCTGGATTGGCCGGGCAAGCCTTTTGGTACAACAGATAAAGACGTGGCGTTATGGCAGGCGCTGGCCACAGTCCTGCTGACCGCCCAGGGCGACCTGCGTGTCAAGGCCGATATACGGCAAGGCTTCGAGCCCAAAACGGCTTATAAAGAAGAATTCGTCCAGTGGCTGAAGGGGTTCGACGGCGGTGAGTCCTGGGTCGCGGCGCTGGCCAGCGTGCGGCGGATGCCGGCCGACGGCTATCAACCTGATCAGATGGACATCCTGAGCACGCTGATCCATGTGCTGTGGCTGGCTTCGGCGCAATTGAAAGTGTGTTTCGCCGATGCGGGTGAAGTGGATTTCGTCGAGATTGCACAGCGTGCGGTCATGGCGTTGGGGCAGGCGGATGACCCGACCGAACTGCTGCTGAGCCTGGATGCGTCCATCCGGCATTTGCTGGTGGATGAATTTCAGGATACCAGCCAGTCACAAATCGACCTGCTTCGGCAGATTACGTCTGGCTGGCAGCCTGACGATGGCCGCACGCTGTTCCTGGTGGGCGACCCCATGCAGTCCATTTACCGTTTTCGCAAGGCAGAGGTGGGCTGGTTTCTGAAGGTTCGGAAAGAGGGGCTGGGAGATATGCGGCTTCAGGCGTTGTCGCTGACCACCAATTTTCGTTCACAGCAAGGTGTTGTCGAGTGGGTCAATACCGTGTTCGCACCATTGTTCCCGCAGCATGCAGATGCATCCATGGGGGCGATTCCCTATACGAAGTCCATGCCGTTCAACCCGGCGCTTGATATTCCGGGTGTTCAATTGCATCCGGTGTGGCCGCCCGCAGCGGGCGGCAATGCCGGCAGGCAGTGCGAAGAACTGGTGGTGCGCCTTGCGGGTGAAGCCATGGCGCGTAATCCTGCAAGCGAGCATCCGGTTGCGATTCTGGTGCGTGCTCGCTCGCATCTTGGTGAGGTCGTGTCGCGTCTGGCCCTCGCAAACATCCCGTGCCGGGCTGTAGAGCTGGTTTCCCTCGCATCGCGCCAGGTGGTCGATGATCTGGTGCAGCTGGCGCGTGCGCTATCGCATCCGGCTGACCGCCTCGCCTGGCTCTCGGTGTTGCGTTCGCCCTTGTGCGGCTTGCGGCTCGACAGCCTTCATGCTCTGTTCGGCACGGACCATCATCTTGCCGTGCCGGCCGTGCCGGCCGTGCTGGCCGCCTGGCTTGCGGGCGGTATGCAGGGTGGTACCGAGCTTGCCCGCGCCGAAGCAGCGCGGTTACGGCACGCGGCTGGTGTGTTGCTGGATCGGAGCAACGTCGCGGGCACCGTTCCCTTTGCGGCGTGGCTGCAGCAATGCTGGGAGCGCCTGGGCGGGGCGCGCCTATATAGCAGCGCCGAAGATGTAGCGAATGCCGAAAGTCTGTTTCGCCTGATTGAATCGCTGGCGCCATACGGCGGCCTGAATCCGGTGGAACTGGATGCTCACGTCGAGCGCCTGTACGCCGCGCCCAAAAGCACCGCGCGTGCGGTCGAAGTCATGACCATACATAAGGCCAAGGGGTTGCAGTTCGATACGGTCATTCTGATGGGCCTGCATCGTACGGGGCGAGGTGATACGCCGCAGCTGGTGCGCTTCGAGCAGAGCGAAGGGCGAATCCTGCTTGGGCCGATCAAGCCGCGCGCCTCCGATGAAGCCGATCCGGTTTCCCTGTATCTGGCCGAGCGTGAAAAAAAGCGTGCCGGTTATGAAACGGACCGCCTGCTTTATGTGGCTGCCACCCGCGCGCGTGAGCAGCTGCACCTGGTTGCCGAAATTGGATTGGATAAACATGGCGCAGCCAGCGCGCCGGTATCGTCCAGCCTGCTTGGCAGGCTTTGGGCTCACATTCGCCCGCCGATACCGCCTGAATTGGAACAGGCGCCGGAGGATGAGGCACTGGGGGATCCGTCCGTCAGTACGCCAAAGTATCTGGTGCGCATGAAGGAAGAGAGCGTGCCGCGGGCACAGCAGTTGCCTGCAGTCACGAGCGGTAATGCATGGCAGTGGCCTGCGGCGTCGGAATTCGAAGCTGTGGCCGGTACAGTGGCGCATGCCTGGCTGGAGCGGTTGGGGCGCGATGGCATGGACGCCTGGCCGCCTGACCGGGTCGAGGCGAGCCTGCCGGTTATCAGTCGGCAATTGAGCCGGGCGGGGCTTGGCGGGGTGGCGTTGACCGAGGCGGCGGCTGCCGTTCGTGAGACGCTCCTGGCCACTTTGTCCAGTCGTCGCGGCCAATGGCTGTTGCGGGCCGCCCGTGCCTTTCGCGAATGGTCGCTGCTGGATGTCAGTGGCCGGGTGTCCGTGATCGATCTGGCCATTTCCGAGGAGGCCGGCTGGTTGGTCGTGGATTACAAGACTGGTGTGCCTGCAGAGGGTGAGTCCAGGGCGGCGTTCGAATCCCGCATGCGCGCACGCTATCAGGAGCAGATTGCGCGTTATTGCCAGCATGTCCACGCCCTGGACGGGCGGCCTGCGCGCGGTGCCCTGTATTTTCCGCGTGCCGACATGTGGGTAGATTGCTGACGTGTCATGCCGATTTGCACAACGAGCCCGGCAAGTCGGGAACTCCTGTTAAACTTCAATCTGGCGGGCCCCTTCGCATGGTTCGGCGGTGAACCTGGTCAGGTCGGGAACGAAGCAGCCACAGTCGTCCAGAGCCAGTGCCGAAGTCAGGCTCGCCTCCTCTTTCTTGCGCTTTGTCGGCGTATCCCCCAAGCCGCACCGAATCCGGTAAACTTTTCGTTTGTCCAACGATAATCTTCTGGCAAGAGCTTTCACGCATGACTTATCTGGTACTGGCGCGAAAATGGCGGCCTCGCTCGTTCGATACTCTCATCGGACAGGACCATGTGGTTCGTGCCCTGACGAATGCGCTTTCCACCCAGCGGCTTCATCACGCCTGGCTGTTCACGGGAACCCGGGGTGTAGGCAAGACGACCCTGTCGCGCATTCTGGCTAAATCACTGAACTGCGAGCAGGGCATTACGCCCACACCTTGCGGGGTGTGCCGCGCCTGCACAGAAATCGATGCCGGGCGTTTTGTCGACTATATCGAGCTGGATGCGGCGTCCAATCGGGGCGTCGATGAAATGACGCAGTTGCTGGAGCAGGCGGTATATGCGCCCAGCTCGGGGCGCTTCAAGGTGTACATGATTGACGAAGTGCACATGCTTACCGGACATGCGTTCAACGCCATGCTGAAAACCCTGGAAGAGCCGCCGCCGCATGTCAAGTTCATTCTGGCAACGACCGACCCGCAGAAGATTCCGGTTACGGTATTGTCGCGCTGCCTGCAGTTCAACCTGAAGCTCATGACGGCCGACGCCATAGTTGCGCACTTGCGCATGGTGTTGGGCGAAGAGGGCATCGAATTTGAAATGCCGGCGCTGCGCCTTATTGCCAAGGCGGCGGCGGGGTCGATGCGCGATGCGTTGTCGCTGACCGACCAGGCCATTGCCTATAGTGCAGGCAAGCTCACCCAGGATGCCATTCAGGGCATGCTGGGCACGATAGATCAGCGTTATCTGCTTCGCCTCTTGCAGGCCCTGTCGGCGGGAAGCGCCGCTGAGGTCCTGGCGGTAGCCGACGAGCTCGCTACGCGCGGGTTGTCATATTCCGGTGCGCTGGCCGACCTGGCCGTGCTGCTGTCACGTGTGGCCATCGAGCAGCGCATCCCCGGGTCTGTGCCGGTCGACGATCCCCTGGCTGAAGATATTGCGGCCCTGGGCAAGCTTTTACCTCCCGACTTTGTTCAGCTCTTTTATTCGGTTGCCGTGCATAGCCGTGGCGAACTGTCTTTGGCTCCGGACGAATACGCCGGCTTTGTCATGGCGTGCCTGCGCATGCTGGCGCTGGTTCCGACGTCCGGATCGACGCCAGCGGTGCCTGGGCCGGGCGGCGGTCACGCAGTTGCGGCAGAG
Source organism: Burkholderiaceae bacterium (assembly GCA_004322135.1). GTDB lineage: Bacteria > Pseudomonadota > Gammaproteobacteria > Burkholderiales > Burkholderiaceae_B > Eoetvoesia. The sequence continues at coordinate 28,092 of SCSG01000028.1, read as the reverse complement.
GTCCCTTCCCAGCGCGCCAGTGCATCGACCTCACCGGCCCCCGCCGTGCAGCAGGCTGCCGGTGCGCGGGCCGGTGTGTCTTCGTCGTCGGCCCATAGCGCGGGGGCGGCTGATGCATCCCCCGCACGGCCAGGCGTGACGGTTGCACCTGCGCAACCAGCGCAGTCGTCGCCACCTGCGCCTTCGCTGTCGCAGCAATCGCAATCACGCCGATCGCAGCCGCGGGAATCACAGCCGCTGCAATCGCCACCGCCGCAATCGCAAGTACAGCAATCGCAAGCACAGCAATCGCAAGCACAGCAATCGCAGGCACAGCAGTCGCAGCCGCCGCGATCGCAGCCCCGAAAATTACAGCCGGCGCCGTCGGCAGCAATGCCAGCCGAACCCGCGTGGGAAGGCCAGTCTGGCGGGGCAGCGGCCGATTCCGATGGGCGGCATGCTGACGAGTTGCCTTATGAGGTCGTAACGGGCGTGAGCGACGACGTTCCCGCGTGGGAAGATATTCCTGTCGACGAGACAGCCGGGCGATTTGAACCGTACGACGAACGGCGGCAGCCTGCGGCCACGACCGGCGAGGCTGACGATGAGGCGTTCGAGTCCATGGCTCCCGTGCCTGACGACGTGGCTCTGCCCGAGTTTGAGCCGGCAAAGAAAAAAATCCGCTCGCCGCGCCTGCGTGATATGACGTCCGCTGCATGGCCCGCGCTCGCTGCGCAATTGCCGCTTACAGGCCTGGTGGCCGAGCTTGCGCGCCAGAGTGAGTGGCTGGGCGTGAGCAATGACGAAATCAATCTGCGCGTGGCGGTGCGTACGCTTGCGGAAAGTCCGGGGCAATCCAGGTTGTGTACACTGCTATCCGAACATTTCGGTGTGGCGGTGCAGCTGAATATTGAATATGGCGCGACAGGCGATGAAACGGCATACGCGGTCGAGCAGGCCGAAAAGGCCAGGCGTCAGCAAAAGGCAGAACAGGCCGTGCAGCTCGATCCGTTCGTGCAGAGTCTGGTCAATGATTTTGGCGCGGTGGTGGTGCCAGGTTCGGTGCGGCCGGCAATCGTCGATAAGGCAGCCTAGTGTCGTGCCGGATTCGCGGGTGAAGTGATCCAACAGGGCGTTGGCTCCCCGATTTTTATTTTGGAATATTTATCATGATGAAAGGTCAGATTGCCGGTTTGATGCGCCAGGCGCAGCAAATGCAGGAAAACATGAAGAAGGCGCAGGATGCGCTGGCGGAAATCATCGTCGAGGGCAGCTCCGGCGGAGGCCTTGTCAAGGTGTCCATGTCGTGCCGCCATGACGTCAAGCGCGTTGTCATCGATCCCAGCCTTCTGGCCGACGACAAAGACATGCTTGAAGATCTGGTCGCCGCGGCGTTCAACGACGCCTTGCGCAAGGCCGAGACCACTTCACAGGAGAAAATGTCGTCCGTGACGGCTGGCCTGCCGCTGCCTCCGGGAATGAAACTGCCGTTCTGATGGAACCGCCCCTTCCCGAGCCCGAGCCGCTTACGGCACTCATCGACGCGTTGCGCCGGCTACCGGGAGTTGGTGTGCGTTCAGCGCGGCGCATGGCGTATTACCTGCTCCAGTATGACCTGGCCGGCGCGGACAAGCTGTCACGCGCGCTGGCCGACGCGGCGCGCCGTCTGGGGCATTGCAAGCGCTGCAACAGCTTTACCGAAGGCGACCTCTGTGCAACGTGCGCCAACCCCAAGCGTGATGCTTCCCTGTTATGCGTGGTTGAAACGCCGGCCGATCAGAACATGATCGAGTCAAGTCACGGATTTAAAGGCCTGTACTATGTCCTGATGGGCCATCTGGCCCCGCTGGATGGTGTGGGTCCAGCCGAATTGCAGTTCGACCGCGTGCTGCAACGCGCTTGCGATGGTGTGGTGAAAGAGGTGATTCTTGCCACCAATTTCACTGCCGAAGGTGAAACCACGGCACATTATCTGGCCGAGCTGCTGCGCGCGCGTGAGTTATCGGTCTCGCGGCTGGCCCGTGGCGTGCCGGCCGGCAGTGAACTTGAATACGTGGATGCCGGCACGATAGCCTGGGCGCTCATGGAGCGGCGTTCTACCTAGTGGCGCATTGGTGCTGGCCGTGCCGGCCGCACAGAGGCCGCGCCGGGCGGGTGTTCGGGGCTGTGCCCCGTGTTGCGCGGCACCTCGGCCCGCGTCTCACGGTATAATCGTCCGACTTGAATATTGATCTTATAACCGGGGTTTACTGTGCTGTCGTCACTCTTTTCTGAAGACGCTGGGTCGTCTTGCGTTGCAATTTTGGCCCTGGCGGACGGCACGGTTTTCAGAGGTGTTTCCATAGGCGCCGAAGGCCATACCGTTGCCGAGATCGTCTTCAATACGGCCATGACGGGTTATCAGGAAATCCTTACCGACCCCAGCTACAACGGCCAGATCGTCACCCTTACCTATCCTCACATTGGCAATACGGGCGTCAACCTCGAAGACGTCGAATCCACCCGCATTCATGCTGCCGGCCTTGTCGTGCGGGATTGTTCGCTGCGTGTTTCCAACTTTCGCGCCACACAGTCGCTGCCCGAATATCTCAAGTCGCAGGGCATTGTTGCCATTTCCGGAGTCGATACCCGCAAACTCACACGCATACTGCGCGACGGCGGCGCGCAGGGCGCCTGCATTCTGGTGGGCGACGACGCGACTCACGCCGTGGCGCTAGCCAAGAGTTTTCCGGGCATGTCGGGCCAGGATCTGGCCAAGGTTGTTTCCGTAAAGAAGATTCAGCCGTGGACGCAAGGCAGCTGGCGGTTGGGTCAGGGGTATGCGCAGCCTGAAGCCAAAGGGTCCCACGTTGTGGCGTACGATTTTGGCACCAAGGCCAACATCCTGCGCCTTATTGCCGACCGTGGGTGCCGCGTCACGGTGGTGCCGGCTCAAACGCCCATTTCCGAAGTCATGGCTCTTGCGCCCGACGGTATTTTTCTGTCCAACGGCCCTGGCGACCCGGGACCGTGCGACTACGCTATTGACGCGGCACACTACGCCATTGACAAAAAAGTGCCTTTGTTCGGAATTTGTCTTGGGCAGCAGCTTATGGCCCTGGCCCTTGGCGGACGCACGGTCAAGATGAAGGCAGGCCATCACGGCGCCAACCATCCGGTGCAAGAGTTGGCTACCGGACGGGTGTTCATCACCAGTCAGAATCATGGATTTGCGGTCGATGCGCAGTCCCTGCCCGCCAACGTTCGCGCAACGCATGTCTCGCTCTTTGATGGCACGCTGCAGGGCTTCGAGCTTACCGACAGCCCGGCTTTTTGTTTTCAGGGCCATCCTGAGGCCAGCCCTGGCCCCCACGACATCATCGGGCTTTTCGACAAATTCATCAGCCTCATGGCTGGACGGAAGTAATTCAGCATTATGCCAAAGCGTACCGATATAAAAAGTATTCTCATCATTGGCGCAGGCCCCATCGTCATTGGGCAGGCCTGCGAGTTCGATTATTCGGGCGCCCAGGCGTGCGAGGCGCTCAAGGCCGAGGGTTACCGGACCATACTCGTCAACAGCAATCCCGCGACGATCATGACCGACCCGGAAACCGCCGACGTCACGTATATAGAGCCCATTACCTGGCAGGCGCTGGAAAAGATCATTGAGCGTGAAAAACCCGACGTGCTGCTCCCCACCATGGGCGGGCAAACGGCGCTTAACTGTGCGCTCGATCTTGCGCATCACGGGGTGCTGGAAAAACATGGTGTCGAACTCATCGGTGCCAACGAGCATGCTATCGACAAGGCTGAAGACCGCCAGAAATTCAAGCAGGCCATGACAAGTATCGGGCTGGAGTCTGCCAAGTCGGGGATTGCCCACACGCTGGCCGAGGCCTGGGAAGTGCAGCAGCGCATAGCCCAGGAAACCAGCGTGGGCGGATTTCCCGTGGTGATTCGCCCCAGTTTTACCCTGGGCGGATCGGGTGGTGGTATTGCTTACAACCCCGAAGAATTCGAGGCGATCTGTCGGCGCGGCCTGGAGGCTTCGCCCATCAGCGAGCTGCTTATTGAAGAATCCCTGTTGGGCTGGAAAGAGTTCGAGATGGAAGTCGTGCGCGACAGCGCGGACAATTGCATTATTGTCTGCTCGATCGAGAACGTCGACCCCATGGGTGTTCACACAGGCGATTCCATTACCGTGGCGCCGGCGCAGACCCTGACCGATAAAGAGTATCAGATCATGCGTGACGCATCTATTGCGATATTGCGCGAGATCGGTGTGGATACGGGCGGGTCCAATGTGCAGTTTGCCGTAGACCCCAATAGCGGCCGCATGATTGTCATCGAGATGAACCCGCGCGTATCGCGCTCATCCGCCCTGGCTTCCAAGGCCACGGGCTTTCCCATTGCCAAGGTGGCGGCACGCCTGGCCGTGGGATATACGCTGGACGAACTGCGCAACGACATCACTGGCGGCGCGACCCCCGCCTCGTTCGAGCCTTCTCTGGATTACGTCGTGACCAAGGTGCCGCGTTTCGCCTTCGAAAAGTTTCCCCAGGCCGATTCACGTCTGACTACCCAAATGAAGTCGGTGGGCGAGGTTATGGCCATTGGCCGCACGTTCCAGGAGTCCTTCCAGAAGGCCTTGCGCGGGCTCGAGGTTGGCGTCGACGGCTTGAACCAGAAAACCACCGATCGCGAAAAGCTTCAGGTCGAACTTGGCGAGCCTGGTCCCGAACGCATCTGGTACGTGGGCGATGCCTTCGCGCAGGGCTTCAGCCTGGACGAAGTGTACGCACTCACGCGCATCGACCCCTGGTTCCTTGCGCAGATCAAGGAAATCGTCGACATTGAACTCGCGCTTGAACAACGGACGCTAGCCGACCTCGACGGCGCGACACTGCTCGAACTGAAGCGCCGCGGATTTTCCGATCGGCGCCTTGCTTTCCTGCTGGATACGGCCGAAGGTGAAGTGCGCAAGCTGCGTCATCAGTTGGGCGTTCGGCCGGTTTACAAGCGTGTCGATACCTGTGCAGCCGAGTTCGCCACCAATACCGCTTACATGTACTCTACGTACGAAGACGAGTGCGAGGCCGCGCCAACAGACAAGAAGAAGATCATGGTTCTGGGCGGCGGCCCCAACCGTATCGGGCAGGGCATCGAATTTGACTACTGCTGCGTGCATGCCGCATTGGCCTTGCGCGGCGATGGTTACGAAACCATTATGGTCAACTGCAACCCCGAAACCGTGTCCACCGATTACGACACGTCGGACCGCCTTTATTTCGAGCCGCTGACGCTGGAAGATGTGCTTGAAATCGTCCACAAGGAAAATCCGGTAGGCGTTATCGTGCAGTATGGCGGACAAACTCCGTTGAAGCTGGCGCGTTCGCTTGAAGCCAATGGGGTTCCCATCATTGGCACCAGCCCCGAGTCCATCGATGTGGCTGAAGATCGTGAGCGTTTCCAGAAGCTGCTGACCAAGCTGGGCCTGCGCCAGCCGTCCAACCGCACAGCCCGTACCGAGGCCGAGGCTCTGGCCCACGCTTCGGAAATCGGCTATCCGCTGGTGGTGCGCCCCAGCTACGTGCTGGGCGGTCGCGCGATGGAGATCGTGCATGAACAACAGGATCTCGAGCGCTATATGCGCGAGGCGGTCAAGGTCAGCAATGACTCTCCCGTGCTGCTCGACCATTTTTTGAATAACGCAACAGAAGTCGATGTCGATTGCATTGCCGATGGCGAGCAGGTCTTTATCGCCGGCGTCATGGAGCACATTGAACAGGCTGGCGTGCACTCCGGCGATTCGGCGTGCAGCCTGCCGCCTTATTCGCTTTCGCACGACATTGTTGAAGAAATCAAGCGGCAAACGTCCTTGATGGCCCGCGCGCTGAACGTCAAGGGATTGATGAATGTTCAATTCGCGGTACAGGAAGGTGACGTTTATGTCCTTGAGGTCAACCCTCGCGCTTCGCGCACCGTGCCATTTGTTTCCAAGGCCACGGGGTTGCAGCTTGCCAAGATCGCGGCGCGCGTCATGACGGGCAAGACACTGGCCGATCAGGGGATTGGACAGCAAGTCATTCCGCGGTATTTTTCCGTCAAGGAAGCGGTGTTCCCCTTCGTCAAGTTTCCGGGCGTTGACACGATACTTGGCCCTGAAATGAAGTCCACCGGCGAAGTCATGGGCGTGGGCGAGAGCTTTGGTGAAGCCTTCGTCAAGTCGCAACTGGCAGCCGGGGTGCAGTTGCCTTCTTCGGGTGTGGCTTTTATCAGTGTGCGTGCGCAAGACAAGCCCAAGGCGGTGGAAGTGGCGCGGGGCCTTATCGAACTTGGTTTCAAGATTGTCGCCACGCGCGGCACGGCCGCAGCTATCGAGGCGGCGGGGCTGGCCGTGCAGGTCGTCAACAAGGTTACGGAAGGCCGCCCGCACATCGTCGACATGGTCAAGAGCAAGGAAATCGCCCTCGTCATCAATACCGTCGAAGAGCGGCGCAACGCCATCGCGGATTCACGCACGATCCGCATTGTTTCCCTGGCTGAGCGCGTCACGTTCTTCACCACGATTGCCGGCGCGCGTGCCGCCGTCGAAGGCCTGCAGTATTTAAGGCGGGGCGGTGGTCTGAAAGTGTATCCGCTGCAGGAGCTGCACGCGTCGCTGCATTCGCACGCGTGACGCATGCCAGGCACGCATGAGCCGCGTGTTCATTACCGGAGCGAGCAGCGGTATCGGTGCTGAACTGGCCCGGGTTTATGCTCGGCGAGGTGATCAGCTTGGTCTGGTCGCAAGGCGTGAAGATGCGCTTGAAGCGCTGCGGTCGCAGTTGCCGGGCGCGCACACCATTTATGCGCTTGATGTCCGCGACAGGCAGGCGCTGCATGCTGCTGCACGCGACTTCCTTTCTGCCGGACCTGTGGACGTGGTGGTGGCCTGCGCGGGTATCAGCGCCGGCACACTGACCGAAGAGATCGAAGATTTCGAGGTTTTCGAGTCCATTATCGCCACGAATCTGAATGCGATGGTGGCCACGTTCGAACCCTTTGTGGCGCCAATGAAGCGGTGCAGAAGTGGCACCCTGGTTGGCGTGGGCAGCGTGGCGGGTATACGGGGCCTGCCCGGTTCCGGTGCCTACAGCGCGTCCAAAGCGGCCGTGCGCAATTATTGTGAGAGCCTGAGGATAGAGCTGCGTGCTTCGGGCGTCAGGGTGGTGACGCTGGCGCCAGGCTTCATCCGTACACCCATGACCGAACACAACCCGTACAAGATGCCGTTTCTGATGCCCGTGCAGGCCTTCGCCGAGCGCGCGGTGCAGGCCATAGACAAGGCGGTGCCCTATAAAATCATTCCGTGGCAGATGGCGTGGGTTGCGGCGTTGCTGCGCATCGTGCCCGACGCTTGGTACGACACGCTTGCTGCGCGTGGCCAACGCAAGCCGCGCGTGCGGCGCTGACGCGGCGCCCGGCGGCGGCAGGCCCATGGCTACAGCCGCGCAGGCCACGGGGCTGGCACAGGGCTTGCAATTTGCGCCAACTTTGCCGACAATAGCTACATGTCCCCGGCATGGCCCTGCCGAGGACTTACTCTGAGCGCAGAACGAGTTGTAAACAGGTACAAAAATCCGGCAACTCCGTTAGCTCGCATCCGCCGAAAGGCGTCCAGCACTTTCGTTTAATAAATATGGGCGCCCCCTTGAGGGGGGGCGTCTTTTCACTTTTGATTCAGGAATATTATGTCTTCGATTCCGTTGACGATGAGTGGCGCTGAGCGCTTGCAAGAAGAATTGCGTCGTTTGAAAGCCGTCGAACGGCCAGAGATTATCAACGCTATCGCCGAGGCACGTTCTCAGGGCGATTTATCCGAGAACGCCGAATACGACGCTGCACGCGAGCGTCAGGCGTTTGTTGAAGGCCGCATCAAAGAGCTGGAAAGTACGCTGTCCAATGCTCAGATCATCGATCCGTCGGCACTCGACGTCGACGGGCGGGCCGTGTTCGGTGCCACGGTCGAAATCGAAGATCTTGAATCAGGCGAACGGGTTACGTATCAGATCGTGGGCGATGTCGAGGCCGATATCCGCGCCAACCGCATATCCGTGTCCAGCCCGGTGGCGCGTGCGCTCATCGGCAAATCCGAAGGCGATGTCATTGAAGTCCAGGCACCCGCCGGCGTTCGTGAATACGAGGTCCTGGGCATCAGCTACGTTTGATCGCCACGCGTGGCGCGGCTCGGTCAGCGCTTTGTGCCGCGATCGTCTGTATTGCGCCGGGCTCCGGCACGCAGCGACAACGCGCTGGGGGTGCGGCGCGGGATTCGGTGTTCGGGGCCGTTGCCCGCCGTGGCTTGAGCACGAGGCGCTCGGGTGGTTTTCGGTGCCCCGTTTTGCAATCTTTCGGTCTTTTGCGCCGCTCGCTTGGCAATTTCTTCTTTTCGACTGTAATTTATGCCGCTTGCCGCTTTCTTCTTGGGGGTATACGGTTCGTTGGGCTGGCGTACTGCGCGCGTGGCATTGAGGGTTTGCGCGGCTGCCTTTTCAGCGGCGGCGTCGGGCCGATACACGATCAGCGTTTTTCCCAAATGGTGAACCGGTGCACACGACGTTTCGTTACAAATAGTTTCCAGCATCGCTTCGCGTTCTTCCCGCTCGGCGCCATTAACGCGTATCTTGATCAGCTGGTGAGCAGCAAGGTTGATCTCGATCTCTTTCAGCACAGATTCGGTCAGGCCCCGGTTGCCAATTTGGACAACCGGATGCAGGGGATGGGCGCTGGCGCGCAACGCGCTGCGCTCTTGCGAAGTAATTTCTAGTTTGGGCATAACGAGATTGTACGGGAATGGCGAAAAAAAAATTCTCAAAAGAATGGCTTCAGCAACATATTCATGATCCTTATGTCAAGTTGGCGCAACAGAAAGGGTATCGGGCCCGGGCGGCATTCAAGCTTACCGAAATCCTCGATACCGAACGGTTGATGCGTCATGGGGACATCGTCATCGATCTGGGTGCGGCGCCGGGCAGTTGGTCACAGGTGGCGCGCGAACGCCTGGTCGGAAAGGGCGGAGTCATCGACGGGCGCATTGTGGCCCTTGACCTTCTCCCCATGGAGCCTATTGCGGGGGTTGAATTCATACAGGGTGATTTTCGTGAAGACGCGGTACTTGAACAGTTACAACAATTAATAGGGGATCGGCGGGTGGATCTTGTTATTTCCGACATGGCCCCCAACTTATCTGGTGTAGCGTCGGCGGATTCGGTGCGTATTCAGCATGTTTGTGAATTGGCCCTGGAGTTTTCCCGTCAACACCTCAAGCCCGAAGGGGCGCTCATCGTCAAGGCCTTCCATGGCAGCGGGTTTTCGCAGATAGTGGAGTCATTCAAGCGTCATTTCGAGCGTGTCGTCGAGCGCAAGCCCAAGGCCTCCCGCGATAAGTCGTCCGAAACGTTTCTGGTCGGACGAAAACTCAAAGGTTAAATGGGCGTCGGCGCGTATTTGTGCCCGAGTTCTGGTCGCGTGATTCAAGGGGTTTTCCAAACATCCTTTTGGCTATCAGGTTAGAATGATTTATTGATATATATGGCCCGTATGGTTGCTGTGTTGCGGGGTGGCGAAACAGGCCCGGGTTACATGTAGGAGGTTGGCTTTGAACAACTCGTTTTCCAAGGTGGCGGTCTGGATGGTGATCGCACTTGTCCTGTTTACTGTTTTCAAACAGTTTGACGGGCATGTGGCGTCGTCCGACACCGTCACCTATACGCAGTTCATGACCGACGCGCAGGCTGGCCGCATCAGCAAGGTGGATATTCAGGGCGATACGCTTTATGTCACGCCCGATACCGGGCGCGCCTATAGCCTGACGTCGCCCGGCGACCTGTGGATGGTGCCGGAACTGGTCAAATATGGCGTGCAGGTTTCGGGCAAGGCGCGCGAAGAGCCGTCCTTCCTTACAAGCCTGTTCGTTTCCTGGTTCCCCATGCTGTTGCTCATTGGCGTGTGGATCTTCTTCATGCGACAAATGCAAGGTGGCGGTAAGGGCGGGGCGTTCAGCTTCGGCAAGTCGCGTGCGCGCATGATGGACGAAAACACCAACAACATAACTTTCGCCGACGTTGCCGGGTGCGACGAGGCCAAGGAAGATGTGCGCGAGCTGGTCGACTTCCTGCGTGATCCGACCAAGTTTCAGCGCCTGGGCGGGCGTATTCCGCGTGGTGTGTTGCTGGTCGGTTCGCCTGGAACGGGTAAAACGCTGCTGGCCAAGGCCATCGCGGGCGAGGCCAAGGTGCCATTTTTCAGCATTTCGGGCTCCGATTTCGTCGAAATGTTTGTCGGCGTAGGCGCGGCCCGCGTGCGCGACATGTTCGAGAACGCCAAGAAGCAGGCTCCGTGCATCATCTTCATCGATGAAATCGACGCCGTGGGGCGCCAGCGCGGCGCGGGTCTGGGCGGTGGCAACGACGAACGCGAGCAAACGCTTAACCAGCTGCTTGTTGAAATGGACGGCTTTGAAACCGGCCAGGGTGTTCTGGTCATCGCGGCCACCAATCGGCCCGACGTCCTCGACCCGGCCCTGCTGCGGCCCGGCCGCTTCGATCGTCAGGTGGTGGTGTCGCTGCCCGATATCCGTGGGCGCGAGCAAATCCTTAAGGTGCATATGCGCAAGGTGCCGCTGTCGCAAGACGTCGATGCCATGATCCTGGCACGCGGTACGCCCGGTTTCTCGGGCGCCGACCTGGCCAACCTGGTCAACGAGGCAGCCTTGTTCGCTGCGCGCCGCAGTGGCCGCACGGTCGACATGGACGATTTTGAAAAGGCCAAGGACAAAATCATTATGGGCGCCGAGCGGCGCGCAATGGTCATGCCCGAGGAAGAGCGCAAGAACACCGCCTACCATGAGTCTGGCCACGCGCTGGTGGCGCGTTCCCTGCCCAAGACAGATCCGGTGCACAAGGTCACCATTATTCCGCGTGGGCGCGCCTTGGGCGTCACCATGCAGCTGCCCGAAGGTGACCGCTACAGCATGGACAAAGAGCGCCTGCTCAATACCATAGCGGTTCTGTTTGGTGGGCGTATTGCTGAAGAAGTCTTCATGCATCAGATGACAACCGGCGCATCCAACGACTTCGAACGGGCCACGGCTATTGCGCGCGACATCGTCACGCGCTACGGCATGACCGATTCCTTGGGGCCCGTGGTTTACGCCGAGAACGAAGGCGAGGTATTCCTTGGGCGTAGCGTCACCAAGACGACGCATGTGTCCGAGTCCACGATGCAGAAGGTAGACCAGGAAATTCGCGCCATTATCGACGAGCAGTACACCGTGGCGCGCAACATTATTGAAGGCAATCGCGACAAGATAGAAGCCATGGTGGCCGCCTTGCTTGAATGGGAAACCATCGACGCCGATCAGATCGAGGACATCATGCAGGGCCGGGCTCCTCGTCCGCCCAAGAACTACGACAGATCTTCGTCCGATACACCCAACAGCAAGCCGCCAGCGGGGGTGTCCTCGGTAGGTGATGGCAGTGATGCGGCAACGACGCCCGTCTGAAGGCTGCGCGTTTCACCGATGAGTTCAACCTTGCTCTGCGGGCGCTTCGAGCTTTCGCTCAAGCGCCCGCTTGTAATGGGGATCATCAATGTGACCCCCGATTCCTTTTCCGATGGTGCGCAGTACCTTCACGCCGACGCAGCTATTCGCCACGGCCTTGACTTGGTTGCCGAAGGCGCCGATCTCCTCGACATAGGCGCCGAGTCCACGCGCCCTGGGGCCGAAACGGTTTCCTCCGAGGACGAACTCAAGCGCCTGCTGCCTGTCATGGAAGGCCTGCGCGATTGCGGTGTGCCGCTATCCATCGATACCTTCAAGCCCGAAGTCATGCGCCGCGTTTTGGACGCGGGGGCCGACATGATCAATGACATCTATGGCTTTCGCCACCCCGGTGCGCTGGATGCCGTGGCATCGTCGCATTGCGGCCTGTGCGTCATGCACATGCAGGGCGAGCCGCGCACCATGCAGGTCGCTCCCCATTATCAGGACGTCGTGAAAGAAATTCGGGACTTCCTGCGTGAGCGTGTCAGGGTCATGCGGCAAAATGGTATTCAGCCCAACAGGCTGATTCTGGATCCAGGCTTTGGATTTGGGAAGACTCCCGAGCAAAACTACGTGTTGCTACGGCAATTGCGGCAATTGAAATTTGAGGCGTACCCTTTGCTGGTGGCGCTTTCGCGCAAGTCGATGATTGGGCACGTGACAGGCCGCCCGGCGGCCGAACGTCTGGGCGGCAGTATTGCTGGCGCCCTGGCGGGCGTGGTGCGCGGGGCGCAAATGGTTCGCGTGCATGATGTCGCCGCAACCGTCGATGCCATCAAAGTATGGCAAACCGTGGAACATGGAGTCTTTGCATGAGTCAGCGCAAGTATTTTGGCACCGATGGCGTGCGCGGCGAGGTGGGTGGTCCAACCATCAACCCCGGGTTCGCGCTGCGTCTTGGTTATGCGGCGGGGGTGGTATTTGCCCGCGAGCACAGCCCCGAACGCGGCCGGCCCACGGTCCTTATCGGCAAAGACACCCGCATTTCGGGTTATATGCTGGAGTCCGCACTCGAAGCCGGCCTGTCTGCTGCCGGCGTGGATGTGCTGCTTGCCGGCCCAATCCCGACGCCCGCCGTGGCGTACCTGACCCGCGCCTTGCGGCTTGTGGCGGGTATTGTCATCAGCGCTTCGCACAATCCGTACAACGATAACGGGATCAAGTTTTTTTCCGCTCATGGAATGAAGCTGCCTGATGATGTCGAAGCCCGGATCGAGGCTGCCATCGATGAGCCCCTGGGGTGCGTTGGTTCCGAAGCGCTGGGGCGCGCCCGGCGCATTGATGATGCTGCGGGCCGGTACATTGAATTCTGCAAAAGCACGTTTCCGACCGAACTGGATCTTTCTGGTCTGAAAATCGTGGTCGATGCGGCCCATGGAGCGGCATATCATGTTGCGCCACCCGTATTCCGGGAGCTCGGCGCCGAAGTCTACACCATTGGCTGCAAGCCCGATGGTTTCAACATCAATGAAGGTGTGGGCGCCCTCTATCCCCAGCGCCTCATCGAAGAGGTTCAGGCACGGAATGCGACGGTTGGTATTGCCCTGGACGGGGATGCCGACCGCCTGCAGATGGTGGACGCCTCGGGCCGCCTGTACAACGGCGACGAACTGCTCTATGCCATAGTGCGCGGGCGCATGTTGGCCAGGCCGGTGGCGGGCGTGGTGGGCACGTTGATGACGAATTTCGGCTTCGAGAAGGAAATGTCGCGTCTTGGCATCGGTTTTGAGCGTGCCAACGTGGGCGACCGGTATGTCCTGGAAACCATGCAGAAGCGCGGCTGGTTGTATGGCGGGGAAAGCTCCGGCCATCTATTGTGTCTGGATCGCCACACTACGGGCGATGGCATTATTGCGGCACTGCAGGTCCTGACTTGCATGCGCCGTAATGGTGGGACGCTTGCCGAGCAGGTGGCTGACCTTAAAATGTATCCGCAGAAAATGGTGAATGTGCCGCTGACGCCTGGAACAGACTGGCAGACGCACCCGGGCCTGAGCCAGGCCAGAAGCCGGGTCGAGCAGCAATTGCAGGGGCGCGGAAGGGTGCTTATTCGTGCATCGGGCACCGAGCCCAAGTTGCGTCTCATGGTCGAGGCGGAAGATATGGCGCTGGCGGAAGAGGGTGTGCGTGAACTGGTTGCGGTGAGCTTAACAAAGCGGTAATTTAGATGTTGAATACTTGAAACATTTGGCGGGAACGGTTGCAGAATGTTTGTGGAGTCTTGTTTATGTTAGAACTTGCACGAGTACTACCTGGCGCGGATAAATCGGCCGCTTGGGCCAATCCTTCGGGCGGGGGGCTTGTGATGGGGCTAGTTCGTACTAGTGAAGAGCTCGAAGCCATCCAGCGCATGCGCTATAAAATTTTTACCGAGGACATGAATGTGGTGTTCCCCGACGCCATTGATGGCGTGGATTCCGATCGCTTTGACCCGTGGTGTGAACATATCATGGTCAAAGAGGTTGACAGTGGCCTGGTGGTGGGTACCTATCGGCTGCTGACTCCCGCAAATGCCGTCAAGGCGGGTGGCTACTATTCCGAGTCCGAGTTCGACATTTCGGCGTTCAACAGCATGCGAAGCAGCGTGGCCGAAGTCGGGCGTTCATGCATTCATGCCGATTATCGCAACGGTTCCGTCATCATGTTGCTGTGGTCCGGCATTGCCGCGCTGATGCAGCAACATGGCTTTCGCTATGTGTTGGGATGCGCCAGCGTCAGCCTGCGCGACGATGGGGTCACCGCTGCCGAAGTGTGGCGGCTTGCCAGCAAAATGCTGAAAGCCAATACCGAGTGTCCAGTTATTGTGCCGCGCCATCGGTACCCGGTCGAGCGCCTGAATAGTGAACTGCCTGCCCGCGTGCCGCCGCTGATCAAAGGCTACATCAAGCTGGGCGCCACCATCTGCGGCGAACCCGCTTGGGACCCGGATTTCAACGCGGCCGACTTCCCCATCCTCATGGACAAAGAGCGGATGGACCCGCGCTATCGACGCCATTTCGGGCTGGATTAACGCCCTGCCTTTATTTAGTTTGTAACGCCTGGTGCGTGACCGTTCGTGCATGAATCAAGCAGGACACTAAGTCTCGGTCAACACGAAATCGAAACCTGACCGCTTCCATTCGCTTGCTTCGGCACGCAGCGAATACTCTGAGAGCGCGTGCGTTTCGAGCCACGACTTGCTGGCGACGACCTTAATGGAATTACCTCGGGCTTCCACCCGCACAGGCAGCTTGGGCAGGTTTTCGCGACGCCTTGAAAGCACGACGGCGAGCCGCAGGCATAGCAGCGCAAGCCATTGCATGCGCGACACATTGCTGGTGTTCAGCTTGCCAAGCTTGCCGTGGTGGCCCAGAGCGAACCAGGCAAGCAGCGTCTGGTCGTCGTTTGAGAATCCTGGCATGTCGGCGTGTTCCAGGATGTAGGCGCTGTGTTTGTGGTAATCGGTGTGGGCAATCGACATGCCGATTTCGTGCAGATCGGCCGCCCAGCCCAGCGCGCGGGCAAGGTCTTCCTTCTCGCGCTTTTCGGTGGCGAACGGGCTGTACAGATCCAGGGCTATCTGTCTGACTCGGGCGGCCTGGTGCGCGTCGGCGTTATAACGCTTGAGGAACTGGCGCACTGTCTGCTCGCGCTTGTCGTGTTTAGAGTCGCGACCCAAAAGATCGTATAGCACGCCTACGCGCAGCGCCCCTTCACCCGCTTGCATGGTTGCGATTTTCAGCTCCTGGAACGCCGCCAGCATAATGGCCAGGCCCCCGGCAAGTACCGGCGCGCGCGAGGCCTTCAGGCCGGGCAGGGTGTTTATATTGACCTTGCCTTCCTTGATGAGCAGGGCTTTAAGCTGCTCCATGCCCGCCAGTGTAATGCCCTTTGCGGAAAAACCACCCTCGTGCAGGATGGCCAGCAGCCCCTTGGCCGTGCCGGACGATCCGTAAGCCTCCTGCCAGCCAGCTTTCCGGTACAGCCTGGAGATGCTTTCAAGTTCGCGGCGAGCCGCCAGTTGCGCTTGCTCCATGCGCGAGGCGGTGATATGGCCATTAGCGAAAAAGCGCTGGGTGAAGCTGACGCAGCCCATATAAAGTGAAGCCAGTTTCACTGGTTCGTAGCCCTTGCCGATAATGATTTCCGTCGACCCCCCGCCAATGTCGATGACCAGACGGTGGTTCTCGGAAGGCGGCAGTTCGTTGGCCACGCCCGAATAGATCAGACGGGCCTCTTCGTGGCCGGCAATGATTTCTATGGGAAAACCAAGCGCCATTTCGGCCCGGGGCATGAACTCGGAAATATTGCTGGCTATGCGGAACGTATTGGTGGCGACGGCGCGCACGTTGTCGGTTGGAAACCCCGACAGACGTTCGCCGTAGCGCTTCAGGACGGTGATGGCACGCTCCATGGCGCCATCGTCCAGGACGTTGCCCGGACCCAGTCCGGCGGCGAGCCGAACTGACTCTTTCAGCCTGTCGATGGCATAAATCTGCGCGTTGCCTTCATGCTGGACAACCCGACCGATGGATAGCCGGAAGCTGTTTGAGCCCAGATCGACGGCGGCAAGTAGTTGGTCCATGTGGCAAAGTTTTATTTTTCGTGACGCTTCCGGGATTATACGGACGGAACCGAATCTGGTATTTTTACTTAATCGTGGTGTACTACAGTCAAGTGCGTTCGCAAACTTTTGGCCGTGCCTGACCGACTGCGCGGTAATCGTCAGTCATGGTACTGTAAAAAAACGTAATGAGCCGTTGTGCCATTTTGTCTAGCCCTGGATTTTCATGTCATCCACCTTGCCTTTGTCCGAGTTCGAACCTTTGCTGCTCAATCGTGAATTGTCACTGCTCGAGTTCAACGAACGGGTATTGTCCATGGCCGGGTACGAAACCACACCTTTGCTCGAACGGTTGCGCTATCTGTGCATTGTCAGTTCGAACCTGGACGAGTTTTTCGAGATCCGTATTTCCAGTCTCAAAGAGCAGCTGGCGCAGCATTCCACCGTGGTCGGTGTTGATGGCTATACGCCAGCCGAGGCGTTTGAACACGTACAGGAGGCGGCACGCCGTCTGGTCGAGCGTCAAAACGGCCTGCTCGTCGAAAAGGTATTGCCCAGCCTTTGTAAAGAGGGGATTGGCCTGCTGGACTCCCGGGCCTGGTCCGATGCGCAGCGCCATTGGGCGCATGCTACCTTTGCCAGCCAGATCATGCCGCTGCTCACCCCCATTGGACTGGATCCGGCACACCCCTTCCCGCGGGTTTACAACAAAAGCCTCAATTTCATTGTGTCGCTGTCGGGCCACGACGCCTTCGAGCGCAAGGCTTCCATTGCCGTTGTTCAGGCACCGCGCGCGTTGCCGCGTGTCATCAAGATGCCTGGCGAAATCTCGGGCATGCCTCATGGCTATATGCTGCTGACCACCATCATCAGCGAGTTCGTGGGAGAGCTGTTTCCGGGCATGGAGGTCAACGGGTGTTACCAGTGGCGGGTTACTCGCAACAGTGACCTGTTCGTCGACGAAGAAGAAATCACCAATCTGCGGCAGGCATTGCAGGGCGAGTTGTCGCAGCGCAATTTCGGCGCCGCCGTGCGGCTGGAAGTTGATTGCGTGATGCCCGAGAAACTTGCAAAATTTTTGCAGCGCGAATTTTCGCTGTCCGAACAGGACACGTATCGAGTGAACGGGCCAGTCAATCTGTCGCGTCTCATGCAGTTATGTAACGTGGTCGATCGCCCCGACCTGCTTTTTCCCGAGTACCGTCCCAAGGTTCCCGCGCCCTTTGGGGTAAGCGGCGGCGCACCAGTCACGATGTTCGAGGCCATCGCCCAAAGCGATCACCTGCTGCATCATCCGTATCAATCCTTTCAGCCGGTATTGGATTTCCTCACGGCGGCCGCCGTCGATCCCGACGTGGTGGCAATCAAGCAGACCATCTATCGTACAGGTGAAGACTCGGACCTCATGGCCCTGCTTGTCGGGGCGGCCAAGGCGGGCAAAGAGGTCACTGTGGTGGTCGAGCTCATGGCCCGGTTCGACGAGCAGACCAACATCACGTGGGCGTCCAGGCTCGAAGCGGTGGGGGCGCACGTCAGCTATGGCGTAGTGGGTCACAAGACGCACGCCAAGATGGCGTTGGTGCTGCGTCGCGAGAAGGGGCGTATTCGGCGCTACGGCCATCTTGGCACCGGCAACTACCACCAGAAAACCGCGCGTCTTTATACCGATTTTGGGCTGCTTACGGCAAACTCCGACATTTGCGAGGATATGGACAAGATTTTTTCGCTGCTGACGGGACTGGGTTCGCGCCGGCCTCTCAAGATGCTGCTGCAGTCGCCGTTTACGCTGCATGACAGAATGGTGGCCATGATTCAAGCCGAGGCCGTCAACGCCCGCGCAGGTAAAAAGGCACATATCATGGCCAAGATGAATTCCTTGCTGGAGCCTACGGTAATACAAGAGCTGTACCGGGCCAGTCAGGCCGGAGTCAAGATAGACCTGGTCGTGCGCGGTGCGTGCGCTTTGCGCTCGGGAGTCGAGGGGTTGTCCGAAAATATTACCTTGCGGTCCATCGTTGGCCGCTTTCTGGAGCATTCCCGCGTGTTTTATTTTTACGCGGACGGCGTCGAGAAGGTCTACCTTTCTTCGGCCGACTGGATGGATCGCAACTTCTTCCGGCGGGTGGAACTGGGCTTTCCCGTACTGGACAAGGCGCTGAAGAAGCGAGTCGTAAATGAGGCGTTTGTCTATGCGCTGCGGGATAATCAACTGGCCTGGCGGCAACAGCCCGATGGCGGCTATGTCAAGGTCAAGCGTCACGGCAGGCCCTTCAACTTGCACGAATACCTGATGCAGACGCTAGGGAACTGAATGGTCGCTGGGGGTTGTACGGGGCCGCCGCGGCCGGGCTGAACGCGGTATGGCCCCTGGCGTCTTTTAGTCGTGGCCCGAATGCATTGCGGATTTGTCATGAACCTGTCATATGGCCTGTCTATGATTGCTGTGGTTCGGACGATGTCCGTTTTAGTTGTCAAATGACTTTAAGGGTTGCGAATGATTAAGTCTGTTCTATTGCGGGTAGCGGCGGGTGTTGTCGTTGGGGCGGCCTCGCTGGGTGCCCAGGCAGCCGACATTACGGGGGCTGGAGCCTCGTTTCCCTATCCCATCTATGCGAAATGGGCCGATCAGTATCAAAAAGTTTCGGGTAACCGCGTCAATTACCAATCTATTGGGTCTGGCGGTGGGCAGCAGCAAATTATTGCAAAGACAGTAGATTTTGGCGCATCGGACGCCCCCATGGCGCCGGCCGAGCTGGAAAAAAATCATCTATTCCAGTTTCCAGCCATCATTGGCGGCATCGTGCCCGTAGTCAACGTCAAGGGCATCAAGCCCGGCCAACTGATATTGTCGGGGCCTGTCCTGGCCGATGTGTTCCTGGGAAAAATCACCAAATGGAATGACCCGGCCATCAAGGCGCTGAATCCGGATGTGGATTTACCCGGCGTGGCCATTATCGTGGTTCACCGCGCCGACGGCTCGGGGACAACGTTTGGCTGGACCAATTACCTCTCACGCGTTTCTCCTGCCTGGAAGCAGCAAGTAGGCGAAGGCAAGGCAGTAAAATGGCCAGTTGGTCAGGGTGGCAAGGGTAATGAGGGCGTGGCGGCTTATGTGCGTCAGTTGCATAATTCCATCGGCTATGTCGAATACGCTTACGCCAAGCAGAATGTATTGGCCTGGACGCGACTGAAGAATCGGGAGGGCCACGCTGTACAGCCCTCCCAGGATGCGTTTAGCTCGGCCGCAGCTAACGCCGATTGGGCCGGAACCGAGGGGATGGGAGTGATTCTGAATGACGAGCCCGGAGCCGCATCCTGGCCCATAACATCCGCCTCGTTCATCCTGCTGCACAAGGCTCAGGATGACCCCGGCCGCGGCCACGAAGTTCTGGCCTTTTTTGACTGGGCTTTCGAGCACGGCGGCGATCTGGCCAAAGGTCTTGACTACGTGCCCATGCCCGCTTCGGTTATCGATCAGATTGAGAAGGCGTGGAAAACAGGTATTCGGGGGACGGACAACTCGGCGGTGTGGAAATAAGGCAAAAGGTCCTGCACGTGGCGGCAACTCGACTGTCTGCAAACCAGGGCAGGGCCCGGGGGGCAGTCAATCGGCTGACTGCAGGCGGGCGCAACGGCTCGACGTTGCCGGCAGTTCGGTCACTTCGAAGCAAGTTTAGTAGAATTGGAGCTTGCCAGTGCATGCCGTCCTAAAGAAGGCGTCACTGGCACCATCCTGTTCCTGTTGTGAAAATGCGGTATGTTCAGCCGGTCTGAAGACCGCGGGAGAACCTGATTGCCAGTTGTGCCAGTATCGCGCGCGAGCCGAAAAGAGCCGTCATGAAGAAAAATCAGCGCGCCGTCATGGATGTCGTGTTTGAAAATGCCACGCGCGTGTTCGCGTTCCTGGTGTTTCTTCTTCTGGCCGGAATCATGGTGTCGCTGGCCTATGGCAGCCGTGCATCCATCGCCGAGTTTGGCCTGAAATTCCTGTGGACCAACGACTGGGATCCGGTCAAGCACGTTTACGGGGCTCTGGTGCCCATTGTCGGCACGGTGGTGACGTCGTTCGTGGCCTTGATCATCGCCGTGCCGGTGTCGTTCGGCATCGCGTTGTTCCTGACCGAGTTGTCCCCCGCATGGTTGTCACGACCGGTGGGTACGGCGATCGAAATGCTGGCTGCCATTCCGTCAATCATTTATGGCATGTGGGGGCTGTTTGTATTCGTGCCCCTGTTCCAGGCGTACATTCAGCCGCATCTCATCGACTTCTTTGCGCCCATTCCGGTGCTGAGCAAAGTCTTTGCTGGGCCGCCTTTCGGTATTGGCGTATTTACCGCCGGTCTCATCCTTTCCATCATGGTCATTCCGTTCATTACGGCCGTCATGCGCGATGTTTTCGAAGTGGTTCCCCCCATGCTCAAGGAGTCGGCCTACGGTTTGGGAGGAACAACCTGGGAAGTCGTCTGGAAGGTGGTCCTGCCATATACCAAACACGGAGTCATTGGCGGAATCATGCTGGGCCTGGGGCGGGCGCTGGGCGAAACCATGGCGGTGACGTTCGTCATCGGCAACGCGTTCAATCTGCCGGATTCGCTTTTCTCACCCTCCAATTCCATCGCCTCGGCGCTGGCCAACGAATTCAACGAGGCCGGTGGCATGCAAAAGTCGGCCCTGCTGGAGCTGGGGCTGATTCTGTTTCTGATCACCACCGTGGTCCTGGCCCTGTCCAAGCTGCTGCTGCTTCGTTTGGCCAGGGACGAAGGCACTTCACGTTAACCGACCCACGCGCCATGTTCGATCCTCGTTCCGTCGTCAGCCTTTCCAACCCTGTCTACCGGCGCAGACAGCGGTTCAATCGGCTGATGCTCTCGCTGTCCGTGGCCGCGTTGTTGTTCGGCCTGTTCTGGCTGTTCTGGATCATTCTGACGCTCATCGTCAAAGGCGGCGGGGCGTTGTCGCTGACGCTGCTTACCGAAAGTACGCCGCCACCGGGCGTCACGGGCGGCCTGCTCAATGCCATTCTGGGCAGTATCTTGATGACGGTGGTGGCCACGCTGTTGGGCACGCCGGTGGGAATACTAGCAGGCACTTTTCTGGCCGAATACGGCAAGCGCGGATGGCTGGCGCCTGCTACGCGTTTTTTGAACGACGTGCTGCTGTCGGCGCCTTCCATTGTCATCGGCCTGTTCATTTATGCCGTTTATGTGGCGTATGTGGGGCATTACTCAGGCTGGGCGGGTTCGCTGGCGCTGGCCATACTGGTAATTCCGGTTGTGGTGCGATCTACCGACAATATGCTGCTGCTGGTTCCCAACAGCCTGCGCGAAGCAGCCGCAGCGCTTGGCTGCCCCCAATGGCGTATTGTGACCATGATCTGCTACAGGGCGGCGCGCTCCGGTATTATGACCGGCGTGCTGTTGGCGATAGCCCGCATTTCGGGTGAAACGGCCCCGTTGCTGTTCACGGCGTTGAACAACCAGTTTTTGTCGGCCAACATGAATGCGCCCATGGCCAATTTGCCGGTAGTCATTTTCCAGTATGCCGCCAGTCCTTTCGAAGACTGGAACCGTCTGGCGTGGGCCGGAGCCGTGCTGATCACGCTGCTGGTTTTGGGTATAAACATTGCAGCACGCGCCTTTTTTCGCAAATAAACAGTGCTAAAGGCCTGCGTAGCGGGCTTTCGTTTGGACATGACCATGACATCACCCGAATCCGCCGATCACACAAAAATAGAAGTCAGGAATCTCAACTTCTATTATGGCAAGTATCAGGCCATACATGACGTCAACATGTCGATACGCGAGAACCGGGTCACGGCGTTCATTGGCCCTTCAGGCTGCGGCAAGTCAACCCTGCTGCGCACCTTCAACCGTATGTTCGAACTGTACCCGGGGCAGCGCGCCGAAGGCGAGATCAACATTGACGGTGAAAACATTCTTACGTCGAAAATGGATATTTCCCTGATACGCGCCAAGGTTGGCATGGTGTTCCAGAAACCAACACCGTTTCCCATGAGCATCTATGACAACATTGCTTTTGGTGTGCGCCTGTTCGAGAGGCTCAGCAAGGGCGAAATGGATGAGCGGGTCGAGTGGGCACTGACCAAGGCGGCCTTGTGGGCCGAGGTCAAGGACAAGCTGCAGCAAAGTGGCACGGGCCTTTCGGGCGGGCAGCAACAGCGCCTTTGCATTGCGCGCGGGGTGGCCATCAAGCCTGAAGTTCTTCTGCTGGACGAGCCGTGTTCGGCCCTTGATCCTATTTCCACCGCCAAGATCGAAGAGCTGATTACCGAGCTCAAGTCCGACTACACGGTGGTGATTGTGACCCACAACATGCAGCAGGCCGCGCGCTGCTCCGATTACACAGCCTACATGTATTTGGGCGAGCTCATGGAATTCGGTGAAACCGACACAATCTTCGTGAAGCCCGCGCGCAAGGAAACGGAAGACTATATTACGGGGCGGTTTGGCTGAACGCTTGGGAAGCGGTGTAAATCATTTTTGGCACACAAGGCACAGCTGGCGCCAAAAAATCGGCTGCGCACATACCCTTAAAACACCACGTAGACCACGCTCGTGATATTTTTGGCAGAGCCTGGAGGCAAGGGCGGCGACAGGAAATTGACGGATGGCGCGACGACGTCGATACCGCCCGCCGTACTGGTGGTGTGTGCAGGTTGGCCGCCGGAAGCGTTTTCATTTGCGCGCGTGCCGGAATCAGCGCTTACGGTGGAACCTGGCGCCATACTGAACTGCTGCGCGTGAAACACAGTGCTGGGGGAAAGGCAGGCAATATTCACCTGCCCGCTCGGGCCGAACAGCGGGCCCGGTTGCGGACCGCACTGTGAGACAATGGAAATGTGCACGTTGAACTGATTGCTGCCGCGAGCCGGGCTGGCGACGACAAAGGCAACCAGCAGCAAGAGCAAGGTTGCCAATGATGAAAACGTTCGCGTGGTCGTATGCATTTGCATGTGCGTTTACAAAGCCCCCAATACTACGTTTTACAATGTACCACTGCCCATCAATAAAGACTAGAGCGGGTTCGGCGCAGGTGTTGACGAGATTTTTACGGAATCAGCCTGACGCTGCGCTGGCAGAGCCTCAAAGAGTGTAAACATCTAAACCCGAAAATACGCTAACCAAATCGTTCAAATCGATGGCCTGGCCCCGGATCAATAATAAAGCGTGACGGTAACGGTGTCGCTGTAATTCCCGGCGGTTACGGTGGCGGTGGGAAAGGCTTGCCCGTATATGGTGATGGGGGTGTAAACGCCCGACCCCGTTTGGTTGTTCAAGGTGTCGCCTCCAGCTGCGCTGTTATTGCCCCATCGGAGGCTGCGCGCCGCGTCCCGGTATAAATCGTAGCGCACTAGATCTGCCGTACTGGTGCTTTTCATGGAACGGTTCGTACCGCCTGTGCTGTTCAGTCCATTGCTCAAGCCTACCTGATAAGGCGTGCCGTTGGTGCATTGCACATTCAGCGTGCTTGTGCCCGTAATCGGCCCCGCCGCCATGCTGGACACCGATCCAAAATTCAGGTCGCTAGTTGTCGTCTTGCAGTTGCTCACTACGGTGGCGCTGGCCGTAAATGCAAAAGACCCCACAGAGCTTGTCCCGCACAGGGAGGGATTGGCCGTGCCGTTGGGCAGGTTGGACCAGGTGATCGCGGTATTGGCCCCGCTGAAGGTAGAGGAGTAGGTGCCTGCCAAGGCCGTGTTCTGCCCCGGCATGACAGCGGAGTTGAGGTCGGTGATGGGATTGGTGGTTGACGTTACGGTAGCACTTCCATTATTGGCAACCTGGAAAACGACAACGACAGGGTTGCCGCTGGCCGGGATGCCGCCATAGCCCCAAAGGGTTCCCGAGGCATTCTGATAGATATCGAAATTCAGTTTGTTGGTTGTTGCGCCTGTTAATTGCAATTGCCGCGGATTGTAGTTGCTGCTCGCGCTGCCGGTGCCAATGTTGAAACACAGCTGCCCGTAGGCTTTTCTCGTAAAGTGAGTGATGGTGCACGTATACGTAAAGCTGCCCGTCACCGCCGAGGGTGGGGCGCTTAGCGCATCCACATTGCCGAGAACCAGGGTGGGTGTGCCGGTGGTGCTGCACGACACGTTTCCCGCCGCCAGCGCCAGCCCGGCCCACGACATGCCGCATATCAGCATCATGACCACGCAACCATAACGGACTGCCTTGCCAAAACGCTTTGCCTTCAGGGTTACGGTTTGCATAGTAAGGGTCCAATCTCGGGTATCGTATCGGCCTTGGCATGATACGGGAAGCGCAACGAGCAATTGAGGTCTTCGCCTTTTATCGACAGGTAATTATCGTCTTTCAAGCCTTCGAGATAAAGGCGTCCATCGTATCCTACCCATCCCGCGGGTTCCTTGCCGTGGTTCAAAAACGCCTGCTCGCCCATCGGCACTACCTTGCCATCCGGGCCGTGCAGTATCAGAGACGCGGCGTTCACGGTTTCCATCTTGAATTTCACCATCACTCCCGAGCCAAAGCGGGGCACCACGTTGGTGTTGATGCGGCTTATACGCATGTTGACAGGCAGGTTGACCGGATCCATAGAAATTTTGTTGTCCTGATACGATTGCAGCGACGGCACCAGCAACAGCCCGCTGCTGTTGGTGTCGCCCACCAGACGATTCTGGCTTTTGATTGGCACGTTGGGCACGCCATCGGTCGAGACCACGGCAAAGCCGTCGTAGATGCGCCGCGCCGCGAATACCCCGCCGCCCATCGCCACAAGCGAGCCGGATGCGCTGGCATAGCCGTACTGGCTCGCCCCGGCGCTGCTTACTCCGGCGCCGAAGTTCAGATACTGGAACTGCTTGCTGACCTGACCGTTGGCGGTGGCTGCTTGGTGGTCGGCCTTCTGCGCCTGCACGCTCCAGCCCCACTCATCCCCCGAGGCGGAATGGCTGGCCCCCGTCGTGTAGGTATTGGCGCCCTGCGTGCGCACTGCGGACGCATAGGCCGAAATATTTTTGCCCAGGCTGAAGTTGAAGCTAAGATAGACGCTGCGGTCGCTGCGGTCGTCAAGGTTTTGATTGGCGCTCAGGCTGACCGAAACGCCGTGACCGAAAGAGCGCGACCAGGAAGCGCCCGCGTATCGATGTCGTGGCAGGTTCGCCTGCTGCAACAGCGCGTAGTTAAGCGAAAAACTGCCGAGTTTGCCGGCGCTGAAACCCAAATAGGCGCTGTCATTGCGCAATACAGGTGCGCCGCCATACAGGCCAGCCACGTCGCTGAATGCGCCAATGGAACGCTGCGTATTGAACCCGGCGTTGAATGGGCCGCGCTGTACCTGATAGCCCAGACTGTACTGCCCACCGGAGGCGCCCAACGCTTTGCTGCGCGCATAAGAGGCGGATATGACGCCCAGATTGCCAATATTGACAGCGGCGCCGAGCCCGCCCGATACGACTCCTTTGCTGCCTTCCAAATGTCCTTCCGCCGTGAGCCAATTG
Organism: Burkholderiaceae bacterium; assembly: GCA_004322135.1. Taxonomy (GTDB): domain Bacteria; phylum Pseudomonadota; class Gammaproteobacteria; order Burkholderiales; family Burkholderiaceae_B; genus Eoetvoesia. The sequence continues at coordinate 2,520 of SCSG01000028.1, read as the reverse complement.
GTAAAGCCATGGCGTATCGTGCCCGAGGCCATGGGATCGGGCGCGTACTGGAAGGACTGAAATCCGTAATTCTGACGCACATAACCCGTTTCAAACGACCAGTCTGTCAAGCCTTCGCGCAGCAGCTTGCTTGCGTTGTAGTAGGAAAAGTCAATGGAAGTGCGCCGCCCCAGCGCGTCGGTGAGCACCACCTGCGCCTGGCCCGCCCCGTTGACCGTAGGCATGGCGTTTAGCTGGAACGGCCCAGCGGGTACATTGCCGTTGTATTGCTGGATGCCATTGACATAGAGCTCCACTGCCGAGGGCAGGGCCGCCGAGCCGAAATACGCGGGTATTGGTGTTGTGCTCTGGTAAGGCTGCAACGCAAAATTGCGCGATATCTGAAACCCGCCGAGCCGTGTCTGGCGCGTCCATGCCAGGCCATTCGTCAGCGTGTCGCCCAGCCGAAGCGTCAGCTCCTTGTCTTGCCAGGAGTGTTCCAGCGTCGTGTCCGTCCGTATCAGGCTGGACTGCCACCCCGGCTGGCCTTGCAGGCGTTGCTCGGAGAACAGGTACGAATTGCTTAGAACACCAAAGTTGTTGAAGGCGCGCAATTGCGCGAAACCGCTGAGGTTGGCGTTGTTCTGGTTGTCGTAGGAAGAATACAGATCGTAGTTCAGTACGAGACCTGGCGACGCGGATGCCACCGTACGGGCTCCGCGACTTGCTCCGACCGTGGAAGTGGGCAGATTCAAAGCCGAAAATGGAGCCGTGATGGTAATGCTTTGCAGGCTGCGGTCGTAGTCGTTTTTCACGTCCGGGTATTGGGAAAGTGGGGTGCTGGCGGAGATCGAATTCAGGAATTCGGCGCTGAAACCCAGCTGGGCCGCATGTTCTTTGGAGAGGTAAAGCTCACCCTTGCGTTCGGTAAACGGCACCAGATCGGTATCCTGGTTGCCATTGAGTTTTACGGACAGGAAAACCGTATCGGCGGGAAGAGGACTGGGGTCCGGTTTGTGTTCGGTGGGCGTAAGCGTCGGGGGAAACGATTGTGCCAGGGCGGGTATGGCATTGCTCATAAGGAGCGAAACCAGTGCCCCCTGGCTAAGGAGTCTTGGAAATCGGCTGCACTTTTGTTGCTGTCTTAATTCCATTGATCAAGCTATTGAACGTCCCCCCGCCTGCAAACAAGCTGGCCGGCGCCGAAAGTTCGACCCGTCGATACTTGCCTGCAAGGGCATAGCCCGCCAAGCCCTGATACACCACCGTCGATCTGCCGTTAGGGGCGGTAAAGGCCAGATTGGCCAGTTGAGCGTGGCTGTTGCCGGTGTTTGCCACCCTCAGCCAAACTTTTTTGCCCACTTCTTGCACCGACCAGTCAAGCTGCAACCTGGGTGGAGCCGTGCCTGCGATAAAAACCGGAATGGAGTATCGAAATACAAAATCCAGACCGATTTTGCTATTGGGTTTTTTAATAGGCAGTTCGTCTATGACCAGGCGGTAGGTGCGTTCACCGACGGCTGCCGCCGCCATGGGCCCAATGCGGACCAGCCGCACCAATTGCTGCTGGCCGGGGGCTATCTGCACCATGGGAGGGCTGGCGATCATGCCATTGTCGGGAGTTAAAACGTCTTCGCCGTCTTTCTGCGACCAGCGATACACCCGAACCTGAGCGTGCACGATATCGGTGCCGGCGTTGCGTAACCAAACCTCGCCCGACCGCGTAGTCGCCGCGATGTCAAGACTAACTGGTGATATTTGCAGGCCACCCGCCAGCGCCCCATTGCTCCAACACCCGAAAAACAGCAACAATACGAAATAAACGGGCCATGGTACAACGCGCACTATCTGCATAGAGGGTAAAGCCTTGTGTTGTGCGACCGGCGTCAGTAATAAACTGTGATGGCTACCGTATCGCTATAGGTGTCAACAGGCAGGTTCAGCGTGTTGACTGCCGCGGCAAGTTTGCCGTAGACCGAATAGGTTTGGAGCAAACCCGTGCCCGTTGCGCTTTTTACATTGGGGCTGCTTCCGGTGGTGTTGCCCCAGACCGTCGCATGGCTCGCATCCTGGTACAGCTGATAGCCAATTGTGGTAGTCGTGTTTACCGCACCCTTCATGGCGCCGGCGCCCAGCAGGTTGCTGTTGCCTGGCTGCAGGCCTATGGTGTACGGGGTAAGGTTGGTGCACGTGACACCGAAACTGGCCGGGGTGGTTTCAGTAGGCGTTGTCGTGCTTGTAGAAGCGACGCTGCCGAAACTCATGTCCGTATTGGTGCCGGTACCCATGGCGCAATTGGCCGTAATGCCAATACTGACATTGAACGTGCCGCCCGTGACGGTGGCCGCGCCAGCCGCGCCGGACAGCAATAAACCTGCGAACAATGCGGCTAAACCAGATAACGAATGGCTTGATTTCATTTTAGGAACTCCCAAATAGGCCAGAAAGAGGCGGCAGGGCCAGCAGAAAAACGATTCTGCTGAAGAAGCTGCTACTAACTTGAGCTGCCTCATATGCCCCATGCAAATGCGCATGCTGACA
>SCSG01000027.1 GCA_004322135.1 Burkholderiaceae bacterium | reverse complement strand
CGGACAGTTGGGATACGATTGCCACTGTCACTCAGGACACCAGCGCAGGGTGTCCGCTCTTCGCTGGAATGCTGTCCGCGATGAACGTGGAATCACTGTCCGCCATCAGTGGAATGCGCAACACGAGCAATGCGACAACCTCCGCGATGTCTTCGGTGGCGCCGATGCGACCCAGCGGAATATTCCGGAGCCAATCATCAGAGGAAAATCCCGGAGTCGTCTTGGCAAACTTCTCGGAACCTGGCGTTGCGATGACGCCGGGCGACACCACGTTCACACGGATGCCGCTCGGCGCGAGTTCCATCGCGAGTGTGCGCGAGTAATAGTTGAGCGCCGCCTTGGCCGCCCCATAGTGCGCAAAGGGACCAAACGGCATCGTCGCGGCCGCCGAAGAGATGTTCACGACAGCAGCGGCTTTCGATGCCCGCAGCGCCGGGAGGACCGCGTTCGTGAGGCGGATCGCGGCGAAGAGGTTGAGCGCGATGCTGGCGTGCCACGCCTGGTCGGGGATCGTCCATGACCCTTCCAGAAACGCGCTGCCACCGCCCGCGTTATTCACGAGAATGTCGAGGCCGCCGAGCGCTGCAAGCGCCTTCGTCGCGATCACCTCCACGCCTTCGTGCGCACTTGCGTCGCCGGCGACGAACGTTGCTCCCTTGGGCAACTCGTTGCTGGGCGTACGCGCAGCGACTACTACTTTGGCGCCAGCGTCAAGAAGGCGCTGCGCAATGGCCGCGCCGATGCCACGCGAGCCTCCGGTGATCAGGGCACGGCGGCCGATGAGTTCTTTCGAGAGATCGAGTTTGTTGGACATGAGATGTTTCCTCGCCGATGGGCTGATGTTTCCGGAGGCGTGATTCAGGCTGCAGGGCGATCACGATCTGGCCGTGATCGTCGTGCATCACTCACGGGCCTTTCTTGAACAGATCCTGGAAGATCAGAAGTCCCCAGTTCTTGCCCCGCGCCTGTACAAGCGCGCCACCCTCGCGCGTGGTTGCGACGGACACCTCGATGCCGCTGCGGGCAAAGGCCTTGGCCAGGGCCTGGCCGATATTGCCGAAGCCGATAATTGCGTAGCTCATGATTTCTCCTTTGGTTTGTCAGATTTGCGCCAGACCGCCATCGACGGCGACCTCGCTGGCGGTCATGAAGCTGCTGTCCGGCGACGCGAGAAAGGCCGCCGCCGCCCCGAGCTCCGCCGGATCGGCCATGCGCTGGAGCGGGTTCATTGAGGCGAAGACCTTCATGCCTTCCTCGCCCAGAGCTTCCTTCGCGAGTTCGGTCGCCGTCGGCCCGGGCGACAGCACGTTGACCCGGATGCCGGTGTCCTTCAGGTCCTGCGCCCAGGTCCGTGCGAGGTTGCGCACCGGCGCCTTACTGGCGCTATAGACGCTGAAGGCCGGGGCGCCCGTGGTGCCGGCGCTCGATCCGGTCAAGATGATCGAACCGCCCTGGCCCATCAGCGGCAGCGCCTTCTGGACCGTGAAGATCGTCCCCTTTACATTGGTGTCGAAGGTTTCCTCAATGTGCTCGGCGGTGATCGTGCCGAGCGCAAGCGGGCTTCCCGCCCCGGCGTTGGCAAAGACGATGTCGAGGGTTCCACGCTCGGCCTTCACTGCGGCGTAAAGCCGGTCGAGGTCGGCCAGATCGGAAACCGAGCCCTTCACCGCGCGGGCATTGGGCCCGAGGTCGGCCACAGCGGCGTCGAGCGCTTCCTGCCGGCGGCCGAAGATGAAGACGAAGGCACCCTCCTCGATGAAGCGCTGTGCGGCGGCACGGCCGATGCCGGTAGCGCCTCCGGTGATCACGGCGGTTTTTCCATTCAGTCTATTCATGTCATGCATCCTTGGGGGGAGTTGGAACGTCAAGGCCATGATGAACCGCTTGACGCATCAATACAATTGACGAAAGATTGCTCAATACAATCTATTTATTAGATACCTATGCTCGACAACGTCACCATCAACCAATTGCGCGCGTTCGTTGCGGTATGCGATCAGGGAAGCTTCTCGGGTGGGGCTCGCAAACTCCGGCGCGCGCAGTCGGCCATCAGCCACGCGATCAAGGCGCTGGAGAGCGCGTTCGATGTCGAGCTGTTCGAGCGCAACACGCGCAAGGCGCAGCTCACCGCGGCGGGGCGCAGCCTCTTGCCGGACGCGCGGGCGGTGATCTCACGCACGGAAGAGATGAAGAACCGCGCCGGCTCGATCGCCAAAGTCGGGGCGCCACAGGTCTCGGTTGCGATCGATGCCTACTTCCCGCGCGCCCACCTGATCGACTGTTTGCGCACGCTGCAAGAGGAGTTCCGCACTGCAGCGATCAACCTGCGAATCACGGCCATGCAGGGCGGCGAGAACCTGGTGCTCGAAAAAGTGTGCACCCTAGCCGTCGCGATCGAGAACGTGCCGCAGGTAAACCCGGACGCCATCGAACGCCGCTGGCTGTGCGAGGCGAAGATGGTGACGGTATGTGCGCCGTCACATCCGCTCGCTTCGACACCGACCCCCATCCCTGTGGACGAGTTTGGTCGACATATTCAGATCGTCGTGACGGACAACCAGCCGGGGGCGGAGAAGACCCAACAGGGCGTCGCCGGCAAGCGCCAGTGGCTGGTCAATGATCTAGGCGCCAAGCGTGATCTTCTCAAGGCCGGTCTCGGCTGGGGCCACTTGCCTTGGCACCTTGTCGGCGAGGATCTGGCAGGCGGACAGCTCGTCGAACTTGAACGCCGCGCCTGGCACCTCGGTCCGCTCACGTTCGTGATCTCGCAACGACGGGGCTATGACCTTTCTCCATGCGAGTCGCGGCTGGTCGAGCTCCTTGGCAAAGCTCGGTGCATCCCCAAGAAAGCCAGGCGGCGCCCCGTCCCAGGTAAAGGCGCAAAGAGCCTGAAGGCCCGTGCGTAAGTAACAGCCCGCATCGCGCGATGCCACCGAATTGGCTCAGGTAGCCGCAGTTCCAGAAACCTCAGGCAAACTCAAGCAGTGCGGACGTCGCTCAAGCCCAATTCGTCAATCATCGCCTTGCGCATGACAAACTTTTGTGCCTTTCCGGTGACCGTCATGGGTAGCGTCTGAACAAACCGGACGTACCTAGGCACCTTATAGTGTGCAATCTGCCCCCGGCAATATTCCTTGATAGCCTCCTCCGAAACCTTACCGCCGGGTTTGAGCACAATCCAAGCGCAAATTTCCTCGCCATATCGACTGTCGGGTATCCCAAAAACCTGGACTTCCGAAATCATCGGGTGCCCATAGAGAAATTCTTCAACCTCCCTCGGATACACATTCTCTCCACCTCGGATCAGCATGTCTTTCGAGCGGCCAACGATATTGCAGTATCCGTCGACATCTATAGTGGCGAGGTCGCCCGTTCGCATCCACCCGTCAACAATAGATTCGCGGGTTTTTTCGTCATCGCCCCAATAGCCGCGCATCACGGAATACCCCTTGGTCCACAGCTCGCCTTTACCTCCTATGGGCACGACTCGGCCTGCGTCGTCCACAACCTTGACCTCGAGATGCGGCTGTACTCGCCCAACGGTACTCACCCTTCGTTCAATGCTGTCTTCAATTGAGCTCTGAAATGACACTGGCGATGTCTCAGTCATGCCATAGGCGATAGTAATCTCAGGCAGATGCATGTCTGCCACCACGCGCTTCATGGTTTCAATGGGGCAAGGTGCACCTGCCATGATTCCAGTTCGCAAACTTGACAGGTCAAACTGCGAGAAGGTTGCCAATCCCAGCATCGCGACAAACATGGTGGGTACACCATGAATTGCCGTACACCGCTCCGATGAAACGGCTGCCAATGTTGAACCAGGTTCAAAAGATTCACCTGGAAAAACGGTGCAACTTCCACTGGTCGTACACGCCAAAACAGCCAGCACCATCCCAAAGCAGTGGTACAGCGGCACAGGAACGCAAAGCCGGTCGCTGGGGTCAAGCCGCATCGCGTTCGCGACAAAACGAGCATTGTTCACCACATTATGATGAGACAAGGTGGCGGCCTTGGGATGCCCCGTAGTCCCGCTTGTAAATTGAATGTTAATGGCGTCGTGGCACTTCAGCGATTTACTCACAATTGATAGGCGAACTGACTGAGCCGGGCCAGCCGCGTCCATAAGCTGTCGAAATGTGAAGACTCCGGGGCGCCGCTCATCCGATAGGTGAACGATTGTCTCGAGTTTGGGAACTCGCTTCAGCACGAGTCGCCCTGCCGCAGAATGTTCGATCTCTGGTGCGATTTCGTTCAGCATCGCCAAGTAGTTGCTAGCTTTCGTCCCCGGCGCACAAATAAGGGCCTTCACGCCGACTTTGTTGAGTGCGTACTCCAGTTCTGACACGCGGTAGGCGGGATTGATATTCACCATCACCGCGCCAATTTGGGCCGTGGCAAATTGAACGAGCACCCATTCCGGTCGATTCGGCGACCAGATTCCAACGCGATCACCCCGTTGAATGCCAATACTGAGGAGGCCCGCTGCCGCCTTGTTGACATCTAACTGAAACTGCGCCCATGTCCAGCGTACGTTGTGCTCGAGAAATACGAAGGCCTCGCGGTCGCCGTCCCTTTGAACGGCCCTGTCCAACAACTCCCCTATGGTGGCTGTCGACAATTCCGGCATCGACAAGCCCTTTACTTGCGACAGTCCATCAATAGGACGCTGGGCTGCGAGGTTAGAGCTTGTCGTGAAGCTGGAGAATGGATTGCTGCTCACAGCGTTCTCCAGTCTCCCACCCCCTCGAACGCCGCGGCCGCGCGATAGATAGTGAACTCATCCCAGTGTTTCCCAACCAACATTGCTCCAACTGGCAACCCACCTACCAATCCGCAAGGGATGCTCATGGCCGGGTGCCCGGTAGCATTGAACGGCGCCGTGTTGCCTACCATTTCGAAGGCTCGCGCGATGATTTCAGCTATCGGAGCGCCAGGTTCGGGAATCGGCTGCGCCGTCATTGGAACCGTCGGCATTAACAACAGGTCACATTCGTCCATCGCCTGGTCGTAGGCGATTCTGAGTTGGCGCGACAGGTTCTGTGCCTTTGCGTAGAACCGTCCGCGGTGATTCCGGATAAACCATTCCCCAACAAACATCGATACCTTTAGGGACGGGGACAACTCGTCGGCACGCTCGCGCCATCCGGCGTGTTTATCTATCAGGCTCGTCATATACAAACCACGCCAGTTAAAGCCCATGCCGTTGCCATGCATCATCTGTGCCTCTAAACCTTCAAGCGTGATGGGGGTCCAGATGGCTGGGCCGTCCAGGTGCATGGGTATGCTGACTTCTTTGACTTTCGCTCCCAACCTTGCCAGTGCGTCCCCTACGGCGCGGACTTTTTCGTCCACTCCTGCAGTAGCGCCGACCTGTCCGAATCCCTCGCGCAGCAAGCCGATGCGCAAGCCCTGCACCCCTCTGGAAGGGGCCTCAGTGTAACGGGCCGTTCTTGGACTGTATTGTCTGGGGTCTAGACCGTCTTCACCGGCAATCACTTCCAGCAGCAATGCGTTGTCCGCCACCGAAGCCGTAATGGGCCCCAAATGGTCAATCGTGGCCTCAATCGGCATGGCTCCGGTGTAGGGCACCAGTCCATGCGTTCCCTTCATGCCATAACACCCAGAAAAGGCTGCGGGGATGCGCACGGAGCCACCTTGGTCGCCGCCAATCGCCATCGCGACTTCACCGGACCCAACCAGTGCACCGCAGCCCGACGATGACCCGCCGGCGATATAGCCCATTCGCCAAGGGTTGTGGACCGGTCCGGTTGCATTGGTGTGACTCCCTCCCGACAGGCAAAAGTACTCGCAATGGGCCTTCCCCACAATCGTTCCACCGGCCTCAAGAACACGCCGGGCCACGGTCGCATCAATGTCGGGAACATACCCTTCCAGCGTCGAAGCACCGTTCATCATCGGCACTCCAGCCAACGCGATGTTGTCTTTGAGCACTACCCGCTTGCCGCGCAAGGGACCGCTGTCGGCCCCGCGAACGTCAGTCTTGACATACCACGCGTTCATGCGGTTTTCCTCGGCTGACGGGCGACGGCCGGGGGTGCGCGGATAGAGGACTTCTGGAACGAAGTCAGGTAGTTGTTCGACGCGGTCGTAAGCCGAGAAGCTACCCTCCATTTGTTCGAGATATTGAGCCAATTCGTGGTCCGGCAGATTCATATGCAATGAACGTGAGAGGTCGCGCAATTGGTCAATACTGGGCCTTCGAAGGGTCATGGTGTTCTCCTTATAGCTAGGTTTTGATGGCGCCTGTTGCATCACGGCCGGCCCAACGGTTGGAGCACCGCCGACCGTGGTGCTGTCGGCGGCTTGGATGCCATCCTTGGACGACCTGGCAGCACCCCAGTCGAGCAATTTATTGAGTGCCTGCGGCGAACGTAATTCAGAGACGGAATACTCTTGGACGATGACGCCTTTCTCAAGCATCAATACGCGGTCGGCACAGTCCAGGATGAAGTCGAGGTTCTGCTCAGCAACCAAGATAGAAATAGACTCCTGGTCACGTAATTGCACGAGTGTCTGCGCCATCTCGTCAATGATGCTGGGTTGTATCCCCTCGGTGGGCTCATCCAACAGGAGCAACCAAGGCTGCGAGACGAGGGCTCGTGCCAACGCCAGGAGTTGCTGCTCTCCACCCGAAAGCGCTTCTCCCCTTCGATTCAAAAGTGGCTCTAATCGGGGAAACAACGTCAAAACCCGGTCGATAGCTGTTTTTTCCGGCTCTCCCAGGGCACGAGACCATGCCATGCTCAGATTTTCGCGGGCTGTAAGTGTCGCCAAAATCCCCCGGCCTTGTTGCACATAACTGATACCCAGCCGCGAGCGGGAATGAGGAGCCAGTGCATTGATTTCAACCCCATCAGCGCGAATCGAACCATGCGAAGCTTTCAGCTCTCCCGCCAAGGTTTTCATGAGCGTACTTTTGCCCATGCCATTCGCACCTAGAACACCAACAATTTCGTGCCTTCCCACGTGCAAACTGAGACCATGCAAAACTGTCATCGCACCGTAGCCGGACTCGATTTTGTCAACTTGAAGTACGTAAACATCCTGCGGAGCTAAAACGGCGCTCATTTCTGTTCTCCCCCGTGTTTGCCAAGATAGACATCCCGCACCCGTTGGTTGGTCAACACTTCATCTGCCGTCCCCTCGGCCAGGACTCGCCCGCGATGAAATGCGGTCACAGTTTGGGCAATCGCTCGCACGAAATTCATGTCATGCTCGACCACAACCACCGTGGCACGTGCCGTCAACTCGGTCACAAGTTTGGCCATCCTCGAAACCTCGTCTCGTGTTAGACCCCCTGCGGGCTCATCCAGCAAGACAAGCCACGGGTCGGACGCCAACACCACACCGAGTTCAACAATCTGGCGCTGTCCATGCGCCAGTGAATCTGCTGTGTGCCATGCATGTGGCCCCAACCCTAATTGGTCAATCAGTGCACCGACTTTGCCAAGAACCTCTGCGTGTGTTCTGGTCGAAACTGAACGGGCTGCAAGCCACAGGTTTTCGTGGACGGTGAGTCCGTTCATCAGGCTGGGAACCTGGGTTTTCACCGCTACCCCAAGGCGCGCTATCTCATGAATTGCTCGCCCGGTAGTGGGCTGCCCATTAAGAGCAATATCGCCTTCCGTGGGAGTCAGCTGGCCGCTTAGGCATTTGAAGAATGTAGACTTCCCGGCTCCGTTGGGCCCAATCAAGCAGCGCAACTCGTTACGGCGCAGCTTCATGGAAACGCCGTCCACGGCAGTGACTCCGCCAAAGCGCATCACGACCCCAGACGCCTCCACGACGGTTTCAAGCATCATTGCTTTGTTCCAAAGCGGTGACGCTCATGCGGCGGCGATTCCGATAGAAGTTCAAGACCTTCGTGAAGCTGGGTAGCACGCCACGGGGCAAAAACAAAACAACCAAAATCAGCAATACACCCATGACTACCGAGTTATTCAGCAACTGTTGGCCTCCAAGGTAGCCTTTCAGCGCACCCAGCAGAACGGCCCCAAGCATGGGTCCCCAAAGAGTTCCCAAACCACCCACAAGCACCCAAATGATGACTTCAGCAGAAACCCCGAGCGAGAAAACCTCGGGAGTGACAATCTCCGCCCAGCACGCAAAGAACACACCTGCAAGCCCCGCCATCGCTCCGCCAATGCCGAAGGCCAGCGTCTTGATAAGGCGCACGTCATAGCCCAACAACTCGGCTCGTAGCTCGTTCTCTCGGATGCCGACTAGCTGGCGACCAAAGGCGCGTGTGCATATCCACCGCAAGAGCAACCAGCAAGCAAGCAAACTCGCTGCAACCACGAAATACAGGGCGAGCCCACCGAGCTGAACCTGCGGCAGTCCCGGCACATTAAGTGACGCGAAACCAGGAATGCCATTGAATCCGCCAAGCCTGGCATCCCCGATGACATAGGCATCACCTGCCGTGCTGTTCACGTACTTGAAAAGCAACAGGGTGACGACCAATGTGATGACTGCCAGATAGACATCGGTAATACGCCCGTAAAACATCATGGCGCCCAAGACTAGCGCGCCCCCCCCCGCCACGACCACGGCCACTGCGAGCGCAGCGGTTGATTCACCGAAGTTAATGGACGCAATGGCGTAGGTGTATGCGCCAAGACCATAGAAGGCCGCCTGCCCAAAGCAAAGAATCCCGCCGATACCCCATACAAAGGCCAGAGAAAGCGCCAATAGAGCGTATATGGCCAATAAGGTCAACGAATACTCGCTGATGACCAATGGAGCCAGGACCATCAACAAAAGCGTCAAACCGAACCCTGTCCACCAAGACATCGGTATCTCTTGGGGCGACGTAATCGGGATACGAGTGGCTTGCCGACTAGCCCTCAGCGAGTGAGGCGTTTTTTTCATGCCGAACCCTTGAACCAGCGAGACGTAATGCCCTGAGGGAGCATCCGCAAGAGGACTACAGCCGACAACAGGAGTGCCATTTCGCCAACAACAGGAGTCGCCAGCAATTCAAAGACCTTGGCAACGGTTCCAAGCAAGATACTCGCGGCCACAGTGCCAGCGATAACTGAAGGTCCTCCAGTTATCACGGTGATAAACGTCTTTGCAATGAACTGGCCCCCAGTATTGGGTGTAAGTGCGACCAAAGGTGAGAGGACTCCCCCAGCGAATCCTGCAACCATACTTCCTGCCACGAAAGTCATTGTGTAGATTTTCTGGGTGGAATGTCCCAATGCCGCAGAGACTTGAGACGACTGCATAGCGCCCCGCACAATCAGGCCGGCGCGGGTGAATCGCAAAATCAGGTAGAGCCCAATCATCAAGCCCAACGACATCGCGATGACAAACAGGCTATACCCGCCCACACTAAATCGTCCGATTTGTAGCGGCCCGATGGGGTTGGGAACCCCAGACGTAGTCTCCCCGAATATGATCGACAGACCGCCAGATATTGCAAGAGATAGACCCCAGGTCGCCAGCATTGTGTCCACGGTCCGCCCGTAGAGCCATCGAATCACGATGCGCTCAATCAGGAAACCGACTACGCCGACAACTAGCGGCGCAACAATGAGCATTGCAATCCAAATATTGCAACCCAACCTCAGTGCAACGATGGTCGCGTATCCACCGAGCACAATGAATTCCCCATGCGCAAGGTTGATGACCCTCATGAGACCAAAAATTAACGCCAAGCCCGCTGAAGCCAAAGCGAGTGCTGAAATCGTATAGGCGAGTTCGAGCAAACTGACGACAATTTGGTCCATGACAGTCCAGAGAGGGAATTGGGCATTGCCGCGCGACCAGTCGGGTACCGTCGCGGCAGTTCGGAGCAACCGGGCGTTGCCCTATATCTTTATTTCGTACTGAATGCTCGAATTTGGATTCTTGTACAGGTTGCAGACCGCCTGTGTGTCTGACGGTGGTCGTTGTGGGAACGATTTCAATTCCTTAAGTTGCTGGTCGAGCATTTCCATCACGTGCACATCGAGGGTCACATGATGTGTCTGACCATCAATAGTGACTTTGCCCGATGGACCTTCAATCGAGACCCCAGCCATTGCCGCTACAACTTTGTCATGGTTAAGCGTCCCTGCGCGCTTCACGACTTCAGCCCAAAGCTTGATACCTTGGTAGTGCGACACCGCCAGCTCATTGATGGTCTTAACGTCCCCGCCATACATGCGTCCCCAAGCCTCCCGAAATGCGGTGTTTGCGGGGGATTTCAATTCGGGCGAATAATTGTCAGCTATCACGATGCCATTGCCTTCAGCCGCCGTCAGGACCTGCTGCTCATTGCCAATCCCGAGGGTGGTGGATGCCATCGGAATCTTTGACTTCATACCTGCGGCCGCCCATTGTCGGTAAAACGACAAGTGAGCACCTCCGACCAAGGCACTCATAACGAAATCAGGCTTGGCCTGTTGCACCTTTGCGATGGTGGAATTGAAATCCGAGACGGTCAGAGGGAAGAAGTCCACTCCCACCGCGGAGCCTCCGTTGTCTTTAAGATATTTTTGAAACCACTTGGCCATGTACTGACCGTAGTTGTAGTCGGCGGCAAGAATGTAGGCCTTCTTCCCCCACTTTTTCATAACGTAAGGAACGAGAACCTCAGCTTGCTGCGCTGGCGTAGTGCCGGTTAGAAGCATATCGGAATCGCAAACGCCCCCCTCATAGAGCGGCGTGTACACGTACAGGATATTTGCGCGATGGAGCAGCGGGCGGATAGCCTCGCGCGAAGCCGACAGAATACCTCCGATGACGACATCGACTTTGTCTTCCCTTATCAGCTGCTGTGCATACTTGGTGTAAAGGGCCATGTTGGATTGCGTGTCATAGCCAACCTTCTTGACCTGTCGCCCCAGCAGCCCTCCGGCGTGGTTGATTTCGTCAATTGCCAGGTCGGCCGCCATATCCATCGGCTTGCCATAGCCAACGAAATCGCCTGAAGTATCGAGCAAACTACCCAGCTTGATAGGGTCAGCGGCTAAAGCGAACGGAGACGCTGCAGCAGCCGCTGACAACATTGAGCCTTTCACCATTAAATTTCTGCGAGTGATGGACATAGCAATACTCCTTAGGTTTCGTTGGTTGGGGTGGAACTACCGGTGGCGCGAGCCCTTTGATGGTCACTGGCTGCACGAATTGAGTCTGACTCTGCTCTGGCGAGCTGGGGAATGGAGCCTGTCCTGAATTTTGTGTTTGAGGCATAAATATGACCTACAGGACCATTTATGCCAAGCAAGACGAAATTGAAGAATGCGGCCATCGCGGCCAAGAGTGCGGCGCTGCCGAAGATC
>SCSG01000026.1 GCA_004322135.1 Burkholderiaceae bacterium | reverse complement strand
TAACTCTTTTAACCCTAAGATAGAATCTAGTGGGGACATCGGCATTCGCTCCATTAAGCTCGTTCTTCGTAAAAACAAGTCTAATGAATGTCGGTGTCCCCCGTTAATGATGTAGAGCCATCCCATTGGACTTGGTGAATCGCCACATTCGCACGATGGGCTCCAACCACGACGTTGACACGGATCACGACAGCCTATTGTCAGGTAAAGAAAAAGTCGACTCACCATTCGCATAAATCTTGTTTTGCGATGAGGCGATCCATATACTTATCTACAAGGCGCCGGAACCAAGAGGCACCGAAACTCGGGAGCGATGAAGCATGAACGTCAAACGCAGAGATTTCTTCAAAGGGTGCGCAGCAGGCTGCGTTCTGTTACTGCCGGGCATGGCCAGTGCCGCAAAAGGCTGGAACGCATCCAGCATGCCGGTCTCAAAAACCGATCCATATATTAAAAAATCGATCAAGGCAAGCTTCGGCGGAGGCTTCTCGGTGCAAACTCACACCCGGTCAAACGGACTGACCTACGCCGACATTGAACATTTCGGAACCCGGTATAGGGTCGCTTCCGCAAACCTGCTGGACTGGAAGATCGTGAGTCCTCTTTAAACAACCGGAGTCTCGTGTGTCCTTCCCTCGACAGATCGACGCCCTTCCGTCAATAGATCGCCGATCCCCTGCAGGCAAGAACACCTGAATATCGATGGCTGCGGCGCTCTTTCTGCGCCGGATCAGCAAGAACACTTTGTGAAGGAAATAAGCCGTGTCCGAAAAGATCAAGAGTATTCGCATTCATCCCGGCATTGGCATTGCCCGTTTAGGAGACAGTGACGAGTTTTACATTGGTCCCGAAGCGCCAGGGATCGTGGTCGACCCGGGCGGCAGCGATGGCCCAGGGCCCAATGGTGGAACCTACCGCGACAGCGGGGCGCGATTGAAACGCCAGGCGCAGCGGTATAGGGTGTACGCCTACGATGCCAACGACAACGTTGTTGCCGAACTCACGTCGGCTTCGAGTCTGGTCCAATCCATGCACTGGCGAGTTCACGTCAGGAACATGAAAGCGGCAAATTATGCGTTTCAGGGCGCGTATCTGTTTGACCCGGACAAGTTGCGGAACCCTTCCATCCAGCCCGGCAAGAAGCCGATCGAACGTGACACACTGATTATCGACCCCGGTGTGCATACAATCTCCTCCGGACAGGCCGGACCAATCGTCATGAGGGGGAATGTCTTCACAGGCATCGAAGAAGGTCTGCTTCCGGGTGAATTACGTTTCGAAGGGTTCACGCCAAAAGACCCGTCGAAAGAAGTCAAAGTCACTTATAAAGCCGCCAAGGATATCGAACTGGGCCAGCTCCGGCTCGATTCCAAGGATCGCTTACTGTTCATTCCCGCTCCCGGAAAAAGCGAATGCGTCGTGACACCCAAGGTAGCGCTGTCGAACCCAAGTGAAACAGTCAATCCTCCAAACGGCCCCGAAGACGGCAAAAACCCCCTGACGAATCAATTTGCGTATTTCAATATTCCAGGCTGGTGGGACGATACCTGCGGTGGTGAAATTGACGTCACAGTCACGCTCAAGGACGGCACCATCCTGAGTACACGTGACAACGTGAAATCGGCGACGGACGAAGGGACAAGGAACCCACGGGCAGGGGCGTGGATTGTCACCGCACCACCAAAATTCGCACCCCACATGTACCACGTGGTGTCCATTCTGGATCGTGTTTACGAGGCCTTTCCCGAGGCTTACCCTTACACCGGGCAGAAGACGAATTTCTACCGCGATGTCTACCCAGTGTTTGCCAACGCCGTCCACTACGGTTGGGTGAGTGCCCAGGCGTCGGGCGCCATGGGCGAATCGAAGGGCCTCGCCCACGGCCCGGGGCAACCGGGTGACTTGCTCACCCCGGCATACATGACGGCATTCACCGATCCAGGCGAAAAAGGCAAGCCAATGAGAAGCATGATCTACGGCCTCATGCGACATGCATCTGGAAAACGCGGGCGGCTGGTCGATTCACTGCTGCCCCCACCTCCGCAGCGGCCAACCAGTTGGAAGGACAAAGAGTTCCAACGCCAGGAAGTGGACACTCAAATGCCCAAACTCTGGGGCTCTGGGGGCAAGCCCACGCAGAACAAAGAGCTGGGCGACCATTCTCCAAACCAATTCCTGAGCCTGACCGACTGGCAGTTGAATCATTTGAAGAACTGGGCAGATGGCAACTTCGAGGTCGGCACTCCACAAAAGCCCGTATCGCTGAAGCAATTGCCGCTAGCCAGACAACCGCACGCGCTCGATAGTTCGGCGCTTGAACCAACCATCGGAGGCGGCTTTCACCCGGGCATAGAATTTCCTTACTTGATCATCTACCGCGAGTATTTCGCTGAGGCGTTTCGCGTAGGCAAAGACATTGAGCCAGGCTCGGTCGCTGCCTATATGTCAAGCCCATGGCAAGGCGACTTCTGGTCGTGCAATATCGCATGGTGGCCAACACAACGACCAGACGTCGTTTTTGAGTACAACAAAAAGAACCAGACCCGAACCTATAGGGAATGGTTCCGCGGGTACGATGCCGAGGGCGAACCCCTATCCGCCACCGACGGCTACAACCAGATGCTGTACGCGTGGTCGAAACTGGGGATGGTGCTCCCCGTCAAGGCAGAAGACGGCAGCTTTTTGAAAGACAACGGCGAGACCGTGTTCGTCGAACGAGAGCGTAATCCGGCACTGAACCGGCCACCCACCAAAGGAAAATAATTCGTGTCATCAACCCGGCACGACCAGGCCGAAACAGCATGGGATGTGGTCGTTGTCGGCGCCGGGCCAGCAGGGGCCGCAACCGCAGCCACGCTGGCCAAGTTCGGTCAGCATGTGCTACTGGTGGAGGAGCGGGTATCCGATCACTTCAAGCTGGGGGAATCACTGCCACCGTCTTCCGTCGACCTGGTCAGACACTTCCTGGGAAACCCTGAGGGTCCCGAACAGAATCTACAAGGCGTTTTCAGAACAGCTGGCAACATTTCATTATGGGCGACCGAGCAGCCCGACGTCACAGATTTTTTCTTCACACTCAACGGCTTTGGCCTATGCGTCGAGCGCCTGGCTTTCGATGAGGCCCTGCGATCGAATGCGGTCGCCGCTGGCGCAACTTTGTTCAAGGGCGTCCGCTTCGAATCCTGTACGCGCATCGCTGACGGCATTTTCAATTGGCGCCTGGCGCTCGCCTCGGAAACACAGAGGCAGGAACACCGCGCGCGTTACCTGGTCGATTGCTCCGGCCGGCGAACGGTCGTGGCCAGATCGCTCGGCGTCCGGACAGCCCCCAACGACGACCGACTGTTTGCCTATGCGCAATGGTTTTCTTGCTTCGGCAACGACGATGACCGCTATACGCGGATTGAGGCAGCGCCGCACGGTTGGTGGTACTGCAACCGTCTGCCAGGCATCGAAGGCAATGAAATCAAACGATTGGTGGTTTTTCACTCTGACAAGGACCTGCCGGCCGCGAGAGTGGCGGCGCATCGGCAAGGTTTCGATCAGTTGCTGGACGATTCGACGCATATCGCGCCCTTACTCAAAACCAAAGACTATCGCCCTTGCGGAAAAATTCGGGGCGCACCGGCCAACAGCCAACGATTACGAAACTTCTGCGGCAACGCCTGGATGGCGGTGGGCGATGCGGCTCAGGCCTACGACCCACTATCTTCGCAAGGCATCGACAAGGCGCTCAGGACGGGCAGCCATGCAGGGCATATGATTCATTACGCGCTTACGGACTGTCCGCGGGGCACGGCGGCGGGATTGGGCACCGACAACGCCTACATCCATCTATACGACGAACAACAACGCCAACTTTGGCAAACCTACCTGCTGCAGCGCGACTTCTACTATCGCATGCAGCACCGCTGGTCCGATCAACCGTTCTGGCAACGTCGGCAGCGCTCTTCCCCACCCTCGGATTCGCTGGCACTTCAACAGATGTCATGAGACGTGCGGCATACGCCCCACGTTCGATTGGTGCCCAACTTCTTAATCATTTCCACGCGGCCACCACACCGGGCGTAAACGTTTTGAACTGGCTTTGAATAAGCGCGGCCTCGCCGCGCGCGAAGCCCAGCTTGATCCGAACGTTGCTCCCATACGCCATTTAACCGGACTCAATACTTTTGGACATAGCCCGTCCGGCATACAACCGGCCGCATCCGATAGGGCTTACAGCCGGTGGCTGCCTAGCCCATACAGCGCATTCCACGCCCCACTTAATTCCTTATGATCAGTTCAGAGGCTCTGTGCCTGAGTGTAAATGATATTTCCGGCCGCATCGCGATATGTCGTACCGAATGAAACGAACGCGACGTCCGGTTTTTCTTGCTCCCGATTTCGCAAAAACAACGAATACGAACCGCCAAGGAGAAGACACCATGCCGAGACGACACGGCCCGCGGATCACGGCAATATAGCGGTCGACCATGAAGAGGTCCATGCGCTCGTTCTGGATGGCGGCCGCCCTGCTTGTGGCAGGCATGCCCTGTTTCGCTGCCTCCGTGGGGACGTACGATGCACTCATCCGTGGCGCCCGCGACGGACACTACGAACCAGCGCTTGTGATGCTGCGGGAATATGGCAAACAGCATCCCGCGGACCTGCGTGCCATTTACGACCACATCCTTATCGCGCAATGGGCCGGCAAAGACGATGAGGTGCTGGCCGTTTACCAGTCATCCAGAGCATTGTTGCACCACATGCCATCCGCTGCGCTCTCAGCCGTGGCACGGGCCAACCGCGACACCAGGCGCTGGAGTGACGCCCTATCGTTTTATCGCGAGGGAAAGCAGCGGTTTCCACGAGATCCTGCGTTCGCCATCGGCGAAGCTATGGTCCTGGCCGATTCGGGGCAAACCAGCCAGGCAATAGCGGCCGCTCAACGCCTCGTCAACACGTCTCCGGGAAACTCCGCATACCGTCTTGCATTGGAGTATGCCTATCACAGGGCGGGCATGCCGTACGACGCGTTACACGAAGCCGACCTGGCTCACACCCTCGACCCAAAAAAGACAGCAACTACTCGCGAATATATCCTTTCCCTTCAGCGCGCCGGCCTGCCCGGGCCGGCGTTGCAAATGGCGCAAAACCACCCTGCCCTTTTAAATGACGCCGAAGCACGACGGCTGGAAGGCGACTACGCGGCGCAACTGGTGCGTCTGGCCAATGCCCCCACACGAGAGGAGTCAAACCGGTTTGTCATTGCTGACCCCGGGCACTGGCTCTTTACGACAAGCTGATTCGCACGTGGCAAAGCCTCGGGTCGGTAGCGCACGACGACTTGGTGCGCGTGCGTATTGACCGACTGGCGGCACTACAGGCGCGCACACGTATGCGGGACGTTGTGACGGAATACCAGCAACTGCTCGTCGAAGGCATCACTGTGCCCGACTACGCCCTCAGTGCGGTTGCCGCCGCCTACTTGACCTTGCATCAGCCCCAAAAGGCACGCGATCTGTATCGCCGAATTCTTGACGACGAAACCAGTAAACGAGGCAGCGCCAGCCAGCGCCTCTCCGATGAAATGGGACTCTTTTATTCGTTGATCGACAGTGGGTCGTACGACGAGGCGAATCGACTTATTCAAGCTGCCCGGACCGCACAAGGCACATGGCGATACTACAAGGGACGACCCGAACCAGAGCCCAACGAATCGAAACTGACCGTAGAAAAAGCAGCTGCGCTGGGCCTCTATTACGCCAATGATACTGAAGGCGCGCAGCGACGACTGTCCGAAATGGTTGACCATGCGCCCATGAACACCGACCTGCGCGCTGCACTGGCCACAGTCGATCGCGGACGCAACCAGCCGCGCCGGGCCGAGCGCGTCCTGAAGATGGCCGAAACCGTAGATCCGAGGGACGTGACAATAGAGTCGGGGCAGGGACAGACTGCACTCGCCCTGCAGGAGTGGCGCGAAGCGGAACAACTCAGCCAGGACACTCTGGCACGCGAACCAGAAAACCTGGACGCGCAATCTCTGGCCCAGGACTGGCGCATTCATAATATGGCGGAGCTGCGCATATCCGGCTATCGCGGAATCACCACGAACAGTCCGGTATCGGGCAACGGCGACTTTGGCGTTGACAGCGTTTTATATTCGCCACCGATTGATTACAACTGGCGCGTGTTTGGCGGGGGTGGCTATGCCAATGGCAATTTCGAAGAGGGGCAGGCAAACTATCGCTGGCTGCGAACGGGCGTCGAATGGCGTGGCCGCGACGCAACCGTCGAGGCCGAAGCATCCACCAACAATTACGGCTATGGAGTCAAACCGGGCGTACGCCTGACCGCCTCCTACGACCTCGGCGACTCGTGGCAAATCGGCGGTTCCGGCGAGATCCTTTCGCGTTCTACTCCCTTGCGCGCCCTGTTGCACGATGTCTCTTCCAACAACCTCAGTGCCTATGTAAGCTGGCACCCGAATGAACAACGGGAATGGCGAGTTGCCTTCACGCCCTCCCACTTCAGTGATGGCAATAGCCGCTACGAGCTGGACATGACGGGACGAGAGCGCCTGTACACTGCACCACACTTCAAGGTTGATGTGGAACTGAATGTCGCCGCGTCCCACAACTCGAACGTAGACGCCGTCTATTTCAATCCACGTGCCGATCTGACAGTGTTGCCCACGGTGAGCCTGACGCAAACCCTTTACCAACACTACGACACATCGCTGGAACACAAGATAACGCTGGGGGCCGGCACCTACTCACAGCAAGGGTTTGGTACCAAGGCAATTGCCGCCGTCAGCTACGGCCTGACATTTCGAACCAGCAAGGTATTCGAGATCGGGGCAACAGTCACCGGGATCAGCCGCCCATACGACGGCGTACGCGAACGCGACATCCAGGTAGTCGTCAATATGATTTTTCGTTTTTAGAAGAACACCATGTCAGTCCGGCACCTATTCCTACGACTCCTGTTCTGCCTCACGGGCGCGCTATCGCTTATTGCCGGGTGTGCCCGGGACATCCCCATCTATACACCTCCGGACGCACGCCCTGTACGCGCTTCCCAGCTGCCATGGCCAACAAACCAGTTCCTGACCCTGGCCTATCACGACATTGAAGATACTGCGCCCGACCAAACTTTTGTGGCGGTCAGCACTGATCATTTCATACGGCAGATGGCGTGGCTCCATGAAAATGGCTACAAGCCCATTTCGGTCGACCAGATTCTTGATGCTCGACACGGCGGCAAACCGCTACCGGCAAAGGCGGTATTGCTGACTTTCGATGACGGCTACAGTAGCTTCTACACACGCGCTTTCCCGATTCTGAGGGCCTACGGGTGGCCTGCCATTCTGGCCCCAGCCGGGGCCTGGCTGGATACCCCGGCGAAACAGGACGTGAATTTTGGCGGGATAAAACTTGAACGCAATCGTATCCTCACGTGGGCACAGGTTCGCGAGATGTCGGCGTCAGGCCTGGTGGAAATTGGAGCCCATACTGACGCGCTGCATTATGGCGCGCTTGCCAACCCGCAGGGCAACATGGAGCCGGCTGCAGCCATCCGACAGTTCAATACCAAGACTCATCAGTATGAATCCGAGAACACATACAAGGCCCGCCTCATTGCCGACGTGGCAAAAATAACGGAAAAGGTGCGCCGGGTTACTGGCAAGAAGCCGCGTGTGTGGGTCTGGCCCTACGGTGAAACCAGCGGCACAGCGCTGAAGATCATCGGCAACGACGGGTACTCAATGGCGTTCACGCTGGACGACGGTGCGGATACGCTGGATCGACTGATGAGCAATCCGCGCATGCTGGTGACCCCAGATCCCGACGTGCCCGAATACGCAAGCTCGGTGATCAATCGTGAAGCTGGTCCCATTATGCGTGTCGTACAGGTTGATCTGGACAGCGTCTACGACCCTGACCCAGCTCAAACGGAGCGCAACCTGGGCCAACTGGTGCAGCGAATCGCCGACATGCAGATTACTACCGTCTTCCTGCAAGCCTTCGCCGACCCTACCGGCGACGGGCTGGTCAAGTCTGTATATTTTCCCAACCACCTCCTGCCAATGCGAGCCGACTTGTTCAACAGAGCGGCGTGGCAACTGCGCACGCGTGCACACGTCAGCGTCTACGCCTGGATGCCGGTGCTCAGCTTTGACTTCGGTTCCAGTCTGAAACATGTCATGCGGTGGAATCCGACCACGAGACAAGCCAAAATCGATCCTGGGCAATATCGTCGTTTGTCGCCGTTCGATCCCGAAGCACGTCACAAGATCATCGAACTTTATGAAGATCTGGCGAAGTCGGCGATTTTCGATGGGATCCTCTATCACGATGATGCGGTTCTGTCCGATTTCGAAGACGCCGGACCGCAGGCGTTGGCCGCCTATCGGGCCGCCGGGTTCCCTGGCACCATCGCAGCGCTGCGTGGCGATCCGGTAACGATGCAGCGCTGGACGCGTTTCAAAAGTCGTTACCTGATCGCCTTCACAAACACACTTACTCAGCATGTGCGCGCAATCCGCGGCCCGCGCGTAAAAACAGCCCGCAACATCTTCGCCATGCCGATCCTCCAGCCCAAAAGCGAAGCGTGGTTTGCCCAGAACCTGGATGACTTCCTGGCCACCTACGACTGGACAGTCCCAATGGCCATGCCGCTGATGGAAGGCGTTCCAGCGAAACAGGCGAATGCGTGGCTGGATCACCTCGTCGACGCCGTTGCAGCACACCCGGGCGCCTTGAAAAAAACGGTGTTCGAATTGCAGGCCCGTGACTGGCGCGCACCGCAGAGCGGTGCAGACACCGGACATATCGATCCGACGTTGCTGGCTGGTTGGATGAAACGCTTGCAACTTCGTGGCGCACGCAATTTCGGCTACTACCCCGATGACTTCATACAAAACAAACCCCGGCTGAAAACCATTCGGCCAGCCATTTCTACTGACTGGTTCCCATTCAAATGAGAAATCCGCTATTCGCCTTTCTTGTCCTGTGCGTCGTGCTGAGTGTGCCGTTGGGTATGACCGCGGCACTCACCAGCGTGGCATTGCTGAATTTTGTGTTTTTCTACCCGCTGCTCATGTCCGTGATTTGGATTACCGGGGGGGTGTACTTCTGGCTTCATTGGGAAAGGCACTGGGCCTGGGATCCAGGACGATCAATGGCAGTGATTCAGGGCAACCCGTCAATCACGATCGTGGTGCCCTGCTACAACGAAGAAGAACATGGCGAAGAAACGCTTATTGCCGCATTGGAGCAGCGCTATCCGGGCATAGAAGTCATTGCCGTGAATGATGGCTCCACCGACGGCACGGCCGCCATGCTTGACGCCATGGCCGTCCGCCACCCACGATTACGAGTCATCCACCTGGCCCAGAATCAGGGTAAAGCGATGGCGCTGTGCATGGGTGTGATGGCGGCCCACGGCGAATACATTGTCTGCATCGACGGGGACGCGGTCCTGGGTCCTGACACCGCAGCGTACCTTGTCGCACCCATGACGAAACACCCACGGGTTGGTGCCGTGACCGGCAACCCCAGAGTTCGAACCCGTTCGACACTGATCGGGCGCATACAGGTGGGCGAGTTTTCATCGATTGTCGGCCTGATCAAACGCACGCAGCGCCTTTACGGCCACGTGTTCAGCGTGTCTGGTGTGGTGACCGCATTCCGGCATCAGGCGCTCAATCATGTCGGCTACTGGAGCCTGGACATGATCACCGAAGATATTGACATCACATGGACACTGCAGCGCTACGGCTGGGAAATCTTCTACGAACCACGGGCGATTTGTTGGATTCTGATGCCCGAGACACTGCGCGGCTTGTGGAAGCAGCGCCTGCGCTGGGCTCAGGGCGGTGCAGAAGTCTTCCTGAAAAACCTGCATTACCTGAGGCATTGGAAGCATCGCAACCTGTGGCCGCTGCTACTGGAATTCAGCCTTTCCACGGCGTGGGCATTTGCGCTCGCACTGACCGTCGTGCTCTGGAGCGCAGGGCAATTCATCCAATTGCCTGTGGCGTTCCGGGTTACTGCCTTTTTTCCGCCAGGCTTCACGGGCCTGATGCTGGCCGCGGCATGCCTGCTGCAATTTGCTGTCAGTGTGCTGATCGACAGCCGATACGAGTCTGGCCTATTGCGTTCACTGTATTGGGTCATCTGGTATCCGCTTGTGTACTGGATCTTATGCCTGAGTACAACCCTGTACAGCTTCCCCAAGGTAACGGTGCACGCCCGCCGCCAGCGTGCTCGCTGGGTCAGCCCTGACCGCGGCATCAAGGAGTGGAAAAAATCATGATTATCATCACACGCTGCTCTCGTCTTGCACTGACTGTCGACATCCTGTCGACCGCCGCATGTTGGGCCGGCTTCCTGTATCTGCTTGGCACCGGTATTCCTGGAATGAATCCGGGGGCATCCCTTGCCCAGCAAATACAGACCTCCATCCAGTTACTGCCCACCCTGCGCACTTTATCCATCTACATTGCCATCGGAGTGCTGTGCTCCCTTCTTTTTGTGCTATGGGTGCGATATTACAGACACTTTTCCCGAGGAGCCTGGCGATCCGGAAAACTATCACCATTGGATGACAGCGCCGTGGCCTCAAGCTTCAGACTGTCACGCCACCTACTGCACAAACTACGCGAAAGCCGCTGGTCCGTCATTCATCATGATCCCGATGGCGATATCGCGCGCCTGGTGATCGATGTCGCCACACTTCAGCCACCCAGCAACAGCGAAACCTTCGAGTTGACTCGCGCCGCCTGATAGCTGCCGGCACGTCAGGGCCACCAGGAGCGGGCATCCATGCGTGACACATCGCATGCCGCCATACCCCTTGTGGCCTAGTCATACGCCATGCGGCGTACAAGCGCCGAGTCTGGCGCTTCCCACTTTTGGCCAGTCTCGCACGCCAACGCCGTAGAGCTTCTGGCCGCCATCCGCTTACACCATCCAGCCAATTTTGTTACCCGTCACACACACTTAGTATTTGTTTCATGACGTTTGGCTTCCAACAGGCGTTTCACGGCAAAGGACAAATACTGTGCGACCACTGACCAAAAACTTGAGTGCGCTGGCACTTTTGATTATTGCCCCCGCCGTGCACGCAACGACTGTGCCGCATGCGGCAAAAAGCCCAAGCCTGGATAGCGGCAACATCGATAACGAGCCTCTGGACGGCATCGTGTTGAATCGAACGATAACCGTGCTGGGTTGGGATTTCTATCGGAATTTTGTGGCGATATGGCGTGCTCGATTCCCCAACAGCAAATTCACGGTTTCGGTATTTGAGCGCCCTACCGCGCAGTTCGGCAGTGAAATCTGGATTCAATACAAAGAGCGGCGAATGTTCCACACATTCCTGTCGCCAGCCCGATCAGCCACAAAGCCCGCAGCCGCGGCCGCAGCACAGATGACATACAAAAATATCGTGGATAGCAATGTACGGAACTTGTTGTTCAGCGATGTGGATCTAGCGCCCGAGGAGATGTAAATGAACAAGATAACGATGCCCACGAATGTCAGGCCAGGACTGCGAGCGTTGCTGATTCTTCTGGCGTGCACGTGCGCTGGATCTGCCTGCGCCACCGAGATGGTCTACGTTCCCGTGAACCCCACATTTGGAGGCAACCCTCTCAACGGTCCTACCCTCCTGAATACGGCCATTGCCACAAACAATCACACAGACCCTGACGCGCCCGACCTGAGTTCGTTGGGAGCGGCGGCACCGCAAACACCGCTGCAGCAATTCAACGCTCAGCTTCAGCAATCCATCCTGAGCCGCGTAGCGGCATCCGCGACATCGTCAATAATCGGAACCGATGGCACACTGCACCCCGGCATAATCCAGACGGGTGACTTCACCATTGCAGTCGTCGATTTGGGTGGCGGAAACCTGAACATCACCACCACCGACAAAACGACCGGTGCCCAGACTTCATTCCAGGTGTCGCAATGAACGCGCTCCGCGGGATTCATGCCACACGCCCGGCCAGACAGCGTCGTCTTGCATACATGGCAGTGTCGGCCACCTTGCTGCTGGGCGCATGCGCGGCGCCGCAAACTCCCTCTCACGTATACAACGCCGCGCGTCTCACGCCGGCCACGCCCTCCACCAACGACCTGCTCAAGCTGCCCCCGCCAGCGAAAAAAGTCGTCGTGGCCGTATATGGTTTTCGTGATCAGACAGGCCAATACAAGCCCAGCCCGGACAGCTCTTTCTCAACCTCGGTGACGCAGGGTGCGGCCTCCATGCTGATCAAGGCGCTGAACGATTCGCACTGGTTCATACCAGTTGAGCGCGAAGGCCTGCAGGAACTGCTGACCGAGCGCCGCATCATTCGTGCTGAAGTGCCACCACCACCTAAGGGTCAACCTGCTGTCAACAACGTACCGGCCCTGATACCTGCCACCATCATGATGGGCGGAGGCATCGTCGCCTACGAAAGCAATGTGCGTACGGGTGGGGCGGGTGCCGCATTTCTGGGTATTGGATTGTCCACCCAATATCGGGTGGACCAGGTCACCGTGAACCTGCGCAGCATCGACGTCGACACTGGCCGGATTCTGCAAAGTGTGTCCACTACCAAAACCATTTTCTCTTACGAAATCAACCCTAGCCTCTACAAATTCGTCAATTTCAAGGATCTGCTCCAGATCGAAGCCGGTGTATCCAACAACGAACCGGGACAGCTCTGCGTCAAGGAAGCCATCGAGGCCGCCGTTTTGCACCTGACCGTGCAAGGCTTGAAAGACCACACATGGGCGTTAAAGAATCCAAAGGATTGGGACTCGCCCATCATCCAGCATTACCTGAAGGCCGAAAACACCTACGGGCTGACAGCGGCACAGGCAGCCAAAGTAATGGCGGCTCAGCAGCCTGCCCCTTCGGAAAACTGAACAGATGCACCAACGCACCGTCCCTAACTCCGGGAGAACGCAATGATTACTCCAACATGCGCAGGCTACACGCGTTACCGCCGCCACTGGCGCACCATGCTGATGGTCCCAATCCTGATGGCCGCAGGAATCCAGTCGGGGTACTGCTCGGATCCGGATCTGGGCCCGGGACCCGAGGTTACGCTGGGTGAGTCCACGGCGAGCATCCACCAGATCGGGCTGCAGAACAACGCGTCCGTACAGCAGGTGGGAGCGTCGAACACCGCCCACCTTGATCAATGGGGTCAGGGCAATGACATTCGCTCAGTGCAATTTGGTAGTGGCAATTCGGCCCAGCTGAGTCAGGCAGGTGCCGAGAACCAGATCAGCCTTGCCCAATACGGACGAAACAACTACGTGTCAGCCACACAAAACGGCTACGCCAACGATATATCCGTCATGCAATACGCCAACTCGGCTGACGCACAGATTACCCAAAACGGTAACGCAAACTACACATCCGTCGTAACGCTTTCCGCGGGAGCTCCGTTGGTCAAGGTCAACCAACTTGGCAATGGGGGTATCGCAAAAGTAATCCAGTACTAAAGACCGCTGGATTGCAGGGTCGTTCCAGGTCTTAATCTTGAGGAGAGTCACAATGAAAACCAGTCTTTCTATACTTGCTTTGGGCATTGCAGTTGCGTTCGGCGCCCCCGCCATGGCTAACGGCTTCGGCGGCGGCGACACCGGGACCATCAATCAGACCGGGGTCAACAACGATGCCGGCATCACTCAGGCGTACAACGCCTGGGGGACCGAATCGTTGATCAACCAGCATGGCACCAAGAATGTTGCGTTCTCCAACCAGGACCACAACATCTCGGCTTCCAGCACGATCAACCAAAGCGACTACAACAATTACGCTACCGTAAACCAGCAAAATACCGCTGGAGCCACTGCAACGGTCAACCAGGATGGCTGGCTTAACGTTGCCAAGGTCGATCAGCAAAACGGTTTCGGCCTGACGGCAACAGCTAATCAGACGGGGTATAACAACTACTCCAACATCAGCCAGTCGGGCTTCAACAAAACCGCTACGACAAACCAGACCGGCATAGCTAACGTCGCCAATATTTCACAACACTTTTAATGGCCCGACGTTAGAAAAATGCGGCAAATGCGCGGGTGAATAGCCACCGATATTCATCCGCGCTTACGATTTCAGCTACAAACCATCGAGGAGAGCAGCATGGTTGCGGACGTCCCATTGCAGGTCTGGCTAGAAACCAACGCTAATGCACACCCAAGCATTGTTGTGCCGTACGTACAAAGCACCGAGGAAAAGCAAATCCATTACGAACTGCGCGCGACCAACAAGGGCCACGCTGGCACATCGGAAGTCAGTCAAAGTGGCACCATCAGCATTCCCGCCAAGACTCCCACGGCCTTGTCGAAGATGTCGCTGAGCACGACCCAGGACAGCAGGTGTCAGATTGATTTGACGCTGACTGAAAGCGGGATGCCTGCGAACACCTATCATTTTGACTGCCCGCGTTAGCCCAGGCAACAGCACATTACGTCACAAGCCTCAGGCCCACTTTGTTCGACAGGCAGGAGGCATGACTTTGAAACTGCCGTTGCTCCTTGCACGACCGGGCGCCTGCGGAGGTTCGCCCACCTAGTCCCAATGCTCTAGAACAAATATCGCGCCGGCATACGTCATTTGTCCTATATTTTTGATCGCGCCCCGACCCTATGATGTAACCTGCCCATTGTGTTTCAAACTGAAATTGATGTAAAGTAAATAGTCGTCGAAGCCGTATTGAAAGCCTTTTGAAAACATAAGGTTACTTAGACAAACGCTACAGAATGCACAGCATTGTGGTCAAGTATTAATCGACTGCTGAAAAAATAGCCGCAAAGTACCAATTAATGTTATTTTTGCCTCGTTTGATGGATTTCCGACCGTCTCTCCCAGTTGCTCCTTCCTTTTCGGGCACCTGGAAGATAAACCAACCGTTGACCTGCCCTGGTTAACTGCCTATCCTGCAAACCCATCGGGAGATGATCTGAACGAATATCGTCAGGCTTACCACCCCCCAATCGGCGTGAACTGAGACATACCTCACCCCGTCCCGGCGGTTTTGCCTATATACACGAAGTCAACATTGCCGCGAAGCCTTTATCGGGATTCACGGCCGACGAGAATTTGTTCTAGGCATTCTTACGCTAACGGAAGAATTAGCATGAAAGAATTCATAGTCATTGAGCCCCAAACGTTATTGCGCATGGGACTAATTCAAGTTCTGTCCAATATGGAGCCCGGCTCGCAAATTGAAGGTATCGACCACTGTGGCGCGGGCCAAGAAACGCGAAAAGACAGAGAGGTTGATCTCGTATTGCTTTCCATATCGAAAGACGAGGTTGTGACCGAAGCCGTACGGGCCGTGGAAGAGGTTTACGCGCCCAAATGGATGCTCTTGCTGTCAGAATCCGCCGCGCCATCCCATTTCCTGCAGGCTTGGCCCCACGTTGTGGGCGGATACGTACACAAGTATTCCACGCCCGAAGTGTTGGCGGCGTCTGTCAGACTTGTCGAAGCCGGCGGCAAATGCTTCCCATCGCCGCTTACCTTCAAGGTAGCGCCCACTAATGGAAGCTCGCCTATCTCGGTTGCACGCCACGCACAGGCTTCGCGTGACGACAGCACTGAAATCCCCGTGCTCGCCACTTCGAACTCCCGACGCAGGCCAACGAATCTTTCGCTGGCCGAAGGTAATGGGTTCGAATCGCGTACTCAGCCACCGACGCTCATGGACATTGAGGCCAGGATGCTCAACATCACCCAACGTCAATACGAGGTGCTGGTGCTTCTGGCGCAGGGCCACCCCATCAAGACAATAGGTCGCCAGCTGAATATTTCTGTTGCTACTGCCAAGGCGCATGCCGAAACGCTTTATCAGCGCATGGGTGTGCACAACCGAAGCGAAGCCGTATATGCCGCCATTTCGCGCGGGGCCACCTTGGGCTGGAGTCAGACGCGTCCCAACGCGGCGTGAGCCACATGCTCACTCTGAACGAAATGTGCACTCGTGCGGCAACGTCTGCAAGGCGTCACACGCCTTGCCCAGGATGGGCCGTCGGCGTGGGAGCACCATAAGGCAGGGACCAAGAAGCATGGTCCAGAAGCGTATCACCCGCCGCGAGCAACGTGGACGAGGGGTTGGCATCGGGGCATGCAAAGTAAAACCCCTGGCCACAGGCTATGCCTGCCTTCACCAGGAAACGTAGTTCGCCCTCGGTTTCGACCCCCTCTGCCACAATAGTGGTTCCTGTGGTGTGAGCGATGTCATTTAAAGAACGAACGAACTGTTGCTTGACGGGACTGGCATCCACCCCCCTCACGAAGTGCATGTCGATCTTGATATATTCGGGCAGTAGTTCCGACCAACGCCGCAAGCTCGAGTAGCCTTCGCCCAAATCGTCAATGGCTATCTGGAACCCCATGCCACGAAAGCGTGCAATGACACCCCGCAGAAGGGCGTAATCACGCCCTGCGTGTATTTGCTCGGTCAGCTCAAAAACGATCTTGTTTGCCGCGATGCCCCGTTTTTCAAGAAAGCCAAGAATGACGCCAGCATCGAACTGCGTAAGCTCAAGCGCCATGGGGCTGACATTGAGAAACAGCTTCCCCGGCAGGCTCAGTTCAGCGTACCGCTCTAGAATGACGCGGCAGCAAAGGCTTTCGACTTCGAACGCAAGATTATTGGCGCGGGCCACCCTGAACAGATCTGCGGGTAAATGCAATGGGCCACCCAATGGGCCACGAATGAGGCCCTCGTAACCCAGTATGCCACCTTCGCCGATCGCGACGATGGGCTGAAACACGGCGCTGAGCTGTCGCGTCTTCAGAATATCTTCAAGAAGGGAAAGGCAGGCGCTGGCTTCGCCATCGCTAGACGTATCCGCTCTTCTGGCAAGCGTCGAAAGGCCGCCAGAACCACCGGACGACGCACTCATAGCAACCTCCTTTCATTGAAACGGCAACACGCCCATGCCGTCCAACTATACAGGGTTGCCGCCGCCAATTCGCGCGGTACTTCCCGCAAAGGCCGTCCGATTAGCGCTAACCCTAGTGCCACTGACGCCACACTGTGCAGACGACGTTCACGAGCGCTACATCATTCCCATTTCAAGGCGCGCATGTTCGCTCATCATCTCGCGTCCCCAAGGGGGATCCCAGACCAGATTGACGTTTACGTCAGCAACGCCCTGAATGGATTCCAGCTTGCCCCTGGCCTCGTCCGCAAGCATGGTGCCCATGCCGCAACCCGGCGCTGTAAGGGTCATGTCGACGTTGATTCGGTATTTTCCCTCGCTCACCTCTTCGACATCGCAACGATACACCAAGCCCAGATTGACAATGTCGATAGGGATTTCGGGGTCGTAGCACGTACTCAAAAGGCTCCAGGCGAGGTCTTTGATTGTTTCGTCGGTGACGGGCCCTTCAAGCGCAGCATTCTCTTCTTCGGGGATAGGCTCGTACCCCAGTGCATCCGCATCTGCACCCTCAATGCGATACAGGTTGCCATCGACGTAAACGGTATAGCTGCCACCCAATTTTTGCGTTATTTGCGCCATGCACCCTTTTTCGATGGTTACCGGCGCCCCGTACGGGACACTAACCGCCGGACAGTCCCGGCTAATCTCAACTTCATGTCGTGCGCGTTTCATAATGATGTCCTTTCATTCAGTTTGCGCGGTATCGCGTACGCCGGCCAGCGCATTGTGCAGGGTGTGCCATGCCAGCGTGGCGCATTTGACCCTGGAGGGAAACTCACGAACCCCCGCCAGTACTTCAAGCTTGCCAAAATCTCGATCTTCGGGATGCGCCTCGGTCAGCATGGCATGCATGTCCTGAAACAAGGCCTCAACTTCGGCGACTGTCTTGCCTTTCACGGCCTCGGTCATAAGGGATGCTGACGCCGTGGAAATGGCGCAGCCATGCCCCACGAAGCTGGCCTCGACCACGACATCGTCCTGTACCTTTACATAGACGGTAAGTTGGTCACCGCACAACGCGTTATAGCCATCGGCAGCGTGACTGGCTTGCTCCATGGCTCGAAAGTTGCGGGGATGGCGATTATGGTCAAAGATGACTTCCTGGTAAAGCTCGCGCAAGTCTTGCTGCATATCGGCCATGCTTACCGCTCCACTCCAAACAGTTTCTGTGCCACGCCAATGGCGCTGACCAGAGCCTCAATATCTTCCCGGCTGTTGTACAACGCAAGCGAAGCACGCGCCGTACCCGGAATGCCAAACCGCGTCATGACAGGCATGGCGCAATGATGCCCTGCCCGTATGGCCACACCTTCCATGTCAAGGATGGTACCCAGATCATGGGGGTGAATGCCATCAATGACGAATGACAGTATCCCCGCCTTTCTTGGTGCTGTCCCGATAATCCGCAACCCCGGTATGGTTTGCAACGCTTCCGTGCCATAAACCAGCAGCGCATGCTCGTGAGCGGCGATGTTGTCGAGACCAATGTCACGCACGTAGCGAATGGCTGCGGCCAGACCGATCGCACCCGCTATATTGGGCGTACCTGCCTCGAATTTTTGTGGAACTTCCGCATAGGTGGTGTGCTCGAAACTGACCGTGCGTATCATGTCGCCGCCGCCTTGCCATGGGGGCATGGATTGCAGCAGATCGTAGCGCCCGTACAAGGCACCGATACCGGTAGGTCCGTACAGCTTATGGCCCGAAAACGCATAGAAGTCACAGCCGATTTCCTGCACATCGACTACCTGATGCGCAATCGCCTGAGCGCCATCGACCAGAACCAGCGCACCGGCCGCATGGGCCAATCGAGTCATTTCGACAACCGGGTTAATCGTCCCCAATGCATTCGAGACGTGAGCAATGGCCACCATGCGTACGCGAGGCCCGAGCAGCTGCTTGTACACGGACAGATCCAGCGTGCCATCTTCGTTGACCGGAACGACCTTGAGAACGGCCCCGGTCTGTTCACACACCAGTTGCCAGGGAACAATGTTCGAATGGTGCTCAAGACCGCTGACAATAATCTCGTCGCCCGCCTTCAGGCAGGATCGGCCCCAACTATAGGCCACCAGATTGATCGCTTCGGTGGTGCCTCGAGTGAAGACAACCTCTTTGCTGTTTGCGGCGTTCAGAAGCAGACGTACCTGTTCGCGCCCCTCTTCGTACAGGTCGGTGGCATGCTGCGACAGCCAATGCACACCGCGGTGAATATTGGCATTCGATTGCAGGTAAAACTTGCTTTCCGCCTCGATGACCGATTGCGGCTTCTGCGTGGTGGCTCCGTTGTCCAGATAAGCGAGGCGCTTGTCCCGCACCGGGCGCGACAAGATGGGAAAATCGGCGACGCGACCCATATCGAGATTATCGGTAAACGAGAAAACAGGGGCATTCATAGTGCCATATCCCCCAGCCGTTCACTGCCGGGCAAAAGACTGCGAATGGCTCGCGTCACACGCTGCTGCAAAGGCTCGGAGGCAATGCGATCAATGGCTTGCGCCGCAAAGGCATAGATAAGGATGCCACGGGCGTGGCTCTCGTCCAGGCCACGCGAGCGCAGATAGAACATGCTTTCTTCATCAAGGGCGCCAACCGTGGCACCATGAGCGCACTTGACCTCTTCGGCGTAAATCTCGAGTTCGGGACGCGCATCGGCGCGCGCCATCCGCGACAACAGCAGACTGTCGGTGCGCTGAACAGCATCGGTGCCATCAGACATTGGCGCCACACGGATGCGGCCGCCGAAGACACCACGTGCCGTGTCGGCCAAAATGCCACGGTAATACTCTCGGCTGAAGCCGTTCGGGCTGGCATGGTCGATATATGTGTGGTTATCGACGTGACGCTTGCCGTTTACGTAATAAAGGCCATTGAGCAGTGTCTCGCAATGCTCACCATTGAAATGTGTATTGATGTCGTGGCGGGAAAGGCGGGCGCCGAACGACATGGAATGCGACGTGTATTTCGAGCCCTGTTGCTGCGCAATGTCGCTAACCCCCAAATGGAAGGCCTGCTCACTTTCCTGTTGCAGCTTCAAATGAACGAACTGCGCATCCGGAGCCAGAGCAACTCGCAACACACTATTGCTGAAAGACGCGCTATCACCGTCATTCACGAAGTGCTCAACCAGCGTCGCCTGCGCGCCATTATCAAGCACAATGACGTTACGCGTAAAATTGGCGACCTGCTTCGAGACGGTGATGAACACCGCATGAATAGGCAGTTCGACCTGAGTGGCACGCGCAACATGGATGCAGATTCCATCGTCGGCTAGTGCCAGATTCAGCGCCTCGGGACTCGAGCCATTGCTTTCGTCTCCCAGGTGCGCCTGAATCTCATCCGGATTGGTCGACAGCGCTTCGGATAGCGCACCGATTCGCACTCCCGAAGGCAGCGAACCAACATCGGACAGCCCCGGCGAATAGCGTCCGTCAACAAATACCACCCAGTGGCCCGCCTCGTCGCCGCGCAAAGAACGGACCACCTCGGTGGGGGTACGGACCTCACCGCGTTGGGTAAAAGACTGCTGATCCAGCAACGCTAGCGACGTATGGTGCCAGCTTTCCTGACGGGTAAGCGGCCAGCCTTCCTGCGCGAAGCGGTCAATGGCGCGCTGGCGCAGCGCCGCCAGCCACGGCACACCAGCACCCGCCAGCGAACCGGCGCTTGCCTTGAAGCCTGTGGTGAAAGATTCCAGCGCACTCATGCGGTAGCCCCCTGGCGCCCAGCCGGCTTGGCACCCTTTTCGATCCAGCCGTAGCCGCGCTCTTCAAGTTCAAGGGCAAGCTCGCGGCCGCCTGAACGGACAATGGCTCCCTTGGACAGCACATGGACAAAATCAGGAACGATGTATTCGAGCAAGCGCTGGTAGTGCGTGATAACGATGAGCGAGCGTTCGGGCGAGCGCAGACGATTCACGCCCTCAGCCACAATGCGCAAGGCATCGATATCCAGCCCGGAGTCGGTTTCGTCCAGGATTGCCAGACGGGGTTCCAGGAGCGCCATCTGCAGTACTTCATTGCGCTTTTTCTCGCCACCTGAAAAACCCTCGTTGACGCCGCGATACAGGAATTCTTCTTTCATCCCGACCGTTTTCATTTCGCTTTTGACGCGTTTGAGAAAATCCATGGCGTCAAGCTCGGGCTGCCCTTGATGCTGGCGAACCGCATTGACCGCTGCCTTGAGGAAATACGCGTTGGAAACGCCAGGTATTTCTATAGGGTATTGAAAGGCCATGAACAGCCCCGAACGAGCGCGCTCTTCGATGGGCATGGCCAGAAGATCCTGCCCCTGCCACAGCACCGTACCGCTATCGACGTGATAGTTTTCGCGGCCGGCCAGCACCTGGGACAGCGTACTCTTACCTGCGCCATTGGGGCCCATGATGGCGTGAACCTCACCAGGCTTGATCGACAGATTCAAGCCACGAAGGATAGGTTTCTTATTGATGGAAGCATGTAAATCGCGAATTTCAAGCATGAATAACCTCGTTTATCAACCTACGCTGCCTTCGAGACTTACACCGAGCAAATTCTGCGCTTCGACTGCAAACTCCATGGGCAATTCTTTAATAACTTCTTTGCAGAAACCATTGACAATCATCGATACCGCATCTTCAGCCGATAGGCCGCGCTGCATGGCGTAGAACAGTTGGTCCTCGCCTATGCTGGATGTGGTGGCCTCGTGCTCGACGCGGCCTGTGGGGTTCTGTACTTCAATAGTGGGGAATGTATGAGCGGCGCACTTCTTGCCAATAAGCAGGGAATCGCACTGCGTATAATTGCGGGCGTCCTCGGCCTTGGGAGTCATGCGCACCAGGCCACGGAACGTATTGCTGCCGTGCCCCGCCGAAATCCCCTTCGAGATGATGGTGCTGCGTGTGTTGCGGCCCATATGAACCATCTTCGTGCCGGTGTCGGCCTGCTGGTAGTTGTTGCTGAGTGCTACAGAGTAGAACTCACCAACCGAGTCATCGCCGCGCAGAAGAACGCTGGGATATTTCCAGGTTATGGCGGAGCCCGTTTCAACCTGCGTCCACGCAATATGCGAACGCGGTCCGCGACAGTCACCCCGCTTGGTCACGAAATTATAAATACCGCCAACGCCATCCTTGTCGCCGGGATACCAGTTCTGGACGGTTGAATACTTGATGTGCGCATCATCCATCGCAACCAGTTCGACCACGGCCGCATGCAGCTGGTTTTCATCCCGCATGGGCGCCGTACAGCCTTCAAGGTAGCTGACATTGGAGCCTTCATCGGCGATGATGAGCGTACGCTCGAACTGCCCGGTGTCTTGTGCATTGATACGGAAATACGTGGACAGCTCCATGGGGCAGCGCACCCCTTTCGGGATATAGACAAACGAGCCGTCGGAAAACACGGCGGAATTGAGTGCGGCGAAAAAGTTGTCGCCCTGCGGCACGACAGAACCCAGGTATTTTTTGACGAGATCGGGATAGCTTTTGACCGCTTCCGAGAACGAACAGAAAATTACGCCGACATCGGCCAATTGCTTGCGAAACGTGGTGGCCACCGACACCGAATCAAACACGGCATCGACCGCCACGCCGGCAAGGCGCGAGCGCTCATGCAACGGGACGCCCAGCTTTTCGTAGGTGCGCAGCAACT
This sequence comes from Burkholderiaceae bacterium, assembly GCA_004322135.1. Taxonomy (GTDB): domain Bacteria; phylum Pseudomonadota; class Gammaproteobacteria; order Burkholderiales; family Burkholderiaceae_B; genus Eoetvoesia. The sequence goes on along the minus strand of SCSG01000026.1, from coordinate 36,843 downwards.
CGGGATCGACTTCGTCGATTGACTTCGGTCCGTCTTTCTTGGACTTCGGCGCCGAATAGTAAATGATGTCCTGATAATCGACCGGCGGAAATCCCACCTTGGCCCAGTTGGGCGGCGTCATGGTCAGCCAATGGCGGTACGCCGACAGGCGCCACTCGAGCATGAATTCGGGCTCGTGCTTTTTGGCTGACAACAGCCTGATGACGTCTTCCGACAACCCCTTGGGAATGGTATCAGACTCGATGTCGGTGACGAAACCGGCGTCATATCCTCGGTCAAGGAACGAGTCGATTTTTTCGGTCGCTGTTTCGGTCGCTGTTTTCATGCGATAAAACCTCTAGTTCAGGATGCGTAGGTGTGTGTACATGTATGGGCCGAGTCATATCGGCAATACTGATATCTTCAAGAGTGCGCCGCACGATGTTGTTGATGCGCAGCCAGTTCGACTTGATGCGGCAGTCGGATTCGAAGCTGCACGACCCGGGGGTCGCGCTGCATTCGGTAAGCCCGAATGGCTGCTCGTCCAGGGCGTCGACAACTTGAGCAATGGAAATTTTTTCTGCCGGCCGGCTAAGCACATAACCACCATGCGCGCCGCGCATACTGCGCACAAGATCGTGGTGCCCCAGTGTCTTCAATACCTTGCTGATCGTTGGCAGGCCAACCCCCAGAATGCCAGCCAGATCCGCTGCGCTAAAATAGCGTTGTGGGTAACTGGCCATGTGGGTGAGGACCAACGTGCCATAATCAATAATTTTACTGACTCGCAACATGGGTGACTTGGTTACCGGTAGTTGTGCAAAGTGGCTGGTTGTATCGTTCGAAGTTAATAGAACAACCGCTCGGAAAGTATCCATATAGTACTGTTTTAGTACTGTATTTGTCAATTAGATTTGCCGCACATTCGCCACGCGGGTCCATCACACAACACCCCCCACTGCATCCACTTCCTGCTCGTCCTGCCCGGACTGCTGCATCGTCCACATTCGGGCATATCGACCGCCCTGTCGCAGCAGTTCATGATGCGAACCCTGTTCAACCACACGGCCATTGTCCAGGACAACAATTTCATCGGCATCGATCACGGTGGACAGCCTGTGCGCAATGATAAGCGTCGTGCGATTACGCGCGATTTGCGTCAGTTCGTCCTGAATAGCCCGTTCTGTGCGTGTGTCCAGCGCGCTGGTGGCCTCGTCGAAAATCAATATGGGAGGGTTCTTGAGCAGCGTGCGTGCGATGGCCACGCGCTGTTTTTCACCACCCGAGAGTTTCAGGCCGCGCTCGCCCACCGGGGTGTCATACCCCATGGGCAATGTCATAACAAAATCATGGATGTGCGCCGCTTGGGCGGCCCGCATGATGTCCGCCCGTGTTGCTGCCGGATCGCCATAGGCGATGTTGTACAGGATACTGTCATTGAACAGTACGGTATCCTGCGGCACGATGCCGACATGGCTGCGTAGGCTCTCTTGGCTCACGTCACGCACGTCAATGCCATTGACGCGTATCGAACCGCCGCTGACGTCATAAAACCGAAACAGCAAGCGTGCCAGCGTCGACTTGCCGGCTCCGGACGCACCCACCACGGCCAGTGTTTTCCCTGCTGGAATCGAGAAGCTGACGCCAAAAAGTATCTGGCGGTTCGGTTCATAACTAAAATTTACATTTTCAAGCTGAATGGACGCCCGGTCAATCTTCAGTGCAGGGGCGCCAGGTTTGTCGGCCACTTCTTCACTTTCTTTCAGCAGACCAAACATGCGCTCCATATCGGCCAGCGAATGCTTGATCTCGCGATAGACGAAGCCCAGGAAATTAAGGGGGGCGTAAAGCTGGGTAAGATAAGCAGATACCAGCACCACATCGCCCACCGTCATGGTACCGCTGACAACCCCGGCGGCGGACAGCCACAGCAGCAGCGTGACACCCGTGGTGATGATGGTGGCCTGCCCAACATTCAGGAAGTTCAGTGACACCTGGTTTTTGACAGCGGAATCAACCCATTTTTCCAGGTTACTGTCATAGCGACTTATTTCGTATTTCTCGTTGCCAAAATACTTGACTGTTTCATAGTTGAGCAGGGCGTCGATAGCCTTACTGTTGGCCTGGCTGTCCAATTCGTTCATGCTGCGCCGGTACACCATACGCTTTTCGGTCAACAACAGCGTGAACCCAATGTAAGCCGCAATGGTACCCAGCGTTACCACCGCAAACCGAAAGTCATAACGCCACAACAGCACTGCCGCCACCATCGCAATTTCGAGCAACGTGGGCAGTATGTTGAACACCGTGAAGTTAAGCAGAAAGCCAATACCTTTAGTGCCGCGCTCGATATCACGGCTTAACCCGCCAGTTTGCCGCTGCAAATGAAACCGCATGGAAAGGCCAAACAAATGCTCGAACAGGCGCGTGGCAATGCGGCGGATGGCGCCTTGGGTAACCCGTGCGAACAGCGCATCGCGCAATTCACCAAAAAGGCTGCTGGACAGACGCGCAAGACCATAACCCAACAACGCCGCAACAGGAAGGACAAGCAAGGTTTGCCGCACGCCAAGCTGATCGACAATCTCCTTGAGATAAATCGGCAGCAGTACGCTGGCCACCTTGGCCGCCACGAGACAGCCCAGGGCCAGAAGGACCCGTTCCTTGAACAGCCAGATGTATGGAAGCAACGACCTGATGGTCTGGACATCGTCGCGGCGTTTCGGTGCGGGGCCGATATGGCTGAATTTCATGCTCGGGATCAGAAAAAAAGACGGCCTCCAAAGCCGATATCCATATAGTACCTAATACAATAGGCGCTCTCCCCTGGAAAACTGGAGATTCGATGCTTGCTCACGTTTTTGATTACGAAACTACGCTCGCGGCCTGTGCACAAGGCAACCAGACCTCGCTGCGCGACTTATTCAATCAGGAAGCGCCGCACATGCTGGCACTGGCAGCCCGTATGCTGGCCGACAACAGCGCTGCCGAAGCCATCGTACGCGATACGTTCATATTGATCTGGAAAAATGCGTCAAGCTATGATCGGGACGTCGGCACAGCCAGAGCGTGGATCTACAGCATTATGCGCTATCGCGTCATGAACCGTCTCAGCCAGATGGGACGCTCGTCACCGGCACTAAAAACCAATTGGCAAGACGATTTGCCGCTACCATCAAACGCAGAAGACCCGCCCGGGATCATAGGCAAGCTCAATGAACTGGACCCCGCACAACGCCTGCCTATCCTCATGGCCTACTACCATGGCCTGAATTATGAACAGATTGCAACGCTGACCCATGTGCCGCAGGCGCAGATTAAAACGCAAGTGCATGCTGCACTCGCTGTCTTGTCGGAAGTGGAATCTGCATGAGCAACACCAGCTTTAACCAATTTTTTACCGCCGAATACTCGCTCGGCTTGTTGAATCTGCGGGAGGCAGCCCAGGCACAGGAACTTTTCGGTTCCAGTTTCGATGCCGTCGTAAGCGCCCTCAAGTGGGAAGACCGCTTCCTTGCGCTGGCCGATCAGCTGCCTGCGGTTGAGCCCTCGGCCAGGCTGCTGCTGCAAGTACAGACAGCTCTGGGGCATGAAACCACCGTCCCGCTGCGCCCCAGCGCAGCCGCTGCGGGAACAACCGCCAGACCGCCGACGACAGCCGCCCCTGACGCAGCAACAACGGCCATCCGGGGCGCCGACCGCCTGCCACGACACGGCGCCGACCAGGGCAAATCGAGGAACGCGTCGGACGCCGACTTGCCTCGCCGACCCCGAACCCGGCTGTGGCTCGTTATTGCCATCGTGGCTATCGTGGTGCTGGCTGCACTGTTCGTGGCAACAATAACGATGCGCCCCACCGCCAAGGTCGAAACTGTCGTGTCGGTCCCGGTAGCAGCAACCTCCGCGTCCGGCAAAGCGTCTTCTTCCCAGGCAACGCCCGCCCCGACAATCGCCGCAGAGTCAACGCACACAACAACTCCTTCCACGCCGCCCGCACCACCATCTGCGCTTCCATCGACGCAACCCGGGCAACCCGAACCGCCTGCTTCAATCTCGCCAGTGCTACCCGCAACCCCCGCATTGCTGACGTCGCCGCCAATGTCAGAGGCACCTGCGCCAGGTTCTACACCTCACACAACGCTCGCCGCCATCCTGCAGGCCCCAGGCCAGACATCTACGCCTGGGTGGATAGTCACGTTCGATCCCGCAGGTGATCTCGTCCTGACGCCTAAGGTAAAAATCGATATTCCGGCTAATGCGGTGGTGTATTTATGGACGCATGCGGACACGGAAGCACCCCGCCTTCTGGCCGAGTTGAACCCGAATCACGCCGCGATGGTGTCAAAAACGGTGGCAGGCAGCCTGCCGGCGGGTCAGCTCTTTGAAATTACCCAGGAAACGCGCACCGCAACGCCGCCGAAAGCTCCCAAAGGCCCCATCCTTTTCATCGGACGCCTGGTGGCACTGCAATAGGGAAAGCACACCCGTGGTTCCCACCACGGGTTCAACGCACGCCCAGGGTCTGCAATCAGTCGGAAGGCTGTTGTTCTGCCAGAACCTGGGCAAGCACGTCACGGGCGCCAACGAGGTCGGCACGCAGCGCCTGAAACTCTTGCCCGCTTAGACGCACGGCCGCATCCTGATCGTGTGGCGGTGCCTCACGCGTATCGCCCAGCCTGTTTCGAGCCCCGCTGATCGTGAAGCCCTGCTCGTAAAGAAGATCGCGGATGCGACGAATCAGCAACACTTCATGATGCTGGTAATAGCGGCGATTTCCGCGGCGCTTCACGGGCTTAAGCTGCGTGAACTCCTGCTCCCAATAGCGCAACACGTGGGGCTTGACGCAGCACAGATCGCTGACTTCACCTATGGTGAAGTAGCGCTTGGCCGGAATCGGCGGCAAGATGACGGGTGTATCGGGTTGACTCATGTGAGAATTTTATGCCGAGTAAAAGGCTGGTCGGAGATCGAATGGCTCGAATGAGCGTGTGCGCATTCGAGGCGATTTGCTGGCTCAGCCCGCCGTCGCCGCAGACGGGGATCCACCGGCCGGCTCGACCGCGCTTTTCAGCTTCTGGCTGGCGTGAAACGTGACAACCCGGCGTGCTTCAATGGGGATGACTTCGCCCGTTTTCGGATTGCGACCCGGGCGCGGTGGCTTGTCACGCACCTGGAAGTTCCCAAAGCCCGACAATTTGACTTCGACGCCACGCGCCAGTGAATCGCGAATTTCCTCAAAGAAAGTATCGACAATATCTTTGGCTTCGCGCTTGTTCAGACCGACACGATCAAACAGCAATTCGGCCAGTTCGGCCTTGGTCAGAGTACGCGGATCCGAATTCATTGTTTTAGCTCCTTACGCGCGCAGACGCACCCCATGAGTGCTGGCCAGCGCTTCCAATAGCAGATTCATGCATCGTTCCACCCTGGCATCATCGAGTGTGGTCTCGGAATCTTGAAGCCAGAATCGGAAAGCCATGCTCTTCTCCGAGGCAGCGCCTGCTGCCTTGTCCCTCCAGATGTCAAAGAGTCGGATATCTTTGACAACACCAAGAGTAGCATTAGATGCGATGGTTTGGGCAAGGGTATCGGATAAATCCTGATACGAAACCTTCGCGTTTACCCAGATGGCCAGGTCGCGCACCACCACTGGCTGGCGTGACAAGGCAACGGGGGCGGGCAGGCAGGCCCTGGAAATCGCCTCGACGTCAACTTCGAACACTACAGGTGCATGGGTGAGTTCTGCTTGCTGCGCGAGGCGTGGATGCAGCTCTCCCAGCCAGCCGATATCACGCCCATCCAGAACCAACCGGGCACTACGGCCAGGATGAAGAGCAGGATGGGCGGCAGCGACGCACACCAGAGACGAAGCGCGCTTGCCCAGCAACGCCACGATATCCATTTTTACATCATAGAAATCGACGTTGCGTGTCGGCACGCCCCACTGCTCTTCGAATGCAGGACCCCAGGCGGCGCCCGCCAGATGCTGCGGCTGGCTTACCCCCGCAACACTCAGATCGCCATCGGACACCCGGTCATCGCGTGAGAAAACACGGCCCAGCTCAAAGACACGAACCCGGTTCTGCTTGTGGTTGGCGTTGTGGCAGATGTTGGCAACGAGACCCGCAATCAGGCTGGAACGCATGACTGCCAGTTGGCTGGCGATAGGATTGAGCAGACGGATGGGATCGGTGTTGCCGGCGTATTCGGTTTCCCAAACCTCTTCGACAAAAGAAAAATTGATGACTTCCTGGTAATCGAGATCAGCGAGAATGCGGCGCAGCGAATGTGGCCCGCGCAGGGTTTCAGGCGCCACGCGCATTTCTACCCGGGCCAGCGGTGGGCGGTCGGGAATACGCTCGAAGCCATAGATACGCGCGATCTCTTCCACCAAGTCTTCCTCGATGGAAATATCAAAGCGATAAGAAGGCGGCGTCACATGATAAGCGCCCTTGCTCTCTGTGAACGGCAGATTCAGGCTGGTGAAAATGCGCTCCACCTCGGCCTGCGGCACCGCCACCCCCAGGATGTTGTGGCAACGCTGCAACCGCATGGTTACGGGAGCACGTGCAGGCAGATTGACAACCTGGTCATCAATCGGGCCCGCGTGGCCCCCGCAGATATCCACGATCAGCCGGGTCATGCGTTCCAGATGTTCCCTGACCGAGCCGAAGTCCACCCCGCGCTCAAAGCGGTGGCTGGCCTCGGAACTGAACTTGTAGCGCTTGGCCCGACCCATGATCGCTTCGGGCCACCAGAATGCGGCTTCCAGGAAAATATCGGTGGTGTCCAGCGTGACAGCGGTGGCCTCGCCACCCATGATGCCGGCCAGACTTTCCACGACGCCGTCAGCCGCTATGATTCCCACATCCGGATCCAGCTCAACGGTTTGCCCGTTCAGCAGTTCCAGCGTTTCGCCTTTTTGCGCCCAACGTACAGTCAGACCGCTCCGTATTCGCTGCAGGTCGAATACGTGGGTCGGCCGTCCAAGCTCAAGCATGACGTAGTTGGAAATGTCGACCAACGCCGAAATGGAGCGTTGCCCCGCACGTTCGAGGCGCGACTTCATCCATTGCGGTGTCGCGGCACGCGCATTGACGCCACGGACAATGCGCCCCGAAAACCGGCCACACAAATCAGGCGCCAGGACGTCGACCGAAAGGTGGTCCTCCAGATCAACCGGAACCGGCTCGGTATGGGGGAGAGTCAGTGGTGCGCCGGTCAGCGCGGCAACTTCACGCGCGACGCCCAGAATGGAAAGGCAGTCCGCGCGGTTTGGCGTCAACTTTATCGTAAAGACCGCGTCGTCCAGATCAAGGGCTTCGCGCACTGGCTGGCCCACGCCGGCCTCAGCGTCCAGTACAAGCAGCCCGGCATGGTCCTGGGACAAGCCAAGTTCGCGACCTGAGCAAAGCATGCCGAACGATTCGACGCCACGCATTTTGGCCTTGCTGATCTTTACGTCCCCCGGAAGCCGCGCGCCAATACGGGCCAGAGGGACCTTGATGCCCGCAACCGCGTTGGGCGCGCCGCAGACAATCTGCAAAGGGGAGCCGGAGCCATCATCCACTTGGCAAACGTGCAGCCGATCGGCATTCGGGTGAGGGCCGACATCAACAATGCAGGCCACCACGACACCACTGAAGGCGGGGGCAACCGGCACCGTCTCTTCGACCTCCAGCCCCGCCATGGTCAGGCGATGCGAGAGCTCGTCCGTATCGAGATCGGGATTAACGAAAGTACGTAGCCAGGATTCTGGAAATTGCATAATGAGTCGGTCCGTTTGACAGCAAGGCGCGAAGGGATGATCAACGATTGAACTGGCGCAGAAAGCGCAAATCGCCCTCAAAAAACTCGCGCAGGTCGTTCACCCCATAGCGCAGCATGGTCAGTCGCTCCAGGCCGGAGCCAAACGCGAACCCGATGTAGCGCTCAGGGTCAAGACCATAATTGCGCACCACTTGAGGATGCACTTGACCAGAGCCTGAGATTTCCAGCCATTTCCCCTGGTTAGGCCCGGACGTGAACATCATGTCGATTTCCGCCGACGGCTCGGTGAAAGGAAAAAACGATGGACGAAACCGTAGCGACAGGTCGTCGGTTTCGAAAAATGCCCGCAGGAAATTGCTGTACACCCCTTTCAGGTCGGCAAAGGAGATGTCTTCGGCGATCCATAGCCCTTCAATCTGGTGAAACATGGGCGAATGCGTGGCGTCGTTGTCAACACGATACGTGCGCCCCGGAGCAATAACCTTGATGGGCGGCTTGTTCATGCGTGCATAGCGAACCTGCATCGGGCTGGTATGCGTGCGCAGCAGCAACGGCAGGCCACCAGCGTCCTTCATATCGATATAGAACGTATCCTGCATGGAACGCGCCGGATGATTCTCCGGATTGTTCAGCGCCGTGAAGTTGGTCCAGTCGTTCTCTATCTCGGGGCCATCAGCCACATCAAAGCCAATCGATCGGAAAATGGCCTCGACCCGCTGCCAGCTTTGAACGACAGGGTGTATGCCACCAGCGCTCCGTCCGCGCCCTGGCAGGGAAACGTCAATCACTTCGGAAGCCAGCCGCTTGTCGAGTTCAACTCTGGCGAGTTCAGCCCGGCGGTCGTTGAGCAGCGCTTCAATCTGCTGCTTGGCCTCGTTAATGCGTGCGCCTTCGGCCCGCCGCGCCTCGGGGTCGAGCTGGGCCAGCCCCCGGAGCAAGGACGTCAAAGCCCCCTGCTTGCCCAGAAATCTGGCCTTGGCATTTTCAAGTGCCGCGGCCTCGTTCGCCTGCGCAAACAATTCTGTCGCCTGATGAATCAGGTCATCAACGGAACGTGTCATGGATTATCGCTTTTTCCAAATGCAAACGGAGCCCGCAAGGAGCCCCGTTCCAGCTAAACAACGCCGGAGCCGAGGTCGGCTCCGGTTGGCGCAATCGATATGAATCGACTATGCCGCCAGCGCTGCCTGAGCTTGTGCAACGATGGCCGCAAACCCGGCCTTATCATTCACAGCCATATCGGCCAACACTTTGCGGTCGAGCTCGATCGAGGCTTTTTTCGTACCGGCAATGAATACGCTGTACGTAACACCCAGTTCACGGCAACCTGCGTTGATGCGGGCAATCCACAAGGCACGGAATGTACGCTTCTTGTTACGGCGATCGCGGTAGGCGTATTGCCCAGCCCGCATGACTGCCTGCTTGGCGATACGGAATACGTTACCGCGGCGGCCGCGATAACCTTTTGCGGAACTAATGACTTTTTTGTGACGAGCACGGGCAGTTACGCCCCGTTTTACGCGTGGCATGGTAATGGATCTCCGTTAATCAAGCATAGGGCATCATGGCCCTGACCGAAGCAACGTTCGTCTTATGGACGGCTACGGAGCCGCGCAACTGACGTTTGCTTTTGGTGGTTTTCTTGGTGAGGATATGGCGCTTGAACGCTTGACCTCGCTTGATTGACCCACTACCACGGACCTCGAAGCGCTTGGCTGCGGCCCGCTTGGTTTTCATCTTGGGCATTGTGTAGCTCTACTGTTTGCAACAGCAGGTGACCCCCACAAAAACTGAGGATGCTTGCAAGACCTGGTAGTTGCTTCTTGGTGTTCTTTGCTTACTACGCTTACTGCTTCTTCGCTTACTGCGCGCGTACCGCTTTGGCTATGCTTTCATTTTTCTCAAGGGTTGGTAAAGATCCACCCTGACAAAAAGCCAAACGCCAAATAAGCTGCAAAGACCGCTGATTATATGACGATTATTTCAATCTTGTCCAATGCTGGACGTCGCAAGCCATGCAGACCTGTCGTGCTACCGGCCCCAGGGCTGGCGGTACTGAATCGCCTCGGCAATGTGTGGGCTGCCAACGCCATCTGCTCCGTCCATATCGGCCAGCGTGCGGGCGACTCGCAGTACCCGGTGCACAACCCGTGCCGACCAGCTCCAGCGCTGCATGGCCCGCCGCAGTAAAGCCTTCGCGTCAACTTCCAAATAGCAATGCTCATCGAGGGTAGTCACGCTCAGCGCAGCGTTGGTGCATGCCTGGCGAGCCATCTGACGTTCACGGCACTGCTCCACGCGGGCCCGAACCCGTGAGGACGGTTCTCCTGGTGGGCCATCCATCCAATCCGCATCCGTTGCCGGCAATACTATTTGCAAATCGACCCGGTCGAGCAACGGGCCGGACAACCGGCTGCGATACTTTTCTATTTGATCTGATGTGCAACGGCATTGGGTCCGGGCATGCCCCAGCCAGCCGCACGGGCAAGGATTCATGGCGGCGATAAGCTGGAACGAAGCCGGAAAGGTCTGGGTACGCGCCGCACGGGCAATAGAAACGACGCCTGTTTCCAGCGGTTCACGCAGGGACTCCAGGACACGACGTCCAAACTCGGGGAGCTCGTCAAGGAATAGTACGCCGTGGTGCGCCAGGCTGATCTCGCCGGGCCTGGGATAAATGCCTCCGCCCACCAATGCCGGCATCGAGGCCGAATGATGTGGCGCGCGAAATGGCGGCGTGACGCTAATACGCGATGTGGAACCGGCAACACTTTCCAGTGCGGCAACCTCCAGCGCCTGTTCGCAAGTCAATTGCGGCAACAAACCCGGCAAGCGGTGGGCGAGCATGCTTTTCCCGGCTCCGGGCGGACCAACCATGAGCAGACTGTGCCCGCCTGCAGCGGCAACCTCGAGGACGCGCCGGGCCACCGCCTGACCCCGCACGTCGGACAAGCAAAGACCCCTGGGGGCCTCAACGGCGAGCGGCGTGGGAATGGCAGCCTGCAGCGGGGCAGCTCCGGTAAAATGTGCCACCACTTCCGCCAGGCTATTCGCTGCCAATACGGTCAGGCCAGGCACATTGGCCGCCACGCTGGCGCATGACGTTGGCAGCACAAGACACGATTCAGGTCGCGAGCGGTGCACGGCCATGGCAATGGCCAACGGTGCGCTCACCGGCGCGAGAGCCCCTGTGAGAGATAACTCGCCAGCAAACACATAGCGCTCCAGAGGGTCATCGTCTAAACCTTTGGGCATGGGCACCTGGCCGGAAGCCAGCAAGATACCCAGGGCGATGGGCAGGTCGAAGCGGCCCGACTCTTTCGGCACATCGGCGGGTGCAAGGTTGGCAGTTATCCGCCCGGCGGGAAACTCGAAGCCGCTGCTAACCAGGGCCGAACGTACCCGTTCACGGCTTTCGCGTACTCCTGCATCGGGCAGCCCCACGAGATGAAACGCTGGCAATCCGGTACCGACATGTACTTCGACCCGCACAGCCAACCCGTCAAGCCCGCATAACGCCCGACTTGCCAATACCGCCAACGACATGGTTGCTCCTTGCAGCTAGAACCCGACAGCACGTTCTGCAAGTATGCAGCATGCACCGCCCTATGGAAGCCGCGGAGGGATAAAAGCAGCAGTCTGAGTACTACGTACGAGGCACGCGGCCCAGGTTACAGCGAAGGCCCGGCACCGTCGCCACGCGACGCTTCAAGATCGCGGACCTTGGCCTCCAGCACGGCAATACGCGCAATGGCCCGTTCGAGCAATTCGGATTGAGTGTCGAACTCTTCGCGCGTAATAAGGTCGAGTCGGGAAAATGTCTGCGCCATCATTGCCTTGACGTTGCGCTCTATGTCGGCGGCAGGACTTTTGGCGATAAGCTCCGACACATTCTTCTGGAAATCCCCGAACCAGTCTGCGCGATCAACCATGACAAGCCCCTAATTTGAATAGCAACAGCTGTAGTGTAAAGAAAAAAGAGCCAAAGCGAATCGCACACTACCCGTCCGTGCCGTGAGGGCGTGGCCAGAATGGTTTCGCGCCAACGCGAATTTCCGCAAACAAGGCGCTGCTGCCGGAGGCAGAGCTCCCGGCAGCGAGCGTCCTACTGTTCAATCTTACTTGGCCTTGTCGTTGTCAGCCGGGGTGAACGCGCCGCTGCTCAGCTTATCCTGAATGGCCTTATCGGCACTGACGGCGCCCTGCTTGACCTTGTCGCCAGCCGCAGTCGCCGCACCGGCAGCACCGGCTTTCATTTCCCCAGCTTTCTCGGAAATTGCATCGCCGGCTGATTTGGCTGCGTCCGAAGCGTGTTGCATGGCCTGCCCTGCGGCGTCCTTGGCCTGATCCATGGAGCTGGATGAACTGCTGGGCGCAGGTACTGGTGCGGGTGCCGATTCGGGTGCGGGTGCGGGTGCCGTTTCGGGTGCGGGCGTGGACGACGGTGCAGCCGGCTTATCCTCGCCCTTGGAGCACGCAGCAAGCAGACTGAATACTGAGACTACGGCAATAGCCGCAAGATGTGTACGTGTACTTTTTTGCATAATTTCCCTCACTTTTCCAAAGTCGCCATTCATAAATACTGATTCCGGTGCGACTGGCGGTTCAGCAGCAAGTACGTTGCAACCTGCATGGTTACAATTTTATCGGTGCCGCCAAGGGAAATGTCGTTCCACTGTAAACCCTGATGACAGCAGAAAAATGTCCATATCGGGTTTTCCCTTTGAATTCCTTACAGAATGGTGTCTTCAAGCCATCAGCAAGCTGAACGTTCTCCTACACCAAGACACAAAAGAGGCGTGGTGGCAGTATCAAGTTACATATTTTGGCGCGAAACCTACAGTTTTCCGGCCGCTATGCCGCCAAACATGTCGACCGCCCAACAAAACGCACCAAATATGGGCGCTGGCTCTCGCCTCGCCCGCCTCCCAAAACATTGTCAGCACAGGCCAAGGATGGCGTGGGCTCACCTTGCCTACACGCTATCCATGACACTTTCGTCATCTCGACGCCCGCACTCGGCCCGTGCAGGCGACCTTCGCAATCCGAGTAAATCTTCTGCGCAGAAATGCGGGTGCTTCCGCCTTCTCATTTCTTAAAGTTGGCATGAAATTTGCTTGCTATTTATTGTGACACCGACGTTGTAACGCCAGCCAAGGAAGACAACCATGAAACTCATCACCGCAATTATCAAACCCTTCAAGCTTGACGAGGTGCGCGAAGCGCTCGCCGACGTGGGTATCCAGGGCATGACCGTCAGCGAAGTCAAAGGCTTCGGGCGACAAAAAGGCCACACAGAGCTGTATCGCGGTGCCGAATACACAGTCGACTTTCTGCCGAAGCTACGCCTTGAAATGGTGGTGCCCGACACAATGCTGGACCTCGCTCTGGAGCATCTGTGTGCTTCGGCGCATACCGGCAAGATTGGCGACGGGAAGGTCTTTGTTACTGCTGTCGAGCAGGCCATACGCATCCGGACCGGCGAAGGCGGAGATGCGGCACTTTAGGAGCAGTCACCATGGATAAGGCGGATTTTGCATGGGTCGGCATCTCGACCTTGCTCGTGCTACTAATGGCCATGCCAGGACTGGCGCTGTTTTACGGTGGGCTGGTACGTTCCAAGAACGTGCTTTCAGTCCTGGCGCAAGTCATGACAACTTTTTCCCTGGCCATTGTGGTCTGGTTCCTCTACGGCTATTCGCTGGCCTTTACGGACGGGGGCCAATTCATTGGCGGATTCACACATATCTTCCTCAACGGCATCGCCAACCCGGCTGCGGGGAAATATGCCATGTCGGGCACTATTCCTGAACTGGCATTTGTATCATTCCAGGCCACCTTTGCAGGCATAACGTGTGCCCTGATCGTCGGCAGTTTCGCCGAACGCGTGAAATTCCAGGCGGTCCTGATTTTTACGTTGATCTGGGTTACCTTTTCGTATCTGCCGATTGCCCACATGGTCTGGGCTCCCGGTGGCTGGCTTGCCAAGCAAGGCGCACTAGACTTTGCGGGTGGTACCGTGGTTCATATCAATGCCGGTATTGCAGGCCTGGTGGGCGCCTACTTTATAGGGCCGCGCCTGGGTCACCGTCGCGAATCCATGGCGCCTCACAACCTGCCCATGACCATGATAGGAGGCTCACTGCTTTGGGTGGGCTGGTTCGGCTTCAATGCCGGATCCGCGCTGGGTGCCAATCAGGTTGCTGCCCTGGCGTTCTTCAACACCCTTATTGCGACGGCCGGCGCACTTCTGGCCTGGACCTTCGTTGAATGGAAAGCCAAAGGCCAACCTTCGATGCTTGGCGCCGTTTCAGGCGCCATAGCAGGCCTGGTGGGCATCACCCCGGGGGCTGGACTTGTCGGCCCCGCCGGAGCACTCGTCATCGGCATCGTCGCGGGATCCGTATGTGTATGGGGCGTCAATGGCCTCAAGCGACTGCTGCGCGTAGACGACACGCTGGATGTCTTCGGCATCCACGGCGTCGGGGGCATTGTCGGGGCTTTGCTTACCGGAATCTTCAATGCAAGGCCGCTGGGCGGCCCGGGCCTGGACACCCTGTCCCTCATCCCACATCAACTCTGGGTACAGTTCGAAGGCGTAGTACTCACCATCGTCTGGTCAGGAGTAGTCGCACTCGCCGCCTATTTCATTGCCGACAGGCTCTCGAAGGGCATGCGGGTAGACAAGGATGTGGAACGCGAAGGACTGGACATCACGTCCCACGGAGAATCCGCGTATCAGCGGTAGTATCTATCTGCACCTACACAGGCAGTCCAAGCCGCGACTCCGGCCCAGCCTGGCCCAAAGTGCCGGGCCCGCCCGCTCAGCGCTCCCGTCTCAACTGACCAGGCTGTCCAGGTCAATGCGCTCGGCGCGGTTCAGCGCCGACGCCACCTTGGTGCGCAGCGCATTGGAATGCGAGAGACGGACTTCTTTTTTTACGTCGAGCAATTGCTGCGGATGCATAGAGAATTCGGTGAGGCCCAGACCAAGCAGCATGCGCGTCACCCTGACGTCGCCAGCCATCTCGCCACATACCGCTACCGGCTTGCCTGCCCTCTCACCCGCATTGATGGTGTGGGCGATAAGACGCAACACGGCCGGGTGCATGGGGTCGTACAACTCGGCCACATTATTGTCACCCCGATCGATGGCCAGCGTGTACTGGATGAGATCGTTAGTGCCAATGGAGAGGAAATCAAGATTCTCGACGAACGGTTCGATGGCAATGGCAATGGCCGGAATCTCGACCATGGCCCCCAGTTCGTAGTTGCGGGCGTATGGTACCCCGCGCGCGTCAAGCTCGGCACACGCGGTTTCTATCGCCTGACGTACGGCGTGAACCTCGTGCATGTGTGAAATCATGGGGATCAATATGCGGATCTTTCCGTGCAACGAAGCCCGCAGCAACGCACGCAGCTGAGTGCTGAAAATTTCCGGATTGGCCAGGCAGTAGCGTATGGCCCGAAGGCCGAGAGCCGGGTTCGCCGCAACGGCGACTTCGCCATCCAACGTCTTGTCGGATCCTATGTCCAGGGTGCGGATAGTGACAGGCCGTCCCGCCATCGTCTGCACAACGGATGCATAAGCGCGGAACTGCTCTTCTTCGTCAGGCAGGGTACTGCGACCCATAAACAGGAACTCGCTGCGAAACAGGCCAATGCCGTCGGCCCCTGCAGCCAACGCCGCCACAGCCTCTTCGGGAAGTTCGATGTTGGCCTCCAGCCTGACCCGCACACCATCCAGCGTAATGGCTTCGGCATCACGCAACAGGCTTAGCTCTGCTCTGTCGTCGGCATAGGCGGCCTGACGCCGCCTGTATTCATTCAGCGCAAATTCGGGCGGATTCACCAGCACCGCGCCCGTGGCGCCATCAACTACAAGGACATCCCCATCGCGCACCAGAGCGCGCAGATTGCCTATGCCCACAACTGCCGGAACATTCATGCTGCGGGCAACGATGGCAGTGTGCGAAGTCGGCCCGCCCAGATCAGTCAAAAAAGCCGCAAAACGGCCACCGCGCAACTTCAACATGTCGGCTGGAGAAATGTCTCGAGCCACGACAATCAACGCTTCGTCGGCCGGCACTTCTTTTAGCTGGGGCAATAAGACGGTGGAACCGGACAAAACGCGCAACACACGCTCGATAGCCTGCCGGATGTCCGCGCCACGCTCACGCAGATAGCTGTCTTCCATCATGGCGAACTGTTCGCTCAGGACTTGCGCCTGCGTGGTAAGCGCCCATTCGGCGTTGTAATGCCGCTCGGTGATAAGGTCGCAAGTTTGCTGCACGAGCATTGGGTCATTCAACAGCATGCTGTGCACAGTCAGCAAAGCACCCATTTCGCGGGGTGCATCGTCGGGGAGGCTGCCTGCGGTAGTCTGGAGTTCGCCGCTTGCGGCAACGAGCGCCGTTTTCAGCCGTTCACACTCTTTATCGACTGCCTCGGGCTGGATGCGGTAATGCGCCACCTCGAGCGCCGCTGCGCCCATGACCACGGCACGGCCAATGGCATAACCCTTGACTACACCCTGCCCACGCATGCAAAGCGTGGAGCACAGCTGATGCGGTGACGGATAGGAAATCGGATTCATAGCGCGGGTAGTACCTACAACAACGCCATCCTACTCCTGTTCACCAAATTTGTTGTCAAACAGCGTACGTATTTCGGCCAGCGCCTTCTCGGCATCCGCGCCATTCGCGTCGACTTTGACGGTTACACCCAGACCCGCAGCCAACATCATGACCCCCATGATGCTCTTGGCGTTCACACGCTGGGCTCCGCGCGCAATGAAGATCTCGCATTGACCGAACTGACCAGCCAGCTGCGTGAGCTTGGCCGCTGCGCGCGCATGTAACCCCAATCTGTTGCTGATGACTATATTTGTTGTCGGCATAGGCGTCTTTTATTGATTCAGTAGTCAAAACGGCTCAGGGAAACAACGTGCAGTCGGCATTCACTATCCCTTTCATCGCACCCAATCGCACCTTTTCGCTAAGGTCGGCGGGCGCCTCCTGCTGATCAGTCAGGGCCTTCAATATCATGCACAAATTTGTGCCGGTAATCATGTGCCCGATAACTCCGCGTGCCAGTGCCTTTTTCAAGGCACGGCTGGCGATATTGAAAGGCGTCGCCCCGTAGATATCGCACAGCACCAACACCCCGTCTTCGGCCGGCTCGACCAGCAGCGAATACAACTGGTCGACTCGTTCGTCGATGGAATCGTCGGGTTTCATCTCGAATACCGAAAGCATGGGTTTGCGGCCCAATATATGTTCGGCACACGCCGCAAACGCCTGGCCAAGCGGCGCATGCATGACGAGAATAATGCGGACCACCTCAGGCACCTACGGCGTTTTCAAGCGCCACAACGAAAAATTGTGCTACGTCAAAACCTGTCTGCTCGGTAATTTCGACAAAGCACGTCGGGCTAGTCACATTGATTTCCGTAACGTAGTCGCCAATAACATCAAGACCGACGAGCAGCAGTCCGCGCGGCGCCAGTTGTGGCGCTATGGTATTGGCAATTTCAAGATCCCGCTCGGTCAGTGGCCGGGCCACGCCCGTCCCACCCGCAGCCAGATTGGCACGCGTCTCGCCAGCCAGCGGCATGCGCGCCAGGGCATAGGGTACGGGCTTACCGCCGATCAGCAGGATGCGCTTGTCGCCATTGACGATTTCGGGAATGTATCGCTGCGCCATAATGGTGCGTGTCCCATTTTCGGTCAGCGTTTCCAGAATGGCACCCAGATTTGGCTCGGACTCCCGCATACGGAAAATGCCCGTTCCACCCATGCCGTCCAGCGGCTTGACAATAACGTCCCCGTGCTGGGCATGAAAAGCACGCAGGCGCTTCATGTCACGCGTTACCACAGTGGGCGGTGCAAATTGTGCAAACTCGGTAATGGCGAGTTTCTCGGGGTGATTGCGAATGGCCGCCCCGGAATTGAATACGCGTGCGCCCTGCGCCTGGGCAAATTCCAGCAAGTGCGTCGAATACACGTATTCCATGTCAAACGGAGGATCCTTGCGCATGATGACCGCATCGAACGCTGACAGCGGACTTTCCCGGTGTGCGTTTTCACGCCACCACGCATGCTCGTGCAGGTCGGCGCCATCAACGAGCTCGATACCAACCGAAGCCACCTTGACGATGCCCTGATCGATATAGATGCTGCCCTGCGAAGCCGCGCTAAGTGTGTGGCCGCGAGCCACCAGCGTTCGCATCATCGCCACCGAGGAATCCTTGTAAGCCTTGAGCGAAGGCAAGGGATCAATAACAAATAATACGTGCATAGAACACCTGCTGGCGCGACTCGCCCAACACTACAGCCCAGAAGGACAAGCCGCTATTAATTACGAGGCAGACTCATTGGGTTTGCCAGCCACCGCCTTCTTGCGCGGCGCCAACACCATGACCATTTGACGCCCCTCTAGCTTGGGCATGGCCTCAACCTGGCAAAGTTCTACCAGATCATCGCGCACACGTTCAAGAACACGCATGCCAAGCTCTTGGTGCGCCATCTCGCGGCCACGAAACCGCAAGGTGACCTTTGCCTTGTCGCCTTCCTCGATGAAGCGCCGCAGGTTGCGCAGCTTGACCTGATAATCCCCTTCGTCGGTTCCAGGGCGAAACTTGACTTCTTTTACCTGGATGATCTTTTGTTTGGAACGCGCCTCGGCCTGGCGCTTTTGCTCTTGATACTTGAATTTCCCGTAGTCCATGAGGCGACAGACGGGTGGCACCGCATTCGGTGCGATCTCGACCAGATCGACCTCGTGTTCCTCTGACAAACTTATGGCTTCTGATGTCTTTACAACACCCAGCTGTTCGCCGTCGACTCCTATAAGGCGTACCTCCGGAACACGAATTTCACTGTTAATGCGATGAGCTTTTTCGGTTGCGATGTCTGAAACTCCTAGAATTGATGAAAATGCCTGTCAGGCCTGCCCGACTTCAAGACGGGCCTCGATTTCGTGCCGCAGGCGCGTGGAAAAATCGGCGAGGGACATGGTGCCCATATCAACGCCGCCACGGCCCCGCACCGCCACCGTTGACGCATCCTGCTCTTTTTCGCCGACAACAAGAATATACGGTACTTTTTGCATACTGTGCTCTCTGATTTTACGGGTGATTTTTTCACCGCGCAAATCGGCGCTGGCCCTGAAGCCTTGACCTTTAAGGCTTGCGGCAATCTCAGAGGCATAGCCCGAAAAAGACTCGGAAATACAACACACCACAGCGTGTTCGGGCGCAAGCCAGGGTGGCATGGCGCCCGCGTGGTTTTCGATAAGCATTCCGATGAAGCGTTCAAGCGAGCCCAGAATGGCCCGGTGCAACATGACGGGCGTCTTGCGCTGATCACTGGCATCGACATATTCGGCATTCAACCGCGCCGGCATGGAGAAATCGACCTGAATAGTCCCGCACTGCCAATGACGGCCAATGGCATCCTTGAGCGTGTATTCGATCTTGGGTCCGTAGAAAGCACCTTCGCCTGGCGAAACTTCGTATTGGCACTCGGTTTGGTCCAGACTTTGCATCAGGGCGTGTTCAGCCTTGTCCCAGACGTCGTCGGCGCCTATGCGTTTTTCGGGCCGCGTCGCCACCTTGTACAAAATCTCGGTAAAACCAAAATCGGCATAAACCTTTTGCAGCAAGGCAGTGAAAGCCGAGCATTCGTCCAGCAACTGGTCTTCAGTACAGAAGATATGCCCATCGTCCTGGGTGAAGCCGCGCACCCGCATCAAACCATGCAGCGACCCCGAAGGCTCATTGCGGTGACACTGACCGAATTCGCCATAGCGTATCGGCAATTCGCGGTAGGAGTGCAAGCTTGAATTGAAAATCTGCACGTGCCCGGGGCAATTCATGGGCTTGAGTCCGTAAACACGATTTTCGGACTCCGTAGTGAACATGTTCTCGGCGTAATTGTCCCAATGGCCTGTTTTCTTCCACAGCGACAGGTCCAGAATCTGCGGCGCCTTGACTTCAAGGTAGCCGTTGTCAACGTATACGCGCCGCATGTATTGTTCGACCTGCTGCCACAGCGTCCAGCCCTTGGCGTGCCAAAAAGCCAGCCCTGGCGCCTCGTCCTGAAAGTGAAAGAGATCAAGTTCGCGACCCAGCTTGCGGTGATCCCGCCTTTCGGCTTCTTCAAGCATGTGCAAATAGGCCGCCTGCTCTTCCTTGGTGGCCCACGCCGTACCGTAAATGCGCTGCAGCATCTCGTTCTTGCTGTCGCCGCGCCAGTAGGCGCCGGCCACTTTCATCAATTTGAAAACCTTGAGCCGGCCCGTGGACGGAACGTGGGGCCCACGGCACAGGTCGATGAAATCGCCCTCGCGATAGAGGCTGATGGGCTCGTTGGACGGAATCGACGCGATGATCTCGGCCTTGTAGTGTTCGCCCATACCCTTGAAAAACGCTACCGCATCATCGCGCAGCCATTCTTCACGAGTGACCACCTCATCTTTTTTCGCCAGTTCAGTCATCTTCTTTTCGATGGCCGCCAGATCTTCGGTCGTGAACGGGCGCTTATACGAGAAGTCGTAGTAAAAGCCGTTGTCGATGGCAGGCCCAATGGTGACCTGCGCGTCGGGAAAGAGCGACTTGACGGCATAGGCCAGCAGATGCGCCGTCGAATGACGAATGAGGTCGAGCCCATCCGGGTCCTTGGCCGTCACGATGGACAAGGTAGCGTCGTGATCAATAACAAAAGCCGTATCAACCAGTTCGGGTTCGGCACCCTGCACCCCAACACGTCCGGCAAGCGCAGCACGCCCCAGTCCGGCACCGATGGAGTGTGCCACATCGCTAACCGACACCGGGCCTGGAAACTCGCGCTCAGAGCCGTCAGGCAGAGTAATTCGAACCATGAAACTGACCTTGTGTAAATGAAAAAACGCGGCAAATGTCGCGTTTTTTGGAATTCTTGATTGCTTCGATTGCTAAAGGAAGAACTGACACGCGGCTCAGGCAGCTAATTTGCAGTTGTCAAAGTTCGCGTAAATGTAATTTCCATGGAAAATGCAATAGAGGGGAAGAACGTGCAAGTGTAGCATTTGCAACTGCTCTAAACAAGCTGAGCACGCTGCTTAGACCGCAACAACGTGACCCGATCACGGCACCTACCGTCAGCCGCCAGCCGCCTCTGGGCTGCAGCGGGCAAGGGGTTACCCTCAGTTCCAGCCCATGCCCCAAATGGTATCCTCCCGTAACCCGAGTATTTGGCCCGGAGCAGGCAAGCGTCGGGACGATCTCCTGCCCGAGCCGCTCGCTTTGACATGAACCATTTTGGGTACGTACACGCACCCGAGGCCAAACCCACGACTCTGGCAGGACCAAACAGGATTATCGATGCACGAAACAAACGAAGGTGAGTTCCTGAAACTCACCAACGTCAAGAAGACCTACGACCAAAAAACATTGATAATCAAGAACTTCACCCTTCATGTCAGGAAGGGTGAATTCATAACGTTGCTCGGCCCGTCGGGCTCGGGGAAGACCACGGTTCTGATGATGCTGGCAGGCTTCGAGAACGTGACAAGTGGCAGCATCACCGTGAACGGCCGTTCCATCACCAAAATAGCCCCCTACAACCGGAACATCGGGATGGTCTTCCAGAACTACGCCCTGTTCCCCCACATGACTGTGGCCGACAACCTTGCCTATCCCCTTAAAGTGCGCCACGTGCCCCAGCGCCAAATCAGGGAACGCGTAGCGCGACATTTGAAGCTCGTCGAGCTGGACGGCTTCGATGGCCGGTATCCTGGGCAGCTCTCGGGAGGACAACGCCAGCGCGTGGCACTGGCACGCGCCCTTATCTTTGAACCGGCACTCGTCCTCATGGACGAGCCGCTGGGCGCGCTGGACAAGAAGCTACGCGAGCAAATGCAATTCGAAATTACTCGCCTGCACCGGCAGCTCGGATTCACGGTCATTTACGTTACGCACGATCAGGTCGAAGCGCTGACCATGTCCAGCCGCATCGCGGTCTTCAACAACGGCGTCGTCCAACAATACGCCTCGCCCGACGAACTGTACGAGCACCCCGCAAACGCCTTCGTGGCGAACTTCGTTGGTGAGAACAACCTGATCCCCGCACTGGCACCTATGATCGACGGCGATCTGGTCAAGGCCAACCTGCCTGGCGGTGGCAACATCATCGCGCGCAACGGCGATTGTGATGCCTCGGATCAACAATGCATCATTTCGATCCGTCCCGAGAAACTCACCTTCAAGGCTAACAACCAACCTGGCGACAATCAGGTCGCTGCCAAATTTATGGCACGTCACTACGTCGGCGACTTCATTCGCTACTTTCTCGCGCTGCCTGACGGCAGCCGAGTTGTAGTCAAAACACTCAACGATGCAAAAGCACCGGAATTCACCGAAGGACAACCCACAACCGTAATCTGGGCAGCCACAGACTGCCTTGCATTCAAGACCAACGCCGATACGGCTCGAGGAGAACATACATGAGAAAACTCAATCGCTCGCTGGCCCTGGCCATTACGCTGGGCTTGTCGCTTTACGCAGGAACCGCGGCCCAGGCTGACGACACGCTGACTGTCGTCTCATTTGGCGGGGCGTACGGCGCCACTCAGAAACTTCATCAAATAGACCCCTACACTGCGAAAACCAGCGAGAAAATATTGTTCGAAAACTACACCGGCGGAGTCGCAGAACTCAAGGCACAAGTACAATCGGGCAATATCCAGTGGGACGTCGTCGACGTGGAAACCATTGATCTCGAACGCGCGTGCTCTGAGGGTCTGCTGGAGCCCATACCACGCAATATCCTGCTGCCGGGTGACGATGGTGTTCCCGCGCAGAAGGACTTCATCCCCGAAGCGCTCGAGAACGAATGCGGCGTTGGCGAAATCGTATACAGCACCATCTACGCTTACAACAACAAGGCGTTCCCAGGTGCAAAGCCCACCACCCTGAATGATCTATTCGACGTGAAGAAATTCCCCGGCAAGCGCGCCCTGCGCAAACGCGCCCAGTTCAATATGGAATGGGCACTGCTAGCCGATGGCGTCAAACCTGAAGACATCTACAAGGTGCTGAAAACACCGGAAGGACAAGCACGGGCCTTCGCCAAGCTGGACACCATCAAAAAGGACGTCGTGTGGTTTGACAGCTGGTCACAGGCGCCGCAATTGCTCAACGACGGCGGAGCTGTCATGGTGCAGTCGGCCAACGGCAGAATCTTCAACGCCATCCGTCACGAGAAAAAACCCTTCACAATTGTATGGGACGGCAATATGTGGGATCTGGGTGCCTGGAGCATCGTAAAGGGAACCCCAAAACTCAAACAGGCGCTGAAATTTGTCGCGTTCGCCACCAGCACCAAAGCGCTTGCTGGCTTCCAGGACGTGGCCTATGGCCCACCTCGCGCCTCGTCGATGGCATTGGTCGCCAAAGACATCGTTGCCGATTTGCCTACCTCACATCTGAAAGAGGGCAGAAGGGTTGACAGCGTTTTCTGGGCTGATTATGGCGAGTCGCTGGGCGAAAAATTCAATGAATGGCTCCTTAAATAAAAGCCCGGGCGCACAGCCGATATGGCAACAAGCCAGCATCTAGATACGGCGTCCTTGCCCGGTACCGCCATGCAGGGCGGCACCGGCCTTGCCAACGACAGCCTGGCTACAAACGAAGTCAAGGCCGAGCGCGGCGAACTGCGCCGCCGCAGATGCACCGCGCTGCTGCTGGTTGCGCCTCTGCTCGCGTTCGTGGTGTTTGCCTTCGTCGCGCCGATTGCGTCCATGCTTTACCGTAGCGTCTACAACCCCACCCTCGTCGAACTCATCCCAAAAACGATAAGCCAGCTTGGGCATTGGGACGGGAGCAAGCTGCCTGAACCCACCATCTTCCAGACCATGGCGCTTGAACTGAAGCGGCTTGCGCAGGAGCGCAAGGCCGGAATCGTGGCTGCTGCCGTAAATCGGGCCTACCCCGGCGCATCCAGCCTCATCAACGCCTCGGCACGACAGATGCGCAGTCTTGAGGATGCACAACTGACAAGTCCAGGCGCCAGCCAGCTGCGTGATTTCGACCCGCGCTGGGCACAGCCCGAACTATGGCAGTCAATCCAGCGAGTCGGACACGTCTATACCGACACCAACTATTTGACGGCGCTCGACCTGGAACGCAATGCCAAAGGCGAAATCCACCAGCGCAGTAGCGCCAGTATCTACCTGCAACTGTATGGCAGGACACTGGATATTGCGTTGACCATAACGCTACTATGCATCGTGCTGGGATACCCGTTGGCCTACTACCTGTCGCATGCACCACGCCGATTGGCAGGGGCGCTGATGGTGCTGGTGCTGCTGCCATTCTGGACTTCCCTGCTCGTCCGCACCACGGCGTGGATTGCACTTTTGCAAACCAACGGTGTCCTCAACTCGATATTTCAGGCCATAGGCCTGATCAGCTCGCCGGTAGAGATGATGTACACCCGGTTTGCCACCATCATTGCCATGACGCACATATTGCTGCCCTTCATGGTGCTGCCGCTGTACAGCGTCATGCGCTCAATCGATCCCAGCTATGTACGCGCAGCACAGTCACTGGGTAGCCGCCCCTGGTCGGCGTTTTTACGGGTCTTCCTGCCACTGAGTCTGCCGGGGCTGAGTGCCGGCTCGCTGTTGGTATTCATTATCTCGGTGGGGTACTACATCACGCCAGCGCTGGTTGGCGGCACCGACGGCGAAATGATCTCGAACATCATCGCATTTCATATGCAGCGTTCGAACAACTGGGGGTTGGCGGCAGCGCTTGGCGTGCTGCTGCTTGTGCTCATCCTGGCGTTGTACTGGGTGTATGACCGCCTGGTCGGCGCCCGCAACATCCGATTAGGCTAAGAAGCGTGAAAACACTGCCCGACTACCACACGTGGCGCCAGAAAGTGGGCGCAGGCGCGCTCGCCCTGTCGGCCTGGGCAGTCCTATTTTTCCTGATCTTGCCGATTCTCATCATCGTCCCACTATCCTTCAATGCGGATCCGTTCTTCAGCTTTACCAAAGGCATGGTGCATCTTGATCCACAGGCCTACTCACTGCAGTGGTACTCGGCCGTTTTTCATAGTCAGAAATGGTCGCTTGCCATACGCAACAGCTTTTTCATCGCTTCCAGCGCCACGGTAATTGCCACCGCCCTGGGAACACTGGCGGCGATGGGGCTGGCCAGCGAAGACATGCCATTTCGACGAACCATCACTGCCCTACTGCTGTCGCCGATGATCGTGCCGCTGATCATTGTCGCGGCGGGGATGTTTTTTTTCTATGCGCGCTTTGGGCTGGTTGGCTCGTACACCGGAGTCATCATCGCCCACGCAGTACTGGGTGTGCCGTTCGTCATCATTACGGTTACCGCAACCCTGTCCGGCTTTGATCGTTCGCTTTATCGAGCCGCACTGAGTCTGGGTGCATCTCCCTTCAAGGCATTTTGCGGCATTATCATCCCGCTGATTCGCCCCGGCGTCATCGCGGGCGCCCTGTTTGCGTTCGCAACCTCGTTTGACGAAATCGTGCTTATCCTGTTTCTGGCCGGCCCCGAGCAAGTGACCATCCCACGCCAAATGTTTTCGGGCCTGCGCGAGCAGATCAACCCGACCATACTCGCTGTTGCGACACTTCTGATTCTGATATCAATACTATTGCTGGCTGCCCTCGAACTGCTACGGCGAAGAACTGAACGAATTCGTGCGAATCATCGGTGATTTGCACTAGTAAGCAAATATTCAGCTCTTAGTAATAAGAAATTCAGCTATTCGTAACCGAAATTCCAGGAGAATGAAAAGATTAATCTTGTCAAAATTTAAAATAGGGGTCTTGTCATGCGCTTACTGACTTTACGTGCCGTCCCGTTCGTATTGGGTAGCCTGACACTCGCTCTAGCCTGCGGCACTTCCAGCGCCGCCCAAAACGAAATCGTTCTGGGCGCCTCCGTTCAGCTTACAGGCCCGGTCGCCAACACCGGGCGCTACTACCGCGACGCCTACCAGCTTGCCATCGACCAAATCAACGAAAAGGGTGGCGTCACGGTTGGCGGCAAACACTATACCTTGGCCCTGAAGCTTTACGACAACCAGTCGGACGTGAACCTCAGCGTGAGGCAATACACACAGTTGGTTTCCCGTGACAAGGTCAATTTCCTCCTTGGCCCATTCGCCAGCAATTTCGCGCTGGCCGATTCGGCGGTCTCTGAAAAATACCAGATCCCCATGGTGCAAGGGGGTGGCGCTTCCGACCAGATTTTCGCGCGTGGGTTCAAATACGTATTCGGCACACTAGCTCCCGCAAGCAATTATTTCGGCAGCACCATTTCGATGATCAAACAGCTCAAGCCCGAGCCTAAATCGATAGCGCTGCTTTATGCCGACGACTCATTTGACGTGTCGGTTGCCAAAGGCACAAGGCCCTTGCTGGAAAAAGCCGGCCTCAAGGCAACGCTGGATGAACGCTACAGCAGCAACACCAGCGATTTCAACTCCGAGCTTTCGCGCATCAAATCTCAGAACATCGACGCCGTGCTGGTCGCTGGCCACGAAACAGAAATCCTGAACTTCATTCGTCAGGCCAAAAGCCTGAGCATCGCGCCCAGCATGTATTCATTCACGGTTGGGGTGCCCAGCGAGGACTTCCGCAAGGCCCTGGGCAAAGACGCGGATTACGCCTTCGGCATGACTGCCTGGCTACCCTCTGCCGCACTCAAAGACCAGTGGTTCGGCGATGCAGTGCAATTCTCGACACAGTACGCTGCCAAATACCACTACACCCCCGACTATCACGCGGCATCGGGCGCGGCGGACGTCGAGGCCATCGTCAAGGCCATTGAAAAGGCCGGATCCCTCAATCCCAAGGCGGTACGTGACGCGCTCGCGGCAAGCGATTTCCAGAGCCTGTACGGCCATATTGCTTTCGCACCAAATGGTCAAATATCTCTGGACCAGGTCGTCATCCAGATCCAGAACGACAAACCAATCGCCGTATATGATGGCCAGCACTTCATGACGCCTGCTAAATATCCTATGCCAGCGTGGTCCAAACGATAACCTGACGCGGGGGCTGCGGCTTGGATCTCTTCCTGCAGGTACTCGTCAACGGTATCCTACAAGGTGGGTTGTACGCCATCATGGCGCTGGGCCTTGCCTTGGTTTGGGGGGTTCTGAACATCGTCAACCTGGCGCATGGCGCTTTCATCATGGTGGGTGCCTACGTGTCGTGGTACACGTTTACGCGCTTGGGATTTGACCCGTTTCTGGGCCTGCCGCTGACCGCGGTTGTCATGTTCGCCCTGGGCTATGCCGTACAGCGCGGCATCCTGAACTTGATCGCCCGAGCCCCCATGTTCAACACCCTGCTCATCACCTTCGGGATGGAAGTCGTTCTGACATATCTTGCCCAACTGGTATTTTCGGCAGATTTTCGCACGATCAACCCCAGCTACTCCGGCCAGAACATCAGCGTCGTGGGCGTGACTATCCCCTTGGTTCGTCTGGCGGCCTTCTGCGTGGCAATACTGCTGACATTGATCATGTGGTATTTTTTACTGCACACCAAGCTGGGGCGCGCGATCCGGGCCACGGCACAGAATCTCTCGGCCGCACGCCTGTACGGTGTCGAGCCGCGCCACCTGTACGCAGTGACGTTCGGACTTGGACTGGCGCTGGCGGGCGCCGCTGGCGGACTGTACGGCACAGTATCACAAATCAACCCCTATATCGGGGCAAGCCTGACAGCCAAATCCTTCGCCATCGCCATCATTGGCGGCCTTGACACCCCCCTTGGCGTAATCGCCGGCGGGCTGGTGCTGGGCCTGATCGAAGCACTTACCGCGCTGTATATCGGACCGACTTTCTCGGATGTTGCCAGTTTCGGCGTCCTGGTGCTGGTATTGATCGTACGACCCACAGGCCTGCTCGGGAAGACGACATGAAAACGCTGCGGGCCCTGCTCCTTGCCATCGCGCTCGTCGCCCTGATCCTCCTGCCCAAATACGGCTCGGACACCATGATCCAGTTCGGCATAAACACCCTGCTGCTGGCCGTGCTGGCCCAAGGTTGGAACATCATCGGTGGCTATACCGGCTACCCATCCTTCGGTAACTCGGTCTTTTATGGCCTGGGAGCCTACGGGGTGGGGATAGCCATGGTGCAATGGCACCTGCCATTCGCCGTGGGCCTGGGCTTCGGCGTGGTGCTTGCGGTCATCTTCGCTCTGTGTCTGGGCATCCCGGTGCTGCGCCTCAAAGGCCACTATTTCGCCATCGCCACGCTGGCGCTGGCCGAAGTCATGGCCGCAATCATTTCCAATGTCCCGCTGGCCGGACAGAATATCGGCTTGGTTCTGCCCCCGCTGAACAACGACCCGCTGTTCTACGAGCTCTCGCTGGGCTTGCTGATCCTGGCCACGCTGGCCGTGTGGTGGCTGACGCGCAGCCGCTTCGGCTTCGGACTGATCGCCATCAGGGAAAATGAGGAAGGCGCGGTCGTCATGGGGGTAAACACTACGCGGTACAAGGTCCTGGCCTTCATATTGGCAGGCATATTCAGCGCACTCGCGGGCGGCATCCACACTTACTGGATTACGTTCCTGGACCCGGAAAGCGCTTTCGACATCACCCTGAACGTCAAGATGATCATCATGGCGGTCTTTGGCGGGCCTGGCACGGTTCTTGGCCCTATTGTCGGTTCCTTCATTCTCTCGGCCATCTCCGAGGTGCTTTCAAGCGAAGTCACCAGCGTCGCGGGGCTGTTCTTCGGCGTTGTCATCGTCGTCGCCGTGGTGCTCATGCCGCGAGGCCTGGCCGACGTCGTGCGCCGCTTCCGGCGCGCCAGCTGGCGCTATTTCGCGGAAAACATAAAGGCCAACCGCCTATGAGCCCACTACTTGAAGCACGCGGCCTGACAAGGCGCTTCGCGGGGCTGGTGGCCGTCAATGACGTCAGCTTTACGCTGAACAGCGGAGAAATCCTGGGCTTCATAGGCCCCAATGGCGCGGGTAAGACCACACTCATCAGCCTGCTCAGCGGAACGCTGGCGCCCACCTCAGGAGAAATCTGGTTCGATGCGCACCGTATCGACCGCATGGCGGCCTTTCGCCGCGCGCGTCTGGGAATCGGACGCACCTTCCAGATCATGAAGCCGTTTCCGGGCCTGTCCGCCCTGGACAACGTGGCGGTGGGCGCGCTGTTCGGCCGCGGCGCCGGGCAGTCAAAGCTCAAGCTGGCGCGCGAAAGCGCGCGCGAATGCCTGGAATTCGTGGGCATGGGCAAGCACGCCGATCATTATGCTGAAGACCTCGGCGGCCCGGACCGCAAGCGCCTGGAGCTTGCCAAGGTCCTGGCCATGCAACCGCGCGTACTGCTGTGTGACGAAGTCATGGCCGGATTGAACCTGGTCGAAATCGACGAAGTCATCCGGGTCATACGCAAAGTGCGCGACACGGGCATCAGTATCATCGTCATCGAACACGTTATCAAGGCGATCCGGGACTTGTCCGATCGCATCATGGTCCTGCACCACGGCGAAAAAATCGCCGATGGCACGCCCGGCGCCGTACTCGGCGACAGCCGGGTTATTGAAGCCTATCTCGGCAAGAAACGCTCATGAACACGCCGGCCCCCCCATCCTCCCTGCTGTCTGTCAGAAACCTGGCGGCGGGCTATGGGCAAGTGCCCGTGCTTGACTCGATCAGCCTGGATATTTTCCCCGGAGAATTCGTGGCGCTGGTCGGCAGCAATGGCGCAGGCAAAACAACATTGCTGCGCGCACTCTCGGGGTTGCTGGCGGCCACGTCGGGCACAATACACTTCAAAGGCCAGGCTCTGGAGCACAGCACGCCCGACACAATCTTTCGCCACGGCATCGTGCAGGTGCCCGAAGGCCGCCAGCTTTTCCCGCGCATGTCGGTCCAGGATAACCTGCTCATGGGCGCCTACCGGCGCAGTGATTCCGCCGCTGTCAGTGCCGACCTGGAAAATGTGTACGCGCTGTTTCCCACTATGGGCGAGCGGCGCCGCCAACTGGCGGGCAGCATGTCGGGCGGAGAGCAGCAAATGTGCGCCATGGCGCGCGCCATCATGGCCCGCCCCCTGCTGCTGATGGTCGATGAAATGAGTCTGGGCCTGGCCCCTATTGTCGTCGACCAACTGATGGAAGACCTGACTAATATCCGCCGCAAGGGCGTGACCATTTTGCTGGTCGAACAGGACATACACCTTGCCTTGTCCGCCGCGGACCGCGCCTACGTGCTCGAAACCGGGCATATCACGCGCGAGGGGCCAGCGAGCGAGCTGATCAACGATCCCGAATTGCAGCGGGCATATTTGGGCGTGTGATCGAACCAGGCGCCACCTGCACGAGGGTGTTCGCGACACGCCGGCAAAAGCGGGAAAATGTGTCAGCATCTCGGCAAACCGGCCCGGGCCGATGGTCGATAGCCGATCCAGTCGAATAGTGTCCACTCCCCGTACCGGCCACGTAAAGCCACACGATGACGCGCAGGCCCACGGCGGCACGACGCGTATTAATAGCCGCTGATCACGAATTCTTGACTAGCCGCCGCCGTTAGAAGGCGCTGTAGTGCCGCAAGTTGCTGTCGGCCACCACGACAGCGTTACGGACATCATCCCACCACGCAAGCAAATGCGGAAGGTTATGTGGGAAGCGCGCCTTGAGTGTCAGATGATCAACCAACCAGCGTTTGGGAAACTCGCCATCGACCGCAACCGACACCAATAAGCCGCTTTGAGCCGCGCTAAAGGGCTCGCGCAGCTCATCAGGCAAACGCCGCGTCCGGTCGGCCGAATCCTGCACGCGCGCATCCAGCCAGGTTCCGTCGGGCAGCCCGATCTCCAGTGGTTGGCCCGTTTGTCCATATTTCGCGTCGGCAGGTTGAAGATAAACCATGATCGATGGCTTGACGGGGCGCTCAAGCCGCATCAATAACGTCCCCGGACCCACGTTCTCGCCTTCGTTAACCAGCACGTCCACGACCGTTGCTGGCTCATGAGCCACCACGCGGAGGGCCTGTAGGCGGTCCTGCAGCGATTTCGCTTCCGCCTCTCGCAACGCAATATCTCGCACCACCCCCGGCTGCTCGCGTTGCTGATACTGCTGTTGTTCGAAAGAAAACAGATCCGCCTGCGCTCGATCGCGCTCGGTGGCGGCCGACAATACCTCAGCATGCGTCGCCGCCCCATCTTTAAGCAAGCTTTCAGCCAGGCTAAGACGCTGCTGAGCACGGCCGAGCTCACGGCGCAATACATTTTTCAGACGAGCACTGACCGCCGACGAGGAAGACTCCGAGGGCATCGACATAGCGTTTAGCTGATCCAGGCGCCGCCGCCACTCAGGATTATCCATTTGCACCAGCAACTGCCCCTTTTTGACCTGGTCGCCATCCCGCACAGCAAGCCGACTTATCTGGGCGGCGTCGCGCGCGCGGACTTCGATAATGGGCAACAGCAGCTGCGCGGGCGCATGAACCACAAATGCGCCATACGCCATATTCCCCGCAAACCACATCAACGGGCTTAACACCAAAAATAGAATCAAGTACCAGCGCAAGCGGAAGGCCACGCGTTTGCTGGACCCATACAGAACCTTCACGCCTTGTTCGTGCATGGGGCGGCGTTCCTTACTGCTATCGAAACGAACCTTCATCTTTAGCCACCTTGCAAAAAGCGCGGGTAGGAGCGCCAATCCTGCCAATCGATGCCGGTTATTCCAAGCGGCTCCAACTTCGCGCGCCAACTGTCCTCCTGCCCGTCGATCTGGCTGGAAGACGCTCCCGCCCAACTCTCCTGCGGCGTCAATTGTGGCTCCACACTCTGCGCCAAACGAAAAGACAGTTTCGGCCAACGCTTCGCAATTTGTGCGGCCAATTCGGTACTACGCTTGGGATTGCGGACATATATCATCAGGCTGATACTGGCCACACCCAATCTGGACAGCGAACAAGGCACACACGTATGCCCCACCTTGGGAGTCGCGAACCAGCGATAATGGCTGGATAGCTCGACCGGCCATGGGCTGGCCTTGACGGCGGCAGCGACAGTGTCGATCCAGTCCCGTAGATGTTCATCGGGCACAGGAAAGCCACGTTGCTCAACTTCCAAATCAAGATTCAGGCTCGAAAACTGAAGGTCTTTCAAGGATCCGATCAAGGAAATCAATTCACTCCGTCCGGACGGACTCATCCACGCGGGATCGCCCAATAGCAAGCCCACCCGCAAATTCCGCTTGCCAGCGTCCTTGATGAGCGCCGCCAATGACTGCTTGGTCTGGGCCAGCCGCATTAATTGAGCGGAATCGACACCCACATAGATCTGCCGCATGCCGGCACTGCCCAAAGCCAACAATTCGGCCGGCCTGCGGGCCGGATCGAGCAATGCATCGCTGTTCCATATATAAACGCCTTGGTACCATGACGGGCCCGCAACGCGCCGCGATCGGGTCGCCGCCACTGTCGCGCCAGCGGCAACGGCGGCTATCGTGGCACTTTGCGGGACCTGACCTTGCCAGCTCACGTGCTCCGAGCCTAGCAAAGTGTCGGCTTGCGGATCGTTGTCGACAAGCAAGCGTAATGCCGCGTTTTGCAGCCACAACTGATGCCAGGCGGCGATGCGTGCAAAGCCGGCCTGATAGACCTGGCGCTGCGCTGCCTGCAATTGCAAATACGTGCCCTCACCATCCAGGCCACCGCGATCGCGCTGATCGCGCAGCAACAACTCGGCGGCGGCCAGCTCTTCGTCCCGGCTCTGCAACGCTTGGCTAGCTTCGCGCTGCGTGCGCAAACTCTTGCCCAACTCGACCAAAAGATCGCGGCGCTCTGCTGAAAGCTGCTTCGTGGCCGAGACATAGCGAGCCACATTCGCTTGGTGGTGCGCCGACGAATGACTTGCAGCGCCAAACGGCATCGTGAAATTCACACTGGCAACCAGTCCGTGGCCTAGCGTCGTCACACCGCTACGATCCTCCGCGTTATATCCAACGCTGAAATCAGACTCGATACTTTCATACCAGGGTTCATCGAGATTTTTCTCAGCCTCGGTCACAAGGGTTCGTCGTGCCGCCATGCTCGGCTGCTGCTCAAGCGCCGCCCGCCATGCCGTCAAGGGCTGAGGATGTTCCGCCAAAGGGTCGCTGACCGCCGTAGCACCGGCCGGCAACTTGTGCTGAACAATCACTTCAAGCGTAGTGCGCGTGTCTTGCTCAGCCGCCGACTGATCCACACACGGTGCCTGGACCTGTTGCCATTCGTTTCGAGCCAAATCAGCATCGGACGCCAGCATCAGACCATCGCGTTCACGGCGCTGCAATTGTTGTAAAGCCTGGCTGACGGCTGCCTGCACCGGCCCGCACAATAATCGCTCTTGTTGGGCCCGCCACCAATCGGCATAGGCGCTGCGTAAAGCCAAACGGCGTTCGGCGCGGCGCACGGACACTTGCAGTTTTTGGTACTGTACCGTGTATTCGCTGGACCGGATCGCTTCCAGTTGCCGGTGAAGGGTGCCTAACAACGGATAGCGCACCCCGACCGAGTAGGTACGCCCGTAGTAATCGTTGATAAGCGTGTCGGTCACTAATTCACGATAACGGCCCACGCTTGCGCCGGCATACAGCTGCCAGCCTGATTCACTTTCGTGCATCGCGTGCTCGCCTCGCGCAACATTAACGTCGGCCGAAGCCGCCTGAACGGTGGGATCGTTATTCACTTCATTCATGAGCGCCGCCAAGGGCAGCGGATCGGCGTTGGCGAATGCCATAAAAAGGATTGCCGCCGTAAGGAAGAATGTATTTTTCATCAAAATTTCGTTCCCCTTCTTAGTACCCACCATGGCGCCATACTGCTTTCTTCATGGCCTCGGCGCAGCAATTCGTTAAGCAAGGCGACCGCGCTCCAGCAACGCAACACGATCATGAACAGCGGAAACAGTGGGACAACAAAAATAAGCTTGAGATCTTGCGCCGGCCGCTCGGAAACCATCAGTAGAGTCAAGACAAACATTACGCTGGTAATCGAAAAGTAAAGGACATACATCAACGTAAACGCCAATAGCAGCGTCGCTGGCGGCAACAGGACAACAGACAAAAGGGTGTACCCAACAATAATGAACGGCAACACCAATTGAAAGAAAAGGCCCGTTAACATAATCATCAAAAAATTGGGCCAGCCAAGCAAACTTGGCGTCAGGTTGCGCTTGTGCTTGCGGATGTACATAAAGAACAGGTCACCGTCCCAACGCAGGCGCTGCGTCAGAAATTGCCGAAAAGTAACGGGTACGTCGGTGTGACCGACCGCTTCGGGCTCGAACGGGATTCGGATCTTGCGCCGCCGGGAATAACTTTTTATACGCAAGGTCATGTCCAGATCCTCGGCCGTATGCGTGTCCCACCCGCCGATCTGTTTGAGGAAATCGCGGCGGAACGCACCGAACGCGCCCGAGACGTTATTCACGATGTTCCATTCAGCTAGCCCGATCTTGGACATATGAATCGACAGCAAATACTCCAATGCCTGGATCATTGTCACCAGCGATGCCCGCACATTTCGAACCCGCAGACTGCCCGCCACAGCGGGTACGTCCGGATCGGCGAAATGACGCGTGATGGCGCTGACCATAGTGTTGTCAAACGATGTGTCGCCATCAAGCACCATGACGATTTCCCCAGTGGCATGCTCAACCCCCGCGTTTAGCGACGACACTCGCCCGCCCCGCTGCCACTTGGCAATGGGGCGCAAATGACGACGCGGATACAAGGCGGCATCCATATGAAAGTCACGCACGGCGGCAAGCGTTTCTTGATTGACACTGGCTCCGTCAATGACCGGGATTATTTCGATCGATCCCGGATAAATCTGCTCCGCCAGACTGATCAAGGTTTTCTGAACATCCCGGCCTTCGCTGTAGCAGGTGACGATGCACGAAACGTTGGGGTGATAAAAGGACTGCTGCATGGGGGTACTGTGCTTGCGCACAAACCAGTGCAGCACCCCAAGAAGCACTATCACGTTAATGGGCAATTCGAATAACAAAAAATACGGAAACACCATTAGGAACAGGCGGCCGACACCATTTGAACGGGTTACTTCCTGGATGAACGCCTGCAAGACGTCAGAAATTTCCATCGCATTTCCTTAACTCAATCCATCCATTAAGCGGGCCATAAGCAATTCACCGTCCTCGTCCTCCAGCAAGTCTTGTGGAGCGGTGAAGCCCGCCACGCGCAATTCAATTTCCTTCGCCTCCGATGCGGCAAACAGATCCGACAATTTTTCCAGGCGCTGTTTCACCCGGGCCAGATCGTCTGCGTCGACCAGGGGCAGCAATACCCAAAGGCACTCTTCGTTAACACGGGTATAACGGTCGGTTTCAAACATCGACTCAAGCAAACGCTCAATCAAAGTGTCAACCAACAAGCGCCCCTGCTGATCGCCGAGCCGCTCCACAGCGTTCGACAAATGGACAAACCGCAGCCCCAGCAGTGAAAACACCGGCTTGCGATAGCGCCGCTGTATTTCCAGCATCCAGTCCAGCGAATGATGAAAGGAGCGAACACCCAGCAAGCCCAGGCGATTGTGCTCTTCGAGCGGTGAACTGCTCTCGAAGCCTTCCCGACAGCGCACGCGCCCCGCGACGGTCAGGCCATAGTTGTGCACTTCGTGCACGCGCAGCTCGTCGGTCACATGCACGGCTCCGCAATCCATGCAACGGGCCTGCACCGCCGCATCGACAAAAAAGGCCTGGCAATTGCGACAACGATAGTTCTCGATTGGCCGGTCATAATCCGTGCCAATGTGGCGCAAGCGGCTTAAACAGTTGGGACACAGCAGCACGCCGTCTTTAAGGAAATTCTCCTGCGCGCTCACGTGACCGCAGACAAAACAATGCAGCGCTGGCTGACGTGCGATGCCGATCGACTGACATTCGGGACAGACATCGATGTAATTCTGCCGCCCCGAACCGCACTGCGCGCATAGACGCAAACGATCGACCAGGCCTCTGCCCTCGAGCCAACCCTGATCGTTCATCAACTGCAGCCAAACGAAGGAATTAATTCGTTCACCACTTGCCAGGACATCAAGCAATGGGTACTCGTAATGCTGCGCCCGCTCGGGATTTCGCACCGCGCACACCTGCCTATTCAGGCGCAACCATAGCCAGGTCAGAACGCGCGTTTCAAAATATTCATCGAAGCGCCATTTATCGAGCTGACCGTAACGCGTCCGCCATGCCATCCATGCGGACACCAAACCGTCATGATCGACTGGAGCCTGGCCGTCGCCCAATGCCTCGCACCACGCATCCTGATCCTGGCGACAGAAGATCAACGAATAGCGATAATTGGGCTCTTGTCGCAGTGAGCGCAGCACCTGGCCCGCCTGGGATCCAGGTAAATCGAGCAACACCACATCACACGGATCGCCTGCAAGCAGGCTAGCAAGTGAGACATGCCATTGGACACCGGGGTCCTGAATCCGTAAATGTGCCGGCCCTATGACAGCGACGCGAATGGTTGAATCAGCCATAACCTTCTTGTTCTTGTCGAGGAAGTTAACACTACCGCGCCGTTGTCCAGGCGCTTATGATCAGTTCCAAGCTGTGCTGCAAATAGCAAATTTATTTTATAAGTGCACCTCGGCGACGGCACAAGCCAAACCTGGTAAAAAACGATTCAACCAATAGACAATCGTGACGTTTTGTAGACCAGATTCAGTGCACGCCCGCAACCACTTGCTTCATTTGAAAGATTATTTTTCGCATCTCACGAGCGCTAGTGCCATCGGCGCCACACCTGCGGCCCTTGCGCCATCCGCAAGCATTCGAACTTGGGCCGGACTGGCTGCACGAACTCTGGATAGACCAGCAACAAGGCGAGCCGTCAAAGCCTGCTCACACGGCGCTGCCGATGCGACAAGTTTTTTTTAGGGGAAAAAATTACCGCAGGCTCTACATCATTAACGGGGGACACCGACATTCATTAGACTTGTTTTTACGAAGAACGAGCTTAATGGAGCGAATGCCGATGTCCCCACTAGATTCTATCTTAGGGTTAAAAGAGTTAA
>SCSG01000025.1 GCA_004322135.1 Burkholderiaceae bacterium | reverse complement strand
ACTTACCAATGACAGCAGGGTTATTTTGTTGGATTTGCCACAACAACCTAACATGTAAATATAAGTAACGGTGTGGGGGAATAAGCGTAGCGAGTAGAAAAGATTCGAAGACAGTCAATATTTCCGTGAATCAATGCGTCAGTCCCCAAGTTGTCAGCGGACCGAAGTTGCCCATCGTGTAAGATTGAACTTCACAGCGCCCGATGCGCTGTGGGGGTGTTGGCGAGGGGAAAGTTTTATGCGAGAGGGGTGTCAGGAGGTGGTGCTGGATGTGCGGGGCTTCGAGCCGCCCGAACCGCTGGAGCGCGCGCTGGATGCCTTGGCCGCTCTGGAAGGCGGCCAGCGTCTGCGCATGATGATCGGTCGCGAGCCATTTCCGCTTTATGACATGCTTCATAAGCGCGGCTATCTGCATGAAACCATTTCCCGCGCCGATGGTGATTACGAAATTCTGGTATGGCGTGAGGCGTAATGCAACGCAGTCTGGCCTTCGAGAACTCGCCGCCATTGCTGGCGCCGTTGCCTTTCTTCCTTAATGTGCCGCTGTTTGCCGCGCTGGCGGCTTTGCTGCTGTTGTGGGAAGGACCGCAGGCCCTGGTTTCACGTTGGTCACCGTTGGCGCTGGCACTGACTCATCTGTTCACACTGGGAGTGCTGACCAGCGCCATGACTGGCGCGCTCATTCAGATACTTCCGGTGGCAACGGGCGTGCATATTCCGAACGCCCGGACAAACGCCGGCATTGTCCATGCGCTGCTTACGCTGGGCACGCTCGCCCTGGCGGCGGCTTTCATGTTGTCTGCCGGGTGGATATACAGGCTGGCATTGACGCTCCTGGCAGCCGCGTTTGCCTGGTTCATTATCGTTTGCATCGCCGGGTTCTGGCAGTGTCGCCGCACGGCATCCACCCGTGCGGCCGAAGTGCTGCTGGCGGTAAGGCTTGGCCTGGCGGCGCTGTTCGTTACGGTGGTCCTGGGGGTGACGCTGGCAGGCGGGCTGGGTTGGGGCCTGTCGCGGCCTTTTGCGCTGCTGCCCTTCGGGTCACTGGTTGATCTGCATGGCTTGTGGGGGCTGGCCGGCTGGGTGGGCCTGGTGATCGCCGGGATCGCGTATCAGGTCATGCCCATATTCCAGGTTACCGAGTTGTACCCCCGCCGCTTCACGCAATGGTTCGCTCCAGGAGTCTTTGTACTGCTTGTGCTGTGGTCTGTTGTCGCTTTCGTGCCGGGTTCGCCACATGCGGCAAATCGAGCCGTCGCGGCGCTGGTGGCGCTTGGCTATGTGGCGCTTTCGGTGACGACGT
This sequence comes from Burkholderiaceae bacterium, assembly GCA_004322135.1. GTDB lineage: Bacteria > Pseudomonadota > Gammaproteobacteria > Burkholderiales > Burkholderiaceae_B > Eoetvoesia. The sequence continues at coordinate 23,748 of SCSG01000025.1, read as the reverse complement.
TCCATCTGCTGTGGACCCGCAAGCGCCGCAAGGCCGATACCACGACACTGTTCTGGCGTTGCGCCATGGTCAGCCTGTCGTGCTGCGTCCTGGTCTGGTTCGCGCAGTGGGTGGGCGGCGTCCGTGATTTTTCCGTTACGCTGGGTGTCTTGTTCGTGGTGGGAGTCGCGCTGTCGGCCATCAATGGAATGCTGTACAAGATTATTCCCTTCCTGCTTTGGTACAACGCCGAGAAAACACTGGAGCTGACTATCCGGATTGTGCCCAAGGTGCAGAACATCATTCCCGACAGTACCGCGGCGAAGCAGTTCTGGGCGCATTTGGCCGCGCTGGTGTTATTGGTCGCGGCAAGTTTCTGGCCGGTGCCATTTACCCGCGTCGCGGCCGTGGCCCTGGCAATTTCGGTTGGCTGGCTGGGGCGCAATATGTTCAACGCTATCCGGCTGTATAGGCGCGTGAGGCGGCAGATCGACGAAATTCAGGCTGACCCCGCCCGAGCGAACGAGGTCATGGACCTTCCGTGAGTTATGCGAGGCTCCGGATGCGGTCCGCGTCGTTTAAAGCGCGGAGCGTCGAACCATTGTGATGCCTGAGGCCTTTTCGAGCGAGGGGTTGCCCCTATTAGGCTTTGCCAGCGCGGCGCCATAAGACTAATGCTGTGAAAACACCGTCGATACTTGAGCCGAACCTGCCCTAGAGCATTTTCGGATCAAGTGTTTTCACTGGGTGAAGCTGTGCACGCGCAAATTAAAAGAGCGCCATGACGGTCCGGATTTAAGCTGGATTTGCTCTAGCGGGATACAGGCGGGCGAACGACTTTGCCGGCAACGTCGTTGTTGTCTTTGGCGCCCTCTGACGGTTGCTCGGCCTTGCGCAAGAGGCCTGCCGGTAGAATTCCCCCTGATGCGGATGCCAGCGGCGTTTGCGCGCCTTGATTTACGTCGAACGAGAACACGTCCGGGCGGGCATAGTGGCCGGCCGAGTCAGCGAAAAACTTCGCGTAGCGGATGATGCCCAGGTCTATGTCTGCATAAATAATTGCCTCGTCGTCCCGGTGCGGACCGGCAATCCACTTCGCATCGGGTCCGACGATGCCGCTGAGGCCGCCGCCAAGCCGCATTTTCTCGGGTTGGTCGGCAAACCCGAGCTTGTTGAGTATGGATTCGTTGACTCGGCCTTGAACACAGATGACAAACGCCTGTGCGGCCATTGCCTGATATTTCACTGCCGTTTCAGTGATGTTGTCGAAGTTGTCCGCATTGGCGCTAGTATAGTTCGCGGAGGCTGCCGGCCAGACGGCTATATGTATTTGCTCTCCCAGGGCGGCGAGCGCGTACCGATTGAGGTCCATCGTGTGTTCGTAGCAGATCAGCCCGCCTACACGCCCGATCGGAGTATCGAGCACAAAGACGTCGCTGCCGTCTCCGCGCCCCCAGACGGTGCGTTCTGCGTTGGTAGGCTGTAATTTTCGATGCCGCGCCACAAAGCGGCCTTCGTTGTCGAAATATGCCAGCGTGTTGTAGAGTGTGCCCCCTTCGCGTTCGTTGATCCCCATTGCGACCCACGCGTTTGCCTTGCGGGCAGCCTCGCCGATTCGCGCCGATGCCTCACTGGGCAGCTCGACAGAGTTTGCAAACAACTCTGCAAACAGGGCTTTGGCCTGCACTGGGGTGTGCGACCAGACCCAGAAGGGGTATCCGGGTATGAATGCCTCAGGGAACGCGATCAGTTGAGCGCCTTTGCTACCGGCTTCGGCAATTAATGCACATGCTTTATCGATACTTGCGTCACGATTAAGAAATTCTGTTGCGGCGTGCACTGCAGCCACTTTGATTTTCGGATATTTGTCGCCCACTGTAAATACTCCTGTTTTGTTAATGTTAGGCCCTTGGGTAGGTACCTTCCCCGTCAGGACAGACTACCTCTGAACTGAGATGGTATCAAGTGCCCGGGTCGCGGCTGGACAACGTCGTAAACATTACTCGTGGAGATCAGTTACTGAGGGAGGCGGAATACGCGGGGGGCGCGAGCTGCCGCGCTGCACGAGACCGTGACATCGGAGCAAGGATTCAGATCTATCCAGATGCCGAAAACGCATTGGAGAAACAGGGACCGGGTCGGCAATAAAAAAGGACTGGCCCTTCGCCAGTGAAACTGTCGGCAGGTTCTGTGGGCTGGCGCGCCAGGGAGGTGCGTGAATGGCTTGCGGAGCTGCCACAGCACACTACAAAACTGTAGTCTCAAGCGCGTGGCCCCCTTGGAGGCCCCCTACAGCCCTGACATGCTCCAGGCTTTTTTTCTAACTACTTGATTTTATTGGTCGGGGCGAAAGGATTCGAACCTTCGACCCTCTGGTCCCAAACCAGATGCGCTACCAGGCTGCGCTACGCCCCGACAAGCTCGAAATTATGACAGATTGAGGGCGGTTTGTCTTGCCGCGCGGACAGTGCCAGCGGCCCGGTCGCGTGGCAGGCACTGGGTTGTCCGGCGTCAAGGTTGGGGGTTGGCCATGAACAGTGGCTCAAGGCCGAGCAGGTCGCCGATTCGCTTAACGGCTCTGGCGCAACTGGGGCAACGTGTAGCGCTGGTGTTTGTACATCCAGGTGGGCCACAGCACGTGGGCCAGCGCCTCTTTGGCCAGCTCGGGGTTCAGCGGCACCGGAGTGTAGGTTTCCGGCGCGCGGTAAATGTACTGGGTAGGTGGTCGATGCGGCTCCAGCACGACGAGCTGGTCGCCGCGCAGATAGCCGTAGTTGTCGTTGTACTGCATCAGGGCGCGGTTACCGCCGGAGCGAGTCAGGTCGCGCCCTATCATGGGGTGTTCGGACTGCACTCCGGCGATCGAAAGCAGTGTTGGCGCCAGATCGATCTGGCTGATCAGCCGGTCATCATTGTGCGCCTGGATACCGGCGCCGGCTATTAATGCGGGTATGTGGAAATGCCGCAGAGGCACCAGGCTGGCGCCACCCACCCGTGCATCATGGTCGGCCACAACCAGAAATACGGTATCTTGCCAGTATGCCGATTGTTGTGCTTTTTCAAAGAACCGGCCAATGGCCCAGTCGGCGTAACGCACCGAGTTTTCGTTGGTTGCAGGGTTTCCGCGCGGTTCGATCCGCCCGGCGGGATATTCCCAGGGCGTATGGTTGCTGACCGAAAATGCCAGCGTGAGGGTGGGCTGTCCGATAGGGTTTCGCAGCAGCTTGTCCAGCTGGTTGAACATGTCTTCGTCCGATGCGCCCCAGGTGCCCACAAAGGCAGGGTTGGTGAAGGAAGATCGCTCGTACAGTTCGTCAAAGCCGTTGCCGAGGAAGAAGCTCTTCATATTGTCGAAATGCGCTTCTCCGCCATAAATGAAGCGGGAGCGGTAGCCGCGTGGCTTGAGCAGCTGGGCCAGCGTGAAAAAATTGCTCTGGGCGCCCGACAGGCGCAGGGATGCGTCGGAAATGGTAGGGGGAAAGCCAGCCACGACAGCTTCCAGCCCCCGTACCGACCGGGTTCCGGTTGCGTAGGCGCGCGTGAAATTCCAGCTGGCGGCGGCAAGCTTGTCCAGGCACGGCGTAAGGCTGGCGCCGCCCAGATTTCCCACAAACTGCGCTCCCAGGCTTTCTTCGATGATCAGGACAATGTTCAGTGGGCGTTCACGCGGTGTGGCGGGAGTTTGTGTATGTAGGGAAGGGATGTCGCCGCCGTCATGGATGCCGGCGCAGCCGTTGACGATGGCGTGCATCTCGTCGGCCGGCATGTCGCCATATACATCAGCGGCGGAACGTTCGTTTTTCATGCTGTAGGCGGCGTGTATGACGCTGTACAGGGAATTGAGCGCAAGGGTGTTCAGCATGCTGTCGCCGCAGTAGGCGACCGACGAAGGGTTGACGGGCCGGTGGCCCCACGTGCCGCGTATCATCGCAACCAGGATGGCGCCAATGGCTACGGTGCTCAGGGCGCGTAACCACCACGCCATGGGGGGGTCGGCAGGGCCATGGCCGAATAGCTGTGAACCTGCCCACATGAACAACGCAATAATCAGCAACCCGCCGAAGATGACTGTCTTGTATCCCTTCCACAACATGCCGGATACTTCCTGCGGGTTTTTGAGGTATTCAATATATAGGCGGTTTGGCCGCGTGTCGTATTCGTAGATGAATTGCGGTGTCGAGACCTCAAGCAGAATCAGCAGCAGCCAACATAGCATGAGCCACCAGCCGGTAACGGTGACGGCTGCAGGAAGGTGCCCGAGCCATGGTGAGAGCAGTGCGGGGAAGCCCGCCAGCATGGCGATCAGAACGGCGTCGATGCGCAGGCCCCCGGTCAGAATAGGGCGCAGCCCTCCCGCCATCCTTACCCGGCGCCACTGCCAGGCGGCCAGGATGCAGCGGCTCAGCGTCAGCAGGGCGAAGCTTGCAGCGACGAAAATCAGAATCTGTAAACGCATGGATGAGGCGCTATATTGAAAGTGTCGGATTATCGGGTTATGTTCAGTTCTTTGCGGAAGAGTGCGTCAACGGCGCGCGGCGACAGCCTGGGTGAGGACTGGTTCGTGGTGTATGGCTTTGTTGCGACAGTGTCTTGTTCAAAAAGCATGGCGTACTATATCGCATGATAAACACGGATGCCCGGTTTGCGGTGTGCCAAGCGCTCAACCGAAAAACAGCAGAATTTAATCGATGTCTAAAACCGAATTGACCTGCGACGAGTCAGCTTCGCCCTCCATATTGGGTTCCTACGATTTTTCCGAACAGGTCGGGCATCTGCTGCGGCGGGCGTATCAGCGGCATACTGCTCTGTTTCAGCAAATCATCCCCGACAACCAGCTTACCGCGACGCAATTCGTTGTGCTGTGTGCGGTCGAGGCTTGCACGGCGTGTTCACTCAGCGAGATAGTCAAGCAGACCGCCATCGACCAGGCCACCGTCCGCGGAATTATCGACCGGCTCAAGTCGCGCGCCCTTCTGGCGGTGCGTCACGACGAGCGCGACCGGCGCAAGGTGCTGGTAAGCCTTACCCACGCGGGCAGGGAGCTTGTGCGAACCACCGTGCCGTTCGCATTCGAGATTACCGACAAGACGTTCGAAGGTTTCAATCCGGCCGAACGTACTGCCCTTTTATTTCTTCTGAACAAAATGTGTGTTCCGGATTCGGCCGAATAGGCTGCGGCAGCGCGCGCCGTGGTTCACCTTCTTGTCCGGAATTAAAATGTACACGCTTTATTTCTTTCTGTTTTTTGCTATCAAGTGTTTCGGGATATGAATATGGTTTTGATCGGCATTTATTCAAAATACGGCGAATGGCATGGTTTGGCGGCTTGATTTCGATTTTTTTCGCGTAGTTTTTAAATCGAAGACAAGGGGTTATCCCTAGGCCACGATTCCTTTACTCGAAAAAGTTACATGTGTACACTTCATCGGACATTTCTTTTTTTGACACCGCAACGTTGTTTCCTGCTATAGGCCAATGGCGTGGCATAACGAATAGGGAAGACATATGAAAGGCAAACAACTCTATATGTCGTTGATCGGAGCGACGCTGTTTGCGGCGCTATCCACAACGGCCGCTGCTCAAGGCACAATCAAGATTGGTGAAATCAACAGCTACAAGACGCAGTCGGCATTCCTCGGACCTTACAAGAACGGCATGGAACTGGCTGTCAGCCAGATCAACGCGGCCGGTGGTGTCGACGGTAAGAAACTCGAGCTCGTCATCCGCGACGACAATTCCAATCCGGGCGATGCCGTGCGGGCGGCCGAAGAGCTGGTGTCGCGCGACAAGGTGGACCTGCTGATGGGCGGGTTCTTGTCCAATGTTGGTCTGGCTGTCGCCGATTTTGCCAAGCACAAGAAGGTGTTCTACCTGGCTGGCGAACCCCTTACCGACAAGATAGTCTGGGCCGATGGCAATCATTACACTTTCCGCCTGCGCGCTTCCACGTACATGCAGGTGGCCATGCTGGTTCCTTATGCAGCCAAGCTCAACAAAAAGCGCTGGGCGCTGGTTTATCCCAACTACGAGTACGGCCAGTCCGCCGTGGCAACCTTTAAAAAATTGCTGAAGGCAGCTCAGCCCGATGTCGAATTCGTTGCCGACCAGGCAACGCCGCTGGGCAAGGTGGACGCGGGTAATGTGGTTCAGGCGCTTGCCGATGCCAAGCCCGATGCCGTTTTCAATGTGTTGTTTGGTGCCGACTTGACCAAGTTTGTGCGCGCCGGCACAGAGCGCCATTTCTTTAAAAATCTGTCGGTCGTCAGCCTGCTTACCGGCGAGCCCGAGTATCTGGATCCATTAGGCAATGAAGCGCCTGTGGGATGGATCGTTACGGGCTATCCGTGGTATGCCATCAATACGCCCGAGCACAAGGCCTTTCTGGATGCCTACCAGGCCAAGTTCCATGACTACCCACGCCTGGGTTCAGTGGTTGGCTACACCGCGATCGAATCGTTGGCTGCCGGCGTGAAGAAGGCCGGTGGTTCGACTGCCACCGACGCCATGATCAAGGCGTTCAAGGGGTTGAAGGTCAATAGTCCTTTCGGCCAGATTGAATACCGTGCCATAGACCATCAATCAACGATGGGTGCGTATGTGGGCACACTTGCCAAAAAGGACGGCAAGGGCATCATGGTCGATTTCAAGTACGTAAGCGGCGCAGCGGTTCAACCACCTGATTCCGAAATCAAGAAACTGCGTCCGGCCGACGCCAACTGAACCTCATTGGCGGTTCCAGGCTAATAAGGACTTGCACGCTGCTTTCAGGCGGCGTGCAAGTCGTTCGCATACAGGTGTGAAGCAAGATGGATTTGTTGGGACTTGTCGTTCAGTTCATGAACGGGCTGGCAGAAGCGTCGTCGCTGTTTTTGGTGGCGGTGGGGCTGTCTCTGATTTTCGGTGTGACGCGTATCGTCAATTTCGCGCATGGTTCCTTGTACATGCTCGGGCTTTACGTGGCATACACCATTGTTCAGGCGTTCGGGCACACTCCATTGGGCTTCTGGTTTTCCCTGCTTGCCGCGGCACTAGCCATTGGAGTGCTTGGCGCACTCATAGAAATCGTGCTGTTAAGGCGCATCTACCACGCACCTGAATTATTCCAGTTGCTGGCCACCTTTGCTTTGGTATTGATCTTCAACGACGCGGCATTGTGGATATGGGGGCCGGAAGATCTGCTGGGGCCGCTGGCTCCCGGGCTGAACGGCTCCATCGCGATCGGCGCACGCTATTTCCCCCGATATGATCTGATGCTGGTTATTTTGGGGCCTGTGGTACTGGGCCTGTTGTGGCTGTTGCTCAAGCGGACCCGCTGGGGCACGCTGGTGCGCGCGGCAACACAAGACCGCGAAATGCTGGGGGCGCTGGGCGTCAACCAGGCCTGGCTGTTTACCGGGGTTTTCGCGTTGGGTGCTTTCCTGGCGGCGCTTGGCGGTGCGGTGCAGGTGCCGCGCCAGCCGGCCAATCTTGCGCTTGACCTCAGTGTCATTGGCGATGCATTTGTGGTGGTCGTCGTCGGAGGCATGGGCTCCATTCCGGGCGCCTATGTGGCGGCGCTGATCATCGCCGAACTCAAGGCCTTGTGTATAGGACTCGGGACGGTAAATTTTTTCGGTATAAGCTTTGCATTTCCTCAGCTGACTCTGGTTGTGGAGTTCATCTTCATGGCCATTGTGCTCGTGTTTCGTCCGTGGGGCCTCTTCGGCAAGCCCCAGTCTGCAAGTCGCAATTCGGCACCGATCGAGGCCCCGCTGCACCCGGCAACGCTACCGTTCAAGATATTCATTGCCGTGGTCGTGGCGGCACTGGCTGCTGCCCCGCTCCTGTCGCATTGGCTGCCCTACGTACCCGTGCTTGTACTGGACGTGCTCATCAGCGCGTTGTTCGCGCTTAGCCTGCATTTCATCATGGGCCCGGGTGGCATGGTTTCCTTTGGCCACGCGGCTTACTTCGGGTTGGGTGCGTATGGCGCTGCCCTGCTGTTGAAAGGTGCCGCTTTTTCCATGGGTTGGTCCATAGCGCTTGCACCGCTTATCGCCGGTGTGGGCGCGGTTGTGTTTGGCTGGTTCTGTGTGCGGCTTACAGGTATTTACCTGGCCATGCTCACGCTGGCGTTTGGTCAGATAGTCTGGTCGGTCGTCTACCAGTGGGACTCCCTTACGGGCGGCTCCAACGGCATTCTTGGCATCTGGCCCACTTCATGGCTTGGCACGGGCAATAACTACTATTATTTTTCGCTGGCGGTTGTGCTGGTGTCGGCCATACTGCTAAGGCGAATCCTTTTTTCACCTTTCGGCTATGCCATGCGCGCCAGCCGTGACTCCAGCATGAGGGCCGAGGCCCTGGGCATCAATGTCAAGCGTGTCCAGTGGGTTGGTTTCGTCGTTGCCGGCATATTCGCGGGCATGGCGGGCATGCTGTTTGTGTTTTCCAAAGGAAGCGGGTCACCGGAAATCATTTCCATTGACAAGTCGGTCGATGCGTTGGTCATGGTGCTGCTGGGCGGCGTTCAGACACTGATCGGCCCAGCTGTTGGCGCCGTGGTGTTCAAAGTCCTGCAAGACTATTTCATCGGAATTACCGCGTATTGGCACGCGTTGTTCGGCGGCGTAATTTTGCTGCTGGTGCTGGCCTTCCCTCAGGGCATTGCCGGTTACTTCAAGCAGGTGTTCGAAACCTCGGGTGGAGCCATTGGGCGCCTTTTCACCAAGAGGGGGCAAGATGAGCTTGCTTGAAGTGCGGGACCTCAGGAAAAAATTTGGCGGCAACCTGGCCGTCGATGGCATCAGCTTCGACCTTCAGGCCGGCGAGCTGCTCGCCCTGATCGGGCCGAACGGCGCTGGCAAAACGACTACATTCAACATGGTGGGCGGGCAATTGCAGCCCACGGGCGGTTCCATCAAGCTGGAGGGCTCCGAGCTTGTGGGTTTTGCGCCGCGCAAGATCGCCTACATGGGCGTGGGCCGCACCTTTCAGATTGCCGCGACATTTGCCTCGCTGACTGTTGTGGAAAATGTGCAGATGGCCCTGCTGGCGTATCACCGGAAAGTGTATTCGTTCTGGCGGGCCGCCTCATCCCGGTACCGGAATGAGGCTATGGATCTTCTTGGGCAGGTAGGCATGGCTGCGCAGGCTGCCAGGCCGTGCAGCGAACTTGCGTATGGCGACGTAAAGCGCGTTGAGCTTGCCATGGGGCTGGCCAATAGCCCGAAGCTGCTGCTGATGGATGAACCCACCGCCGGCATGGCGCCCAAAGAGCGCAACGATCTCATGGCGCTTACCAAGCAGTTGGTAATTGACCGCAATATGGGTGTCCTGTTCACCGAACACAGCATGGATGTGGTGTTTGCCTACGCCGACCGCATGATAGTGCTGGCGCGCGGCCGTCTCATCGCCGAGGGCGGCGCGGAAGACATTCGCAACGACCCCAAGGTGCGCGAAGTGTATTTCGGTTCAGGCAAGACATTCGAAAAAGCCGAGGCAGTCTGATGAGTACGATTCAGCATGATTCTGGCATGCCGCTGTTGACTGTGTCGCAGCTGGATGCCTGGTATGGCGCGGCGCACATACTGTATGGTGTCGAGCTTGAAGTGCGGCGCGGCGAGGTGGTGGCTCTGATGGGTCGCAACGGCGCGGGTAAGTCCACCACCATCAAATCCATCATGGGCCTCATGGCGAAATGGAAGGGCGATGTCACGTTCATGGGCCAGAAGCTGTCGGGACGCCAGCCTTACGAAATAGCCCGCGCGGGGTTGGGCTTTGTGCCAGAGGATCGTCGCGTGTTTGGTGATCTGACTGTGACGGAAAACCTTGAAGTGGGGCGCCAGGCGCCCAGGCGGTGGCCCGACGGAACGCAGGCCTTTGCCTGGACTCCCGAAGATCTCTACAGGCTGTTTCCCAACTTGGGCGAGATGCGTGATCGCGCTGGCGCCTACATGAGTGGGGGCGAGCAGCAAATGCTGACAGTGGCTCGAACATTGATGGGCAATCCGTTTCTGGTCTTGCTGGACGAGCCTTCCGAAGGCGTGGCCCCGGTCATTGTGGAACAGATGGTTGACATGATTCAGGCCCTGAAAGAGCAAGGCGTAAGCATTCTGCTGTCCGAGCAGAATGTGCATTTCGCACAGCTGGTGTCTGACCGTGTGTATGTGCTGGAGAAAGGACTCATCCGCTATACCGGTTCAATGCAGGAACTGGCGGAAAACGAAGAAGTGCGGCGGTCCTACCTGACCGTGTAGTCACGGTGGCGCGGCGCCGCCTTGCCTGGCGGCGCGCCTATGGCCATGTGTTGCGAACATTGTGGAGATATTGCGGTCACTGCGCGGCATTGCGCAGTGCCGCTATTTTTTTGTCCAGGCCTGTCCAGGCGGGTTCGTTGGGTGCAAAGCGCAGCCGCATGTAGGCAATCAGGGTCTCCAGCTGCTGGTTGTTCATGCTTTGGCCGAAACCCGGCATAGTGCCCAGGTTGCCGGCGGCGGGATTCTCTATGCCGTGCAGCAAGACCTGGATGACGTTGTCGGGCGAACTGCTGTGCAGATTACTGTTCAGTGCCAGTGAAGGACGGCTGCCGAAAAGAGGAGGACCTCCCCGGGCGTCATGACAAACGGCGCAGGCACCTTCGAACAGGTTTTCCCCCGGATGAGTCATGGCGGCGGGATTGCGGCGGCTGCTGTCTTCCAGGCGTGCCGCCTGCATGGCCGGAGTGCCTTTGCCGTGGGTGGGCGGGTTGAGCGATGCCAGGTAATGCGCCACGGCGCGCACGTCAGAATCGGGCAGTTCACCCAGGCTTTGGATGACGGGGGTCATCGGGCCACTGGCCACGCCATGCAACGATGAGTAGCCGGTGCGCAGGTAGTCGTAAAGGGTGTCTTCCGTCCAGGCGATGGGTGCCTTTGAAAGGGTGTTGAGTGCTGGCGCTTCCCAGCCGTCGGCAAAGCCGCCACCAAGAAAATTTTTCTCGCCGATTTTCTCGGCACCCAGGCTGTTGCGTGGCGAGTGGCAGGCAGCGCAGTGGCCGGCGCCCTGCACGAGATAGGCGCCGCGATTCCAAAGTGTGCTTTGCGTTGGATCTGGTGTGTAGACCTGATTGCGGTGAAACATGAGGTTCCAGCCTGCAAGCAGCGGGCGCATATTGAACGGGAATGCCAGCTTTGTTGCGGGAGGCGTGGATTCTACGGGCTTCTGCGTCATCAGGTAGGCGTACAGCGCCTGCATGTCGGGGTCAGTGATTTTCGCGAAATCGGTGTACGGGAAGGCGGGGTACAACAGACGTCCGTCCTGGTGTATGCCTTGACGCATGGCGCGTTCGAATGCGGCGTAGGACCATGTTCCAATACCGGTTTTTTTGTCCGGCGTGATATTTGTGGTGTAGACCGTGCCGAAGGGTGTATCCAGTGCGCGGCCCCCCACGTTCTTTTGGCCGCCCTCTGCGGTGTGGCAGACCATGCAGTCGCCCGCCGCCGCCACCAGCCGTCCGCGATTGATTGCGGCGGCAGAGTAGATGGAAGTGTCGATGCTGGTCAATGGTGTCATGGCCAGCCGCCAGGGCATGGCGCTGACGGCAAAGCCGGCGACGGCCGCAGCAATGCCGCCCAGCAGGGCGTAGGTGAACTTCCTGTATGGCGCGGCCGTCTTTGCCAGGCGCGTTTTAAGGGTTTGCGCATCGAACGGGGGCTGCCTGAACCGTACGCCCGTGGCGTCGAAGATGGCATTGGCAATGGCGGCAGCGGCAGGCAGGTCAGCGTGCCGGTTCCAGCTTAGTTCTGTATTGAGTGCCTGGTCGCCGGCCTGGGCAACCAATTCGACCTTGGGTACGTCTACGGCGTGGCTGCCAGAGTCGTCCTTCCCGCTGGCTCCCCAACTGTCGAAGGTGTCGGAGCCGCGCAGCAACCGGGTGGCGGTGTTGCGCACACGGCTTTTCAACTGCTCGGTTGAATCGGGGCAGTCTTGCAGCGCTTCGGTGTTGTGCCCGACGGTGAGGCGGGTGAGGTCAATGGTGCCGGTTTCGGGGTCAACGCAGACTTCGGCTGCCCATGCAGACCAGACCTGCTGCGGGGTTTCGCCCGAGTTGTCCACGATATGGGCGTATGCGAATCCTTTCCCGGTGCTTTTGCCGTAGCCCGATCGCGGTGTGTCGTTCCAATTGGCTTTTTCGGCAACAGCCCGTATCAGGTTCCGCCCCGTGGCGTCGTCGATATTTTCCAGTCGCGCCTGAACCGGGTCGCGGTTTTGCGCCCGGGACAGCTCGTCAACAAAGGATTCGCTGGCGAAAACAATACCCGGCGCCTGCAGGTTGTCGGGTGCGGCATCAATGGCCGTGCTGTTGTGGCTGGTGGTCAGCGTGAAGTCTGGAGTTGTGTAATGCGTGGCAACAGAGACGGCAGGAGGTTGTGACTCGTATTCGTAGCCACACAGCAGGGCGGCGATCGAGGGACGGCGCAAACCATGACGGTTGGTCGATAGGGTGTACCCGTTCGTGGACGGCGGCGTGGACTGCGTGCCATTCTTTGGCGTCGTGTCTGAATCTGGGCGGGGTCCAGTATCCGCGCCTTGTGATGTCGTGTCTGCGGCTTGGACGTACAGCTCAAGCGCTGCAACGCCTTGTGCAGCAGCGTTTTCCTCGCGCACCCTTACTGGGCGTTTGCAGTGCCGTGCGAGCAGGGCGGCGTCGACCGCTACGTCATAGCCGTTGGCTTCGGGCTGACCGTTGGGCAGGATGACGACAGCCTCGGCGTCTACGTTGCACAACAGGGAAATTTCAGTCTTGAGCAAGTCGGGACGCGTGCACGAGGTCCATACGTTCAGTGTTGCATCCGCAAAATGAGCGATCGCCCAAGCTGTGGTGCGCGCGTCCGGCAACGGCCATGAGTAGTGCGGGTCCGCGGCAGCAGGGTGATTGCCGCTTGCCGGGTGACGGCGTGTTTCGCGGGTTTGCGCACCGATCGACGTTTCAATGGCAGGCGTGGCCGCATCCAGCCACTGGGCGTGTATTTGCGTTCTTGCATGCGCGGCCTGGAGTGCCTGCGATGCGATGACGCCAATGAAGTTGTTGACAACGATAACATCCACGACGCCAGGCACTTGCCGTGCTGATTCGACGTCGATACTGCCAAGTACGGGGCCGGTGTAGCGTCGACCGTCCCAGAGCAGCGCGGGTGGGCGCAGTACGACGCTGTGTAAAAGGGTGGATGCCGCGGGAAGCGAGAGGTCGTTGGAGCCGACAAGTGAAATGGGCTGTTGATCTGGTTGGGCCCGCAAGGTCATCGGTTGCGCTCCGTGGCCAACAGTGCGGACGCCATGATTTCCATATGTGTGCCGCATCGGCACAGATTGTATTTGAGCTCCTGTCGAATCTGTTCTTCAGTCGGGTGAGGGTTGCGGTTCAGAAGCGCCTGCATGGTCATGATGATGCCGTTCAGGCAGTAACCGCATTGTGCTCCCTGTTCGTCGATAAAGGCCTGCTGCACGAGGCCGGGCAGCTCGGGCGAGCCCAGGCCTTCCAGCGTAGTAATGTCGTGCCCTGCGACGCTGTTCACCGGAATGACACAGGACCTGGCGGCAACGCCATCCACCAGAACCGTGCAGGCGCCGCATTCACCCAGACCGCAGCCGAACTTTGGGCCGTTGAGTTCGAGGTCATTGCGCAATATATACAGCAAAGGCGTATCCGGCTCTACCTCGACTTCGTGTTCCGCCGTGTTGACCTTCAAAGTGAAAACCTGGGTTTTGTTGCTCATGATCTGTGCTTCTCGTTATTCCCGTGCCGGCGGCAGTGCGAACTGGGCCGCAGGCTTGGACCGGACTGGCTATTTGGAGTGTATGCGCTTTAGTTTTTGGGGTAAATAAAATAGCCGGGCATTTGCCGGTTTTACGCGGGAATTTAGGGTTATTACTGATGTCTTATGGCTGGTTGCCATGAAAACTGGCGCGTGAGGCGTAGGGCGCCTCAAAATTGCGGTGTTGAGTCTTTATGCGGCCGCTCTTTTGGTGTATTGTGCCTTTGTGGTGTACACGTTATATACCCGTGTGGCTGCTGTATCGGCCTCGCGCATACGGCACCGCATGCCTCAATTGCATGGTGCGCCTATGTCATATACCCAGCCAAAAATCCGGTTTCAGCAGCTGTTCGGCCAGCCGGGCACGTTGCTTGTGACGCGTCCTCCTGTAGCGCCAGTCAAGCCGGCGGTGGGTCAGCCAGGCGTTGCATCCGACTACCTGCAGTCGCATGCCGATATTTTCATTGCCCTTCTGGCATCGGGCGAGGTGCTGGCATTCAACGGACATGTTGATCTTGGAACGGGGGTACGCACAGCACTGGCGCAAATTGTGGCAGAAGAGCTGAGCGTCGCGTTCGAACGCGTGCGCATGGTGTTGGGGCACACCGAAGCCACTCCCAACCAGGGTCCCACCATCGCCAGCGCCACCATTCAGATCACGTCTGTTCCACTACGCAATGCCTCGGCACAGGCGCGTGAATTCCTGCTTCATCGTGCGGCCGACCAGCTTGGTGTCGAGCCTTCCTCACTGTCAATCTTCGACGGCACCATCAAATCGTCCGATGGCAGATCCTGTACCTATTGGTCTCTGCTGCGGGGCGAACACTTTCAGCTCGACTACAGCACCGACGTGGTGCTCAAGCCTTCAGGCGACTATACGCTGGTGGGCAAATCGGTGGCGCGTGTCGATCTGCCGCTGAAGGCAACAGGCCAGCTTGTCTATGTGCACGATATGCGCGTGCCCGGCATGTGGCATGGTCGCGTCGTACGCCCCCCCTATATCGGGCGTGACTGCGGCGAGTTCATCGGGCACAGTCTCATTTCAGTTGACGAGTCGTCCGTGGCGCACATTGCCGACGATATCCGTGTGGTCGTGGTTGGCGATTTCGTGGGGGTCGTGGCGCGGCGTGAAGAGCATGCGGTCAAGGCTGCCAAGGCGCTGAAAGTGCGCTGGCGCCAACCCGATAACCTGGTGCCTCTGAATGACCTGGGTAGTGCTTTGCGCACGCAGCCGTACAAAGAAAGGGTTCTGGTCGAAAAAACCGATGCGGGCTCGCCAGCCAGGGAAGGTGTGGTTCTCAAGCGGACCTATATATGGCCGTATCAGATGCATGCGTCCATCGGGCCATCGTGCTCGGTCGCCGATTTTTCCGACGAACACGTCAGAGTCTGGTCAGGCAGTCAGAGCCCGCACATGTTGCGCACAGAGCTCAGCCAGCTTCTCAAGATGGACGAAGGCCGCATAGAAATCATCCGTATGGAGGCCTCGGGCTGTTATGGTCGCAATTGCGCAGACGATGCGTGTGGCGATGCCGTACTGTTGTCGCGGGCCGTGGGACATCCGGTGCGTGTGCAACTGACTCGCGAACAGGAACATGGGTGGGAGCCCAAGGGCGCTGCACAGCTTATGGACGTCACGGGATCAATCGACGCCGAGGGCAATCTTCTCTCTTACGATTTTGTCACGCGCTATCCCTCCAACGACGCGCCGACGCTGGCGCTCACGCTTACTGGCACAATCAGCAGTGCGCCACGCGTGTTTGAAATGGGCGACCGTACCGCGGTGCCGCCTTACAGCTATCCCAATATGCGGGTCGCCTGTCTCGATATGGCCGCCATCGTGCGCGCCGCCTGGCTGCGCGGGGTATCGGCCATGCCCAATTCGTTCGCGCATGATTCATTTATTGACGAACTGGCCGTCGAAGCTGGGCGCGACCCGGTCGCATTCCGGCTGCAGTATCTCAGCGACGATCGCGCCAGTGCCCTCTTGCGCGAGACTGCGGTCAAGGCACAGTGGCGCGCGGGCTGGCAAGGGTCGCGCGGGGTGGTCGGCGACGATGGCATGTTGCATGGCCGGGGCGTTTCGTACGCACGTTATGTACATAGCCGCTTCCCAGGGTATGGTGCGGCGTGGGCGGTCTGGTTTGTCGACGTGGCAGTTCATCCGACGACGGGTCGCGTTATTGTCAAGCGTGTTGTTGTCGGGCAGGATGTTGGCATGATGGTCAATCCGGCTGGTGTACGGCATCAATTGCACGGCAACATTATTCAGTCGCTTAGCCGGGCGCTCAAGGAACACGTGGCGTTCGATGCCAGGGGCGTGGTTGATCTTGAATGGGGGGCTTATCCCATACTCGGGTTTACCGAGATTCCCCCCATCGAGGTCTACCTTGCTCCGCGCCAGGATCAGCCCCCCATGGGAGCTGGAGAGTCCTCTTCGGTGCCCAGCGCTGCCGCAGTCGGCAATGCGCTGTTCGATGCCACCGGCGTGCGCTTTCGCGAGGTGCCGTTCACGCCCGACTGCATTCTTCAGGGCCTGCGCAGCACCGAGATGGCCGCAGCTTAGTCCGCTGGCGGGGCTTGCCAGCCTTGTCGATGTGTAGTGCGCGGTAATGGTAACATGTGCGTGGTTGAACTCAGGTTCACGATGGCTGCGCGCAGCGCGCAGCCGAAAAAACTCATAGCAAACGTCAAGTCACTGTAGCTTAACTAAACGGAACGCCCGTGTTTCACGAGGCGGGCGTGTATGCCTGTAGTGAGCGCCTGGAAAGGCAGGCTTGATGAAGAAACAGGGTTTCAATGTCGCGATAGCTCAATCGGATAGAGCACCAGCCTTCTAAGCTGGGGGTTACAGGTTCGATCCCTGTTCGCGACGCATTTGTCTTTTATGAAAGCGCTGACTTCCAGCGCTTTTTTTGCTGCGCCTTATTGGCATCAAGTTTTGGTGTTCTGATTCATTGAGCGGTGCGCCTGGCGAAGCTGCTGCGGTGTCTGCATGGCACTCGGGTTATGGATTATATTGTGTAGCTTGGGCGCAAGATCTGGCGGGCTTTGGCCGAGGCGTCTGGGTTTCAGGATTTTTAACCTGGCCGCGCTACCGGATGCGCGTGGGTAAGTATTGGTGCATTGGGCAAGTCCCAACAGGAGGTCGGTATATGACAAGCGTCAGCGGTGTTGTGGATGGGCGGGTACAGTGTCCGCCGCAGGCGAGTGAGGCAAATTACAACTTGCGGGAAGCATTTCCGGACTATCCGGAAACGCTTGGCCGCTGGCGTAGCGCCAGCCGCGAAGTCTTGCAGAAGCTGTCACCGTCTGTTGATGTCCCCTATGGCACCAAGCCGCTGCAGAATCTGGATTTTTACCGGGCTGCCGACGCCAATGCCCCATTGCTGGTTTTCATCCACGGCGGCTATTGGCAGGGCGGCGACAAGAGTGATATAGGTTTTATTGCCGGGCCCTTTGTCGCGGCCGGCGTCAGTGTGGCGGTGCTCAATTACACGTTGGCCCCGGAAGCGCGCATGGAAGACATCGTTGCCGAAGTGCACCAGGCTATTGCCTGGCTGCGCCACAACGCCGAGCGCCTCTCTGTGGACGTGCGTCGTATTTCCCTTATGGGCCATTCCGCAGGGGGGCATCTGGCGGCCATGATGGTTGTCGATGATGGCGCCGAAGCGAGCAGCCGTTTTCCGGATGTCGCCAATGTTTTCGCCATTAGCGGCTTGTTCGACCTGCCGGCTTTGTTGCCTTCCAGCGTCAATAATGCGCTGTCGCTTGATGTGCAGCGGGCCGAGGCCCTGAGCCCCATACTCCGCCTGGAGCCCCAGACTACCAAAATCCATACACTTATCGGCGAGCTTGAAACAACACAGCTGCATCTGCAGTCGTTTGCGCTGGCGCAGCGTTGGCGGCAGGTTGTCGCGCATTATGTCGTTCCCGGCATGGATCACTTCACCGTTCTGGAAGACCTCGGCAGAGCGTCGTCGGTCTACAGCCAGGCCATTGTTCGCGCTATTAACGGTTGATTTTTTCTTGGCTGCGGGGCCTTTCCCGGCGGCCACGCTTTTCGAGAGATGGTTTTGAATACCTCAGCAGTCAATACGGAAGCCGATTGGGTTGCGCGCAGCCTGCGCAGCGTTTGGCATCCGTGCACTCAAATGCAGCATCATGAAACCCTGCCGCTGGTTCCGGTCAGTCGCGGGAAGGGCGTGTGGCTTTACGACCATGAAGGCCGACGCTATCTGGACGGCATCAGTTCCTGGTGGGTGAATCTGTTTGGTCACGCGAACCCCCGCATCAATGCGGCGCTTACAGACCAGCTTGGCCTGCTCGAGCATGCGATGCTGGCCGGCTTTACTCACGACCCGGTCGTTAAACTTTCCGAGCGCCTGTCTGATCTTACCGGCAACGTGTTGGGGCACTGCTTTTACGCGTCCGATGGTGCATCGGCGGTTGAGATTGCCCTGAAGATGAGCTTTCATTTTTGGCGCAATAGCGGTCAGCCGCAAAAGCGCGAGTTTGTTTGCCTTCGCGGTGGTTACCATGGCGAGACCATAGGCGCGTTGTCGGTTACCGATATCCCACTGTTCAAGGACGCCTATGGTCCATTGATACGCCAGGCACACGTGGCGCCGTCGCCCGATGCCCGCGGTGCGCAGCCGGGAGAGTCTCCTGCGGATGTTGCGCGCCACGCGATTGCCGGCCTTGAAGCGTTGCTGGATCAGCACGCGGGCAAGATTGCCGCAGTCATTGTCGAGCCGCTGGTTCAATGCGCGATAGGCATGGCCATGCACGATCCGGTTTATCTTGCCGAACTGCGTCGGGTGTGTGATGCCAATCAGGTGCACATGATCGCCGACGAGATAGCTGTGGGTTGTGGCCGAACAGGCACCTTCTTTGCGTGCGAACAGGCCAATGTGTGGCCCGACTTTCTTTGCCTGTCTAAGGGGATAAGTGGCGGCTATTTGCCCTTGTCGCTGGTCATGACTCGCGAACATATATTTCAGGCGTTTTACGACAAGGATGTCACCCGTGGCTTCCTGCATTCGCACTCGTACACTGGTAATCCACTCGCTTGCCGCGCCGCACTGGCCACATTGGACATTTTTGATGAGGACGATGTTCTCACCGGAAACCGCCAGCGAGCCGCGCGGCTGACGCAGGCTTTGCAGCCTGTGGCGCAGCACCCCAGCGTGCGTCATTTCCGTAACCGCGGCATGATCTGGGCGTTCGACGTAGTGTGCGATACACCCGTGCAGCACGCCAGTTTTTCGCGGCGTTTCTTCACTGCGGGGCTGCGTCACGAGCTGCTGTTGCGGCCCATTGGCAACACCGTATACCTGATGCCGCCTTATGTCCTGGATGACGACGAGATCGAGCACCTTGCCAGCCGCACGCGCGTTGTCCTTGAAGAGGTCATGGCGGCAGCATGACTATGGAATTACTGGGACGAATTCAGCGTGAATTGGATTTGCTCGATCAGCGTGACTTGCGGCGTGTCCTGAGGGTGACCGAGACGCCGTGCGCCCCCAGGGTGCGGGTTGACGGGCGGCACGTGCTGGCTTTTTGCAGCAATGATTATCTGGGCCTCGCCAGCGACCCGCGGGTGGTGCGTGCACTAGGCGAAGGTGCTTCCCTTTATGGAGTGGGCAGCGGGGCGTCGCATCTTATTAGTGGGCACTCGCGCGCCCATGCCGCTTTGGAAGACCGGCTGGCGCAGATGGTGTCGCCATTTGTGCCTTCAGTTCGGGCCCTGTATTTCAGTACCGGCTATATGGCCAATCTGGCCCTCATGACGGCACTGACCTGCATGGATGCGCAGGCAGAGATTTTCTCAGAGGCGCTGAATCACGCATCGCTGATCGACGGCATGCGTCTGTCGCGCGCATCTGTCAACGTGTATCCCCACGGAGATGTAGCCGTGCTTGAGACGCTCCTGCGCGATAGCGCGGCAACGACCAAGGTGGTGGTTACTGACAGTGTCTTCAGCATGGACGGCGATCTGGCACCTCTGCCGCAACTGCTGCGGCTGTGCGAGAAATATGGCGCATGGCTGGTGGTGGACGATGCGCATGGGTTTGGCATGCTGGGCGCCGAAGGCCGCGGTGTCTTGCAGCATTTCGGCCTGCGCTCCGAGCATATCGTCTACCTTGGCACGCTGGGCAAGGCGGCTGGCGTAAGCGGTGCATTTGTGGCCGCCAACGCCAGTGTTGTGGAATGGATGGTGCAAAGGGCAAGACCCTATATTTACACAACTGCGGCGTCGCCCGCCTTGGCACATGCCTTACTGACGAGTCTGGACATCATTACAGGCGCCGAGGGTGCACAGCGGCGTGCCCACGTGCAGGCGCTGATTCAACTCATGAGAGCCAATGTGGCGTTCCATCCCTGGGAGCTGCTCAAATCGGACACCAGCATTCAGCCCGTGGTGATAGGCCCGAATCAGGGCGCTTTGGATGTGGCTGCCGCACTTTTGGGGCAGGGCTTGTGGGTGCCGGCCATTCGGCCACCCACGGTGCCGGCGGATACGGCAAGGTTGCGGGTCACTTTGTCAGCCGCACATACCGAAGATGATGTGCGGCTTCTTGTGAATACACTGAATGAACTTGGGAAGAAAAATGAGCACGCCTGACGCGGCAGCCGGTAAGTTTTCGTGTTTTGTCACCGGAACCGATACGGAGATTGGCAAGACGCTGATATCCAGCACGTTGTTGTACGCGTTGGCACAAGCAGGCGTGCGGGCAGCCGGAATGAAGCCGGTGGCCGCCGGCATGCAATGGCTGGAGGGCGCCTGGCATAACGAAGACGTTGACAGGCTGGCCCAGGTTGCCGCGCTTGAACTACCCTTGACGCTGACATCTCCCTACCTGTTTCGCGAGCCGATTGCGCCGCACATTGCCGCGCACAACGAAGGCGTGACGATGCGTGTTCAGCACATTGTTGACTGCTATGCGGCAGTTGCCGCGCAAGCCGAAGCGGTGGTTGTCGAGGGCGTGGGCGGGTTTTGCGTGCCGCTTTCCGAAGATGCCGATACGGCTGGCCTGGCGGGTCATCTTGCGCTACCGGTGGTTCTTGTCGTGGGCATGCGGCTGGGCTGCATCAGCCATTCTTTACTGACGGCGCGCGCCATCAAGGCGCAGGGCCTTCATCTGGCCGGTTGGGTTGCCAACACGGTGGAAGTTGGCATGCCTTACCTGGCTGAAAATATCGAGACGTTGCGTACACGTCTGGACGCGCCGTTGTTGGGGGTTGTTCCGCGGCTGGATGACCCAAGTGCTCAAGCCGTCGCACGTCACCTCGATTTTTCGCTTCTTCCAGCGTGGCCGAAGGCCTGAGCGGCGCATTCGGCTTTCTGCCTTGACCGTGGGTCCTGACCGCCCGCGCAGCGTCTTTCGTACCGGCCGAATTCGGATCCTGGCGGGAGGGTTGCGGGTCTGTTTTTCACTTGGCCTGGTGCGCCTTCGCTCAATACCCATTCAGCTTTGTTACTCAGTGCAACGGACACAGCGGCGCCTTTGAATATTGGCCTTGTTAATGTTCATTTTCAGCTGTGTGTAATGTTTCAACCGGTTTCAGTTGAACTAGTCGCAAACGCTGCCGGCACAGAACCAAACCAGGGTTTGTGGTTCTTAGTGTCAGAGTCTCACCGCTGGGGGGGGCTCCAGCCAGGAGGCATAGGCCGCTTGGCAACTGTTACTGGAGTCGTTTAAATGACTAAAACTACGCGTATCGCACTTGCATTATCTTCTTCGATTTTGTCTTTGGGCGTAGCGCTGGCGCCAACCGCGTTCGCCGCAGGAACGCATGCCAAGACCTCGCAGGCCACAATGCATAAAGCCAAGGCGGCGCATCATGCCAAGAAGGCTACCAAGGCGAAGAAGAGCATGAAAAAGGCTCCCATGTCGCACGCTGCACCAGCAGCCAAAACCGAGTAGTCGCTATAAGACGTAGTCGTTATTTTGCTGTGCCACGGACGGTTCGCTAGCGTGCCGTCTCGTAAGGGGATCCGGTCATTCTTCTGGCCGGATCCCTATTTGCGTTTTTGGGTGGCAAGAAATTGGGGGTAGGCCTGGGAGAGCGCGCTTGGTGTTTATAAGTGGCTTATAAATACGGGCTCGCCAGCCATATGATGCGATTGCGTAGCCGCTTTCTGAAGGGAAGGGCAGCCAGGCTTTCCAGTGTCACCAGTTCTGAGTGGCCAATTTCACCGTCGATCTGGTTCGAGATGGCAAGTGCGGTGTCGCGGCTGTAGATTTCGACGTCAAGTTCGAAGTTGAGGCGCAGGCTGCGTGGGTCCAGATTGGATGAGCCAACGTATGACCAGGCCCCGTCGATGGTGATGAGTTTCGAGTGGTTGAAGTTGCCGTGCGCACGCCAGACGCGGCAGCCGTTGCGTATGACCTGATCCAACTGGGCCGTCATGGCGTAGCTTACGAGACGCAGATTGTTGCGGCCGGGAATGACGATGTCCACGGTAACACCGCGTCGCGCGGCGGTATTGATGGCGCCCAGCAGGGTGGCGTCCGGCAGGAAATAGGGTGACTGTATGCGGATGTTCTTTTGCGCCACGGCAAAGGCGCCCAGCAGCATATTGTGCGTACTGACTATGGACCGGTCCGGCCCCGACCAAATGCATCGGGCTGGAACCAGCGGCTTGGGCGGATCCCAGATTTCACTGCACCATGTCTCGTAGGGCAACCCCTCACGGGTCGTGAACTCCCAGTCCTGCGCAAAAACAGAGATCAGCTGCAGGACAATGGGGCCTTCCACCCGGAAGTGTGTGTCGCCAGCCGTTTTGTCGCCCGCCACGGCAGTGACGAACACTTCGCGAATATTCATGCCGCCCGTAAAGCCGATGCGCCCGTCAACCACGAGGATCTTTCTGTGGCTGCGCAGGTTGGCGTAAGGCATTTTTAGCCCCAGCGGGTTGGTCATGAACAGCGCGGCGGGGATGCCTTTTCTTCTGAGCCGGTCTATGACGGGCGGGCGTGAATATTTGGAACCGATAGAATCGATCAGCACGCGGATTTCAACTCCGCGATCCTTGGCGCGTCCCAGGGCATCGACCACTTTTCGGCCTTCCCTGTCGTCGTCGAAAATATAGGTTTGCAGCGCGATCGACTTTTCCGCCTTGTCGATGGCCCGGATCATGGCGGGATAGGTCTGATCCCCACCTACCAGCATTTGGATATTGTTGCCGTTGCGCAAGGGGTGGCGGCTGACTTTGTCCCCCACCATGCGCAGTGATTCGAATTGGGGCGCCGAATATTTCGCGATATCGGTTGCCGCTACCCGGGGGAGCCGTGCGTATTCCTTGAGTGATTTGTCGCGCTGCTGGGAGATCTGGTCACGCCGTATTCGATTGATGCCGGCAATCAGGTACAAGAACGGCCCCAGCAGCGGCGACATGAGGATAACGCCTACCCAGCTTATGGCCGCGCGCACGTCGTTCTTGGTCATTGCGGCGTGAATCGCGGCAGTCGCACCAACGCCTGCCGTGAAAACAAAAACCAGGTGGGGCCAGTACTCTATCAGTAGCGTATGTAGCGTCATAAAGGCCGTTGACCAGGATGAAGTAAGGTTATCGCGGGTGCGTGCCCCGAAAAGGCAAAACTTCGACGGATTTTAACAGCGGGCTTGGTATAAGTGACAGGGCACCACTTATGAATTTATTCGCTGTTCATGATAGAATTTAAAGCTCTTTGGCGCTTTGGGCCAGACCTTTGGCACCTTAGTGCGCAAAGCGCGCAGGAGAAGTTGCAGAAAACAATGGTGACCGTAGCTCAGTTGGTAGAGTCCCGGATTGTGATTCCGGTTGTCGTGGGTTCGAGCCCCATCGGTCACCCCATAATAGATTTGCAGCTTCTGCCCTAACCCGCCAGGCTCTTCCCCATTATCGGGGGATCTGGTCATTCATTACACTCGGTTAATTACACCATTCCAACCGCACTGAGCCAAGACTCTCATGCGGTAATTCTCAAAATTCCTGAATCCGTAC
>SCSG01000024.1 GCA_004322135.1 Burkholderiaceae bacterium | reverse complement strand
GTACGAGAGAAGCAGAGAATTCGCTCATTAAAATAAATGTCCATTTACCAAAATTAATGGACACTTATTTTGATGAGACTCCAACGAGAGCGCTAGACGGTACTGGGCGTACGCTTACCTCTTTGCAGTATCCAATTATCGTATATTTCAATGTCTCATCAATCGCATTTAACCGTGGTGCGTTGATAAAACGGTCTAGGGAGGTTCCGCATATTGGACAGATTCGTTCACCGCTCCACCACGCAATAACTTGGGTGAAGGGATTTAAAGTACGCAAGAAGCTACAGTGTGTGCAAGATTCAGTCAGCTTACAGCGATGCCAAGGGCACTCTTTGATGATAGAAAGATCAAACAATACGCAATGATAACCAAGCTTGCAGCACCGCGGACACTGGCGAATACCTGGCCTTATTTGTCTTGTGGGATTTATCGGTGTAATTTCTAATTGATCTAAAAATCCTTCCTTCAATCGCTCACTTGCTACCCCGAGCAGGCTTGCATACCGGTCGAAATCAATCCATCCACTATCTAGATGATTTCGGGGCACTCTTCGTTGTGCCGGTTCCCGTTGAATCAGCTCCTCTAATTCAGGCATGCTCATATAGTTCGCCGAGAGCACCTTAAGAAAAACGGACCACGCTGATTCATATGGGGCAGGAGCTAGGGAGTCCCAGGTGAGTCGATAAGACATGTCGCCGCCTTTCGATAATGATCGTCATGAGACAAACTTTGGTCGATATGATTAAGGAACGCTGTTGTGCATCAAGCCATTGAAGGTCGCTAAATTTGCCGCCCCCACGGCGTCAGTACAGGCCTTGTCCGAAATAATGACATTGGGACAATCATCAGCACGAAGAGCGAGCAGAAGGTATTCAATCGTCAAACAGATATGTTCCATTGGAACACCCGCTCCAGCATAAGAACCCAAGGCATTAAGTAAAGCGTCCCATATCTCTTCCGAATAGTTCGTAAGCCGAAATCCAGCTTGGTACGCTTTTGGCAAAAAAAATCGCGTGTAAGACCACCCCGACCCTTCAGGGTACTCAGAGTCAACATCATACGATCTCAGTATTTTCCGAAAATCATCAACGGAGATGCAGCCTTCAAATGGTATTGGTTCCGCGAGAAATCGAGCTAAAATTTGATGCTGTCGCCTAGTCATGAGGCCAGTGACTTTTTCCTTAATTTCTGGCTGCGCAAACGAAATAGTAGTCATACTAATTTTTTCCATGTGCAATGTATTATGCAGAGCCAATAGCTGCTCGAGATCTATATCGTTAAGCAGATGCATTTCGTCAATTATTAGTACAAAATGCGTACCTCCTAGGGTGGCGAGGTTCATCATAATATCGGACTTAACATTCTGAAAGAGTAAATCCACGGAGGTCCTTTTACTGAGGACATGATTTACGCTGTCTAAAAGTAATCGAAACAGATGCGCGTCCGAAGGGCGCAAGGATCGTCTAGCGCTGATGCGCATAATATGGAGCCGTGGAAACTCCAAAAGAAGAAGGGCTTGGACCTGTTCTGCACAAACGGTTTTACCTATACGGGGGCTCGCATAGAGGTAAACCCCCGTTCGTTTCATCCACACACGCTCACGAATGACGGCATATGTGCGTTCCAACATCGGAGTGGGCAGGCGATAATTTTTCTCTAATATCGGGTGGAACTCTAGAAGAGTTGCTCGTTTCTCCGCAGTTAATTCGCCCTCCATTGCTATTTTTGTATTGGGCATGCTCATTTCCCTTATCTCCTATTTTTCACCATTCGTAATGTTGGAGGCTCCTTGTCCATCAACGATCGGCGATTACTGGTAGGAATTAAAAAACGGTCGGTAACTATAGCGTTTTCCCCCTGTTCCCCAGGCGATCGCACTATCTTTAGCGGAAGATTCGATTCTTTTGCTACTCGCGTAGCATTGGTCGCTTGTTTTCGTGGCAATGGGCTTGTCGAATGCTGTTGATGCTGTGTTGAAAGATAAGAAAGGTAAACACGTACCGGATCGTCAAACTCAGAAATAACGAGGATACGCTTGGACATCAGGCTATTAATCGCTTTACGCGTGCGGCGACTGTGCTTCGTAGTTGACCATCGCCCCTTGGCTACAAGGAAGCCTAACTCGGCGCCATTTTTCAAATAGGCCCTAATTTGTCGCATGTCATCTTCATCGATTTCAACCAGCAATTTTTCACCGATTAAATTGCCAAGCTCAACCAACACAGGGCTTGTGTAATGCACTCGATCAAGTTGGATATAAGGTCTGCGCCCGTCTTTGACCCCGCCCCGGACGGTAACCTCCTCTGTAACTGAAAACATATGCGTTTCCTGTTTGCTTGCTTCGGGCAGTGTGCGAAGTACAAACCCAGAGCGTTGGTTATCCAAAAAATGCCTGATATACCCAAGCGGAGTGAGATAAGAAATACCTTCACAGGGGGTCACATTATGCTGGGCGACATACACCTCGAGGATTTGCTCAGCCTCATCGGCACGAATTTTGTGACGTAATGCTTTAGCCTCGCCATCGGGTGCCCTACCGTTGTACGGATTCGAGCCCGTCGTGGAGGGAAGCCGTTTGAAAATATCATCCGCTATGCGCCGAAAGGTGCGCTCCACATTGGGCCGTCTTTCAAAGTGCCCGGGAGCACCCCAACTAATGACAAAGCCAAGTTGTTTGCGGACCCGGTCATGAACAGCATGCGATAAATGAGCCAAGGCGCCATCCAACAGGAGTAAATTCCACACCGCGCCGTATGCTTCTGGAATGACCCCGCTAGGTAACCCTCCTTCGGGCGGGTAATGGAACGGCACGGTAAACGCCATGGGCTGCCACCTTTTTGTTACCGCATCCCGAATGACTTTGAGGATATTATCGGAGGTCACTTCACTACGGTAGACCACGTCATAACCGATGATGGCCGTCGACGCTCGGTCAACTGCTGCAATCAGCCACAAACGATCCAGCAGTACCTCTGTTTCCGTTCCTTCAGGTGTCTGGAAGGCAACAGTAAGATGGGCATCGATCCTATACGCATCTATTTCCACCGCATCGTAAGGCTCTTCAAAAGAAAGAAATGGAGCGTGCCCAGTTCCTACGTTCATATGCGCTTTTGCCGTAGGCCCTTCACGAGACATAACAGATTTAGTGAAATTCTCATTTAAGACGTAGATCATATATTTTTGGATCGTGCGCAGCCCTAGGTATTGGGTATTGAATGGCCACTCTGATTCAGATACACCTTTCATTTTCAAACACTGAATAAAGAGCCGATGCAGATCCTTGGCTCGGAGTTTGAACTCAGGAATCCGTTTGAGCTTGCTATCCTGTTTGATGCATTTCACAAGCTCATCTTCTATGTCCGGGAATCGTGCTAGCACGGCGCCTAAAGCCCCAGCCTGCCCACCTTGCTGATGCTGGCGCTTGCCTTTTAGTTCGGCTCGGCGTTCATAAGGACTTGTTCTTATGTATGGAATTAACGCCCGAAAACCATAAATTCTCCCGTCCGGCGCAACTTGCAAGCATTTTTGCGCCATGCGAGCGAACTTGTACCTGGAGACCCCTGTCTGGCGCGCAATATTTTCCACGCTTTCGTTGGCAAAATAGAGTTGTATCGCTTCTCTATAGGCAGTAAATTTTTGCGCCTGCTCGCGGCTCATTGCCTCACTATTGACGGTAGGCCAAAGCACAGTAGGTAATGTAGACGCGAGCGCGGACCTTCTTGTCCACATATTAATGCTCCTTGATGGACCATATCCAGGGCGTGCGATACCCAAAACTGTTAACGGTGAGGTCTAATTGGATATGTCCTCTAATAGCCAAACGAGCTATCAATCCAAGAATTAAGGCCGGCTCATATTTACATACATCAGGGTTACTCAGAATCTGCCCAATGTCCCCATTTTTGCGTTGCTTGAAATAATCAAGCAATATAAGAGTTTGATGTGGGTATTCATGGTTGCGCAAGGCGGTTGCAAACCCAATCGGTTTTAACCACCGTAGGCTTACTTTCACATGGGGCTCAAAGTCTTCGTCGGTAAATACTCGATTCTCCAGGCGTGAAGCGTTATCGCTCGATGGATCCTTTTGTAGCTGAGTCGCTTCACCGCCTTCTCCTGCCCCGCGCCCGATCTGATGGTTTATTCGGGTGCCATTAGAGCGAATCACATCAACAACCCAGAAGCGATCGCTATCCCGTTCGTATGCGGAGGTAAAGTCGAAAGTTTTAACCTCGGGATCCGTTTCTAAATAATAAATCCAATGCACTAAATGCCTGTCGCCGGGTAGCACCCAGTCCTGGTCTGTCTTTACGCTATAGACCAAAAAAAGATTATTATTTCTATGCCCTCGCCCTCGATACGCATCGAAAAGACGTAGGCGCTGGGCGTTACGAGGCGATAGATGTTCCTTGGCCAGAAGAATCTCCTTCTTCCGAGTGAACAAACCAAAAGCTGTATTGCGCAAAGATACAAGAACCCGCGTTCACGCAACGTTGTTGCCCGAGCGCGCGATTAGATGCTCATCTAATAGAACTTGGCGGGTCGGGCTAAGCACATTCGAGTTAGCATTATGCCCCTGTTCTGTCCGTTAAACCATCCTGGTTTTTTCAACGGGTATACACCAGAAGCTCTCATGTAATTTTCTTAGGTTCATGGATGCATATAGTCCTGAAGCATCGGCATCAATGTGCCAAATTTAGTTCCAATCAAAATGAGTATCGTCGAAATAAGCGATGAAAACGGAACTAAATTCGGTACAAATTTATATAAAAAACATTAACTTTTAGCCATAAACAATTGAAAATACAATGAATTTTATATTGCGAAATGTGCCACCTTTAGTTCGGCGCGCTGCTGGCAACGCCCCGAACTGAATCACGGCTCGAGCTCCACCGGCCAGCCCAATAATTCCGTACCGAACCCAAACCCACACCTTTGCTCGAGGGTTCACTTCACAAGCGTAACGGGAATGGTCGCCAAACTGATTACCTTGGTGGTTACGGAGCCCAACACCAGCCCGCTGACGCGGCCCAGGCCCCGTGTTCCCATGACAATGTGGTCGCAACCGTGTTCTTGTGAATATTCGTTTATAGTCTCGGCGACCGGGCCAACGAGAACTTCTTCCGTGCACATGTCGCCTGCCTGTGCGATCAAGTGCTTAACGGGAGCCAAGGCTTTTTGCCCTTCTTCTTCGTAGTAAGCCTTGATGTCTTCTGCGGAAAAGAATCGCGTCACGTTGCCCGACACGATGGGCATCTGCACCGTAATTACATACACTCGAAGTGGAGTCCCCTGACCAAATATTGACAAGGCCGTACTTAGAGCCCGAACTGAGTACTCTGAGCCATCAACCGGTACAAGAATTGTTCTCACGCATCCTCTCCACTATTAATAATTGCAACTGGCGCAAAACCCCGTACGGCAAGGTGCTGGTCGACCGCTGGCACCACTTTTTTCAGTGCTGCCCATTGCGGGGTTAATGTACCCTACCCAGGCAGGTACCGCACCATGATCGACAAGCATATCTGATCTGGGGCAAGCATGCAGTAATTCAGGCGATTTACTATTATTGGCACGCGCGCCTGCCCTACCTGGAACAAACGATAATGAGTCGATGGCCAATAAATTTCGCTTTCCTTGGCATTTCCATAGCATTTTTGGTAGTGGGGTTCGCTCTTGGTTGGGCGGGCAACCCTGCGTTGGCGGAGAAAATCTGGCTTGGCGGCACGATTCCGGCATTCATATTGTTGTTGACGAGCATCAAGAAAGCACTGCAACAGCGCGAGCTTGGCATCGACGTGCTTGCTTTGGCGTCCATTCTTGGTTCCATCGCGCTTGACCAGTCGCTTACCGCCACCATCATTGCCGTCATGTACGTTAGTGGCCATGCGCTTGAAACGTTTGCCCAGTTGCGCGCAGGGCGAGAAATGTCGGCGTTGCTAGCACGGACCCCACGCACTGCGAATCGCTTTGAACAGGGCGAGCTGGTTCAGGTCGCTATCGAGAAGCTCATTCGTGGCGATTTGTTGCTGGTGCGAAGTGGTGACATCGTGCCGGTCGATGGCGCGTTAAATTCGGACGCTGCGGTTATTGATCAGTCGGCGCTCACTGGGGAATCCGTTCCTGTCGAACGCCGACGCGGAGAAGCCGTACTGAGCGGTACCCTGAACGCGGGCGAGCCATTCGAGATGATCGCCGCTGCCACCGCCGCCGACAGCACCTATGCGGGAATCGTAAAACTCGTCGAGTCGGCGCAGCAATCAAAGGCGCCAGCATCACGAATGGCGGACAAATACGCATTGTGGTTCTTGCCGACAGCACTCGGCCTTTCCGCACTGGCATGGGCAATCAGCGGTGATCCAATACGCGGCTTGGCAGTGCTTGTCGTCGCCACGCCGTGTCCGCTGCTATTAGCCGTGCCCATAGCCATCGTGTCCGGCATGTCCAGTTGCGCGAAGCGCGGCATCCTGATCAAAGGTGGTGCCGCGCTGGAAAAGCTGGGGCAGGCCAATATACTTTTTTTTGACAAAACGGGAACCCTGACTGGCGGTAAGGCCCGGCTTGCCTACTTGGAGGCGGATCCTTCAATCGCACAATCGGAGGTACTGAGGTTAGCCGCGTCGCTCGACCAAATGTCCAACCACGTCACGGCGGCAGCCGTCGTGGCAGCGGCACGCGAGCGTGGTCTGGCTCTGGCGGTGCCAAGTGACGTCCGCGAGGAAGGTGGTGCTGGCCTGTCGGGCCTTCTTGAAGGCAAGCAGGTCGTGCTCGGAGCATTCGATTATGTGTCCGCGTCCACGACGACCCCAGCCTGGACAAGACGCTTTCTGGACTTGGCCGCAGACGAAGGTGGGTCATCCGTATTTGTTGCGGTAGACGGCAAGATAGTCGGTGCCCTGCTGCTGGCCGATCAGATCCGGATGGAAACACCTCGCGCGCTTCGTTTATTGCGCAAGGCAGGCATCAAGCGCTTCGTGATGCTTACCGGCGACCGACGCGAGGTAGCGGAAACCATCGGCGCAAGCGTTGGAGTCGACGAGGTTTGCGCTGACATGGAACCCGCAGACAAACAAGCGGCAATCATCGCCGCCAAGCCACACGGTATCTCGATCATGGTGGGTGACGGCATCAATGACGCGCCTGCACTGGCAGCCGCCGATGTCGGTGTGGCAATGGGCGCGCGCGGTGCGGCGGCCTCGTCCGAGGCGGCAGACGTTGTGCTGCTGGTCGATCGTCTTGATAGATTGGCTGAGGCGCTGCATGCGGCGCACCGGGTGCGTGCTATTGCACTGCAAAGTGTGGCCGTCGGCATGGGTCTCTCGCTGGTTGCAATGATTGCCGCGGCACTCGGGTTCCTTCCGCCGCTGTTTGGTGCGCTCTTGCAGGAGCTGATCGACGTGGCGGTTATCATCAATGCCTTGCGTGCCCTGCGCATTAGGCCATTGAGAGCGAGCAAACTACCACTTCCACGTGATGAAGCACGGCGTCTGCGCACCGAGCATGAAGAACTCATTCCGGTTCTCGATCATCTCGGTGACCTCGCCGGCAGATTAATGCTGCTACCCATAAAATCTGCGATGCAGGCGTTGCAAGAGCTCGAACTCGTCCTGCAGCAAAAACTGATGAAGCATGAACGAGAAGACGATTCCACCGTATACCCTGCAGTGGCGCTGTTGCTGGGTGGCGACGATCCCATGGCGGCGATGAGCAGAGCACACCAAGAAATATTCAACCTGGGAAGGCGTCTGAGCAAAGGGGTAAAAGCCATGCCGGCGGAAGGACCGACGCCGGAAGCATTGCGCGAATTGCAACGCATTCTTTATAGCCTGGACGCGATCCTGCGGCTTCACTTTGCGCAGGAAGACGAGGTTTACGAAACGCTTTCTTAGTCCAGCCTGACTTTCTGAAGATCCTCAGCGGCACGACACGACCAACCCAATTCATCTTTAATTCGTAGTCGCAACGTGTCTGCAGCTTCGGGTTCACCATGCACCAAAAACGTTTCTTTTGGCGGCTTTTGAAAGTTGCTCAGCCAGCGCATGATCTCGTCGGCGTCCGCATGAGCTGACAACATCGATAAATTGTGCAATTCCGCGCGTACTGGGAAGTATTCGCCATGGATTTTGACGGTTTCGGCGCCGTGCAACATCTTGGCGCCCCGCGTTCCCGCTGCCTGAAAGCCGGCAAACAATATCGATGATCGAGGGTCTGGCGCAAATCGCTTCAAATGGTGTATGACTCGCCCTCCTGTAGCCATCCCGCTGGCGGAAATAATGACTTTGGGCATTGGCGTACTGTCCAGCGCTTTGGACTCTTCGACATCGCGAACATAGTGAGCAACTTTGTACGCGGCTTCACATTCGGCGTCATTCAGCCGTAAATCATTCGGGTGAGCGCGATAGACGTCTACGGTGTTCACCGACATCGGGCTGTCCAGGTAAATGGGCAGTTTGTCGGGCAGCCTACCCTGCTGCTTGAGCCGATACAGGTACCAAAGCAGTAATTGAGCGCGCCCGACGGCAAAGGCCGGAATCAACACGGTACCCCCGCGTTTTACCGTGCGCTGAATGATTGCTGCCAACATATTTTCCGGGTTTTCCTTGTCGTGGCGGCGGTCGCCATATGTCGACTCTAGTATCAGATAGTCTGCATCCTTTACAACGGCAGGATCCGGCATCATCGGGTCGTTATATCGGCCCAGGTCTCCGGAGAAAACTATCTTGCGACCATTCCAACTTATTTCGACGATAGATGCTCCTAATATGTGCCCGGCGTGATGAAATCGTAGACCAATGCCTTTCTGGGGCTCGTGCAACGCGTCAAAAGTCAGCTTTTTCATGCGCCGCATCACGTGTTCAACGTCTTTTACTGTGTATAAAGGCAATGCGGGCGAGTGTAGTGACACATTGTGCCGATTGGCAAAATCAGCATCCGATTCTTGAATGTAGGCGCTGTCAGCCAACAGAATCTGGCATAAGTCTGAAGTAGCCTGTGTGGCGTAAACGGATCCCTGGAAGCCGTTGCGTGCCAGGCGCGGCAAATACCCAGAGTGGTCAAGATGAGCATGCGTGAGCACGATGGCTTCTATGCTATCGGGGGCTACGGGGAAAGCTGCCCAATTTCGGAGGCGTAACGGTTTCAGGCCCTGAAACAACCCACAGTCAATAAGAATGCGCCGTCCGTCAGCCTCCAGTAAATGTCGAGACCCTGTGACCGTGCCAGCCGCACCAAGAAATGAGAGCTCCATATCGATCCTTTTCTGACTCGCGGACAAGGGGTTTTCCATACAAAATGAGTCCTATTCACGTGATGACAAGCCGCGGTGCAGCGCCATTGCATTGACGTCACCGTTCTTACGCCTGCCCTTTCGCACCAATGCCATGCCTACGCGTTCCATCGCCAGTCGCGCACTTCGGGTATGTCTTCTCCGTGTTCGGCGACATAAAGCTTGTGGCGTTGCATGGTAGCCCAATAGCGCGCTCTTGCGTCTTCCACTTGACTGCCAAGCCGGGGAATTCGCTCGATGGCATCCAGCGCAAGCCGATAACGAT
Source organism: Burkholderiaceae bacterium (assembly GCA_004322135.1). GTDB lineage: Bacteria > Pseudomonadota > Gammaproteobacteria > Burkholderiales > Burkholderiaceae_B > Eoetvoesia. The sequence goes on along the minus strand of SCSG01000024.1, from coordinate 35,532 downwards.
CAAGGTTGTTCAACACGACCATATCGAAAGGAGTCGTCGTCGTGCCCTCTTCCTTGTAGCCACGCACGTGAATATTATGATGATTGTGTCGCCGATAGCTTAATTTGTGAATCAACGAGGGATAGCCGTGAAAGGCAAAAATAACTGGCCTGTCCATCGTAAATAATTCGTCAAAATCATCATCTTCCAGACCATGCGGGTGCTCGGACGAAGGCTGCAACACCATCAAATCCACCACGTTGACCACACGGATACGAATGTCTGGAACAGACTCGCGCAACAAGGTTACAGCGGCAAGTGTCTCGATGGTTGGCACGTCGCCAGCACACGCCATGACCACATCCGGATCACCCTCATCGTTGCTCGCCCACCGCCAGATGCCTGCACCAGCTGAGCAGTGGCGAACGGCGGCGTCAATATCAAGCCACTGCCATTGTGGCGGCTTGCCTGCAACGATGACGTTGACGTAATGGCGACTGCGCAAACAATGATGAGCTACAGACAGCAGGCAATTTGCATCCGGTGGCAGATAAATTCGTACAACATCCGATTTTTTGTTCGCAACGTGATCGATAAAGCCCGGATCCTGATGCGAAAAGCCATTGTGATCCTGCTGCCAGACATGTGAAGTAAGTAAATAGTTGAGTGATGCGATTGGCTTGCGCCATGGGATCTCTTTACTGACCTTCAGCCATTTTGCGTGCTGGTTCATCATGGAATCAATAATATGTATGAACGCCTCGTAGCAGCAAAACAGACCGTGACGTCCGGTCAGCAAGTACCCTTCAAGCCAGCCCTCGCACAGGTGTTCACTTAGCACCTCCATAACGCGGCCGTTGACGTCAAGATTGACATCAACCTTTTCGACATCAGCCATCCACGTCTTGCCGGAAACGTCATAGATCGCATCCAATTTGTTCGACGCAGTCTCGTCCGGACCAAAGATGCGGAAATTATGCTTATCGAGATTCGCCTTCATCACATCGCGCAGAAACTGACCCAAGACACGCGTAGCTTCCGCTTCGACTTGGCCAGGCTTTGGCACCGGCACCGCATAATGATGAAAATTCGGCATTGACAAAGGCAGCAATAACTCGCCACCGTTCGTGTGAGGATTGAAGCCCATACGACGAATCCCGGTCGGAGCGAGCGCTGCGAGTTCGTCGCGAAATTTACCCTGCTCGTCGAACAACTCATGGGCTCGATAGCCTCTCAACCACTCTTCAAGCTGCTTCAAATGCTCCGGGCGAGAAAAATCGGCAATGGGTACCTGATGTGAACGCCACGTCCCTTCAACCTGGTTGCCGTCAACAAACTTCGGGCCTGTCCACCCCTTGGGTGTACGAAAAACAATCATCGGCCAATGCGGACGCCCTGGACTTTGCGCGCCGCGCAAAGTCCGGGCCGTGTTCTGAATACGGCGAATTTTGGCAAGAACCGTATCGAGCGTGCCAGCCATGCCCTGATGCAGGACGCTCGGATCGTCGCCTTCGACAAAATACGGCTCGTAGCCGTAGCCACGCATCAGCTCGGTCAGTTCGTGATGGCCGATACGAGCTAGTACCGTTGGATTGGCAATTTTGAAACCGTTAAGGTGGAGAATCGGTAGCACCGCACCGTCCCTGGCCGGATTTAAAAACTTATTGGAATGCCAACTGCTTGCCAGCGCTCCGGTTTCCGCTTCGCCATCGCCAATTATGCAGCTAACTACTAAGTCAGGGTTGTCGAATGCAGCGCCATAAGCATGCGCCAAAGAATAGCCCAACTCCCCTCCTTCGTGTATGGAGCCTGGGATCTCTGCTGATACATGGCTTGAAATGCCACCTGGCCAGGAAAACTGACGAAAAAGTCGTCGCAGGCCCTCTCGGTTTTGCTCTACCGCTGGGTAGCGTTCGGTGTACGATCCCTCCAGATAGGCCTGCGCCACGATGCCTGGGCCGCCGTGGCCAGGTCCCACGATGCACATCATATTGAGATCATTTCCTTTGATTAACCGGTTAAGGTGTACATAAAGAAAGTTCAATCCTGGTGTTGTTCCCCAATGCCCTAATAACCGAGGTTTGACGTCCTCAAGGCTAAGCGGAGTCTCCAGCAAGGGATTGCTCCTCAAATATATCTGACCTACCGACAGATAATTGGCCGCACGCCAGTACGCATCCATTTTGCTCAGGAGTTCAGGCGATAATGGGTCGGGCATGGTGCTCTCGCATTAAGTATCAAATGGAACGGCTACGCACAGCATCCTAACGCGGCCCTGGCGGACGCCATAACGGCGGGCACGTAACGTGGGTAAACACCCTGGGAGCATCATCTCATAAAGATAGTCATGCTTCACCCGATTACCCGACAGATGCGGTGAAAATTTGCTCCCCCGACGCGCCATTTTCGCTTGAGTTGTTGCGAATTCCGGCTCCGCGTCTTTGTGCCCGCAGTAACGAATTACCATCGTTCAGTTCATTGATTGGCCCCGTGGCAGGTTCGCAATGACAAGGCGGCCGCAGCTAACTGAAGACCTCCGCCCAGCAATAAGGCCACGCGCAGTCCCTGGGAACCTCCTTCGTTGATGACGGCAAAAACTGCGCCCAGAATCGCGACACCCAGTGTGGCTCCGACCATCCTTGCCACATTGATCAGGGCTGACGCACTTCCCGACCGTGCCGCAGGAACTGCCTCCACGGCGGCGCCCATTAACGGGCCCGTCGCCAGACCCATGCCCACCCCAGTCAGAGCAAGGCCAATTTCCACACCCACCAGGTGGTGGAAGCCGGCTGTCACCGCGATCGTGACCAAACCACTACCAATCACAGCCACGCCCCCGCCCATGATCTTCGCTCCGAGGCGTTGGGCCAGAGTGCCGGAAAAGGATGAGACAACCACGAATACCAGGGCCATGGGCATAAGCGCAATCCCGGCTTGGGCCGTATTCATGATTCCTGACTGCTGCCATGCCAGCGGCAATAAAAATAGCACACCATACATGCCGAAGGTCATGCTGGCCGTAGTGATCATGACGGCGACGAACGGGCGCATGCGGAACAAATCCAGTGGCACTAGTGCAGCAAGTCGTAATTTGCCTTCAACTCGCAAGAACAGCCCCAGGGAAAGCACAGAGACCACCCCCCCAATGGCTGAAAGTACAGGATGGCGATACGACTCGATTGCCGCAAATGCGAGGGCACCCAGGGCCACTGCGCCCAGAAGTTGCCCCCGCACGTCAAAAGAACGATCGCCCGGATCCGATGATTCCGGTACGTACAAGGCCGCGGTCACCACCGTAGCAACCCCAAGGGGAACTGTCATGAGAAAAACGGAGCGCCAGCCAAGATACACGGCCAGCAGCCCTCCAAGGGTCGGGCCAATGGCCAGTGCCAGGCCGTTGCAGCCTGCCCAGATGCCCAGGGCCGTGGCCCGTTCCTTGTCGTTCTGCCAGATCACGCGAATCAATGCCAGCGAGGCCGGTAATATGAGTGCGGCGCTAAAGCCGGCAACCATCCGGGCCACCACCAGGACAAAGACATTGGGTGACCATGCGCAGGCCACGGACGCGAGGGTGAGCAGCCCTGCCCCAGCCATGAAGATTTTCCGCCGGCCCAATAAATCAGCCAGCAGGCCGCTCGTCAGCAAAAAGGCTGTATAAACAAGATTGTAGCCATCCACCACCCATTGCAGACTGCTGATTGCGGCATGGAAATATTGGCCGATCGGACTCATTACGAGGTTCACTACCGTAGTGTCCAACTGAACGATGAGTACCGCCATGCAGAGCGTGGCAAGTGTGAGCGCGTGCCCTTTCGAGGAGGCTATTTTGTGCGTCTCGACGTTCTGGCCACACGTCAAAGAGGTCCTGTTCGAGATTGTCATTGCCGCCACCGTGCTTCAGAGTCTGCAGGCGCCCAGTTTAGGATTGGTTTTCCACGCGTTGTTTCGATGCGTATCGAAGCATAAAGGCCGCAGGCCGCTCTAAAATTCTGAATAGCAATCCCGCGGATATGCGGGCGCCGTGCACGAGCAAGGAGGTGCCATGTCGTATGAATTAAGTGTAGCTTCAGTAGCATCATTGATTGGCGACCCGGCACGCTCGTTCATGCTGACTGCCCTACTGGACGGAAGGGCCCTGCCCGCTGGCGAACTGGCCTATGCCGCACACGTTACCCCCCAGACAGCAAGTACTCACCTGGCCAAGTTGCGCCAGGGCAATCTGGTGACTGTGGAGGTTCAGGGCCGCCATCGGTACTACCGGCTTGCCGGCCCTCACGTGGCAGAGGCGCTGGAGCGCCTGGCGGTAATCCGGCAGCAACCCGCGGTGCGATATAAGCCTTTATCCCCCAAGGCCAGGCAGTTGCAGTGGGCACGATGCTGCTACAACCATCTGGCGGGCTGTCTGGGCGTGGCTGTAACCGACGGGCTCGTGACCAAGGGCTATATTGAGCCGGCGGATCAAAAGCAATATGACATCACTCAGGCGGGCGCGGAATGGTTCGCGGCCGTCGGCCTCGACGTGTGCGCGATCGAACCGACCCATAGGGGGGTGGCGCGCCAATGCCTGGATTGGACCGAGCGCCGCCACCATCTCGCAGGACCGCTGGGAACAGCGCTTTTGCGTTCGTTTTGCGAACAACGCTGGTTGTCGCGAGAGCACGATTCCCGGGCGGTCCTGATCACATCACTAGGGCGAGTTGAATTCAAGCGCCAGCTGGGTATAGAGACTGAAGAGCTCCAGTACACGACCCTCCATCCTCAAGGCTGAAATGAGCACCCCGGAAATCAATAACCGTTTGCGGCTCTTTTCGCTGGAATGCCAACGCCACGACGCCGCCCTGGATATTCTGGTACAGCGCGCTGGATATAATGGGCTAGCACCTTTTGCGACAGGCATCGGGCGACGGCAATGGAATATGGTTTGAGGAGTGGCATCATCATGAACAAAGACGGTATCGAATTGGGGCAGGTTCGGCGCCTCGATCACGGTTACGAAGGCAGGCTCGAGCGGCTCATCGAGCATGATCAGGAAGAAGTATGGCGCATGCTCGTCGAGCCGCAAAAGATCGCGCAGTGGCTCGCACCGGGCTCTATTGAACTGCGCGTTGGCGGAGCGGTCCGCATTGATTTCGCCGACAGCGGCATAGTCATTGACAGCAAGGTATTGAAGCTGGATATTCCGCGGCTACTCGAGTACTCGTGGAGCAGCGGCGATGAACCGGATCGCCCAATGCGCTGGGAATTAAGCGCTACCGACAACGGTACACGTCTGGTACTGACAGTGCGGATTCCCGAGGGCGAAGATGCCGCGCGGGCCTGTGCCGGCTTTGAAGGCCATCTGGAGATGTTGGCAGCGGCCATCGAAGGGGTTCCCATACACTTTCCTGTAGACCTATTTCTTAAGGCCCGAAGCGGCTATCAGGAACTGCTGGGCGAAAAAAAGTAATCGTCGCTCCGGAGCTCGGCGCGTCATTTTTCGCACACCATGGAACACGCTGGCTATTCGGAGTTCGGCAGTCGGCGTCCGTTACCGGCGCGCGACGGAAAGAACAGGAAAACGCATGGGCACCAAAGCCAAAGTCGCGATTAAAGGTACCGCCACTAAAGGCGCAGCAACCGAAAATATCCTTTCCAAAGCCGCGTTGCCAATGGCGCCATGACCAAAAATATAGTCTCCAAAGGCACCCTCTCCCAGCCCCTCGCACGAAGCAGGCGTAGGTCCGTGTCGGTTCAGGACGCCAACGAAGAATGGCGCCAGCAAAACATTGGACGGTTGCTGAACAACGCTATCAAGCGCTTCGAAAGCCGCATCCTGCAGCAGATGAGTGACGCCGGACACGGCGATTTCTCGTTGAGCCACATCACCATTACGCGCAACCTTGACATAGGAGGAACGCGGGCCACCGAAATAGCCCGACGCGCCGGCATCACAAAGCAATCCATGGGAGAGCTGATTACACAGCTTGAGAAAGACGGCCTTATCGAGCGACGGCCTGATCCCGACGACAGGCGGGCCAAGATCGTATGCTTCACGCCAGCTGGGACGAAGTGGCTCGACGCATTTCGAACCGCCCTGCAGGATGCCGAGAGTCAGATGGAAGACGAACTTGGGGCAGCCAATCTTCGTTCGCTGAAACGCGCACTGGAGAAGTATGGTCGTGCCGGCTGCCCAGGCGAGCATAAGTAGGATAGCCAGGCGTGTCAGTGCGCCATCTCAACTTTCGTCAAGACACCACGCTGCGGCAAGGAATGGCCTGGGACAGTCATTGACGATATAGTCAGATAACCTTACTATATCCGGAGAGAGCGAATCGTCGAAGCAGACAAACTCATACGCGGTACATCTTTTCATGGAGCGTCCCATGTTACCCACCAAAGCATCCGTCATTATTGTTGGCGGAGGCCCGTGCGGCCTGATGCTGGCCAACGAGCTGGGTCGTCGCGGCATTTCTGCCGTATTGGTCGATGAAAAATCGACCACAGGTTTTAACCCACAGGCCAACGCCACCCAGGCCCGCACCATGGAGCACTACCGGCGTCTTGGCTTTGCGGACGAAATTCGGGGGCTGGGGCTTCCAAACGATTTTCCGACCGACATTGCCTATTTCACACGCTACGCCAAATACGAGCTGGCACGCTTCAAACTGCCCTCTGCCCACGACGCCAAAATAAAAATTCATAATCTTTCCGGGTCGTGGAGTGCCGCCGAGCTGCCACACCGGATTTCACAGAAATACGTCGAAGTCGTCCTGCGCGCCCACGCCGAAAAGCTGCCAGGCATTTCCATCAATTACGGCTGGCGCATGACCGGGTTTCGCGACCTGGGCACATCGGTCCAGGTGGACGTGGAATGCGTGGGTAATGGCCAGCGCCAGACTCTGGAGGCTGATTACATGGTTGCCGCCGACGGTCCACGCAGTGCCACTCGTGAACACTTGGGGTTTCATTACACTGGCGAAACAGGCATAGTGCGCGACTTCATGGGCGGACGCATGTATGCCATATACGCGCGCGCGCCCGAGTTTTACCGCATGGTGCACCACGCCCCGGCATGGATGAATGTCTGTTTTAATTCCGAACGACGGGCCTTTATGGCGGCAGTGGATGGAAAGGGCGAATTTGCCTTTCATACTCAGCTTAAGCCGGGGGAAGCGGAACAGGAACTTACTGAGGATGACGCCAGGAATATGTTTCAGGCAGGCGTCGGCGCGCCCGTTCCGGTAGAAATTCTGTCGCGATGTTCGTGGACGGCCGGGCATTCGCTGGTGGTTGACCATTTTCGCAAAGGCCGGGTTTTTCTAGGAGGCGATGCCGCGCACCTTTTCACCCCTGCCGGCGGTCTGGGCTACAACACAGCCGTGGAGGATGCCGTCAATCTGGGCTGGAAGCTAGCTAGTGTCATAAAGGGCTGCGCATCGCCCAAGCTGCTGGACAGCTACGAAGCCGAACGCCGCCCGCTTGCAGTGCGCAACACCGGCTATGCCAAAAAATTTGCCGATTCGCTCGGGCTATTCAAACCGGTGGCCGAAATTGAAGACGACACCCCTGCCGGCGCAGCCGCCAGAAGCACTGCCGGCATCTACTTCGAAGCCCACGGCAAAGCCGAGTTCAACATCCCTGGTGTCACGTTTGGTGGGCGTTATGACCATTCGACCGCCATCGTTTATGACGGGTCATCCCCTCCGCCGGATGCCTCCGATGTCTACTCACCCACGGCAAGTCCGGGAGGCCGCCCTCCTCACCTGTGGCTATCTGCCGAGCGGTCCCTGTACGACGAGTTCGGATTCGAATGGACGTTGCTGGACCTTGGCGTCAATAATCCTGACGCTACAGGCACTCGTGACATCTATGGCGGGCAAGGACTCGACGTGAAGGTTGTCCATGCACCGCAGGCCAGAGACCTGTACGAAGCCAATTTTGCGCTGATACGCCCGGACCAGGTCGTGGCATGGCGTGGCAATTCCCGCGAAGAGGCCGCACTGGCCCTGGGCCAGATATTGGGTACCACTCACTGAAAACTGAGCCATTCCGTCACACCGCTTGCGGCACTCCACCAATCGTCCCCGCCCTGGGCGCGCAAGTAATGACTTTTTCGCTGTTCTGGTTCACACTTTAATCGTAGCGTCATCAAACAGTATTCCTCCTGCCACGGCAATCTTGTTTTCACGCCTATAAGCTGGCAGGCTCGCCTCTGTCTTCTTGTGGGTATACCTATGGAACGAAAAAAAGCCAGTGACTTTCCGCCCGGTGTTATGAAGCTGTTCGACTTCTATGTGCATGGCAAGATAGACCGGCGTGAATTCCTCGAATGCGCGGCCAAATTCGCGGTTGGCGGCGTTACGGCGGCAGCCATGCTGGAAAGTTTGCAACCCAATTTCGCTCTGGCCCAGCAGGTCGCGACCAACGACCCGCGCATCAACGTCGGATATCTGGATTATGCATCGAAGCGCGGAACAGGCACCGTGCGTGGCTATATGGCGCGGCCAGCCGACGCGGCGCAACAGCTGCCTGGTGTGTTGGTCATTCACGAAAACCGGGGCCTCAACCCCTACATCGAAGATGTCGCCCGACGCCTGGCCCTTGAAAATTTTGTTGCCTTTGCACCCGACGCGCTGACTCCCTTGGGCGGATACCCGGGCGATGAAGACAAGGCAAGAAAGCTGTTTTCCGAACTTGATCCGGCAAAAATGGTTGAAGACTTCATCGCGGGTTTCGAATTCCTGAAAACGCGCCCCGAGTGCACGGGAAAAGTGGGCGCCGTCGGATTCTGCTACGGTGGAGGCCTAGTCAACACCCTGGCCACAAGGCTTCCCGATCTGGCGGTGGCGGTCCCCTTCTATGGTCCGCAGCCCGGCGCTGCCGATGCGGCAAAAATAAAGGCGCCAATGCTGCTTCATTACGCAGGCCTGGACGAAGGCATCAACGCAGGCTGGCCGGCCTTCGAAGAAGCGCTGAAGACCAATAAAATTGTGTACAAAGAGTACATGTATCCGGGTGCGAACCATGGCTTTCACAACGACACCACTCCGCGCTACGATGAAAAGGCAGCTAAGCTCGCCTGGTCGCGCACCCTTGATTTTTTGAACAAATATCTTCGAATCTAATGCGAAGGCTCGCTGCAAATCAACCGGCGAGTGCGCCAAAATCTTTTTGCGAGTTTCAATGAAATACGTTGATTACTACAAAGTACTGGGTGTCGAGCGCAATGCGACTCAGGCCGACATTAAAAAGGCGTATCGCCATCTGGCCCACAAATTTCATCCTGACATATCCAAAGTTAGTGGCGCCGAAGAAAAATTCAAGGAAGTCGCACAGGCGTACGAAACACTGAAAGACCCCGAAAAGCGTGCGGCGTACGATAAACTGGGCACACACAATCCCGGCGAAGAATTCGTCCCGCCGCACCAGTGGCAGGAACAGTTCCATGAATCCGCAGCCGACTTCAGCGACGTGGATCTTGCCGATTTGCTGGCCGCCTTTGCCGCCGCGCAGCGCGAAGGGTCGGGGCGCCAGCACCACGCCAACAGGCCGCTACGCGGCCAGGATTTCGAAGTTGCAACGCCCATTACGCTGGAACAAATCTATTCGGGCGCGGAAACGGAAATCAGCATTGCACTACCCGAATACGATGCTCAGGGGCTGCTGCATCGCGTGCCGCACACGTTCCGCGTCACTGTCCCCAAAGGCGCCTCCAACGGTCAACGTCTGCGACTGCCAGGCAAAGGCGGTTCAGGCCTGAATGGCGGCGCGCCTGGCGACTTGTATTTAGTCATGCAAGTACAGCCGCACCCCCTGTACCGGGTAGACGGCCATGATCTGTATATGGAACTGCCGCTCACACCCTGGGAGGCTGCACTCGGTGCCAGCGTACAGGTGCCAACGCTGGGCGGCACGGTGGAAATGACGATTCCACCCGGCACGGCTGCGGGTCGCAAGCTTCGCCTGGCGCGGCGTGGGCTACCTTCGGGCGGTGATGCACACGGCAACCTGTACGCCGTGGTGCAGATCGAACTACCAGGCACATTCAGCGCCCGCGAGCGTGAGCTCTACGGCCAACTTGCCGCGGAATCCCATTTTGATCCACGCGCGCGGTTACGCGCAGGAGCGAAAGCACCATGACTATATCCCTGACGATATCCACAAGCGAGAGCATATGGCTCAACAACTCCGACATTTGCTCACTGGCGCATATTGCCGAAGTGTCTGGTCTGACCGAGCACGATATTCTTGACCTTGTGGAGACCGGCATACTCGAGCCAACCAACAGCGATTCGCACAATTATTTTTTTCGTACCGATCGCATTGCCGTTGCGCGAATGGCGCGGCGTCTGCGCGACGACTTCGAACTCAATGCCAACGGGTTGGCGCTTGCGCTGAATCTGCTGCAGCAAATTCGTGATCTGGAAGACGAATTGGCCAGCTTGCGCCACGACCCGACGCGTTAGGCACTTTTTGTAGTGTCAGCAGGTAAGCACTACCCCTTGACTGCCTTCAGATGATCGCGGTGATGTGGCTGATCCAGATCGAGCGTGGGGCCTACCGGCACAATCCCGTTGGGGTTGATTGTCGGGTGACTGCGATAGTAGTGCTGCTTGATGTGCTGGAAGTTGACGGTGCCCGCTACACCAGGCCATTGGTAAAGCTCGCGCAGGTAGCCACTTAAATTGGGGTAATCCACGATACGCCGTACGTTGCACTTGAAATGGCCGTAATACACAGAATCGAAACGGATCAGTGTCGTGAACAGGCGCCAGTCGGCTTCAGTCAGACGTTCGCCGACCAGATAGCGCCGATGCGCCAGCAGCCCGTCCATCTCATCCAGCGCCGTAAACAGGTTATTCACTTCCCTTTCATATACGGCCTGGTCGGTGGCAAAACCCGCTTTATATACCCCATTATTGATGGCGTCGTAAACGCGTGCATTGATGGCGTCGATTTCAGGTAGCAATTCGGCCGGGGCGTAATTGCCAGGCTTGGCGCCCAGGTCATCAAACGCCGAGTTCAACATGCGGATGATCTCGGACGACTCGTTATTGACGATGGTCGAGCGCTTCAGGTCCCATAATGCGGGCACGGTAACCCGCCCGCTGTATCCTGGCTGTGCACGACTGTACAGTTCATATAGATAATGTGAGTTGGCCACTGGGTCGGAGATCACGCCCGGCGCGGGATCAAACGTCCAGCCGTGATCGCCCATATAGGGATTGACGACTGACACGCCAATCATGGCTTCAAGACCTTTGAGCACACGGAATATCAATGTACGGTGGGCCCATGGACAGGCCAGACAGACGAACAGGTGGTAGCGCCCGGCCTCGGCGACGAACCCGCCCTCCCCGCTTGGACCGGCGGCACCATCAGGCGTAATCCAATTACGAAACTGCGCATCGCTGCGAATGAATTTTCCACCAGTTTTTGCGGTGTCGTACCATTGATCGACCCACTTGCCGCTAACCAACAATCCCATTTTTTCCTCCTGCCACCTGGTGTGATAACCACACCCTCGTGCCTTGAAGTCAGCCTGATGGGCCAGATCAGCAGCCCACACGAAACCTCGGCCAAGAATAGCAGGTTTACACTAGATCTGTTCGAACCGATCGAAGTGCCGCTCAATGGTCACCTGCTCATTCACGACTTCTTTCACGCGTGCAGCGGGTGGTCCGACGAGAAGCCACGACAGCATACGATCGATCTGCTCGTGCGGGCCTTGCAACAACGCTTCGACCGAATCGTCGCTGTTGTTTCGGACCCAGCCGGTTATGCCCAAGAGGTGCGCCTGCCGGACGGTGGCGGCCCGAAAGCCGACGCCTTGCACGTGGCCCGTTATCCGGGCCGAGACTGTCTCAACACCGAGGTTTTTGGCAAGCTTTTTCATGGGGAAAAGTATACTGCCGCTGCGCCTGTGAGGCAGCCACGTCAGAACATGCTATCTTTTAACTATAAGCATGTTCGTGGCGGCGCCAGGCAATGCCTGTTGTACAGTTGCGCCCCAGCTTTTACCGGTGTTGGGTAATGCCGTGGTACGGCCGCTGGCACCGCGACCTGAAGCCGCCCATTTCTTTGCAAGCGAGGAATTTTCATGGCACTGAAACAATTGCACGCAATAGGCCAAAGCCTGTGGCTGGACAACATCACCCGCAAACTGCTCGATGATGGAACGCTTGATCGCTGGTGTGGCGAACTCTCTCTGACTGGGCTCACCTCAAATCCCACGATATTCAACCAGGCCATCTGTACCAGCAAAACGTACGACGGCGCCATCCGGCGAAAGGCTAAAGAAGGGAAATCCGGTGAAGCCCTTTTCTTCGAGCTGGCGATCGAAGACCTCAAACGGGCGGCCGAGCTGTTCCTTCAGGCTCACGCAGCAAGTGCCGGCGTGGATGGCTGGGTCTCCCTGGAAGTATCCCCGATCCTGGTCAATGACGCCGATGCGACGATCGAGCAGGCCAAGCGATTGCACCGACAGGCCGACTGCAAGAACTTGTTCATCAAGATCCCCGGCACTGTTGCGGGTGCTCGCGCCATTGAAGAATCAATCTTCGCAGGGATACCTGTCAATGTGACCCTGCTGTTTTCGCGCGAACAGTACATTTCAGCCAATAACGCTTACCAGCAGGGAATAGCCCGGCGCATTGATGCCGGACTGGACCCGAGGGTGCATTGCGTCGCTTCAATTTTCGTAAGCCGCTGGGACAAGGCTGTGGCAGACAAGCTGCCTCCCACACTTAACAATCAGCTGGGAGTGGCGATCTGCGGGCAAATCTACAAGACCAGCCTGGACCGGCTCGCATCTCCGGGCTGGCAGACACTGGCCGAGGCCGGTGCCCTGCCCCAACGCGTACTTTGGGCCAGCACCGGCACAAAAGACCCTGCACTGCCGCTGACCTATTACGCTGACGCGCTGGCCGCGCCGGGCACCATCAATACCCTGCCTGAAAAGACGCTGCTTGCGCTGAACGAACCCGGCGCTCCGGACGCGACGCCAATGCCGAAAGACGGCGCCGCCGCCGACGACACCGTCGCGGCAGTCGAACGCGCTGGGGTCGACATTACCAAGCTTGCCACGCAGCTTCAGGAAGAAGGCGCCAGCGCTTTCAAAAGCTCGTGGCGCGATCTGCTTGCCAGCATCGCGGATAAAAGTCACTAAGAGGGCCAGCCCTGCGCCGCGCCTACGGCTGTACCAGCGTCCAGTGCCCGTTCTTAAGCTGCCCCAGCATCAGAGCGCTGGAATCGAGGCCCGCGTGGTCCTGGCTCGTCATCGTGTAGCGGCCACGCGCGCCATCGTAATCTTTTACATTTTCGATTGCATCGCGCAGCGCCGCCCGGAACTCAGGTGTGCCCGGCTTGGCCTTTTTCAGGGCCTCCGGCGCCGCCGCCTCGATCAGCTTGGTGGCATCCCACGCACCAGCCGCGAAAATATTGGAAGTGCCCTTACCGTACTTGCCATCATAAAGCGCGACGAAGTGTTCAACGCCCTTTTTAGCGACGTACGAGTCAGGCACCTGATTTACGCCCATGACCGCCGCGAATGGCGCGTAGACACCTTCGGCGTTCTTGCCGCTAAGTTTGAGGAAATCGCCAAACGTCGCCCCAAGCGTTACGTAGATGTCTTTCTTGTAGCCGCGATTGCGCAGCTCGAGTACCGCGGTGGCCGCGCCTCCGCCGGACCCGGCAACCAGTACGGCGTCGGGGCTTCTGGAAAGTATTTTGAGTACTTGTGAGGTGACCGAGGTGTCGGGCCTGGCGTAACGCTCGGCGGCAACCAATTCGATTCCCCTTCCTGGCCCGTCTGGTGATGCCACGTAGCGGCGCGTGAGTTTTTCCCATTGGTCGCCATACGAGTCGGAAAAGCCGATGAAGGCCAGCCTCTTGACGTGGCTGCGATGCATCTGGGCGAACAGGGGGTTGGCTTCGTGCTCGTCGTTGGTGGTGGTTTTGAACACCCAGCGTCGCTCATCATCGACGGGTTGAACCAGTGCATTAGTGGGCCCCTGGGTGATGTTGGGCGTTTTGCCTTCGGCTACGACCGGAATCAGCGACATGGCTGCGGGGGTGGTGGTGGGCCCGATGATGACATCCACATTGTCGTCGGTGATGAGGCGGCGGGCAGTCTTGACCGCCGTGGTGGAATCGGAGCCATCGTCGAAGAAGATATAGTCAATCTTCTGCCCGGCGACTTCGGTGGGTCCGAGCAGTACAGCGTTTTTCTCGAATATACCCAGCGAAGCTGCGGGGCCGGTAGTGGACAGGATGACGCCCACCTTAATGTCGGCCTGCGCCGCCGTCGCTACTGCCAGCAGACCCATTAGGGCCAAAGATTTAAGCCTGAAATGCCGCATTGCCAATCTCCTGTAAGAACGGAAAATTACCCGGCCCGTACGGACCCACTTCGATGTGATGTTCGCCTCTTCGAGCCGGCCACGCGCGAAGAAGCGAGGCCCGTAGGCCAGGGTTAAAAGCGGCGGCTGCCGATGGTTCACCCGTACAGACTGTGAACATTTGCACGCCAGGCACCAACGCCAACAACTTGCTGGCGGCGCGCAGTACTGCCACCTGAATCAGACTGAAAGCGTATTCTCGCCTTCCAATTTTTTATTATATTTATCATAATTTAATAATTCAATATATAAATATAAAATTTATAATTGGTATTTCTCTTAAATTGCTGCAATGAGATAGATGAAGCTGATGCCATCAGGGGCTACAATCACCGCACCTTCAGTTGCGCCGCGCTACTTCCCGTTCAGCATCGCAACGCGCGCCAAAGCACCCAGCAGGATACCCATGTCCAGTCTTTCCAAAATGCTGTCTGTTCTTGACCTGTTCACGATCGACGCCACCTCGTGGTCGGCCGAAGGCATCGCGGCCCGCCTCGGATGCTCGGCGCCGACCGGGTATCGCTACGTGCGTGAACTAGTCAATGCAGGGCTGCTGCGACGCATGGGAACGGGCAGCTACACGCTGGGATCGCGCATCATCACCCTGGACTACCAGCTGCGCACGACCGACAGGTTCTACACCGTAGGCCAGTCTCTGATGAGCGATCTGGCGAACCAGACCGGTTGTGACTGTGTCATGACGCGCCTGTTCGATGACGAAATCGTCGACACGCATCGTGAATCGGGCGCCGACGGGCTGCACCTGGCATATGGGCGGGGAAGGCTGCGGCCACTGTTCCTTGGTGCCGCGCCCAAGGTCATCCTCGCCACGCTGCCGAAAGCCAAGCTCAAGCGCCTGTACGACGGCCATGGCTCCGAGATGTCCGATTTTCCGTTATCGGCCAGCTGGGGCATTTTCTGGGAAACCCTGCAAAAAACTCGCAAGGCCGGGTATTACGTGTCCAAGGGCGAGCTGGAACCCGATGTGGGGGCGATCGCGGTTCCGTTCTTTGACGAAGGGCCGCAGGCGGTTGGGGCTTTGGCTCTAGTCATCCCGGCGCGCAGGATCGACTTCATGAATCACGCCAAGCTGCTCGAACTGCTGGCAGCAGCAGCACAGCAGCTTACCGACGCCGTACGCGCAGATGCGTCAATCGCAAAGTGATGCGAATCGGACAGCAGCAGCCTACCGTCACAAGAAAAGGATAACGCGGCACGACCAGGCAACGCGCCGACGTCAGGCATTCAAATCAACCGGCGGTCACCGCCACGTCGAATGTACTGATACGGCGGCAGAGTTGTCTCACCTCGTCCAGCGTGGTTGCTGTACCCAGCAGATAGCGGTCGGGCCTTATCACTGCTACGTCCGCATGCAGTGCATCAAGCCAGGAAAGAACAGAAGGATCCGTCGCTAACACCAGCTTGAGCTTCAGCGGGCTTTTGGCGCACACCGCTTCCAGCTCGGCGCCCTCCCACTGCGGCCTTGCCACCAGGCAAAAGTGTGCCGCGCCCATCACGTCATCCATGCGGCGTCCATCTGCCAGCATTGGCTGCCATGAAAGCGTTCCTCCGCCCGCGATGGCGCCGTTCAGCGGGCTGGGTCCGAGCGCGGGACTGATGCTGTTCATGAGCTCGGGGTTTCCGTCGAAACGCCTGTCGCGCTCCTGCGCCTGAGACTCGCCCGTAGCCTGGATCAGCCGGCCCATCCTCACGGCTAGCTCGATGAACTCGGCCACGTGTGGACGGCGCTCGGCCTGGTAGGTGTCGAGCAGGGCTGGGCTGGCCTCGCCGGAAATCACGGCCCGGAGCTTCCAGGCAAGGTTAGCCACGTCACGGATTCCGGCACACATGCCCTGCCCCAGGAACGGAGGCGTCTGATGCGCGGCATCGCCCGCCAGCAATAGCCGCCCCTTGCGCCATTCATGCGCGATTACTGAGTGAAAGGTGTACACCGCACCCCGTTCCAGGTCAGCGTCGTCAGGCGTGATCCACTTTCGAACCAGGGGCCAGATGTTTTCGGGCCGCACGATTTCCGTGACGTCGTCGCCCGGCATGAGCATGATTTCCCAGCGCCGGCGGTTGCCTACCCCGCGCACATACGTGGAGGGCCGCTTCGGGTTACAGAACTGTATGCTGAAGTCGCCCAGAGACCTGGCCCAGGGCCGCTTCAGGATGATGTCAAACACCAGCCATCGCTCGTGCAGTCCAAGATCTTCAAGCTCGGAGCCGATGAGGCGCCGTACAAGCGATCGCGCACCGTCGCAACCAACGACGTAACGAGCATCCAGGGCATGGAGACTGCCCTGGTGGGCGTCTTCATAGCGCAGCGTGAGGTGCCCGTCACGTTCATCGACCGCGTACACATCGCAGCCCAGTTTCAGCTGCACCTGCGGCCTGCTTCGTAGCCTGGCGCGCAACAGACGCTCAAGGTCGGGCTGATGAAACCGGTAGCTGGCATGCCAGCCATGATGGCCGATTTCCATGGGACGCGGCCAGTCCACCAGCAGTGCACCCTCGGCATTTACGAATTTCATGCCGGGCGATACGTGCACGCATCGCAGCAATTCGTCGGCGACGCCGGCCTCCTGGAACACCCGCATGGTCTCGCCGTCGAAATGCACTGCCCTGGGCAAGGGGTAGATTTCCGTGGCGCGGTCGAAGGCAACCACTGAAAGCCCCATATTCCCCATCAGGTTGGCCAGCGTGGCACCCACGGGGCCCAAGCCGATTATTGCGACGTCCAGCATGCGTTCCTCCCGGATAGTTGAATATTAAAATATCATATTATGATAATTTAATTATTGTTGTATACGATTTTATACCGTAAGATGGTATTTTTCGATGATAAGTCATGAGGGTGCCATGCAGCAGGGTCTGTCGTTCAGCCACGTCGGGTTTTACGTTCAGGATATCAACAAGATGGAGCGGTTCTACCACGAGCTGCTTGGCTTTTTCGTGACTGACCGCGGCACGCTTTCGGGCCCCACCGGCGACTTCAACCTGGTGTTCCTCAGCCGCAATCCAGATGAACACCACCAGATCGTTCTGGCCACCGGGCGACCTGAGAGCATCGACTTCAACATCATCAATCAGGTCTCTTTACGCGCCGACAGCCTCGGCACCCTGAAGACGCTTTACCACAAACTATCCGCCGCCGGTGCCAGCGACATTCGACCCGTCACGCACGGCAACGCCATTTCCATCTACCTTCGCGACCCCGAGGGCAACCGGCTGGAGCTGTTCATCGACACGCCATGGTACGTGGATCAGCCCATGCGGGTTCCTGTGGATTTCAACCTGCCCGACGACGAACTCATGGAACATGTCGAGGCGCACGCGCGAAAGCTGCCTGGCTTCCAGCCCAGAACCGAGTGGCGCGCCCGCATGGCAAAGCTCATGGGCGTGGAATAGCCTGCTCAGGCGGCGAACTTATTGATTTCGACGGTTATGTGTGCCAGTTCCCGCTGCAAGGCGAGCCGGTTACGGAAATACTCGGGGGTTACGTCAGCGTCCGTGGCCACCCCCACAATGCACGCATATTTGCCCTTGCCAACACGCCATACGTGTAGATCGTACAGCTCGGCTTCAATCGGAGATGCCGTGACGGCTTCACGTATCCTGTTCACGACTGGTGCATTCATCTCGGCATCCAGCAAAATCAGGCCCGAATCGCGTAACAGCCCCAGAGCCCAGACAAGAACCACTGCGGCACCTATCAGACCCATTGCCGGGTCCAGCCATCTCAGGCCAAAATATTTGCCACCCAGCAAGGCAATGATCGCCAGTACCGATGTGGCCGCATCGGCCATGACATGAACGTACACCGAACGCAGATTCAAATCCTGGCGATCGGGGCCTCGCGATAAAAGGCCCGATCGCGCGCTGGGTACGCCGGCCGCGTGACCGTGGGCCGCACTACCCGCATCATCACCAGGGGTCTCAGAATGGCCCGGCCTGCCATAACGCACGTGCACGTGCCCATGACCGTGGCCACGGTGCGCATGGGCACCTGCGGTGCCATTACCCAGCATCCAGACCGACACCAGATTCACCAGGAGGCCTACCACAGCGATGATGACCGCCTGGTTGTAGAAAACAGGGCTTGGACTGAACAGACGTTCGATGGATTCGTAAACCATAAGAACGGCAATGGCCAGCAGCATCAAAGCGCTGGTGTATCCGCCCAATATTTCAATTTTCCAGGTCCCAAACGCAAAACGCTGATCCAGCGCAAACTTGCGCGCGAACACATAAGCCGCGATGGCCAACCCCAGGGCCAGCGCGTGCGAACTCATGTGCCAGCCGTCGGCCAGCAAAGCCATCGAGTTGTAATACCAACCGCCGGCAATTTCGACCACCATCATGACCACTGTCAGGGCCAGTACCCGCAAGGTGTTGCGCTCGGCCAGAGGATTGTCTTCGTGAAACTCATGCGATGGTGCGAACCGGGAAGCCGCATGGAATTTTGTCATGGTTTTTTCGTGCAAAGATGTATTTGTATACTATACCGAATTGCCTGGTGTCCAACGTGAAACGGACTACCGTACCGATAGCGTGCAATGCTCATATCCCAGCGGGGGTGGTTAGCTCATGGCAGTAAAGCGTCGCACATCACGCACGGCATGCTGCATGGCAGCTTTGGGCGCAATGAACCGGAAGCCTGGCGAACGGAGAGTATTTCGAATTTGACCTCGACCACCTTGGCCCCACTCATCAAATTACATAGACTCGCGAAGTCGGCCATACCCGAAGAATCTGCGGCAGCATCCCGGCAGACTCGTATTTTCCGTCCGGCGTGCTTATCTGTGTTGATTACGTTGCTGTCGGCTGTGCTGGCATCGGTCCCGTGGGTGCACGCGCATGCGGCGGGCGCACCCACTGCGTCCTTATGGGATTCCACCCTTGTCAGCCCGGCCATTAACCAGGGTGGGCTGGACGTCGCGGTGAAATACACACCGACTGCGCACGTTGTCCGCTCCGGCGCAACACCCGTAATCAGCCGCGTTCACGCCAGTTTCTCGTACAACTCGAAAACCAGGGTCAGCACCCGCTTGTGCTGGGACGGCGTGGAACGCTGTATCGTACTCAAGGGCCAGTCCATAAACACCAGCGTATTCAACGGTCTGGATGCCCGCAAGGCGCTGTACCTGGTCTACAGCGTAGCCGGCAAAGGTGCCCTATCTCCGCCGTTGTTCATAAAGGGAAACGTCATTGTCTGGTTCACGGCTGAACCGTCGCTGCGCTCGCACTGAGATGGCTGGCTGTCGGGACGACTGGAACGTTTGGCACGTCGAGGGTTGGGGGTGGATATGATGTTCCGCCTGACTGAGAAGGTGGAGACAAAAGAACCGGCTGCTGCCAAGCCCCTTCGGATCGCTTCCAAAGCCAATAAGTCTGGGCATGTTCACCACTACGCGAAACGAGCAGAAGTTGGCCGTTGGCAACGAGCAGCGCCGGCGCGCATTTGACGTTGGCCCCCACCGTTGTCAGGCTATGCTCTTCGAACAACCTGAGCGAACCGCCAGACCGCTCCAGTGCGGCCACAACGACGTGACCACGCTCATTCAAACCCACGGCGGGACGCCCGACGTAGGTGAAGCCCAGATCCTGCGGCACGTCCCAGGCATGCCGCAGACGCGGCCCAGACGCCTGAACCATGCGCACCATGTTGCCGCTGCGTGCATCACGCCAGAATAATTCGACAAGGCCACGCGCGTTGCGCACAGCCGCCAGGCCCCCATCAGCCGTACGGGCGGGGCGCAACTGCTTCCAGTCGTGCCAGGCGGACACACCCGATTGCTCTTGTACGGTCACCCATATCCGCCCCGCCCAGTCATTGACAAACACCTTGACGTGATTATCAGCGCTCAGGACCGCCACGGCTCCAGGACGCATATTGGTCAGGGCGGGCAACGACGTGCAAGCCGCACGTGTGGAACTGCCCTGCTCAGTGGGAAAACAGTAGCGCAAAGCGCCATCATTGCCCAGCATCAAAAATGCCGGGCTCCCATCTTTCAGATAAAGCACCCTGGGTATATGCGCGCCACGCGTGCTGGTGACGATGCGCCACTTCCTCCAGCCCGTGCTTTTATCCTGCGCTTTCATCCATAGCCGTCCGGTGGCGTCGAGCGTCAGGACACCCACCCTGCCATCGGCCCAATTGAACGCAGCCACGCTGTCGGCCGTGCGCCCACCCAGCGACTCCCAATTCTGACTACGTCCGGAGTACACGTTGGCCGCACTATTTTCTTCGCCGGTCGTAAACAGCAAATAGCCACCAAGTGCCGAGGTGGTCAACGCCGGCGACTCGCTATGACGCACCACGTAGTAGGTCCGGCGGACCCAGGCCGCAGCCGTGCCCAGCGGCTCGTTGCATTTCGCGGGTTCGGGACAGTACTGATAGTCGTCGCGCGCATAGCGTTTGAACGCCGCCGTCTTCGCCGCGATCTCAGCTGCCGCCAGGTTTGAGCCTCGCTCTTGCGTGGGGTAATCCACATAGGCTACCTCCCCGTAATCTCCCGGCGAACGCTTCATGGCATCACGCACCAGCCTGGCACTGGCAATGTGGTCAGGATGATCGTGCCCGATGCAGCGCCAGCACAGTGACGTATAAGGCACGCTGATGGAATCATCCATATGCCGGATGAGCGTAGGTTGATATTCGGCGATGATTGCCGCCAGTGTCGTCACCAATTCAGCACGCGTGTAGCTGTCTTTGTAGGGCCCCAGAATCCTGGCATGGGTCCCTACGATCGACTCGGTACGGCTCAACGGTGTGAGGCTTCCCCACCCCTTGCCCAGCCAGGGATCCCGAATGCGCATGTAAATCAGAGTCACCCGGGGATTCGATTCCAGAACGGAACGCCCCTGATGCTTGCCACCGAATTCCGTGACAGACTCGGTCCAGTTGTCGCCGCTATTGGCCATGACTGCGTAGGCAGCCCTCACACCTCGCGCCCTGCCATGCATGTACTTTTCACCTTCACCGCGTTCAGCTGCCGTCAGATAGACAGTTTCCACGCAGCCGCCCGACGTTATCGTCTGCTCGATATCGGGATTCATGAAGAGCAGGTCATCATCCTGATGGGCGACGAAAACCAGATTCTTCATCCCATGACATTCAGCCAGCGTGGGACCGGCCCATGCCCCTGGCATTGCCAGGCCCCACAAAAAGGCACAGCGCCACAACACCACGAACCAGGATCGGCCGCTCACGAATACCCCTTAGTCCAGAGTAGAGATAGTCGGTTCCGGCGAACCCGACCACCTTAATTGAAACGCTGAGCCACGCCGAACATTACCCACCAGCGCAGGGCGAAAGCATGCCAGATTAGTGCCACCCTGGCGGCGTACGCTGGGGTACACCACACCCATTGAGCCCAGTGCCAGAAGCTGCTCGGCCAGCTTCTGCGACGCAACATAACTGTCAGGTGCCAGACAGTTCAGAAAGTCTGACGTGTCGTGAAGGTCGTGAAATTCGCCCGAAAAATCTGCCAGCAACGCCTGATAGCTGACCTCGTCTTCAAAATAATTGATTTCGGCATATTCCACGGTTTTGTGGAAAACGATTTCAGCCATGGCCGTATCAAGATCGAACGCGCAATACCAAGCGCCGCGATCGCCGTTGTTGAAGCGGCTACCCTCGGGGCGCGGGTACGTAAAGGCGGCATTGACGAGACGGAAACAGGGGACACCAAAAACCAACTCGTCCACACCGATGCCTGGCAGCGCCCCACGTTCGCCGACAAGCCTGAGGTTCGTGGCGTTATCAAGGTCGAAGAGGTCCTTCAGATGCGCCTCGCTGTCGGAAAGCGGTGCAAGAACAGAGTCTTCGCGATCGACAAAACGCGAAGGCAGCAAACGGAACGTATCGAACTGCCGCAATGAAGACAACGGCGGCACGCGAGGAGCTTCCATCAAACCCCGCCGCGCCGGGCATCAAGCAGCTTGCGCACTGTCTGCATGGCGAGCAGCCCACCTTCCTGCATATACAACAGTGGCGTCTTGCCCGCGAAGATAACATTGGTGTTGGGCAATTTGGGCCAGCGGTCGGCGAGCGCATCGCCGTACAGAATATGAAGGGCCTTGTAGATACCCAGCAAGTAAGAGATACGCGTAATGCGATCCACCTCGAGAATACGTGCGGGTTTCTTTTTCCATTCGTAGAATGCGCTGCTGGAAATGCCGCCAAGCAGCGCGCACGCCTCGTCATCGCGCAGATCCCATGCCCGGGCAAGCTTGAAGAACCCCTTGAGCGCGGATTTCGACAAACGTTCACGCGCCGCCCGCGTGTTCAGATCAACGACGACGGCGGATTCGAAATTGCTTACTGGATAGGTGTAGGCAAGATCCATAACGATGAACTCTCCACATTTGTGTAGATTGTACTCCGTTTATGGACAAATTTGGCAAGACACTTGCTGCAGCCCGCAACTGCTGCCTGCTACAGAATGGCCTGCACCTCGGTGGCTGGACGGCATAGGCGAACGCCCTTGTCCGTGACGACAAATGGCCTGTTCATCAGAATGGGATGCGCCAGAATGGCGTCTATCAGCTGGTCGTCGCTTAATGAGGGATCGTCCAGGCCCAGTTCTTTGTAGACGGCTTCTTTACTGCGCATGGCTGCACGCACGGTCAACCCTGCTTGCTTGATGAGATCAACCAGCTCGTTGCGGCTGGGCGGCGTTTTAAGGTATTCGATGATCTCGGGTTCCAGGCCGCGTTCTAGCAGGATTTGCAGGGTGGTGCGCGACGTGCCGCAACGCGGGTTGTGATAAATTTTAGTCATGGTCTGCCGACGAAATGAATGAGACAGTACGCACTATAGCAACGTGCGACCGCCGGCGGCAAATCCCCACGCGGATGTCGCGCACACTGCCTTGGCGACCCTGGAACACTGCGGCAGACGGGCACTTGCCACGTTGCAAGCAGCTTCGCATGTGGTCTAATATTCATGGCCTAAACTTTCTATGCTTAAAGCAATCAGGCATTCAAAGTCCAAGGCAAACAAGCATCGTAGAAAAAAGCATCGTAGAAAACAATGCGCGGCAGGAGACTCATGCATGGATATAAATTTGCTGGCCGATCTCGTTCTTAATGGAATGCAGTTCGGTTTGATGCTGTTTTTGCTGGCAGCGGGACTTACCCTTGTTTTCGGCATCATGGATTTCATTAACCTGGCCCATGGTTCGCTGTACATGGTGGGGGCCTATTTGGCTGCGTCGTTCACCATGCTTACTGGATCCTTCTGGCTTGGCCTGGCACTTTCCGTGGTGGGGACGCTGCTGGTCGGCGTGATTCTCGAGATCCTTGTGTTTCGTCGGCTTTACCAGCGCAACCATATGTCGCAGGTACTGGCTACCTTTGCGCTCATCCTCATTTTCAATGAAGGGGCGCGCATCATCTGGGGCGAACAGCCCCTGCGGCTGCCCACGCCCGAGCTGCTCTCTCAACCGATTCACCTTTGGGCCGGCTTCGAGTATTCATCGTTCAGGCTATTCATCATTGTCGCGGGACTGGCAGTGGCAGGACTGCTGTATCTCGTCGTCACCAAAACACGTATCGGCATGCTGGTGCGAGCGGGTGCGTCCAATCGGGAAATGGCGACGGCCATGGGCGCCAACATCAAACTCATCTTCACGCTGCTGTTTGGCGTGGGCGCCGCCCTTTGCGCCGTAGCGGGGGCACTGCTTGGCAGCATTCTGTCAGTGCAGGTAGGCATGGGTGAAAGCATACTCATCCTGGCCTTCGTCGTGATCGTCGTGGGGGGTATAGGGTCGATACGCGGCGCGCTCATTGGATCGCTGCTCGTAGGCGGCGTAGACACCGTCAGCCGAACCCTCCTGCCCACGCTATTTCGGTCGTTCATGCCAGCTGATGTGGCGTCCAATCTGGGGCCGGCGCTTGCCTCCATCCTTATCTATGTTCTTATGGCCGCCGTACTGTTCTTCAAGCCCGAAGGGCTATTTCCGGCACACAGCTAATGACACCTGTTAACAGCACTCTGCATCATCGCCTGTCGCCTGCATGGACCATACCCCTGCTGGGGGTTTTTATTGCCTTCCCCTGGGCAGCCAGCCATCTTGGCCAGGAGTTTTATATTGGCTTTGCCAGCCGTCTGCTTATTTATGCCCTGGTTGCCACCAGCCTGAATCTTATCGTCGGATTCGGTGGCATGATCAGCCTGGGCCACGCGGCCTATTTCGGCACCGGAGCCTACACCGTGGCCATCCTCATGTATTACAACGTGACGGCGGCGTGGATCAGCTGGCCGGCCGCCATCCTTGCCGGCGCCGTGCTGGCCCTTGGCATTGGTGCCATGTGCCTGCGCACCAAGGGCGTGTACTTCATCATGATCACACTCGCTTTCGCGCAAATGATCTACTACATCTTCGTTTCCCTAAGCACCTACGGGGGTGACGACGGTCTGAGCCTGCCACAGCGCTCGTCGATGGGGCTGAACCTTGCCTCCGATTCCACGTTCTACTACGTTGTGCTGGTACTGTGCGTCGTTGCATTCATCCTGATGCACCACCTCGTCAATTCACGATTCGGACGGGTGATCCAGGCCATCAAGGAAAATGAAACGCGCATGCAGGCCATCGGCTATCCGGTGTATCGCTACAAGCTCGTGTGCTTTACGCTGGCCGGTGCGTTGGCGGCGCTGGGCGGTGCGCTGTTTGCCAACCAGACCATGATGGCCAATCCAAGCATGCTGCACTGGATGGAGTCTGGCACGCTGCTTGTCATGGTCATTCTGGGAGGCATGGGCTACTTTTTCGGCGGCGTAGTCGGAGCCTTCTTCATGCTTGTACTGCAAGAGATACTGACAGATTTCACCACTCACTGGGCATTGCCAATGGGCGTGGTTCTTTTGCTGATCATTCTCTTTTTGCCTGACGGTCTGGGCAGCCTGTTCCGAACCAGGAAGCGTGCGGGAGACGCACCATGACGCAACCATTACTTGACCTACGGGGGCTGGTGAAACGCTACGGAGGTCTGGTTGCCACCGACCACCTGGACCTTGCGGTCCAGGCCGGACACACCCACGCCATTATCGGCCCAAATGGCGCGGGAAAAACGACGCTCATACAGCAAATAGCGGGTGGCCTGCGCCCCAACGAAGGCCGCATCACGTTCGATGGCGACGATATCACCCGACTGCCCATGCACCAGCGTGTACGGCGTGGTCTGGCGCGCTCGTATCAAATCACCAACATATTCAAATCGTGCTCGGTGGTCGATAACCTTGCCCTGGCGATACAGGCGCGCAGTGGCACAAGCATGCGTTTCTGGCGGCCGGCAATCGCCGACAGCGCCATTTTCGACGAGGCCCGCGAACTGGCGGATACGGTCGGTCTGGGCACGCGTGTTGACTCCATTGCCAGCAACCTGGCCCACGGCGAGCAACGACAGCTTGAAGTCGGTCTGGCCATGGCGACGCGTCCACGCATGCTGCTTCTGGACGAGCCCATGGCCGGCATGGGCCACGGTGAATCGCTGCAGCTTGTCGAACTTATCACCCGCTTGCGCGGCACGGTCACCATTTTGCTTATCGAGCACGATATGGAAGCAGTGTTTCAACTGGCTGAACAAATATCAGTGCTGGTGTCGGGGCGCATTATCGCCAGCGGTAGCGCCGACGAAATCCGCCATAACGCCGACGTGAAAAAGGCCTATCTGGGCGACGAGGTTGCACCGTGACTGCCCTGCTTGAAGTCGAAAAAATCGAGACCGCCTACGGCGCGAGCCAGGTTTTGTTCGGTATTGATTTCTCAATAGAGAAAGGCGAAATGGCCACCCTGCTTGGCCGCAACGGCATGGGCAAGACAACAACAGTACGCTCCATCCTGGGTCTGACTCCCGCCAGTCGGGGAACGGTCAGATTCATGGGCAACACCGTCAACGCCTGGTCAGCCGACCGTATCGCGCGCCTGGGTATCGCCGTGGTACCAGAAGGCAGGCAGATTTTCCCAAACCTTTCGGTACGGGAAAACCTCGTCGCATTCGCCAGCAACCGCTCCAGCAGTTCCGCTCCCTGGACACTTGAACGGGTCTACCACCTGTTTCCGCGCCTGCAGGAACGCTCACGCAATATGGGCAACCAGCTTTCGGGCGGCGAACAGCAAATGCTGGCCATAGGACGTGCCCTGATGACCAACCCCCATCTGCTGATTCTGGATGAGGCCACCGAGGGTCTGGCACCACTCATTCGAGAAGAAATCTGGACGTGCCTGAGTCAGTTGCGCAGCTTGGGTCAGACAACGCTGGTCATCGACAAATACGTGCAGCGCCTGATTGAACTGGCTGACCGCCATACGATCATTGAACGCGGCCAAGTCGTGTGGTCGGGCCGCTCGGAAGCGTTGCGCCAATCGCCCGAGATCTGGCAACGCTACGTGGGCGTCAGCTGAGTTTGGCGTTTGGCTTCGCCTAACGCCGATAACCCGCGAGCGTTTGGCTTCGCCTAACGCCTCATCGACTGCATCGGCGTTTCTCCGTAGCGGGTTTTGTAGGCGCTGCAAAAGCGGCCAAGGTGACCGAAGCCCCAACGGAAGGCAACGTCGGTTACGCGAACCCCAGGGGCTGATTGCAATAACTCTGCACGCGCCGCTTCCATGCGTTCATGGCGCACGTAGGCCATGGGCGAAAGACGATAATGCTCTTGAAAGGCCATGGTCAGGCTACGGATGCTGGAACCGCTGGCCAGCGCAATGTCGGCCAAGGTCAGCGCTTCTTGCAGATGAGCGTGAATGTATTCAGCCGCCACCCGTACTTTTTTCTGTGCGCTGGCCGGACGTTGCAGAAGGCGCTCGGTGTAATTATTTTTCTGGCACAAGAGCAGGTGGTGAATAAGCGCCTCTTCCTGTGCGCGCAGCCACTGGATCGGCACAATACCCGCGGATTCGCCCAAATAGCAAAGTAACGTGCCAATTTGGTGCTGCCAGGCTTGACCATGCGCGCTGTCCAGCGACAACTCGGGGGAAAACTCGACCGGTGCGTCGAGTTCGGCGCCCAGGAGTCCGCTGCAAGCCTTTTCGATACGCGCACGTGGGATTTTCAGGAGAAGTTGCTCACAGCCTTGGCCCCAATCGAGCTGCAATGGCAAAGTGGGCGAAATGATGGCCCCCATGCTTCGGCTGGCCGCCACCGAAACCCGGCCTACATGAATTTGCGCAGCCCCGCGCAGAGGTACCTGGAAAAGCATGAAATGCTGAAGTTCGCCCGGAGCAATGGTTACCGCCGCCCCATAACGCAGAATGAAAAACGAGAGTGCTCCAAGCTGCGCACGACGCAGCGCACAGTCGACCTTGCCATCGCGCCATACCAGGTCGTGTTCTTTAAGTGCCCCGGACGTCACCAGCCTGGCTTCGTGGGGGTCGGACGAGGCAAAGACAGGGGGTGAATTGAACAGGGGCCGCAGACCATTGCGGAACCAGGATTGCATAGCAGGCCTCCTTGGCAGGACGAGACGATTGGGTGACCGAGCCACCCCAACTCTCCTTTTTCGTACTAATGTTGCCCGATTTGGCTGAAAATTGCTATTAGTGGATAGCCCATATTCCCGCGATTCAACATTATGAGTAGGGCTACTCATTCGTCCGAGCCAAAGCCCCCACACGGGAACAAGGCAAGGAAATACATAAAGAACCGGCCACCAGATGGATCCGGCTCACACAGGAGACACATATGAAATTAGGCGTACTCGCTGCAGCATTGTCAGCCCTTGCTCTATCCACCTCAGCCGCCTACGGCGCCGATTCAGTCAAAGTCGGTTTTCTGTCCACTCTCTCCGGGCCCGGAGGCGCACTGGGTATCGATATACGGGATGGGTTCGAATTGGGAGTCAAGCACGCCGGCGGCAAGCTGGGCGGGCTACCCACCGAGGTCGTGGTCATGGACGACCAGCAAAAAGCCGACATCGGCAAGCAGGCGGTTGACCGCATGCTCAAACGCGACCATGTCGACGTCATGACCGGCATGGTGTTCTCGAACGTGCTGTTGCCCGTCATGCCCGGCATTTTGGCGAACGACACCATTTATATTTCGACCAACACCGGGCCGCAGGAGTATGCCGGCGCCAAATGCAACAAAGATTTTTTTGTCGTGTCATGGCAAAACGAGGATATCCCCGCCGCCATGGGCAAATACGTCAGCGAGCAGAAGCACAAAAGTGTGTTCCTGATAGCCCCCAATTACCCAGGAGGGCGTGAATCCATCGAAGGCTTCAAGCATCTTTATACGGGCAAGATCGCCGACGAGGTGTACGTGAAGCTGGGTCAGCTGGACTATTCGGCTGAAATCGCTCAGGCACGTGCCTCGAAGGCCGATGCGGTATTTTTCTTCCTGCCGGGCGGCATGGGTATCAGCTTCATCAAGCAACTCGTCGCATCGGGACTGTCCAAGAACATGACCATGTACACCCCTGGCTTTTCGGGTGACCAGGACACCATCAAGGCTGTCGGTGACCCGATGCTGGGCATGTATAACGCTTCACAATGGTCGCCGGACCTGAATAATCCGCAAAACAAACAGTTCATGGAAGACTTTCAGAAAACCTACCACCGCATACCCACCATGTACGCGGCTCAGGGTTATGACTCGGCCATGCTGCTTGACGGGGCCATTCGCAAGGTTCACGGCAAGATCGAGGACAAAAACGCCTTCCGCCAGGCACTGCGTTCTGCGCCCTTCAAGGCCGTACAGGGCAACTTCAGGTTCAACAACAATCAATACCCCATTCAAAACTATTACATGCGGCTTATCGTCAAAAACGATAAGGGCCAAATCACGAATAAAACCGTGGGAACAATTTTCACGGACTACCACGACCGATACGCCCCTCAGTGCAAGATGAAATAAACGTGCACCCCGGTCCAATTGGCCTACACAGCAGCACCTGACATTCATTCAACTATTTTTACGGAGCCGGAAGCAAAGTTTTGGCTAGGAGGTTCACCATGCAGTACACCAATCAACAAATCGCCGATCTGGTTCGGGACGACTGTGTACACAAGTCTGTTTACACCGACCCGGATCTGTTTCAGCTTGAAATGGAACGCATCTACGGTCACGCCTGGATCTACGTAGGCCACGAAAGCCAGGTGCCCAAAGTGGGCGATTTTTACGCTACCCGCATCGGTGATCAGGACGTCATCATGACGCGCGACGCCGACCAGACGGTCAACGTGATGTATAACCGCTGTCCGCACAAAGGGGCGCAACTGGTGCCGGCCGAAAGCGAAGGAAATACAGGGCGCTTTTTTCGCTGCCCCTATCATGCCTGGACCTTCCAGCTTAATGGGGCGCATCTGGCTGCCCCAATGCGCGCCGGGTTCGAGGGCACGAACTTCGACCCCAAGAAACCGAACTTCGGCATGCGCCGGCTTGCACGTGTTGAAAGCTATCGCGGGTTTGTCTTTGCCAGCCAAGCCGCCTCAGGCCCTACCCTCACTGATTTTTTGGGCGGGGTTCGCTCTTCCATCGACAATATGTGCGACCGTTCTCCGGAAGGCGAAGTGGAAGTTGCAGGCGGCATTTTCAAGGTGCTTCAACCTTCAAACTGGAAAGTCTTTTACGAAAATCTGCACGACACCATGCACGCCCGGGTGACCCACGAGTCGTCCTACTCGTCGGCACGGGAACAGGCCAAAATTCTTGGTGAAATGCCGCTTGAACTGCACATCATGGACGGCAACGGCGAGCCCTACACCTTCTGGGAAAAGCTTGCGCTTTGCGCCTTTGACTACGGCCACGGCTATATGGAAGGCATTTTCAACCCCGGCGCCATCGAAACCGATCCGGTCAGCCACGCGCACTTCGAGTCGCTGGTGGCTGCCTACGGCCGCGAAAAGGCCCTGGCCATCCTGGGCGAAAACCGCCACAACACCATCATTTACGGCAGCGGCTCACCGCACACGGTATTCCAGCAGTTCCGCGTCATCCGGCCCTTAACCGTCAACAGCACCCGGGTTGAAATCCAGGTGTTCAAGCTCAAAGGCGCTCCGGACGAAGTGTTCAAACGGGGCCTGATGTACGCCAACCTTATCAACTCTCCTTCATCCAACGTCATGCCCGACGACCTTGAGGTCTACAACCGTTGCCAGCTTGGCAACGAGACCAACGGCGGTGACTGGGTCAGTCAGCATCGCTACGCCGGCACCGACAAGACTATTCCGGGAGGTATGGTTTCTGTCAACGGAACCAGCGAGTTGCCCATGCGCAATCAATTCCGCGCCTGGAAGCAATACATGCTTGGGCAAATCTGAAGCACCGGATTCAAGGAGATCAAAATGCTTTTCGATACAGATTTCGACGTCACCAGCGACAACGTCAAGACGGTCACCACGCCATCCGAAACGTACAACCAGGTCCAGCAATTTCTCTACCACGAAGCGCGTCTGCTGGACGAGCGCAAGTGGGACGAGTGGCTGGCGCTTTGGACCGAGGACGGTATGTACTGGATTCCCCAGAAGCATGGGCAAGAGAATCCCTACGATCATATTTCGCTATGCTGGGACAATAAAATGCTGCGCGAGACGCGCATGCGTACCCTTAACAGCCCACGCAACTGGGCACAGCAGCCCATTACCCACACGTCACGGGTAGTCGGCAGCGTCATGATCGACGGCACTGACAGCGAAGGCTATCTGGTGGTGCGCTCGGCTTTTCACCTCACAGAATGGCGCAAGGGCGATCAGCGTCATCTGGCCGGCTCGTACATCCATAAACTGGCGTCCACTGACGACGGATGGCGCATCCGCCTGAAACAGGTGAATCTTGTAAATTGTGAAGCCACACTCGGTTCGATTCAGGTGTATATCTAATGCCGGCAGTCACGGCGCTGATCGCGCTGCATTACCAGAATGACGTCCTGCACGAGAATGGCAAGATCCGCGTCGGTCTAGGAGCCGACAGTCCGGCGCGGCAAAACCTGATAAGCGCGGCAAGCATGCTGCTACAGCGCGCGCGCGCCTGCAAAATGCCAATCGTTCACGTGCGCATCGCCTTCCGTCCAGACTATGCCGACCTGGTGCCCAACATGCCAGTCATGCGCAACGTCGTAGCCATTGAGGCCATGACTGAGGGCAGCTGGGGGGCGCAGTTTTACCCCGACCTTGCGCCCGACGAAACCAACCCACTTGAATTCGTCGTGAAGCACACCCGCATCAATGCGTTCTTTGGCAGCCCGCTCGAAGAAGTCCTGCGCGCGGTTCACGCCTCGCGGCTTCTGATCGCGGGGGTCGCAACCCATTCTGTGGTGGAAGGCACCTTGCGACACGCCGCCGATGCGGGGTACGACGTCATGGTAGCCGCACCGGCGTGCGCCAGCGCCAACCCGGCTACTCACCAGGCATCCCTTGACAGCATGAGCCTGATGGCAGAAATACTCGACGCCGACGGCGTATCACACTTTTTCGATAACTACCCATCATGACAACTCACGTACCCGTTCTACCCTCGCTGGAAGGCAAGGCCGCCATCGTTACCGGCAGCACCCAGGGGCTGGGTTCCGACATCGCCCGGGCCCTGACGGCTTGCGGCGCCTCAGTGACTATTGTCGGGCGCAATACCGAAGCAGGTGCCGCCATTGTCGCCGAGATCGAATCTCAAGGCGGCAAGGCCATATATTGCCCCACCGACATTCAAGAAGACGAGCAGATCGACCAGTGCATCGAACGTACGATAGCCACCTTCGGCCACCTTGACATTCTTGTCAACAACGCGTGCAGCTACGATGACAACGGCGTGGCCTCCACCCGTGAACAATGGCACCGTACACTGGGGGTCAACCTCATCTCAGCGGCGATCTTCGCGCAAAAGGCCCTGCCTCATTTGCAGCGCGGCAGTTGCATCGTCAACCTGGGCAGCACCGGCGGCAAATTCGGCGCGGCAGGCCGCGCCCTCTATCCCGCATCCAAGGCGGCAATGCTGCAGTTTACGAAGAACCTGGCGGTAACGATTGCCCCGCAGGGCATACGCGCCGTCGCGGTTTCTCCTGCCTGGACCTGGTCGCCGTCGGTCGTGCGGCTTAGCCATAATTCGCGCACTCGCGCCGACGAGGTCGGCAAGCTTTTCCACCCGCTCGGCCGTGTCGGCGACGGTCTGGAAATTGGACGCGTCGTCGCCTTCGTGGCATCGGACGCGGCTTCCTGGATAACAGGCGTGGACATCCCCGTTGACGGCGGCTTCTCAATACTGGGTCCGGACCAAGGCATATCACCCCGAGTCTGGTTCGAGCGCGCGTTGCAAGATAAGTAAAAAAGCGTCTGCAAAGGGAAAGCATGCGTCGGACAAAGACGTACCAACGGCCACCTCGCACACCGGCGAGTGGCCGGCCAGTGGGCGAACGCCTGCGCAAGCCACGCGCTACAGACTGAAATAGACGCATCGGCAACGCCCTGCTAAAGTAGTGACACTACGCTTTCCACACAGGGGCTGCCATGCCATCGCTTAATTCATTTTCCGCCGACTCAATCACAAACGAACCTGTCGCGCTGTCGCGCTACCAGGGTACAGTGGCGCTGGTCGTAAACGTTGCCTCCAAGTGCGGCTTCACCCCGCAATATGAAGGCCTCGAGTCCCTGTATCGACATTACAAAGACCAGGGTTTCGTCGTTCTGGGATTTCCGTGTGACCAATTCGGGCATCAGGAGCCAGGCACCGAATCGCAGATCCTCGAATTCTGCACCACCAATTACCAGGTCACTTTCCCGCTGTTCGCCAAAATCGACGTCAACGGAACCAGTGCGCACCCACTTTACCAATGGCTCAAAAATGAGAAATCGGGCGTGCTGGGCACGGAAGCCATCAAATGGAACTTTACAAAATTCCTGGTGGGACGAGATGGCCAGGTCGTGAAACGTTATGGTTCCTCGACCACGCCCGACGAACTACGCGGTGATATTGAAAAATCGCTCACCGCGGCCACGGCGGGCTAGAGTCAAACCAGCGGCAAGCCATGCCGTGCACACTGCGGGCCGCGGCTACGCCACCACTTCAAGCCTCTCGCATTTAAACAAACGCACTGCCACACGCAACTGACCAAACTCCAACATTCAGAGAATTGCAATGATCGATCTGTATTACTGGACGACACCCAACGGGCACAAAATCACGATGTTCCTGGAGGAAACAACAACGCCATACACCATGCATCCGGTCAACATCGGCAAGGGCGACCAGTTCAAGCCGGCGTTTCTGAAAATCTCGCCCAACAATCGTATTCCCGCCATTATTGATCACGCACCCGCTGACGGTGGTGCGCCGATTTCCATCTTTGAATCGGGCGCAATCCTTTTGTATCTGGCAGAGAAAACCGGCCGTTATATCCCCAAAGACATTCGCGGGCGCACCGACGTGCTTCAGTGGCTGTTCTGGCAAGTGGGCGGACTGGGACCCATGGCCGGGCAAAATCACCACTTCGCCAGCTACGCCCCAGAGAAACTGCCTTACGCCGTTGACCGTTACGTGCGCGAGACAAGTCGTCTGTATGGCGTACTGGACAAGCAGCTCGCCAATCGCGACTTCATTGCGGGCGAGTATTCCATCGCCGACATCGCTTCCTATCCATGGATAGTCCCGCACGAAAAACAGCAGCAGAACCTTGACGACTTTCCGAATCTGAAGCGCTGGTTCGAAGTCATTGCCGCACGCCCCGCCACCGTCCGGGCTTATGAAAAGGCCAAGATCATCAATACACAGCCCACGATCAATTCCGACGAAGCGCGCAAGACGCTGTTCGGCCAGGACTCCCACACGGTCAGGCAGCACGCATGAGTCATCGCCGACGCCTGTTTCGCAACGCACTGATTCTATGTTCGGCAGCTGTTCTGTCGGCCTGTGCAAGTGGGCCAAGCGGCAACATTTCACTTATTCCTGCCGAGACGGCTGCACAGTCAGGTAAAAGTGGCGCATTCACACAACCGCTCAAGTGGGATCACAAAAAACCGGGATGCACGGGTGACTGCCCTGAAATCAAGGTCGATTCGCTCATCTTTCCGGGCAGACAAAAATTGACCGAGTTGGTCGATTACGCACTGGCCACCATGACCGGAGTCAGCTCCAACCAACCGCCACCCTACTCCACCCTGGCTGGATTCGAAGCGTATTTCTGGAAGACTGCCGCGCCGCGCGATTCAGTTTCTTTCACAGCACGCGTCCGCTACAGCAATAAGAACCTGACTGTCATCGAACTGGGCTCGTGGCAGTACTACACCGGCGCGGCGCATGGCATTTCAGCCACGCAATTTTTGAACTGGGACAACGCCAGCGCAAAGGTGCTGGGGCTGGACAATATCCTTTTGCCAGGCAAGCACGACGCCTACGTCGCCGCGCTGAAGCAGGCACATACGCAATGGCTGGCAAGCAACCCCGACGCCAAGCACGACCCCGCCACCTATAACCGCCTCTGGCCCTTCAAGCCCAGTGATAATTTCGGATTCACGGACCACGGGCTGATTGTGAAATACAACTCGTACGAAATCGCACCTTATTCGTCGGGACAGCCCGAGCTGCTTATCCCGTATGGAGCATTGCACGGAATCCTGAAACCGGAATACCTGCCCGCCTAAGAAACCGCTGCCGAAGTTGGCGTCGCTGAACGTGTGATCTCGAACCATTGCACGGCTCGGTCAGCTGCCGCTTGTGGCGCACTTGCCATGACAGTGGCGATAGTCTGCTTGGACAATTCATTTCTCCAGGCCACCTCAGCCTGGCGCATGGCAGCGGCAACAGCGCAAGGCCGTTTGCATTCGCTGGCTGGCGACGCGCCGTCGCCGGTGCGGCGAATTTCAGTACAGCGAAATGCGGCCTCCGGGCCCTCAATGGCGTCAACGACCTCTAGCAATGTGATTTTTGACGGCGCACGCGCCAGACGAAACCCACCTCGTGGACCCGCCGACGAAACCAGAACGCCGGCGCGCGCCAGCGCCTGCAACGACTTATTCAAATAGGCAGCCGGTAACCCAAATTTGGCTGCCAGCTTCGCTGTGGAAATCACTTCGCCTTGGCCTATCCAGCCAAGCGCCACACAGCAGTGCAGCCCCCATTCCACCCCCTGACTCATGCGCATGATCACTCAGCCTCTACGCTATATTTAATTTGTAATCTAGATTATATATGTCCAAATTATTATTGACTAGCATAACGAACAGCCCTAGAATCCAACCTAAAT
>SCSG01000023.1 GCA_004322135.1 Burkholderiaceae bacterium | reverse complement strand
CCATGGCCGGACGGCGACTCACGCGCAATCCAGCCGCGCTGCTCCATCATCTTGACCATTTCATTGGCCGACTGCGGCGACACCATCGAGCGCTCGGCCAGTTGGGCATTGGACAATTGCCCGAATTTGCGAAATACCGACAGCGCGGTGTACTGCTTGGCCGTAATGCCCATCGGGGCAATGCTGTCGCGTATCCGTCGGCTAAGCATATGATCGAGCCGCCCAATCAAATAGGCAGTACCACTTGGTTTGGCCACCTGCTGCTCCTTTGGCCGCGCATTGCTCTGGTTCATGATGAGTTTTCTCTTGCCAGTGGGTTTTTCTGAGTGTAATATAAGTTTAATATCAGGTAGTTTGATATAGCCAAATAAAAGTTTTAAACAACAGGTCAAAAGATGATCAAGTTGCTACCGAAAGGATCACACCGTTAACGGCAGCAAGACAACATGATCGCCAACAAAAAGGTACTGTTGCGACAACCGCCCATCGAGGCAGAAGTACTAGGAGACAGCATGGCAGCAGCACCCCGTTATCGCAGCTTGGCGTTTGGCAAGCTGCCAGTAGAAAAATCCATTGGCCAAAACGGAGCCACCTACGTCAAAACATCCATGCCGTTGGGTGACTACCCACGCCGCCTGACGGACCGCCTGATCTACTGGGCAAAGAAAACGCCCGACCAGACCTATATTGCCAAGCGCGACGAATCAGGCGAATGGCGTCGCGTCAGCTATAAACAATTGCTGGACGCATCACGGCGCATTGGCCAGGCCTTGCTTGACCGCGGACTATCTGTAGAACGCCCCGTACTTCTGCTTTCGGGAAACGATATTGAAAACCTGCTGCTAACAATGGCATGCCAGTATACCGGCATCCCTTACGCCCCCATATCACCGGCCTACTCGCTGGTTTCCAAAGACTATGCCAAATTGCGGCATGTCATCGACGTCGTATCGCCGGGGCTGATATTCGCGTCTGACGCCGACCAATATGTAGCGGCCATTACCAGCACCCATACCAGCAACAACGTCGAATACGTTTGTACGCGTGGTTCTCTGAAGCAGATTCCGACCACCCCATTCGAGACACTGCTGGCCACACCCGCCAGCGACGCCGTCGATGCCGCCTACGAAGCAACTGGCCCGGACACCATCGTCAAGTTCCTATTCACGTCTGGATCGACCTCGCTGCCCAAAGCCGTCATCAACACGCAGCGCATGATATGCAGTAACCAAAAAATGATGGCCAATGCCTGGCCCTTCCTCGAAGAGGAACCGCCGGTTCTGCTCGACTGGCTGCCATGGAACCATACATTCGGCGGAAACCACAATCTGGGCATCGCGCTGTACCACGGCGGTACCGTCTATATCGACGACGGCAGGCCCACCGATCAGGGCATAGCCGAAACCCTGCGCAACCTGCGTGAAATCTCGCCCACCATCTATTTCAACGTGCCCATAGGCTGGGAAAAAATTGCCAACGCCCTCGACAACGATCAGGCACTGCGCAACAGCTACTACCGCAACCTGAAACTGCAGTTTTACTCGGGTGCCGCGCTGGCCCAGCCCGTATGGAATAAACTGCACGCCACAGCAGAAAAAGCCTGCGGCGAACGCATCGTCATGACCACTGGCCTGGGAATGACTGAAACCTCGCCTTCCGCCATATGGGTGCTGACAGAGCGTGCACTGGCGGGCCAGGCCGGAGTGCCTCTGCCCAGCCTGGAAGTCAAGCTCGTGCCCCACGGCGACAAAACTGAAATCCGCTACCGTGGCCCCAGCGTCACACCGGGCTACTGGCGCGCGCCGGATCAAACCGCCAAAGCCTTCGATGAAGAAGGCTATTTCTGCTCAGGCGACGCCGTAAAGTGGCTGGATCCCAACGACCCAAACCAAGGCCTGATGTTCGATGGCCGTGTGGCTGAGGACTTCAAGCTGGTCACCGGAACTTGGGTAAGTGTTGGGCCGCTTCGCGCCGTCGTCGCGCGCGAAGGAGCCCCCTACCTGCAAGATTCAGTCATCACCGGCCACGATCGCCACGAAGTGGGCCTGCTGATCGTACCCAACCGCGCGCTATGCCAGCAGCTGTCAGGATTGGACGCCAGCGCTACAGACGATGCGGTGCTGTCCTCGCCACCGGTGCGGGAATTCTTTCAAAGGCTGGTTGATCGCCTGTACGCGTCGGGCACAGGTAGCGCAACTCGCGTCACGAGGGCGCTGGTGCTCGTACGTCCGCCTTCACTCGACCTGGGCGAGATCACCGACAAAGGATCCATCAACCAACGCGCCGTGCTTACGCATCGTAACGACAGCGTGGAAGCCCTCTACACCGGCACGGACCCTGCCATTATCACGCCGGCGGCCAAGCAGCAACGCTCATGAAAAAAATCCACAACACTCACGGTCCATCCAACCCAACCCTTACCGCTGACGAGAACAGATTCGAAGTCGTTTGCAACCAATCACTCTAACCCACCCGTAGCCTCGAAAAACATAAATTCAAAGTCGTTCACCACAAAGGAGATTGAGAATGAAGAAAGTGTTCCACGCCACCCTGCTCGCTGCCTCGCTAAGTCTGGTCGCCATGCAACCTGCAAACGCCGACATTACTATCGGTGTTGATTTGTCTCTGACTGGTCCGGCCTCGGGGCTGGGCATACCCGTCAACACCAACTTCGCCCTATGGCCCGACAATATCGCGGGTGAAAAAATCAAATTCATCACTCTGGATGATGGCAGTGATCCGGCGAAGGCCCAGAAAAACGCCCAGCGCCTTATCAGCGAAGACCACGTCGATGTCATCATCGGCTCAAGCACAACCACACCCGCCATCGCCATGGGCGAGGTAGCACAGACTGGCAAAACGCTGCAGCTAGCCATTTCACCGGCCGAATTCCCTCCGGGCAAAGGCACCTGGACGTTTGATCTGCCGCAATCCTACGACGTCATGGCTGGCGGCATTATCGACCACATGAAAAAACATGGCGTAAAAACATTCGCCTTCATCGGTTATAGCGATGCCTACGGTGAAAACTGGCTCAAGGCACTTACCAAGCTGGCCAATGCCGCCGGCATCAAGATAACTGCCGCCGAGCGCTATGCGCGGGCCGACACCAGCGTAACGGCACAGGCCCTCAAAGCCATCAGCACCCATCCAGACGCTATTCTTATCGTCGCGTCGGGCAGCGGTGCCGCCATGCCTCACACCACCGTGGTCGACCGCGGCTTCAAGGGCAAAATCTATCAGACCCACAGCGCCGCATCGCAAGACCTGATCCGCCTCGGCGGCAAAGCGGTTGAAGGCTCTTTCATTGTGGCGGGCCTGGGTGTATTGCCTGAAGGCCTACCTGACAGCCACCCCTCCAAAAAGCTTGCTGTGGATTTCGTCAACGCGTACGAAAAGAAGTTCGGGCCCGGATCCCGCAATCAATTTGCCGCCAACGGCTATGACTCGTATCTTGTCCTGAGCCACATCGTGCCCGTTGCCCTGAAAAGGGCCAAACCCGGCACCCAGGAATTCCGTACGGCCTTGAAGGATGTACTGGAAACCTATGGCAGCATCCCGGTTACCAACGGTGTCCTGAACTACACCAAGACTGACCATCTTGGCTTCGGCAGCAACGCCCAAATGATGCTTACCGTTAAAAACGGCAAATTCGTCGCTGCCGATTAAGCACGGTATCAACCCCCAGGCAAAGCCCGCTTTGCCACAGAGGGCGCAAGGCGCAAGCCAAGCGCCCTCTTCTTTACACGACACCGCGACCGCTTCGCCGGTTTCGCGGCCAAACAGGAATCGCCCGCACCTTCCCCCCACCCTCGGAAGCCGCACCAATTCCCCGTCAGAGCCAAACAGACCAAATTACGTGGGTTAAAACGTCCGCATTATTCTGACCCATGAATTTTCTTTGCCAGTGATTTTTTCTAAATATTGTGTCAGATTGGCACCCACGTTCACACACCTGCCGGCAGAAGTTCGGCTCTGAATCACCCCACCATAACGCCTTGCAGCTCGAAGCACAGTGATCATTGCGCGCTAGCGCTGTGGCGCAAAATAAAAAGCACCCGGATAATTCCAAATGCCTATTAAAAAATTTCCGGCGGGGGCTACGGAGTTCAAATCTGCGGCCTACGCCTTGACAAGGTAGGCAAGAGCTTCGATTGTGTTCAGGCGATAGCGGTGGGGTTTGGGCTGACCTCCGTGTGGGCGAGCATCTCCATCGCCAACGCTTCGAGCATTGCTGATTTTTCGGCCTTGTAGGCCTCTGAAGTCCACAGGTTATCGAGCTCCATTGGGTCTCGCTTCAAATCGTATAACTCGCCCAGATCTACCTGGTCGTATACGCTTAGCCGGTAGCCTTCGTTCCGGAGTGTGCGCATTCTCACGCGCGTGCCCAGGCCGAACATCATGCGCTGGCTTTCTTCTTCAATCAATACACGGCTGCGCACACTCCGCAACTGGTTCGTCATGACCGGCAACAGGGATTTGCCCTGCAGGCCGTTATATGGAGTAAGTCCTGCACGATCCAGAATCGATGCGGGAATGTCGATGGTCGACGCGAACGCATCCTCATTGTTGTGGAGGGGCGCGGCACTAGGATCAGCCCAGATGAATGGGGTGCGAATCAGACTCCGATAGTGAATCGCGCCTTTCAACAGCAGTTGATGATCGCCCATGTAATCACCATGGTCACTCATGAATATGACCACCGTGTTCTCCGCCAGATTCTGCGTGCGTAATTCAGCCATCACTTCGCCGATAACGTGATCGATGTGCGAGATGGAACCATAGGTCAGGGCTATGGCTTCACGTGCTTCGCGTTCAGTGCACGAAAACAGCATTGGCGTGTTCTTGATGGCCTTTGATTGTTCGCGCTGTTTGTAGAGCCATGCAACATGAGCGGGTGGCGTGTGGGTTCGGCTGGCGTGGAATGATGCGGGCAGGTCGATCGAGTCGGGATCGTACATATCCCAGTATTTTCCATGTGGAGTCAGTGGGTGATGCGGATCCGGGAACGAACATTGAATAAAGAAGGGCTTGTCCTGTTGCGCCCATTCCCGGATCAACTCGCGGGTTTTCTCGCCGACATAGGCGTTGGTGGAAAGCTCCTCAGGCACTCGCGTGCGCCACGCCTGGCGACAGCGGTTAAGCTCGAACTCTGGAGTTGGCGTAGCGTGTTCCGGTCCGGCCTGCTTTGCGACTTCGGGATATTGGCTCTCGAGCCACCGCCAGTAATGGCCCCAGACGCGATCGCCATGATTCACAGTCAGAATAACGCGCGAAAATCCGTAAAAAGGCGTTTCCAGGTCATGGTCTGGGTCGTTGCGCCAGCGGATCTCGCTTTCCTGGTCGTAATTTCTGCCGTCAGGGCGCAACGCTTCACCCACAGTTTTTGGATCGGTGGGCCGCGGCCATTGAGGGCCTGTGGCTGTCATGTTCTGCAAGTGGGATTTACCCACGAGGGCGGTTTCGTAACCCGCCTCTCTGAGAAGATCTACGAAAGTCACCGACTCGAGTGGCAGCGGGATTCCATTGTGACGCACACCATGCAGGGAAGGCATACGGCCAGTCATGAGCGATGAGCGGTTCGGCATGCATATGGGTGTGGCAACATACATGCTTTCAGCCTTCCAGCCCTTTGCAGCGAGCTCATCCAGATTCGGGGTCTGAATTACCGTATTGCCATACGCACCGAGGTGCCCGGCGTTTTGTTGATCCGTGATGAACAAAATGAAGTTAGGTTGTGACATGTCTGGAAGGCCTTACTGTACTGTTACCAGCAAAATGCTG
This sequence comes from Burkholderiaceae bacterium, assembly GCA_004322135.1. Taxonomy (GTDB): domain Bacteria; phylum Pseudomonadota; class Gammaproteobacteria; order Burkholderiales; family Burkholderiaceae_B; genus Eoetvoesia. The sequence continues at coordinate 11,597 of SCSG01000023.1, read as the reverse complement.
GATGATGCAATATTGGGCGTCTCGAGCGTAAATTGAAAATGACAGTATGTTTTATCTCTATGTGATTCAGTTATACCTGCACGACAGGGCGACATTCATGGATTGGAGGGGCATGATCCGACTCGGAAATTTGCCCTCGTTGCTGTGGCGAGCCGCAATACCAGTGCGAATGCCCGGATCGCCGGGAGGATGAAGGTGGCGCACCGTATCTGCGCAAAGACCGCAACATGATATGACGTCCGGACGTAAGGCCTTACCGACCCGGCATCTGCAGATTTCTGAGTCGGATCATGCACCTCCAATCTATAAATACCGCCCCGCTGCGTAGATATAACTGACTCACATAGAAATGAAGTTTACTTCCGTTTTTAATTTATACACCAAACGCTCAATATTGCATTACCCTTTTTATAGGACTGGTAAAGCCACTATCCGGCATATCGCAACCGAACTTCATTTTGTTCATCACGGATCAACAAAACGCCGGGCACCTCGGTGCATAGGGCAACGCTGTAATCTGGATGCGTTAGCAGCAAGGGGCTGGATTGTACGCGTAGATTTCCCGTGATATGCTGCAGTGAGCATCAGTTTATCCAAACGGCACTGGACTGAGAAGAACACCACAATGAGACGACTTGTCGCACTATTCAACTGGCAGCGCACATTTTCCGACCGCAACCCGGCAGGAGTCGTCGAGACACAAGCCGAGACATCATGAGTTCGCCTGACGGAATAACAGCCCCGTCGCCAGTTGAACCCGTCCTCCGCGTAACGGGCCTATCCAAGACTTATGGCACCGGGAACGGCGCTCTCCAAGCTATCGCCGACGTCACCCTTGATGTGCACGCGAATGAAACCGTATGTATAGTCGGCCCGTCCGGCGCCGGTAAGACGACGCTTCTGAAGTGCCTCTCGGGGCTCCTCGAACGTACGACCGGCACAATCGAATTCGAAGGCAGGCAGGTCTCGGGCACACCAGGTCGCATGGCCCTCGTGTTCCAGGAGTACGGGCGTTCGCTAATGCCTTGGCTTACGGTCGCACAAAACATCACGCTCCCACTCAAAGGCAAGGGCATCAGGAAGGAAGAGATTCGTGAGCGCATGCTGAGCTCGCTGGAGGCGGTCGGCCTCGAAGATGCTGCGAAGCGCTACCCGTGGCAATTGTCAGGCGGTATGCAGCAGCGCGTTGCAATCGCTCGAGCGGTGGCGTACCGCCCTCATGTTCTGCTTATGGACGAGCCGTTTGCCTCGGTGGACGCGCAGACGCGCATGGACCTTGAAGACCTCGTCCTCAAGATCCGCCGAGAGTTGGGCATCACGATCGTCTTTGTCACCCACGACATCGACGAGTCCATCTACCTCGGTAATCGAGTGGCCGTACTCAGCCGCTCTCCGACGAAGGTACGCCGCGTGCTGGACATCGACCTTCCCGACGAACGCAATCAGCTCGACACCAAGAACCTCCCGCAGTTCGGCCAGCTCCGGCGTGAGATTATGTCGCTGCTAGACCGCCAGATCCACCGTGCCAGCGACGATAAAACGCAGCCACTACGCCCCGCGCCCGGCTGATCGGAGCACCACAACCCAGAAGAGGCCACAACATGACATTCTGCAATCAACGAAGAAGGCACCTCATAACGGGAATCGCCGCTGCTGCGGCGTTTGGCTTGATGCTGCCAGCCTACGGCGCCGGCGATAGCACACCGGTTACAGGGAACTCTGTCCACAATCAGCCGCTTACGAAGCTCAACATTGCGATAGTGCCGGTACTCGATGGCGCGCCCTACTTGTACGCCAAAGCCCGCGGCTATTACAAAGACGCCGGCCTCGATGTGACCATCTCGGCAAACGACTCCGGGCCAACCATCATCACGGGCGTCATCAACGGCACCTATGATGCTGGCGCCACCGCATGGTTCCCGGCTGCCATCGCGATCTCGAAAGGGGCGAAGCTCAAATACGTCATGACGCCAGCATATATGAAGAAAGGTGCTGGTCACGGGGACAGCGGCGTCGTCGTGAAGCCGGATTCCAGCATCACCAGTTACAAGGACCTTGAAGGCAAGACGGTAGCAACCAATGCGCTGACCTCGCTGGTCACCCTCGTGACGAAAGTCGTGGTGAAGGAGGCTGGGGGCGACCCAGAAAAAGTAAAATTCGTTGCTCTGCCGTTCAAGACAGGCGTACAGGCTGTGGCGCAAGGGCAGGTGGATGCCGCAGTGGCTGTCAGCCCGTTCCAGATGGAAGCCCAAAAGGCGGGATTGAAGATCTTCGGCGATCCGATCGTAGATGGGCAGCCACAGGGTAGCCCTGCTATGCCGCTGTTCACGAGCGCCGCAAACGCCGCCAAGAAGGCAAAGGCGTTCACGGCGTTCACGAAGGCCACACATCGGGCTGCGCAAGAGCTCGAAGAGAACGAGAAACTCCGGCGTAAAGTCGCCCACGACGATATCGGACTTCCCACCGACATTGCACAGAAGGTACCGTTCACTCACTACACGACGCAACCGATCAATCTCAAGGCGCTCCAGGAAGATTTCGACCTCGCCTACGAATACGGCTACCTTGGACATCCGATCAAGTCCAAGGACGCCGTGGTTGCTCAGTAGCACCGCCACGCGCACCTACCTTCACCACGTAATACTCTATCTCCACGCAGCAACGTACTGTTCAACTTATCGGGAGCGCCATATGTTCAGGTTCAAACTTCACAGGTCCCAAACAGGCTGGATCGCGGCAGCGATGGTGCTTGCGCTGTCGCTGCCTGCCTACGGCGCCGGCAAAACCGGCAATAGCAGCGGCCTCACCAAATTCACGGTCGCAATGGTAAGTTCAATCGACACCGAGCCCTACTTCTACGCACTCAGTCAGGGCTACTATAAAAAGGTAGGGCTAGACGTCACACTCACCCAGTCGGATTCTGGCCCGGCCTTGGTAACCGGCGTGCTCAACGGTACCTATGACGCCGCCAGTGCGGCCGCGTTCCCGATCCTCATCGCCATTGGCAAAGGCTTGCCACTCAAGTTCTACCCAGGTGTCGCTTTGGTCGCTCCCAATCACGGCAACAGCGGCCTGGTCGTCAAGCCGGATTCACCGATCAAGGGCTTCGCAGACGTAGCTGGCAAGACGATTGCCACCAACGCGCTGACCTCGCTTACCACGCTGGCGCTGAAGATCGGCATCAAACAGGCCGGGGCAGACCCAAATTCGGTCAAGATTGTGGCCCTGCCCTTCAAGTCGTCCGTGCAGGCGGTGGCACAGGGACAGGCTGACGCTGCGGTCGTGATCAGCCCGTTCGAGACCATCGCAGAGAACAACGGGCTTAATGTGATCGCAGATCCGATCGGTGAGATGATGCCGAAGGGAGCGCCATACAACATTATCTTCACGACTACCAAGAACTCGGCAGCGAAGAAAAAAGAGTTCGCGGCGTTCCACAAAGCGACCGCCAAGGCAGTAACAGCCCTGGCAGCCAACGAGAAACTGCAGCGCGAGCTCGCGCACAGCAAGTTTGATCTGGCCCCCGAGGTCGCGAAGACAGTGCCATTGCCGGACTGGTCGACGAACCAGATTGACCTGAAGGCCTTCCAGAAGTACGCGGATTACGTGGCGGAGTTTGGCTACACCGACAAATCGGTCGACGTCAGCAAGGTCGTTGTCAACCCGTGAGCGCCCACCAGTCAGGCCCGTCAGCTACCATCTCCGGACGGCCGGCGTTCTTTGCCACGCCGTGGGAGCGCCGGTGGGTCCAACTGGTCGTCGCGATCCTGATCGACGTTGCGATCGTTTACGTGCTGTGGCAGGTGCTGACGACGGTCGGTGTGCTGCCGGAACGCTTCTTTCCGGATGCCAACTCGGTCGTGCGACGCGTATGGACCCTGCTGCAGGTCTCTTTATTCTGGGTGGCGCTGGGCAATACCATGGAATCGTGGGCTGCGGGGCTCGTACTCTCGGGTGCGGCGGGTACGATGGCCGGTATCCTGCTTGGCTCTAGCGACCGTGCCTATCGTTTCTGCCGAGTGGTGATCGAACTACTGCGCCCGATTCCACCCATTGTCATCCTGCCGCTCGCGCTGCTGGCCCTGGGCGTGACATTGCAGTTCAAGGTGCTACTCATCCTGCAGGGCACGTTCTGGGTGGTGCTACTGCAGGCCGCATACGGTGTACGCGGCGTCGACAGGGTGATGCTGGAGACGGCGCAGTCGTACGGCATGTCGAAAATGCGGCGGTTTTTTCATATTCAGTTGCCCGGTTCACTGCCGTACATCGCCACGGGTATCCGCATCGCGGCGATCTTCGCGCTGATCGTTTCGATCGTCGCGGAGCTGGTGGGCGGAGCGCCAGGCCTGGGCAACCAGATCCTTAAAGCAATGAGTGCCGGTGACTCCCGCACCATGTATGCGCTGATTCTGCTCACGGGCCTGCTCGGTGTGCTCATCACGGCCACTTTCTCATGGCTGGAGAAGCGTGTACTCTTCTGGCATCCGGCCTATAGGCCGGAGACACGATGAGCAGCGCGCCGCGCCGTCTGCGTGCGATAGTCTGGGAGCTGATTCTTCCGGTGGTGCTGTTTGTGGGCTGGTGGGGTTGGTCAAGCGCGTCGACGAGCATGTACTTCGCGCCGCTGCCCAAGATCCTGTCCGCGTTCGTTCACACCTGGCTCGGTGCAGGATTTAACGAAAACGTGGTGCCGAGCCTGCGCAACTTCATCGTCGGGTTTCTGCTGGGGTCGTTCATCGGCATCATCACGGGCGTAGCGATCGGCCGAGTCCGTTGGCTGCGCTGGCTATTTGGACCGATCACCGAGTACCTGCGCGCGCTGCCCGCACCCGCCATGCTGCCCTTTTTCATCTTGATCCTGGGGATCGGCGCGCAGATGCAGATTGGCATCATCATCTTCGGGGTAGTGTTCGTAGTGCTGCTGAACGCGGTCGACGGCGCGCGCTCCATAGAGCCGACGTTGGACGACGTGTGCACGGTCTACCGCATCCCGTTGCGGTACCGCATCATGCGCGTGATCCTGCCGGCGGCAACGCCCCAGATCATAGCAGGACTGCGCACTGGCTTGTCACTTGCCATCGTGCTCATGGTGGTCAGTGAGATGGTGGCTGCGACGCGTGGCATTGGATTCTTCACCCTGCAGGCACAACAGAACTTCGACTTTGTGAATATGTGGTCCGGGATGCTGCTGCTCGCGCTCATCGGCGTGCTGGTGAATCTGTTGTTCGTCTGGCTTATCGAAAGACCCATGCTGTTCTGGCAACGCGGCGTCAGCGGCACCGACCGTTGAAACTACAGAACGCGTAGACGCCGTCCTGGCGCACAAGTCTCGCAGCCCGGCATGCCAATGCACGGGCGTATGCGACTGTAGGCACTAAAAAACCCGCAAGGCCAATAACCATGCGGGTTTTTTATACGGCCATGAATGGCCGTGAACCAAAGTCTGGTGGGTGCTACAGGGTTCGAACCTGTGACCTACGCCTTGTAAGGGCGCCGCTCTACCAACTGAGCTAAGCACCCCGAATGCTGCTGATGCGCCAGCAGCGGCATCGAAGCAATTCCGTTCGAAGGCTTGTGCCGCTACTGTCGGTTAACTATATGGGGCCACTTCAATTCTTGCGAAAACCGCGCGGCAATTATAGCTGACCGCCCCTGCCCACGCAAATCGCGCAAAGGCGTTTTATATGGCTAGTTGACAGCGTCTTTCAGCGCCTTGCCAGGACGGAACTTGGGCACCTTGGCCTTCTTGATTTTGATGGCTTCGCCGGTACGCGGATTACGGCCCGTGCGTGCAGCGCGTTCGGAGACGGCAAACGTTCCAAACCCTACCAAGGTAACCGAGCCGCCTTTTTTCTTGAGCGTGGTTTTGACGGCGCCAATAAATGCCTCGAGGGCACGTCCGGCATCTGCCTTGGACAGGTCGGCTTTGGTGGAGATGTGTTCGATGAGCTCTGTTTTGTTCATTAAGGATTACCCCTAAAAATTATTATAGTCAGACTTTCTGCCTGACAACTGATCAAAAACGCGGCCCACAAGGAGCCAGTTTTACTACCTGAAATCAACCCGAAAACGCGGCTTGAAGCTTCGCCGGACAATGCCTTACACGACAAACCAACTACCGCGTATTAAGCCTTTGAAATACGTGCATGTCAAGCAGAAAACGCCCAAAACCCGCACGGTTGCTGACTTATTTTTAAAAATTGTGGTGCTGAAGCACATCACGCACGGACGCCGCGCCTGCAATCACCTCATACGTCGGCCCATCTACGCAACAAATTATGATAAACGCCGGTAAGTTCCTTTATCGAGACATGTTCGGACACATCGGGCATCAGTCGCTGTATAGCAACATCAAGTTGCAACAGCAGCGCTCGTTCGCTGTCTTCGCGCACGAGGCTTTGTACCCAGAAGAACGAACTGATGCGGGCGCCACGCGTAACAGCGTTGACCCGATGCAGGCTCGTCCCCGGGTAAAGCACGGCACTTCCCGCCGCCAGCTTCACCTCCTGATGGCCAAAGGTATCTTCAATGACCAATTCACCGCCATCGTAGGAATCGGGCTCGGTAAAGAACAGCGTCAGGGAAAGATCTGTTCTGACGCGCTCGGTGGACCCACTGATCGAACGAATAGCGTTGTCGATGTGATTGCCAAAGGACTCCCCGCTGGCATACAGGTTGAATAGCGGCGGAAAGATCTTGCGCGGTAGTGCCGCCGCCATAAAAAGATTGTTGCCGGTAAGACGCTCAATGACGCGATTGCCCAGCTCGCGTCCCAGGGGGCTGTCTTCGGGCAGCTGCCGATTACTTTTGACTTTGCCCGACTGATGGCCGGCCGTCACGCGGCCGTCGACCCAATCGGCCCCCTCCAATTGCTGGCGTATGGCCAGCGCTTCCTGCGTGGAAAACAACTCGGGAATTTCAATCAACATTTTTGCCCGTGAACGTGGTGGTTATCTGATAAAAATAGCCAGGGCGCCCTTCATGGCAACGACAATCAGTCGCCCAGCGCCTGGCGAAAATCGCCAATGAGATCTTCGATATCCTCAATGCCAACGGATATTCTCAACTGGCTGTCAGCAATACCCATCTGCGCGCGCCGCTCGGCACCCATCTCGTAATAGATAGTGTGCGCAACAGGCAACACCAGCGTGCGCGTGTCGCCCAAGTGTGTGGCCAGAATCAAAACGCGCAGACGATTCAGGAAGTCGAACACATCGATGCCATCGATCAGCTCGACACCCATCAGCGAGCCAAACCGATGCTGGAAGAGCTCATCGGCGCGCTGGTGCTGCTCGTGGCTCGAAAGCCCTGGGTAACGAACCTTGGACACCTTCGGGTGCCCACTCAGATACGTGGCCAACGCCATAGCATTAGAGCACGCCCGTTCCATGCGCAGCGCCAGCGTTTCCGCACCGATTGCGATGCGATGCGCGGCATCGGCGGACAATGTCCCGCCCATATCCCGCAGGCCCTTTTTCTTGATCTGGTAAAGCCCCCAGGTATTCGACGGACCTTTGCGATACGGCTGTGCGATGGCTGCATAGGCGGACCAGTCATACAGCCCAGTGTTCGTCACTGCACCGCCTACCGCATTGCCATGCCCGCCGATGTACTTGGACAGCGAATTGACCGCCAGGCTTGCGTAGACATCAATGCCGCGGCACAGCCATGGTGTCGAAAGAGTGCTGTCGACGACGTAGACAAGCTTCTTATCTGTGCACCACTGGCCAATGGCGCGCAGGTCGGCAATTTGCGTGCCAGGGTTGGCGATGGTCTCGACAAAGACCATGCGCGTTTCCGGACGCCACGCCGCCTTCACGTTCTCGACATCGGTGGCATCGACCATGGTCACCTGAACCCCCAGGCCCGCCAGTGTGCCGAGCAGGCTATTGGTATTGCCAAACACATACTGGCTGGCGATAAGATGGTCGCCCTGGCGCAGCAGAGTGAAAAAGGTGGCTGTCAAGGCGGCCATGCCCGTCGCAAAGGTCAGTGTCCCGATACCGCCTTCCATCTGTGTTATCTGGTTTTCCAGGGCAGCTGTGGTGGGTGTGCCCTGGCGCGCGTAGGTGTAACCCGGCTTGCCCTGAAACACCGCCGCGAGCTCACGCGAATCGGCGTAGGCGTATTCGGTGGACGTGTGTATGGGCTTGTGGATGGCGCCATGCTCGGCACCCGACCGGCGATCGGCGTGGATGACTGTGGTGGTGAAGCCGTTGTTGCTGTTGCTGTTAGTAGTCATGACAATAGGTGAATGAAACAAGAATTGGGAAAAACGAAATCAGGGTCTGGAAAATACGCGCTCCCGCTTCGTATGCCCCTTCTCAACCTGCGCGCTGACGCACGGATTCATAAAGACAAACAGCACTGGCGACACTAACGTTCAGGCTTTCCACCGCCCCAATCATTGGAATGGTGACGAGCTCATCGCACGTTTCACGCGTAAGCCGACGCATGCCCTCTCCTTCGGCGCCCATGACCCAAGCCATGGGTCGACGCGCGTCGACCGAATACATAGTACCGCCAGCTTGATCGTCCGTGCCGACCAGCCACACATCGCGATCTTTCAGCAGGCGCATGGTACGCGCAAGATTGGTCACCATAATGTAAGGCACCGTCTCGGCCGCGCCACAGGCGACGCGCTGGACTGTCGCGTTCAAACCCACAGCCCGGTCGCGCGGCGCAATGACAGCATGCACGCCCGCCGCATCGGCCGTACGCAGGCAGGCGCCGAGGTTGTGCGGATCGGTTACGCCGTCGAGGACCAGCAACAGCGGAATCCGCCCGTTGTTTTCCAGCAAATCCAGCACTTCGTCCACATCGACAGCCAACTGGTTCTCGTCAGCAAGCGCCACGACTCCCTGGTGCCGGATTCCGCGCGCCAGCCCATCCAGACGCTGGACCGGCACAGGGCGCGCATGGATATTGGCTGCCTTGGCCTGCTCTACAAATGACTGCATGCGCTTGTCGTGGCGAGACGCCTCCACGTACAGTTCTTTGATCGACGCGGGCGCATGGCGCAACCGCGCCGTCACAGCGTGGAAGCCGGCTAAAACCTGATGGGACATAGAATTCCTGAATAACGGCCGATGACGGCAGCCTGAGCAATTTTCGCACACGTCGAGTTTATCGCCATACCTTCCATGACGGACCCTCTAAAACCTCAATGCCGCGAGCGTGTCGATTTCTTTCCCAATGGAGGCTGACGGGTGTTGCGCTTGGCCGCAGCCCTGCGCTCGCGCGACGTCGTCCCCTTCAACCCTTCCGGCTTGGCCGACGCAGCGCGCTTGATGCGCTTGACCGGTGTCTGGGGAGCCTTGGCCGCTTTGCTCAACTCTTTGAAGGTCGTGCCCTTGATCAACCGAAATTCAATGCGCCGCGCTTCGAGGTCGACGCGAGCCACCTGGACCTGCACGGCGTCAGTCAGGCGATAACGAATACCCGTGCGCTCTCCGCGTAGTTCATGCATGGATTCGTTGTACTGAAAATAATCGGAACCCAGCTCGGACACATGCACCATGCCTTCAACAAACAACGTATCCAGCGTAACGAAGATGCCAAAGGTTGCCACGCCGGTGACACGTCCACTGAACACTTCGCCCACATGTTCTTTTACAAACCAGCACTTGAGCCATGCCTCGACATCGCGCGAGGCATCGTCCGCACGACGTTCACAAGCTGACAGCACGACACCCAGCTTTTCCCAGATAGCGTGTTCGCGCTGGCCTCTTGGCAGCGCAGCCAGCGAGGCCACGTCATCAACGGCGGGGGTATAGCGCTTGCCCTGAATTACCGACTTGATGACGCGATGTGTCAGCAAATCGGGGTAGCGCCGTATGGGCGAAGTGAAATGCGCGTAATGATCGTAAGCCAGCCCGAAGTGGCCCATTTCCTCGGGGCTATAGACCGCCTGCTGCATAGAACGCAGGCACATCGTCTGAAGCACTTCACGGTCGGGCCGTCCCTGCGTTTCCATAACCAGGCGAGCGTAGTCACGCGTTGTCGGTTCATCCCCACCACCCAACGTCAGGCCAAGATTGCGCAGGTAATCACGCAAGGCCTTAAGCTTTTCAGGTGTAGGCCTGTCGTGGACCCTGTACAAGCCAATACGTTTGTTGCGTTTCATGAAATCGGCAGCGCAGGTGTTCGCCGCCAACATGCATTCTTCAATCAGCTTGTGTGCATCATTGCGTTCATAGGGAACGATTTTCTCAATCCGTCCCAATGGATTGCACAGAATCTTTGTTTCGACTGTATCGAAATCAATGGCGCCGCGTTTGACGCGCGCGGCGGAAAGCAATTGGAAGAGTTCGTACAGGTCACGCACATTCGGGTAGACCTGCGCCATGGCCTGCGCCGCTGGCCCTGAAGGCTGCTGCAACGCGGTCCACACGTCGGTATAAGTGGTGCGGGCGTGCGAATGAATGACTGCCTCGTAAAACTGGTAAGCACTGACTGTACCCGCCTTGGCACCATTGGCCGGAATGACCATGTCGCACACCAGCACCAGGCGATCCACGTCGGGATTAAGCGAACAGATGCCATTGGACAACGCCTCGGGCAGCATGGGAATGACGCGACGCGGGAAATATACGCTTGTGCCACGCTCCAGCGCATCGTCATCCACCGGCTGACCCGGCATCACATAATGACTGACGTCAGCAATGGCCACCAGCAAACGCCAGCCTGGCCGCTTGCGCTTTTCAGAGCCCAATTCTATAGGCATGCAAAATACGGCGTCATCAAAATCGCGAGCGTCTTCACCGTCGATGGTCACAAATGGCAAATCACGCAGATCAACGCGATTACGGTACTCCGACTTCTTGACGGTGGCGGGGATCTGCGCCGCCTGCTTCAATGCCGCGTCGGAGAAATCGAGTGGTACATTGAACTTGCGCACGGCAATCTCAATTTCCATCCCCGGGTCATCAATCTCGCCCAGCACCTCGACGACACGGCCCAACGGCTGTGTGTGACGCGTCGGCTGCTGTACGATCTCGACGGTAACGACTTGCCCGTGCTCGGCGCCACCCGTGTCGCTGGCGGGAATCAGAATGTCGTGTTTGATGCGCTGGTCTTCGGGTGCAACGATGAAGGCGCCGCGTTCATGCAGGAAGCGGCCGACCAGCTTGTTGGTGCGCCGCTCGACCACTTCAACAATTGTGGCCTCGGGTTTGCCATGGTATTCGCCGCTAAGCTTGGCGAGCACCCGGTCACCATGCAAGACCTTGAGCATCTCGCGTGGCGAAAGGAACAGGTCGGGGCCCTCGTCGTCACGCACCAAAAAGCCAAAGCCGTCGCGATGACCCTGCACCCGCCCGGCTATGAACTCGGATTTGCTGACTGCCACAAGTTCGCCCTTCGACGTGCGCGTAATCTGGCCGTCGCGCTCCATGGCGCCAATCCGACGCTCGTACCCCACAGAAAGCGGCACTCCTGCGCCGAGAGTGTCGGCCAACGTTTCAGGTGTGAACGGTGTACCGCCCGCATTGCGTAGTTTGTCGAGAATGGCTTCCCGACTTGGAACCGCTGGATCGAAATCCGGAGGCAATGCAGGTGAGCCTTTCAAAGCACCGGCTTGCGAGCCTTTCTGACTG
>SCSG01000022.1 GCA_004322135.1 Burkholderiaceae bacterium | reverse complement strand
CGCGGCGCACAAGGCCACCATCATGTCGGCTATCGCGTTTGGCACCCCGGTCCAGTTCGAGAAGGCTTATGTCGAGGGCATCACCCAGCTCGCGGCGCAAGACATCAAATACGCCGAGCAACTCGGCTACCGCATCAAGCTGCTGGGCATCACCAAAAGAACGCCGAAGGGGGTGGAACTGCGCGTGCACCCCAGTCTGGTGCCGGCCAAGCGCCTGATCGCCAATGTGGAGGGCGCGATGAACGCGGTGATGGTGCACGGCGACGCCGTCGGCATCACGCTGTACTACGGCAAGGGCGCGGGCAGCGAGCCGACCGCGAGCGCGGTGATCGCCGATCTGGTCGACATCACGCGGCTGCACAGCGCCGACGCGACCCAGCGCGTGCCGCACCTGGCGTTTCACCCCGATGCGATGAGCGACCTGCATGTGCTGCCCATGAGCGAGGTGGTGACCAGCTACTACCTGCGCCTGCGCGTGGCCGACGAGGCGGGCGTGCTGGCACGGGTGACCGGCATCGTCGCGAATGCGGGCATCAGCATCGATGCGGTGCTGCAGCGCGAGGCCGACGAGGTGGGAGGCGAGGGCGCCACCTCCACCGACCTGATCATCCTCACGCACGACACGCGCGAGGGCACCATGAACGAAGCCATCGCGCAGATGCAGGCGCTGCCCAGCGTGCTGGCGCCGATCACGCGCATCCGCAAGGAAGAGCTGGCGTGAATTGCCTTTCCTCCGTGACTCAATTGGGACTGCGAGGCTCGTGTCATGAAGATTGAATCAATCCGTTTGAAAAATTTCAAGGTGTTCCGCGATGTTCACCTTTCCGACATACCTTCATTCTTGGTAGTGGTAGGGGCGAACGGCACTGGTAAGACAACCCTGTTTGATGTGTTTGGGTTTCTGCATGATTGCTTGAAGGGAAATGTACGCCAAGCTTTGGATAGCCGGGGACGATTCCGGGAGGTATTAAGTAGGGATAGCGTCGAAGATACGATATTGATCGAAATTCAATATCGTATGCCGATCGCTGGGGTCGATCGTTTGGTGACATATTCACTCGAAATTGGGGAGAAAGGAAATACTCCCTATGTGAAGCGAGAGGTTTTGCGGTACAAGCGCGGGCGCTATGGAAGTCCCTACCGATTTCTGGATTTCACTAACGGTCAGGGGTTCGCGATCACCAACGAGGAGGAGTTCAATAAACCTGACGAGGAGTTGGAGAGGGAGTTTCAGAGCGTTGCTCCCGACACGCTAGCGATTAAAGGTTTGGGTCAGTTTGAGCGGTTCAAAGCTGCCAACGCCTTTCGGCAACTGATGGAGTCATGGCACGTGTCTGACTTTCACATTGACGCGGCGCGGGGGCGTAAGGAGGCCGCTGGTGATTCTGAGCATTTGTCAGAAACCGGTGACAATCTTCCGCTAGTGGCACGCTACATATTTGAGCAGCATCCCAACGATTTTCAGAAAATCTTGACCACTATGGCCCGGCGAGTGCCTGGGGTGAACGCCATCGAACCAAAATTGATGGACGATGGCTACTTGACCCTTCGTTTTCAGGATGGCTCATTCAAAACACCATTTCTTGATCGTTATGTCTCTGATGGGACGATCAAGATGTTTGCTTATTTGGTGCTTTTGCATGACCCAAAGCCTCATCCGCTACTTTGTGTGGAAGAGCCAGAAAATCAGTTGTATCCGAAGCTGATGGCGGAGCTGGCAGAGGAGTTTCGTCTGTATGCCCAGCGTGGGGGACAGGTACTTGTATCCACTCACTCACCAGACTTTTTGAATGCTGTTGATTTAGATGAAGTGTTTTGGCTTGTTAAAAATGACGGCGGAACCCAAATTCTGCGCGCGAGAGATGACGCTCAAATAGCCGCCTACATGGCCGACGGCGACAAGATGGGTTATTTGTGGAAGCAGGGGTTTTTTGCGGGTGCAGACCCGGTATGAAAGAGTTGGTGTTTTGTCTTGAAGGGAGCTCTGAACAGGCAATGTTAGAGGGGCTGTTGCCCAAGCTGCTTCCAACTGGGGGCATCATTTTCAGGTACATCAAATTTGAAGGAAAACAGGATTTAGAAAAACAATTGTCCAGCAAGTTGCGCGGCTACAAAAATCCTTCAGCGCGCTTCGTGGTGATTCGCGATCAAGACTCACATCCGGATTGCAAGGCGGTGAAAGCTAGACTGGTTGATCTCTGTACTCAGGCGGGTAAGCCCGACACCATGGTGCGCATAGCCTGTACAGAACTTGAGAGTTTTTACTTGGCCGATTTAGCCGCCGTTGAGCGTGGACTTGAAATTACCGGGCTGACAAAGTTTCAAGAAAACAGGAAATTTCGAAGTCCTGATCATCTCGGCTCTCCATCCAAGGAACTTAGCACTTTGACCAAAGGGCGATACCAAAAGGTCAGTGGATCACGTGCGATAAGTGTCCATCTCGATCTCGAAAACACTCGATCTGACAGTTTTCGAAATCTAGTCGCCGGAATTCGGCGGCTTGTAGCCTGATTTACTGAGCATTGCTGTTTATGCTTTACCTCTCTACCCGCGGTCATCCTGACCGCAAACGCTTTTGTGACATCCTGCTCGAAGGCTTGTCGCCCGATGGCGGCCTGTACCTGCCCGAGCGCTATCCGCAGGTGGACGCGGTCTTGCTCGCGAAGTGGCGCCCGCTGGCCTATGCCGACCTGGCGTTCGAAGTGCTGTCGCTGTACATCGACGACATTCCGGCCGATGACCTGCGCGCGATTTGCCGCAAGACCTACTCAAAGGAAGTGTTCGGAGCGCGCGAGATCGTTCCGTTGAAGGTTCTGGATTCCCGCCTTCGCGGGAATGACGGGTCCGTGATGTATCTCGAGGCGCTGTCCAACGGGCCGACGCTGGCCTTCAAGGACATGGCGATGCAGCTTCTGGGCAACCTGTTCGAGTACGAGCTGGCACGGCGCGGCGAGCAACTCAACATCCTCGGCGCCACCAGCGGCGACACCGGCAGCGCGGCCGAATACGCGATGCGCGGCAAGACCGGCGTGCGCGTCTTCATGCTGAGCCCGAGCGGGCGCATGAGCCCGTTCCAGCAGGCGCAGATGTTCAGCCTGCAGGACGAGAACATCCACAACATCGCGGTGGACGGCGTGTTCGACGACTGTCAGGACATCGTCAAGGCGGTCTCGGGCGACCTGGCGTTCAAGCGCCGCTACAAGATCGGCACCGTCAACTCGATCAACTGGGCGCGCCTGATGGCGCAGGTGGTCTACTACTTCGCCGGCTACTTTCAAGCGACGGACAGCAATACTGACAGGGCCAGCTTTGCGGTGCCTTCGGGCAACTTCGGCAACATCTGCGCCGGCCACGTGGCGCGCATGATGGGCCTGCCCATCGACCAACTGGTGGTGGCGACCAACGAAAACGACGTGCTCGACGAGTTCTTCCGCACCGGCGTGTACCGTGTGCGCGCCAGCGCCGACACGCACGAGACCTCCAGCCCGTCGATGGACATTTCCAAGGCCAGCAACTTCGAGCGCTTCGTGTTCGACCTGCTGGGCCGCGATGGCGAGCGCACGCGCGCGCTGTTTGGCGACGCCCTGGCGCGGGACGGGCGCTTCGACCTGAGTGGCGATCCGGCCTTTGCGCAGGCGGCGCTGCGCTATGGCTTTGTCAGCGGCAAGAGCACCCATGCCGACCGGCTGGCGACCATCCGGGACACGTTCGAGCGCCTGGGCGCGATGATCGACCCGCATACCGCCGATGCCGTGAAGGTCGCGCGTGAGCACCTCGTGGCGGGCGTGCCGATGATCGTGCTGGAGACCGCGCTGCCCATCAAGTTTGCGCAGACCATCGTCGAGGCGCTGGGCCGCGAACCCGATCGGCCGGCCCGGTTTGAAGGCATCGAGCAATTACCCCGGCGCGTGACGCTGATGATTCCGGATGCCAGCGCGGTCCAGGCTTACATTGCGCAAAATTGCGATTGATAAGTGCCGATGGCCCTTGTCAGGTATGCGCATATAGCTATGAAAACCATAGTTTTCTGAAAGAAATCCAATGAAAGCGGTGGGCTTCGCGGGATATTCGGGCTCGGGCAAGACCAGCCTGCTCGAAGGCCTGATTCCGGCGCTCAAGGGGCGCGGCCAGCGCGTCTCGGTGGTCAAGCACGCGCACCACCGCTTCGATATAGACCACGTGGGCAAGGACACGTACCGGCACCGCCAGGCGGGCGCCTTCGAGGTGCTCGTGGCGTCCGACCGACGGCTCGCCCTGATGCGCGAATTCGAGCGCGCCACCGAGCTGTCGGTGCACCAGATGATTGCCGAGCTCGATCCCGGCGTGGACTGGGTGCTGGTGGAGGGCTTCAAGCACAGTGACCTGCCCAAGATCGAGGTCTGGCGTGCGTCGAACGGCAAGCCCGCGCGCTACTTCGAGGACGACTTCATCGTCGCCATTGCAACCGACTCCGCCCTGCAATTGCCG
>SCSG01000003.1 GCA_004322135.1 Burkholderiaceae bacterium | reverse complement strand
TCGAAGAACGCCGCCGAATGCCCAGATGGCGGAATTGGTAGACGCGCATGGTTCAGGTCCATGTGCCGCAAGGTGTGGAGGTTCGAGTCCTCTTCTGGGCACCAGTCATAAGCCGCAAATCGCTTCATAGGTTTCCGATCTATGAAGCTTTTTGTTTTTGGCAGCGGACCCACTACGGCAGCTCGTGTCGCGGGTCCCGACCTACTGCAGCTCGGCACCACGCAACGCTCGCGTCATGGTGACGTGCTCGATTCCTGCGTCCTTGTAAATCTCTCCTTCGGCCACAAACCCGTGCGCAGCGTAAAAACCGCGGGCATGATATTGCGCCGACAGTACAACCCTTGTGAAGCCTTGCAACCGTGCCTCATCAACCAGAGCAAGCAGCATGGCTGATCCCACGCCCTTTCCTCGCCAAGTGCGTCGCACCGCCATGCGGCCGATATGTGCATTACGCAATAACCGGCCCGTACCAATAGGCGTCCCCGCAGCATCGCAGGCAATCACATGAATGGAAAATACGTCTTCTTCATCCAGTTCTTCTTCAGGTGGCACTTTCTGTTCACGCACAAATACTTCTTCGCGTATTGCGCTGGCCTGCGCGCCGACCTCGCTCCAGATTGCCAGCCTTACCGAAAATCCCTCCACGAGTTCTCTCCCGTTCGAACCGCCCTCTAGCTGCTCAACTTCAAGCCAATAATACCCAGCACAATCAAGGCGATACTGCCAAGCCTGGCAGGTGTGGCCGCTTCGCCCAGAAGGAACATGCCCAGCACAACCGTACCCACTGCGCCTATTCCCACCCACACCGCATACGCCGTCCCTACCGGAAGAGCCTTTAGCGCCAGGCCAAGCAAACCAACACTAATGACCATGCTCAACACTGTGCCCGCACTTGGCCAAAACCTGCTGAAGCCTTCAGTATATTTAAGGCCGATGGCCCAGCCCACCTCAAACAGGCCTGCTACAAAAAGAGCTATCCACGACAGCGATGCCGACATAATTTCTCCAGCGAGCCGGACCTTCCCGGCATTCAAAAAGGTATGTCCCTGTATCAAAACGTAGTGTAAAAGCTTATGCTTCGGATATAAAAAAATTCAAAAGTTTCTACAAGGAAATCCATGACGCGCCTGCTAACTCGCCACACAGCCTTTTATACCGTAATTATTGGTACCGCATTGTCCCTTGTCCTTTCGTTCGTTGCCGATGCCTGGTGGCTGGTACCGGCCTTCCTGTGTGCCTGTCTTACCGCTTTAGGAATGTTCGACCTCACACAGACCCGCCACGCCGTGCGACGCAACTACCCCGTCATTGGCAACCTGCGCTATTTTTTCGAGTTTATCCGGCCTGAAATCCGCCAGTATTTTTTCGAAGACGATACACAGCAATTGCCATTTTCCCGCGCCAACCGTTCACTGGTTTATCAGCGCGCGAAGCAGGAAATGGACATGCGGCCCTTCGGCACCCAAGGCGACGTGTACGGTGACGAATACGAATGGATCAACCATTCCATGAGCCCGCAACACCCTGAAAACAATAATTTTCGCATCACGGTGGGCGGGGCAGACTGCACTCAGCCGTATTCGCTTTCCGTGTTCAATATTTCAGCCATGAGCTTCGGTGCCCTGTCGGCTAACGCCGTGCGTGCGCTCAACAAGGGTGCAGCCATGGGCAATTTTGCTCACGACACAGGCGAAGGCGGCATCAGTCCCTATCATCTGGAAAATAACGGCGACCTTATCTGGAATATCGGTTCGGGCTATTTCGGCTGCCGCGACAAAGACGGAAAATTTTCAGAGGAAGCCTTCATCAGTCGGGCCACGCAAAAAAGCGTCAAAATGATAGAGATCAAGCTGTCTCAAGGCGCTAAACCTGGCCACGGGGGCGTGCTTCCCGGCGCCAAGGTAACTCCCGAAATCGCGCTGGCACGCGGTGTGCCCGCCTGGGAAACATGCGTTTCACCCGCCACCCACAGCGCATTCAGCACGCCCATCGAACTGATGCAATTCGTCGCACACCTGCGCGAAATTTCCGGTGGCAAACCAACGGGCTTCAAGCTGTGCGTGGGCCACCCCTGGGAATGGTTCGCCATAGCCAAGGCCATGCTGAAAACCGGCATCACTCCAGACTTCATTGTGGTCGACGGTGCCGAAGGCGGCACCGGCGCTGCGCCCATCGAGTTCGTCGACCACGTCGGAACGCCACTGCGCGAAGGCCTGCGTCTGGTTCATAACACGTTGGTGGGAATCGGGCTACGTGAAAAAATCAAGCTCGGCGCATCGGGCAAAATCATCAGCGCCTTCGACATGGCCCGCATCTTCGCGCTGGGCGCCGACTGGTGCAATGCGGCACGCGGCTATATGTTTGCCATTGGCTGCATCCAGGCGCAGATTTGCCACACGGGCCGCTGCCCCACTGGCATTACCACACAGGATCCCAAACGGCAGGAAGCGCTGGTCGTCAGCGACAAATGCGTGCGAGTAAAAAACTTCCACGACAATACGCTGAAGGCCCTGGCTGACCTGCTGGGCGCCGCCGGTCTGAGTCACCCCGCAGACTTGCGTCCGCACCATATCGCACGACGCATCTCGGGCAGCGAAGTCCGCGTACTCTCCGCCCTCCTGCCCGACCTTGAAAAGGGCGAGCTGCTGGAAGGAAAATTCCGGCAAACCATTTTTCGAGTTGGCTGGCCCATGGCTCAGGCCGAATCCTTCGCGCCGCTCTACAGCCTGAGTGCCGCGCTCTCGGGCAATGACAACACGGCACTGCCGCAAGTTCGGGCGCGCGCAGGTTAGGTGCTGCGGTAGCACCCTGGCCGCCATACGCCGCACGATGCGTGTAAGACTTAGGAACGTCTCTACACACAAATCCGTGATAACCCTAGTATTCGCGCCATAGAATTTGATCTACTGTCACCTTACTGCCCAAAAGCAGTATGACTGCCCCAGTGGCAGTCCGCGCACACCACGTCATCGTAGGTGTCCACTGCCCGAGCGGCAGCAAGGCCCCGCCAAAAGGTGGGGCCTTTCGCATCACGAAGCACGTCATCCGGAATATTGCCTGGCGAATTGATGTGGCTGCCGTGTTCGCAGCTATGTACAACCGAGCGGCGCTAAATTAATCTGCTTCCCCTTTCCTTTCGCGCCGCCTGGCTCGCGCCAGCTCTGCCCGATGGCGGAAATACTGCGTCTTGCGCAGCAGACTATATGAAATGTGAATTTTCTTCGGATTCAACGCCTCATTCGGAACATAATGCAGCCACAGCGATTTGGAATAGGCCAGAAGCTGACCGGAGTACACACTGCGGTGGCCCACAATAATGTAGGCGGTGACGCAAGCGCAGGCGAAGTACACACCGGCCGTATTACCGAAAAATTCGAACCCCATCAATACCGCGGCAATGGGTGTGTTTGATGCAGCCGCCACGACCGCGACCATGCCCACAGCCGCTCCAAGCGTGGGGCTCACGCCAAGTAAATGCGCAAACGCATTGCCCGATAACGCGCCAATGACAAATTGCGGCGTGACAATACCGCCATAAAAACCGGAGCCCAGCGTAATGGCCACTAGCAGCGACTTCCACAGGAACCCCCAGAACGCCACATCCTGGCCGTGCAGCGCCGCATCCATTATGGGCAGGCTCAGGCCCAGATAATCGGTGGGAATGACAAGAATCAGCGCAGCCAGTATTAGGCCGCCAATAAACGGCATCAACGGCATCCAGATATTGAACCGTTTCTGGACGTGTGTAAACGCCGAGCGCGCCTGGGCAATAAGCTCAATGAACAGCCACGACACCAGGCCACACAAAATGCCGATCACAATAATTTTTATCAATAGGAATTCTGAAAAATCTATGGCTGCGCCCAGAGGAAAGTAGTCATACGTGATGCCCCAGAACTTGCTGATTTCGAACGACGTAATTGCAGCGATAATGGCAGGGAAAATAAAATCGTGGCGGACGCGCCCAATGGCCAACATCTCGACGCCGTATATCGCGCCGGCCACCGGCGTGCCAAAAACGCTCGCAAAGCCCGCGCTGACACCACAGGCGACCGTGCGCTTCTGCATTTCAGGACCCAGCTTCACAATCTGTCCGAACCACGACGCGAGTGTCCCACCGATATGGGAGCACGGCCCTTCCTTGCCCGCCGACCCGCCCGACGCCAGCGTTATGATGGCCGTGATTGGCTTGATGAGTATTGTCCGGTGCGACATGATGCCCGAACTCGTGTGGATGGCAGCAATGACGGAATTTTTTGCGCTGTCGGTTTCGTTGCGATAGCCGTAATACAGGATCAGCCCATTGAGCAAGCCGCCTATCGGCAGCAGCACCATCTGAGTCCACAGCGAAATGTGCGCAGTTTGATCCGAAAAATAAAATAACCCATGCAGAAACAGACTGGTGCCCGTTCCTGTAATGGCACCGACCGCGATGGCAAGGACGGTCCATCGCAGGACGGTCGCAAGCATGACAAGGGGTTCAACATAATTAACGCGCATCAGGGCTCAACCATCCAGATCCCCGAAACGCCGGCTGACCGCGTTGCCCGACTACACTGCTCCCACTTACCCGGCCTCATCCGCCAAACAGCATGTAGCAGCCAACTCGGGCAGTTCCCGCGCTTCGTCTTCAACGCCTGCGCTCTTGTTTTTGCTTCGCCACACTTTTTTCGGCTGCGTACATGGCCAGGCTGATGAGGGCATAACAAACCGCACAATAGACCATCAGGAACAGGACGGGGCGCGGATGCTCTCCGTCGACCACAAGCCACCCAAAGCGAAGAAAAACAATGACACAGGCAATCGTGAAAAGATGGCCCACCACCTTCGAAGGACTTGGCAATTTAATATTCATGATTCACCGTGACAGCATAGCGCGAGGAGCGGCACTGTAATTTTAGCGCAGCCTGCCAGGCGAGGCCAACAAAATGAAACCAGCAAAACGTCTCGGCGCATTCAGAATTTCGTAAGTAATTGAAATGTATTATGTGAACGATTATCATTTCTATTATAAAAGGAGCTTCCGCTTTTCTTCTGCCGACCCTTCTACTCCACTCAGTATCCTCTCTCAAGGAACGCCATATGGAAAAATTCCGTCCGTTGCGATTTTTTGACTGGCAGCGAAAACGGGTGGCAATCGGCACGATCTCCTGCGATTGAAGCATCGGCACACTCATGTTGGCAACACTGGTTATAGGCTTGCGCGAAGGGTTGGAAGCGGCGTTGATCGTCGGCATAATCGCCGCTTTCCTGCGCAAGAATGACAAGAGCCTGAAAGCCATGTGGCTGGGCGTGATCCTGGCGGTAGCCCTGTCTATTGTCGTGGGCGTGGTTCTTAGCTGGATTGAACAGGAGTTGCCACAGGCCCAGCAGGAAGGCATGGAGTCGGTCATCGGCTGCATCGCAATTTTCTTTGTCACCGGCATGATCCTGTGGATGAACGCTCACGCACGTGATGTGAAGCGCCAGCTCGAAACTGAAGCTGCCGAAGCTCTGGGCCAGGCCAGCACGTATGCGCTGGCCAGTATGGCCTTCCTCGCCGTATTAAAGGAAGGGTTCGAAACCAGCGTCTTCCTGCTGGCGACCTTTTCCGCCGCGCAGTCGGCGGCGTGGGCAGCAACCGGCGCAGTGATAGGCCTGATCATGGCAGTTGTGATTGGCTGGGCCATCTATGCTGGTGGCGTCCGGATCAATCTGGCCCGCTTCTTTCGCATTACGGGAGCATTTCTTGTGCTTGTGGCAGCCGGCCTCGTGGTCACTTCGCTGCGCACGGCGCACGAAGCCGGATGGCTGAATGCGGGTCAGCAGGCGGTGATGGACCTTTCGTGGCTCGTCACGCCGGGCACAATCCGGTCAGCACTCATCACCGGCGTTCTCGGCATTCCTGCCGACCCCCGTTTGGTGGAAGTGACGGGTTGGCTTGTCTATCTTATTCCTGTGTCGCTACTCGTTTTCTGGCCGGCATCGCGGCGGCCACCGCCACAGATCGCCGCACGGCTGCAATTCGCGATTGCAGCGGCCACTGCCGCAGTGGCCGCCGGCCTGGCGTTCATCTATCCCGTCCCTCAACTGGATCTTCCCCGAATGGTGCCGCTGGTTGCCGCGAACGATACAGCCACACCGATTGGCAACGCCGAATTCAGCGCATCGTCGGGACGCGCTGAACCGACAGTATCGGTTCGCCTAAACGACACCCGGGCCGTTCGCCTACCTTTAACGGCTCGCAAACATGAGCGCGCAGTGCATGCCGGTCTTACCGTCTTGGCCTGGCATCTGCACGACACTGGCACGCCCGCTCACGCAAAGCCCACCCTTACGCTGGACGATGTGGTGGCCCTGAATCACGGTCGCATTCCCATCGGCTTAAATCCCCAAGAGCATCCGGGCCCGTTCCAGGCCACCTGGACAACCGCACGCACACTTGATGCGTGGACGATCGACGGGCACCTCCTGGATGCTGCAGAACACCGCAACACGCTTGTCGCCCTGTCGGGAAGCGGGCTGCGGGCCCCGCGCACGCTCAGCGTCAGCGCATCGCAACCGCACGCAATCCAGGACTGGCAGGTCTCGCCGGGCTACGTCGCGCGCGCCACGCGGGCGCTGAACACGCTAGCAGCTGCACGCACCGAACGCAACTTCTGGGCCGTCAAACTGCCTGTCGTCCTGTTGCTTGCCGCCCTTCTTCTTGCGGCTTACGCATATCGCAAATGGCGCCGTCTGGGCCGAACCTTTCGCAACGCCAACGGTCACCCTCTTATCAACGGTCGGATCGCAAACGACCGAAACACCAATCAAGGAACTGTTCATGTACCCAACTGACGCCTCCCATGCCCATGCAGTCCTGGCTGGTCTGGTCGCTTTCACGATCGCCATGCCAGCGGCTTTTGCAGCCACGAATCCGGGGGCCGCATCTGCCGCGCCATCGCCAGTGAATAATGGCGTATCTCAGGTGCAAATCACACTTACCGGCGACCAGGGCCAAGCCTGCTCGCTGAACCATGCGTCGGCCAAGGCCGGGCCAATCACCTTCACGGTTACCAACAAGACCGCAACCGCCATCACCGAAGTCGAACTGCAAAGCGACAATCGAATTCTGGGAGAGAAGGAAAACCTCGCGCCGGGCCTGCCCCCAGTCTCGTTTACGCTGACCCTGGGGGGCGGCAGCTACCAGATCTATTGCCCAGGGGCCAAGCAGGAAACGCTGGCCTTCGAAGTCACCGGCAAGACCTCGCCACAGGCAACGGGAAGCACGACAGCCATCCTGGCAGAGGGCACCAAAGGCTATGCCACCTATGTTGATGGTGTCGTCAATGCCATGGTCACCGCCGTAGGCGAGCTTAAGACGGACATCGACGCCGGCGACCTTGTCAAGGCGAAGATCGACTACCCGCTTGCCCGGCCGTTCTACGAGCGTATCGAGTCGGATGTCGATGGCTTCGTGCTGCCTGGCTTCAAAGCCACCGACAACGCGGGCAACCTCGACTATCTCATTGACATGCGTGCCTCCAACCTCGACCCGAAGGTCGGCTGGCACGGCTTTCATGCCATTGAGCGAGACCTCTTCAAGAACGGCAAAATCACACCAGAGACCAAGCACCTGGCGGCGGAGCTGCAGACGAATGTTGGCAAACTCGACAAGCTCGCCAAGACACTCAACTACAGGCCCGAGGATCTGGCCAACGGTGCCGCCGATCTTCTCGAGGAAGTGCAGACCACCAAGATAACCGGTGAAGAAGAAGCCTACAGTCATTACGACTTTGTCGACTTCGCTGGCAACGTTGAAGGCGCCGAGCAGGCCTTCGCGTTTCTGGAACCGGGCCTGCAACGCATCGATCCAGCACTCACCCAGCAGGTGAAACAACAGTTTGCCAAGGTCGAGGCACTGCTCGACTCCTATCGCGATCCCAACGTGCCTGGCGGCTTCAAACTCTACACTGCCCAGATAAAGGCCGCCGACGCCGCCAAGCTTAGCCGCGCCATCCAGGCCCTGCAGGAACCTCTTTCAAGAGTCGCCGAAAAAGTCGCCACGGTTGGAAGGAGCTAGAGTCCATGTCAAAAGCCAAAATTCCGGGTGATGATCCAG
Organism: Burkholderiaceae bacterium; assembly: GCA_004322135.1. GTDB lineage: Bacteria > Pseudomonadota > Gammaproteobacteria > Burkholderiales > Burkholderiaceae_B > Eoetvoesia. Next base: position 172,484 of record SCSG01000003.1, on the reverse strand, counting down.
GTTTTCGACTTACCCGCCGCAGCCTGCTCTTTGGCACGGCGGCGGGCACGCTGGGTTCGGCGCTTGCGTCCAACCCCGCAATGGCTGCCGCACTGAGTGCGAACGCCGCTTCGTCCAACGGCGACACCGTCGATCTCTCGAAAGAACTCCCCTTTTATGGCAGCGCTGAACAGACGGGCATTATGACGCCGCCGCAGCGCTACGCCATCTACATGACGTTCGACCTTACGTCCGCCAAACGCGCGGACCTGCAGGTTCTACTGGCGCGATGGTCGGGGGCGATCGCGCAATTGGTGAAGGGGCAGACTATCGGCCCGGTCGAACCTGCGCGCGCCAACGGCATAGGCCTGGATACCGGCGAGGCGCTCGGCCTCGGCCCTGCGTCGCTGACCGTCACCGTGGGCCTTGGCCCCAACGTCTTTACGGATACCTACGGACTCGCCGGCAAGAAGCCGCCCCTTCTACGCAACCTGAAGCAGTTGCCCAGCGACGCCCTGCAGCCGGAATTCACTGGCGGTGATCTTTCCCTCCAGGCCTGCGCCGACGACCCCCAGGTCGCCTACCACGCCATCCGCGATCTGGCCCGCATTGCCAAAGGCATCGGCGCGGCGTCAACACGCTGGACGGTTCTCGGCTTTGGACGTGCTTCGGCCGGCAAGGGCCAATCGACGCCGCGCAACCTGCTTGGCTTTCGCGACGGTACGCGAAACGTCAGGTCGGCGGACGAATTCGAGAACTTTGTCTGGATCAAGGACGGCCCTGCCTGGCAGCGGCATGGCAGCTACCAGGTTGTGCGCAAGGTGCAGATGCATATTGAAAATTGGGACACCGACCGGGTCAGCGACCAGAACAACGTCTTCGGCCGTCAAAAGCTATCCGGCGCACCGCTTGGCGGCGACAAGGAATTCGACACGCCCGATTTCCACAAAAAAGGCAGCGACGGACAGCTGGTCATTCCGGCCACGGCACACATTCGACTTGCCGCCCACGAAAACAATGGCGGCGTGAAGATTCTGCGGCGATCCTTCAACTACACCGACGGCATTAACCGCTACGGCCAGTTGGACGCTGGCCTGCTCTTCATCTGCTATCAGAACGACCCCGCCCACTTCGAACTGCTGCAGGCGAAACTCGGTGCTTCCGACGCACTTAACGAGTACACATCGCACATTGGCTCGGCCATTTTCTTTGTTCCGCCTGCGCCGCAACCCGGCCACTACATTGGCGAACAGCTATTCACCTGAGTGTTTATCGCCAACCCTGTATAACGTATAATCGCCCTTGAAACCCAACAGAATGCACGCAAAATAAAACGAAGGCTATTGTTGTGCCAGCAAGCCAAGATGGTGCGGGGAAGACAGGTCTCGGTGAATGGTGAACGCGCCAAGCAACATCCGGCCGCGTAAATCGCGCGCGAAGTCTGGGGGAATGCCCGATCAACTCTCCACAAGGTAGCCGATATGCGATGCGATTCAACCAACCGGTACACAGGGTTCATCTCCGGTTTTTTCATGGCTCTAGGCGTGGTGGCTGGCGGGCTTATCACGCCGCCCGCGACCTATGCCGCTTCGACAGACGGGACAGCAACCAAACCAAGCATGAGCCTTAACGTCGGACAAATCAGCGACTCCGTCGCTTTTTTTCCGATCTTCGTAGCTAAAAAAGAAGGTTTTTTCGCCAAACACGACTTGGCAGTCGGCGACATTCCGCTGTTGGGTACAGGCGCGAAACTGGCAGCAGCACTGCAATCAGGCAGCATCGACGTAGCGGGCGGCAACGGCACAGACCCCCTTAATCTATACCGGGCCAACAAAGGCACTCGCATGATTGCCCAGTTGGTGAACACGTACTACGTGGACATCATTACCGGGCCTTCATTCTCTGGGGCCCCCCAATCAGCGTCACTGGCTGACAAAGTCAAGTCACTCAAAGGCAAGAAAATCGGCATCACTGGTCCGGGAAGCGGCACGCAGGCACTCGTCAATTTTCTTCTGGGCACGCAAGGGCTGAAGTCCTCAACAGACGTCACGCTCGTCTCCCTGGGCTCGAACATGACTGGGGCGCTGGGCGCGCTCAAGACCAGGCGTGTGGATGCGCTGTCATTTCCGCAGCCGGTCGGGCAGCAGGCCGAGGCCAAGCACATCGGCGAAATTTACATCTCGCCAACCCGTGGTGATATCCCGCAATTCACCCACATGGTGCACGGCGTGGTCTTCACAACCCAGGACATGATCAATAAAAAAGGTGCCGCGGTCGGCGCATTCGTGCGTGCCATTGCCGACGCCGAACACTACATCCACGACGCCGATCCGAAGGCAGTCCGGGCCTTGTTCAAGACCTATCGCCCGGCGATGGATGATGAGACCATAGACAGGCTGATGGCAATTCTTCGTTCCGAAATTCCTGCCCAACCCGGCATAAGCGAAGCGGACTACAACAGCGAGGTGCAGTTCAACCTGAAGTCCGGACTCATCACTGAAGCGCCCGACTACGCCACGATGGTTCCGACGAAGTGGCTGGACTCCGTTCTGGGCGGGCATTGATGGCGGCTGTCTATAACGTCAAAGATGTGCATAAGCACTTCAGGAAAGACAACCAAGAACTCGTCGCGCTGCGCGGCGCGAATCTCACAGTCGAGGAAGGCAGTTTCCTCGTACTTCTGGGACGCAGCGGTTGCGGAAAATCGACACTATTGAACCTGCTGGCGGGTCTGACCACCGTCACGGCGGGCCAGATCATGTATAGGGGTGATCTGGTGTCGGGACCGCTGACCAAGGTCGGATACCTCACTCAGCAAGACACGTTGATGCCATGGCGCAATGTCCTGCACAACGTGGAAATGCCACAGGAAATTCAGGGTACAAACAAGGCCGTGCGCTCGGCCGCAGCCCTGCGCCTCATCGAGCAAGTAGGGCTTGCCGGGTTCGAGCACCACTACCCGCGTGAACTGTCGGGAGGCATGCGGCGCCGGGTGAGCATCGCGCGCATGCTGTGTAGCGGCCCCGACACACTGTTGCTGGACGAACCCTTTGGCGCACTGGATGCTCAATTGCGTGGTGACCTGCAGCGACAACTCCTGGATCTGTGGACGGGCAGCGGCCGCACTGTCGTATTCGTGACGCACGACATTGAAGAAGCGCTCATCCTGGCAGACCGCATCGTGGTGCTGGGGGCACTTGGATCCGTCGTGCTGGACATGGCCGTCGGTCTGCCCCGGCCACGCGACGCCGATGAAATTCGCATGCAACCCAATTACCTGCACCTGTATCGGGCCTTGACTGATGCCATACGACAAGCCACGCGGTAACTGCAGAGGATATTCATGACGACCAACGAATCGAACTCTGCCCAACCCAGCCACGGACCCTTGCTGATTCCGTTGAACCGTAGCTGGTGGCAGCGCAACCGGCACGTGACACTGATTTACGGGGCGCGGTTGGCCACGCTTGTCGTACTTCTTGGCATTTGGGCGGCGTTGTCAGGCCCCGTTCTGGATCCACAGTTTTTCGGCTCACCCCAGGGGGTTGCCGAGTCGCTCTTGCGCTGGTCGCTGGACGGCACGCTCTGGCGCAATTCCTGGATCACCATCCAGGAAGTCGTACTTGGATTCGTGATGGGCGCAGCCTCGGGAGCCATTGTGGCGTACCTGGTGGCAGCCGTGCGGCCGTTGTGGGACATACTGATCCCCTATATGCTGGCCCTATATTCTGTACCTAAGGTTGCCGTGGCCCCGCTCTTCATCATCTGGTTCGGCATTGGCCTGAGCATGAAGGTGCTGCTGGCGGCCATCTCGGTTTTTTTCCTGGTGTTCCTCAGCACCGCTGCGGGTGTCCAGAATGTGGATGAAGGCCTCAAGGATGCGGTGCGCATGATGGGGGGTTCCCGGCGCGACGTGGCGTTGAAGGTAACGCTGCCTGCATCCATGGCTGGCCTGCTCACTGGCCTGCGGATGGCCATTCCCTATGCCCTGATCGGCGCCGTCATCGGCGAACTGGTGGCCTCGAATCGTGGCCTGGGTTTCCTCATCAGCGACTCGTCGGCGCAATTCGATACCAGCGGGGTGTTCGCGGCGCTGGTCGTGCTGGCGGTTATCGCCGGAGTCCTGAACATGCTGGTCAACGTGCTCGACAAGTGGGCCAACCGCTGGAAGCCGCTCGATTCAAGGGACTGAATGGCGCACAGCCCACTGTGCTGAATTTCAACCAGCCCACACATATAAAAAGCACAAAACCTCCACTCGACGGATAAAATGCGATGTTACGACTTATTCCGCAGGCTCAATGAATCGCAAACTCTTTCTGCTGACGCTCTGCCAGGGGCTGTTCCTGACCAACAACGTCACGTTCATCGCCATTAATGGGTTGGTCGGTCTGACGCTGGCACAGTACAGCTGGCTGGCAACTTTGCCAATAACCGCCTACGTGGTTGGCGCGGCACTGTCGACCGCTCCAGTGGCGCGTTCGCAAAGGTTGTTGGGCCGCAAGCGTTCGTTCCAGATCGGGCTGCTGGTGGCTGCCGGTTCGGCGGGAATCTGCGCCTGGGCAACGGCATCGCAGCAGTTCTGGCTATTGGTCGCGGCAACGTTCGTTGCGGGCTATTACAGCGCCAATGCGTCGCTGTACCGCTTTGCCGCACCAGAGCTGGTGGCTCCAGCGTTCAAGGAAAAGGCCATTTCCTTAGTACTTGCCGGCGGTATCGTCGGTGCCGTGGTGGGGCCGAATCTGGCGAACGTCACACGCGGCTTGTTGCCAACGCCGTTCGTCGGCGCCTATCTGGCCCTGATCTGCGTAGCGGTGCTGTCACTGGTCATCATGACTTTCATTGATTTTCCACCTCACATTGTCCCAGCGCCCCATGCAACGACCGGCCGACCACTGTCGCAAATTATGCGCCAACCTGTGTTTTTCGTGGCGGTAGCTGGCGCCGCTTTCGGGTACGCGGTGATGAACCTGCTGATGGCGGCGACGCCGCTGGCCATGAAGATGCACGATCACCCGTTTGGCAATATTGCGTTCGTGCTGGAGTGGCACGTCATGGGCATGTTCGTGCCAAGCTTCTTTACCGGACATCTGGTGAAGCGCTATGGCGTGCTGCCCGTGATGAGCTCGGGCGTGGCGCTGATGGTAGTGTGCGTACTGATTGCGCTTACGGGCGTGGAGCTAATGCAATTCACGATTGCGCTGCTGGCATTGGGCGTGGGCTGGAATTTCCTGTACATAGGTGGCAGCACTTTGCTAACCGAGGCATACCGGCCGGAAGAAAAGAACAAAACACAAGGCGCGATGGACTTTTGCGTATACACAAGCGTTGCGATCAGCTCCTTTGCGTCGGGTGTGCTTATTACCACAGAGGGTTGGACCTGGATCAATGTCGGGTCACTGGTTCCTCTGGCATTGGTAGTCCTGGCGTTGTGGTGGATGGCACGCCACCGTGTGCAAGCACGGCGGCCTATACTGTAGCCCACCTTCACAGCCTCCTTTCCTGCGCGCCAAAACGCTTGATGACATCAAAAAAAATCGCTGTGGATAATCGCAGACACGTTGCAGGCCAATATGGACGCTGCCGAGTACAAACATCTCGTGCTTTGCCTTATCTTTATCAGGTACATCTACGACATATTCGTCAACGGGCTGTCATTCCGCCGTCGACACGGCAATTCACGCCAGTCAGGAACTTCCCGCAATCGGACACGAACAGCGCGTCGACCTCGGCGATGTCTTCGGTAGCGCCGATACGACCAGCGGAATATCCCTGAGCCAATTAGAAAGAGCGCAAAGAATTGAGGGTAATTGAAAGGCTGGCCGGGCGCTTACCTTTAATGGGAAATTCCGCGACGAATGCCTCAACGACAATTGGTTCACGAGTTTGTGTGAAGCGCGTGTGCTGATTGAACTGTGGCAGCAAGATTACAATCAAGCTCGACCCCATAGTTCTCTGAACAATTTAACCCCGTGCGAGTTTGCTGCTCGTCACATTAACTTAGCCACAAACTCTACAACAACTTGCGCCTAAATCTTGGGAGCAAGCCAACGCCTCCTCAAGGTGTGTTCGGCGGACGCTTACTGATTACTTGCGCAAACGTAATCACTCTTGGTCGACGTTGAGCCCGCTAAGAGGCAATTCGGCCAACGAAAAAGGAAGCCTCACAATGAAATTAACATTCGAACCTATTGGTACCGTTCGGGGCGGGCGGGAACAGGCCACGAAAGATCACTGGGCCGATAATCGATGCGTCCTTTCCTTGGACTCCAACCGCTTTACACCCGATGCACTGCACGGTATCGAAGCGCTATCGCACATTGAAGTGGTATTTTATTTTCATATAGACGACGATGAACCATGCGAGCTGGGCGCGCGCCACCCACGCAATCGCAGCGACTGGCCCAAGGTGGGGATTTTCGCCCAGCACGGACGCATGCGACCAAATCGTATTGGCATTTCAGTATGCAACGTCATTGGCTTGAACGGGCTGGATATAGAGGTACTGGGCCTGGACGCCGTGGACGGCACACCCATTCTCGATCTCAAGCCCGTCTGGTCCGGCTACTTGCCGCGCGGAGAATTACGCGAACCAAGCTGGGCTCTTGAAATCATGAGAAACTATTGGTAGCCATAGCGAACTCCAGTCAGCTTGAGCCAATTTCCCCCAAGCAGCCACAAGCCATACAACATCAACCAAGGCCGATGCCAAGGGTCAGCCCAAGCGCAGGCCGATGCCCGAGCATGTGATTGATAAGGGCCTGCCTTCTACCGGGCTGCTCGCCCATGTGCTGGTGGCCAAGTACGCCGATCACCTGCCCCTGTATCGCCAAGAGAGGATCTTCGAGCGCGCCGGCATGAAGTTGGCGCGTTCCACACTGGCCGACTGGGTGGGCATGAGCGGCGTGCACTTGCAACCCCTAGTGTCCTCAAAGAATGAGTGTGAATCCCCCCGCATTTGAACTGACCCGCGAGTTCTGCGATGACCACCGGCTGCGGGTCTTGGCCTTGTGCGGTTGGAACGGGGTGATTAACCGAGTATGACGAATGCCATATCCCCCCTTTATGGGGAAGAGCCGGCATAAGTGCCTGATAAAAAAATCAGAATTTCTGGTGGCGCATCCCTGATTCGAACAGGGGACCTGCGGATTATGATTCCGTCGCTCTAACCGGCTGAGCTAATGCGCCAGCGAAGCACAAGAATATAACATAAACTTTTCGATACTCGCAAAACTACGTCTGCCCACTGTTGGTGCAATGTGAGAATGTCCGGCCTGCCCACCCATAGCCGTGTCCCTGTCAGCACAACGCAAGAATGTCCAGCCGTACGTTTCCACTTTGGCGTGACACACTACGCTCGCCCGATCAGCGATCCACCGACGCACAGGAAAAGCAGTAAAACCATAGGTAACGATGCGGTGCGCAGCCGCTACAATATAAAGGCAACCACTGCAGGGAACTGGTTGCCTTCCCCCTAAGCCTGGCCAAATGGAGCCTTTGTGAGCGTTTCAATTTTCGACAGCTTTCTTACCACCACCGAAATCATACGAGTGTTTGATGACGCGGCGGTCATACAAGCCATGCTGCAATTCGAGAAAGCGCTGGCGCTGGCCCAGGCGGCGGAAGGCATTATTCCAAAGGACGCCGCGCAGCTTATTGCCAGACATTGCGATGCACAACGCTACGACATTCCAACCATCGTCACGGCAAGTCGGCGCGCTGGCAGCATCGCCATCCCGCTTGTGAAAGATCTTATCAACAGCGTCGCGATGGAAGACAAGGAAGCCGCACGACACGCGCATTGGGGCAGCACCAGCCAGGACGTCATCGACACGGCAACCGTACTGGTCACGCGCGACGCACTAGTTCTGCTTAACACTACCCTTTCGCGTCTCATCAAGCATTTACTCACGCTGGCGGAAAACCACCTTGATACCCCAGTATTGGCCCGCACCCTCATGCAGCCAGCCCAGGTTACCAGCCTGGGATTCAAGTTCACCGGCTGGGTCGCGCCGCTTGTGCGCGCCCAAGAGCGGCTGCGCGTACAAGCACAGCATGCGCTGCAGCTGCAACTGGGCGGTGCGGTGGGCACATTGGCGGTCATGGGTGAGAAAGGCCCGGCCGTTGTCAGGCGCGTTGCCGCCGAGCTCAACCTTGCCGAGCCGCAATCAAGCTGGCAGACTCAGCGCGATGAGTGGGTCCGCCTGGGACTCGAAGTTGCAGTGCTGGTGGGCAGCCTGGGCAAAATAGCCAAAGACCTGAGCCTGATGGCGCAGGGCGAAATTGCCGAGCTGGCCGAGCCGACAGGCAAAGGACGAGGAGGCTCTTCGGCCATGCCACACAAGCGCAACCCAGTGTCGTGCATGACTGCATTGGCTGTGGCCGGGCGCGTGCCGCAACACGCCGCGGCGCTGCTTGCCAATATGGGGCAGGAACACGAACGCGGCCTTGGCAATTGGCAGGCAGAACTGGCCGAGTGGCCGCGGCTGTTCATCGGCGCTCACGGCGCCTTGGCAGCCCTTACCGAAGCCATTGGGGGGCTGCAGGTCGACAACGCGCGCATGCTGCGCAACATCGACGCGCTACATGGCCTGGTGTTTGCCGAAGCTGTCACCATTTACCTGGCGAGCGTCATCGGGCGGCCGCAGGCACACCAGATGATGGAAGAACTTACGCGGCATACTATCGCAACGGGCGAACCCCTTCGAGACGTGGTCGCCTCGGCAATCAAGGCTGATCCCGTTCTACACAAGAAAATCGATCTCTCAACGCTCGATACACTGTTCGATGCGGCCGCCGCCACCGAGTGCGGTGCCGCCCTGGCTCGCAGGCAGCTGCCACAGCTTCGGGCCGCGCTAACCTAAATCGCAGCCGGGCACACCCGCAAAAATGCAGGCAAAAACGCTCGTGCCCCCTTCTTCAACCCTAACTATAAACAGGACAACAATGAGCTTCGATCCTTCCGATCTGGATTTTGAACGCGGTCTGAAAAACCGCCGCGAAATCCTGGGCGATGCCTGGGTAGACCGTTCACTTTCCCGCGCCACCAATTTCACCGCGGAATTCCAGCATCTGATCACGCGCTTCGCCTGGAACGAAATTTGGGGCCGGCCCGGCCTGGACAAAAAGACCCGCCGCGCCATGGTGCTGGCCATTACGATGGCGCTAGGTCGTTGGGAAGAATTCGAACTGCACGTGCGCGCCGCACTGACAGGAAGCGAGCCAGACACACGCCTGACGCCAGACGAGCTCAAGGAAGTGTTGATACAAACCGCCATCTACGCTGGCGTGCCCGCCGCCAACACCGGCTTTAGCCACGCCCAGGCCATTCTGCGCGAAATAGGCCCAGAGATCGGCTACACGCTACAAGCGGCATCGCCGGTCGACGCCTTCCACCCGGGCAACGGCCAGGACCGCGTCACACGCGCCAAACCCGCGCAGCATTACGTGCTGCACAAGGCGCGCGACGGCGCACCACACAAAACCATTGTGCTCAGCCACGCGCTGGGCTGCGACCTGACGATGTGGGACTGGCTGGCCAACAGACTGGCAGCAAATTACAACGTGGTCAGCTACGATCATCGCGGTCACGGCAGTTCCGACGCCCCTGCCACGCTGTACACCATGGAAGACCTTGCATCCGATGCAGCCAGCCTGGTGCGCGAGCTGGACTGCGGTCCCGTCATCTGGCTCGGACTATCCATGGGCGGCATGGTCGGCCAGGAACTTGCCATCCGCAATCCGGAACTTGTCCAGACGCTTATCATTGCCAACTCAACCTCCGCCTACCCAGACACGGTGCGCGAGGCCTGGCAGCAGCGAATCGCAACGGTGCGCAGCGGCGGCATCGAAGCTATTGCCGATGCGGTCATGGATCGGTATTTTCATGACCAGTTCCGCGCCGACAGGGCGGGCGTCGTAGCTGCATACCGCCGCAGGCTGACATCTACCGATCAGGACGGCTACATCGGTTGCTGCCATGCCGTAGGCACGGTGGACACCACATCCAGGCTATCAACAATCAGCGCACCCACGCTGGTCATCGCCGGAACGCTGGACCAGGGCGCGCCAGCTTCCATGTCGCAAACAATAGCTGAGCAAATTCAGGGCGCCAAAATGGTAGTGCTTGAAGGTGCTTCACATCTGGCGGTCGTTGAACAGCCCAAACCATTCCTCAAGGCTGTCACGGAGTTTCTTGATACCATAAATTAAGCCGAAGGCGAAGGGCGCGAGCACCAAGCGCTCCTGGCCAAACGAAACAAGTACACGTAAGCCCCATCCCTGAAAAGGGCAAGGTGAAAGCAGGAAAATCGGCAAAATCGTGCCAAAAAAAGGGCGGCTTTTATATAAGGCCGCCCTTCCCCATTCAATCTCGCCATGCGACCCGAAACGGCCGAAGGCAATGTTTCCTGCTACGGTTTTCCTGGATCCCTGAAATTTGGAATGGTGTCGATTTCAACGTTCTGCAACACGCCATCCACCTTCTCGACCTTCCGAATGTAGACGTTCTGGATGATGTCACGTGTTTTGGGGTCGATCGTGATGGGTCCGCGCGGGCTTTCCCATGACATGCCCTTGGCCGCGGCAACGAACTTGTCGCCGGTGGCATCGCCGTTGGTCTTCTTGAGCACGGAATAAATGAGATGCATGCCGTCGTACCCGGCTACCGACATGAAGTTCGGGCGCACGTTGGGGTGGGCCTTGTGATAGGCCTGCGTGTATGACTTATTCTCGGGCGACTTGTGATCTTCGGAATAATGGAATGACGTGACCACGCCAATGGCCGGATCGCCCATGGCATTGAGCACGTCTTCGTCGGTGAGGTCACCAGTGGAAATCAGCTTGATGCCATCCTTGTCGAGGCCGCGCTCTTTGTAGCCTTTCAGGAACGCCACACCCTGCTCGCCAGCCGGAACAAACAGGAAGACAGCATCAGGCCTGGTGTCTTTGACTTTTTGCAGGAACGGCGCAAAGTCTGGGCTCTTTACGGGAGTGCGCACTGCACCGACAATTTTTCCGCCGCCCTCGGTAAAGGTCTTGGTGAATTGCTTTTCTGCATCGTGACCAGGACCGAAGTCGGCCACAACGGTGTAGACCTTCTTGATGCCGTTCTTCAACGCCCAGGTTGCCATGGGCGCCGAGTTTTGCGGCAGTGTCATGGACACGCGCACAATGTACGGTGACTTCTCGGTGACCACCGACGTTGCGGCGTTCATGATGATCATGGGAACCTTGGCCTGTGCCGAAAGCGGCGCCACAGCAAACGACGAAGGGGTAAGGCCGAAGCCGGCCAGAATGTCGGCCTTCTCGTTGACGACCAGCTCTTGCGCGGCGCGCTTGCTTATTTCAGGGGCCACGCCAGTGTCGTCTTTGACAATGAGATTGATCTTGCGATCGCCCACCTTGTCGCCGTGCTCGGCAATATACAAACGTGCGCCATTCAGGATTTGCATGCCGTAGTCGGCAAACGGGCCGGACATGGGCAGGATCATGCCAACCTTCAGGTCATTGGCCGCATAAGCCGAACTGGTTGCGCCAAGCGCCAAGGCAATGGCAACCAGTGTTTTGTTGATACGCATTGATAGTTCTCCCAGGTACTTCTTGTTGCTCTCGAGGCCATTAGGCCCATCTAGACATCTATAACCACACGAACCCCCTGGTACGTCGTGTGCCCGGCCTGCCAGGGGGAATATAAATACCTGCAGTTCTACCTTGCGCAAGCCACCGTGGACAACGCAAAGACGAGTCTGCAGGGAAATGGAGCCCGCGTTGAAGGCAAAAGTGAGGCTTCGCTGAAAAGTTCTTGGAATAAACATTTATTCGCATGAAGAACATCTTGAAAGGTTAGTGTCAGGTTCCCCCTTTGTCAATGCCTGACAAACCCCATGCCACGCGCTAATCAGCCAGTCTCCACACCCTGGCTGAAGTCCGGCGTAAAACAGCGGTTTCACGAAGAATGGCCATCAGCGTCCGCGCCGACGGCCCCAGGCTGGAATCCCGGCGATGTAAAAGCCCCACCGGCTCTTCAGTGCCATCCAGCGACACGGGCAGGACTTGCAACAAACCCATGCCGACGTCTTCACGCACTGCCCCCATGGGGGTGAACCACAGTGCGTCTGACTGCAGGGCAACAAGTCGCGCAATGGAAACCGACAGAGTTTCAAAACAACCAACTGGCAGTCTTAGACCACGCGCCTGCAGATAGCTTTCAGTATTGTGCCGGGGCACCGTACCTTTGGTGGAAACAACAAGGGGGTACTGGATGACTTCGTTCAGCGAGACGCTACTGCGCCCGGCAAGCGCATGGCCCGTGCGCGCCGCGATCACCAGCGGGTCCATATACAAGAGCTCGAACGACACGCCCACCATCATCTGCGGATCGGCCATTCTTCCCAACGCAAAATCCACTTCGCCTGCCTGCAATTTGTCGAGCAGCAGTGCATTGGCCGCCACCTGGATGTCGACACGGACGCCGGAACGCGCCCGGTGGAATTCGGCGAGTGCCGGGGGGAGCAAATCTGGCGCAACCGTGGGCAGTGTTCCCACGTTAATAAGGTCGTGCAGTGTCTGGCTGTCGGCGTTAAGCGCGTGCCTGGCGCCGTCCAGCGCATCAAGCACCGACACGGCGTGCGTGAGGAAAGTTTGCCCGTCGCGCGTGAGACGTGCGCCAAAACGTCCGCGATCGACCAGTCGCGCACCCACTAGGCCTTCCAGTTCGAGCAGCGTCTTGGACACTGCCGGCTGACTGAGCATGAGCTTTCCGGCGGCCTTGCCCAAATGCTGCTCTTGAGCCACTGCCACGAAGCACTGTATATGGCGTAAACGAATGCGGCTTGAAAAGTTATCTATAGTCATAATCGTGTTTCTTCCGCGCTTCCCCTGACGCTGCCCTTGCGTCTTCCCGTCACAACCCCAGCCGCTTCATCCGCCGGCTTACTCCCGCACGCGGCCACACATTGGTCAATAAATTGGCCAATAAACGCCAGCGCGTGAATCGCGGTCCCCAAGCACAAACTGACCAGAAAGATACCGGCCAACCATAACCTGTACTTATCGAATAATACCTGTTAATTCAATTTACATGAATATTCTTTCGCCCTACTATCCAATCACTGAGTCGCGGCACGACACAGCTTGATTCCAAAGGAGAATTCCCCATGACGACCCCTATTGAACAATTCGGAGAGTACTATCAGCGCAACCGGACCATCCATCCGGCCGCCTACACTCCCGGCTACAAAACCAGCGTTCTGCGCTCCAACCAGAAAGCCCTGATCACCCTTCCGAACAGCCTGTCGGAAATTACCGGCCCGCAGTTCTCACCCGACGAACTTGGCCCCCTGGACAACGACCTTATTCTGAATTACGCCAAGGACGGCATGCCTAACGGCGAGCGCATTCTCGTGCATGGCTTCGTGCGCGACGAGAACAACAAGCCCGTGCCCAACGCCCTCATCGAAGTCTGGCAGGCCAACGCTTCCGGCCGCTATCGCCACAAGAACGACCGCTATTTCCTGGCACCCATCGACCCCAACTTCGGCGGCTGTGGACGCGTGCTCAGCGACAAGAACGGCTACTACTTTTTCCGCACTGTTCGGCCCGGCCCCTACCCTTGGGGCAACAACACAAACGAATGGCGCGCCGCGCACATTCATTTTTCGATCCAGGCATCCGGCTTCGCGCAGCGTCTGATCTCCCAAATGTATTTCCAGGGTGATCCGCTTATTTCCACCTGCCCCATCGTGCGCTCACTCACGAACGAGGAAGCCGTTCGCGGGCTTATCGCGCAAATGGACAAGAACTCGTTCGCCGCCATGGACAGCATGGCCTACCGTTTTGACATCGTGGTACGCGGATCTCGCGCAACCTTGTTCGAGAACTATATTCAAGGAGCCAAATAATGAGCCTGCCTCCCAATTCCCCCGTCTACCTGAACGAAACCGCTTCACAGACAGCGGGCCCATATGTCCACATTGGCTTGGCTCCCAAGCAGGCCGGCTTCGACATCTTCGAAAACAACTTCGGCAACGTCCTGGTCAATGCCAAGACCAAGGGCGAACGCATTCATATCAAGGGCCGCGTGATCGACGGCAGCAACGCCGTCATTAAGGACGTTCTGCTGGAAATCTGGCAGGCCAACGCAGCCGGACGCTACAACCACCCCGCGGACAGGCAGGAAAGCAAGCCCATCGACAAGAATTTCCGTGGTTGGGGCCGGGCCTGCACAGACTTCGAGAGCGGCATCTACGCGTTCGACACGATCAAGCCGGGCTCAGTCACCGGCCGCGACGGCAAGCCGATGGCGCCACACATCAGTGTCTGGCTCGCGGCCCGCGGCATCAACATTGGGCTGGCCACGCGCATCTACTTTTCCGACGAAGAAAAGGCCAACGCCGCCGACCCGGTCCTGAACAGCATCGAATGGGTTGATCGCCGCAAAACACTTATCGCTCAGCGCAGCGAAAAGAACGGCAAGGTTATCTACACGTTCGACGTGCACCTTCAGGGTCCTGACGAAACGGTATTCTTCGACAATTAATCAGGACGTTGTGCCTTCCTTTGATTAAAGAGCGCCCCAGGATCTGGATCGCAATCCATCTCCTGGGGCACCTTATTTGCGCGCGCCCATCAGCATATTGATTTCAGCGGCGGCGGCCAGCAACTTGGGCAGGCACACGTTCAGCAAATGGGACGCGGTGCTGGTGCGGGCGTGGCCGCTGATATTGATGGCCGCAACCACGCGTCCGGCATGATCGAAGATAGGTGCCGCCATGGAAACCAGCCCCGGCTCCAGTTCTTCGGTAACCAGACACCAGCCCTGAACACGCGCCTGTTCAATGGCCGCCAGCAATTGCGCTCGATCGGTGATGGTGCCAGGCGTATGCATGACCAGATTCATGCTGGCAATGCGTTGACGCAATGCATCGGGCGCAAGCCCCGACAAAAGTACACGCCCCATGGAAGTGCAATCGGCCGGTAAGCGGCTGCCGACGCCCAGATTGATCGACATGATGCGGTGCGCGGGAATGCGCAGCACGTAAACTATTTCGTCGCCGTCCAGAACCGCCGCTGAGCTGGACTGGCGCAGCTCTTCGACGAGTGTCTCCATGACCGGCTGGGCCTGCGACCAGACAGGCAGCGAAGTAAGGTAGGCAAAGCCAAGCTCCAGCACCTTCGGCGTGAGGTGAAACTGACGCCCGTCAGCCACCACATACCCCAGGTTGAGCAGCGTCAGCAAAATGCGGCGCGCACCAGCGCGCGTCATCCCGGCGCGCTCGGCAACCCCCGACAGCGTCTGCGACTGCGCACCAGCGCCAAAACTGCGCAGCACCGCCAGGCCGCGCGCAAACGAGCGCACATAACTGTCACCCGGCCTGGGATCCGAAACGGGCGCCGGCGAAACCGGGGGTGCAACCGCGGCTGGACCCGGTTTGGTGACCGCAACGGCATCCCGAGTGAGAACCCGCTTGGAGGGGGTGGCCACGCCTTGTGCCGAAACAGCGGACGTTGCAGGGGGCGAACGACGCGTGGAACGATCCATATTGCTTTTTTTATGTTGTGGATTAACCATATAGGAATGCAACCCATGAACATGAGCACGCAAATATAACCGCGCGCGTTGGGCTCTTGCCTCGCGACCCGGCAGACGGATACTTGACACGTCCGTACTGGCATCAAGGAAGCGAAGGTACAGCCGCCCGGCTCACGCATTGACAAGCCGGTGTCAGGTCTTTATTCTTGGCAGAGCTAGTTCTGCACACGAATAACTGTTCATTGTAAGAACTCGAAAACAATTTTTCAATAGAATGTTCGCACGAGAAACATGATCAATAAAATTTCACCTTCAGTTGAACACGCCCTGGCCGAAATCTACGACGGCGCCACCATCATGATCGGCGGCTTCGGCGGCGCGGGGCAGCCAGCTGAACTTATCG
The DNA here is from genome assembly GCA_004322135.1 of Burkholderiaceae bacterium. Classification (GTDB taxonomy): domain Bacteria; phylum Pseudomonadota; class Gammaproteobacteria; order Burkholderiales; family Burkholderiaceae_B; genus Eoetvoesia. The sequence continues at coordinate 156,570 of SCSG01000003.1, read as the reverse complement.
ACGGCCTTATTGCCCATGGCGCCAAAGACCTCACCATCGTCAACAACAACGCAGGCAACGCCGAAGTGGGGCTCGCCGCGCTGCTTAAGACCGGACGCGTGCGCAAGATCATCTGTTCTTTCCCGCGCCAGGTCGACTCTTACGTGTTCGACGAACTGTACCGCTCGGGGAAACTCGAACTCGAGCTCGTGCCACAAGGCAATCTGGCCGAGCGCATCCGCGCCGCCGGCGCAGGCATCGGCGCCTTCTTCACCCCCACCGGTTACGGCACGGAACTGGCCAAGGGCAAAGAAACCCGCGAAATCAACGGGCGCAACTATGTGCTGGAACATCCTATTTTTGCGGACTTCGCCCTCATCAAGGCCGAAGTCGGAGATCGCTGGGGCAACCTTACCTACCGCAAGACCGCGCGCAACTTCGGCCCAGTAATGGCCACAGCGGCCAAAGCCACGATCGCTTCCGTGCACTCGATTGTCGAGCTCGGTAGCATCGACCCGGAAACCGTCATCACCCCGGGCATCTTCGTCAAGCACATCGTCAAAGTACCCCGTGTTGCCACCGGCCCCGCCGGCTTCAAGGCGGCCTAAGGAATTCAAAATGAGCGAAACAGTCACCACCCCGGTCTGGACACGCGACCAAATGGCCGCGCGCGTTGCACAAGATATCCCCGACGGCGCCGTCGTCAATCTGGGCATCGGCCTGCCCACCAAAGTCGCTAATCACCTGCCCAGCGACCGCGAAGTCATCCTGCACAGCGAAAACGGCGTCATTGGCATGGGGCACGCCCCCGCCAAAGGCGAGGAAGACTACGACCTTATCAATGCGGGCAAGCAGCCGGTCACGCTGCTTCCCGGAGGGTGCTTTTTTCATCACGCCGACAGCTTCGCCATGATGCGCGGCGGGCACCTTGATGTATGCGTTCTGGGCGCCTTCCAGGTTTCTGCCACTGGCGACCTGGCCAATTGGAGCACTGGCGTACCCGATGCAATTCCAGCCGTGGGCGGCGCCATGGATTTGGCCATTGGCGCAAAAAAAACCTATGTGATGATGGACCTGCTGACCAAGACTGGCGAATCCAAGCTGGTCGACAGCTGCACCTACCCTGTCACGGGCATCGCCTGCGTAAGCCGTGTATACACCAACGTCGCGGTCATAGACTTGACGCCACAGGGTGCCAAAGTAATCGATCTCGTCGAAGGCATGAGCTTCCCCGATTTGCAAAAGCTCACGGCAGTGAAGCTGGTCGACGCCCGAAGCTGACTTCCACTTTACACAATGGGTGAATCCATAGCCTGTTCGTCATTGAAGCATTGTGCAACGAAAGAACGGAACCATCGATGGGCAATGTCGTCGTTGTAGCGCGCGTGCCAGTGCTGTTTGACGACAATATCAGGGACCGCAAGCGGCAGCGGGAATGTCTCAATCTCTGCCAGACGCAAAAACAGTTCGGCAAGCTCGGCAGGAACGGTGGCAATGTAATCCGACCCGGCCACAATGGCAGGAACGGCCAGAATATATGGGCATTCCATCGCAACTTGCAGCGTGCCACCACGTTCTTTTACCTTCTGCAGCAGCAGCTCGTTGGTAACCATCGTGGCGGTAGCAAAAACATGCGGTGTACGAACAAAGGCGTCAAACCCAAGCGTCGCACGCCTGCCTGACGCCTTGCGTCGAATTCCGATGAGTGGGCGACGAAAAAGCGTCTGCTGATAAAGGGCAGGATTCAAATGGCCAAAGTATCCCCACGCCAGGTCCACCGCCGCCCCTTCCGTCATGTCGTTTACCTCGTTCGGACCAAGCGCCACGGGAACAACGCGCACATTGGGAGCCTCCGTACGCAACGCGTGCAATACCCTTGGCAGTATCACGGTTCCGCCCATGTCCGTCATGCCCACAGCAAACGTGCGTGCAGCAAGTGATGGGTCAAATCTTGGCGCATCCATGATGTCGGTGCGAATCATCTCCAGCACACGGCGCGAGCCCAACGCGATGCGCTCCCCCAGCGGAGTGGGCGCCATCCCCGCGCCCATCCTCACAAACAGACGATCCTGGAATTTCTCGCGCAAGCGATTAAGCCCATGACTGACCGCAGGCTGCGTCAGACCCAGCTTCTGCGCAGCCCGCGACACGCTGCCCTCGCGGTACAGCGCATCCATCAGATACAGGAAATTCAGGTCTTGCGTGTCCACGGCGCACCGCCAAGAGGTTGGCAACTATGAATTCAATTAATACATTAAATTAAATTCATTATATAGACACATGGAGTGACAACACGCACACTGACGACTCACAAGCGGAAGATTACACATCCACGAAAAGAAGGAACGCCATGCGCGATTTCGCCAATGACAGATCGACAAACTGGCGGCGTTTGTAGGAAGACAGCATGGCGTACGATTGCGACATAATAATTGTGGGGGCCGGCCCGGTCGGGCTGTTTTTGGCGACTGAACTGGGCATGCGCGGTATGTCCGTAAAGGTGTTTGACGATAAGGCCGGAACCTGTACGCACCCCGCCGCCAACGCCAACAGTGCGCGCACGATGGAGCACTTTCGCCGCCTGGGCATCTCGAAAGAAGTGCGCAGCCTCGGGCTGCCAGGCGACCACGCCACGGACGTCGCGTATTACACGCGCCTGTCGCAACACGAGCTCGCACGACTCGCACAGCCAAGTTCCGACAATGCCGTCTCAAAGGTCAGGGATTACGAATTCCTGTGGCCCACACCGGAACTGCCGCACCGCTGTTCCCAGCTTTATATCGAGCCCGCTCTCCTCAACGCCACTAAAAACTACCCATCAGTCGACGTGAAGTACAACTGCAGCGTGCAGGACCTGGTACAAGACGGTAATTCAGTCACAGCAACGGTCGCAACAACCACCGACGGAAGCACCACCACCTGCACGTCCAGATATCTCGTGGGCTGCGACGGTCCACGCAGCACGGTTCGAAACCTGACGGGCCTGCACTACTCGGGATCAAGCGGGGCAAAGCGCGAATTCATGGGCGGACGCATGGCGGCCACCTATTTCAGCGCACCCACGCTCTACTCGGCCATCAAGGGCGGCCGCGCCTGGCAATACTGGACGCTGAATCACGAGCAACGATCCCTGGTCATCGCAGTGGATGGTAAGGGAAACTTCATCATCAATATCCAGTTGCAGGGTGACATTCAGCCCAGCGACCATGATGTCGGCCACCGTATTGCCACAGCCATCGGCGCCGACGTGCCATTCCATCTCATCAGCAGCACGACCTGGACGGCCGGCTTCGCCCTGGTCGCCGAAAAAATGTGGCAGGGCCGGATATTCCTGGCAGGCGACTCGGCCCACCTCTTCACCCCCACGGGCGGCATGGGCTACAACACCGGCATTGAAGACGCTGCCAACCTTGCGTGGAAGCTCGAAGCCATGGTCAAAGGCGCCAGTGGAGACGGCCTGGCTGAAAGCTATGAGGCCGAACGCAAGCCAGTCGCTGCCCGCAACACTGAATTCGCCCGGCAATTCGCCGACAGCATCGGTTATGTGCGCTTACCCGAGGCGCTGGAAGACGACAGCGCTTCGGGTCGCGCGGCGCGGCAGTGTGTTGGCTCACATCTTAATTTCCACGCCCACAAAGAATTCGTGATCCCCGGCTTGCAGCTCGGCACACGCTACGAAGGCTCGCCGCTGGTCTGCACCGAGGCCAGCGCGCCTCCACCCGACACGGCCAACCTGTATTTGCCGGTTGGCCGTCCTGGGCATCGTGCTCCCCACGTCTGGTTGAGCGATGGCTCATCGCTATATGACCACTTCGGCTGCGGCTTTACGCTGCTACGCCTTGGCAGCGCCGCGCGCGACCCCGCCCCCAAGCTGGCCGACGTGTCGGCAAGTTACCCAGTTACCAGCGTGGCCATTGCCTCGGACGAGGCTCGCGACCTTTACGAAGCAGACTACATACTGGTACGCCCCGATCAGCACATCGCCTGGCGTGGCAATCAGGCCGGCCCTGAATTGGGCCGCGCGCTGGACAAATCGCTTGGTGTCGTTGAAAGACATTAATTTTTTGGATCACATGGAGACAACAATGAAAGTTACTCGCATTCTGACCGCTTTAACCCTGGGCCTGGCAGCCGCTTCCACCTCATTCGCGGCCGAACCAGACCTGAAGATCGGCCTGGTGCTTCCCATGTCCGGACCCTTTGCCCCCTATGGGCACAATATTGAAAACGGCATCAACCTTTACCTGCGGCAACACAACAACATGCTTGGCGGACGCAAGGTCGTCATGACGGTCAAGGACGACACTGGCACAGCACCCGAAATAAGCCGGCGCGTCACCCAGGAACTTGTCGTACGCGACAACGTGGACCTTCTGGCCGGCTTTGCCATGACGCCGGAAGCACTGGCCGCCGCGCCCGTGGCCACCAGCGCCAAGAAGCCCATGATTGTCATGAATGCGGGAACCTCTGACCTGACCGAGAAGTCTCCGTACATTACCCGTGTGTCAGCCGCCGTGGCGCAGTACACCGTGCCGCTGGGCCCCTGGGCGGTCAAGAACAACCTGAAAAAAATCGTGACGGTCGTGGCCGACTTCGGGCCAGGCCATGACGCGGAACAATATTTCACCAAGAGCTTTGTGGCGGCCGGTGGCAAGGTGCTTGATGCCATACGTATACCACTCAAGAACCCGGACTTCGGCCCGTTCCTGATACGCATCCGTAATCTGAAGCCGGATGCCGTATTTCTTTTCCTTCCGGCGGGTGAACAACCCGTCGCATTCTTCAAGGGCTTCAAGGAACGCGGCCTGGCCGCCGACGGGATCAAGATTATCGCCACGGGTGATCTGACAAGCGAGGACAGCATCGACGCCATCGGCGACAACGCGATCGGGGTCATTACCGCGCACCATTATTCCGAAGCACACGACTCGCCCGAAAACAAGGCCTTCACAACGGCCTTCTACAAGGCGTATCCCAAAGAACGCCCCAATTTCATGGCGGTCGCTGGCTACGATGGCATGCATCTCATCGACAAGGCTCTTGAACAAACCCACGGTGATGCATCAGCCGACAAATTCATGACAGCGATTCGAGGCATGTCGTTCATAAGCCCGCGCGGCCCCATTACCATCGACCCCAAAACGCGTGACATCACCCAAACCATTTATATACGCAAGGTGGAACGCGTGGATGGCAAACTGCAGAATGTTGAAATTGACAATTCGCTCGTCAACTACAAAAACCCTGTCGCAAAGCAAAACATCGCGCGGTAACATTCACGGTGCGCACCCACCAAAAATAGTCGGCTTTGCCGCGCGACCAGCAATAATATTGCTGGTCGCGTTGCGCCATCCGTACAATAATCGGGCACAATATAATTATTTAGCAATTTGTCACCACAAACTGGAGTTAATGTGAAACTACTTCGTTATGGCGCCATGGGCGAGGAAAAGCTCGGCGCACTTGATGCCAAGGGAAATATCCGCGACCTCTCGCTACTGGTCCCCGACCTGACCCCCGAATTTCTCGCTCCAGAACGCCTGAAGGCGCTGACAGCCGTCAACCTGGAAGCACTCCCCATCGTCAACAAAAAGGTGCGCCTGGGCGTGCCGGTGGCCGGAACGCGCCAGGTTTTGGCCATTGGCCTGAACTACCGCGCCCATGCCGCCGAGGCTGGCCTGGCCATTCCCAAAGAACCCGTTGTCTTCAACAAGGCAGTTACCTGCCTTAGCGGCCCGAACGACGACATCGTCATGCCGCCAAAGTCCAAGGAAACCGACTGGGAAATCGAACTGGGTCTGGTCATCGGCAGCACCGCTCGCAAAGTCAGTGAAAAGAACGCGCTGAAGTATGTTGCCGGCTACTGCCTGGCAAACGACGTTTCCGAACGCAACTGGCAAGTCAAACGCAGCGGCCAGTGGACCAAAGGCAAAAGCTTCGACACATTCGGCCCCATTGGCCCGTGGCTACTCACCGCTGACGAACTCCCCAACCCGCAAACGCTTGAAATGGAACTCAAGGTCAATGGCAAGACCAGACAGCACAGCAACACGGGCGACATGATCTTCCCGGTCGCGAAGCTGGTTTCGTACCTTAGCCAATTCATGACTCTCTTGCCCGGCGACGTAGTTTTCACCGGAACCCCTTCAGGCGTCGGTCTGGGTATGAAACCCCAGCAATTCCTGAAAAAAGGCGATATCGTTACCCTGCGTATCGACAAGCTCGGTACACAAACACAAAAGGTCGTATAAACCGGACATCTCAGCCAACTCTACAGCCGATCGATCAGGGGGCTGACGTTCCTGAATTCAGCCCCTCGGGCCAAATCGGCGCAGGGGCTGGGTTTTTGTAGAACAGTGGAGAACAAGGACATGCCGAACACCACCCCAGCCTCCCGTCGCGAAGGCGTGCTGGCTGTGCATTCTGTGCACGAATTCGTATACAGCGTACCCGACCTGAACGAGGCCGAGCGCTTTTACACCACGTTTGGGCTGGACGTGCGCCACGAAGGAAACGGGCTTGCTCTGTATACCTTCGGCAACCCACATCGCTGGGCTCGCATCCTGCCTGGCGCACACGCCAAACGGCTGCAGTGGGTAACGTGGGGCATCGACGCCCGCGACCTCGCCGCCTTCGAGGCCCACTTCAACAAGCTGAACATACCGCGCATTGCGCGGCCCGAATTGGCCACCGGAGAAGACGGCCTCTGGTTCCAGGGGCCTGACAACATGCCGCAGCAATTGGTCGTAGCCGAAAAATGCTCGCCCAGCGTCAAGAGTGATCGTGAGTTTCCCCCCGAACAAAGCCCGCGCGGGCGTGCTCCACAACGCAATCAGGCCAAGCAGACCCGGCCGCGGCGCCTGTCACACATTCTTATGTACACCGCGGACGTGGCCAGCACCCTGAAGTTCTATACCGATGTTTTGGGGTTGCGCCTTTCTGACCGTTCCGATTCGTTCATCGCCTTCATCCACACGCCGCACGGAAGCGACCATCACCTGATCGCCATCTTCAAGTCGGACGGATACGGCCTGCACCACAGCAGCTGGGACGTGCGTTCGTTCGACGAAGTGGGACTGGGCGCACAGCAAATGAGCAAGGCCGGCTACACCAAGGGCTGGGGCGTCGGCCGCCACGTACTGGGCTCGAACTACTTTCGTTACGTGCGCGACCCCTGGGGCAGCTACGCCGAATATTCGTTCGATATCGACTACATTCCCTCTACGCTGGACTGGCCGTCGGGGGATTACCCGGCTGAAGATTCGTTCTATGTATGGGGCCCCGACGTGCCCGAAGATTTCGTCGTCAACTTCGAAACAAAAGAAGCTGCCAACGCCTGATCAGGCGCAGCCACAAAGAACGGCTGACGCGGCGTCAGCCACGGCCTGCCGGGCGAGGCATCGTTCGGCAGGCTCTTTCATGTTCGGGTCATTTCGCCCGTCGCCTTGCACCTTCACGCGACACGTACCCAAGCCGTCCCACGCACATCGCCAATTGGCTTGCCGCCCAGCAAGCCAATAATGAAGGACTATTCAAGCAGCTTCGCGGCCTGCCGGCGAAATTCCCTTGGGGAAAGGCCCACCTGGCGTTTGAAAAAACGCGTGAAGTACGCCGGATCGGAAAACCCAAGCATGTACGATACAACGCTTATCGTCATGGAGGTATAAACCAGGTTGCGCTTGGCCGCCAGCACCACACGCTGATGAATCAGTTCCAGTGCCGACTGATCCACATACTGGCGACACAACACGTTCAGATAAGCGGCGGTGATGCCGATGCGTTTCGCATAGTGGTCCACTGAATACTGCGCCGCATAGTCCTTTTCGATCAACTGGCAGAAACGATGAAAATACTGGTGGCCCCTGTCTCGTTCGCGGGCCGGCCCGCCGCTGGCGTAGGCGTCGTGACGGCTCAGCCAAATAAGGATGGCAACCAGCATGGACTCCATCAGGCGACCGCGATGCGCGCCATTGCCCACGTACTCGGCATGCAGCGAGCCAAAGGCCATATCCAGCTTCGCCGCATCGTCCGAATCGTCGACATAGTAGATGCGAGGAACCGATGGCGTGACCTGCGAATCACCGATCTCCTGCACCAACCTGTCCAGCAACGGGTAGGCGAGCGTCACCACGTGGCCGACCGCGTTGGGCGCAAACCGGAACCCATGCACGCACATTTGCGGCACAATGACGATATGCCCCGGACGCATGTCAAAGTACTGGCTGTCAAGACACACCCGCGCGAGGCCGCCGCGCAAATACAAGATCTGGGCCAGTCCATGATGCTGATGCGGCTTGATTTTCCAATCGTGCAATTTACTGCGATCGGCGATCGATTCGCAATGCACCATGTCGGGCGTTGGCCACTGCTCACGCTCGCCGTACAACTTGTAGATTGGGACGCGAGCAACGCTGCTGACCACCGCCATGAAACCTCCTGTTCAATCGCGTCCGACCCTTTATTGCAACGCACCAATAATGCAAGATGTCATACCGGTGCCGACTTATCGCCCAGGCCATTCATGAGCCTTCCCATACCAACGCGTAAAAGACATTCGAAAAGTGCAACTATTGTACCTATTTATCCATTCCAAAACTGTGCAATTGGACGCACTATAGTAGAAACGATTACTGCACGCCAAACGCGCAAAACACGGCAGGGTCTTTTTTACCGCCGCCATGCTAACCCGTCTTCAAGAGGCTTTCAATGAAAACACAAGTAGCCATTATCGGTGCTGGCCCTTCCGGCCTGCTGCTGGGTCAGCTGTTGCACCATCAGGGCATCGACGCCGTCATCCTGGAGCGCCGATCGGCCGATTACGTCCTGTCGCGCATACGCGCTGGGGTGCTGGAACAGGGCACCATGGAGCTCATGCGTGAAGCCAAGGCGGGTGAACGCATGGACGCCGAAGGCCACATACACGAAGGCGTGTCGTTTTCAATTAACGGCCTGCAAAGGCGCATCGACTTCAAGAAATATGCCAAAGGCAAAACGGTCATGGTATACGGCCAGACCGAAGTCACCCACGACCTCATGAGCGCCCGCGCCAAGGAAGGCGGCGTTACCGTCTATGAAGCCGAAAACGTCCAATTACACGATATCTATACCGACAAGCCGCGCGTCACATTCACCAAAGACGGCAAAACTGTCGAACTTGAGTGCGAATACATTGCCGGATGCGACGGATCGCACGGGGTTTCGCGTCAATCGGTGCCCAAAGGCGCCATGACAACTTACGAACGCACCTACCCCTTTGGCTGGCTGGGCATCATGTCGCGCACCCCACCGGCCGACCACGAACTGATCTACGCCAACCACGCACGCGGCTTCGCCTTGTGCAGCCAGCGCACACCCATGCTTAGCCGCTTCTACGTGCAGGTTCCGCTTGAAGATAAAATCGAAGACTGGCCCGACGCCCGCTTCTGGGACGAACTAAAGGCCCGCATTCCCCAGCACACTGCCGAAAAGCTGGTTACCGGCCCATCCATCGAAAAAAGCATCGCACCCCTGCATAGCTCGGTTTCCGAGCCCATGCGCTACGGCAGGCTGTTCCTTGCGGGCGACGCCGCACACATCGTGCCGCCCACGGGCGCCAAGGGTCTTAACCTGGCCACTGGCGACGTCTCCATCCTGTTCCGCGTCCTGCTCAAAGTCTTCAAGGAAAACCGTACGGATCTGCTCGACAAGTATTCCGAACTGGCGCTGCACCGCGTCTGGAAGGCCGAACGCTTCTCGTGGTGGATGACGTCCATGCTGCATAAATTCTCGGACGACCCATTTGCCCACCGTATCCAACTTGCCGAACTGGACTACTACACTACGTCGGAAGCCGGTCTGACCAACATCGCCGAAAACTACGTGGGCCTGCCATACGAGAACGTGGAATAAACGCCTACAGCAGTTCCTTGCGCAGTTCCGCCGCGCTTTTTGGCGAAAGCATGCCTGGCGGCACGTCCAGCACCGTTTTGGCGCCTGTCTGCCCCAGCTGATTCAGACGATACGCCGCGCGGGCATAGGCAACCAGAACGCTGGCTGTGAATTCAGGGTTGCTGGCCAGCTTTAACGAGTATTCCACCACCTGCTCGCTACCTGTACCCGTCTTGCCGCTGCGAATCACAAACCCGCCGTGCGGCATGGCGGTGTGGTCACGCTTAAGCACTTCTTCCGTAATAAAGTTGACGGTCGTATCGTAATCGGCAAAGTAATCCGGCATTGTCACAATTGCCTGCCTGACCTCTTGCGCGTCCGCGCCGTCGTCCAGCACCACAAAGCACTCGCGTGTATGCTTATCACGCGTGGACAATTGCGGCTGCGCACCACGGCGCACGCTTTCCACTGCCGTCGACACGGGCACCGTGTACTGTACCGCGCCCTTCACACCGCGAACCCGCCGTAGCGCATCCGAATGCCCCTGACTAAGCCCTTTACCCCAAAAGGTATAGGTTGCGCCTTGCGGCAACACCACCTCACCCAGCAATCGATTCAAGGAAAAGAGGCCCGGGTCCCAACCTATGGAAATTAACGCCGTATGACCGGCCGCCGCAGCGGACTCATGCACCGCATTGAAATATTCAGGAATTCTGGCGTGCGTATCGAAGCTATCCACCGTATTGAAAAGCGCAGCCAATGCCGGCCCCTGCTCCGGCAGGTCGCCTTTTGATCCACCGCACAAAATCAATACATCAATATGCCCCACGTAGCGGTCGACCGCGGCGATTGGGTGCGTGGCGGCGCCAGCGGTCCGCCGTTTCACCGTAGACGGGTCACGCCGAGTAAATACAGCTGCCAACTCCATATCGGAGTTTTGCGCCAAGGCAGCCTCAACCCCCCGCCCCAGGTTGCCGTAACCCACAATACCAATTCTTATTTTCGCGCTCATACCCAAGTCTCACCATCCTTATCTCGTCTTCGACGCGGCAATTTTAAGGCACAAAGACACCATTTCCCGTCTCATCCCTTGATTTCCTAAAGTAATCTCACGTGCGACCGTTAATGCGACTGAGCAGGAAGAACTTGGGTTTGGTTACAAATAAGTGTCCCTTTTCGGCATACCGTCTCCAGCTCTGGCCTTCTTGGCAAACAGTGGCGAAAGTGTTTCGCCGTATTTATTCTCCTAGGAGTCATTCATGGCTGTTATCAACACCAACACGCTGTCCCTGATTGCTCAAGGCAACTTGAACAAGTCCCAGTCGGCTCTGGGCACCGCTATTGAGCGCCTGTCGTCCGGCATGCGCATCAACAGCGCCAAAGACGACGCCGCCGGGCAGGCTATTGCCAACCGATTCACCGCCAACATCAATGGCCTGACGCAAGCCACGCGCAACGCGAACGATGGCATTTCGATCGCGCAGACGACTGAAGGGTCGTTGAACGAAATCAACAACAACCTCCAGCGTATTCGCGAGCTGTCGGTACAGGCTGCCAACGGTACCAATTCGGCATCCGACCTGAAGTCAATTCAGGACGAAATCACGCAGCGCCTGGGTGAAATCGACCGCGTGTCGGCCCAAACACAATTCAACGGCGTCAAGGTTCTTTCCCAAGACAACAACCTGACAATCCAGGTAGGCGCCAACGACAACGAAACCATTTCCATCAAGCTGCAGCAGATCACTTCGGGCACCTTGGGCCTGGGTAACCTGAACGCCACCAACGCAGGCCTGGATCTTTCCACCGTCGGCGATACGGTGACAACGGCAGCGCCTACAGACGCAACGCCGAAAGCCCCAATTACGCTGACAGCATCCGACACATCTTCCAGCGCCACCTGGAAAGTCTATGTCAGCAACACCGACGCCAACCAGCTATACGTTTCCAAGGACGGCTCCAGCTACTATGCCGTCACGGGTTACGACAATACGACAGGAAGCCTGGAATTCAGTTCAGCCAGCTCCGCCGCAGGTGTTGCGTCCGCTTCAGTTACTGTAGCCTCCAGCACCACACAAATCGCAGTTGGTGGCAGCGTTACCGTCAGCGCGGGCGATGTCACGCCGACCGACTCCAACCCGGCCGCCACAGCCAAGATCTACATTGACCAAAGTGGTAGTTTCTATGTATCGCTGGATGGCGGCAGCACTACTTACACAGCCTCATTCGACGCCAGCACCGGCAAAGTCAGCTATGCCAGCTCGGGCACGGCAACAACGGCAGCCTCTGCCTTGTCGGAAGTCTTGACGACCAATCAATTCCCAACAGCAAACGTCACGGCCAATCTCAGCGGGCTGGACTCGAAAACCTTCGGTTCAGACCCCACCCTGCACGCACTTACGGGTGGCGGTTACGTGATCAAAGGCAAGAACGATAGCGGCGACGTCTACTACACCGCCAATATCGCCTCCGATGGCACGGTCACGGCGGGCAAGCAGTTGAACCCCGATGCACTCCAGGCGATTGACGCCGCACTCGCCAACGTCGATGGCATGCGCAGCCAACTTGGTGCTGTTCAAAACCGCTTCGAATCCACCATTGCCAACCTGAACAACACCGTAACCAACCTGTCGTCAGCTCGTTCACGTATCGAAGACGCCGACTACGCGGTCGAAGTTTCGAACATGACGCGTGCCCAAATCCTGCAGCAGGCAGGTACGGCGGTTCTGGCGCAGGCCAACCAAGTTCCGCAAACCGTATTGTCGCTGCTGCGGTAATAGGGATAGCCATACAGGCCCGGCACCCCGCCACCTGTATGGCATACAAATGATGCTTCGCTATTAATACTCAGGTAGCGGAAGGCCGGCTCAGCCGGCCTTTTTAATTGAAACGCCGCCTAAAAGACGCCATAGATCCCGCAATTGGCCCCCACTGGTTGCTGCTACGCTAACCAATACCTTCCCGCATTCCCAGGAGCCCGGTTTGAATTCGCCCGACACCATTGACCAGCTAGCCGCCGAGTCTACCGCCGACAAAATCGCTTACGTCGCGCAGCCCCACTTCTACACGTCCCCCATCAGGATCAGGGCGGCTGCTCATCTTTATGGTGTCGAAACACCTGCTCTCGACCAGGCAAGGGTATTGGAGCTGGGATGCGGAAACGGCGGCAACCTGCTCCCTTTCGCCTTGGCCTACCCCGGCAGCACAGCTGTCGGCATAGACCTTTGGCCCGAGCCAATACACCAAGGAAACAATCACATACGCGACCTCGCGTTGAAAAACCTGTCGCTGCATGCCCTACCGTTTACAAGCATTGACCAAAGCATAGGCCAGTTTGACTACATCATCGTGCATGATGCATTCACGTGGGCACCCTCTGCCACACGCGAAGCCATTTTGCGCATCTGCCGTGAAAACCTGTCAGAGAATGGCATTGCGTACATTGGCACCCATACCTATCCAGGCTGGAAAGCCGGCGACACCCTACGCGACCTGATGCAAATGCACAGCCATGCCGCCAGCACATTAAAAGAAGCGGTAAACAGTGCCGTTGCCACGTTGGGGCTGATGTCTGACGGGCTGGCCCCGAAAAACGCGGATGCCATCGCCTTGAAGACACTCGTCGAAAGATTCCGCGAGCACCCTGACTATTACATCAACGCCGAATTCCTCCAATCGGAAAAAACCTCATTCTATTTTGTGGAATTCGCGGGCGCCGCCATGCAGGCTGGCCTGGCTTACGTTGGGGATGCCGAGCCACAGGACGAGCTGTCAACAACTTATGGCCCCAATACACAACTCAACCACAGCCTGCTCGCCATGGGGCAGCCCAAGATCATGCGCCAGCAGTATCTGGACTTCTCAGTCGGGCGCCAATTGCACAAAAGCCTGTTCGTGCACGCCAAACGGGCAGGCAGGATTCAGCCGACCCCTGACCTTGCCCGCCTGGTGGATTTGCACTGGGCCTGTAAATACAGCCGAACCACTCCTGATTCATCACTCTCGCAGAAAAAGGCTCACTTCAAGGACGCGCAGGGAAATAAACTTTACCTCGATGATTTAGTGACAATTTCCGTGGTAAACGCGCTCAACGACGCCTGGCCCCTGACACTGAGCTTTCAGGCACTGAAAGCCGCCACGATCAGTGCGCTGGATTCCCTGAATCCAGACAACAATCACTCAGAGCTGGTGCTGCAAGCACTAAAGACCTTATTCCAGGCGGGTGCTGTACGTTACTCGCTTGACACAGGCCCTTATAACGCCAGCCAAGACATTTACCTGACCGCGCTTGCCGGCCTGACCCATACCCACGCAAGCGAGGATGCATTAACCCAATTCACCGGCGTCACGCTGTGGCACGACGCCATATCGTTCAACCTGGATCAATCATCGACGTTCCTTTTGTCGAACGTGGACGGCAAGCACACGCCGCCACAGCTCGCCGCGAAACTATGTAAAACGTTCGGGGTCGAAGAGACCCAAGTAACCCAACACAATGACAATACCAAGACCAGTCGTGCGAAGGCCGATCGCGTCGTAACGCAAACCATTGACTTCCTCAGGCAGTTCGGCGTGCTTACCGGCTCTTGCAGAGCGTGGGCCGAGTACTTTACCACCGCCCTTCTGGCCGATTCGGAAGAGCTGTTCCACGTTTTAAACTATGTAAGCCCTCTCATAATGTTCAGCAGCCAACCCGTATTCGGAGGCTTGTCCACGAACAACCAGCAAATCAACAGTCATGCACAGACTCATAATTCCCAGGGCCGATTGAAGGACAAGACTCCAGGCTCAGCCGTAGTGCTTGGCATCGCTAAACTGAAATACAAAGAGCAGTTCCGCGAGATCGAGCCGATCGCGCGCGAGCTGACCATTCAGTTCCCCAGTGATATAACCGGCTGGTCCGAACTCGGGATGGCGCAGGTGCACATGGGCAATATACGCGAGGGCACAAACGCATTATTCACGGCGCTGTCACTTCAACCCACACATCCAACCATCCTCACCAACCTCGGCATGGCACTGCAAATGCTGGGACTCTACGGGCCCGCCATATCGTCGTTAAGCTCAGCCGTGCGATTCGATCCGCAGAATTTCACCGCCTGGAATTTCCTCGCCAATGTATATCGTGCTCAGAACAAAACATGGGATGCCGCACGTTGCCTGGAGCACGCTCTAAAAATCAATCCAAAGTTTTTCGATGCCTATAACAACCTGGCCAACGTATGTGCCGAACAAATGCGTCTGGAAGAAGCCGTAAAGAACTACCGGCATGCTCTTGAACTGCGGCCGGACTATTTCCAAACGCACAGCAACATGCTCTTCACATTGTCACACGATGAATCCGTGGATCCCACCGATCTGTTCGAAGAGCATCGAAAGTTCGGCCGGGCGGTAGCGG
Source organism: Burkholderiaceae bacterium (assembly GCA_004322135.1). GTDB lineage: Bacteria > Pseudomonadota > Gammaproteobacteria > Burkholderiales > Burkholderiaceae_B > Eoetvoesia. Next base: position 141,326 of record SCSG01000003.1, on the reverse strand, counting down.
CCGCCGCGAAGAGCTTAAGTCCCCGCCCCCTCGTTCACTCGAACTCCACGGATCCCGAACGAATGTTGCGCATTGGCTTCGTTTCGGGCGATCTCAGGCAGCACGCCGTCGCCAATTTCATAGAACCCATCTGGAACGCCATTGACAAAAGCCGCTATGAACTCTACGCCTACAGCACGGGTCCTAAGGAAGACGACACAAGCAAACGCCTAAGAACTTATGTGCACAAATGGACTTCATCGACTGGCATGTCGGACAAAACGCTGGCAGACACTATTCTAAGCGACCATATCGACATTCTCTTCGATCTTTCGGGCCATACGGCATACAACCGGCTGCCTATGTTTGCCTTCAAACCAGCCCCCATTCAAATAAGCTGGATAGGCTATCCAGGCACTACCGGGCTGGCGGCAATGGACTACTACATTGCCACCAAGAACTTTGCTCCTCCCGGACTTTTTGACGCGCAATTTACCGAGAAACTAGTGCATCTGCCCTCGGCTGCAGCATTCGAACCAGACCCGAACAGTCCAGTCGTAAATGCGCTACCCGGGTTAAACAACGAATCCTTCACGTTCGGAAGCTTCAACCGCGTAAGTAAAGCGGGAGACGCTGTGTTTGCCTTATGGGCCGGCATACTGAAAGCTGTTCCCAAATCGCGCCTGCTGCTGGGGAATATGCACGGGGCGTCAATGACACAAGAAATCACCGCACGATTTGCGCAACACAATATAGAAGCGGATCGCTTAATATTGTGCGATCGCACAACCATTAACAAATATCTGGAACTCCATCACCGGGTAGACCTGCTGCTTGACACGTTTCCGTATACGGGCGGCACCACAACATTTCACGGCTTGTGGATGGGAGTTCCCACAATCACACTTGCAGGAAAAACCCTGGCAGGGCGCTCTGGTGCGGCAATAATGAGCCAATATGGTCTAGCCGAGTTCGTCGCGAATGATCAAAGTGAATACCTGGAAAAAGCTGTCAACTGGGCTCAGAGGCAAGAAGACTTGTCTGTAATACGTTCAAGCATGCGCGAACGTATTGAAAACAACGCTACATACTCTAAAGAATTCATCGCTAAAATCACAGAAAGGGCTTTACGAAAAACATGGGAGATTTGGTGCAGCGGTAAAAACCCCGAGAGTTTCGAGGTCGAAGGATAATCTCCACCTTGTTGCAACTGCGGCAAGTAAGGGGTTAATGCATCACGAGCGTCGAACCTACCGCAATTGGATGCAAAGCGTGTCGCCAGCAACAAAGGCCGTTTCAACGGCATACTCTTGCAGAATTTCATTGCCCGCCCTGCGAGGCCCATCTCCAAATGCCCATAAATAATCATCTACAAGAACCCATCCCCCATGCTTGACCGAAGGCACCCACGTATCGACATCCAGCCTGACATCATCATATTTGTGGTTACCATCAATATGTAAAATTGAAATCTCTCCACATACCCGCGTTTTTCCAAACTCATCCGAACAGATCCCACCAGTTGCAACTCCACGCATATAGGCCTCATGAGCGTCGCTCGATGGCTGGCGTATGTAGTTCACGTTGTCAAATCCAGACATCGATGCAATGAAACCGGAAAAGATCTTCTCCCAATCAACATCGTAGGCTTGCCTATTCAATAAAGTTGCCTCATCGCCCTGGTCCTTGATTGATACGGCATCCCACGGATCAACACATACAACCGCCCCTATCGCATGAAACTTCGCGAGCCATGCCAGGGCAAACGCGGACCGGCCATACAGAGACCCGATTTCCACGACGTCGCCAGTCGGAGCAGATCTCACAATATGCGCCAAAAGCAGTAGCTTGACGTCGTCATTCTGGCCCGGAATCTGGTTGTAGCCAAAATGCAGATTCGCATACCTGGTTGGAGAAAGCGCAGCCGCAACTGACGATGCCAAGCCCCACTCATCAGCGCACAACCGCGCCCATTGATAGGCGGCGCCATACCTAAGCCAATTCGTGTCCAATGGCGGTTCATTACAGACACTAAATGCGACAGGAGAGACGCCCCCTTTGGCCAGTGACTGTAAATGTGCCCAAACACCCGGGTGCGGCGAAAACACCGAATCAATTCCTTGCTCGGCCAGCAATTCAAAGAATGACCGATTAAAATCGGGATCCGTAATATAGGGCAACGAAACTATGCCGGCATTTTTCTCGTCGGCCAGAATCGTTTCTGATGTAGCCGACACCACTCGCACGCCCAGCTCACGCGCGGTTTTCGCAAAAGCAGCTGACTCGGATATATTTATTGGAAAAACAAGTATGGATTTGCCACGCACGAAAAACACCTTGGTAGTGAACAATAATTTTTAGATCTGGCACCGGCGACAGGCGTTTACCACCGAATGACGCATCCGCCCCACGAATACCCCACTCCAAAACCAACAGCCACCACCCTATTCCCCTCCCGAAGGTGCCCCTTGGCGTGGTGCTCCTTTAAAGCAATTGGGATAGTCGACGAAACAGTATTACCGCAGTGTGCAAATTCCGTAATGAACTTATCTGCGGGTATATGCAGGCGACGGCGTAATGCATCCAACATGAACTTATTAGCCTGATGAAATGCAAAAAAATCTATGGCCTCCATGGTGAGCCGCTCATCGAATAACGACGCAAACAATTGTGGAACACGCGACATGGCAAACTCAAATATCGCGGAACCATTCATATACAAGTTAACGTCTGTTCGCACATTACCGCTACTATCCGTGTATTCAGCGGGCTTTACCCGCCCTTCCAGAGGGCGACGTCGCCCACCCGCGGCTACAATAAGATTTGGCGCGCCTGAACCATCCGTACCGTACTGAAAGCGATCCAAAAATGGTGATTCTGCTTCGGTTACGCTGATTAGCGTTGCCGCTGCCGCATCACCGAATAATGTTCGTACGCTTTTATCGCCCGGATGAATATATTTACTATATGTCTCGGCGGTAACCAGCAACACATTACGGGCTTGCCCCGTCTCGATCAGCCCTTTGGCAATACCCAGGCCGTAAATAAACCCTGAACACCCTTGGTTGAAATCGAATGCGCCGCACGTAGTGGACAAACCCAGCCGATCCTGCAACACGCAGGCTGTTGCCGGCAAAAAGTAGTCGGGGCTTTGCGTGCAAAGGATTAAAAAATCAATCTGGCCGCGCTCTATTGCCGCACCGGCGAACAGCTTCTCGCAGGCGCGAAACGCCAAATCCGACGCGCACTCGTCCGCATCGATTACATGGCGAGTATTTATCCCTACCTTACTAAAAATTTTCTCTACACCCCATTCGGGATGTGCGCGAGCCAGATCCTCATTGGATAAAGTATTGACTGGCAACTCGTACTCGATTGCCTGGATGCGCGCATACTGACCCATGACCTTCACCCCGAAATTCGTTTAGCGGGCACGCCGAACACCGTCGACCTGGGCGCCACGTTACGCAATACAACACTACCGGCCCCCACGCTCGCATACTGCGCAACATGCCCTCTGGGCAATACCACCGCGTGCGACCCCATGAATACGCCTTCCTCTAAAACAACACCGCCTGTTACATCGCAATGTCCGCTAAGCGTGCTATACATCCCAATCGACGTATCGTGCCCGATGGTGCAGATTGAATTGATAATCACAAAGTCACCGATCTCCAGATCGGACGACACCACCGTATGCGGACAAATGACCACGCCCTCGCCAATTTTGACGCGTTCGCCCATGACGACTGATGGATGAATCAACGTAAGAAAGGACACTCCCTTGCGCCGCAGCCGCTGAATCACATCCTTTTTCCCAATGGGATCAGAAATCGCGCACACGAGCCAAGTATCTGGTTGCGGCTCGAAACCATCGATCGTCGAAACAATTGGGGGTAAGCCTGGGTAAGGATCGAGCGCTGTCGCCACATCGTTCACAAAGCCAGCAATAAACCAGCCTGGATTAACACGACACCAATCCCTCAACCACGCATGTACTTCACGGCCAAACCTGCCGGCACCCACGATATAAATATTCTTCATGCTTACTCGGCCAAATACCCGCCATCGACCACAAGGGAGGTTCCCGTGACCCATCGCGATGCTGGAGACAGCAGATAGTGAATGGCATAAGCCACATCCAGTGGGTTTCCCAACCCTAATACATGCTTTTGTTCAACGGCCCGCATCGACTCGCCTCCCACCAGATTGCTCAACGAATCTGCCATTTCGGTCTGCACCATACCAGGGGCCACAGCGTTCACCCGTATTCCCTCACGCGCCAACTCCAGCGCGGCGGCCCTTACCATCGACTCGATGGCGCCTTTGCTTGCACAGTAGCCTAACAATGCTGGTTGCGCCGCATGCGCCATGACAGACGAGAGCAAAACAATACTTGAACCTCGATTGCACACGCCTTTCTGTCGAAAGGCTTTAATCAATGAAAACGCCGAGGTGACATTTGTGCCCATCACCGTATTCCAATGGCTTAGTGAGCTCGCGCGAATAGGCATAGGCGTTTGAACCCCCGCCGCATGCACCATGCCGTCAAAAGGCGTGGAGTCTTTTACGAGGTGCTTTAGCCACGCCGACACATCGGCCTCTGACAGGAAATCGAAGGGGGCAATATGATGCCCTTCACCGGTTAGTGCCTCATAGGTGGCCTGTAAACGCACCGAGTTTCGCGCTACCAATACAACCCGTGCACCCTGCTGACTTAGCCAAATCGCCACTTGGCGTCCGATGCCAGACGACGCGCCTGTCACTAGAAATTGCCGATCCACTAAAGAAAAAGGAGTATTTTCGTTCGGATCCATTATTGATTACCCCCTTCGGTTACTGTCAATGGACTAACCAGGACATTCTCCAACTGCGCCACGCAGCCAGCCCAGGAGTACCCAACACCGAATCCTGCCAACATATAGCGGCCGCTCGCCATACCGTCATCCCCCGTGCACCCTGTAGATATGGCCAAGGGAATCGAGGTGGAGCTTGTGTTGCCGAAATTTTGCATATTCAGCACAACCTTTTCCGCAGGCAACTTCATGCGTTTGGCCAGATGTTGCAACATAAAACGATTGGCCTGATGAAAGACATACTTGTCTATTCCATTACCAGACGTCGCCGCGGCAGCATGCAAGGCAGCAATGAGCGCCGGAACGCGCGCCAGGGTGAAGGCGAATATCTCTGCACCATTCATATACAAATCGAACGGCCCGCGCACGACGGGCTCGTCCAAAACTGCACGCGTACCCTGGCGATCCCTAAAGGCCCCGCCTGGCACAATAAGATTATTCGCACCGCGTCCATCCGTCCCCAACACGAAAGACATCGGGAGTGCGCCTTCGTCATAATCCAGTACGGTTGCAGAACCACCATCCCCAAAAAGGGCGGCAACAGAACGGTCCTTTTCGGCGACTATTTTGCTGACAGTATCCCCCACGAGCAACAAGGCACGTCGGCTGCCACCGGAAGACAGCAACGACGAGGCCAACCACAGGCCGTAAACATAGCCGGAGCAGCCAAGCGCCACATCGAATGCGGCCGTCGTCATGGGTAGCCCGAGTCGCTCCTGTAGCACGCAGGCGGTTGCGGGCAAAGTGTAGTCATGCGTTTGCGACACGAAAATCAAGGTATCAATGCTGCCTGGCTCCACGTTCAGGTCGCTGAGCAGCCGCCGCGCAGCCGCCGCGCATAAATCGGAAGCACATTCGTCTTGTGCAATATGCCGACGCTCAACTCCGGTGCTTGCGATGATTTTTTGAATCGTTTCGACACCAAATTGCTCTGCCAGATCCAAGACCTCGCGTACCGCCGCAGGCACAGCGCACGCCAAGCCAGAGATCTTGACGTTTTTAACCTGGCGTACGTCCGTCCGGCCTCGCCCCGCTTCGGCTGTGTTCTGCATGGCTATTCCTTAAGCGCCGATCAATTCCACCACGGCATCAACCGTTTCACAGCGGTTCAACTTATCGGCCGACACACTCTTATTCAAACGCTCGTCCACGAGTGACATGAATACCACCACGGCCAGCGAGTCCCACTCTAAAGGTTGGCCCAACTCGATACTGCCCTCATCGGCCTCCATAGCTTCTTCAATCAACCTCAAAACAGTATTCGGCATAGTAGATTTCCATAAAAATTAAGCTGGCGTTCACAATAACTACGAACACCAAATATCAACCGCAAAACTCAAGTCAGTAAACTTGCCCACTTAGAACATGATTTTCTGAAATGCAAAACTTTTTGCTCAAGATCACTGAAATATTTAGGTGGCTTACTAGACCAACTACGGCCCGAAACTCGCTTACAAACTTGATGATCTTCATCAAAAATTTGCCGATTGATCCTTGCCGTGGACTGAGTAAACGTATCGACAATTTCCTGATAGCCCGACTCTGTAGCCAGTGCTGGATAAAGCCGACTAGTAAAAAAAGTTTGGTCATTTTTTAAAGATGGGAAAAAATTCTGCAACGAGTACGAAAATCCGTAGGTAGACGAAAGCATGGCGAAGGGAAAAATAAAAATACTCGAATACCCCTCGAACGCGCCATCCACAGAAAAATATTTCTTCATGCTTTTTAGGCGTTTATCCATCTTTTCATTGCCTATGTGTGAACTCCAGATGGAGTTTTCGCCAAGAAATACATTTTCTCCTTGCGTCAGTCGAAGCGTCGAAAGCGTATCCACATGGACTAACGGAATATGGTAAGGCTCCAACGCATTTTCCAGCGCGACCGCCCAGTCACTTTGGAAGACATATCGATTCAAATCGCCCCGGCTACCCAATTGGGACGATATTTTCATCAGCGAGCCGTATATCCGATTACCTAATTGCTCCTCCAACGACCGAGCGGGATTAATGGCAAAAAAAACGAACTCACCGCAGAAGCCAACCTTGAACTTGTTCAGATCCGCCGCGCCGATGTCGCATTGAGTGAAGCTTTTTGTATTCGCCACATTCAATTTTCCATTGGCATACCCCCAGCCGTGATACTTGCAACGTATCGCTTCAGTGCCAGAGTCGTCCAAAAAGAAACGTGCCCCTCGATGTGGGCACACATTGTCAAATATAACGATGTGGCCATTATCGTTGTAAACAATCAATTCAAAATCCAGTACATCAAACCGGATGAAATCATTATTGTTCGGAATTTCATTTTTAAGGCATACCGGATGCCAATAGCTGTCTACGAGATTGCACGCAATCGTAGCCGACTCGCGCATCGTATCGCTATGCTGAATTGCCATTTATCTATGAACCCCTATCAACCTCGTATTCCACAATGCGGCAAATCAAAAGATACGAGACGCTTAACCCGTTGCCGACCATTAACTTGTTGCAGGACAAGTAAGCCCACCGCCCCCACGATTCTCCGACGGTCCAAGTACAACCTCTAATACCTTCAGCACTTCGTGACGATCAAGTACCGGATAAATAGGCAAACACAGCACCTTCCTTGCTACCTCGCTGGCTACCGGCAAATTTTCACGCGCAGCCGACGCCATCCCCCGATACATGGGAAAGTCGCTTATCAGCGGATAAAAATACTTTCGCGCATAAATATTGTTATTGCGCAAGGCCTGATAAAGCTCGTCTCGGCTTAATGGATAATCGTCTTCTACAAGCACTGGATAATATGAATAATTGGCTTTCGCCTGACCGACGCTGCCAACAGGACGAATGCCCTTCACACTTTTTAACTGCTCGTCGTAAATACAGGCGATTTCCCGCCGCCTTTCAATAGCACAATCCACGTGCCTCAATTGCACTAGACCAAAGGCCGCATTCACCTCACCCATTTTCCCGTTGATCCCGGGCGCAACGACGGTGACTTCGTCCACGAACCCAAAGTTTTTCAACCTGTCTATGCGCAACTTGGTTTTGGCATCCGGGCAAACAATTGCACCGCCTTCAAAGGTGTTGAACACCTTGGTCGCGTGAAAGCTCATTGCACTTAAATCGCCATGGCGCAAAATGCTGCCGCCTGCGTCCCGCACACCGAAGGCATGGGCGGCATCGTAAACAACGCGAAGGTTATAGTTATCGGCAATATCTTGAATCGCTTTCACGTCGCACGGATTGCCATAACAATGCACCGGCATGATCGCCGTGGTGTGCGGCGTGATGGCCGCTTCGATTTTCCTGGGGTCCAGATTCAGCGTTCGCGGATCAATGTCGACAAATACCGGCTTAATGCCATTCCACAACAATGAATGCGCTGTAGCCACGAACGAATACGGCGTGGTAATGACTTCTCCCGTGATCCGTAATGACTGCAACGCCGTAAGCAGCGCCGTAGTACCGTTGTTGAACAGGGCGATATGTTCTATTCCCAGGTATTCGCATAGCGCCTCTTCCAGATGCTGATGCATGGGGCCGCCGTTGGTCAGCATTTTGCTGTCCCATATCTGCCGCAAATAGGGGATGAACTCTTCCAAAGGCGGCAAATAAGGCTGAGTGACGTTGATACGGCGGTCGCTCATCGCCTCTTCCGCGCCATGCCCAGCCGCCTGACCATAATCAGCCGATCGAAGATCCTGAACACCGAAACTATCGGCCGAGACGTTGCTGTTCATTGGAGCAATAAATTAATGGGAGAATAGCCCAAGCATAGCAAGGGCAAGCACCTGGCAATCAGCGGAACTATGGGTAGAACAGGCGGGAATGAAAGGAATTGGCATTAGCCTGCCTCGGGCAACCACTGCAACTGACGTGGCGTTGATTCGACTAAACCGCCGCAATCCGGCCAAGCGACCGCACACGATTCTCCTCCACCAGGGCCAAAAGATACTGCCCATAGCTATTTTTTTGCAGGCTCTGGCCTCTGTCAGTCAGTTCATCCACGCTGAGCCAGCCATTATTGAAGGCAATTTCCTCCAGGCAGGCAATTTTAAAACCCTGGCGTTTTTCAACGGTTTGAACAAACATGCCGGCTTCGAGCAGACTTTCGTGGGTGCCGGTGTCGAGCCAGGCGAACCCCCGACCCAATATCTCCACGCTCAGGTCGCCCCGCTCAAGATACACGCGGTTAACACTGGTGATCTCCAGTTCGCCTCGAGCGGACGGCCTGACCTGTTTGGCCACGTCAATCACATCGTTGCCATAAAAATACAGTCCCGTGACGGCGTATTGGGATTTGGGCTTCAGCGGCTTTTCTTCTATCGACACTGCGCGGCGCCGAGCGTCGAACTCGACTACGCCGAAGCGCTCGGGGTCGCGTACCTGGTAACCGAACACCGTCGCGCCGCTTTGTCTGGACGCCGCGGCGCGCAGCAGCGGACTAAAACCCTGGCCATAAAAAATGTTGTCGCCCAAAACCAGACACACGCTGTCGTTGCCAATAAACTCCTGCCCGATGATAAAGGCCTGGGCCAGACCGTCGGGGTTAGGCTGCACGGCATACTCGATGTTGATTCCAAACGCACCCCCATCCCCCAGCAAGCGCTGAAAGCCAGTCAGGTCTTCGGGGGTGGCAATTACCAGGATGTCGCGTATTCCAGCCAGCATCAGCACCGACAAGGGGTAATAAACCATAGGTTTGTCGTAGATGGGCAGAAGCTGCTTGGACACACCTTTGGTGATGGGGTATATGCGGGTGCCGGAACCACCGGCCAGGACGATGCCTTTCATGCGGAAGTCACATTGGTGGAGAACAATCCGAGAGTAGCAAATGAATGCTGTCCGCAATCGACGGAATTAACGGCAAAAACAGAAAGACAGCGCAACAAGTGCAAAGCCATGTCCGGCACGTAATGTCCGGGCGCTCTCACGTCGTACTGACATCAAGCATCGACGACTTGCAACGTTATAAAGATATATTTAATATACATCTTATTACAACAAGGCGGCTACAGGCAGCAAAGTGAAAAGTTTGCCTGATCCCTGTCTGCCCAACACCTCAACCCGGAAAGCAAGCATGAACATCGACAGCTTCAAGAAACAGCACGTACAAATCCTGACGGGTATCGCCATGCTGCGTCGCTACGCACAGGAAGGCATCAAAGAAAATGCCGAAAGCATCGCCAACGAAGTCGTGACGCTAAGTTCGGTGATCAAGGTTCATCTGGCCATCGAGGATCGTGTTCTGTACCCTTCATTGCAGAAAAATGCACACCCCGAGCTTGCCGCCATGGGGCGCAGCTACCAAAACGAAATGAAGGATATCGCCAGCGCCTACGCCGGATTTTCACGCCGCTGGAACACAGCGTCACAAGTCAGCGAAAATGAGGATGACTTTCGACGCGATGCCAACACGGTGTTGAAGCGGGTGCACCAACGAATGCAGAAAGAAAACCGGGAGTTCTACCCCGCCATTGAAGCGGTATAGAACTTCCGGCCGCAGTCCTGCTTTACGCTATTTTTTTGGGCCAGCGTGCATAAGGTAGTCGGCCTGCGCCGAAGCAGAGCTTAACGCCGGTACAGCGGGTTCCTGCCCGTTAAGCGCGCGATCCAGCGTCTGATGGAACATGGCACGTATTTGCGGGTAGTTTGCAATGCGGAAGCTGCGCGCCGTGCTGGCGGGTTCACGCTCGTACACAGCCACCAGATCACGCCAATCGCCCAAGTTCTTGTAGTACGAGGCATCGGTACTGTTGAAGGCCTGCTGAGTCAGAGGCAGATACCCGGTGTTCTGGTACCAGGCCGCTGCATTCTTGGTCTGGGCAAGCCAGGCAATGAACTCGGCCGTGGCTTTGTCTTCAGCCGTACTATGACCGCTGGTCGCCCACAAGCCCGCACCATCTACAAACGGATTACCCGGTTTGGACGTGACCTCGGGGTAATAAGGCAACCCAACCACGCCAAAGTCGAGTTTGTTATTGTCGCGAAAGGCTCCCAGGTTGCTTGAATCCGACAGCAACACGGAGCACTCATTATTCGCAAAGCGCTTGACGGCATTGCCTTCGGCCTCGGGCTTGAGCATGAGCTCGGAGCGCACCCAAGTAATCATCAATGACAAATGCCGCACATACACCAAATCGAATACAAAGGCAGGCCCGCTGGCTGAGCCAGACTTGCCCTTGGCTTTTGTCTTGGTAACCCTGGCAGCTCGGGGCACTTTACGGCCATTTTCGTCAGTGGTGAAGAACTGGTTGTTGACGGCAGCCAGGTTTTCAAGATTGATCGAGACGGGCTCGTTGGTGACAAGCGGACAATGGCGCGTAACCGTGTTGGCCAGGGTAACCAGTTGCCCTTGCAAACCCGGCCAGGAACGCATGGGCTGCGCCGGCACAATACCCGCCTTTTTGAATGCACTGACGTTATAAAACATGACTGGCACTTCAACCATGTACGGCAGAGCCAGCATCCTGCCCTTGTCGTCGTGCATAAAACCCGCATCGGCGGCAATGAACCATTTCACGTTCTTGACCGGGTACTTGGCCAGCAAACTGTACATAGGCAGGATGTAACGGCGCTGCGCAATAACCTCGGGGTCACGATTATCGTCCAGCTGGACGAGGTTGGGCAGCTGCTTGCTTCTGACGCCTTCGTCTAGAGCAGGCACAACGGCAGTATTGTTGTCAAAGGCCTTGACCGACACTTTGACGTCGGACTGGCTGCTGTTGAACTGCCTGACCAGTTTGTCGAAGACTTCAGCATTGTGGGGGCTAAGTGAATGCCAGACCTGAATGTCGGTCGATGCATGGGCATACGGCAGGCCCGTCAATGCAATAACGCCAGTCAGCGCCAACGCGCGCGCCACCTTGGGCGTGCTCAAAAACCGATGTATCTTCATGAAATGCTTTTAGCCTAAAAAAGGAAAGACAGGTTCGGGAGGGTTACCTGAAATAATGTCGGCCAGCGCGCGCCCCGAACCCACACCCATAGTCCAGCCAAGCGTGCCGTGGCCGGTATTCAGGTACAGATTGGAGATACGCGTCTGACCGATCAGAGGCACATTGGACGGGGTGGAAGGACGCAGACCCGACCAATGTTGAACAGTATCAAAATCAAGTGCGGTTGGGAACAGGCCGCGGGCCAAATCCGACATATTTTCGCAACGCTTTGTATTCAGCGCACGCGAATAACCACCCACTTCGGCCACACCCGCCATACGTAGCTGCCCGCCGAGCCGACTGTACACAACTTTATGCGCGCTGTCGGTAAGGCTGACCGTCGGCGCCGCCGACTCATCAATAATATTGAACGTTGCCGAATAGCCCTTGGCTGGGTAGACAAGGCACGGCACACCCAGCGGCACGACAAAATGCGGAGTCCAGCACCCCAGTGCAGCCACGTAGGCATCGGCACTAAGCGTCTGAAACAGGCCGTTAGCGTCGATCAGTTCGACCGCCTGCACCTGTCCACCCGCGGCCACCAGGCGGCTAACCCGGTTGGAATAACGGAATTCCACACCTGCCTTGCGGGCTTGTTCGGCCAGCGCTACTGTAAAAAGGTAGATATCGCCGCTTTCGTCCTGCGCAGTGTAATCGCCTCCGACGATGCTCTGGCGAATCGGCGCAAGGGCGGGCTCGATCTGCACGACCTCGTCGGGACTGATGATGCGACGGTCAACCCCAAAGTTGCGCATGACACCAGCCGCCTTCTGCGAGGCGTCTAGCTCGGCTTCGTCACGGTAGAAGTTAAGGATGCCGCGTTCGACCTGGTGATACTCAATACCCAGCTCCGACCTCATGGCCTGCAGCGTATGCAGGCTGTACTCAGCCATGGCAACCATGGCCCTGATGTTGGGTGCAAGCCGGCCAGGCATGCATTCGCGCAGGAAAGCCAGCCCCCAGATCCACTGACGCATGTCAAGCTGTGGGTGAAAGGATAGTGGGGCATTTTTCTGGAACAGCCACTTGAGCAATCGCCGCGGTGCTTGCGGATTGGCCCAGGGCTCGGAATACGACACCGATATCTGACAACCGTTGGCCCGACTGGTTTCCTGCGCCGGCCCGACCTCCCTGTCGACAACCACTACGTCGTGCCCCGCCTGATTCAGCCACCAGGCCGTCGCCGTGCCAATAATGCCACTGCCCAACACCACTACTTTCATGGTTTCGACCTCTTAACACCCATGCAGCTATCCAGCGACCTGATCCATATCGGCAGCACTGGTAAACGCGTCGGCAAAAAATTCTTCCTCGGGCAGGCCCGCCTGCACCACAAAGTCGCGGCGGGCACTTTCCACCATGACAGGTGCGCCGCACGCATACACCTGATAGCCCGACAGGTCGGCAAAGTCGTCAAGAACAGCCTGATGCACAAACCCGGCGCGACCTGTCCAGCCGTCGCCAGCCCGCGTTTCGGAGACAACCGGCACATACGTGAAACCCTCCCACTGCTGCGCCCAGCCCCGTGCGCTGTCGAGCATATACAAGTCTTCGGGCCGGCGCCCACCCCAATACAACACCACCTTGCGCGAGTCGCCTCGCTCCATCATATGTTCGATAATAGCCTTGATGGGGGCAAAGCCCGTTCCGCTGGCCAGAAACACAATGGGCTTGCGGCTTTCTTCACGCAGAAAAAATGACCCGAACGGACCTTCAATGCGCAATACCTCACGCGGCTTCATCGGTGTTTCACCCTCGCCGAATACATGGTCGGTAAACGCCCCCCCGGGCATATGACGCACGTGCAGATCGACCAGATTACTGTCGCGAGGAGGGTTCGCCATGGAATAACTGCGGCGCCGGCCATCCTTGAGAATGAATTCGATGTATTGCCCAGCACAGTAACGAAACGGCTCGGCAGGCGGCAGCTGCACCTGCAGAACCGCAATGTCGTGGGTAAGCTTTTTTACACTGACGACCCGAACCGGCCTCTTGCGAATCTGAATATCGCCGGCCATATGGACTTCCCGTGCTTCAATAACCAGATCGGAGGTGGGCTTGGCCTGACAAAACAGCGTATATCCAGCAGCGAGTTCATCCGCGGACAAAATGCGCGCCGGGCTGTCGCTGGTGTCATACGAGCCCGAAACCACCTTGCCCTTGCACGTTGAGCAGGCGCCACTACGGCAACTGTACGGCAGCACGACGCCCGCTTCCATGGCGGCATCCAGCAACGATGTCCCCGGCTCAACCGTAAAGGCATGCAGGCCGGACTGAACAGTGACTGTGAAGCTCATAGAACTCTTTAAAACAATGTATAAATCAGTTGGTACTTTCTTATTTTAAGCTCCCCCGCCGCAAAAGTGGCCGGGCACCTCGCGGCAAGGCACCTCAGGCCACCACCACTCAGGCGCGCCTGAAGGCGGGCTGTTTGATCTTCAGCGCCACCGCCCTGCCCTTGCGCGCCCGCTTGCCAACGTAATCGGCCAGTTCGGACAGGCCCAGCACCATTTCCGTCGCCCTGTTGCGGTAAACGCCACTGGCTACCAGGCCTGCCGGACCAAATGCAACCCACCTCGCCAGCACGTCGGGCGCATCCAGACCCATCAAAATGGTACCCCGACCACCGCCCGACAAGACTTTGATCTCGGCAAGGTCAACGATGAGCATACGCCCTCGTTTACTCAGCATGGCCAGATGTGCGTCATCAGCGTGCAGGGCCAGCGGCTTGAGCAGTGCGTCGCCCTTCTCGACCGAAACAAATTGCTTGCCAGAATGCTGGCGGGTGGTCAGGTCTTTAAACGTGGTGACAAAGCCGTAGCCGCGCTGCGTACCCACGACGTAGCGCTGCGATTCGGCACCGGCAACCATGTGCACAATGCGGGTGCCGTGTTCAACATCTACCATGGACGTAATAGGCTGGCCATCGCCACGGGACGAAGGCAGACCGGACACGGGCACGGTATAGACACGCCCTGTACCGGAAAACGCAACCAGGCTGTCGGTGCTGCGGCATTCAATCACATCATAAAGCGCGTCACCCGCCTTGAAGCCAAACTGAGCCCTGTCATGCCCGTGACCCTGACGTGAACGCAGCCAACCCTTTTGCGACACAATCACCGTAACAGGCTCATCCACGACACGCGATTCAAGCACGGCGCGCTCGGCCACCTCGATCAGCGTGCGGCGGTCGTCACCGTACTGCTTCGCATCCGCCTCGATTTCCTTGATCATCAACCGTTTCAACGATGCGGGGCTGGCCAGCAGTCCCTGCAACTTGCCCTGCTCGATTTTCTGTGCGGCCAGCTCTTTTTCGATCTTGATGCCCTCAAGGCGCGCCAACTGCCGCAAGCGCATCTCGAGAATGTCATCGGCCTGCCGCTCGGACAATTGAAAACGTTCCATCAGCGCGGCACGGGGCTCATCCGATTCACGTATGGTCTGAATGACTTCATCGACATTCAAATACACCACCATGCGCCCTTCGAGCACATGGATGCGGTCGGTGACCTTATCAAGACGATGCTGAGTGCGCCGGGTAACAGTTACCGTACGATACCCCAGCCACTCAACAAGCATCTGCCTCAAGGCGCGTTGTGCAGGACGCGCATCGGTGCCGATGCAAACGAGATTGACAGGTACGCTGATTTCCAGGCTCGTCTGGGCCAGCAAGGCGTTAATGAACTCATTACGATCGATGCGGCTGGTCTTGGGTTCAAACACCAGGCGTACCGACGCCTGCTTGCCCGACTCGTCGCGTACAGTATCCAGCAGACTCAGCATTAGCGCCTTGATCTGCTGCTGGTCACTGGTGAGAGTTTTCTTGCCGACCCGAGTCTTGGGATTGATACCGTTCTCAATCTCTTCAAGGATCTTCTGCGACGACGCGCCTGGCGGCAATTCAGTTACCACCAGTTGCCACTGGCCGCGCGCCATCTCTTCAAACTGCCACCGCGCGCGCGCCTTGACCGAGCCGCGCCCTGTAGCATAGACATGTGCCAGGTCGGCCGACGGAGAAATGATCTGCCCGCCGCCGGCGAAATCGGGCCCCGGCACAAGCCGTAGCAGTTCCTCATCGGACAGACCCGGATTCTTCAGCAGCGCCACGCAAGCGGCCGCAATTTCACGCAGGTTGTGTGACGGAATCTCGGTCGCCATGCCCACGGCAATGCCCGACGCCCCATTGAGCAGCACAACCGGCAATCGCGCCGGCAATAATTGCGGCTCTTTCTGGCTACCGTCGTAGTTGGGAATGAAATCGACCGTGCCCTCGTCCAGCTCGTCCAGCAATATGCGTGAAAACGGCGTCAGACGGGCTTCGGTATAGCGCATGGCCGCCGCATTGTCGCCATCGCGCGAGCCAAAGTTGCCCTGGCCGTCAACCAGTGGATAGCGCAGGGTAAAGTCCTGGGCCATGCGCACCATGGCGTCGTAGGCGGCCTGGTCTCCGTGTGGATGGTATTTGCCCAGCACGTCGCCCACGACACGAGCCGACTTGACCGGCTTGGCCCCTGGGCCCAGCCCCATGGCATCCATGGCATAAAGGATGCGCCGCTGCACCGGCTTCTGGCCATCGGCCACCTCGGGCAAAGCGCGGCCGCGCACGACGGACACGGCGTAGTCCAGATAAGCCTGCTCGGCGTAATCCGCCAGAGTCAGGCTCTCGCCGCCATCACCCGGGTTATCGAACAAACCTGCTTGTGTTGCGTCCATGACTTAAATATCCACCTCGGCCAAATTGCCTTTCTCTTCCAGCCAGCTTCGCCGCTGACCTGATTCACCCTTACCCATCAGCATGTCAAACATACGCTCGGTGGCCTCGACGCCAGCAGCGCCACAGGTCACGGGAGTGAGGCGGCGCGTGTCGGGGTTCATGGTGGTGTCCCACAACTGCTCCGCACTCATTTCGCCCAACCCCTTGAAGCGGCTGACGCTCCAGGAGTTGTCACGCACTCCGTCGGCACGCAGCCGTTCCTGCACGGCATTGAGTTCGCCCTGATCCAGGCAATACACCTTGCGGGCGGGCCGCTTGCCCTGCGCAGGCACATCCAGCCGAAACAAGGGCGGGCGGGCCACATAGACGTGGCCCGTCTCGATCAACTTGGGAAAATGACGAAAAAACAAGGTCAGCAACAACACCTGAATATGGGAGCCGTCGACGTCGGCGTCGGACAAGATACAGATGCGGTTATACCGCAACCCCGATAAATCGACAGGGTCACCGGCCCCATGCGGATCCACGCCAATAGCCACGGCAATGTCATGAATCTCGTTATTTGCAAACAGGCGATCGCGCTCGACCTCCCAGGAATTGAGCACCTTGCCGCGCAAAGGCAGAACAGCCTGAAACTCCTTGTCACGCCCCATCTTGGCCGAACCGCCGGCCGAATCACCCTCGACCAGAAAGACCTCGGTACGCGTGTTGTCGCTGGATTCGCAGTCAGTAAGTTTACCGGGCAACACCGCCACACCGGAACCCTTGCGTTTTTCCACCCTCTTGGCCGTACGGGCGCGCGCCTGAGCCTGATGAATAGCACTTTGCGCCAGCTTTGTGGCCGCTTCGACGTTGGCGTGGAGCACCAGTTCCAATGCATTCTTTACATAGCCACCCACAAGCCGTACTGCATCACGGCTATTGAGCCGCTCCTTGATCTGGCCCTGAAACTGTGGGTCGAGCACCTTGGCCGACAGCACAAAGCTGGCGCGCGCGAACACGTCGTCGGGCAAAAGACGAACGCCCTTCGGTATGAGCCCGTGCAGTTCCGCGAACGACTTCACCGCGCTGAACAGGCCTTCGCGCAGCCCGGCCTCGTGCGTGCCACCTGCCGGCGTCGAAATGAGGTTTACATAGGATTCGCGCACCACGTTACCCTCGGCGGTCCAGACGACGGCCCAGTGGGCGCCTTCGCCCTCGGAAAATGATTCGTCACCGGCGCCAGCGTACTGACGACCTTCGAACAGAGGCACGATTTTCTCTTCATCGCCCAAGGCTTCTTCGAGATAACCGCGCAACCCGTCAGCATACTTCCAATGACGCGTCTCGCCGGTCTTCTCGAAGGTCAGCGACACATCGATGCCGCTGAGCAACACCGCCTTGCTGCGTAGCGAATGCACCAGCTCGGCCGCAGGAATCACCGCACTGTCGAAATACTTGGGGTTTGCCCACACCCGCACACGCGCACCGGTTTTCTTGTGCGGCACCTTGCCGGTCTGGTGCAAGGGTTCCACCACTTCGCCGTCGGCAAATGCCAGTTGCCATTCGTGGCCATCACGCCACACAGTAACTTCAAGTCGCCTGGACAAGGCGTTGGTAACCGAGACGCCCACGCCGTGCAGGCCACCAGAAAACGCGTAGATACCCCCTGCCTTTTTATCGAACTTGCCACCCGCATGCAGCCGTGTGAACACAATTTCCACCACCGGAGCCTTTTCCTCAGGATGCATTCCCACAGGAATACCGCGGCCATCGTCCTCGACAGAGATGCTGCCGTCAGTGTGCATGATGACGTCGATGTGCGAGCCAAAACCCGCCAGAGCCTCGTCAGCGGCATTGTCAATGACCTCTTGCACTATGTGCAAGGGCGTCTCGGTGCGGGTATACATGCCGGGTCTCTGGCGTACCGGCTCAAGCCCCTTCAGAACCCGGATTGAAGCTTCGTTGTAGCGTCGTGTGGACAAGTCACCCCCGAAATTGCGTAAATCAAAAGCCATATTTTACGGATGTTGCGCGCAGGCACGCCTAATCCGTTAAAATAGCCATGCCTGTTGCAGGCGCAAATACATGCCTTGGCCCTACAGTGGTATGCTTACTGGCAACAACAAAAATAGCGCGCTCCCAAATACACGTTGCATTGGTGTGCGGCCTTATCACCCACGTAATGTCGTATAGTTGATTTATACACATACACTTACCTACCTATCCAAATTATGAGCGATCTAATCCAAAACGTGAGCGATGCCTCCTTCGAGGCCGACGTGCTTAAGGCCGAAGGCCCCGTTCTTGTCGACTACTGGGCAGCGTGGTGCGGCCCATGCAAAATGATTGCGCCCATTATCGACGAAGCTGCCAAACAGTATCAGGGCCGCGTCACTTTCGCCAAACTGAACGTAGACGACAACCCTGACACCGCGGCCAAATTCGGCGTGCGCGGCATCCCGACACTCATGCTGTTCAAAGATGGCAAGGCGGCCGCCACCAAGGTAGGCGCCCTGTCCAAATCACAACTTACCAACTTTCTCGACGAATCCATTTAAATCACCTGCTGCGCGCCAGCCCCTCCGGGGCTGGCGAACCCCGCTTGGGGCCGAATCCGGCCTCCGCTCAATACCCCCTCTCCCCACTCATGCACCTCACCGAACTAAAAGCTCTGCACGTCTCGCAGTTGCTGGAAATGGCCACCAGTCTGGAAATCGACAACGCAAGCCGCCTGCGCAAACAGGAAATCATGTTTGCCATCATGAAGCGCCGCGCCAAACAGGGCGAGCAAATTTTCGGCGATGGCGTGCTCGAGGTCCTACCTGACGGCTTCGGTTTCCTTCGCTCACCCGATACCTCGTACCTGGCCAGCACAGACGACATCTACATTTCCCCCTCGCAAATCCGCCGCTTCAATCTGCACACGGGCGACTCCATCGAAGGTGAAGTGCGCACACCCAAAGACGGCGAGCGTTACTTTGCACTGGTCAAGGTCGACAAGGTCAACGGCGTACTGCCCGAGACCATCAAGCACCGCATCATGTTCGAGAACCTGACACCGTTGCACCCCAACGAAGTCATGACCCTCGAGCGCGACATCAAGGCGGAAGAGAACGTCACCGGGCGCATCATGGACATCTTCGCGCCCATAGGCAAGGGCCAGCGCGCCCTGATCGTGGCCAGCCCAAAATCCGGCAAGACGGTCATGATGCAGCACATCGCGCATGCCATCACCGCCAACTATCCCGACGCCACGATGATCGTCCTGCTCGTGGACGAACGCCCCGAGGAAGTCACCGAAATGCAGCGCACGGTGCGTGGCGAAGTCGTGGCCTCGACCTTCGACGAGCCCGCCACGCGGCACGTCCAGGTCGCTGAAATGGTCATCGAAAAAGCCAAGCGCCTGGTCGAGCTCAAACGCGATGTCGTCATCCTGCTCGACTCCATTACCCGCCTTGCCCGCGCCTACAACACGGTTGTGCCGGCCTCGGGCAAAGTGCTCACCGGCGGTGTCGATGCCAACGCATTGCAACGGCCCAAGCGCTTTTTCGGCGCGGCGCGCAACCTGGAAGAAGGTGGCTCACTGACCATCATCGGTACGGCGCTCATCGAAACAGGCAGCCGCATGGATGAAGTCATCTACGAAGAGTTCAAAGGCACGGGCAACTCCGAAGTTCACCTTGAACGCCGTCTGGCCGAAAAGCGCGTCTACCCGTCCATCAACCTGAATAAATCCGGGACACGCCGCGAAGAGCTGCTCATCAAGCCAGAGTTGCTTCAGAAAATATGGGTATTGCGCAAGTTCATCCACGAGATGGATGAGGTCGCTGCCATGGAATTCATCCTCGACAAAATACGCGCCACGAAGAACAACGCGGAATTCTTCGACATGATGAAAAAATAACCGCAGTCGGCCCGCCTAGCCTCTCTTCCCGAGAGGCTTTGTCGTCAACAGACCTGCCACCGTCACACGCCGCGCATTGCGCCTGCGAACGCCCTTTAACTTAGCCGGCACAGTACCGGCACGCTCAATACAGAAGGAGTATTTTGATGAAGCTGCCCACACTCAATCAATTTCTGGACCAGGTCAGGATCCGCGATCCGCACCAGCCAGAATTCATGCAGGCCGTCAAAGAAGTCATGACGTGTGTGTGGCCGTTCATCGAACAGAATCCACGATATGCTGAATACGACTTGCTGGCACGCCTGGTCGAGCCGGAACGCGCCATCCAGTTCCGTGTGGCCTGGGCCGACGATCAGGGCAACATTCAGACCAATCGCGCGTTTCGTATCCAGCATAATTCGGCAATCGGCCCGTTCAAAGGCGGGATGCGCTTTCACCCATCCGTCAACCTTTCCATCCTGAAATTTCTGGCCTTCGAACAAACATTCAAGAACGCGCTCACCACGCTGCCAATGGGTGGCGGCAAGGGTGGCTCCGACTTCAACCCCAAGGGCAAGTCAGACGCCGAGGTCATGCGCTTCTGCCAGGCCCTCATGATAGAACTGTTCCGCCACCTGGGGCCCAACACCGACGTACCGGCCGGCGATATTGGCGTAGGGGCGCGCGAAGTCGGCTTTATGGCCGGAATGATGAAAAAGCTGGCGAATTCGGCAGCCAGCACGTTTACGGGCAAAGGTATTACGTTTGGCGGCAGCCTCATCCGCCCTGAAGCCACTGGCTATGGCGCCGTATACTTCGCCGAAGAAATGCTCAAATACGCCAACCAATCTCTGGAAGGTCTGACCGTCGCAGTATCCGGCTCGGGCAATGTGGCACAGTATGCCATCGAAAAATGCATGCAGATGGGCGCCAAAGTCGTTACGGTGTCGGACTCGCATGGCTGCGTCGTGGATCCAGCCGGTTTCACGCGTGAAAAACTGCGCGCACTGATGGAGCTGAAGACCACGCGCCGCGGTCCAATCGAAATATACGCCAAAGAACAAGGCCTTACGTACGAAGACGGCAAGCGTCCATGGCATGTGCCTGTAGATGTGGCACTGCCTTGTGCAACGCAGAACGAGCTGGAAATCGAAGACGCCAGAATGCTTATCAAAAATGGGGTGCGTTGTGTTGCCGAAGGCGCCAACATGCCGACCAGCATTGAAGCAGCCGAGGCCTTCATCAACGCCAAAGTCCTGTATGCGCCAGGCAAGGCCAGCAACGCCGGTGGTGTCGCGGTGTCAGGCCTGGAAATGAGCCAGAACGCGCTGCGCCTGAACTGGACACGCGAAGAAGTGGATGAACGCCTGCGCGCCATCATGCGCAGCATCCACGAAAGCTGCGTCCACTATGGCGCAGAGGGAAAAAGAGTCAATTACCTGAACGGCGCCAATATCGCGGGTTTTGTGAAAGTCGCCGACGCCATGCTGGCTCAGGGCGTTTTCTAACCGTTCACCCAGGCGGGCGGCGCATGGGCTGCGCGGGAAAGGCTCTCCTCCGGTTCGGCACGCCGGGCTGGAACGCGGTCAACCACGCGGCGCCAGTGCGCACCACGATAAACAACTAAGGCGCTGCAACCGCTGCGTTCTTACCTGAGGTCACAGGAGCCGCTGTGTTCTTATCTGCGGCCACAGAAGCCGTTGCGTTCTTGCCCGCGACGGCTTTTCTACCTGCTGCCAACTTTGCCCATTGGGCATCCGTCAGCTCATCGAGCTTGGGATCCTCCCAACCACCCGAGACGTGGTAATGCACGGTCATGGCCTCGGACAACGGGTTACGCAGCAGCCATTGGGTCACAAACGCACCAAGTCCGATAATGGGATTTAACGCTATCCCGGCGGCAATCGTCGCGCCGCTCATATCCAGATTGGGCGCCACTGAAGCCTGCAAATTCAGTGTCTCGGCAGTCAAATCGACATCGCCACCAAGGCTGATGTTTGCGGCCGGTCCTTCAACGCGATATTTATCGACATTCATCATGCCGTTGCCAATACGCAAGGAGCCCGACAAGTTGTCGAACGGGAAGCCATCCCTGAATAAACTGGCAGGATTAATGCTGAGGGTAGCAATGCGCTGTATGGACTGCAGCGACAACAACTCGAGCAAACGCGCCGAATTCGAATTGACCGCAACGAAACGCCCCGCCTGCATCTTGGTCTCGACCTTACCGCTGAGATCAGCAATATCGAACTTCCACGGCATATTGCGCCACGTGAACTGCCCTTTGATCGTGCCGTTGCCATTCTCGACCATATCCACAAAGCCCAGCTGGTTCATATACCGGCCCAGATTACTTATCTTGGCTTCGGCATCCAGTGTGACTCCACGATTCTGACCGCGTAGCCGCCACTGGCCGCTTCCGCTAATTTTTGCGGTCGGACTGACAAGACTAAAACTTTCGAGGCGCCAGGTTTTCCCACCTGCCTGATTCACGCCCCTCACGGTGAGGCTTCCAACAGGTCTCCCATACAGACTGAACTTGTCAACCTGAAGTTGCACAGCCGGCACCGCATCCAGCGCATCGTCAGACAACGTCTCCGTGTCATCAGGCTTCGACTCATCGGGGTTGACGACAGCTTTGTCAGCCGAGCCAAGCGCCAGGCGCTTGAAACGCGCGTCTACGTTACCCGGGGCTTTGCCGACACCTTCGTTCCACAATACGGTCCCCACAGTCTGCTGCGAATCGATGTCAACGCGCCAGCGATCGGGCGCAGGCTGCGCGGCCGTGAGCGTCGCTGAATCCAGCGTCAGTCCCTTATAGCGCAACTGCCGCGCCTGCAAACGCAACTGCCGCAGTGACGGCAACAGCGGGCGTGAGGGCTTGAAGGCCTTACCAGACAACGTCTGCGAAAAATCGTCCGCCACCGCTTCCCAGGCATCCATATCGGCGAACGCAAACTGCGCATCAATATTCATGCCGGATATCGGCAAATCTGCCTTCCTGTCGATTGCCAGGCTGCCGGCATAAAAATACGGTCCCTTCTTGCTTCCCCGCTGATGCATAAATATGGCGTTTATCTTCGAGCCGAATTCAATGCTTAGTGTTGTGTGGTCATTTTTGCCGGCCTGGCCCCAACGAGCCTTCAGAGGCAGCTCCTGACCAGCATCCTTGCCCCACGGCACGGGAAGATCCAGACTGAGTCCCTTCAATGTCGAATCCAGGGTGAACACAGAACCACCATGCTTGGTGTGTTGCCACATCAGTTCATAAGGCAGTACACCGCCCAGCCGCTTCATGCCCTTCAAATCCACGTATTGTGCCAACGCCTCTGCGGTGGCGTCGCCGTGCATGTGCAACCCGTTGCCTTTGCCGCCAACCCCCCCCGTAAACGCCACGGCGCCTCCCAGAAACTTTGCCCTCAGACTTTGGACACTGACTCCGACATCGGAAAACAGGAGCGAACCGTTCACTGCGCTCAAGATGGGGACCCCAGGCATCAACCGAAATGTGCCACCGGTGAACCGAACGGCGCCAGCCACGGTGGTATTGTCACTGTGTAACAGCGGAACCCTCAGCCACAGGGGAACCTCCCAGTTGCCTTGCGCAGTAGCCTCGTCAAGCTGGCCATCCAGCATCTTGCCCAATGGCGAATTACCGGCCAGCGCCAGATAGGTCTGGGCGCCAGCCATGGAATCACCCTGAACGGTCAGCACCGAACCGTTATCGATATTGGGAATCTGGGCACACAGGTTGCGTAACTCGATGGGCGCCTTCGTGGTGGGCCACACGCGAGCCTCGTCGGCCACGACACGCAAATCTACCCGATGCAACGACACCTTGCCGCGCATGTCCGTCAACTTTGGCCACGCTTTTCGAGTGCCTTCGGCTGGCAGGTAATCGATGACGCCACCTGTATAATCGCCGGTAATCAGAAAATCAGTATCAGCACTTTCTTTTTCCCAAGGGAAGTCTTCCAAGTCACCCTTGATCACTACGTCGGCGTTTTCAATCTGGCCCGCTACCAGGCCCTTGGCCAGCCATTCACGCGCATCCTGATTCACCGTATTGGGCATATACTTGCCGATCGCGGCCATGGACGCACGCTTGAAACGCCCAGTGAGATCCGCTACCCCTGCCACTCCGGAGCCACCCTGCCGCCACGTGCCATGCAACTGTACGTCCATGTCGGGACTGACCAGATGGGCGCGCGCGAGGGAAACACGCAAGTCCCGACCATCGTACAGGCTAAGCCCCGCACGCACGGCAATCTGGTCGAAACCCAGCGACGAAGTGAACACGTCACTCGCCCGCACTTCCACGCCCTTGGCCCTGATTGCCACGTTAACATCGGACGTTGTACCGGTAGATCCACCCGGCGGAGCTTGCGCCTGCAGCGACGGCTGCGGCTGCACGCCCTGCAAGGGCGGCGTGTCCGGCCGCGACTGGGGCTGCGGCAGCGACGTGCCTTGTGCTGGCTGAGCTCCTTCCAGCAAGGGCGAGGTCGGGACGGGTGCAGCCAAGGATAGAGGTTGTACCGCTGCAGCGGCCTGCACTGGCGACTTGCCTGTCACTGCGGCGTAAAGCCGCTCATAATCGGCCACTTTGCCGCTTACGTACATACTGGCCGATTCCGCCTGCACAACTACATCGGAATCTGCCCGCCACTTTGCGTGTTGCACGTTGGCGGTAAGCGTGAAGGCGTCAGCCTGCCCGTCGCGGATCGTCAACCACCACTGCGCCGACGCCCGGCCCGACTCTACGCCAAGAGGCAAATCCAGCCACGGGCTCCAACCCGCAGGGATCATGTCGTCCACGTGCACGTACAATTCTCCATGCACGCCGCGCAGGGTGGGAGCTGACTGGCTGTCCAACTGGAATTGGCCACGCAGTTCAAACGCCTTGCCCAAACCGCTGGGCGGCACTGCACGCAGGAACAGGCGGGGTGTATCCGACCCCCCCTGAATGGCCATATTGACCTGGCTAAGAACAAGCGGCGGTGCAGAACGGGTGTCATCCACCCACTCGATCACAGCATCGCGCAGTGCAACATGCCGCTGATGCAGCAACCAGGGCAAGATATCCCAGCTAGCCCCTTCCGTGCCCGCCGCCTGAGACAAGTCAAACGACTGGCCCAGCAGTCGCAACTTATGGTGTCTGTCCTGACGTACGCGAATCGTCAGACCCCGTGCTTCAAGGAGGACGAACTGAAGTGTCGGGGAAAAAAGACTGCGCCAGCTTAAAACCGCCCGTAATTGCGGCAAATGCAGAACCCGACGCTGACGGTGGTCGGTGAAATCAATATCATTGATCTGCAGGCTGGGATTCAGCCCGGACCAGCTTGCGGTAATGGGACCCAGGGTAACCTGCGCGCCTACCGCCTGAGACAACTGCTGAGCAATTTGTGGTCGCCAATGGTCTATATTCGGCAGCACCCAGTAACGGGCCCCCAAAAACAGCACCGCCGCAAGAAAATATACGATCAGGATGATTCGGAGCAGCAGGCGCACGTAGATGGTTGGTTGCAGCACAGGTTGAAATTAGCCAGAACATTAATAATTGCGGTACCTTTACGGCTTGTACCGAGACTTATACCTGAAATCGCGCTACCCGTCGTCACTATATGTAAACATTATGCCTCACACTTCCCCTTTGGAGCGAGCCTTGCGCTGGTCCGGCGCGTTGCGTCGGAAAATTGTCGGAAACACCGAGTTTGAGCAATGGCTCATCAAAGCAAGCGCCAAACCCGTCAACGCCACCGCCATCCGCAGGTGGCTGGACGAGCAGCCTTCCACACTACCTTTATCCGTTGACGACACTCGACGCCTGCTGCGTCAAGTGCGCAGCCGAATATTCTTCACGCTACTGGTGCGCGATATCAATGGGCAGGCCCCATTGCGGGAGGTGGTCTCGGCCATGAGCCTGTTCGCTGACCTGGCCATTGCCCGAGCTTACAAAAGCGTGGTAGCCGATCTTGCCGAAACTCACGGCATGCCGCTGGATCCAGCCACCGGAAAGCCGCAGGAGATGCTGATCATAGGCATGGGCAAGCTGGGCGGCAAAGAACTGAATGTGTCTTCCGACATCGATCTGATCATGCTGTACGGCGAGGAAGGCGAAACCACTGGACGGCGCAAGATCAGCCATCACGAGTTCTATGGCCGCGTGACTCAGCACATGATGCCGGTGCTTTCAGAACTTGACGCCAATGGTCACGTGTTTCGCACTGACCTGCGTCTGCGCCCCGACGGCGATTCGGGGCCACTGGCCTGGAGCCTGGAAGCACTGGAAAATTATCTGATCACGCAAGGACGCGAATGGGAGCGTTACGCCTGGCTTAAGGCCAGGCCCATTCCATGCAGATCACGCGCGGATAGCGATCCTGATAGCCAGATAGCACAGCTGGAGACCTTGCGCATCCCGTTCGTTTATCGCAAATATTTCGATTTCGACTCTCTATCGGCAATGCGCGCGCTGCGCGAACGCATTCGCCAGGACTGGCTGCGGCGCGCCACGGCGCGCAACGGCATCGACACCACACACAACATCAAGCTGGGTGATGGGGGTATTCGCGAAGTCGAATTCGTGGTGCAACTGACCCAGCTCATACGCGGTGGACGCATGCCATCGCTGCAGCAACGCAACTTGCTCGCGGCCCTGCGCAAACAGGTAGCCGCCGGCGTGGTCGCACCCGAAATCGCAAAGCAGCTGGAGGCCGCCTACATTTTTCTTCGGCGCACCGAACACATGTTGCAATACCGCGAGGACGAGCAAACCCACCTGCTGCCCCACGATCCGCAGCAACGCGACAACCTGGCACTGGCCATGGGCATGACCCCGGACGAATTCGAAAGTGCGCTGGCTACCCACCGCGCCTTCGTCAATCAGACTTTCCGCGAGGCGTTCCGCATTGCGGGTATGGGCGAAACAGACGGCGACAATGGCAGCCCGCGTGAAAGCCGCGAACACCGTGCAGGCCGCAGCAATGAAGCAGTCGGCGACGCCACCAGTCATCACCACAACAGCCAGGGTGGCAGCACCACAGCACCCGACTATGCCGACCTGAGCGATCAGATCCAGCAACAGTTCGGCGAGCACGCCAACATGCTGAACCAGCGCGTGGAATCCATGCTCGACAGCCACCGCATCCGCAGCTTGTCAACGACCAGCCGCAAGCGTCTGGACGCATTGCTGCCAGCCGCCATGAGCGCGGCAACCAAAACCGACTACCCGGAACAGACGGCGATCCGCTTGCTTGACCTTATCGAACAGATCGCGCAGCGCAGCGCCTATCTTGCGCTACTGGCCGAATACCCGGAAACATTGGCACGTGTATCGCGCATCGTTGGGTCGAGCCCGTGGGCTTCGCAATACCTGCGCCAATTCCCGCTTTTGCTGGATAGCCTGATTGAATGGCGTTCACTGATGGCGGCGCCGGACTTCACACAACTGGCGCAACACCTGCACCAGGAAATGAATGCCTGCGTACTGCCGGGTGGCCAGCCCGACGTCGAGCAGCAGATGAACCTCATGCGGGACCAGCAGCGCCAGATCAGCTTCCAGCTGCTGGCACAAGACCTTGCGGGTGAGCTTAGTGTCGAGAAACTGGCCGATCAACTTTCAGCGCTGGCGGATATGCTGCTGGCCGAAACCATCCATCGGGTGTGGCCGCTGGTCCAGCCAAAGAAGCTCCAGCACGAAAGCCCGGCGCTCTCACGCTTCGCCGTCATCGCCTACGGCAAACTGGGCGGCAAGGAACTGGGCTACGCCTCGGATCTGGACCTGGTTTTCCTTTACGATGACCCACGCAGCGACGCCGCAGAAATCTATGCACGGCTGGTGCAGCGCATGAGTTCATGGCTTTCCACCATGACCTCATCGGGACGGCTGTACGAAATAGATTTGCGGTTGCGACCGGACGGCGACGCTGGTGTGCTGGCTACTTCAGTGGATGCCTTCGCGCAGTATCAGATGTCGCACGCCTGGGCTTGGGAGCACCAGGCCATCACGCGCGCCCGCTTCGCCGCAGGCGATGCGCAGGTGGGTGCCCGCTTCGAAGTGATACGGCGCAAGGTACTGCTCATGCCGCGCGACCCGGCCAGACTCAAACAGGAAGTACGCGCCATGCGCGCCAGAATCGGCGCGGGCCACCCCAACCATTCGGGCAACTTCGACTTGAAACACGACCGCGGCGGAATGGTGGACGTTGAGTTCACCATTCAATATCTGGTTCTATGCCATGCGGCAGCACAACCGGAACTGCTGGACAACCTGGGTAATATCGCGCTATTGAGACTGGCGGCGCAGGCACAACTTATTCCTGCGCCGCTTGCCGAGCGGTGCGCTGACGCCTATCGTCTCTTTCGCAAGACCCAGCACGCGCTGCGCCTGCAGGGCGCAGAAAAGGCGCGGATCGCACCTGACCAGTTCCTCCCCCAGCGCCAGGCCGTCAGCGCGCTCTGGAACCTCGTCATCGGAGATTCCGAATAAGTCGGTCAAGGATTAAAATAACTGCTATGCCTGAATACCAACGCCCCACCTTAAGTCTGCCCGAGCCGCACAAGAAAATATTGCTGCACTCGTGTTGCGCGCCCTGCTCTGGCGAAGTCATGGAAGCCATGGCTGCCTCAGGCATCGATTACTCCATCTTTTTCTACAACCCGAACATCCACCCAAAGCGCGAATACGAAATCCGCAAGGAAGAAAATGTCCGGTTTGCCCAGAAGCACAACATCGAGTTCATCGATGCCGATTACGACCGCGACAAATGGTTCGAACGTGTCAAAGGCTTCGAAAACGAGCCCGAACGTGGTGCGCGCTGCACGCTTTGCTTCGACATGCGCTTCGAACGCACGGCGCTTTACGCCTACGAGCATGGGTTCGACTCCATTACCAGTTCGCTGGGCATCTCGCGCTGGAAGGACATGAACCAGATCAATGCCTCGGGCACGCGTGCGGCAGCGCGGTATCCGGGCATGATCTATTGGGACTACAACTGGCGCAAAGGCGGCGGTTCGGCACGCATGATCGAGATCAGCAAACGCGAAGAGTTTTATCAGCAGGAATATTGTGGCTGCATCTTTTCGTTGCGCGATACAAATCGGCGCCGCCGCGAAGGCGGGCGCGAAGCCGTCAGGATAGGTGTCAAGTACTACGGCAAAGATGATGCCAAAGCCTGAGTAGGCCTCACGACACCTACCCTATCTGTTCTCGCCACAGGTCGAGTGCCTGTTGTGCTGGACGGTCGGAATAGCTGAACAAAACGGTTTCCGTGGTGGCCTCCAGGCGATAGGGCATCCAGGATGGGCACACAAAAACGTCTTTAGGTCCGAACGCAAGGGTCTGACCGCCGACGTGGCATCGGCCTTCCCCCTCAACTACGGCATAAACCGTCGAATCCGTGGAGCGGTAGACAGCCCCGCGGAATCCGACTGGCAGAAGCTGCATGAATGTTGCCATGGTAGGCATTGCCCAGCCGCCCGTCGAAGGATCCGTGTATTGAAGCTTGTGCCCCCAGCACTCGTGCGGATCGTCCTGGGTCTTCATGGTCTCGAGCGCTTCACGAGTGCGATCATACGGATACCAGAACAACGGCGACGTGCGTGAATGACTTTTATACCCCACAGGCAGCATGGTATTGCCAAAGCGGGCAAGGTCCAGGTCTGCGGCATGCTGCACGACCTGACGCTCGCCCGAGTCCACTTCCATAAACTGGGCATCCAGCAACTCCACCAGCGCGACATCCAGGCCGTCCAGCCAAGCCACAGGTTCATCGGAAGGATTGCCGTGGTCATGAAATACCCACGATGGCGTGATGATGAAGTCGCCGACGTTCATCGAGACCCGCTGTCCGCTCACTGTCGTGTAGGCCCCTTTGCCCTGCAGGACAAAGCGCATGGCCGTTTGCGAATGGCGATGCGACGGC
Source organism: Burkholderiaceae bacterium (assembly GCA_004322135.1). GTDB lineage: Bacteria > Pseudomonadota > Gammaproteobacteria > Burkholderiales > Burkholderiaceae_B > Eoetvoesia. The sequence continues at coordinate 111,067 of SCSG01000003.1, read as the reverse complement.
GCAACCTCGCCTGGCATGATGACCTGAACCCCTCCATACAGGCTGTGAGTAATGCTGGATTTGCCGCGCAGGCCAGGGTTCTCCAGCACCAACACGCGCCGTATGGATTCCTGAGTCGAGATCAGATCGCTCGCTTTCAAAAGCCAGGGCCAGATATCCGCCCATTTCCATAAATAGGGAAGACAGGGTGTCTTGGGCTCGCGCGTGACAACGTCATGCAATACCTCCCACAACGGGGCCAGGTTTGCGCGATTGATTTCTTCGTAAAAAGACTGTCGTTGTTCGCTCACAGTCCGTTTCATCTGTAGTGTCGATTTCATGGCTTGATCCTTTCTGGGTTTCAGACGCGCTTTACCAACGCCAGACCAGTTTCGACCTTGAGCCGTATTTACACAATAAAGTATTGTTTATAATAAAAATTGTAGATTTCAATAATGACTTTTTCCATGCGGCGGGCTTATGTCAAACCTTGCACTTGCGGACTTCCAGATCCTGAAGGAAATACAGCGGACGCGGAGCATTACTGCGGCTGTCGAACACGTGGGCCTGAGTCAACCTTCAATCAGCATCCGTCTTGGCCACCTTAGAAAATACTTTGGCGACGCCCTGTTTGTGCGAACATCCGAAGGGATGCAGCCAACCCCGCTTCTGGAAAGCTTATGGCCAAAAATCAATATAGCGCTGGATCTGCTCAGCCACCCCGATGGCCTCCTGGCCGACTTCAGCCCTGGAGATTCCGACAAAACCTTCAGGCTGGGCCTGGCCCACGTCGCGCAAATGACCCTCTTTCCCGTGCTGATTGCACTGCTTGAAAAGCACGCGCCCAATTTGAAAATTGAAGCGGTGGAACTAAGCTCCGGAACGGGCAAACTGCTGGAAGCGGGCGAACTGGATCTGGCGATAGGATTCGCCACCGAGCTCAATACGGGGTTTTACCAGCAGCGACTGCTCACCGAACACTACGTCTGCATAGCCAGACTCGACCATCCCCGCGTCAACAAGACCCTGACAAAAAAGCAATTTCTATCTGAAGGCTACGCCGAGCTTGTTGCCCCGGCCACCGGATACGCCCTTCTGGATAAGGTTCTTGAAGAACAGGGCGCACAACGCACAATCAAGGTACGCGTTTCATCTTTGCTGGGAATGGGCGAAATCATCGCCTCGACTGACCTGCTCGCTATCGTTCCGGCACGCCTTGGACGGACATTGGCGGCAGGCGGTCGGATCAAGGCATTAAAAATTCCGGTGCCAGTTCACTCGTACAGCGTCCGTCAATATTGGCACAGGCGTTACCATCGCGAGCCAGGCAACTGCTGGCTGCGACAATTCATCGTCGACCACTTCCGGGACATGCCGCTGCCGCGGGCGCCAAGGCAAACGCCGTAGTGCCCTGGCGCCCGGTCATGCTTATTGCAGGGTACGGGAAAAAACAAACTTGTCGTTCTTCCAGTCCACTGGCACCACGTCCTTGGGCCCGAACTTACCTTCGAGAATAAGGCGGGCAATCGGGTTCTCGATGTACTGCTGGATGGCCCTCTTCAACGGACGTGCACCAAACACCGGATCGAACCCTGCACGTGCCAGCTGAGCGACTGCGGCATCAGTGACTTCCAGGCTCATTTCCTGCTGCGCCATGCGCTCGCCCAGACGCTGCACCTGAATGCGTGCGATCGCTTCGATGTGCTTGGCATCGAGCCCGTGGAATACCACCACCTCGTCAATACGATTCAGGAACTCCGGCCGGAAGGCTGTCTTGAGTTCGTCCCAAATTACTTCCTTGACCACCTCGTAAGGCTGATCCGTCATGCTTTGTATATGCTGCGAACCAAGGTTCGACGTCATGACGATAACCGTATTCCGGAAATCCACCGTACGCCCCTGGCCATCAGTCAGACGGCCGTCGTCCAGCACCTGCAGCAGCACGTTGAATACATCGGGGTGCGCCTTCTCGATTTCGTCCAGCAAAATCACGCTGTAAGGCTTGCGGCGCACGGCCTCAGTCAAGTAGCCACCTTCTTCGTACCCAACGTAGCCCGGAGGCGCCCCGATAAGGCGCGACACGGAGTGCTTCTCCATGAACTCGCTCATGTCGATACGTACCATATGGTCATCCGAATCGAAGAGGAAGTTGGCCAGCGCCTTGGTAAGCTCGGTCTTGCCCACACCCGTGGGCCCCAGAAACAAGAAGGAACCATACGGCCGGGACGCGTCGGACAACCCTGCGCGTGAACGGCGAATTGCGTCGGAAACCAACCGGACTGCTTCGTCCTGACCCACCACGCGCTTGTGCAGGAAATCTTCCATACCCAGCAATTTGGCCCGCTCGCCTTGCATCATTTTTGCTACAGGAATGCCCGTGGCGCGCGCCACCACCTCGGCAATTTCTTCGACGCCAACCTCGGTGCGCAGCAGATGCGGCTTGTCGGCGGGCGCGCCTTGCGTGCCGGCCTCGGCCGCCTTCAGGCGCCCTTCCAGTTCGGGCAGCTTGCCGTATTGCAGTTCGGCCAATTTGTCGAACTGGCCTTTGCGCTGCAGTGTAGCCATCTCCGCACGTGTGCGTTCGATTTCTTCCTTGATGGACTGTGAACCTTGCACGGCCGCCTTCTCGGCTTTCCAAATCTCTTCGTAGTCGTTGTACTCGCGTTGCAGGCTTTCCAGCTCATCTTCAATGGCCTTCAGGCGACGCAACGACGCATCGTCGGTTTCTTTCTTGACGGCTTCGCGCTCGATCTTGAGCTGGATAATGCGCCGATCAAGCTTATCCATGACCTCGGGCTTGGAATCGATTTCCATGCGGATGCGGGCTGCGGCCTCGTCAATGAGGTCAATGGCCTTGTCGGGCAGGAAGCGGTCGGTGATATAGCGATTGGACAGCTCAGCTGCGGCCACAATGGCCGGATCGGTGATGGCTACGCCATGGTGCAGTTCATAACGCTCTTGCAAACCGCGCAAAATGGCAATAGTCGATTCCACGTCGGGTTCATTGACCAAGACCTTCTGGAAACGACGCTCCAACGCGGCGTCCTTCTCGATATACTTGCGGTATTCATCGAGTGTGGTGGCGCCAATGCAGTGCAGCTCGCCGCGCGACAGCGCAGGCTTGAGCATATTGCCGGCATCCATCGAGCCTTCGGCCTTGCCGGCGCCCACCATGGTGTGCAACTCGTCGATGAACACAATAATGCCGCCTTCATCATGCGCCAGTTCCTTAAGCACTGACTTGAGGCGTTCTTCGAATTCGCCACGGAACTTGGCGCCCGCCACCAGCGAAGCCAGGTCGAGCGCAAGCACCCGCTTGCCCTTCAGAGTTTCAGGTACTTCGTTATTGACAATACGCTGTGCCAATCCTTCGACAATAGCCGTTTTGCCCACGCCCGGCTCGCCGATAAGTACGGGATTATTCTTGGTGCGCCGTTGCAGGATTTGTATGGTGCGACGAATTTCGTCATCGCGGCCTATGACGGGGTCCAGCTTGCCCTGGCGGGCGCGCTCAGTCAGGTCGGTCGTGTATTTGGATAACGCCTCGCGATTGGACTCGCCGTCAGCGTCGGATACCGCCGCACCACCACGCACTGCGTCGACGGCGGCTTCCAGCGCCTTGCGTTGGAGCCCCGCTTCACGCAAAATAGTCCCAGCCTCACCCTTGTCGTCGGCCAAGGCCAATAGAAAGAGTTCGCTGGCAATGTAGGTGTCGCCACGATTCGTGGCTTCCTTCTCGGTGCGGGACAACACCGCCTGCAGGTCCCGGCCAACTTGAATGTTGCCCTCGGCCCCCTGAACTTGGCTCAAACGCCCTATGGCAGAATTAAGCGCCGGCCCAAGCCGATTCACGGCAACGCCTGCGCGTGCCAGAAGGCTGCTCGTGCCGCTGTCCGAGTCGGCCAGCAGCGCAGCCAGGACGTGCACGGGCTCTATATACTGGTTGTCATGTTTTACAGCAAGACTTTGTGCATCGGCAATCGCCTGCTGAAACTTGGTTGTCAATTTATCGAATCGCATGGTCGTGTCGTTCAAAAATGGAAGGCTTTATAGCCTGAATGATCAATAGTTGCGGCCAAAGTGCCGGATTTCAAGGTGCCATGGCACTGGGTTGGCTTGTCGCCAACAATAAATCGGGCGCTCCTTCTGACCCGCAACGATTCACATACGGCTTTAACCCCGCGCTGACTCAAGCACGGCTTTCTGCCGATGCAGACCCGAGCGCCATTTTCAACACGAAACAGATTCTCGACGCTTTTACCCTGCTATCCGCTTAAAATTGCGACAGCCAGAATACTGATCATTTTATGGATAAATTCAAACAACTGGAAAGTTTCGTTGCCGTGGCCACCCTGGGCAGCCTGTCAGCTGCTGCCCGCCTGGAGGGCATCGCCCCTGCCATGATGGGCCGTCGTATCAACGCGCTGGAATCCAGACTCGGCGTCAAGCTGCTGGTGCGCTCGACCCGCCGCCTTTCACTGACCATGGAAGGCGAAGCCCTGCTGGACAACGCCCAGCGCATTCTGCACGACCTCACGGAAGTCGAAAGCCGCATCAGTCAGGACAGCTCCAAGCCCAGCGGACACTTGCGCATCAGCGCACCGGCAGGATTCGGCAGACGACACGTGGCCCCGCTGCTTCCAGGCTTTCTGCGCACCTACCCGAAGGTTACGGTCCTGCTGGATCTCAGTGACCGGCTGGTGGACCTTATCGAAGAACGCTACGACTGTGCCATCAGGATCGGTGACCTGGATGACTCACAACACATCGGCGTTCGCCTGGCAGACAACCGGCGCGTCATTATCGCGGCACCCAGCTATCTGGCCAAGTTCGGACGCCCCAATACGCCCGATGACCTGAGCCAGCACAACTGCCTGTCTTTTGGCGCACAAGGCAATCAGTCCAAAGGCTGGTTGCTCAAGCAGGACGGCCATGTAAGGGCCTACCGGGTCAAGGGAAGCCTAAGCTGCAGCGACGGCAGCGTGCTGCACGACTGGGCCCTGGCAGGCTGTGGCCTGGCGTGGCGATCGCTGTGGGAGGTGGGCGACGACCTGAAAGCCGGCCGACTGGTCACTGTCCTGGACGAATACGCCGCCCCTCCCAATGGCATTTTCGCCATACTTACCGAGCGCAAACACCTGCCGCCGCGTGTGCGCGTCTTCGTTGATCTGCTCAAATCAACCTACGCACCAGAACTGTATTGGGAAAAGCACTGAACCGGAAGCGACGACGCGGGCTTGCGCCCGCGTCCAAGACTACGCACCGTCTGATCAGGCGGCAGACACTTCCTGCGCCGGGTGGAACTGGGCCTCTTCCGTCGAACCGGTGAGGGCCGTGGTGGACGACTGCCCTCCCTCGATCACCTGGGTCACAGCATCAAAGTAGCCCGTGCCGACCTCACGCTGATGCTTGACCGCCGTAAAACCAAGCTCGGCGGCGGCAAACTCCTTTTGCTGCAGGTCAACGAAGGCGCTCATGTGATTGCGTGCATAAGCGTGCGCCAATTCGAACATGCCGTAGTTCAGCGCATGAAAGCCCGCCAGGGTAATGAACTGGAACTTGTAGCCCATGGCGCCCAGTTCGCGCTGAAACTTGGCGACCGTGGCATCATCCAGGTTTTTCTTCCAGTTGAACGAGGGCGAGCAGTTGTAGGCCAACATCTTGCCCGGGAAGCGGCGGTGAATGGATTCGGCAAACTTGCGCGCATAGTCCAGATTGGGCGTAGACGTTTCACACCAGAGCAAATCGGCGTACGGCGCATACGCCAAACCGCGGGAAATTGCCTGATCAATGCCAGCGCGAGTGCGGAAAAAACCTTCGACCGTGCGTTCACCGGTCAGGAACGGCTTGTCATTGGCATCAATATCGCTCGTGATGAGGTCGGCGGCGTCCGCGTCCGTGCGAGCCAGCAGCACCGTTGGCACGCCAAGCACATCGGCAGCCAAACGGGCGGAGACGAGCTTGGCCACCGCTTCGCGCGTCGGTACCAGCACTTTGCCGCCCATGTGGCCGCATTTCTTCACCGAAGCAAGCTGATCCTCGAAGTGCACACCACTGACACCGGCTTCAATCATGGACTTCATGAGCTCAAAGGCGTTCAACAGACCGCCAAAACCCGCTTCCGCATCAGCGACGATGGGAGCGTAATAATCCAGATAGCCTTCGTCACCGGGGTTTTGGCCTTCCATCCATTGAATCTGATCGCAGCGCGTCAACGCATTGTTGATGCGCGACACGACCTGCGGCACCGAGCTGGCGGGGTACAGCGACTGATCCGGGTACATCTGGCCGGCATTATTGGCATCGCCCGCCACCTGCCAGCCCGACAGATAAATCGCCTTGAGCCCCGCCTTGACCTGCTGCATGGCCTGGTTGCCGGTAAGGGCACCCAGAGAGTTCACAAAGGGCTCCGTCTGCAAAAGCGTCCAGAGCTTCTCGGCGCCACGCCGCGCAAGCGTGTGCTCGGCCACCACCGACCCACGCAGGCGCACAACCTCTTCGGCGCTGTAGCCGCGTTTTATGCCCTGCCAACGGCGGTCTTCCGCCCAGTTTTTTTGCAGATTACGGATTTCATTTTCGCGTGTACTCATGGTGATGCTCCAAGTAATGAAAAGTCAAAAGAAAATAAACTACCAAGATCGATAGAAAAATTCTAAGCTTTTGCTGCATGGCATAACACGCTTAAGTCTTATATAAGACTAAATATATTTACATTATTAATCATATAGTTATTAAATTTATTTCGTAATGCGAAAAGAATTATTCCACTATGAAAATCGAAACAGCGCAACGCAGCAATTACGTTTTACATAGCGCACCAAAAATTTCACCATGCGAAATATCGCAATCGTGAACGGTACAATGCAGCGTCGTTCACTGCCCCTTTCAGATACGCGCGTCATGCCCGACTCCAAATTAGCCAATGCCCCATTGGGTCACGAAGTTACCTACCCAAAAAAATACGATGCCGGCCTGCTCTTCCCGATTACACGCGCCGCCAATCGACAGACGCTGCAAAAAATTCCAGCATGGTCGGGAGAGGACATCTGGAACGCGTACGAAATTTCGTGGCTCACTCCCAAAGGCAAGCCGCTTGTCTGTATGGGCCGCTTCACGTTTGCACACGACAGCGTCAACCTGATCGAGTCGAAATCATTCAAGCTGTACCTGAACTCATTCAATGAAGAGCGCTTTGACAGCGCAAAGCACGTACAAGAAATCATGCAGCGCGATCTAAGCGAGGCGGCACAATCCAATGTGGTCGTGGAGCTTTTCCCCGCAAGCATGCCAAACAGCTCCGCCCCGCTTCAGGGACGCAACATAGACGGCGCCGACATCGAAATTACAACGTATAAACCCGCGCCCGAATTGTTGCGTTGCACAGCAGGTGGCGACGCCGTCACTGAAACCCTGACGTCCGACCTGTTGAAATCCAACTGCCCGGTAACAGGTCAGCCCGATTGGGGCAGCCTGCAGATCCGCTACACCGGGCCACGCATCGATACCGAGGCGCTGCTGGCTTATATCGTCTCGTTGCGCCAGCACAACGAGTTTCATGAGCATTGCGTGGAAAAGATGTACTGCGACATCTGGAACGCCTGCCGGCCCACGTCACTGTTCGTATATGCCCGCTACACCCGACGCGGCGGACTGGACATCAATCCATGGCGCGCAAGCGGTCCGGTGCCGGTCAGCCAGGTGCGCACACCACGACAATAGTGAATTTTGTGGATGGTGCGACCTGAATCAGGCCGCAACGGCAACGGCGGAGCGGTCAGCGGCAGCTGCGGCTTTTGCCACCATCAACGCCGCCCAGGCGGCAACAACAAAGGCCACCGCCGCGCCAACCCACGGCCCCTGCCGAAGTCCTATGTCCATCATAAAGCCGAAGCCTATCGGGCCCAGCGACGAGCCCACATCGATACCGGAATACACCAGGCCATAAACCGCACCCGTCGCACCCCTCGGCGCCACGCGACGGATCAGCATGTCGCGCGACGGCGTGGCCACCCCAGAGCAAAACCCGGCCAGGCCCACCAGCGCCATTGCCCACAAAGGAGGGAGCACGCCCACCGCCAGTACCACCAGCAGCAAACCAGCCAGAACCAGCGACACGGCAATGATGAACTCGGTCCTTGGCGTAGAACTAACCAGGAACCCTCCCACCAGCATCCCAATTGCCGAGGCCAGCATATAACCCGACAACGTCGTACCCGCCAGAACCTTGTCAATGCCGTAAACGTCGCCGAGCATGGGAATGGTGAAATTCTGGACAGCGGACGACGCAATGGCCGTGCAGGCGAAAAAGAAAAAGGCGCCCCATAGTGCCGGCTTCTTCAATAAAACAGACAACGTGTGACCAACTGAATCCACGGCCGGTGAAGCGTTGCGGGCCGCCGCGGCTGTCTTGGATGGTTTGGCCTCGGTACCACGTTCGCGCCCTTCAAGCAGATTGCGATTCAGCCAGACCACGAACAGCACGCACGCAATCATGAAACCTGCGCTGAACACGGCGGTGCGCCAATCAGCCAAATGGATGATGGTCGTCATGAACACGGGCGTAAGCGCCCATCCCAAATTGCCGGTGAAGCCATGCGCGCTATACGCGTGGCCCAGGCGCAATGGGCTGACACGACGGTTGATGATGGAATAGTCGACTGGATGAAACACCGAATTTCCGGCGCCGCCGATAAAGGCTGCCACAGCGAACACGAAGTAATTGTTGGCGATGCCGATAAGCAACGCCGACGCCACGAAGCAGCCCAGCCCAAACCGAAGCACCGGCGTGGGCCCGATACGATCGACAACGAATCCCGACGAAGCCTGGCCCAGACAGGACACCAGGTAGAAAATTGATGCAAGCAGGCCCAGTTGGCTGAAGTTGTAGCCGAACTCGCCAGCCAACGGCAAAAAGAGCGTCGGCAGCACCAATTGATAAAAATGCGAGCAGGAATGCGCCGCGCCAAGCAAGCCGATAATTCTCCAGTCCCGCCGTGACGTGGCCGGACTGTCAGGAATCTGCTCTGCAGAGGTAGCGGTCATGGTAACTTGACTTAAAGAGGGTAAGTGGCGCCACTTAAAATAATACAACCAAACGTTGATCACCCCTGACCGGAATAATCCGAGTGATCACGGATCTCAGGCCAGGCGCGGCGCAAGTAATAGCACATCGACCATACCGTGAGTACCGCTGCGATGACGATGAGCCACCAACCCACCCTTCGGACCGAAACACCATATATTGGCTGCCAATACAGCAGGCAAGGAATGGCCACCATCTGCGCCGCTGTCTTGAATTTGCCCAGGCGGTGAACGGCAACGCTGCTGCTGAAGCCAATCTTGGCCATCCACTCACGCAACGCGGAAATAGTAATTTCACGCCCAATAATGATGAGCGCGATAAATGAATCCACGCGGTTCAGATCCAGCAGCACGAGCAACGCCGCACACACCATCAGCTTGTCGGCAACCGGGTCAAGGAATGCGCCAAACGATGAAGTCTGATGCCAGCGCCTGGCCAGCCAGCCATCGAACCAGTCAGTAAGTGCCGCGATGACAAAGGCACAGGTGGCCACCAGATCGCGCACAGGCACGGACAACCAGTCGCCCGGCAGATAGAAAAGCGCAACCAGCAGGGGGATCATCACGATCCGCAACCACGTCAGGGCAATAGGCACGTTTATAGGCATAACAGTAATACTAACCTATCGCAATGCCTGATAAATGCGTTCTGCCAGCTCATCGGATATTCCCTCTACCAGACGCAGGTCGTCAACACTGGCGTCGGCAACCCCTGAAAACCCGCCAAAACGCGCCAGCAGCTTCTGGCGCCGTTTGGCGCCCACCCCTTCAATTTGCTCGAGGCGCGACACATTACGTGCTTTGGCCCGTCGCGCGCGCATGCCGGTAATGGCGAACCTGTGCGCCTCGTCGCGGATGTGGGCCACCAGCATCAGCGCGGCCGACTCCACCCCTAACGCGACGGGCGGACGCCCATCAGCGAACACCAGAGTTTCCAGCCCGACCTTGCGCCCCTCCCCCTTGGCTACGCCGACGATCGCCCGCATATCGAGGCCAAGCTCGGCAAATACCTGGCGGGCGACGCTGACCTGGCCCTTGCCACCATCAATCAACACGATGGTGGGCATCTCGGCCAACCCATCGGCCACTCGTCCGAAGCGGCGTGTCAGTACCTGGCGCATGGCGGCATAATCATCCCCAGGCGTGATGCCGGCAACGTTGTAGCGCCGGTAAAGCGACGACTGCATGTCGTGGTGTTTGTAGACAACGCAAGATCCCTGTGTTGCCTCACCCGCCGTATGGCTGATGTCGAAGCACTCGATATGTATGGCGTCCAGAGCCGCCTCATCGGTATCCAGCTCCAGCGCCTCGGCCAGCGCCAGCGTACGCGCCACACGAGTTCCCGACTCCGTCAAGGCACGCGCCAATGCAATGTCGGCATTTTTGTGCGCCTGCTCCAGCCAGCTCTTGCGCACACCTTGCGGCTTGGTCAGCATGCGGATCTTGACCCCTGTCTGCTCAGCAAGCAGGCGTATCAACCCGGGATCGGGCAGTGCGTGCGAACACACCAGCACCGGCGGCATGGCACTGTCGATATAGTGCTGTGCGATGAACGCGGCCAGAACGTCCCCCGCGTCGTCACCCTGAACATGGGTGGGAAAGAACGGTTTGTCGCCCAAATGACGTCCGCCGCGCACCATGGCCAGATTCACACATACACGCCCGCCACTGGACGAGACGGCAATAATGTCAACGTCATCATTACCTATGCGCTCCATGGTCTGCTGCTGCAACACCAGTGCCAGCGCCGCCATTTGATCACGCAGCACGGCCGCTTGCTCGAATTTCTGAGCTTGCGAAGCCTGCTTCATGCGCTGCTCGATGTCACCCAACACTTCCTTGGCCTGGCCGTCCAGAAAGCGGATGGCGCGATCGACATCAGCCTGATAGTCCTCCGCAGAGATAAGCCCCACGCAAGGCGCGGAACAGCGCCCGATCTGATAGAGCAGACAGGGCCTGGACCGGTTGGCGAACACGCTGTCCTCGCAGGTGCGCAAGCGAAACACGCGCTGGAGTATCTGTATGGTTTCGCGCACCGCCCACGCGTTGGGAAACGGGCCAAAGTAGCGCCCCTTGCCACTGGTACTGCCACGGTAATAGACAATGCGCGGAGCCGCGTGCGCGGTAATGTGCAGATAGGGGTATGACTTGTCGTCGCGAAACAGAATGTTGTAGCGCGGATGGAGACTTTTGATGAGGTTGTTTTCCAACAACAGCGCTTCGGCTTCGGAACGCGTTATTGTCACCTCAACCCGCGCCACGCGAGCCACCATATGCGCAATGCGCGGGCCGTGGCCGGTTTTCTGGAAGTACGACGAAACGCGCCGCTTAAGGTCGCGCGCCTTGCCGACATACATGACCTCGCCCGCAGCATCGATATGGCGATACACACCTGGCAGATGTGGAAGATCAGCCAGAAACGATTTGAGATTGAAGCTGTCGGGCATACTGATAACGGTCAAGACCTTGCAGAGCCACCCAGTCTGGCGCAGGCTGACGCGGCATCAACCGACGGATCCGGTTCGTGGAAGCCGGTGGCGCACTGTACTGCAGCCGGGCCAGCAGGTCATCGGCCAGATCGGGGCGATTGCATACCAGCACCATATCACACCCGGCACCCAGCGCTGCCTGTGCCCGCGCCAGGATATCTCCCACGGCCGAAGCGCCTTCCATAGTAAGGTCGTCGGAAAAGACCACGCCATCGTAGGCCAACCTGTCGCGCAGCACATCCTGTATCCAGAACGGGGAAAAACCCGCGGGAAGCGGATCGACGCTGGAATACACCACATGCGCGGGCATGACCGAAGGCAGCACCATATCGCCCAGCCATCCGTACGGCGCGGCGTCCGCCTGCATTATTTCGTCGAGACTGCGCGTATCGACAGGAATCTCGTGATGCGAGTCGGCCTCGACATAGCCGTGCCCCGGGAAGTGCTTGCCGCAAGAAGCCATACCGGCAAGCATGAGCCCCTGTATGAGGCCGCGCGCCAGCATGGCAACAATCTGTGGGTCACGGTGAAATGAGCGATTGCCAATGACCTTGCTCACGCCATAATCCAGGTCGAGCACCGGGGCAAAACTGAGATCGACACCGCAGGCGCGCAATTCGGCACCGAGCACATAGCCGGTTTCAGTAGCCAGGCGCATGGCAACCAGCGAATCGTCCATCCAGATTTCGCCAAAAAGGCTCATCGCTGGAATTGGCGTGAATCCGTCCGTGCGAAAGCGCTGTACACGCCCACCCTCATGATCGACCGCTATCAACAGCGGCTCGTCACGTTCGGCGTGAATGGCTCCACACAGGGCAGTCAGCTGTTCGCGATTTTCAAAATTTCGGGCAAACAAAATGACACCCCCCACAAGCGGGTGGCGCAAGCGCTCTTTTTCGTGTTTTGCTAACTTCGTTCCCTGGACATCAACCATCACAGGCCCCGGGGGCCGGCGACTACCCGCTGCTCCAACTTTCATAACCATATTGCCCATTCCCTATCCGGTCGCATCCGGCACGCGACACTGCTGCAACCATTATGTTGGCTCGCGTGCCTCCACCACCACAAACGCCACCACGACGTCGCTCTCGTCGCTAAGCGAGACGTGTACGGCGCCAAAGCGCTCAGCGTACCATGGCAGCAACGGCCCGTTCAGGCTCAGTATGGGCTTGCCCGAAGAACTGTTGAGCACCTCGACTCGTGTCCAGGTCATGGGGCTGTGAATGCCCAGGCCTATCGCCTTGGAGAACGCTTCTTTCGCAGCAAAGCGAGTCGCCAGATAACGGACGCCGCGATTCGCATCACGCGCCTGCCGGCGGTGAAACACATCAAGCTCGCGCTCACCCAGGACACGCTGCGCGAACCTTAGCCCCTGACGCTGATAAATGCGCTCGATGCGCTCGACACGCAATATATCGGTGCCTATTCCCGCCACGAATTGAGACGCTGCCGTCATGGCCAGGCCTTATTTCCCCGTGAATACGGGTTTGCGCTTTTCCATGAATGCGGCAACACCTTCCGCGTAGTCCGCACTACGGCCCAACTCGCGCATCAAATCACACTCCAGGTCAAGCTGCTGTGCCAGCGTATTGTCCAGGCTCTGATCCAAGGCGTACTTGGTTGCAGCCAGCCCCTTTGTCGGCGCGCGCGCAAAATGCGCCGCAAGCTCGTCAAGACGGGCTTCAAACTGTTCGTCAGGCACACACTGCCAAATCAGCCCCCACTGGGCCGCCTTCTGGGCGTCAAGTTTGTCGCCCAGAAGCGCCAGACCCATTGCCCTGGCCCGGCCGACCAGACGCGGCAACGCGTAGGTCCCCCCGGTGTCGGGCAGCAGACCCAAACGTGAAAACGACTGGATGAAGCTCGCGGACTGCTTGGCGATGACAATATCACCGGCCAGTGCGAGACTCGCGCCCGCTCCCGCGGCAACACCGTTTACGCCCACGATGACCGGGACGGGCAGGCCGCGCAAGCGCTTGACCAGTGGAACGTAATTCTTTTCAAGGCTTTCACCCAGATCGGGCGGCTCGCCGCCCTTCGCGACGGCGCGCTGCGAAAGGTCCTGCCCCGCACAAAAGCCACGGCCATTTCCGGTCAGAACGAGCACCCGCGCACCACGCGTCTCGACGTCCGAAAGTGCGCTACGCATTTCGTCGTGCATGTCGGCCGTGAAGCTGTTGAGCTTGTCGGGGCGATTCAGCGTAATGCGGGCCACATCATCGCGCAGTTCAAATTCAATATTCTGGTAATTCATATTCGGCCTCTGATTCCGCAACGCGTCAGGCATTCGGCCCATCGACGCTCACCAAAACAAAACCCACCGGACCGCGACACTGGCCGCGTCTGTCCTGCGCGGCACGGCGACAATACACCGCAGCCGCGTTTACAGCTTGATAAAGTGCTCACGATAGTGCTTGAGTTCGTCAATCGACTCATAAATATCCGCCAGCGCTTCATGGCGACTTTTCTTGACGAAACTTTTGTAGACTTCGGGCTTCCAGCGCAGCGACAGCTCTTTGAGCGTGCTGACATCCAGATTGCGATAATGAAAGAACGCTTCCAGACGCGGCATGTACTTGACGAGGAAGCGCCGATCCTGCCCGATTGTGTTGCCGCACAGCGGTGACTTGCCAGCGGGAACATACTGCTTCAGAAAATCCAGCAGTTGCGTCTCGGCCTGCGCCTCGGTAAGGGTTGAAGCCTTGACCTTGTCGATCAGGCCGTTTTTGCCGTGTGTGGACGTATTCCACTTGTCCATGGCGTCGAGCAATTCGTCGCTCTGGTGTATAACCAGAACAGGCCCCTCTGCGACGACAGTCAGGTCGGGTTCCGTTACAACAACCGCAGCTTCGATAATGCGCTCTTTTTCTGGATCCAGCCCGGTCATTTCAAGGTCAACCCAAACCAAACGCTGATCATTTACCGCCATATAATTCACCCCTAAAACATCGATTTTCGCACACTCTCTTGCCCATTCATGTTTACTTCGTTGTTTATCGCCTTCCTGATCGCTGATATTGTCGTACGCGGCTGGATGTCCCTGCGACAGATCCGCTACGTAAAGCAGCACCGCGATCAGGTGCCTGCCGAGTTCTCCGGCCGCATCGGACTGTCCAGCCATCAGCGTGCCGCCGATTACACGCATGCCAAAATACAGATTTCTCTGCTGGAATCGTGTGTCGAAGCGGTCGTGCTCGTCGCGCTTACCCTGCTTGGCGGGCTGCAGATGCTGGATGTTCAGGCGGGGCACTGGATCAGCAACGACATCGTGCGCCAGTTGGTGCTCATTGGCATGGTGCTGCTTATTGTCAGCCTCGTGGGGCTACCCTTCACACTGTGGCGCAAATTCCGGCTGGAAGCGCGCTTTGGCTTTAACCGCGTTACGCCAGCGCTGTTCTGGGCGGACACGGTCAAAGCGGTACTGTTGCTGCTTGTGCTCGGGGTGCCGCTGGCGGCACTGGTGTTGTGGGTCATGGGAAGTACCGGCCCGGCGTGGGTGTGGTGGGCGTGGCTCATATGGGTAGCGTTCAACTTCCTTGTCCTGTGGCTGTTCCCCACCGTCATTGCCCCCCTCTTCAATAAGTTCACGCCACTCGATAATCCCGAAGTCACTGAGCGCATCCTGGCGCTGACACGGCGCTGCGGGTTTCCGCTGCACGGGCTGTTCGTCATGGACGGCTCCAAACGTTCGGCGCACGGCAACGCGTACTTCACCGGCTTTGGCAAGGCGCGACGCATCGTGTTCTTTGACACGCTGCTTGCCCGCCTGAACACCGACGAAATCGAGGCAGTTCTTGCACATGAACTGGGCCACTTCAAATACAAGCATGTCTTCAAACGCATGGCTGTCAGCTTTGTGCTGGCGCTGGTGTTTTTTATAGTGTTGGGCTGGCTGTCACAAAAAGTCTGGTTCTATACCGAATTGGGGGTGGTGCCACAATTGGGCCGGCCCAACGATGCGTTGGCACTGATCCTGTTTTTTTTAGCCATGCCAATCTTTACGTTCTGGGTGACGCCACTGGCCGCGTGGCTTTCACGTCGCGACGAGTTTGCCGCGGACAACTACGCTGCGCGGCAGTGCTCACCCGACGCGCTGATTTCCGCCCTGGTCAAACTGTACGACGACAATGCGGCCACCCTTACACCCGACCCGCTGCATTCGGCCTATTACGACAGTCACCCGCCAGCCACCATACGCATTCAGAATCTGAAAAAGCATGCCTCATAGCGCTGCGCTACAAGGGCGAATCATCGCGTCACATGGGCGGCATTACATGGTGGAACTGGCGGACGGCAGCGTGCGAAAATGCTTTCCGCGCGGAAAAAAAGCGGGCGCGGCGGTCGGCGACAACGTCATCATCGCCCCACAGGGTACGGACGACGGGGTTATCACACAACAGCTGGAACGGCGCAATCTGCTGTATCGCTCCGACCACATGCGCACTAAGCTATTTGCCGCCAATATCGACTTGCTGTTGATCGTGGTGGCCGTGGAACCTGCCTTTTCGGACGAACTCATTGGACGTGCGCTGGTTGCCGCCAGCAGCGCCAACATTCAACCCATCATTGTCCTTAACAAGACAGACCTTGTCGCCGCCCTCCCCGAAGCCCAGGCTCGTGTCCAGCAACTGCGCCGCCTGGGTCTGACCATTGTGGAGCTAAGCGCACTCGACGCCGAGCACGTCAACACCCGGCTACTACCGCTGCTGCGAGGCCGAACCAGCCTTTTGCTGGGTCAAAGCGGCATGGGCAAGTCGACATTGCTGAATATCCTCGTGCCCGGCACCAACGCCTTCACGCAAACACACTCTACTGCACTGGACGCGGGCAAACACACGACAACGAGTACACGTTTGTACCACTTGCCGGCAGGCGGCAATATTATTGACTCTCCAGGCTTTCAGAATTTCGGGCTGAATCACCTAAGCCCTGGAGAAATCGAGCGGGGCTTTCCTGAATTTGTCCGCCTGCTGGGGCAATGTCGCTTCTACAATTGCACCCATCTGCACGAGCCGGGCTGCCGCATACTTGCGGCCATGGAGGCCGGCGACATTACCCGGGCGCGTCACAACCTGTACGCGCGGCTGCTGGAAGAAAGCCGGACCTGACCAGACAGGACACCCGCGTTAGAGCTCGGACTGTGCCGCAGCCAGATAATGATAGAAATTGCGTACGAGCGCTGCCGTTGCACCCCATATGAAGTGCGCTTCCCATGTCATGGAAAAATAGTAGCGGTGCCCACCGCCCGGAAGTTCGGCGCGACGCAATTGATGATGAGCCGGGTCCATCAGGAACGCCAGCGGAACCTCGAAAACCTCGGCGACCTCGGAATCATTGTGGTGAATACTGAAACCCTGACGCACATAGCCGATGACGGGCTTCATGGTGAAGCGCGTGGATGTGAGAAAACTGGGTTGAGTGCCGATGAGCTGGATATATTTTGGCTCGATGCCAATTTCTTCCTGCGTTTCGCGCAAGGCAGCGGCCACGGCGTCGGCATCAGTGACTTCAATGCGTCCGCCAGGAAAACTGATCTGGCCGGCATGATCGTATAAATGCGAGGCCCGTCGCGTAAAAATGACATGCAACCCGTCGGCCCGCTGTACGAGAGGAAAGAAGACTGCGGCACGCACAATGTTTTCCAGCCGCAGTTCGTCGACATGAAACGCTGCCGTAAATACCGGCTCGACTTCCCACTTGACGTGGCTTTTGAACGCGTGACTGATGAAATCCAGCTGCAGGGCTTCAGAGCTTAATGGCCGCAAAACACCGGAAGGCACAAGAGGCTGGGTTCGAGGGTCAAAGCCAGGAACCACGGCAATCCGCTTTTTGACAGAAGGATTTAATATGCTTGACGACATAGAACCCAAAAAACCAAAGGCACCGCTCGGATGCCTTTACTGGTTTGCACCGGCTACACCACGAATTATTCCGCGGCCGCCTGCGCCTTGTCTGACTTGCGAACCAGCTTTTCCTTAATGCGAGCAGCTTTACCCGAACGGCCACGCAGATAATAAAGTTTAGCACGACGCACCGCGCCGCGACGCTTGACTTCAATGGATTCGATTTGTGTGGAATACAACTGGAACGTGCGCTCGACGGCTTCGCCGGACGAAATCTTGCGAACGATAAACGAAGAATTCAAGCCACGATTACGTTTGGCAATGACCACGCCCTCGTAGGCCTGCACCCGCTTGCGGGTACCTTCAACGACATTTACATTAACCACCACCGTATCGCCGGGAGAGAACTGCGGCTTGGGTTGGCCGTTGCTAAGGCGGGCGATTTCTTCTTGTTCAAGAAGGGCGATAAGATCCATGCTGGGCTCCATAGGCATCGTGACACGGCAAATATTAGGGCAGGCACTTGTGCGAAATATATGGATGAACCACATGGGTAAACCCGCACGCAAAAGCACCTGACAAAGAGCAAAAAGCTATTGTTGGCTTGCCGCCAGAGGATGTCATTGCAAAGCTGGTAAGTATATACGAAAAAAGCGTTATTTAAAAGCCACCGGCTGCGCCCAGCCACATTAAACCGGGGATCATGGCGCCCCAGACAACTACCAGGCAGATGTCGGTGGCCTTGGCACCGAACGTAAGCGAGCGCCTGGCCTTTTCCTTGGCTGCGGTCGAAACTGGACGTTTGCTGGAAGCTTGACGGGATTTGGTGGACATAAAGGGCCTCGGGTGATAATGGGTTCAAGCAATGTTGTTCAAGGAAAGCCGCCCCGAACTGAGGCCGGCTTGACGTGAAAACCTGGCATTACGGATGAAGCAACCTTAAGTGCCACGTTGAATGCC
This sequence comes from Burkholderiaceae bacterium, assembly GCA_004322135.1. Classification (GTDB taxonomy): domain Bacteria; phylum Pseudomonadota; class Gammaproteobacteria; order Burkholderiales; family Burkholderiaceae_B; genus Eoetvoesia. The sequence continues at coordinate 92,715 of SCSG01000003.1, read as the reverse complement.
GCTTTTGAATTACTGTATTTATTAACAGCTGCTTCACAAATTAACTGTACAAAATTACAGTTAACATTGCAAGCTCTTTTTTACAACACACTTTCGATATACCGCGGCGGATGCCCGACACACCCTGCCCCCTAAGCACTTTTCTGCCCCATGAAGTCATTTTTCACACACCGCGGCGGCAGCACGGCCTGCTGCGGCTCCCTCAAGAATTTCAGCTTGCAGTGCCAGCGCACGCGGCAATATATGGGATGCGTAGAACGTGCTGGTTGCAAGCTTGTGCACGTAAAACGCATCCGAATCCTCAGCCACGATACGTTGGCACGCCAATGCAGCACGAGCCATCTGCCAACCCGCCAGGACAACCCCCACAAGCATCAGATAAGGGACACTGTCAAAAAACGCCGTCCTGAAATCCTTGTGGGCGGCGGCCGACAGCACGAACTTCAACGACTGCTCATACGCCAGCAAGGCCGGTTCAAAACAACGGGCAATTACCGCCAACTGATCACAAGCTGCCCCGCCAGCCACGCTTGCCTTGCCGACAACGCCGGCCGCTCCCACACTGCCAGCCATACCATCTGCCGCAGGCTGAGCCGCACTCTTTTGCAGTTCAAGCAGTGTGGCGCGCATGCGGCTTGCCAGTTCCGTACCCACCTTGCCTGCATCGCGTAGCGTTTTCCGCCCCAGGAAGTCGTTGGCCTGGATAGCCGTAGTCCCTTCATAGATGGGCAAAATGCGCGCATCACGAAAATGCTGGGCTGCGCCCGTCTCTTCGATATAGCCCATGCCTCCATGAACCTGCACACCCGTTGAAGCAACCTCGACCGCATTCTCGGTGCAGAAGCCCTTCACGACAGGCACTAGATATTCAAACAGCGCCTTGTTCCACTCCTTTTCGCCCGCATCGGGGTGACGTTGCGATTTATCGCGGGCGGCGGCGGCAAAATACGCCAGCGCACGTCCACCTTCGGTCAAGGCTTGCATGCTGGCAAGCATGCGCTGCACGTCAGGATGCTGAATGATGGCGACGGACTGGTCAGGGTCATCCAGCGCCTGACCCTGCACGCGCTCGACCGCGTACGCCCGCGCCTGCTGAAGTGCGCGCTCCGCCACGGCAACCCCCTGCAGCCCGACGGCAAAGCGCGCCGCATTCATCATGACGAACATGTATTCCAGGCCGTGATTCTCCTGGCCCACCAGATACCCGACCGCCCCCCCCTCGCCCACGTCGCCTTTACCCGCTCCATACAGCAGCACCGCAGTGGGACTGGCGTGTATGCCCAGCTTGTGTTCGATGGACGCACACCAGACATCATTGCGCGCGCCCAAAGCGCCATCCCCCGCAACCAGAAACTTGGGTACGATGAATAACGAAATCCCCTTGACTCCCGCCGGGGCCTCCGGCGTACGTGCCAACACCAGATGCACGATGTTTTCGGCCATGTCGTGTTCGCCGTAGGTAATAAATATTTTCTGCCCGCTGAGGCGATACGTGCCGTCGTCGTGGCGCACGGCACGGGTCGCCACTCGCGCCAAATCCGAACCAGCCTGGGGTTCGGTCAGGTTCATGGTGCCAGTCCAGCGTCCCTGCAACAGCGGCGGAATAAAAGTCTCCTGCTCTTGCACGCCCCCTACGGTTCCCAGCGCTTCAATGACACCGTCAGTCAACAACGGGCACAGGGAAAACGACAGATTGGCAGCGTTAAGATTCTCGCAAGCGGGCGCAGCCACCAGCTTGGGCAGGCCTTGGCCACCTCGGCGCGTTTCGTGCTGCAAACCCTGCCAACCCGCCGCGGCAAACTCGGAAAATGCCTTCGCAAAGCCAGCGGGCATAGTCACCACGCCGTCATGCCACTGCGCCGACTCCTGGTCGCCGCCGCGATTAAGCGGCGCCAGCACCTGCTCGACGAATTTGCTATTTTCTTCCAGCACCGCAACGACCAGATCCCTGGATACTTCCTCAAACCCCGGCAGTGCCAGTACACCCGGTAAATCGGCCAGTTCGTCCAAAACAAACAAAATATCGCGCAGAGGAACGCTGAACGTCATTTCTTTCTCCTTTCAGACCCACGCCCCCTTTTTACCACCCCAACATCAAAGAAGTCCGAAAGGCCCGACAGTGAAATTTTCAGGTCGCACTTTCACGTTCACAGAGACGAACGGAAAACTTCGCCATAAAAAAACACCCCATGGATGCGGAGACCCAGGGGGTGTCTTCGTGGAACGCATCAGTCGCTCACGAAGCAATCAGACAAACCACGCAGTCCGCGCGAAACAACCTGACTATCCTGTCGCAGCGTGCAACCTTGCGGCGGGGGAAGCGGACGTCCACGCTGGCGATGGAAAACGGCGACCTGGCCAAACACCCGTTAAGCTCAGGATCGTTCTGGCGGCAGCGATGGGCGATGGGCCTATTTACCACAGGCCCATCCCACAAGACACACGCGCCTACAGCGCGGCAACCAACTCTGGAACTGCCTGGAACAAGTCGGCCACGAGACCGTAATCGGCTACCCCGAAAATGGGGGCCTCAGCATCCTTATTGATGGCAACAATGACTTTGGAATCCTTCATGCCCGCCAGATGCTGGATGGCGCCCGAAATGCCAATGGCTACATACAATTGGGGGGCAACGATCTTGCCGGTCTGCCCAACCTGCCAGTCATTGGGTGCGTAGCCAGCATCCACTGCGGCACGCGACGCGCCAATGGCCGCGCCCAGCTTGTCGGCCAGCGGGTCCAGCAGCTTGAAATTCTCGGCGCTGCCCAGACCGCGCCCACCAGACACGACCCGCGCGGCGCCAGCCAGCTCGGGGCGATCGCTTTTAGCCACTTCACGGCTTACGAAGGCCGAACGACCCGAATCGGCGACCGCGTCGACTGCCTGCACCTGTGCCTGCCCTCCTGTTGCCGCTACGGCATCAAAGCCCGTCGTACGCACCGTAACAACCTTGACGGCGTCGGCGGACTGGACCGTTGCGATGGCGTTACCGGCATAAATGGGGCGCGTAAACGTGTCGGGTGAAACAACCGAAATAATGTCAGACACCTGCGCGACATCAAGCTTGGCAGCCACTCGTGGTGCCACATTCTTGCCGCTGGCAGTCGCGGCGAACAGAATATGGCCATAATCCTTGGCCAGCGCCAGGACCTGCGCGGCAACGTTCTCGGCCAGTCCATCGGCCAACGAAGCTGCGTCGGCCACCAGCACCTTGGCCACACCAGCCGCCTGGCTGGCCTGCTGCGCCACGGCCGATACTCCCGCCCCCGCCACGAGCACGTGAATATCACCACCGATTTTCTGCGCCGCGGCAATGACATTGAGTGTTGCGCCCTTCAGTTGGGCATTATCATGTTCTGCAATGACAAGTATGGACATCGTTAGATTACCTTAGCTTCGTTTTTGAGCTTGTCGACCAATGCCGCCACATCTGGGACAATCACGCCGGCCGCACGCGAGGGCGGTTCAGCCACTTTAAGGGTTTTCAGACGCGGCGTGGGGTCCACACCGAGGTCTGCCGGAGCGACCGTTTCGAGCGGCTTTTTCTTGGCTTTCATGATGTTGGGCAGCGTTACATAACGCGGCTCATTAAGGCGCAAGTCGGTGGTAATGATGGCCGGCAGCTTCAGTGACAGCGTTTCCAGACCGCCATCCACCTCGCGCGTGACCTGGACCGTATCGCCCGATACTTCAACCTTGCTGGCAAACGTGGCTTGGGGCCAGTCGAGCAAGGCGGCCAGCATCTGGCCTGTCTGATTGGCATCGTCATCGATAGCCTGCTTGCCTAGAATGACGAGTCCGGGCTGTTCTTTGTCGACCACGGACTTGAGCAGCTTGGCAACAGCCAACGGCTGCAATTCCACATCGGTTTGCACCAGAATGGCACGATCGGCGCCAATCGCCATGGCGGTGCGCAGTGTTTCCTGGCAACCCGCTATACCGCAGGACACGGCGATCACTTCGGTCGCCACCGACTTCTCTTTAAGCCGCATCGCCTCTTCGACGGCAATCTCGTCAAAGGGATTCATGGACATTTTGACGTTGGCAATGTCAACGCCGCTTTGATCCGACTTGACACGCACCTTGACGTTATAGTCAACCACACGCTTGACGGGTACCAGTACCTTCATCGAGCATTTCCTCCAAAGGAATAAATCAATGTCGCCCCACGCTCTGGCCACGCGCCAGACAAGACAACTCAAACCGTTCCGGACAACTGGGAAATAACCCAGCTATTCTACAGCTTTGCCAGCGCCCTTACGTGCGCAACAACGCTGCGCCCAAGCGCGGGCAAACTATACCCGCCCTCCAGGAAGCTGACAATTCGCCCCTTCGCGGTTTCTTCGGCCACCTCGACGATCTGGCGTGTAATCCAGGCGTAATCGTCCTCGACCATGCCCAATTGGGCCATTTCGTCTTCGCGGTGGGCGTCAAACCCCGCGGACACGAAAATGAACTCGGGCCTGAACTCGCGCAAACGCGGCAGCCAGCGCTCGTCAACCAACCGGCGGATGGCCGAGCCATCGCTTTGCGCGCTGACCGGCACATTCAGCATGTTTTTAACATGTTTTTGAGTGTGTACGTTAGGAAAAAATGGGTGTTGGTAGAAGCTGCACATCAGAACTTTGTGGTTTCCGGCGAAAATTTCCTCAGTTCCGTTACCATGATGCACGTCGAAATCTACAATCGCCACCCGGCTCAGCTTATATTTTTCAAGCGTATACGCTACAGCTACCGCCAAATTGTTGAAAAAACAAAATCCCAGCGCCTGGTCCGAACTGGCGTGATGTCCAGGTGGACGGACCGCGCAAAAGGCTGTTTGCGCCTCGCCGCGCATAATTGCGTCAACGGCAGTGATGCCTGCACCCGCCGCAGCGTAGGCAGCCTCAAGGGTATGGCAATTCATAATTGTGTCGGGGTCAAGCTCGACGTACCCGCACTGAGGGGCCCGCGCCCTGAGGTGAGCCAAATATTCGGGCGAATGAACGCGCAGCAAATCATGATCGGCAGCCGTGATTGCCGTCATGGCCCCCAGCCATTGCATCGCTCCATTGGCGACCAGCTGATCGTTAATGGCATCAAGCCGACCCGGGCTTTCGGGATGCCAGTCTCCCATTTCGTGCAGACGGCATGCCGGGTGGGTAATATAAAGCGTTTTCATAAGGGATGATTATGTTCAATCCGAGCCGTATTTTGCAAGTTGCCTTTGTCACGGTGCTGTTGGGAGGCTGTGCCGCCCCGCAAACCAGGACGACGACACAAACTACCGGCCCACAGCACAGCAACCCCGCGCCAGGTGTTGAATCGAACGGCGGGACGGCGAACAATAACCCGACCGCCAGCGTGCCGGCAAGCCGCAGCGGCTTCCTTACCCGCAACGGTGTGCTCACGCCCGACGCCCAGGCCTACGCCCGTAACGTTGCGCAAACCCGCCATGTCCCACTCGCCCATGTCGAGAATCTGCTGAAGCAAGCGCGCTACAACGTCACAGTAGCCCGGCTGATGACGCCCAGCAATACCCGCGTGCGCCGCAGCTGGGTGACCTACCGCAACCGCTTTGTGGACCCGGTGCGCATCAAGGCGGGCGCTCAATTCTGGCGTGAACACCGTGCCGCACTGGACAGCGCCGCACAGCAATATGGCGTGTCTCAAGCCATTATCGTCGCCATCTTAGGCGTGGAAACCATTTATGGCCGCAACACGGGTTCATTCAGAACCCTGGATGCCCTGGCCACGCTGGCCTTTCGCAACCCCGATACTGCGCGTCCCGAGCGCAGCCAGATGTTTCGCGACCAGCTTGCCGACCTCATCCAGCTGGACAACCGGCACGAACTGAATGCACTGACCGCCACCGGCTCGTTTGCCGGCGCGCTGGGCCTGCCACAATTCATGCCCGGCAGCCTGCTGCGATACGCGGTGGACGGTAACAACGACGGAAAAATCGATTTGAGCGGCAGCGTCGACGACGCCATCATGTCGGTCGCCAATTTTCTACGTCAACACGGCTGGGTGCCGGGGCTGCCGGTGTTCGCCCCTGTTGACCTTCCCAAGGACGCTGCAAAGTGGGTGAAGGGAGGACTGGAGCCTACCTATACCTGGAGCGATCTGAAAGGGTTTGGTGCCAAGACCCGGCCCAGCACGTTTGCCGACACGTGGAAGCTGCACCCGCTTGGCATTGTCGATCTGCCCGACGAGCCGCGCAATACGCTGGAACTGCGCAGCGGCACTCCAAACTTTTTCGCCATCACGCACTACAATCGCAGCTACTTCTACGCCGCATCGGTCGCCGATCTGGCTCTCGCGATATCCAGGCGCATAAGCGGTACCGCACCTTACTAGCCAAGCGCCGTGCGCGGCCACCCCGGCTTTTGTCATATCCCGTACGGTGTTAACCTAAAAGGCCTACCCGAGCCCAACCAAGCCGATTATCGAGGTAAGCGTCGATGACAATTCAACCCGAAGCCTACGTGCAAAGCGACACGCCAGACGCCGCCATAAAGCGCGAAAGCACCCCCTACGACGGCGCAAAGGCCGAGTTATCGGCTGGCCTGCTCGACCCCAGCGCCAGCATATCGCCCAAATACCTGTATGACACGATGGGTTCGAAGCTGTTCGAAGCCCTGTGCCTGCTGCCCGAGTACTACCCGACACGCACCGAAGAAGCGATCATTGCCGCCAATGCTGCCTCTATTGCAAGCGCCGTCGGACCAGGCAGAACGCTTATCGACCTGGGCGCGGGAAACTGCGCCAAGGCGGCGCTCCTGTTCCCCATGCTCCAGCCCCGGCACTACGTGCCCATCGATATCTCGAAGACGTTCCTCGAACAGGCAGCCGCACAACTGCAGCGACGCTACCCACAAATGCGCATCACGCCGCTCGCCCAGGATTTTTCGCACGAGCTGAGCCTGCCTGCGTCCGTCGGCACCGAGCACCGTGTATTTTTCTATCCCGGATCATCCATAGGCAATTTTTCGCCTGACGAAGCCAGTGCATTCCTGCGCCGGCTGCGCCAGGCCTGCCAGGCCGATGGTGGGGTATTGCTGGGCATCGACCTGATCAAAAACCCGACGCTGCTGCGTGCGGCCTACGACGATGCGATAGGGCTGACCAGCGCGTTCAACCTTAACCTGCTTCGAAACGTGAATTGCCTGCTGGATTCGGACTTCAATGTCGACGACTGGGTGCACGAGGCACGCTTCAACTCGCACGAACAATGCATGCAGATGTACCTGAAGGCGCGCCACGCCGTCACGGTGCGCTGGCCTGGCGGACAGCGGCTGTTCACCACACACGAAACCATTCATACGGAAAATAGCTACAAGTACACAGTACCATCGTTCATCCAGTTGCTGGCCGGCGCCGGGTTCGCCCACGCGCAGATCTGGACAGACGAGCACAACTGGTTTGCCATGGTTCATGCGCGCGCCGCGTGAATGTAGCTGGCTGCCTTGCCCTGTCGATGCAATCCTACTGTCTACGAACAAAGCACCTGTACTGGGCGCCAGCCCACCTTTGCTTCATGCGGGCCTCTGGCCCGCCAAAGAGATTCCCACCATGACTATTTCCGGTTCCCTTCTCACACGCTACGAAGCGGTTAGAAGTGCCACGTTGAAGCTCGCAGACCCTTTGTCCGAAGAAGACTGCTGCGTCCAGTCCATGCCCGACGCCAGCCCGGTCAAATGGCATCTGGCCCACACCACCTGGTTTTTCGAAACCTTTATCCTCGAAAAATTCGAAGCGGACTTCAAGCCGTTTCAGGCCGCCTTCCGCATACTGTTCAACTCTTACTACAACGGAGTTGGCGAGAAGTATCCCAGACCCAACCGGGGCCTGCTCACCCGCCCATCGCTGGCTGAAATCAAAGCCTATCGCCACCACGTAGATGCGCGCATGCACACGTTGCTCCTTGCTGCGACCACGCCCGGTCATGCCCTTTCGGCCGACCTGGCGGCGATGGTCGTTCTGGGGCTGCATCACGAACAGCAGCACCAGGAACTGATACTCAGCGACATCCTGCATCTGTTCTGGCACAACCCGCTGTACCCGGCCTATACACCGCAGCCCTACGAACCCGTCCCCGATGTAATCGCTCCATTGCAATGGGTCGCGATACAAGGCGGTGTCGTCAGGATCGGGCACGCCACCGACGAATTCTGCTTCGACAATGAGCTGCCTCGCCACCGGCGCTATATCGAACCGTTCGAGCTGGCCTCGCGTCTGGTTACCAACGATGAATACTGCGCCTTCATGGACGCGGGGGCTTACCAGAGTCCGAGCCTGTGGCTGTCTGCGGGGTGGGACTGGCTGCATGCGGCGGCCCAACCGATCACGCACCCACTCTACTGGCAGCAAACTGGCGAAAAGTGGAACGAGTTCACGCTAAATGGCCTGACCCCGCTGGACGGGAGGCGCGCGGTGCGCCATCTGTCGTTCTTCGAAGCGGACGCCTACGCACGCTGGGCCAAAGCGCGACTGCCTACTGAAGCGGAATGGGAATACGCGGTTACCGCACAGGCCGGCGCCAACACCCCACAACCTGACTCACCCACGCTAGCACAACTATTCGACACAGGCTGGCAATGGACATCCAGCAGCTATGCACCGTACCCGGGCTTTCAGCCAGCCCGCGGCGCAGTCGGCGAATATAACGGGAAGTTCATGGTGAACCAATATGTGCTGCGCGGTGCATCGTGTGCCACGCCCACAGGACACAGCCGAGCCACCTACCGGAATTTTTTCCCCGCCCAGTCACGCTGGCAGTTCACCGCACTGCGCCTGGCCCGCTCGACTTAACACGCGCAACACCCACACAAGCCTGCTGATGGCTGAAGCAGGCTGAGGGACGCCAGAACGGCGTCCAGCAATCCAGCACCCCGAAATGTCCGCAAAGCCCCAAAGACCGATTAAAGCTAGCTGAAGACGCCTGTTGACAGGTAGCGGTCACCCCGGTCGCAGACTATAAACGCAATGGTTGCGTTCTGGACACGCTGCGCGACGCGGATGGCTGCAACCAGCGCGCCCGCCGATGAAATCCCGCCGAAAATTCCCTCTTCGGCGGCCAACCGCCTGGCCATTTCTTCGGCCTCAGCCTGGCTGACAAGCTCGAAAGCGTCGACCTGTTCCGGATGATAGATTTTTGGCTGATAGGCCTCTTGCCACTTGCGAATGCCCGGAATCTGCGACCCTGGAGCCGGCTGGGCACCAACCACTTGTATGGCCGGATTGCGCGACCGCAAATACGAGCTGACACCCATGATGGTGCCCGTCGTACCCATCGCGCTGACAAAATGCGTGATTTCGCCGTCAGTCTGCTGCCACAGCTCGGGCCCGGTAGTTTCGAAATGAGCCCGCGTGTTGTCGGGGTTGGCGAACTGATCCAGTACCCTGCCCTTACCCTCGGCCTGCATTTTCAGCGCGAGGTCGCGCGCGTATTCCATGCCACCCTGACTGGCGGGCGTCAGGATTAATTGAGCCCCATAGGCGGCCATGGCGGCCCGCCTTTCGACAGAAAGGTTGTCGGGCATGACCAGCGTCATTTTGTAGCCAAGCACCGCGGACATCATGGCCAGCGCAATGCCAGTATTGCCGCTGGTGGCTTCGATGAGCGTATCGCCGGGTTTGATTTCGCCGCGCTCTTGAGCACGCAGGATCATGGAACTGGCCGTGCGGTCTTTGACCGACCCGGCCGGGTTATTGCCTTCAAGCTTGGCCAACACAACATTGCCACGCTGCTCGCCAGCCTGACCAGGAATGCGCTGCAGGCGCACCAGAGGGGTTGAGCCAATTATGTCTTGAACAGTGGTGTATTTCTTCATGAAGAAATAATACACCAACTCACTATGGCCCATGTGCGCTCTGGCCAGCCCGCACGCCCCACCGAAGTTGGCGAATCTTATCTACCGATACGCCGTGCGGACCCTGCCCCTGTGGATGCAGATGCTGCCTTATCACCGATGCCCGGTCGTGTCTTGCCACTAGCGGCAACGCCTGGACCTGCCATGCCTTGCACCGCTTGCCCCAACGTCAGGCCTGAAGCCTTCAACGCCGCTGCCCTTTTCGCGCCTATGCCTTTTACCCGGTCGGACAAATCTTCGAAAGATTCAAACTTGCCGCCGCGCGTGCGCTCTTCGATGATGATCTGCGCTGTCTTGGGGCCTATGCCGCGCACCGTACGCAATTGCTCCAGCGTGGCCACGTTGACATCCATGGCTTCGGCCAGCCCGGGCACCGCGAGATTAAGCCCCAGCAACAGCAGCAACATACCCAATCCACCACGGCCAAAAAACGTCAGGCCACGGCGCCCACGCCTGCCCCTCCCCCCACCACCCTTGCCATTCCCCCCACCATCATTACCGCCGCCACCCGAAGCTGCACGACGGCACCCCTGCACGCCATAAGCCTTGCTGGCACCGCCACGGGCAGCATTGCCAAAGCCTGTCGACGCGGGCGGCTGAGTATCGGGTTCAACCGTCCCCCCACCCCGGTCGCTGTAATCGCTGCTGTTGCCTGCGACACCGTCGCTGCCCTTGATGCCGTCACTGCCTGCATGATCGCCACTCTTTCGCCTGTCGCCGTTGCCACTGCCCTTGACAACTTGGCTACCGCCCGCGACCGCAGCACGGCGTTTGAAGCGTTGACGCACGGCCGGTAAAAAGGCTATTTGCGGTAGCATCGGCTCGTTGCCAACACGCGCCGAGGCCACGCTGGCACGCAAATTTTCCCTGCGCGATGGCAAGGCGCCACGCGCAGGCCGCGCACGTGATTTGGCGACTTCGACGGGCACACCGACAGTCTCGGACAAAAAGCCCTCGGAGCCAAACAACAGGCGACTATTCTGCGGAGATGGGTCAGCGGTTGCAGACAAAGGCAGCGCCACCGTGGATTCAGTAAACGGGTTCATGGCAAACTCCAGAAAAGGAATGGGAAGACGCCCTTCGGTGACATACCATGAGGAATGCCAATCCAAAGCGTCCAGTCCTTATCTTGAAGTGCCTTGTCGGGAGGCGGTAGCCTTTACACAGCCAAATATCCATGCGTAAAAACACAGGCCGTCCGGCGCGCCGCCGAAAACCGCTACCAAAACCTAAATGGCGCCGCGCTTCACGAGCACGTTCACGTAATCGGCCACACCCGCCTGCACATCACGGAACGGCTTGTCATAACCCGCAGCGCGCAACTGCGTAAGGTCGGCCTGTGTATGGCTTTGATAGCGCCCCTTGAGATCATCGGGGAAAGGAATATAGCGTATGAGTTGCTGCTGGACCTGCTCAGTGTGCGACAACACCGGCAGATTGGACTGTGCCCGCAGCGCGTTGACCACGGCGCAGGCCACGTCGTTGAAAGGTTGCGCAAGGCCTGTCCCGCAATTGAAGATTCCGGATTGCCCCGCGTGTTCGAAAAAATGCAGATTCACGTCGACCACATCGTCAATGTAGACAAAGTCGCGCAACTGGCCACCGTCGCTGTAACCATCCCAGCCACCAAACAGCCTCACGTGCCGTTCGGACCTGAACTGCCCCATATTGTGAAAAGCCACAGAGGCCATGCGCCCTTTGTGTTGCTCGTTGGGGCCATACACGTTGAAGTAGCGCAGGCCCACGACGGGGGCACTTAGTGACCCCAGATGACGACGCAGCACCTGGTCGAACAGAAACTTGGAGTACCCGTAAACATTCAAGGGCGACTCGTTGACAAGATCTTCCACATAGACCGGACCAGCCCCGTAAACCGCCGCCGACGAGGCATACAGCATAGGCACTTTGGCTGACTGGCAGTACTGGAAAATTTCGAGCGTCACCCGGTAATTGTTATCAAGCATGTAGTGGCCATCGCGCTCGGTCGTATCGGAACAGGCGCCCTCGTGGAACACCGCCTCAATGGCGCCAAGCTTGCCCTGTTGCAGCATTTTGCGAAAATCATCTTTGTGCAGGTAGTCGGCAATCCTGCAATCGACCAAATTCAGGAACTTATCGCCCTGAGTCAGATCATCGACTACCAGAATGTCGTCGCAGCCACGGGCATTCAACCCGCGCACAAGATTGCTTCCGATGAAACCCGCACCACCCGTGACTATGATCATCTCATTTCCTCTGCCGTAACCACCGATGTACCCAGCTTGCCAACCACGACACCTCCCGCACGATTGGCCCAATCCACGGCTTCGACCCACGGCAGGCCGGCAGCGCGCATGACAGCCAGCGTGGCCAGCACCGTATCACCCGCACCCGACACGTCGAACACCTCTTGTGCACGCGCATCGACATGGTGGCGACCCTGCTGCGTGAATAGGGTCATCCCTTGCTCGGAGCGCGTAACGAGCAAGGCTTCGAGGCCAAGTTCGCTACGCAAACGCTCTGCGCGCTCGGTCAGGTCTTCCTCGGTTTGCCAGCTTCCCACCGCATCGCGCATTTCGGCACGATTCGGCGTGATGATGGTGGCACCGGCATAGCGCTTGTACAAATGCCCCTTGGGGTCAACCAGGACCGGGACACCCACAGATCGCGCCGCCTGGATAAGCGGCTCCGCTCGCGCCAGTGCGCCCTTCGCGTAATCCGACAGCACGACGACAGTATGACCTGACAAAAGTGCCTGCGTACCCGATTGAAGGTCAGCCAGGCTCTGTTCGCAGGGGGTTTGCTCGAAATCGATGCGCAGTAATTGCTGCTGGCGACCCAACACACGCATCTTCAGGGTGGTGTGCAGGGTGCCATCTGCAATAATCTGCGCCGCAATGCCTTCACTGGCCAAAAGCTCACGCACCTTCTCGCCAGCCTCGTCTTTGCCCACGACGCCCAACAGCGTCACCTTTGCTCCCAATGCCGCGATATTACGCGCCACGTTCGCTGCGCCACCGAGCCTGTCCTCGCGGCGCGCCACCCGAACCACGGGCACTGGTGCCTCGGGCGATATGCGATCGACTTCGCCGAACCAGTAACGATCCAACATGATGTCGCCAATGACCAGGACATTGACGTCTTTTATCGCCTCGGCGGGGAACGGCTTCATCGGGCTTCCTCTACACGCAAAGGCTGATACGTCTCCCAGGAATTGCATCCCGGGCATTGCCAGTAAAAATGACGGGCCTCAAAGCCGCACATCTTGCACGTATACCGGTCCAACCTCTGCGTGTGTTTGTGAATGAGTGAGCGCAGCAGACTCAGGTCGGCTCCGGACAGCACGTGCGGAACGCTGGCCCTGTCGCCCATCGCCAGTTCGACCTCCAGCAGACGGTCCAAACCGAGCAGTGAAGGGCGAGCACGCAGCGCATCGCGCGCAAACGTCCACGCGGTATCGTGGCCCTGCTGGGCACGCATCTCGCGAAATACGACATTGAAGGTATCAAGTGTGGCGTGCCGCAGGTAATGGTCCCTGAGCAGCGTCAGCCCTTCCGCCTCGTGGCCAGAACGGCGATAGTTATTGATGAGGTCTTCGGCCACCAGACCGGAATAGTCAGGCGCGACGGTGAGCACGGACTCAAGATGGACGCGCTCCTGTTCAAGGTTATTGCCGGCTTTGGCTACTTGAGCCCGCAGCATGGCAATACGCGCTTCGGACGGCTCGCCACGAACCTGGCCACGAAGGGCACCTGCGGCATTGTCGGCGGCGTCGAGCGCCGCCTCTGCCGTCGCAATATCGGGAGGCCTCAAGCTCAGCGCTGCCTGTGCCTGCTCGCACTGGTAATGCACCAGTTGCGGGACAGGTTCGTCAACCAGTGCGCGCAACCGCTTTACCGCCTCGATGGCTTGCGGCCAGTCATGTTCGGACTCGTAGATACGAACCAACGCGCGCACCGCCGGCACCGCAAACCGCGTCTCCAGCACCTGTTTGAAAGCCAGTTCAGCGCGATCGAGCATGCCCGCCTTGAGAAAGTCCTGCGCGATTTCATGCTGCGCATGCTCACGTTCGATCTGGGGCAGGTCGGCGCGTGCAAGCAGGCTCTGATGCACACGAATGGCGCGCTCCATTTCGCCACGCCGCCGAAAGAGACTGCCCAGGGCAAAGTGCAGTTCGGTTGTCTCAGGGTCAAGCTTCACTACCTCGACGAAGGCATCGATGGCACGGTCGGGCTCTTCGTTCAGGAGGAAATTCAAACCCTTGAAATAGGAATCGGGCAACGTACGCGTTTCCGACAGCATTTGCCGGATATCGACACGCGCCGCGATCCAGCCCAGTGCAAACAAAACAGGTACCGCTATCAGCCACCAGGGTTCAAAGTCCACGGAAGAAGCCTCGCAAAGTTACAGGGGGGCCAGCGGTGCAATCGCTTCCCGGGCGGCCAGAGGCTCAGGCGCCCCCGACTTCAGGGCCAATTCCTGCAGGCGCTGCAAGTCGCGCCGCAGCTTGCGAACCTCGCGACGGCGGCGCCAGTTGGCCGGAAACACAGCCAGCAGCGTAAGCACAATGCCCAGCACAAACGCCGCAAGCATGACCACAATGAGCGGCACCCCCGCAATGGTGCGATCCGCATAGAAATGAACATTGACCGGATCAGTGTTTTTAAGAGCAAACAACAGAACCAGCACAAAAACAAGCAACCTTAATACCCAGACCAGGTAGCGCATGACAAAACTCCGATTGATCAGGAATGGGGTAATTGTAAGGGGAATCATCGTTGCCCCCCGTACCCCGACGTAAACATTTGCAATCGGCACCGCCCCAAATGCAAATAGGCCCCACTGGCAAAACCAGGGTGCCTATTTGTCACAACGGAACCATGCTGTGCGGCAGCCGCAATCAGCCGTGCATAATGCGCGAGTCAGCCGACGACGGCTGGAAGTCGGATCCGGCCGCCTTGACTTCGGCGTCAAACGCCGCATCGACCCGCTCGCGCAATTCCTTGCCAGCCTTGAAATGCGGCACCCGCTTGCCGGGCACGATGACCTTCTCTCCGGACTTGGGGTTGCGCCCCACGCGAGGAGATCGCACCGATAACGAAAAACTGCCAAAGCCGCGAATCTCGATGCGCTGACCACCAGCCAAGGCCTGGGTCATGGCATCGAGCACGGTCTTGACCGCGATATCGGTGTCGCGCACAGCCAGCTGCGGATAGCGGCTGGCCAGGATTGCGATGAGCTCTGACTTAGTCACACCGATTAACCATCGTCACGTTGCTGATCCAGCTTCGCCTTCAGTAGTGCCCCCAGGTTGGTAGTACCCGACGACGCACTGGCGTCCGACATGCGCTGAATCGTTTCGGCTGTCTCGGCGTTGTCGCGTGCCTTGATCGACAACTGTATTGATCGCGTCTTGCGATCAATGTTGATGATCATGGCTTCGACACTTTCGCCGGGCTTGAGCACGGTTGTCGCATCTTCGACGCGGCCTGAAGAAATCTCGGAGGCGCGCAGATAACCATCGACCTCCAGCGACAACGTGACCACGGCGCCCTTGGCTTCCACGGACTTGATGACGCCCGGAACCACGGCACCCTTGTCGTAGGTGGCAACGAAGTTGTTGAACGGATCACCTTCGAGCTGCTTGACACCCAGGGAGATGCGCTCCTTGTCGGTATCGATACCCAGAACCACCGCATCGATCTCGTCGCCTTTCTTGAAGCCGCGCACGGCTTCTTCGCCGGACTCGGACCAGGAGATGTCGGACATGTGGACGAGGCCGTCGATGCCACCAGGCAGGCCGACGAACACGCCAAAGTCGGTAATGGACTTGATCGCGCCACGGACCTTGTCGCCGCGTTTGAAGTTGATGGAAAACTCTTCCCAAGGGTTCGCACGGCACTGCTTCATGCCCAGCGAAATGCGGCGGCGCTCTTCGTCGATTTCCAGAACCATGACTTCGACTTCGTCGCCCAGCGTGACCACCTTGCGCGGGTCGATGTTCTTGTTGGTCCAGTCCATTTCAGAAACGTGCACCAAGCCTTCGATGCCCGATTCGACTTCAACGAACGCACCGTAGTCGGTCAGGTTGGTAACCTTGCCGAACAAGCGCGTGTGCTGCGGATAGCGGCGCGCCAGACCCACCCACGGATCTTCGCCCAGCTGCTTGACGCCCAACGAAACCCGGCTGCGCTCCTGGTCGAACTTGAGAACCTTGGCTTCAATTTCCTGACCCACCTGCAAGACCTCGGAGGGATGACGCACACGACGCCATGCCATATCGGTGATGTGCAGCAAGCCATCGATGCCGCCCAGGTCGATAAACGCGCCGTAGTCGGTGATGTTCTTGACGACGCCCTTGACCACAGCGCCTTCGCTGAGGGTTTCGAGCAATTTCTGACGTTCTTCGCCCATGCTGGCTTCAAGGACCGAGCGGCGCGACAGAACAACGTTATTGCGCTTGCGATCGAGCTTGATGACCTTGAATTCCATGGTCTTGCCCTCGTAGGGCGTGGTGTCCTTGACGGGACGCAGGTCGACCAATGAACCGGGCAGGAAGGCACGAATGCCGTTCGTCATGACGGTAAGACCGCCCTTGACCTTGCCGGTGATGGTGCCGGTGACCATTTCGCCGGACTCGAGAGCCTGTTCCAGCTGCAGCCAGGCCGAAAGGCGCTTGGCGCGGTCACGCGAAAGGATGGTGTCGCCATAACCGTTTTCCAGGGAATCGATGGCAACGGAAACAAAGTCGCCAGCCTTGACTTCGACTTCGCCCTGATCGTTCAGGAATTCTTCGAGGGGGATAAGTGCTTCGGACTTGAGGCCGGCATTGACGACAACAAAGTTGTGGTCAATGCGGATAACTTCGGCTGAGATGACTTCACCAGACTTCATGTCCTGGTTTTTGATGCTTTCGGCAAACAGGTCGGCAAAGCTTTCACCGCTGGAAGCGGCGGGGGTTGTTGAAATGGAGGACATTAAATAATTCCATTAAGCCGGAATGGCTGTTGAAAACACACCAGAGCCAATCAAAAATCGACGGGTTCCGGTGGAGTGAAAAATAATCCCGTAAGGGGCATAAGCCCCTTCAAGACACCGATTTCGACCAAAGGTCGAGTACTGCATTAACTGTTGCGTCGATGGAAAGATTCGACGAATCGAGCGTATACGCATCAACCGCTGCAACCAGCGGCGCATTCGCTCGAGTACGATCGCGCGCATCGCGCTCTTCCAGATCGTGCATCAGGTTGGCAAGATTAGCAGAAATTCCCTTTTCCTTCAACTGCTTACATCTTCTTTCTGCCCGCGCAGCCACGTCCGCGACCAGAAACACTTTCAGCGACGCGTCGGGAAACACCACTGTTCCCATATCGCGCCCGTCCGCCACCAGGCCGGGTGCGCGTCGAAACGCCCGCTGCCGATCCAGCAACGCCAGGCGCACGGCGCCCAGGGCCGCAATCTGCGAAGCAAGATTGCCGACTCCCTCGGCGCGGATACGTTCGGTGACATCCAGTCCGCTCAATATGATGCGTGCCCCGTCAAAACGCACATCCAACCCGCGCGCCAAATTTGCCACGGCGGCTTCATCTGCCGCAGCCACGTTTGCATCCAGGCAGGCCAACGCTGAAAGGCGGTACAAGGCTCCGCTATCAAGCACTGACCAGCCCAGAGCTCGGGCCACGTGCTGGGCAACCGTGCCTTTGCCCGACGCGGTAGGGCCGTCGATGGTAATGACAGGAGGCTTTCCCGATGAACTCATGCGCGAACCAGACCTTTGAAAACAGTGAAATAGTCCGGAAATGTCTTGGCGACGCACCCCGGATCCTGAATGGTGACAGGCACTGGCCCGAAAGAAGCCAGCGAGAAACACATGGCCATGCGATGGTCATCGTAGGTGGCAATGCTGGCCGCGCGCCACTGGGAAAATTCCACGGGATCGACGCGCAGCCAGTCCGGCCCCGATTCAGTGCGCGCACCCAACTTGGCCAGCTCGGTGCCCATGGCCTGTATGCGGTCGGTCTCTTTGACACGCCAACTGCCGATATTGCGCAGTGTGCACGGGCCATCGGCAAACAGTGCCAACGCCGCAGCTGTCATGGCAGCATCGGGAATCAAATTGAAGTCGCCATCGAACGCCTTGAGTTTTTCACCCAGCGCCACGCGTACCCCACTCACCTCAAAGGATTGCGCGCGCCGGCGCACTGCGGCACCCATGGCTTCAAGAGTATCGGCGAACGCGATGTCGCCCTGTATGCTTTGCGCCCCCACGCCGCGAATCTCGACAGGCCCGCCACCGATGGCGCCCAGCGCCATGAAATACGACGCGGAGGATGCATCCCCTTCAATGGCGACCAAACCCGGCGAGCGGTACGCCGCATTGCCGGGAATGACAAAACGCTGCCAGTCCGTACGTTGAACCTGCACGCCAAAGCGCGCCATGAGATTCAGCGTAATCAGAATATAGGGCTTCGAAATAAGTTCGCCATCCACCTCGATGGTAAGCGCTTCGCCGGTTCGGCTCGTATGAATCGGCGCCGCCAGTAGCAGTGCCGTCAAAAACTGGCTGGACACCTCCCCCCTGACCCTGATCGGTTCATTAGAGCGAATGCGACCCTCGCCAACCGCCAAAGGCGGATAGCCCTGCTCACCCAAATATCGCACTTGCGCCCCTGCGTGCCGCAGGGCCTCGACCAGATCGCCGATAGGTCTTTGATGCATGCGAGGCACACCCGCAAGCCGGTAATCACCGCCCATGAATGCCAGCGCCGCCACCAGCGGCCGGAACGCCGTCCCCGCATTACCCAGGAAAAAGTCACCATGCTTTTGCGTGAAGCCGCCGGTGCCGTGAACCAGAGCCTGCCGGGCGTCCGGTTCGTCTATCGTCACGCCCAATTGGCGCAGGGCTGTCAGCATCACGCGAGTGTCGTCCGAATCGAGCAGGCCTGTCAGTCGCGTTGCACCTTGCGACAGCGCCGCCAGCAGCAACACCCGGTTGGAAATGCTTTTGGATCCCGGCAAATCGACCGCGCCGCGCGCGATGCTGACGCCAGGCAGGCGCAGCGCAGCCGTCATGACAGACCGCTCCGGGCTCCCCAGAAGCGGCGCGCCAGCGCGGCACGTTCCAAAAAATCGTACAACTTCTGGCTGTCGCCGCTGCACACGCATTGTTCGGCTTGTGCCAGCGCTGCCTTGACCTCCCGCAGCTCGGACAACAGCGCTTCGCGATTGGCCAGGAAAATATCCCGCCACATTTCTGGCGAGCCGGCCGCTATACGCGTAAAGTCGCGAAAGCCGGTACCGGCCAGCGCCATGCGCGAATCGGCATCAGGCGCTGCAGCCACCTGCTGCATGAAAACTGCCGCCAGAAAATGCGGCACGTGGCTTACCGAGGCCAGCGCCACATCGTGTGCCTGCGCCTCCATGGTGACCACCCTTGCGCCACAGCATTCCCAGACTCTGGTCAATAATGCCTTGGCATCGGTCGTGTTTTCGCGCAATGGCGTAAGTACGACCGTGCGTCCGGAAAACAGATCGGCGTCCGCAGCGGCCGGGCCAGTCACTTCCGCGCCCGCAACGGGATGGCCAGGAATGAACTGACCAATCTTTTCACCCAATACATCCCGAGCGTCCTGCACAACATTACGCTTCGTGCTGCCCGCGTCGGTCACCACGGTACCCTCGCGCAAATAGGGCTCAAGTCCCTCCAGGATCGTGCGTGTGGCACCAACCGGCACTGCCAGGAGAATTATGTCGGCCTGCTCGGCGGCCTGCTGCAACGTGACCGCTTCGTCGATGAGTCCAAGGCTGCGGGCCTGCTCCAGAGTCTTGGCGTGGCGCCCCACACCCAGTATGCGGCCCACGACATCGTTTTTACGCAGTGCGGCGGCAAACGAGCCGCCAATCAGGCCCACGCCCACCACGGCCAACACCCCCACAAAGGCAGGCTGGCTGGCACCAGGTGAATCACGGTCGGGTTCACGCATAGTCATGCATGCAGGCCTTTCTTATTGGGCAGGGTAAGAGCCGAGCAATTTGAAAAAAGCGGCGCGCTCTTTAAGCCCCGCCAACGCCCTGGCGACGATCGGATCGTCGTGGTGACCAAGGAAGTCCACATAAAAATAGTATTCCCACTGGCCCGTAGTGCGTGCCGGACGTGACTCCAGTCGCGTCATGGAAACGCCATTGTCGGCCAAGGGCGCCAGCATCTCGTAGACCGCGCCCGCGCGGTTTGGCACTGCCAGAATGACACTGGTCTTGTCGCGTCCCGTCGGTTGGGCGTCGGTGGTGCCAATGGCAAGAAAACGCGTGCGATTCTGCGCATCGTCCTGGATACCCTGCGCGACGATATTCAGCGACCACGCCCCAGCCGCCATGGAGCCGGCGATGGCGGCAACCGTCGGATCCTCAGCGGCAATGCGTGCTGCTTCGGCATTGCTGGAGGCTGCGTCGCGGGCCAGATTGGGATACCGCCGCGCAAGCCAGACCTGACATTGTGCCAGTGCCTGCGGATGCGCCATGACACGCTTGATACCCTGCATGTTTCCAGACTGCGTCATGAGGCAATGGTGAATTTTCAACGAACGTTCGCCCAGAACCTGCAACGGAGAATTGAGCAATAGATCCAGAGTGCGGTTGACGGCACCTTCAGTGGAGTTTTCCACCGGCACCACGCCAACGTGAGCCTGGCCAGTCTCAACGGCACGAAATACCTCGTCGAACGATGCACAGCGCACTTTTTCAACAGACTGCCCGAAATGCTCCAGGGCCGCCTGTTCGGAAAACGACCCCTGCGGCCCCAGGTACGCCACGTTCAACGCGCGCTCCAACCCGCGGCACGCGGAAATAATCTGTGACCACACCGATGCGATGGCGTCAGACGGAAACGGTCCGTGATTATCCGCCTGCAAGCGGCGGACTATTCCCGCCTCGCGTTCGGGCTTGAGCACCGGGCCACCGGCGTCGAACGCCTGTTTGACCTTGCCAACATCCAGCGCAACCTGCGCGCGTCTGTTCAGAAGGCCAAGGATCTGCTCGTCAATGGCGTCTATCTGCTCACGCAAAGGAAGCAATTGATTTTGCAGCGAATCAGCCATGTAGACGCTCGAAATTTTTCATGAAGGAAATGAGGGCGTTGACGCCTTCAAGCGGCAAGGCGTTATAGATGGACGCCCTCATCCCGCCGAGGCTTCGATGTCCCTTGAGCTGCAGCAGTCCAGCTTCTTCGGCCTGCTTCAGGAATGGGGCATTAAGTGCCTCATCGTGCAAAAAGAACGGCACATTCATGCGCGAACGCACGTTGGGATGAACATGGTTGGTGTAGAACTCGGTACTGTCCAGGTAAGCATACAGCGCCTCGGCCTTGGCTATATTGGCCTTTTCCATGGCGGCTACGCCGCCCTGCTTCTTGAGCCATTTGAAGACAAGACCAGCCACGTAGATCGCATAGGTCGGCGGCGTGTTGAACATGGAATCGGCGCCCGCGACGGTCGCGTAGTCAAACGCCGACGGACAGCACGACAGCGCGTGACCCATAAGTTCACGACGCACGAACACCATCGTCACCCCAGCCGGCCCGGCATTCTTCTGCGCTCCGGCAAATACCAGGCCTACTCTGGAAAAATCCATGGGACGCGACAGGATATGCGACGAGGCATCAACGGTAAGCACCACGTCTGGTGCGCCAAGCGCGGAAAGGTCGGGCCAGCCGGTGAACTCGATTCCGCCAATGGTTTCATTGCTGCACAGATGCACATATGACGCATCCGCCCGAACCTTCCACTGCGCCGGCGCGGGAAACCATGTCCAGGGTTCCTGCGACACTCCCGCCACTACACCAGCCTCACCGCTGCTTGCGGCGATGGCCACGTCACCATAGCGGGCGCCTTCCTTGTAAGACTTGTTCGACCATGAACCGGACAGTACATAGTCGGCCTTGGTCGCGCCGCGCAGGCTGATCAGGTTCATGGGCAAGATCGCATTTTCGCCGATACCGCCACCTTGCATGAACAGCACGGCGAAGTCGTCCGGCACGCCAAGCAACTCGCGCAGGTCGGCCTCGGCTTCAGCGCGAATCTGAATGAATTGCTTGCCACGATGGCTCATCTCCATGACCGACATGCCACTGCCGTGCCAGTCGGTCATTTCCGCTGCTGCGGTGCGCAACACCTCCAGAGGCAACGCCGACGGGCCCGCCGAAAAATTCCATGGACGCATTACTGATCTTCTCCTGCTTCGTGATCGGTTTCCGACTCGTCGGGGCCAGTACCCGCCAATGGGGCCTTGCCCGGTTCGCCGCCCTGCCCATCAGTGTCATCAGGGTCCTCTTCGTCGGCATCACTTTCCGCCACCCGGCGCACGCCGGACAGAAGGCTGTCGTCATCCACATTGATCAGGGTTACGCCCTGCGTAGCCCGGCCCATTTCGCGAATTTCAGAAACGCGTGTGCGTACCAGTACCCCGCCTGTGGTGATGAGCATGATTTCGTCGGAGGGCCGAACCAACACGGCACCGACTACCTTGCCGTTGCGCGCGCTCGTCTGGATGGCAATCATGCCTTTGGTGCCTCGGCCGTGGCGCGTGTACTCGGTGATGGAGGTGCGCTTGCCGAAACCGTTCTCTGTAGCCGTGAGCACGCTTTGCGTTTCATCCCGCGCCACCAGCAGCGATATGACGGTCTGCCCGTCTTCCAGCATCATGCCGCGCACACCGCGCGCCGTGCGACCCATAGGCCGCACGTCATTCTCGTCGAACCGCACCGCCTTACCCGAATCGGAGAACAGCATGACGTCATGCACGCCGTCAGTAAGGTCGGCGCCAATAAGGTAATCGGAATCGTCCAGCGCCACCGCTATGATGCCGGCCTTGCGAGGGTTGGAAAAATCGGACAGTGGCGTCTTCTTGACGGTGCCGCGCGACGTCGCCATGAACACGTAATGATCGTCGCTGAATTCCTTGACGTTGAGCACCACCGTGATTTTTTCGCCATCGACCAACGGGAACATATTGACGATGGGTCTGCCACGAGAATTGCGCGAACCTTGCGGAACCTCCCAGACCTTCAGCCAGTACACGCGCCCCCGGTCCGAGAAGCACAGAAGATAATCGTGCGTATTGGCAATAAAGAGCTGGTCGACCCAATCGTTTTCCTTCATGGTCGTAGCCTGCTTCCCGCGTCCGCCACGTTTTTGCGCACGATATTCGGACAGCGGCTGGCTTTTTATGTAGCCGGACTGCGACAGCGTCACGACCATGTCCATAGGCGCGATAAGGTCTTCAGTATCGAGCTCGGTGGCGTTGTATTCGATTTCGGAACGACGGACGTCCTTCGCATTGACCGAAAACTCGGCCTTGATGGACTGCAGTTCGTCTCCGATAATCGTCGTGACCCGCTCGGGGCGCGCCAGAATGTCGAGCAGATCCGCAATGGCGGTCATCACATCCTTGTACTCGCTGACGATCTTGTCCTGCTCAAGCCCGGTCAAACGCTGCAGGCGCATGTTCAGGATCTCTTGGGCCTGGACTTCGCTCAGGCGATACAGACCGTCGTCCTGCAGGCCGACATTTCCAGGCAGGCCCTCGGGACGATAGGCGGCCCGCCCACCCGGTGTACCACCTTCGGCACGGGCCAGCATCTCACGCACCAGCGACGAATCCCAGCTGCGCGCCATGATGTCCTGGCGCGCCACAGGCGGCGTGGGCGCTGCCTTGATAATGGCGATGAACTCATCGATGTTGGCCAGCGCCACGGCCAGCCCTTCCAGCACATGGCCGCGCTCACGCGCCTTGCGCAGCTGAAACACCGTCCGGCGCGTGACAACCTCGCGGCGATGCCGCAGGAAGTATTCGACCATCTGCTTGAGGTTGAGCAAGCGGGGCTGGCCATCGACCAGCGCCACAAGATTCATACCGAACGTATCCTGCAACTGCGTATTTTTATACAGGTTATTCAGCACAACCTCGGGCACTTCGCCGCGCTTGAGCTCAATGACCAGACGCATACCGTCTTTGTCAGACTCGTCGCGAATATCGGAAATGCCGTCTATTTTCTTTTCGTTGACCAGATCAGCAATGCGCTCCTGCAACGACTTTTTATTTACCTGATACGGAATGGCATCCACGACGATGGACTGCCGGTTGCCCTTTTCCATATCTTCGAAGTGCGCCTTGGCCCGCATGATGACGCGGCCGCGCCCCGTGCGATACCCCTCGCGCACACCCGACATGCCATAGATGATCCCGCCCGTAGGAAAGTCGGGCGCAGGAATGACCTCGATGAGCTCGTCAACCGAGCATTCCGGATTGCGCAGGCAATACAGGCAGCCGTCGATGACCTCGGCCAGATTATGTGGCGGAATATTGGTTGCCATGCCCACGGCAATGCCCGAACTGCCGTTGACCAGCAAATTGGGCAGACGCGACGGCAGCAGCAACGGTTCCTGCTCACTGCCATCGTAGTTGGGGCCAAAGTCGACCGTTTCCTGGTCGATGTCAGCCAGAAGTTCATGCGCAATTTTCGCCAGCCGGATTTCGGTGTACCGCATGGCCGCTGCACTATCCCCGTCGACCGAACCAAAGTTGCCCTGCCCGTCCACTAGCATATAACGCAGTGAAAAGTCCTGCGCCATGCGGACAATAGTGTCATAAACCGCCACATCACCATGAGGGTGATATTTACCAATGACGTCACCGACAATACGCGCCGACTTCTTGTAGGCGCGATTCCAGTCGTTGTTCAGTTCGTGCATGGCATACAACACACGGCGGTGCACTGGTTTGAGCCCATCGCGTACGTCAGGCAAGGCACGCCCCACGATTACGCTCATGGCGTAATCAAGGTAGCTGCGACGCATTTCATCTTCCAGCGAAATTGGAAGAGTCTCCTTGGCGAAGGAATCCATAGACGATCTATATAGGTAAAAGCGTGAAAGTGGCCGCTAACGGGCGAATAGGAAATTCTATCACTTCCCCCTTTACCCTTACCCAGGCACCGCGCTGGAGCCCCAGGAAGTGCCCTTTACACCGATCAGACAGCAAGGCGCTCGCGCGCAAGGGGAGAAGCACTTCATTTCGACGCTGTTACCCTTGTTGTCTAAATCCAACATTAAAGCAAAAGTTGCGGTAGAATTTCGCATATCTGGACACCAGACGCAAAACAGACTTAACGTACCCTACGGAAATGCCGTAAGATTTGCCCTAACAACGAATGATATACAGTGCAATTCTTTGTTCGATCACATAGCGTTGCTATACTGGTTACGACGTATTAGTGTTCTTATTTTTTATATGTGCGGCGAAGATTCGCTGCGATCACTTACCAGCTTTTTGCTCAATGAGGAGAAACATGAATAAACCCTCCAAAATCGCAGTAGCGCTCGCCATTGCAGCCTTCTCGGCTTCGGGTGCGGTATATGCGCAGACGACAATCGACAATTGGCAGAACTCCGACGGCCACGTCTGGAAAAACGGCACCAACGAACTTTGCTGGCGCGACAGTTTCTGGACCCCCGCCACGGGTATCCCCGGCTGCGACGGCGTGCCAGTTGCCCAACAGCAAGAAAGCAAAGTGGTTGCCCCCACGTCAACCAAGGTCGTTCTGAACGCCGATACCTTCTTCGACTTCGACAAATCGACCATCAAGCCCGAAGGTCGCCGAGTCCTCGATCAGGTCGCTCAACAGGCCTCTTCGATCAACCTCGAAACCCTCATCGCCACGGGTTACACCGACTCCATCGGTACCGTTGCCTACAACCTGAAACTCTCGCAACGCCGCGCCAACGCCGTCAAAGCGTATCTTGTGAAAAAGGGCATCGACCCCAACCACATCTACGTTGAAGGCAAAGGCAAGGCCGATCCAGTCGCCAGCAACAAGACCCGCGAAGGCCGTGCGAAAAACCGCCGCGTCGAGATCGAAATTGTGGGTACCCGCAAATAATACCTTCGGGTAGTGTTTGTTGCCGCTACGGCTACAATGAAGGGGCTCCGCACAGCGGGGCCCCTTCTCATTTCCGCAGGCCCATCATGACCGCCACACCTCCTTTCGCCGCACCCAACAACGTCGACCAGGCCGAACTCGACAAGTTCAGCGATCTAGCATCGCGCTGGTGGGACCCAGAAAGCGAATTCAAGCCTCTGCACGCCATCAATCCCCTGCGATTGAACTGGATTCAGCAAAAGGTCGGCTCGCTCTCAGGCAAACGTATTGTCGACGTCGGCTGCGGCGGCGGCATCCTGTCCGAAGGCATGGCCCAGGTCGGAGCCAGCGTAACCGGCATCGACCTGGCGGAAAAGTCGCTGAAGGTCGCGCGGCTCCACGGGCTGGAATCGGGCGTTCAAGTCGAATACCAGGCCATCAGTGTCGAACAGCTTGCGCACGAGCAGCCTGGCCAGTTCGACGTCGTCACCTGCATGGAAATGCTGGAACACGTCCCCGACCCCGCCGCAATAATTCGGGCATGCGGCCAATTGGCCAAGCCCCAGGGCTGGGTGTTCTTTTCAACGCTCAACCGCAACCCCAAGTCATTCCTGTTCGCCATCATAGGGGCCGAGTACGTGTTGCGCCTGCTTCCGCGCGGCACACACAGCTACGAACACTTCATCAAGCCGAGCGAACTGGCGGCCAGCGCACGCGCGGCGGACCTGAGCGTGGTCGACATGGCAGGCATCGGATACAACCCCATCATCGACACCTACAAGCTGTCACGCGACACATCCGTCAACTATCTGGTCGCCACACAGCGCAACGCCTAATCCTCCCCATGCAAAAACTGATACTTTTTGATTTTGACGGCACGCTGGCCGACACGGCTCCAGACCTCGCGGCCGCCGCCAATCGAATGCGTCGCCGCAAGGGCCTGGCACCGTTACCGTACGAAACCTTGCGCCCCATGGCCTCACAGGGCGCCCGTGGCCTGCTCAAGGCCAGCTTCGACATCGACCCGACCGACCCCGGCTACGACGTAATGCGCCAGCAGTTCCTGCAGGACTACGAACACGACATGACGTCGCTGACCGTTCTTTTCAACGGCGTGCGCCAATTGCTCGATACCTTGGGGCGACACGACTACAAATGGGGCATCGTTACCAACAAGGCTGAATATCTGGCGCTTCCCATTGTCCAGCACCTTGGCCTTGCCACCGAATGCGCCATCACGGTGGGAGGCGACACCGCCGCCGAACGCAAGCCGCACCCGGCCCCGCTGCTTTACGCCGCGGAAAAGGCCGGCTTCACGCCCAACCAATGCGCCTATGTCGGCGACGACGAACGGGACATCATGGCCGGCAAAGCGGCCGGCATGCCCACCATCGCTGCCGCTTACGGGTATTGCGGGCTAAGCGATGTGGATCAATGGCACGCCGACGCCATTGCCCATTCACCGCAGGACATTTGGCTGTCAATACAAAAACTCTTGCCGACATGCCCATGAAAACACTCAACCTTCATCTGCGCCAAACCAACCAGCGTCGAATCAACGTGTTCTACCTGTCGCCACAGGACAATCGCGCCGCCAGCAAACAAATGGAAATTACAAAATTCCTGGGGCACGAAGACCGCCCCCGCACCCTGCGGGAAATGTTTGCGGACGACGAGGTAGAACCCGACGAAGACCTATAAGAAACGTGTAAGATCCGGCTTTCGTCCACGCATGGAATTGGTCTGCTCAAAGGCGTATGCCGCATTCAGGACCACATCCTCTTTAAACGCCGGCCCAATCAACTGCAAGCCGACCGGCAGCCCTGCAGACAGCCCACAAGGCAGGCTGATGGCGGGAAGCCCCGTCAGATCGGCCGGCCCAGTCAGGCGGATCGACTGCTGCATCAGACTCATCTCTTTGCCGTTTATTTGCGCCGTGCGGCTGCCAATGATCGGGGCGGTAAAGGCAAGCGTCGGGGCAATCAGAAGATCGACACGTTCGAATGCACGATTAAAGCCCGCGCATACGCTGCGGCGCAACTGCTGCGCATACAGGTAGTCGACCGCCGGGATCAGCTCACCAAACTCAAGCATGACACGCACATCATTGCCAAACGCAGCCTTCGCCCGCAGATTGTCGTGATGGATGGTCGACGCTTCGGCTGCTGACGTCACACGTTCGACGTATTCAGCGCCGACGAGTTCGGGTATATCAATATCTACGATCACGGCCCCCATGCCCTTGAAAGCCTGTATCGCCTTTCTGACGAGTTCTTCCACGCCCGAATCGATGTCCCTGAAATAATAATTTTCGTTGACACCGATCCGCAGGTTCTTCACGCTTCCGGTCAACAATTTGCTGTAGGCAACCGGATCGGTGTGAACGCTGGTAGGATCTTTTTCGTCGTAGCCCGATATGACTTCAAGCAAGAGCGCAGCGTCCTTCACCGTCTTGGTCATGGGACCAACATGGTCAAGCGACCAGGAAAGCGGGAAAACGCCATATTTGCTGACCTTTCCGTGGGTGGGCTTGAGCCCAACCACACCACACGACGCCGCCGGGATACGCACCGAACCCGCCGTGTCGGTACCCAGCGACGCGATCGTCATGTCGGCAGCCAAAGCCGCTCCCGAGCCACCACTGGAGCCGCCCGGAATCCTCGCAAGGTCCCAGGGATTGTGGCATGGGCCAAAATGCGGGTTGTTGTTCGAGCCGCCGTAAGCGTATTCATGCATATTAAGCTTGCCGGTGAAGATGGCGCCCGCATCCCGCAGCTTCGAAACAGCGGTGGATTCAATATCCGGTACAAAATCCTTGTGGATACGCGACCCCATGGTGGTCACTTCACCCTTCACGTAAAAAATATCTTTCACAGCCATGGGAATGCCGTGAAGCGTACCGCGATAATTGCCAGCCATTATTTCTTTTTCGGCTTCCTTGGCAGCAGCCCTGGCCTTCTCAGGGGTTTGCAAAATGTAGGCGTTGACGGCTGCATTGCATTTCTCGGTTTGCCTGATGACGGCATCCGTAAGCTCTACCGGCGATACTTTCCTGCTTTTTACGAGCCCCGACAATTCGTCGACAGACTTGGTGATGAGTTCGTCAACCATGGATTTTCCCCCTTCTCACTACGTGAGTCACGGCAATATCGTATGGCCCTGCCGGCATCCCCTTGGACTCTTCTTTCAAGCTGGAAATCCAGCTCCAGACCTCCTTCAGAACAGGAAAATCCGCGTCCGGCACGTCAATTCCGCGCGACTGGAATATTTCCTTAAATTCGTTTTCCACCGTACTCCCCTTTTCATTTCAGATTACCGCCAGGGCCGATGCGCCCTGCAAGGCGTCGCCCACGTTCGATTGTGAACGGCGGGCGCGGGTACTGTTGTACCCGAAACGGCAATATGCCACAACGTGCCAGCAAAGGCCAAGCCACAATGCTTCGCAAAAGACGAAACGCGGCGAACATTGCACGGTCGGAATGTTCGCCCCATTGGCTCAACCGTGCCCTTTCCCTATCGTGTGGGCAATGCCACCAACACAGGGCTATCACGATACAGCGCGGGAAATACGCGCTTTAGCTGTGCAACCTTCGGCAGGTCGTTGATGACTATGTACGGATATTGCGGGTGGTCCACCAGAAAATTCTGATGGTAGTTTTCCGCCGGAAAAAATCCCGTGTCCTTTTCAATACGGGTGACGATGGGCCGCTTGAAAGCATGTGCAGCCTCAAGCTGTGCGATATAGGCCCGTGCAACCCGGCCCTGCTCGGCACTGGTGGGAAAAATCGCGGAACGATACTGGGTGCCAGTATCGGGGCCCTGCCGGTTCAGCTCGGTGGGGTCGTGGACGACGGAAAAAAAGACTCGCAAAAGCGTGCCGTAAGAAACCTTGGTCGGGTCGAAAACAACCTCGACGGATTCCGCATGGCCCGTGCCGCCACTGCTGACAATCTCGTAATGCGCCGTACTGGCCGCTCCGCCGGCATAGCCGGATACGGCGTCCTGCACGCCCTTGACCCGCTGGAACACCCCCTGTACGCCCCAGAAACACCCACCGGCAAAGATCGCGGTTTCCGTTATCGCGCCATTGAGCGGTTCGTCGAGCACCGGCATCGGAAGCGCCACCGCAGGTCGGGTGGAAACGCCAAAAGCGTAGGCGCTCCCCCGCCAGAATACGATTCCACCGCACGCCAGCGCCACAAATATGAAGGCAAGCAAAATTCTGCGGCGCCAGGACTGGTGCGCGGGGCTTGTCGCAAGCACTGATATCGTCACGATGAAAACTCCCAAATCAAAAGCTGACCGCTGCCCACCACGGTGCAGGACACTCCAAAACCCTAACCAAACGTGAACGCATAAGCGCGAACTCCCGGATCCAGAAATTCGATGCTGAACGTATGATCGTCAATCGTGCCCGACTGGCGCACGAGTTGATAGAGCCTATGCTGCTTAACCACTCCGCTACCGTCGGGCGCGACATCCGCGCCATGCGCGCCTTCCGGCGGTTTGCCATCCAGCATCACTCGAAAACGCACGGGCTTGCCATCGGGGCCGGGTCCCAGAACCAGGTGCAGGTCACGGGCATGAAAGCGATACAAAATGCGCCCTGACTGCCCTTCCAGCGTGGCTTGCTGACTGCCAACGATCCAGGCTCCCGCCAGACCCCATCCATTCAGCGGCAAACTGGCCGGAGCCGTATAAACATGTACATGGTCATAGGCCACACCGCTGCTCGAGACGAAACGTTCCGCACGGTCATAACCCAAATACGTTTCGGGCGATTCGACGTCACGCATGTCCGGAGCCTGCTCCGCCCCATGCCCCTTCGGGTCCACTACCCCTCCAGGCACATTCGTCGCACCCGCGTCACGCAACAACTGCTGAATGACATGCTCGGACTCGGCGTATTCACCTTCCCCAAAATGCTGATGGCGAATTCGACCCTTCGCGTCGACGAAGTAATGCGCTGGCCAATACTCGTTGCCGAAAGCGCGCCAGATTGCGTAATTGTTGTCGATCGCAACCGGATAAGTAATCTTCAGCCGCTGTACAGCCCGAGTAACGTTGCCGATGTCGCGTTCAAACGCAAATTCAGGAGAATGCACCCCGATCACGACCAGGCCACTACTGCCGTATTTTTTGGCCCATGCCTCGGTATAAGGGAGCGTGCGCAGACAATTGATGCACGAATAGGTCCAGAAGTCGACAAGCACAACCTTGCCACGCAAGCCCTGAGCTGTAAGCGGCGGTGAATTCAGCCAATCCACTGCCCCCGCCAATGACGGCATCGGCTCCCCGACCGGAAGCGGGATATCGGTCGGAGCAGCCTTTGCGGCCGCAGCGACGACCTGCGGGTCAGCCCCCGAGCCGGGCGCGGTTGACAACGCCTGCCCCGTGCTGGTGTCGCTGTGCGCCAGAACGGGACCGGATTTGTGCCCTTGCAAATAATCAACCAGCGATTGCTCGATGCCTCCGGTGGAGGCAAGCGAAACCTGCGCCAGCACGCCGGTATCCAGCCCCATGGCAATGGCGCCCACGCCAACCAGCATGGCCACACCCAGGCCACGACGGACCCATTCACCAACGCCCAGGGAATGCTTCATAGCGGCAAAAACCCGGCCACCAACCAGCAATACGACTGCCAGCGAGGTGGCGGCGCCAGCCGCATACGCCAGCAGCAACAGCGTGGTGCCCAGACTGGCGCCCTGCAGTGCCGCGCCGGTCAGCACCAGCCCCAGAATAGGGCCTGCGCACGGCGCCCACAGCAGACCCGTAGCAATCCCCAACAGGAAAGATGCCGCCGGACGCGGCTCACCGCCAGCCTGGGCGGCATTGGACAACCGGTTGCCTGCACTGACGAGTGGACGCGCCAGGAATTCGGCCAACCTCGGCAACAACAGCGCCAGGCCGAACACCACCATCAATGCCATCGCCAGCCAGCGTCCGTACTGATTAGCCGCCACCACCCAGCCGCCGCCGACTGCCGCCAGGGACGCCACGACGGCAAAAGTCACTGCCATACCCACCAGCATGGGCAGGCCACTGCGCGAAAAAGACTGACCCACGCGGGAAAAGACAAACGGAAGCACCGGCAGAATGCACGGACTGGCAATGGTGAGGACACCGCCAAGATACGCTAGAACAAGTAGCAACACGATGAATGACCTTTACTGGTCTGTCGCACGCCGCCAAAATAGTACGGAAGCCGTGCCTGCAATCGACTGACTTACTTTATGCGCAGGCTGACAGCCTGTGGAAAAGACGTCACGCACACGCTCGAAAAGCCATGCGCCCAAAGCTATTATAAGCACCACCATGCGCAAAATTCGGCGTGTCACACGATTGGAAACGCATGCACGCGTGCTATCATCGTAACAAGGGTTCAAGCGCCCGTTGGCAAGGTGGCCAGCAGGTGATTGTTGCATCGGCCCTGAACCCCGAACACCACACAACAGGCCAATGAAATGGCGCTTCGCCACGACGCCTGTTTACTTATTTCATCAACAAGGTCGACCCCCCCATGTCCAACGAAGCGACCCTCGTCCAACCGTCTGTGAAACCCAGAACACCGGCGGGCGAAGCCGCCCACGCCCGGCCCGCTCCGGGCAGCAAGTTCATCAGCCCGCAAGGTACTCGAGCCGTCAAAGATGGCATACGCCCCAATGACAACAGCAGCGTCGCCGACGTCGGTCCCAAGCCGCCATGGTTGCGCATCCGGGCGCCGTCCGGCGAGGGTTACGAACGTGTCCGTGACATCGTCAAAACCCACAGTCTCAATACCGTCTGCGCCGAATCCAAATGCCCCAACATCGCCGAATGCTGGGGCCGCGGCACAGCCACATTGATGCTTATGGGCTCGGTATGCACTCGAGCCTGCAAGTTCTGTGCAGTCAGCACCGGCAACCCCCATGGATGGCTCGACAAGAACGAACCCGAAAGTGTTGCTGACGCCGTTGCATTGATGAACCTGCGGTACGTGGTCCTTACGTCGGTCGATCGCGACGACCTGCCCGACGGCGGCGCGGCACACTACGCGGCGTGTGTACGGGCCATTCACGAACGCTCGCCGCAAACCGCGGTCGAGGCACTTACCCCCGACTTTGGCGGCAGCACACAATCGGTGGCCAAGGTGCTGGACGCTGGCCTGATCACCTTTGCGCAAAACATCGAGACCGTCGAACGCCTGACTCATGTCGTGCGCGACGTGCGGGCAGGTTATCAACAAACGCTGCGGGTGCTGAAGTTCGCAAAAAGCTATGCGCCCAAAACCCATACCAAAACCAGCATGATGCTTGGCCTGGGCGAAACCGATGAAGAAATCGACCGCGCCCTTGACGATATCCGCGCCGCTGACGTTGAAATCGTCACCTTCGGTCAGTACATGCGCCCCACGCGCAATCACCTGCCCGTCGAACGCTACGTCACGCCGGAACAATTCAAGGAATACCGCAAGATGGCGCTGGCCAAGGGCTTCCTGGAAGTCGTCTCGGGCGCGCTGGTGCGTTCCAGCTACCGCGCCGAACGCGTCCTGGAACACGATAACGTCGGCCTGTAATAAGGCTGACGACAGGAATTAAATGGCAGGGGCGTCCAGATTCGAACTGGAAACAACGGAGTCAGAGTCCGTCATGATAACCATTTCACCACGCCCCACCTGCACCGAATTATACGCGAAGTTTGACGAGCCATTTCGACACCGGCCGTGACACGCGAATGAGCCGCGCATTGCCGGCAGTTAGGCGCCCCAATTGACGCGTGTCCACCACTTTCGCACGAATCTGCATGAATGTGCGATGGGCGCAAGAGGCAGGACAGGCGTCGCGCAAGGCCTACTCTTTCACCGATCAATGAGATAAACTTGAAACGTTCCATAGGGACGACGATAGGTGCCACGTTCGCACCACCCTCGATTTCAAATATAAAAGGGGCCCGCATGCTTTACGTCTATAACGTCCTTGCCGCTATCCTTATCGGCATATCGATCGGTACCTTGCTCACTCGACGCAACAGTGTCCTGTTAACAGGTTGCCTGGCTGCGATCGTACTGGGGATCATCACGGCGTTCGTTCATTCCTGGATCCCACTGGTCATCGGAGTTGCCATCTTCCTCGTGGTGCAGGCCATGCAACGCGACCACGCTTCATCTCAAACCTGATCCAACCCAACGCAAACGCCAACGCACTACGCTACCGCGCAGGCCTGTTTCGCCTGATCTGTAGCAATCTGTTCCATCATGCGGCGCACACGTACCAGCCCGACGTCGTGCTGATACAAGTTCTCTTTCGCGCGTGCATTCTCAACCATGGTTTCGAGCACGAGGCGATCCTGCTCCACAACGTCCCAGTGCAGTCCTTCGAGACGATTGCGATACAGGAACCGCCAGATATTGCGGTCCAGACCTGATGCTTTTTTTAGCCGCCAAAAATACACTTGGCAATTTTGTTCGTTGACGGGCGTTACGAACCCAACAATCATGAATTCGCCCCCGCCGTATTTTTTCTTGTACGGCACGGCCAGCCTCAACCAGATCGTCGCCGTCTTGCCGAATTCGACCCAGTCGAAATTCACTCCTTTCTGGCCCATCTTCTCGAAGATAAGCCCGGTGTCAGTATTTTTTATTACCATTTCGGCGTGCGTGTCACCTTCGCCCATCGAATGCGACGACGCATGCAAGTAGCGGCCATGCATGAGATCCATGACATTGTCGATGGCATAGCGATAGTTGCATTTCCAGTTCTGCATGCACAGAAAGCCCGAGTAGTCCTGGCTCGTCATTTCTTCGGGCAGGCTGAAAGAGGTGACGGGCGTTCCCACGCTGTCGCCGAACCACAAGAATATGGCGCCGTTGCATTCGACTGCGGGGTACGATTTGAGGCAGGTTTTCCCTTTCAAGGAGCAGGAATTCACGGCAGGTACGCCCACTACGACGCCCTGACCATTGATCTGTGCGCCGTGATACCAGCAGGCGACACGATCACCGAGGTTGCAGCCCAGGGAATCCTTGCCGCAAATGAGGGATGCTTCCCGAGCAAGCCATGTCCAAAGAACGAGAACATGGCGAATATCCATTATTGACTCATCCAATTCGCTACACGACTATCCCCATCAGGGTACCAACGACATGGCCGACCAGCATCGCCAGTGCCCCGAGGAAAAGCACCCGCAGCGTGCCAACCTTAATCGAAGCGCCGCCCGCGTACGCCGCAATAGCGCCTAACAAGGCCAGAAACCCAAGCGAGACCACGACAAGGATAGGTGCAAGAGCATTGCCCTGTACGACCAATGCCACAAGCAGAGGTGCACTGCCACCAATAGCAAAGCTGATACACGACGACAACGCTGCCTGCAGCGGACGCGCCGAAAGTGCGGAGGAAATGCCGATCTCGTCGCGCGCATGAGCGTCCAGCGCGTCGTGGGCCATCAGCTGGCTGGCAACCGCCTCGGCCAGCTCGGTATCCAGGCCGCGATGGATGTAGATATCCCTCAATTCGGCTTGCTCGGCGTCATATTCGTGCCTGAGTGCATGCTTTTCAACATCAAGATCGGCACGCTCGGTATCAGCCTGAGAACTGACCGAGACATACTCACCCGCGGCCATCGACACGATGCCAGCAACCAGGCCCGCCACACCAGCAAGCCATATTTCGCGCAGATCGGCGCCCGCGGCAATGACGCCCAGCAACAGGCTCGCCAGCGACAAGATACCGTCGTTCGCCCCCAGAACACTTGCGCGTAGCCACCCGGTGCGATGTGTGTGATGGATATGTGAAACCATAAACGGACAAACCTCATGAATGAAGAAATCGGGAACCGCCAAAAACCGCGAACTTGACGAGGACGGCCCTATATCGTAATCAATGGAATACGCGCAGTCACCCTGTTCGACAGAACTCTCATCCGGTAGAAATAAATTTGTGAAGTATCTATACTGACTTCACGCAGGGGTACTTGCCGACATCGTCGGCGGTTGAGAGACACCCTTCGTACCAGTACGGATAATGCCGATGCTGGGAGCGCGTGATTCTTCGCCTGTACCTGGAAGAAGTTCTTCTTACTCCCCGACTCGGCTCCACTTCTGAAAATTTTCGAACTTGGAGCTCCATCTTGAATACCAACCCGCAGTTTCTAGCCACAAAGGCCACGGTCGACCATGCCGCAGTTCAGCCTCTGCCTGCCTCCCGAAAACTCTACGAGACGGGTTCGCGCCCAGACATCAAGGTCCCTTTTCGCGAGATTATGCAAGACGACACACCGTCCTTATTCGGGGGCGAAAAGAACCCCGCATTAACGGTGTACGATACCAGCGGCCCTTACACAGACCCAAACGCCACCATCGATATCCGCAAGGGGCTGGAAACCCCGCGCCTGCCGTGGATACTGGAGCGCCAGGATACTGAAGCGTTGCAGAGCCTGAGCAGTCAGTTTGGCCGGACGCGCGAAACCAACCCCGAACTGGAAACGCTACGGTTCACCCGCACCCGGTCGGTGCGACGCGCGCTGCCAGGCGCCAATGTGACGCAGATGCACTATGCGCGACGCGGCATCGTGACGCCAGAGATGGAATTCGTCGCGATTCGCGAGAATGTGCGCCGCGAACGGTACCTCGAGAGTTTGCGCCGCGAGGGTTCGGGGGGGATTCGTCTTGCCGAGCGGCTAGCCCATCAGCATCCTGGGCAATCTTTTGGCGCGGCCCTACCGGCCGTGGTCACGCCCGAATTCGTACGGGCGGAAGTGGCTCGCGGTCGCGCCATCATCCCGGCCAACATCAACCATCCTGAAGTCGAGCCCATGGCCATTGGCCGGAACTTCCTGGTCAAGGTCAACGCCAATATCGGCAATTCCGCCATCCGGTCCGATATCAGCGAAGAGGTCGAGAAGATGACTTGGGCCATCCGCTGGGGGGCCGATACGGTCATGGACCTGTCTACCGGCAAGCATATCCACGAGACCCGGGAGTGGATCGTTCGCAATTCACCGGTGCCAATTGGGACGGTTCCTATCTACCAGGCGCTCGAGAAAGTTGGCGGCGTGGCTGAAGACCTGAATTGGGAAATTTTTCGCGACACGCTGATCGAACAGGCCGAACAGGGCGTGGACTATTTCACGATCCATGCGGGTGTGCGCCTGCCCTTCGTGCCCATGACGGCTAGCCGCATGACCGGCATCGTGTCGCGCGGCGGAGCTATCATGGCCAAGTGGTGTCTGGCGCATCACAAAGAAAGCTTTCTGTACGACCGCTTCGAGGAAATCTGCGAGATCATGAAGACCTACGACATCAGCTTTTCTCTGGGGGACGGCTTGCGCCCCGGATCAGGTTATGACGCCAACGACGAGGCCCAGTTTGCAGAGTTGCGTACCCTGGGCGAGCTCACGCAAGTGGCCTGGAGACACGACATACAGGTCATGATCGAAGGGCCGGGTCACGTGCCCATGCAGCTGATCCGTGAAAACATGGAGTTGCAGCTGAAGCATTGTCACGAAGCGCCGTTCTATACTCTGGGGCCGCTGACCACCGACATCGCGCCAGGATACGATCACATCACCTCCGGCATTGGTGCCGCGCTTATCGGCTGGTATGGCACCGCCATGTTGTGCTATGTCACTCCCAAGGAACACTTGGGGCTGCCCAATAAAAAGGACGTGAAGGACGGCCTCATCACCTACAAGATTGCCGCGCACGCAGCTGACCTCGCCAAAGGTCACCCAGGAGCTGCAATCCGGGACAATGCCCTGTCCAAGGCGCGGTTCGAGTTCCGCTGGGAAGACCAGTTCAACCTGGGGCTGGACCCCGACACAGCTCGCGCCTTCCATGACGAGACCCTACCCAAGGTCTCCATGAAAGTGGCGCACTTCTGCTCGATGTGCGGGCCCAAGTTCTGCAGTATGAAGATCTCACAAGATGTGCGCGATTATGCGAAGAAGCGGGGGCTGGATGAGGTGGGCGCTCTGGTGCAGGGCATGGCCGCAAAGTCGGCGGAGTTCGTGTCGCAGGGGTCCGAAATCTACCACAAGGTGTGAAAACGGTTGGTCTCGCCCTCCTGGTGCGGGGGCTGGTCAAGTCATGTCTGGGGATCACTGTGCTTCTGCCGGCAGCGAAGCTCGGCACGACCGCTACCCCATCCTGACGGGCCCGCATAGCTGCAGATCCAGGCTCTACATCATTAACAATGGAATGGACGCCCTTACCTGAAGACTCCGGCATCGGAGTGCCCTAAAGTGAGGGTGTCAACACTCACTGCCTCTCAGGAGGGCGTCCACCATGAAGATTACGACTATCGGCATTGGCCTTGCCGCGCCGGTGGACATGGCAACGGCTGCTGGCCTGCATATCGAGATGCGGGTGCTTGAAATCGCCTGACTGCCGCCCATAATGCGGCCTATTGGAAAGAACCCCATAAATTGACCGGATGGCCGGGTTATGGGTTTAGTCGCAGGGCCATGTCTGCCTCATGAGGGGGCCGAGGGCTCAGCCCCCAACCTATTTACCCATTGCAGGATTTCAGGTCAATCTGCCGGCCGTGTTTGAAGCATGTCTTTATGGCTTGCCCGTCCTTGTAGGTTAATGCCAGGCCATCCTTCAAGCCTGCTTTGTCTTGTGTTTCGATGGACATCAGGGTTGTGCCGGCGTAAAAGGCTTTTTCGACCCGATGGTGAGCAACCGGACGTTTCAAGAAATACATGGGGTTCGGTCCGCCTGCCATGACGATGGTAGCGGTGGAAGCACGTCGGTGGTTATATTGCGCCGCTGTGCTTCTGATGTTGACAGTGTCCGACGGCATTGCGGGCTTCTGGTTGGCCGCCTGATTGTTTGATGCCTGGTCGCCGCTTACGGACTTCTTGAGTTCAAGCATATGCACGGGATGGCCATCAGCCATGCGCATAGTCACTTTTGCCAATTCATGCGACGTTTTCTGGTACGTCGGACCCCAGGCCTTGCGTGTACCCTCGTAGACGAACTCGACATTTCCATCGAGCTTGCCATTTTTGCAAGTGGCAGCCACGGGATGAAAAACAACATTTTCATATGAATACCCGAACTTCGAGCTGGCCGCGGCGGCTGTGGAAGACGATTTTGTGTGCTTCGGTTTAGTTGGCTTCTGCGAGTCTGCCGAATCGATAATGTCCATCCATTCACGCAGTTGTTTCTGGGAAACGTCGCAAGGCCATGACTGCCTGGCGGGGTCGAATGTGAAGTAGTTGCCGTTGTAGGCGGCATAACGCTGATATCCCGCATCGGCCTCTTTCAACAATGTGGACGAGATTGTCGACTTGACCGCTGGAAGAGTCGGAGTTTTGTCCTGTGCCCAGGCCGGGCTGCCGACATAGAAAAGCATGGAAAGAATGACTACGCTGATTTTCGAAACTGGCCGTGCGATTTTCATACTATCTTCCTTGTCGTTTGTAGTTTATAAATTTTTACAGCAGGGAATATTAGCTTAAGTAGTAGCGCTTTAATACGAATGGCGCCTACTTTTATGCCGCCTGGGTTGAAGGTTGAGGCGCAAGTATTTGAAGGAAAGGGAAGAAGTTGACCCAAGGATCGATAGGATGGTTGCTACGAAGCATCCGAACCATCTTTCCCGAGACCGACCCACATGGATCATAATACTCTCGGAACTATGCATTAAGGTCAACTCCGCGTCGGTCAATGGACGGGAGCGGCCACCGGGGTCGAAGGGCAAGAATTAAGGTGGGTGAATCCCAATGAGCCCATCGCTGTGGGGCCGGGGTGTTTTGGGACCTGACGCTAAACAAGCGCCGCGCTCGCGCCCCCCGTATTGGATTTTGGCCGTTTCAGCCAAAAAAAGGGCCCGGAGATTTTCCGGGCCCTGGTAGCTGGTGGAGTCGGGGGGAATTGAACCCCCGTCCGCAAGCCCTCTGCAGGCAGTTCTACATGCATAGTTGGTTAACTTTAAGTTTTAACCTCGGATCATGCCAACCAACAGGCCCTTCCTTGGCGATTCACATTAGTTTAAGACCTGGCTAAGTGACCGAACCAGACCCGATTCCTTGTAAGTGACACTGCTGTAGGTTTTACCCTACCTGACCCAAAGACAAATCAGTGCAGCGGCTTACCGCACTAGGCGGCTAAAGCGAAACGCTCGTCGTTGGCGTTTGTAGTTTTCCAGTGGATTTACGAGCTTACTGGTGCTCGGCATGCCCTGCACTGTTTTGCGACCCACGTCGAAGCCGGATCGACCCCAGTAGATTGAGTGTACCCTACATTACCCCCCAGCAGTACAGGCAACTCAACGGGCAATGCATTACTACAACACCCAATACGGGCACACTGCTCTCCACCCCATTCCCCACCCGCTTTTCGTCCACCGGAGCCCTTTGCGGCGCGAGGTTTGCCCACACCGCTTACGTATACAATTGCAGCTTCCGAACCAATTTTTTCCCATAAATTGGCGATTTTTTTCTGGTTTCTCCCGGAGACGTGAAAATGGCGTTCAAACTTCATATAGTTATTTGCAGCACCCGGCCTGGCCGCGTCGGGCCCTCGGTGGCGAAATGGTTCAACGACTATGCCACCAAGCACGGCAAATTCGAAACAAGCCTGGTTGACCTGGCAGAATTCAACCTGCCGCTATACAACGAGCCGAACCACCCGGCAAAACACAACTACGTCTACGACCATACAAAAAAATGGGCGGCGAGCGTCGACAGCGCCGACGCCTACGTGTTTGTCACACCGGAGTACAACTACAACCCGACACCGGCCTTCGTCAACGCCCTGAATTACGTGTACAAAGAGTGGAACTACAAGCCTTGCGGCTTCGTCAGCTATGGCGGGGTGTCGGGTGGCTTGCGAGCCGTGCAAGTGGAAAAGCTGCTCGTCACAACACTGAAGATGATGCCCATGGTCGAAGGGGTCTCCGCCCCAATGGTGGCCACGCTTCTGGACGAAAACGGCAAGTTCAAATCCAACGAGCTGATCAATGCGTCGGCGGAAACCATGCTGAACGAGCTGTACAAATGGACTGGCCCACTGAAAGCCATGCGCCAATAGAACAATAGGCGGCGCACCACAGTCCGGAATCTGGCTCCAGCCGCTGTCGTGCGCCTATCGGTCAGGAAATCAGTTTTTCCGTTCCAAACAGGGCCAGGAGTCCCATGACGGCGAAGATTGCGGCCGACACGGTACGAACCAGCTTCAGGGGTATGCGCTGGGAGAATTTGTTGCCAATAAAGACTGCCGGTACGTCGGCAATGAGCATGCCAACGGTCGTACCGGCAACAACGGCGTAAGGCGCCATGTAATTGGCCGCTAGGGCAACGGTGGCAATCTGCGTTTTGTCGCCCATTTCTGCAAGAAAGAAAGTCACCACTGTGGCGCCGAATACGCCCAGGTGCCTGGTCACCACCGTTTCCCCACTATCGATCTTGTCGGGGACAAGCGCCCAAAGCGCCATACCTAAAAACGACACGACCAGCACCCAACGCATCATGGCGGGACTGACGACGGTCGTGATCCACGCCCCAAGCGCGCCGGCCACTCCGTGATTGATCAACGTGGCGCAAAAAATGCCAAGAATGATAGGTATCGGACGCTTGAAGCGCGCCGCAAGAATAAACGCCAAAAGCTGTGTCTTGTCGCCAATTTCAGCCAGCGCAACGACACCTGCAGAGATGAGAAAAATTTCCATGGGTTTTGGGGGGTACCTTTGCCGGCTGACACAATTGACCAAAAGAACCCGCCGGCGCCGGGTACCTTATGGCCAAAAGTCTTGCCAAGTACGAAACAAGATCTCGATTTCGTACCGCGCGCACCATGGGCAATGCCCAAGCGTGTTGATGCAAGCCACCCGCTGCGGGGTGAGGCTACTCCCTAATGACGGGGTGGATTGTACACGACGCCAAGCCCAACCGCCAGCAGACCGCCACGCACGGCCATCTGTTCGCAACCAACGAGCATTATGCAGATCGTAAAAACACCCAAACGTCCAGCCACCAGGGCAACGCCAACAACTTCTCAACAGACCTGCACGTCTTTATAATGAATACACGTCACCGAACTGTCTGTGGCATTGCCCGGTTGTCGGCGACGGCACCCGATTGGCATGCACAGCATGTTCCCGCCAACGACTGACGCCCACCCGTTCAAGACCAGCCACCATCCAACAAAGACCATCATGACCACCACGCACGCAGCCAACACCATCACACCGGAAGAAGTCAAGCTCTCGCGCTCGGTCGAGCAGCTGGTTACCGGTGTGCCCACTTCAGACGGCGCCGGCGTGAAGCTGACGCGTGTCATCACCAACAACCTGCAGCGAAGACTGGACCCTTACCTGATGCTGGATGCCTTCGGCAGCGACGATCCTGATGATTACATTGCCGGCTTTCCCAACCATCCGCACCGGGGCTTTGAAACGGTTACCTACATGATCACCGGACGCATGCGCCACAACGACAGCCACGGGCATGAAGGCATATTGCAAAACGGTGGTGTGCAATGGATGACTGCAGGGCGCGGCATCGTGCATTCCGAGTTGCCCGAACAAGAGAAAGGCCGTATGGAGGGCTTCCAGCTGTGGCTCAACCTGCCTGCCCGCGACAAAATGATCGAGCCAGGCTACCGCGACATCCAGAACGACCAAATTCCCGAGTTGCACCTGGACAACGGCATAACGGTGCGCATCGTCGCGGGCCACAGCCACGGGCGGGAAGGCGCCGTCCAGCGCCCCATCACCGCCCCGCTGTATCTGGATGTGCATTTCAGTTCGGTGGCAACCTTCTGCCAGACCCTACCGCGAACCGCCAACGCCTTCATTTATGTCTACCGCGGCAGCGTAAGCATCGGCGGCAAGACCGTACCGCAACAGCACATGGCCATTCTGGGCAACGGCCCGCAAGATGACGGTGTCGTCATCGAAAGCCAGGGGCCGGCCAAAGTACTGCTCATCGCCGGCCAACCTCTGCACGAACCTATTGCGCAATATGGGCCATTCGTCATGAATACCCAGCAGGAACTGGTCCAAGCCGTCACCGACTTTCAGGAAGGCCGTCTTTAAAACCCTGGCAAGTTTTATGGCTTGGCCTTCCTGTCTGTCCCCTCCTCCCTGCGATCCGCACCCATTTCATGAGACCCCCTCCCCTGTGACATCTCCTTCTTCGTTTGCCAGCCTGCCGTTGTCGCCCCCCACACTCGAAAACCTCGAGCGCCTTGAATTCCATACCATGACCCCGGTGCAGGCACAAAGCCTGCCACCCATTCTTGCCGGCGAGGATGTCATCGTCCAGGCAA
The DNA here is from genome assembly GCA_004322135.1 of Burkholderiaceae bacterium. GTDB lineage: Bacteria > Pseudomonadota > Gammaproteobacteria > Burkholderiales > Burkholderiaceae_B > Eoetvoesia. Next base: position 49,721 of record SCSG01000003.1, on the reverse strand, counting down.
AGACCGGCAGTGGAAAAACTGCAGCATTGGGTCTCGGCATTCTGCACACGCTCAACCCGGCCTGGTTCGGTACTCAGGCGTTGGTGTTGTGCCCAACGCGCGAGTTGTCGGAACAGGTAGCCGTTGAGTTGCGGCATCTGGCCCGCGCCGCTGGCAACATCAAAATCCTGACGCTGTGTGGCGGCGCGGCAATACGCCCACAGATCGAGTCCCTACAACACGGCGCGCATATCGTCGTCGCTACACCCGGCCGCCTTCTGGATCATATTGAACGCGGCAGCGTCGATCTCGCAGGCCTGAAAACCCTGGTGCTGGACGAAGCCGACCGCATGATAGACATGGGCTTTCACGACGACATCACCGCCATTGTGAAGGCGTGCCCGACACGCCGGCAAACTCTTCTATTTTCGGCGACCTACCCCGACAACATTCGCAAGGCCAGCGCCCGCTTCCTGAACCGCCCGCAAGAAATCCGGCTGGAGTCCCGACACGACGACAGCGAGATTGAACAGCGCTTCTACGAAGTCGTGCCTGCGCAGCGCAACGCGGCTGTGGCAAAGCTGTTGGCGCATTTCAAACCCGTATCCACGCTGGCCTTCTGCAATACCAAAGCGCAAGTGCGCACACTCTCACTGGATTTGCGCAAACAGGGATTCTCCGCACTGGCACTACACGGCGATCTGGAACAACGCGAGCGCGAAGACGTGCTGGTGCAATTCTCGAACCAAAGCTGTTCGGTCCTGGTCGCCACCGACGTGGCCGCGCGCGGACTCGACATCCAGACGCTGGACGCCGTCATCAACGTCGACATCACGCCCAATGCGGAGGTCCATGTTCATCGCATCGGACGCACGGGCCGAGGCAAGAGCAAAGGGCTGGCACTAAGCCTGGTCACGCGCTCGGAAATGCACCGGGCGGCGCTGATCGAAACCTATCAGGCCACGCCCATCGCCTGGTTCAGCCTGGATAAACTCAAAGCGCCAACAGGCAGGCCGCCGCAGGCACCCATGGTGACACTTTGCATACAAGGTGGCCGGAAAGACAAGCTGCGTGCGGGCGATCTGGTCGGCGCGCTGACCAAAGACGCGGGCTTTGCCTTTGAGCAAATTGGCAAAATCAATGTGCTGGATTTCGTGACGTTTATCGCGCTCGACAGGCTCATCGCCGCCAAGGCCTTCAAAAAACTAAGCGATGGCACCATCAAGGGGCGACACTTCAACATGCGCTTCATGCAGGACGATATCCGGCTCTGAAAATGGACCGCACCCAAAACGCTGATCAACGCACGGTTTGCTGACACCGGTACAAGGCCTTGGCCGCTTATTTTTCTTCGACCAGATAGCCATTGAAAAGATGGCCCAATTTAAGCGCCTTGGTGCGCAAATACCCCTCGTTGTAGCGGTTTCTGTTGACCTGCAGCGGAATGCGTTCGACAACGTCAATGCCAAACCCACGCAGCGCGGTGACCTTGGCGGGGTTGTTGGTCATGAGACGCAGACGGGTAATGCCAAAATGATCAAGCATCGGCTTGCACAGGTCGTAGCGGCGCATATCGGGCGGAAAGCCCAGTTGTAAATTGGCCTCGACCGTATCAGCACCCTGATCCTGCAAGTTGTAGGCTCGAATCTTGTTCAACAGGCCTATCCCACGGCCTTCCTGGCGTAGGTACAGCAGCGCGCCACGGCCCTCGGTGGCGATCATCTCAAGCGCGGTTTCGAGCTGCGCGCCACAATCGCAGCGCTGGCTGAACAAACCATCGCCAGTCAAACATTCGGAATGAACACGCGAGAGAACAGGCTCGCCATTACGCACATCACCGAGCGTCAGCATGACGTGCTCTTTACCTGTTTCGGGCACCACAAAAGCGTGTAGCTGAAACATGGCCCACGGTGTCGGCAGCTTGCAAGAAGTAACGTAATCCAAGATTATTCTCTGGGTGAGGCAAATAGGCATTATAAAACACGGCTTTGCCACGCCACTGCCGCGGCGGATTCCCTACAAAAGGCCCTGCAGCACGTGCTCGCCGGGGCTCTCGTCCCAGAAATTTTCAGCCAGGGTCGCCCGGATTCGGGCAATGGCCTGCGAGCGCAGCTGCGACACCCGCCCCTCGCTGACACCCATGACGGCCCCGATTTCTTTTTGATTCAGGTCCTGCTCGAATTGCAGCGAGAGCATTAGCTTTTCGCGCTCGGGCAAATCGGCAATGGCCTGAACAAGAGCACCACGCAAACCGTCAGACACCAGCAGATTCAACGGATTAAACCACTCACCCTGCTCACGGGACTGCAGTTGCGGATGATCCTGGGCGTTGTCAAAGTCACCCTGATTGCGAGCCAGATCCTCATAATGAATGACTTGCACGCCACGAGCTTCTTCAAGCATCTCTTGATAGCGTGACAAGGAAACTCCCATTTCCTCGGCAACTTCGGCCTCGCTGGCCGGACGCATCAGCTGATGTCCAAGATGTCGGATAGCCTGCTCAATGTCTTTGATTTTGCCGCGCACACTGCGCGGCAGCCAATCCTGACTGCGCAACTCGTCCAGCATGGCGCCACGAATGCGCATGACGGCGTAGGTCTCGAACTGAGCGTCGGGGGTTTGTTGATAACGCCTGACAGCATCGAGCAACCCCATCATCCCCGCCTGCATAAGGTCATCCAGTTCGACACTGGCCGGCAGCCTTGAAATAAGTCGCAACGCCAGACGGCGAACCAGTGGGGCATGTTGCCCAACCATTTGGTCTTCGGAACTTGGCATGCGCTAATAAAACGATGGACGATGGACAGGTTCTCTATTTTCGTCCGTTTACGCAGCGGGATTGGCAGAATCTGCCGTAGATTTCGTCGGCTATTCGCCTGATTGAAACGCCGGGGCCTAAAGTTTGCACGAACTCCGCCGTTAAGGTAATCGACAGATGTTGCATCAACCCAACACACCCTGCCAGCCACGCCATTCGCACACGGGGCGGCGGCAATTGTAACGTCGCGTGCAGGTATTTCGAGAAAAAGCAGGAGAACGTCTCCATGGTCAGCCCCATCACGCCTACGGCGCTCGCTACGCCAACCCCCCTGGCAGCGGAAGTTGAACGGCCGGCGGTATTCCAGAACCCGGCACAACACGTTACGGCAACCGAAGAAACTCTTGGAACTCGAACTGCCACCGATACACAGGAGCAGGTATGGCCGCAGGACAAGGCCGGCAACGGCAACTCGCCACTTAAAAAAGCACTACAGGAAGTGAACAACAGCATGCAGGCCTGGGCTACAGGCATGCGCTTCAGCGTAGACCCGGACGCGCAGCGAATAGTGATCTCCATCGTCGATAACGCCACCGGCAAGGTTCTGCGCACAGTGCCCAGCGACGCAGTTATCCGCATGGCCAAAATGATCGTCCAGTTGCAGGGGCAGGGAATCAGCACCAAGGCATAAGAGCCACCGCCGCACTGCCGCCAAGCGGCAAACGAACAAAATAGCTGGATTTAGCCTCTTTATCGCAGGCATTGAACCGCTACCAGCTACGCGACAATACAACGCATCGGGAGATCTCTAATGACAAGCGTTTCTTCAATTGGCATCGGCTCGGGTCTACCTTTAAACGACCTGCTCACCAGCCTGCGCAACAGCGAAAACAACGCACTGGTGGCCATCCAGACTCAACAAGCCAGCGTGCAAGGCCGCTTGTCCGCCTACGGCCAAATCCAGAGCAGCATTCAGTCACTCAAGGCAGCCGGCGACACCTTGGCCAGCGCCGACACCTTTGGCGCATTGACTACCAATGTCAGTGGCGACGGACTAACCGCCAGCGCCGACACCACCGCCATTGCGGGCCAATACAGCGTCCGGGTCGAAAGCCTTGCCACAAACCAGACGCTGGTGACCAACGGACTTGTCAGCCGTATCAACAGCAACGGCACGGGTGGCGTCATAACGCTTACGATGGGCGACGGTACCCAGAAAACGCTGGACCTTACCGGCAAAAGCACATCGCTAAGCAGCCTGGTCAGTGCCATCAACGCTGACTCGTCACTAGGCGCAAGCGCCACGATCATCAACGACGGCTCCGGAACACCCTACCGTCTGCTTCTTAGCAGCTCGAAAACCGGTACGGACAACTCCATCGCGTCCATCAGCGTCGCGGGTAACGATACCCTCAATGGCATTATCGGCTTCGACCAGGCGAATCCGGGAGCGACCCCGAACATCTCGGAAACCGCAGCGTCCAATGCTGCCATCACCATCAATGGCATCGCGATCAGTTCGCAAACGAACACCATTTCTGACGCCATAGAAGGCGTCACGCTGACGCTCACCAAAGCTGATGCCAGCACCACCAACACATTGACTGTCGCGCGTGACGACTCAGCCGCGACCGGGGCCATCAACACATTCGTCTCCGCCTACAATAGTCTGCAGAACACCGTGAAGTCGTTGATGTCATATGACACCACCACGCAGAAAGGCAGTGCGCTTACGGGCGATTCACTGGCGCTACGGGTTCAGACGCAATTTCGTGGCGTCCTGAACGTCGTGCTGTCCTCCGGTACTGTCCGTTCGTTGTCGCAACTTGGCATTACCTCCGACCCGACCACCGGCGCGCTAAGCGTCAACAGCGACAAACTGGCTGCCGCACTGAAAAATAACCTATCCGACGTGCAAAGCCTGTTTACGGGCGATAACAGCGTCACCCAAAAACTTACAACGGTGGCAAACAGCTATCTGGGTTCGACCGGGTACATCAACGCCGCAACCACCGGCGCCAACAACACCATCGTCGACCTGCAAAAGCAATACGATGCCACTTCCGCAAGCATTGATGCGAAAATGGCCACGTACACTGCTCAATTTACGGCGTTGGATACGACCGTTGCACAAATGAACTCCGTCAGCACCTACCTGACCCAGCAATTGTCCATGCTGGGCAACATGAGCAGCGGCAAATGAACCACACATCCCTTCAAAGCGCACGCAAATCACATTCTGCCCAGGCCTATGTCAACATAGGCCTGGAAACCCAAGTGCTCAGCGCCAGCTCGGAGCAACTCATCACATTGCTATTCCGTGGCGCGCTAACAACTATCGCCAAGGCCAAGATTTACATGCAAAATAGCAATATATCGGGCCAGGGGTCAGCCATTTCAAAAGCCATCGAAATCGTCGATTCGGGCCTGAAGGCCAGCATCGATCGGGAAGCCGGCGGCGAACTTGCGACAAACCTCACGGCTACGTACGAAATCATCATCCGCAACCTATTGCAGGCCAATCTTCACTCGGACGTCGAAAAACTAGAGCTGGCAGAACGCCTGCTCAGCGAAATCGGCGATGCTTGGCAAACGGCTGTGGGCATAAACCATAAAGAGGCATCGTCAGCGTTGTAGAATACTTCCAGGCGCGGGCGACAACATTGCGCTGTATATAACTCGCCCGACCAGGCCGTCAACACCACCCGGCAAAACCCTATGACGACATCCACCGCCTCCGTCCTGCAACAATACGAGATCATTGCCGGTTACTCGGGGCAAATGCTCCTTCATGCGCAATCAGGGAACTGGGATGCCGTTATTGACCTGGGCAAGCAATATTACGCGGCAGTAGAGCAATTGCGCCTCCTCGCGCCACTAGGTGAAGAGGACAAGGCCGCGCGCAAGCGCCTGCTTACCAAAATCCTGGACGACGACGCCTGCATACGCGACCTGGCCGCGCCCGAGCTGGCCCGACTGGGCGTCCTGCTGGGTAACATGAAACGCCATCAAGCCGTCCTGAGAACTTACTGCGCGCCTGCCAGAACTCAGCCATGAGCGTCGGCGGCCCTTCCGCTCTGGGCACCTTGTTGGTACAGCGACTGGACGCTGTTCTGGGCACTACGCTGGCCCAGCAAACCAACCTGGCATCAGGAGCAAGGCCCGACGCGGTCAGCCAGCCGGGGCAACCACTTAGCCCCGACGCGGCACAAAATCAAACAGGCCGCGACACACGCACTGCCGTTGACAAAACGTTGGAGCAAACAGAGCAACAATTACGCCAGGCCGTAGCCAAAACTAAACTCGATGCGCAGCAGGCCCTATTCAGCGCCCGCGACCTGCCCGCCACATCCAGCACGCCATCCGCACCAACCACCTTGGGAGCCGCTGCAAAAGCCATTCTGGCTTTACTGATACGTTATCCCGAGCAGGCTCCGGCCCTGACAGCCAAGGCGCCGCTGGTCACGGCCAGCCCCGAAGCATCCCAGGGCAATACCAATCCGTCTCCGGCAACCGTACAGAATTCAGCTGGCGGCGCCAGTACGGCGGCAAATACTGCCAACGCCACGGCCTCGTCCACGGCTGCCAACCAGCAGCCTGCTCAATCGACCGGTACCGGCGGCGCTTCAGCGGCGGGCGCCCAGAGCGCTGTGACTCCCGCGTCAATCTCGCCACTGCAGCTTGCCGCGGCACTGACACAAGCCTTACAAACCAGCGGGCTATTCTACGAGTCGCACCTGAGCAATGTCGCCTTTGGCAAGCAAAGCGCGGCCAGCGTGCTGATCGAACCGCAGGCACAGCTGGCGCAAAATACACCCATCTCCGCCGCGACGACCACGACAACCGCCGTTGCGCAAACACCCCCCTCCCCGGCTGGTACTGCGCCACCGACTCAGGCAGTTGCGGCTTTGGTGCTGCCCGACCAGACACAAAGCAACGCACTGGCCGGCCTTCACCCTGACACCTACCTTCTGGTGCGACAGCAGCTGGAAGTCCTCGCCAATCAAGCGCTCGCCTGGCGCGGTCAGGCCTGGCCCGGCGCACCGCTTGACTGGGAAGTGCGACGGGACGAAGGCGACGCGAGCCCCGATTCCGAGAGCGGCGACAGCCACTGGGCCACTCGTCTCACGCTGAACCTGCCCAGGCTAGGCGAAGTACAGGCGCGCATCAGTCTTTCGGGCCAGCAAATGGTCATGAAACTCATCGCACCCGAATCCGCCGACGTATTGGACAAGAACCAGAATACACTGCGGGCCCAGCTGACGGCCAGCGGACTGCAAGTCAATTCGCTTTCGATTCAGGCAGGCAGCAAATTCAACGCTTCCCCGCACGAAAACGCTGCTCACGTTGAAAGCCAGGCGGAAAGCCAGCCATGACTGCCGCGAACACCCCCAATGCAGGGCGACCGAGCGCCGTTGCCATAGCCTACGACCAAAACGACACGGCCCCACGTGTCGTGGCCAAGGGATATGGCACACTGGCCGAGACGATTATCCGCACCGCCAAAGAAAATGGCCTGTACGTGCATGAATCTCCAGAGCTCGTCGGGCTGCTCATGCAGGTGGACCTGGATCAGCACATCCCGCCGCAGCTATACGTTGCCATAGCCGAGCTGCTGGCATGGTTGTATTCGCTGGAAGCCAATCCCGCACTAGATGGCCTTCCCAAGAGCCAGACCCCAGTCGATCAGGCACAAGCCTGACCCAACGTCAAACTGGCATGCTGGCGATTTCCTGATAGGCGGCAACAAGGCGGTTGCGGACCTGAATGGCGGTCTGAAACCCAATGTTCGCCTTTTGCATATCGATCATCACATTATTCAGAGAAATCCCCGGCACACCCATCTCGAACGATTTCGCCTGAGCCACGGCCGCATTTTCGGTTGCCGAAACGCGCTGTAAAGATCGTTGCAGTTCGGCTGCGAACCCGCCTCCCGAAACAGATGTTGTGTCACCGGTTGACGACAGCGGCGAAGCCGACGCTGCCTGTGCCACGGCACGCATTTGCGCAAGCAGGCTCTCGATGCTGGATAGTTGTGGAATAGCCATTTTTCTGAAAAGAATGAATGAGTCCACAGTGTATCCAAACGCCGCAATGCTCAAGCAAGCCATCAACCACCAAAAAGCCCCATAGTTTCGCCGTTAGCAAGCAGGCACCGGCACACCGCAAGCCTGCACCGCCGCCCCGCGACATCCATGGCTTGCTGGGCCGCGGCACCGCACTGCGCGCGCAACCGTGCGCAGCACACGATATTGCGGCCAACTCCACGCCGGGCGTGCGCCATTACAGATAACAACACCCCAAAACCATGGCTTTTTAGCCATTGCTTCCCCCCCGATACACGTAATAATTCAGTCTAGAAAATACCGCTAACCCTATTCCTCAGCATGTCCAGCCCGCTTATCAACCGCCGCACGCTACACCTACCGTTCCACATTCGCGCCACAAGAGGCTGCCGATGACCCAACCGGCGGCAGCCATTTTGGCCCGCTTCCCCGTGCTATTGAAATTGGGCACTCTACCCAGGCCCATCCTCATCGCCGCAGGCGCAGCCCTGGTGGCGATACTCGTCGTGCTCGCGCTGTGGAGCCGCTCACCCGACTATGGGGTGCTGTTTTCCAATCTGGAAGACCGTGACGGGGGCGCCATCGTTACGGCACTCACGCAAATGAATGTGCCTTACAAGCTTTCGGAATCAGGAAGCGCCATCCTCGTCCCCAAAGACCGCGTTCATGAAGTGCGCCTGCAACTGGCGGGCCAAGGGCTTCCACACGGCAGTGGCGTGGGATTCGAACTCATGGACAAGACGCGCTTCGGCGCCAGCCAGTTCACCGAACAAGTCACGTACCAGCGTGCCCTGGAAGGTGAGCTGGCCAGCACCATTCAGGCTGTTCACTCGGTGCGGACTGCACGCGTTCACCTGGCCATCCCGCGCGAAACCCTGTTCGTGCGTGATCGTCAGGCGCCAACCGCCTCGGTGCTCCTGACCTTGCAACCCGGCCGCTCCCTTGCTCCCGGCCAGGTCTCAGCCATCGCCTGGCTGGTCTCCTCCAGCGTGCCCAATCTGTCGGCGGACAACGTATCCATCATCGACCAGAACGGTCGCCTGCTTACTTCACCCACCGGCGAAGCGGGCGTGGATGGCACACAGCGCGCTTATATCAACGACCTGGAACAGCGTACCGTCCAGCGCATCATGACGTTGCTTACGCCGCTGGTCGGCAGCGGCAACGTACGGGCCCAGGCAAGCGCCGACGTCGACTTCTCCGTGCATGAGCAGACTTCGGAGGTCTATCGCCCCAATCAGAAGCCAGGGGAAGCGGCCGTACGCAGCGAGCAGACCAATTCGTCCGAACAGTCACGCGCACAGCCTCCCGAGGGCATTCCGGGCGCACTGACAAACCAGCCTCCGGCCAACGCGACGGCACCGATCACTACGCCACCACCCCCACCAAGACCGCCCGCCACCGCCAACAACCCGCCCGGGCAAAACGCGGCGGGTACGCAAGCCAACGGCGCCACAACAAGCACCGGCCAAAATACTGCTCCCACCAACACCCAGCACAGCGCCACCATCAACTACGAGGTTGATCGCACGATAAACCACGTCAAGAGCCCCATCGGCAAGCTGCGGCGCCTGTCCGTCGCGGTCGTCGTCAATTATCACAAGAACGACGACGGCAAATTCGTACCGCTGTCCGAACAGGAGTTGAAAAAGCTCGACAGCCTGGTGAAGGACGCGATGGGTTACTCCAGTGAACGTGGCGATACGGCCACCGTCATCAATAGCGCCTTCAGCAACAATTCAAACGTCGATCAGCCGATCTGGAAAGACCCGGAGTACCAGGCCATGGCCCTGCAGCTTGCACGCTACCTGATTGCGCTCATTGCTCTGTTCCTGATCTGGCGCAAAATCGTCAAGCCCACCATGCGCCATCTGGGAGAGGCCAGCTCTGCCAAGCTGGCATCCATTGCCGAGCAGGCAGCAACTACAGCCGCGTCGGCCGAAGCCACCGCTGCCGCGGCCAAGCGCGCCGCCGAAATCAGCCGCTACGAAGACAACCTGAATACGGCACGCGACCTCGCGGCAAAGGACCCACGCGCGGTGGCTATGGTGATGCGCACCTGGATGGAAAAAAATGGCAAATAGAGTCCTCAACGTCGATAGTTGCGCCATCCTGATGATGTCGCTGGGCGAAGACGGTGCCGCCGAAGTCTTCAAATATCTGACCGCCGGGGAAGTACAGCAGGTCGGAACGGCAATGGCCAACCTCAAACACATCACGCGTCAGGACGTCGACGAGGTTCTCGAAGCCTTCCGTGTAGAGGCCGACCAGTTCATCGCGGTCACGGTAGGCTCGAACGACTACATCCGCGCCGTCCTGAACAAGGCCCTGGGCAACGACCGTGCAGCCGGACTGATCGAAGACATTCTGGACGCGGACAGCGGCACAAAAGGCATCGATGCGCTCAATTGGCTCGAGCCCAGTAGCGTGGCGGAACTGATCGCGGACGAGCACCCACAGATCATTGCAACCATTCTGGTTCATCTGGAGCGTGACCGCGCATCGGCAATCCTGACCCTGCTGAACGAGCGCCTGCGAAATGATGTCATGCTTCGCATCGCCACCTTCGGGGGCGTACAGCCGGCGGCGCTGCACGAGCTGACCGAGGTGCTTAACGGCATGCTGTCCGGCCAGGGAACCAAACGCAGCAAGATGGGCGGCGTCCACGCCGCTGCCGAGCTTCTGAACTTCATGAATACCGCGGATGAAGAAGCCGCCATTGCAAGCCTGCGCGAACTTGACGCCGACCTCGCACAACGCATCGTTGACGAAATGTTCGTCTTCGAGAACATGATCGATCTCGAGGACTTTGCCATCCAGCTCGTTCTGAAAGAAACCAACACCGACTCGCTGATGATCGCGCTGAAGGGCTCGGCTGAAGAGTTGCGCGAAAAATTCCTGAAAAACATGTCAAACCGCGCAGCCGAAATGCTGCGCGAAGATATCGACGCACAAGGCCCGGTGCGCGTATCCCGCGTGGAGGAAGAACAGAAGAAGATTCTGCAAATAGCTCGCCGACTGGCCGAAACGGGACAATTTACGCTGGGCAGCCTCGGAAACGACGAATATGTCTGAGCAGGATTCGTTCGATCCGCTGCACCGCAACGGTACCGCGTGGCGACGCTGGGAAATGTCCAACTTCGAAGCTCTGCAAGCGCAGGAATCCAAAGCGAGCAACGCCACCGCGCCACTGCCGGACGACATCGTCAGCCGCCTCGAAGAGATGGGCCGCGTCATCCGCCTCAAGGCACAACAGGCCGGCCACGACGAGGGTTACAAGACCGGCCATGCCAAGGGCTACAACGTGGGAAAGGCCGATGGCACCACCACAGGCCATCAGGAGGGCTATGACGCCGGATTCCAGGCCGGCTACGCTCAGGGGCAAGGCAAGGCCAAGGCCGAAGCGGCGCAGTTGGCCGCCATCGCGGCGTCGGGCGCACTGTCGCTTGCCACAATGGAAGGCGAAGTCGGACAAGCCCTGATCAATCTGGCCATCGGCATTGCCCGACAAGTCGTGCGCACCACACTCGAAGTCCACCCAGAGAAAATACTCGACACGGTGCGCGACATCCTTTGCATGGAACGCGGCAAGGACGCTGTCCTGACTCTACGCTTGCACCCGGAAGACCTGCTGCTGGTGCGCGAATACATAGAGGAAGATCCCGGCGCGGCCAAATGGCGCCTGATCGCCGACCCCGCCGTAGAACACGGTGGTTGTGTAGCGGAAACCGCTCTCGGCAATATCGACGCCACACTGCAGACGCGCTGGCAGCGCGTCACATCCACGCTGGGTGAATCCGGCACCTGGGAACGCGGGAAATGACCGCCGTTACGACACGTCTGGACTGCGCTTCGCAACGCTGGCGCGCCCAGCTGGATATCGGTTCGCACCGTGTGGCGGCAACCGAGTCGTGGTACGTCACCGGACGCGTCACGCGGGCTACCGGGCTGGTACTTGAAGCAACCGGGCTGAGCCTTGCGGTCGGCGCTGCATGCAGGATCGAAATTTCCCCCAGCCAGAATCTCTGGGCCGACGCGGAAGTCGTGGGGTTCAATGGGCACACACTCTTCCTGATGCCGCAAAGCGATATTTCGGGCCTGCCTCCAGGAGCACGCGTCGTGCCGGTCGAAACCGGCCCGCACCGACCTGTCGACATGCCACTTTCCCCCGTTGATCAGGACCCCACCACGACCCGAAGCCGCCACCTTCCAGTCGGAAATGCGCTGCTGGGGCGTGTACTGGACGGCGCAGGGCATCCCCTGGACAGCCTCGGACCACTGCACAATGTCACCCAGGCTCCGCTCAGCGCTGCGCCTATCAATCCGCTAGCGCGCGCGCCCATCGACTCGGTGCTGGACGTAGGCGTGCGGGCCATCAACGGCCTGCTCACCGTCGGACGCGGGCAACGCATGGGGCTATTCGCTGGCTCGGGCGTCGGCAAAAGCGTACTACTGGGCATGATGGCCCGTTATACGGCGGCTGATGTCATTGTCGTGGGCCTCATCGGGGAACGTGGCCGCGAAGTCAAGGAGTTCATTGAACTCAACCTCGGACCTGAAGGCCTGAAACGCTCCGTTGTGGTTGCTGCCCCAGCCGACGTATCACCACTGCTGCGTCTGCAGGCAGCCGTCTATGCAACGCGTCTGGCCGAACACTTCCGTGATCAGGGCAAAAACGTATTGCTGATCATGGATTCGCTCACGCGCTATGCCATGGCACAGCGTGAAATTGCACTGGCTATCGGCGAGCCTCCTGCAACCAAAGGCTACCCACCATCAGTCTTTGCCAAGCTGCCAGCGCTGGTTGAACGCGCAGGCAACGGCGCATCCCTGAATGGCAGGCCTGCGGGATCGATCACGGCTTTTTACACGGTGCTGACTGAAGGTGACGATCAACAGGACCCCATCGCCGACTCGGCCCGCGCCATTCTGGACGGGCACATCGTGCTTTCGCGCAGTCTGGCAGACTCCGGGCACTATCCTGCCATCGACATCGAAGCATCCATTTCACGCGTCATGTCGGCCATCATTTCCAAAAAACAATTCGAAATGGTGCACCAGTTCAAAAAGATGGTGTCGCGCTACCAGCGCAACCGCGACCTCATCGCCGTGGGGGCCTATACCAAGGGCAATGACCCGAACATAGACGAAGCCATCGAAAGGTACCCATGGCTGGAAGCGTACCTGCAGCAGCCCATGGAAAGCCGGGTGGAGTTCGCCCGGGCCACCTGCGAACTGGCCAGTGTGCTGGGCCACGACGAGGCAGATGCCGAGGCCACAAATGCCCAAGCCTGAACCTCTGGAAACCCTTATTGACCTGGCCCAGGTCAACGCAGATGACGCCGCCAGAAAACTGCAATTGCTGGCAATCGAGCGCCGCAACGCCGACGAACAGCTCTCCACGCTGCACGTTTATCGCCAGGATTATGCCGAACGACTTCAGAAAGCCACGCAAAATGGCATGTCCGCCTCGAATTACCATAATTTTAGGCAGTTTATCGCCACTTTGGACGACGCCATTTCGCAGCAAAATAGAGTGGTGGCTCAGATTGACCTGAGAATAGAGAATGGCAAAAAGCGCTGGTATACGGAAAAACGGCGCCTCAGCTCGTTTGAAACGCTCCAATCAAGGCAAAAACACCAACAGGCCCTCCTCGACAACCGCAAAGAACAACGCAACAACGACGAAATTTCAGCGAATCTTCTCCGCCGAGCGGGCACCACACACTAATCTTGAGTCCAGCCCCATGAACACACCTGCAATAACCGCTGCTCCGCCCACCACACCCACCCAGCCGAACCGCCCGGTGGGCACGCGTGACGACGCCGAAAGCGGCACTGCAAGTTTTTCACGTGTGCTGAGCGATCAGCACCCCGCCCACGAGCACAACGGCAGTGCAGTGGTGAAACCTGATTCAACCAATACGGGGCCGGGCCGCCACGCCGCATCACGAGACGACGACAAAGCCGCTGCAAGCGATGAGGAATTGGCCAAACTTGCTGGTGAACAGGGTCTGTCACTGCCTCAAATAACCCTCGACATGGCTGCTCACGTCCTGGCTGGCACACCCAAAGCCGTTGCCACCAACGCTGGCAAGTCAACACCACAGGCCGCGCTGGCGGTTACGGCAAGTGACGCTGTAGGAAATGAAAAGGCCAAGGTTCTGACTGCCAACACGACGTTGTCCGCGCGAGGCACTCGGGCTACCGGACAGCAGGTTCCAGACCAGCTCCGCGATACGTCCAATCCGAAGAACGGACGGGCACTTCCACCGACCAGCGGCAACGCGGCAAAGGCCGACGCACTCGACAACATAAAGGCAAAATCAAGCAGCACACAAGCTTCCCAAGCTGCTCCACTGATCACTACGCACGCCGCCACCCTGGCCATCAACGCACCACTGCAATCAGGCGGCACCGCCAATCCTGACGACACATCCAGCGCGTCTGCAGCACAGAGCACGTCTGCACCAGCGGCGATGATGCCCGCACAAATTCAGACCGCCGGGGCAACACTACTTCCTGGCGGCACCCCGGGTATCGCCACGCCACTACAACAGCCACAGTGGGGACAAGACTTCGGCCGACAAGTCCTGACCCTGGTACAGACCACCCACAACCAACATCAAACAGCACAGTTGCGTCTTGACCCACCCGACCTTGGCCCGCTGCACATCACCATCAACATCAACGACAACATCGCTCACGCCGTGTTCTCGTCGGCCCACGCGTCAGTACGTCAGGCAATCGAAAACGCGCTGCCACAACTGCAGCAGCAGCTGGCCCAGGCTGGAATTTCACTGGGGCAGGCCAGTGTCAACGATCAAAGCCAGCAACAGACATTTTCGGGGCAAGGAAGAGAGTCCGGCGGCGGTGCGATCCACGCCGTCAGCGCCAGTGGCGTGCGTTCCGGTGTTGGAGTTTCCACAACCCACACTGCTACTCGTTCACCCCGCAACCCCGATGCCGTGATCGATACATTCGCCTGATTCCAAGCCCTGAACCAGACAAACTGAATCAACCGAACCAACATCCAAGAAAATCATGGCAACTGACGCACTCAAAGAGCCCAAAGCATCCAAAAGGCCCTCAAAATTTCTCAAGATGTTATTACTGGCCATCCTGGTCATCGGCATCAGTATCGCGGGCACTTTCCTGTTGCTGAAGCAGTTCGGTGCATCCATGTTCGCCGGCTCACAGGCGGCAGCAGCCGCCGCCGTGCAGCCTCCCCCAGTACCGAAGCCCATTTTCCTGAAGCTGGACGCCTTTACCGTTACATTGAATGACCCACGCTCCAATCGCATCTTGTACGCGGAAATCACGGTGCGCGTGAACGACGAAGAGTCAAGTCACGAACTGCGAACCTATATGCCCGTCGTACGCAGTCGCCTTCTTGCCGAATTCGCCAAATACGACTCGGCAACACTCCAGACTCCCGAAGGGCGTGCCCAACTCACGCAGAACCTGATCAACGCGATTAAAACGCCCTATGATCCCCGATTGAAAGCTCCGTCAGTTTCGAGCGTTTTGTTCACCGCCTTCGTGGTTCAATAAATGCCTTACTCCAACTTTCTCTCACAGGATGAAGTTGATGCGCTGCTCGCGGGCGTAACAGGCGAAAGTGATGAAGCGCCTGCCAAGGCACCAGATCCTCATGGCGTGCGCCCCTATGATCTAAGCTCACCTGACCGCGTCGTGCGTCACCGCATGCAGACGCTCGAACTCATCAACGAGCGCTTCGCCAGGCGCCTGCGTTCAACATTTCTAAGCTTCATGCGTCGCAATGCCGACATCACCGTGTCGGCAATCAAGGTGCAAAAATACTCCGAATTCGAACGCAACCTGCCTGTGCCAAGCAACCTGAACATGGTCAGCATGAAGCCGTTGCGTGGCGTCACGTTATTTACGTTCGACCCAAGCATCGTGTTCCTTGTAATCGACAGCCTCTTCGGCGGGCACGGCCGCTACAACACCCGTGTTGAAGGCCGTGACTTCACGGTAACCGAACAGCGCATTATTGGACGGCTGCTGGACATGACGCTGGAAAGCTATGGCGCAGCCTGGAAAAGCGTGTATCCCGTGGAGTTCGAGTACATCCGCTCCGAGATGCACACCAAATTTGCCAGCATCACCAGCGGCAACGAAATCGTGGTCGTCTCGTCATTCAAGATCGAGCTGGGCGCCTCGGGCGGGCAACTCAATATCTGCCTGCCCTACTCTATGCTCGAACCGGTACGAGACCTGCTTACCCGCCCACTACAAGACAACACCATGGAGGAAGTGGACCAACGATGGACACATCAACTGACGCGTCAGGTACGCAATGCCAATGTCAATTTGTCCGCCGAATTCGCCACTATCGCGACCACGATAGGCCAGCTGCTCAAGATGCAGGTCAACGACATACTACCCATTGAAATCCCGCTTATCGTAACCGCCCACGTCGGACAAGTTCCTGTCATGGAATGCACATACGGCACGTTCAACGGGCGGTATGCGCTACGTGTGCAAAAAATGCTGACGAACCCTCAAACCGAACCAACCAAAGCGACCCACGATGACTGACCCCACCCAAGACCCCGACAAGAGCGAAAGTACGCCGGACACCACGGACAAGGATTGGGCCGATGCGCTGGCCGAGCAATCCAGGCAAACCGGAGAAACCGGACAATCCACCCAGGCTGACGGTCTGCAGCAAAGTACGGATGACTGGGCCAGTGCCCTGGCCGAGCAAACGGCAGCGACCGCGGCATCCGCGACACAGACAAGCACCTCATCCGCATCCGGCGCATCAGCCCAGGGCGACACACCCGACTCACCCGCCGAATCAACACCCAAGGCGGCACAAGATGTGTTCCAGCCGCTCATCGACAGCGTTGCCGACGGCAATAGCGATATCGACCTGATCATGGATATCCCGGTGCAGTTGTCGGTGGAACTGGGTCGTACGACGCTGACCATCAAGAATATCCTGCAGCTTGGACAGGGCTCGGTCGTCGAACTCGACGGTCTGGCAGGCGAACCTATGGATATTTTTGTCAATGGCTACCTCATCGCCCAAGGTGAGGTGGTGGTCGTGGACGACAAATACGGCGTGCGCCTGACCGACATCATTACTCCTTCGGACAGGCTGAATCGGCTTAACAGCCGCCGCTAGGCAACCGACATGAGTGACGCCGACATCCTGCGCCTGATCGCAAGCCTGATCTTCATTGTGTTGCTGATCCTGGGCGGAGCATGGGCAACGCGCCGTGCCGGTTGGCTGCGCAGCAGCCAGGGCCAGGCAATCAAAGTCGTCGGCAGTCAACGCCTGGGTGCACACTCGTATATCTCCATCGTTGAGGTTGAGGGTGCGCGCCTTGTGGTCGGAATAGCGGGCAATCAGATCACGCTGCTGCATACCATGCCGCCATCAACACACTCTGACGCGACGGCAGAACTTGCCGACCCAGTTGGCCCAGCCTCATTCGCCAGTGCCTTTACACAGGTTTTGTCGCGGCGCCACGGTTGACACAGCGCGGCCATTCACCATGAACGTATCTTTCATCACCCGACGCGCCGGTCGCATACTGCCGCATTTGAAGGGAGCAGTCCTGCCAGGCCTATTCCTCCTGGCCTGCACTTACCCTTCGACCAGCCTGGCACAAGCCACCCTGCCGGCGCTTACTTCCACCCTGGGCCCAAACGGCAGCCAAACCTATTCGCTAAGCGTACAGACCCTGCTGCTGTTGACCATGATGTCGTTCCTGCCGGCGATCCTGCTCATGATGACCGGCTTCACGCGCATCATCATCGTCCTGGGCCTGTTGCGCAGCGCCATGGGTACGGCCGCATCCCCCCCCAATTCGGTGCTGGTCGGACTGGCACTGTTCCTCACCTTCTACACCATGTCGCCGGTGTTCAACGAGATCTACAGCCAGGCCTACCAGCCGTTAAGCGCCGGCACCATTACATTCGAGACAGCGATAGAGCGCGGCGCCAAGCCGCTGCATACGTTTATGCTGCACCAGACGCGTCAGGCCGACTTGTCACTGTTCACCAACATGGCCAATATCGGTGAATTGCAAAGTGCCGACGATGTCCCCATGCGTGTGCTGGTACCGGCCTTCGTCACCAGCGAACTCAAGACTGCCTTCCAGATCGGTTTCACCATTTTCATTCCATTCCTGATCATCGACCTGGTCGTCGCCAGTGTCCTGATGGCGCTGGGGATGATGATGGTGCCGCCAGTCACCATTTCGTTGCCGTTCAAGCTCATGCTCTTCGTGCTGGCCGATGGCTGGCATCTGCTGCTTGGATCGCTGGCTCGAAGTTTTTACCAATAAGGTGCCGCCATGACTTCCGAAACCGTTATGTCCATGACCTACCTGGCGATGAAGGTAGCATTGATCATGGCGGGTCCCATCCTTCTGGTCACACTGGCTGTCGGCCTGATAATCAGCATTTTCCAGGCGGCAACGCAAATCAACGAAATGACTCTGTCATTCATCCCCAAGCTGCTCGCCGTCGGTATTGCGCTTGTGCTGCTGGGGCCGTGGCTGATCAGCACCATGGTCGACTACATAACGCTGCTGTTCTCGCAAATTCCGGGGATGGTGTCCTGACGCCCATGCCAGGCCAACACTAAACCCATGATTTCGTTCCAGATCGATCAGCTTTACGGCTGGATCACCGCATTTCTCTGGCCTTTTTTTCGCATCGTCTCGCTACTGGGCACAGCGCCCGTGCTCGGTGAATCGTCCATTCCCGTGCGTGTCAAGATCGGATTCGCGGCGCTGATCACCGTGGCCGTCGCTCCAAGCGTTGGCCCCCTGCCCAACGTCTCTCCCGCTTCGTATGAGGGCCTGTGGATCACGCTGCAGCAAGTCCTGATTGGCATGTCGCTAGGCCTGACCATGCGCATCGTCTTTGCTGCCGTCCAGACCGCAGGAGAATTCGTCGGACTGCAAATGGGGTTGGCCTTTGCCTCGTTCTTTGACCCGGCCACCGGCGCCAACACCGCTGTACTCGCACGCATCATGAACGTCATGGCCATATTGCTGTTCATTTCGGTCAATGGCCATCTTCTAGTACTGGCCGGCGTCCTGCGTACCTTCGAGACTTTGCCAATCAGCGCCCACGCCCTGAATGCCGACGGCTTCAACGTGCTGTTCGAATGGAGTTCGCAGGTACTGCTGGGAGGAATGCTGCTGGCTCTGCCGTTCATCATCATTCTGCTCACCATCAATCTTGCCCTGGGCATACTGAACCGGACAGCCCAACAACTTTCAGTATTCGCTGTCGGATTTCCCATCACCCTGGCCACCGGCCTACTTCTGTTGATGGTGGTGCTCCCGCAAACGTCGCCATTTCTGAACCATATGTTCGAGCTGGGTTACGCGGCGATGAGCCGCCTGACACAGGCTCTGGCAGGCGGCTGAACGTTCCGCTCCACGTCGTCGGATTATTGGCGCCTTTGCCGCGGCTATCTCACGAATACCATTGCTGGCGTCGCAGCAGCGACTATTGCGGCCCGAGCGGATAAGTTACGACGGTATTGTCGATGCCCCTGGTCGAGGTATCGGCCACCGGGTTGGGCGGTACGGCCTGAACGCGGCTGCGCCCCACCCCAGCATCCCCCGGCGCGACACCGCCGACTGCGGGCGCAACGGCTTTCCCAGGCTCGGTGGGAACATTGACACTATCTACGACCCGTTGGAACCGGCCATGAGTGTCGAACATGAGCAACAACTCCTGCCGGGCATAAATCGCGTCCGTCATGACCGACGCCTTGTAAGCCCAGCGCGCCATCAACGAGCCATCACCCTGATCGTAAATATCGACCGGCGCTGCCCCCAGCAGCGATTGCGCCTGCTCGAAAGTTGTCTGGCCAGGCACAATTTTCGACAGGGCCATGGCGTTAAAACCCTGCCCCGTCGTGCTGCATGCGGCCAGCAGCACGAATACCGAACTAACGGCGGCGCGGCGCCACAACGCCCAGGCCTTTCCCGTCGCAGTGACTGCAACGCTTGCATCACACGCCACCGCGCAACGCCGCACTGTCCGCCCCGCTTCGGGGCTACCCTGGACCCTCATGCTCAAAACTCTTCCCAGTCATCATCACTTGCCGCAGCGAGTCGGCTTGGTGCAGGCGCAGCGCTTGTGGCCGCACTTGCTGCAGTGGCAGTGCGAGCCAGCGCCTTGGGCGGCTGCGCACTGCCTCGCGGTGCCAATGCCGGAGTCTGCGTAGCGGTACGTGTCCCCGCTGTGTCGCGCACTCCGGAAATCGCGGGAGCCGGAACCTGCCTGGTCGTGACATCGATGATCCGGGGCCCGGACAATTTGTACACCGCGACAGCGCTGCTGGCCTGTGCCACCTGATCATGCAGCTCGGAGGCCGATCGGGCCGCCTGCTCGACCAGCGCCGCGTTCTGCTGCGTCACCCCGTCCATCTGGGTTACCGCGCGATTTATTTGTTCAATGCCGCTGGACTGCTCGGTTGAAGCCGCTGAAATTTCGCCCATGATGTCGGTGACCCGGGCCACCGAGGCCACGATTTCCTGCATGGTTTCACCGGCGCGCTGCACCTGCTGTGAACCCTCTGCCACCTTTTTGACCGAATCGTCAATAAGATCCTTGATCTCCTTGGCAGCGTGAGCGCTTCGTTGCGCCAACGCCCGCACTTCAGACGCGACAACGGCAAACCCCTTGCCCTGTTCACCGGCGCGCGCCGCCTCCACTGCGGCGTTCAGCGCGAGAATATTTGTCTGGAACGCGATGCTGTCGATCACCCCGACAATGTCGGAAATCTTGCGCGAGCTGGCGGAAATTCCCTGCATGGTAGACACGACTTCTCCCACCGCATCACCGCCACGTCGCGCCACTTCGGAAGCACTGGCTGCCAACTGGTTGGCCTGAAGCGCATTATCGGCATTTTGTCTGACCGTGGCGGCAAGCTCTTCCATGCTCGCCGCAGTTTCCTGCAACGCCGCCGCCTGTTGTTCGGTACGGTTACTTAAATTGGTATTGCCAACGACGATTTCCTGGGTGCCTGCACTAATACGCTCGAGCCCGGCCCGAACGCCTCCCACGCTACGGCCAAGGTTATCCTGCAGCCGCTTGACCGCCGCGTATAGCGCCCCCACTTCGTTGTGGTTGGTTACTTCAATACGCTGCGTCAGATCGCCAACGGCAATGCGGTCGAATTGCAGGCCGATCTGCCTGATGGGTCGCAAGATTCCACGCGACAATGTCATCCAGGTAACAAGCGCCAGCAAAACTGAAACGACGGCGAGCGCCACCAATGCATAACGCACCTGGACAAAGAAGTCGTTACCGCCGTCGGGCAGGCTGTACCATCCAAGGCCAGCAGCCAGCACCGTCAGAACAGACAAAACCAGTACCAGCAAAAACAGGCTGGCCCTAAGTTGCACTCGCGTCGATTTCATTTAATTTGAACCCATATTGAACAGACTGGTACCTTGAATCTGTTTGAATGCCGCAGCAGCGGCCTGAAGCGCCGACTGACGCAGCTGTAATTGTGCCGTTGCCGTGTAGTAGTCCACGTCTTCAAGCTTGGACAATTGCGTGGTATACCCCAGATTACGCAAAGTGCCATTTGAATCGATGGCATCCAGCTCGTTCAGCCGCGTACCGACCGAAGACCTGACGGAAAGCACCTGGTTGAAGTTCAGGTCTATGCGCTGAATGGCGCCAGCCAAATTGTTCAGGAATGCGGCCTGCCCGCTATCACTGCCTGTCAGCGGCGTACTCAACGAACTGATGATGCTGTCAAGCGTATCGAATATGTTCAGATTGGTCGGCTGACTGGGCTGAACCGTAACCTTGTCGCCAGCAACCGGCACGCCGGACATTCCGATGCTCAAGCCAGATCCCGGAATGGAAATCGTGCCCGGCGCGGCATACACACCCGTTGTGGTGCCAACCGGAGTGGCCAGGCTGCTGTCTGAATAATACGTAACGGTGAAATTGGTCGCGTCATCGAAAGCGATACTGAATGGCTTGCCAAAATACGTAGCCGTGGAATCGGAAACCGACGTGGCGCCAACAGCCAAAGTGCTTCCGGCCTGAAGGCTGGACGACGCCACGTAACGAGCGTTGGCCGGTTCGACGGAGAACATATCACCAGCCTGCGGCGTACCCGTGAAACTTACTTGAACCCCCCCGCCAAGATCCAGACTTGTCGTGCCGGCCACGTAATTAACTGGAGCAGATGTGGCCACTACCGTGCCGCCACTGGCGTCCAGGACATTGACCGTATACTGCAGCACGGGAACGGGATCGGCCGACATGGCAAACTGCACGTCGAACGCCTTGCCAACATAGCTTCCCTGCAGGTTGGTAACGGTTGGCTGGCTTATGAGCGCCGTGCCGGTATTGCCCGCGGCCGCAGCAGTCACGTAGCTGCCCGAACCCGCCGTGGCGTGCATGAAAATATCGGTTCCAACATCGCTGCCCGCAATCTGCCGTGTCTGATCGGCCTGGATCAGCCGCTGATTGGTATCGCCATTGTATGTAACCTTGCCGCTTGAGTCTGCCACAAACGCCGGCTGGGACCCTGCGTAGCCGGAAAACAGATACTGGCCATTACCATCCGTGGAGTTGGCCAGATTCAGCAATGCGGTCTTCGATCCTTGAAGAACACTGGACAACGTCGCACGGTCCGCGTCCGACATCGTGCCGTTACCCGCTTCAATCAGTCGGGTCTTTATATCCTGAAGCAGTGTTGTAACGGACGACAATGCGTTGTCTTCCGTGCCCAGATTATTTTTGGCCACATCACGATTTGCCGAAAAGCGCTGATTCAGCGACTGCGCCTGGCTAAGGTTGATTGCCTGCGCCGCCGCCAAAGGGTCGTCGGCCGGGGACACCATCTTCTGACCACTGGCAACCTGCTGATACAGATGCATCAGATCAGACTGCTGGGCATTGATGGCATTGACCCCCGTCTGGAAGAACAGATTTGAACTGATACGCATAATGACAACCCTAAAATGACCCCGAGAATGAAGTGCCCTACCGGTAAATGATTATCAGGTATGCAAGCCCAGCAAAGTGTCAAACAGTGACGAGCTGACGTCTATCAGGCGCGAAGCAGCGCGAAACTGTTCCTGAAAGCGGTCAAGGTTGACAGACTCCTCGTTCAGGTTGACGCCCGAAATCGACTGTTGCGCCGCGTAGTTCTGCTGAATCAAGGCCGCCTGCGCCTTGGCGGAAGTGGCGTTCTGCTGCGTCTGCACGCCAACCTTATTCACAATTTGCGAATACGCTTCGTTGAGGCTCATGGTGCCGTTACCCAAGACATTACCTGTCTGCAACTGCGCCATGGCCAGTGCGTTATTGCCGTCGGCGTCGCCGATGGGGGTGGACGCGGCAGCGATGCTGGCCGGGTTGGTCAGGTTCAGCCTGATGTCGCCTGCCGCGCTGCGGGTCGGCTGCAGCAACCACGAATCGCCCGCCACAGCGCCGCCGCTGATCTGTACCTGCATCCCACCAAACTGCACGGGCGCCGTAGATAGATCGGGGTAGACTGTCTGCGTTCCACCCGGGATGGTCGTGACCTTGTACTGAGTGCCATCGAATTCAACCTTGTAATCCTGCGAAGTCAGTGCATTGGGATCGGTAAACGACGCCGACAATTCGGCCGTACCTCGATTCGCGCCATTGCCGAGCACCTTGGGGGCGCCTACCGTAAAAAACGCGGCCCCCGCATTGCCATTCTGGTCATAGCCCTGCTGCTGAACCGCGTTGACCGACATGGCAACACCCGTGGCGAGGCGGCCAAGATCATTTTGTACGGAATCCAGCGTGTCTTTGCGAAAAGACAACAAGCCGCCAAGTGTGCCGCCCGTGATGCTGTCATCGGACATCTCGACCAACGTGGTGCTGGCCATGCCCGTAGGCGCAGAATATGCCACCACAGTACGCGACGGATCTTCAGCGGATGGAATGGCCTTCAACGGAAACACCGTGTCGCCACCCAGCAGTACCTGGCCGTTGCCTATGGCCAGATTGACATTGCCCTCCTGCTCAAAGACCTTCACACCCACAAGCTGACTAAGCTCGGACACAGTCTGGTCACGCTGATCCAGCAAGTCGTTGGGCGGTTGACCCGAACTTGACGCCTTGGCAACAACGATTTGACGGTTCAGATCACGCACGCGTTCGACATAGCTGTTGATTTGCGTGACCACCGTTGAAACCTGGGTGTTGACGTCAGCACGCTGGGAGTCCAGAAACGAATTGGCGTTGTTGATCTGCCCTACAAGATTGGAGGCGCGACCAAGGAGGTCCTGCCTGGAGGCGGGGTCTGCAGGCGTCGATGCCACCGCCTGGACACCATCAAAAAAATTCTGCAGCGCCGGGGTGATTCCTACGGTCCGATCCGCAAACAGGTTATTGACCTGGACCATCTGATTGCCATAGGCAGTGATCGAGGCCCCGGTACTTTGCGAATTGACCAGCTGCTTGTACAAGAAATCATTGTAGGCACGCCGAATGCTGTCGGTCTGCACACCGCGGCCAACAAAGCCTGATCCAGTACTCGTAGCACCCGCTGTTGATGTAATGACATTCTGGCGGTTATACCCGTCGGTGGCGGCGTTATCAATATTATGGCCGGCAGTCTGCAGACGATTCTGTGCGGCGTTGATGCCCGCGAGACCAAGATTTGCTAAATTCATTGATATTCCGTTGGAAATTGAGTCGAACCCCTGAGATACCTCCAGAGATGGCTGCTCAATGCATTTACGACATCACACCAAAATTGTTTAGGTTCACTGCCTTCAGGCCCACCATCCCGGCCCATCCCCGATCAAGACCACATGCCCGGTGCAGCCACTTTGCCCTCCGGCAGCCTGTGACCCGCCGCCCGCTCAAGTTCCCTGCTTGTTGAAGTACCCCATTATGCTGATGAGTTTGTCGGCGTAGCCAGGATCCGTGGCATAACCAGCTTCTTGTATGCGACGCGCCGCCTCCTGTGCGGTCGACGCACTGGCCACATCACTGTACCGATCACTGTTGCCAACCAGCTTGGCATAATCGCTGAACGACTCCGCATACGAGTCGTAAGCCCGAAAAGGCTGCATCACTTTGCGCGCCACGCCATTTTCGTATTCGGTCGTGACAACATTCACAACTTTCCCGTTCCAGCCTGCCGTGGCCTTGATGCCAAAAAGGTTATGGCTGGACTGACCATCGCTGCCTTTGATCTCGCGCGCGCCCCAGCCCGACTCAAGGGCCGCCTGGCTCAGGATGAGTTCGGCCGGCACGCCACTCTGCGCTGAGGCAATCTTGGCCGCACCACTCATGCGGTCCACGAAGCTCTGGATATGGGAAGGCGCTCCCTTGACGGCCGACACCGCCGCACCCACTGCCGCCCCCAGTGGGTTGGACGAAAGCAGGTTGATCAGATCAGATATGGACGAAGCGTCGTGCTTGCGTCCGTCACCGATACGCGAGCGCAGGCCAGGGACACGCGAGGGAGCCAGTTCCGGCTGAGCCTCGGCACGAGCCTCGATTGCAGCCGCGCCCTGCCCATCGGACCGGTTTCCCTGAATCTGTTTCAGCAGCGCTCGCGCCAGCCCGATACCCGGATCGGAAAGTTGCAGCGCGCTTTGCTCATCCGACATGCTTTGTGCCAGACGGGTCTGATCGCTGTCGAGCAGGCCCGAAGTACCCGAAGCCTGACGCGCCTGCTTGAGGAGCTGCGCAATGAACATGGCTTCGAACTGCTGCGCCACCTGCTTCAGGTCTTTTGTGGATGCAGTGGCTCCATTCTTTACCGCCAATCCCAATTGGCTCAACCGGCCAAAATCAATGGCCGATCCGACGCTGTCAAGGGGTCTGGGCACGTAATACGCCATGATGTCGGCTCCCTTAAATGATTTCCAGGTCGGCACGCAGGGCGCCAGCGCTCTTGAGTGTCTGCAAAATGGACAACAGATCCTGAGGCGTTGCGCCCAGCGCATTCAAGGCCTTGACCACATCGGCCAGGTTGGCGCTGGTGGTCACCCGTTTGATGGTGCCCTGATCCGAGCGCATTTCAATCTGCGTGTTCTGCGTTACTACAGTCTGACCCTGAGTGAAAGGTGTGGTGGGTTGGCTCACCTGTTGCTGATTATTGATGGTCACGGACAGATTGCCATACGCCACCGCCGCTTCGCTAATCCGCACTGTGCGGTTCATGACCACGGAGCCAGTCCTGGCATTGATGATGACCTTTGCGCGCGCCGGAGGCAGTGTGACGTCGACATTCTCGACAACGGACAGGAAGCGGGCCTGATCCGCCGGATCGACCGGACCGCGCAACTGAATGACACGCCCATCCAGGGCGACTGCTGTGTTGCCGCCGAGGGTCCTGTTCAGCGCCTGCACGACATTCTGCGTTATGCTGAAATCGGAAGTGCTCAGTTCCAGGTTGATCACACCATTATGCGCATAAACAGTCGGAACGTTGCGCTCAACAATGGCTCCATTGGAAATGATGCCGCCATTGAGCTGATTGACCTGCACGCTGGAGCCCCCCGACTGCGCACCCGAGCCTCCCACAAGAAGGTTGCCCTGTGCCATGGCATAAACCTGGCCGTTGGCACCCTTGAGCGGCGTCATGAGCAGCGTGCCGCCACGCAGGCTCTTCGCATTTCCCATGGAAGACACCACCACGTCCATTGTCTGACCCGGGCGCGCAAACGCGGGCAGGCGTGCCGTCACCATGACAGCCGCCACATTCTTGACTTGCATGTTGGTACCCTGCGGCATCGTCACGCCCAGCTGCGAAAGCATGTTGGTCAGGCTTTGCTGTGTAAACGGGGTCTGGCGCACCTGATCACCACTGCCGTCCAGTCCAACCACAAGGCCATAGCCAACAAGCTGGTTGGCCCGCACACCCTGAATGGACGCCAGGTCCTTAATGCGCTCGGCACGCGCGCCAAAACTCAGAACAAGCCCCAACGCAGCCAGAATGAGGCATCGGACCCAGACATGACCGGAGGTGGACACTAGTGATCGAATCAAGACTGCTGTTCCTTAGAAGGGTGAAATATTCAGGAAAAACCGCTGCAACCAACCCATGGTCTGAACCTCGTCCATGGTGCCTTTGCTGCGAAATTCGATGCGGGCATCAGCCACCTGGGTCGACAGAACCGTGTTCGAACCCGTAATGGAGCGCGGGTCAACCACACCCGAAAAACGAATATGCTCACTGCCGCGATTGATGGCGATCTGCTTGTCGCCGGCAATCTGCAAATTGCCGTTGCCCAGCACGCCTATCACCGTTGTCGTCAATGTGCCCGAAAACGTATTGGCCGCGCTGCTGGATCCGGTGCCCTTGGACGAATTGCCACCCTTTGCGTCAATATTCTGCTGCGCACCAAGCCACGCGGGCGCGACAGCCGGCATACCAGTCAGGCTCATCGACGCACTGCCGTTGCGATCCGTCTGTGTGGCCACATTTTTCGCGGCATTGGTCTTTTCCTGGATCACCACGGTAACGATATCGCCAACATTGCGCGGCCTCCTGTCCTCGAACAAGGGATAGTTGCCGTAAGCCGTCGGCTGAAAAATGGCGCCATTGGATTCGGGCGAGGGTGGCGGCGGCGGAGGCGGACGGGCAGTGAGCGGGCCCGTCACGACCGGCTCGGGAGGAACCAGTGCACAACCCGAAAGCCCCATCACGACGGCGCACAACACGCCAAGCAGAAAACGTCCGAGCATACTTTTTACACTTGAGTCAAACGGGCCAGCATCTGATCGGATGTCGTAATGGCCTTGCTGTTCATTTCGTAGGCACGTTGCGTCGTAATCATGTTGACCAATTCTTCGGCCACATTCACGTTGGACGTTTCAACATAATTTTGCATGACCAGCCCCGCACCATCCAGCCCGGGCTGGGCGAAATTTGCCGGACCCGACGCATCCGTTTCCACATACAGGTTCTCGCCGGTGCTCTGCAGCCCGGTAGGATTGATGAAGGTGCTTAACTGCAACTGACCTATCTGCACGTTGGTGCCGGTGGCGGCTGGCTGGGTAACCGATACCGTGCCATCGCGGGCAATCGTGATGGTCAACGCATTGTCGGGAATATTGATGGGTGGCTGCACTGGATAGCCACCAGCCGTCACAAGCTGACCGTTCTGATCGACCTGCAGACTGCCGTCACGTGTGTAGGCAAACGTGCCATCAGGCATTTCGACCTGCAAAAAACCTCGGCCCTGAATGGCAACATCAAGCTGGTTCCCGGTTTCTTTGAGGTTTCCCTGGGTGTGAATGCGCTCGGTCGCCACCAAACGTGTGCCAGTGCCTAGCTGCAGCCCTGACGGCAGCTGATTGGCAGCACCAACCTGGGCACCAGGCTGACGTATGGTCTGATACATAAGGTCCTCGAACACAGCACGACTGCGCTTGAAGCCCGATGTATTGACATTGGCCAGGTTGTTGGAAATGACATCCATATTGGTCTGCTGCGACTCCAGACCCGTTTTGGCAATCCACAGAGAACGTATCATCGTTATTCCTTGTTAACAGGGCTTATTGCCCGTGCATGAACCCGCATCAGCCATTGCTGGACAATATGGAATTGGCCCGATCGGCATTCGTCGTGGCAGTCTGTATGACCTGCATCTGAGACTCATACTGGCGGGCATTGGCAATCAGCCCCACCATGGTTTCGGCCGCGCTGACATTACTACTTTCCACAAAACCCGAAACGATCTTCACGCGAGGATCAGCCTGGATCGGCCCGGCGCCAGGCCCCTGAACGCGAAACAGACCATCGTCGCCGCGAACAAGGCTTGCCGCCGAAGGATTCGACAACTTGAGCTGCCCCACCGTCTGGATATCATTGGGCTTATCTCCCGCACCCAGCACCGTAATGGAGCCGTCCGACGTAAACGTCACCGTCCCGCGATTGGGGATATCGATTGGCCCACCATTGGCACCAAGGACTGGTAACCCCTGTTGCGTAACGAGTTCGCCGCGCGTGTTCACGCCCAATTGGCCGGCGCGCGTCAACGCTTCGCCAGTGGGCGTTTGCACGCTGAGCCAGCCGTCACCGGTAATGGCAACATCCAGCGCATCCCCCGTTTGGGTCATGGCACCCTGCTCAAAATCGCTGCCGGGCGTCGCCGTGACGGTCATGACGCGTGTGGGCAAACCCTGATCGGCAACCACTGGAACCGAGCGAAAGTGTGCCAGCTCTGCACGAAAGCCTGCGGTACTGACATTGGCCATGTTGTTGCTTAGCACGGCCTGCTGCTCGAGCACGCGCGCGGCACCTCCTGCCGCGGTATATATGATGTGATCCATGGCTCAATCGTCAGCGCATGCTGATCAGGGTCTGCAGCACCTGATCCTGGGTCTTGATGGTCTGGGCATTGGCCTGGTAGGTGCGCTGGGCAATAATCATATTGACCAGTTCCTGACTCATGTCCACGTTGGACTCTTCAACTGCCTGCCCCTTGATGCTGGCAAGACTATTGGTACCAGGACGGCCCACTATGGGCTGACCCGATGCCCCGGTTTCCACCCAGGCATTGCCCCCCACGGGCTGTAGCCCTTGCAGGTTGTTGAAATTGGCCAATGCTACGTAGCCCATGGCCTTGGTTTCGCCGTTGGTGTAGTTGGCCACAATAGCGCCGTCGGAGCCGATGGTCATGCCGGCGTACTCGCCAGTCGGAAAACCATTCTGCACGAAGTTGGGAGAGAAGTCGCCGCCAAACTGGGTAGAGTCGGCGAAATTCAGCGCGATGGTCATGTCAGCGGCAGGAGAAGCTGTACCCCCCACGCCGGTAAACGACAACGTTGCCGCATCGCCGCTTTTCAAACGTCCGGTACTGTCGAACGTCATGATGCTTGGGTTTGTCGACGTGATGTTGTCCATGCGGCCGTCCACGGTGTAGTACACATCCCAGGTGCTGTCCGCGCCCGCGGCTGGCCGCTTCACAAAATACTGCATGACAGAGTGCGCATTGCCAAGCGAATCGTAGACGGTGATTGGCAACGGATGGGTGTAGCTTTTGGGATCGGTAGGAGTGAATGGATGGCCTACCTGAGGGACCACCGCTGGCGTGACACTTCCCGCGTCCAATAAGGCTACCGACGACGGCTGGCTGCTGGTATCCACCGTAAAGCTGTTCGTCGCCGTCGTATAGGTGCCTGCGGTCAGAGGCGCCGACACGGTGCCTGCGGGGTCGGAATACCACGAAATGGTTGTGCCGTCGTTTCGGTAATAGGCAGTAACGGCCCCCGGTCCAGCAGGCGTC
Source organism: Burkholderiaceae bacterium (assembly GCA_004322135.1). GTDB lineage: Bacteria > Pseudomonadota > Gammaproteobacteria > Burkholderiales > Burkholderiaceae_B > Eoetvoesia. Next base: position 19,659 of record SCSG01000003.1, on the reverse strand, counting down.
GAGGTGAACGCCACCTGACCCACCGTTCCGGTCACATCGCTCGGATACACAGGTGCCGCGTTTGCGTCCAGATTGGTCTTGGTCGCAATGGTGGTTGTGACCTGCGGGTCGATATTGCCCACAGGCACCTTGATGGGATTCAAGTCAGTGCCTGTTACGCCAAAGCCCGTCAAGCGATACCCCTGAGCATTCACAATATTATTGTCTTTGTCAGCATAGAACTGGCCATTGCGGGTATACATGACTTTGCCGCTGGAATCCAGCACGCGAAACAGGCCACTGGGGCCATCAATGGCCATATCGAACTGATTGCCCGTGCCGCTTACCGTGCCCACGGTGAAACGCTGGTTGACGCTGGCCACCTGAACGCCGAGACCGACCTTGGAACTGGCGTACACATCGGCAAACGTCGCCGAAGCCGACTTGAACCCTACTGTGCCGGAGTTTGCAATATTGTTGCCGATAATGTCCAGTTCCTGCGCAGCCGCGTTCAACCCGCTTAAACCCTGTCCGAAACCCATAATGACCTCATATTTGTTGACTACCTGTAAACCCGGAACGAAGGCGCCATGCGCCCAGCGTTGATTCGATTATCTGTGCCACCAACCCGCTACATTATTTTTCGAATGTCATACAGCGAATGGACACCCGCCAGCCCCAGGTCCATCTGCAGACCGCTGGATGCATAAGAAACGCTGGCCACTTTGCCGTACGTAAGCGCTTGCGCCGAAACGGCGCCGCCATTGGCGTCGGTAGCTGACACCTGTAGCGTGTATGCCCCCGCCGGAACTGTGGAACCTGCGTCGTCCTTGCCATCCCATGAAAGCTGCAGTACGCCGGCCGGCTGGCTGTCCAGATTGAGGGTGCGCACCACCTTGCCCGAGCCGTCATGTATCGTGGCCACCAACTTTGCTGCGGGGGAGATGACATCCACCCCAAATGGCGTGGCTTCAACCGAAGTGACACCATTGTTGGTCACCGTGCCCAGTGACACCTTCTCACCCGGAAAGAGCACGTCTTTGCCAATCAAGTTGGCCGCCTGCATCGACTGGGACAAGTCCATCTGTCCAGACAAGGCCTGCAGCGTGGTATTGAGCTGAGTAATGCCGTTGACGGTTTCCAGCTGCGCCAATTGCGACGTAACTTGCGCGTTATCCATGGGATTGAGCGGATCCTGATTTTTTAGCTGTGTCACCAGCAAAGTCATGAACTGGTCTTGTGCGGCCGCCGTGCGCTGCGCGGTCGCGGCACTTGCCTGAGCCAGCGCATTCGCGCTGACGGTGGTGCTATCGGTTGCTGAATTGACTGCCACGAAAGGCTCCAGATAGTTAATTGGCCATCACAGCCGGAATGTCACGAAGCCACGCACTATTGCCCAATTGATAAGGTGCGCATCATCAGAGTTTTTGCGGTGTTGATCACTTCCACATTGGCCTGATACGAACGCGAGGCCGAAATCATATTCACGGTTTCCGCCACGACATTCACGTTTGGCATCGTCACGTAGCCATCCGTATTGGCCAGAGGATTCTTGGGGTCGTACTGCAGCTTCGGCGGTGCGGAGCTTTCCACGATGCCGGCAACGCGCACACCACCTACCTCTGGCGCATAGGCCTGGCCGGGCACGGGCGTCATCCGGAACACCACTTCACGCGCCTTATAGGGCTGGCCATCCGGCCCCACGGCGCTGTTGGCGTTTGCCATATTGCTGGCTGCCACGTTCATGCGCTGCGACTGCGCCGTAAGGGCCGAACCGGAAATATCAAAAATGCTCATTGTGGACATGGCTTTCCCAGATTATTGCTGCAATGCTGCAAGCATGGTCTTGATTCGTTGTGAAATAACGGTCAGGTCGGTCTGATAGCGCAGCGTATTGTCTGCAAACTGCACCCGCTCGACATCCATATCGACCGTATTGCCGTCCAGGCTTGGCTGCAACGGCTGCCGGTACAATAAATCGGCCCTGTCAGGTGATGTTGCCTGGCCGGGTATATGCCTTGGTGAGGTCAGCGTAAGCTTGGTATCGGCCAGGCGCATGCGGTCGGTCATGGCGCCTTGCAGGGTCGAACTGAAGTCAAAGTCGCGTGCCTTGTAGTTGGGCGTATCCGCATTGGCGATGTTTGCCGCCAGCACCTGCTGACGCTGCTGGCGCAGGTTAATAGCCGTCTGGAAAAAACTCAGATCTTCACCAATACGATCCATTACGAAAAGCCTTGTAGGTTGTATTCGGATATTCGCAATGCACCGCGAGCCGAATCCACGCAACCACGCGACCGTGGTCAGATACCACACATAGTACGGGTGTGCCCGCCACGGCAAACTAGGAAATAAGCCAGCATTTCTCGGCCAGTTCCTTCAATGCGCCGATAGCATGGGCTATAAAATACTCGCATGATCAAGATCACTTCCGCGCTGCTGACCATCGCCGTGTTTTTCTGCGGACAGGCGATGGCGGGCATCGCAACCCATCCCCTCGAGCCCGCCCGCGCAACCGGGCACGTGGCTTCGACTACAGCGGCCGCGGTGCCCGAACCCGGCTCATACGCAGACCTGATCCAGGCGTTCCTGATGGAACAGGCGGCACCCTATGGCGGTACAGCTCAGGTCACCGTCGACCCGCTGGACACCACAAGGTTTGCGCCCTGCGAGCGGGCCGAGGCGTTCCTGGCACAAGGTACCAGACTACGTTCACGTCTTACGGTCGGCCTGCGCTGCCTCACGCCGCAGCCCTGGGTTACTTACGCGCAGGCCAGTATCAGCATTGAAGGCAACTACTACGTATCGGCACATCCCATCAGAGCGGGGACAACTCTTGCCGCAGACGACATCAGCGAGCGTACCGGTGACATCCTGCGCCTGCCTGCGGGCGTAGCCCGGGACCCCAACGCGCTCGTGGGCAGCGTCACCACCCAGCGCATTGCCGCCGGCTCAGCCATCAGGACAAACGTCCTGCGCAGCGCGGAATCCGTCCAGCGTGGACAGGCGGTGCGACTGGAAGCGCGTGGCAATGGGTTCGTCGCAACCGGCGAAGGCAAAGCCATGCAAGGCGGCGAACCCGGTACGCAGATCCAGGTACGCACCCCTTCGGGGCAGATGGTCAGCGGCACTGTATTAAACGCCCACACAGTTCTGGTCTTGATGTAATAAAATGACTCCTAACCTCATATCATCGCGAATTTCCAGACAAACTGCGCAGACTGGCATGGGGGCTAAAGTTTCCCTGCAGGGTGCCGTTACTTCTGTTATGTCAACCCCAACACGCCAACCCGCCTTGTCCGGAGTTTCACTTTGAAGATCTCATCTTCCACCGAAAATGCCGCTGTCAATGCCATACCCGCCACGCGTAGCGGTCAGGGCACCGGGCCGGCCAATGCGTCCGCCAGAGGCAAAAGCGCGGTTGACCTCAGCGCCACCGCCCGCAACCTGGCCAGCCTGCAAAACAGTGACAACGACGTCAATCTTGACCGCGTTCACGAAATCCGCGACGCCATCGCCGCGGGTCAGCTTAAAGTGAACCCCAGCCAGATTGCCGATTCCCTCCTTGTCAGCGTGCGCGAGCTCCTGAAATAACCCTTGCGGGGCCAACCGATGTCCCTCCCGGCACTCAAAGCAGGCTTGCAGCAGGAAGTCGACCTTGTTGGTCAATTTCTTGCCGCCCTTGAAAACGAAACAAAAAGCCTGCTCACTCCTGAAAGCAACGAAAGCCTCAACGAATCCACGCGTGCGAAAAGCGCCCTGGCAAGCCAGATTGAAACAGCAACCCAGGCGCGCGACACTCTGCTCACCCAGCTGGGTTACGGCATGGGCAAGGCCGGCCTCGACGCCGCTGCACAAAATCATCCCGAAGTCCGGGAACTCGTGGCAGAACTCGTGCAACAGGCCGAACAGGCGCGCCAGCACAATGCCTCTAACGGCTATATTGTCGAGACCTATCTCAAATATAATCAGCAGGCGCTGGACACCCTGCGCAGCCTGACTGGCGCTGGCAATTTATACGACGCCAACGGCCACACGCGCAACACAGCTGTCAGGGCCAAAGGCATCCGTGCAGGCTAGCATCCCGGCTGGTCGGTTCAAGGACTTAAATTCGAATGCTTCGGCCCGTGCAGCAAAGCGCAAATCATGACGCCAACAAGGCAATGATCAAGCCATCATTTGCTTTAGTGCAAACAGCTTCATCATGACCGAAGCTGCTGTCGGCGCGGTCAGGGCGGCCCGCCCCGCCAACGCGTGCAAGACCCGGCGCACTGCGCCAGCACCCTCACACTGCATTGCCTGCCACACCGCCAGACCCAACTGAGAGGCAACCAGCACGCGCCGAAGCTCAGGCTCGGACTGCGCACTTTCACCGAGCAACCGCCATAGCCGCGCCGCGTAACGCAGAACCGCCTTGGATTCGGACTGTGCGACCAGCCACAGCGCCAACGTATCCGCTGACACGCCACCCTCGGCGATATTGCTAAGGCCATGGACTATCTTCAATACTGCGCCATCATGCCGGCTGATAATGCGTACCGACACGATTCGTACCGGAGCCGTGCCCGAGAGGTGCGAGTTGAGCGCAACATTCGCATGCCCAACCCATATCACGGCCTCGTCCAGCGACACCCCACACACGTAACCCAGGCTTGCGCCTGTATCGTCCAGTGCCAACGGGCGATAGTCAAGCGTCTTGGCCACCGCACCGACAGTCGTCGGGCAGGACTGCCCGTCGACAATCCTCACGGAGTCCCGGCTTTGCGTGAGCCAGGACACGCCTGCGGCCGACAGTGCCCGCCAAGTGCTCTGAGATCCACCTTCGAACAAATGCACAGCGGGGAAGCCGCCACCATCCTGGATAAACCGCACCTGACTGCGCAGCGCGTCCCCTAAAGACGGCGGAGCCAATGCCGACTCGCCGCTGGAGGATTGCCAGCCCTGTGGAAGAGCCAGCTGCTGAAATGGCGAAACCAGAGGCCGGGCTCGATCATCAAGCAAAAACGTGGCGTGCAGTTGCCCCCGCACGTCCGATTCTGCGCCGAGCGCCACCCGATCATGAACGGCCAAAATACGGCCACAGCCGGCATGGCTGGCCCCGTTCTGCGCACAACGCAGCAATCTGGCCACACGCAACGACAGCGGACGATCAGAACCATCCCGCACGGCGTAACCGCGCCACAAATCGTAGGCCTCGGAAGACGCAACAGTCTCGTCCAGATACGAACAGGCTTGCTCCAGATCACCGTCAGACAACAGTGCCTCACCACCTGCAGCGGCAAGCAGGCTTGGCAGCAGCCGCCTTCGCGTTTTAGCGGCAACCTCGGAGGGCTCGTTTTGTGGTGCCCTGGTCATGGCCAGCAGCGCCGCGAAATCCGCCTCGGTGGGCGCATACAGCGCATGTGACGACAAAGGCTGAGTCAACGCGCGCTCGACCAATTCCTGCGGGCCGAGAAACAGCAGGTTTTCGGGCACCTTCTGCCCATTGGAGACGTAACAGACGGGTAGCCGATAACGAATGGCCGTATCAAGGCAAGCTCCCGGGCACGGAGCCTCGTCCACCTTGGTAATGACACAACCCCGCAGGGGCGTGCCACCGTCATTGGAGTACACGCGCGCCACTTCGTCCAGCGTGTCGCCGTGGCTGGAAGCATTGAGCACCAGAAGGCGATTCACCCGCCGGCCCGCGCTGGCCAGCATTGCCGCCTGCTCGGCAACGTAATGATCGCGCTGGCTAATGCCGATATTGTCGATCAGCACAAGCTGCTCCGGGGCGACGCTTGCCACCACACGGCCAAGCTCCTCGGCATTCTGCACAACATGCACAGGCACACCCATGATTTCGCCGTAGATTTTCAATTGCTCGTGCGCGCCTATGCGATAGGTATCCGTGGTAAGCAGGACTACCTTGTCCGACCCAAAGCGCGCCACGCAGCGCGCGGCCAGCTTGGCAACAGTTGTGGTCTTGCCGACACCCGTCGGTCCCACCAGGGCGACTGCCACCCCAGGCTTCCACAACGCCTGCTCGCTTTCCAGGACAGGCAGATGCTTTGTCAGCTCGCCCCGCACCCATTCCCATGCCGCCTTGGCCTGCAGATCACCCGGCAAACGCTTGAGCATGGCGCGCAACAACGCGGTGCTGAACCCACGGCTCAATAGTGCCTGGAAGAGAGAGACAGCCTGCGGCGCGCGACGCAAGTGATTCGCCCACATCATCTCGTCCATGCGAGCTTCCAGGGCGCCACGCATCGCGCCTATAGCCCCCACCACATCCGTACCGGAAGACTCCTGGGCACGCGACTTCCGCACCACCTCGGGCTCAGAAGTGGCAGCCAGCTCGGGCTCTGATGTCTGGTCGGTTGCCATGATTTCCACGCCACCGTTGATCCGGCGATTCGATACGATCAGGGCATCCGGCCCCAGCGCCATGCGCACCTGGCGCATGGCCTCACGACTGGTCGCTCCAAAAAAACGGCTTAAGTTCACGCTTGAGTTCCACCTATTACCATCGTCACACGCAAGATGCGCTCATCGGGAATTTCGAAGTTGGACAACACACCCATCTGCGGCAAGTGATGACGCAAAAACCGCGACAGAGAGGCGCGCAGCACCGGCGGCACGACCAGCACCGGCGCATCGCCCCTGGCCTCTTGCGCCTGAACGGCGCGTTGCGCATCGGCCAGCAGGGTTTCTGCCAGGCCCGGCTCGAGCACGCCACTCGTAGTCAAGGCCTGCGCCAGAACGCGCTCCAGCTTGGGATCCAGCCCGATGACTCGCAGATCGCCTTCACCCGGGAACCATTGCTGAATAATCGCACGACCCAGTGCCACGCGTACCAAAGAAAGCAGCTCGGTCGGGTCCGGACCCGTTCCAGCCGTATTGAGTGCTGCCAGACGCGGCGCATGTTCGGCCAGCGTTTCGATAATGGTGCGCGCGTCGCGGATTGGCACTTCCTCATCCAGCAGGCCGCGCAGCAGCTTCTGCAAGAGTGCAAGGCTGACCGTCTTGGGCACAAGATCTTCGACAAGCTTGGGTGATTCTTTGGCAATATGGTCAAGCAACTGTTGAACTTCCTGGCGGCCCAACAGGCTGGCGCCATAGCGATGCATCAGATGGTTCAAATGCGTCGCAACAACCGTACCCGCATCCACCACCGTGTAGCCCGCAATCTGCGCCTGCTCGCGCATGGCAACGTCGATCCAGACGGCTGGCAGGCCGAAAGCCGGATCGGTAGTAACCTTGCCCGGCAGCTTCATGGTGACCTCGCCAGGGTCTATCGCCAGCCACTGATCAGGCATGGCCACCCCGCGGCCAACATCCACTCCCGAAAGCAGAATGCGGTACTCGTTGGGCTTAAGTTCAAGATTATCGCGGATATGCACAACGGGCGGAAGGAAGCCCACCTCTTGTGCAAATTTCTTGCGCAGGCTGCGTATGCGATGCAGCAATTCGCCGCTCTGCGCATGATCAACCAGGGAAATCAGCCTGTAGCCAACCTCCAGGCCCAACGGATCAACCAGTGCGACATCGTCCCAGCTGGCCTCGGCAGCTGCCGCTTCCGCCGCGGCACGGGTTTTCTGGGGTTCTCCTGCCTGCGCGACCTGCTCACGCAGCAAGCGCTGACGCACCAGCCAGCCCGAGCCCGCCAATATCGCAGCCAGAAACAAAAATGCGAAATGTGGCATGTTGGGAATCAGGCCCATAAGGGTCAGGATGGCGGCCGTAATAAACATGACGACCGGGTTGGCAAACAACTGCCCCACCATCTGTTGGCCCACATCCTCGTCGGTGGCAACCCGCGAAACCACCACACCCGCCGCCGTGGAAATCACAAGAGCTGGAATCTGCGCAACCAGGCCATCGCCGATCGTCAACAGCGTATACACGCGCCCGGCATCCGAAAAGCTCAAACCGTGCTGCGCAACGCCAACAATCAAGCCTCCAACGATATTAATGACCATGATGAGCAGGCCAGCCACCGCGTCACCACGCACAAATTTGCTGGCTCCGTCCATGGAACCGTAAAACTCGGCTTCCTGTGCTACCTCGGAGCGCCGCTGGCGCGCGACGTCTTCGCCTATCAGGCCGGCATTCAAATCGGCGTCTATGGCCATCTGCTTGCCTGGCATCGCATCCAGGGTAAACCGCGCGCCAACCTCGGCGATACGGCCGGCGCCTTTAGTGATCACGACAAAATTAATGATGACCAGAATGACGAAAACAATAATCCCGACAGCAAAATTGCCACCAACCAAAAAGTGGCCGAAAGCCTCAATGACCTGGCCCGCTGCATCCGGGCCCTTGTGACCATTGATCAACACCACGCGGGTGGATGCCACGTTTAGCGCAAGACGCAGCAGCGTGGCAAACAGCAGTACCGCTGGAAATGCCGCAAAATCCAGCGGCTTCGTGGTGAACATGGCCACGAGCAAAACGATGATCGACAAGGAAATGTTGAAAGTGAACAGCAAATCCAGCACCACCGGAGGCAATGGCAGGATCATCATGCCCAATACCATCAGGATCAGTACCGGACCGGCCAACAGACGCACATTCTGTGCGCCACTCCCCTTTATCAAAGCCAGAATACTATTCATGAATCAGTCGTAGTGATCTCTGCCGGAGAACCCGGGTCAAGGCCGGCAGGAACGGGCAGGTTGGCAGGCTGCGGCGGCTCCACGCCAAACCCCGGATGCCAGGCGCGCAGCTGGTACACCCAGGCCAACACTTCGGCCACCGCCGAATACAATTCGGCGGGAATTTCCTGACCAAGCTCCACGTTGTGGTGCAAGGCGCGAGCCAAAGGGGGTGCACTCAACATGGGTACCCTGTGCTCCTCGGCCAGCTGCCGGATGCGGGCCGCCACCATGCCGGCACCCTTGGCGACGAGTCGCGGTGCGCCGCCCTGCCCATCACGATATTTAAGTGCCACCGCGTAATGGGTCGGGTTGGTGATCACCACATCGGCGGCGGGCACTTCCGACATCATGCGGCGGCGTGCCATGGAACGCTGCTGCTGGCGAATACGACCCTTGACATGAGGGTCGCCTTCGCTTTCCTTATGTTCCTGTCTGACGTCCTCGCGCGACATTCTCAGCTTCTTGTAATGGCTCCACAATTGCCAGGGCGTATCAATGGCAACGATAAGAAGCAGGGATGCAACGATCAACGCACAACACAGCGCCACGAGTTGCAACCCACGCGCCAGCGCCTCGGTTGGCGTAGCCTGCATCAGGGCGATCATTTCGTCTTCGTAATGCATGATGACCGAGGCACCGATAAGGCCGATAACGCCTGCCTTGAGCAGGGTTTTGACCAGTTCGACCAGAGTCTGCGCGGAAACCATGCGCGCAATGCCCTTCAGCGGATCCAGACGTTCGAATTTCGCCTCAAGCGCCTTGGTTGAAAACATAAACCCGCCCAGGACGACAGACGAAAAAATCGCGACCACCACGAGCGTGACAAATACCGGAGCTATCCCCTTCACGACCGCCCAGGCCGAGCGGGCAGCAACCGAAGTCATTACGGCGGTGTCCTGGCCAACCCGCAAGTCAAACCACAGGCCCGAGCGCAAAACGCCACTCAACGTCTGAAAAAGGTGTTCACCACTGAACCACAGCGCCGCAACGCCTGCGGCGAGCAGCATGAACGTGTTGAGCTCGCGCGAACGAACGATCTGCCCCTCTTCCCGCGCCTTTTCCAAGCGCCGGGGAGTAGCGGATTCGGTTTTTTCAAGATCGCTGTCCTCTGCCATGCCGTAACCACAATCGTGCCATCGTGGCTATCATTCTATAGACACGATCCTGATGCGATTGGCAAAGCAACAGCTATAAAGGCGCTTAATTCAGGTTAAGCACCGCCACCCCCAAAGCCTGGAAACACAGGCAAGAAGGTATTAAAACCCCAGATTTTCCAGCAAGTCGTCCACTTGGCTCTGGCTGGTGACGACATCGACCTTACCCGTGGGGTTGACCTGCGGACCATTCAGAAGCGTATAGGCCTCGTCCCGTTTTTCCTGTGGAACATTGTCGATGAGTACCTGGACAAGTTCGGTCTCGATAGTACTGATGACCCCCAGCATGCGCATGATCACCTGTCCGGTCAGATCCTGGAAGTCCTGGGCCATGATGATTTCCAGCAGGTTGGCCTGAATCGTCTGGGTCTTTTGCGAAATGCCGCCCAACAGCGCGCGGGTGTCCGCCACCAGTTCACTCGTCGGGTCCAGTGCGACCGAATGGCCCACCCATGCCTGCCAGCGCGCGTCGAGGTCGCTGGCCTGACCCCGGATTTGCTCATTCAAAGGTTGAGCCTCTTCAGCGGCATTCAATACTCGGTTGGCCGCCTGTTCCGTCATTTGCGCCACATAATCAAGGCGATCACGCGCGTCCGGTATGGCCTGCGCGGCCTCTTTGACGGCCTGGTCCAGACCCAGCTCACGCATGCTGTCGCGCAACAGGCGCGTCAGCTGGGCAATTCTGGTAATGAGGCTGTCAGGAGGAGCGGTCTCACCTGCCACTGCGAGATTTGCCGCATTGCTCATGCCGTTCTCCTTTTACGCGTTGAGTTTTTCGAAGATCTTGTACAGCTTTTCTTCAAGCGTCGCCGCGGTAAACGGCTTTACAACATAGCCGCTTGCGCCAGCCTTGGCCGCCGCAATAATGTTTTCCTTCTTGGCTTCGGCAGTAACCATCAGCACAGGCAACTTCCCCAACGCAGCGTCAGCCCGTATTTCCTTGAGCATGTCCAGGCCATCCATATTTGGCATGTTCCAGTCGGAGACGACTAGATCGAAGCTACTGTTACGCAATTTTTCAAGGCCGATCAAGCCATCTTCCGCCTCATCGACGTTTTCGAACCCCAAGTCCTTGAGCAGATTTTTAATGATTCTACGCATAGTGGGAAAGTCATCAACCACTAGGATTTTGATGGTTTTATGTACCACTTGATACTCTCCAAAGATAATGAGCAGCCACTTGAACCCGACCCAATACTATACGCGACGGTCGCTGCAGCCTGCACCCTTGAGCAGACGCCCGCTGATACTGGACAAGGGCAACGCTTCGTCGGCAGCACCAATGTGCAACGCTTCACGCGGCATTCCAAACACCACGCACGTCGCCTCGTCCTGGGCAAAGGTTACCGCACCCGCCTGCTTCATTGCCAGCAGGCCCTGGGCACCATCTTTCCCCATTCCGGTAAGCAATACACCGACGGCATTTTTCCCCGCCACCAGCGCAATCGATTGGAACAGCACGTCGATGGACGGCCGATGCCGGTTGACTGGCGCACTGGCTTCCAGACGCACAATGTAATTTGCCCCCGACTTGGCAAGCTTCATGTGCGCCACACCACCTGGTGCCAAATAGACATGCCCCGGCAATACGCGGTCTCCATCTTCGGCTTCATGAACCTGCACCTCGCAAATATTATCGAGGCGCTGAACGAACGAACGCGTGAACCCCGCCGGCATATGCTGGGTGATCAAAATGGCAGGACTGCTGGCGGGCATGGGCTCCAGGACCTGACGAATAGCCTCGGTCCCACCGGTGGATGCTCCGATGGCGATTAATTTTTCAGTCGTCGAAAACACGGGCGCCAGACGCCGGACGGGCGTGGTGTCGGCCACCTTCGCCAACAGCGGGCGCGAATGCGCGGCGGCGCGAATCTTGTCGGCGATATGGTCGCTGTATTCCATCAAGCCATCACGCAAGCCCAGTTTTGGCTTGGTGACGAAATCCACTGCGCCCAACTCCAAAGCGCGCAGCGTCACCTCGGAATTGCGCTCGGTCAGGGACGACACCATGACGACAGGCATGGGCCGCAACCGCATCAGCCGCTCAAGGAAGTCAAGCCCATCCATACGCGGCATTTCGACGTCAAGCGTCAGGACGTCGGGGTCGTGAGCCTTGATCAGCTCGCGTGCCACGAGTGGGTCGGGCGCAACAGCAACCACTTCCATGTCGGGGTGGCCATTGATGATCTCGCTCATGAGACTACGTATCAATGCCGAATCGTCCACACATAAAACACGGATTTTCTTCATTTAGAGGGCCTCGACAAACATTCTGCAAATTTTGTGCAACACGCCTACCGAACCACCGTGTATACAGTCTGTCCACGCAACTGGAATGACTTGGTCAAATAAGTAAAATTTTCTGAATGCCCTGCAAACAAGACTCCACCTTTTTTCATCACTGCCGCGAAGTGTTCGAGGATGTTTACTTGCGTTCTTTTGTCAAAATAGATCATCGTATTACGGCAAAACACAACATCGAATTTATTTTCTTCGGGCCAGGCCTTCGACACCAGATTGAACTGCCCGAAACGAATCATGTCGTGCAGAACCGGTTTTACCCTGGCCAGCCCAATCTTCGAACCCCTGCCTCGATAGAAATATTTCTTCAAGTAGAGCTCGGGGATGGGTTTGAGGCGCTCAAGCGAATATATACCGCGCACGGCGCGACCAATGGCCTGAGTGTCAATATCGGTGGCCCACACCGACACATCGGTCTCTGCCCGCGGCAGGGATTCGAGCAGTGCCATGACTATAGAGTAAGGCTCTTCTCCTGTTGAAGCCGCCGCGCACCAGACATTCAGGGGCTTGCGCCGGGTACGCGCGTACTCGCTCAGCACCTCAAAATGATGTGGCTCCCGAAAAAATGCCGTGTGATTGATGGTAAAGGCATTGACAAACGCATTCCATTCCGGCGAGGATAAGTTGGATTCGAGAAATGCTAGGTACTCCGATATACAGGTCAACCCCAGCTTCCCAGCCCGCACGGTCAACACACGTGCCGTCATTTCGCGCTTGTGCCTGCCCAGCGCGATTCCGGCACGATGTTTCAGCAGTCGCGCGGCATGTTCAAAGTCACTTGATTCGACCTCCGGCTGCTCGGGTATCAACATCTGGAAATGAGGCACTAACATTCAAAACGCACTAGCTCTGGGAAGCCAGCTGCAGCGACATTCTCGGGTCATCGTCATAAGCCTCCCCGTCGGATTCGCTTCGTTGCAGCTGTGGGGCGCCCACATCGATGATCTCACTGGCATTGATCTTGAAGACCGCCACGGCTTCGGTGAGCCTTGTGGCCTGTTCCTGCAATGAACCCGCCGCTGCCGCCGCCTGCTGCACCAACGACGCATTCTGCTGCACAACGGCATCCATCTGCGTCACCGCCTGGTTGACCTGGTCTATCCCTTGGGCCTGCTCGTGTGACGCCGACGATATCTCGCTCATGATGGTCGTCACACCGTGCACCGACTGAACCACCTCGCTCATGATCTTGCCCGCCTCGTCGGCCTGCCGCGCACCCGAACGAATCGTATCAAGCGACTCTTCTATCAGCACCTTGATTTCTTTCGCGGCCTGGGCGCTGCGCTGCGCAAGTGACCGCACTTCTCCGGCCACCACGGCAAATCCCTTGCCCTGCTCACCCGCACGCGCCGCCTCGACGGCGGCGTTCAAGGCAAGAATATTGGTCTGAAACGCGATGCCATCAATGACACTGACGATTTCCGCGATCTTGCTCGAGCTGGATGTGATAGCCTCCATCGTTCCCACCACCGCCGATACGGCATCCCCGCCCCGATGCGCGACGTTCGAGGCCTCTTTGGCCAGTCCGTCGGCCTGCAACGCATTGTCGGTGTTCTGGCGCACTGTGCTCGCCAGTTGCTCCATGCTAGCCGCCGTCTCCTGAAGCGACGCTGCCTGCTGTTCAGTGCGACTGCTCAAATCGGTATTACCCACGAAAATCTCGCGTGCGCCCACATCGATTTCCTGCACTCCTTCGCGCACGGCAGTCACGGTACGCGTCAACCCTTCCTGCATACGTTTCAGGTTTTCATACAGCACGCCTATTTCGTTGCGCGACCTGAGCTCGACGCGCTGCGTCAAATCGCCATTGGCTATGCGGTCAAAATGCAGACCAGCCAACTGCAACGGCCGCAGGACGACTCGTCCCAAAAAGACATAGGCCAATATGCAGATGAGAAACGACAGGATCAAACCCGCCACAACTACCTTGATGGCGAGTTCGTAGTGTCTGCTGTCGGCATTGCGCACCTGATCAATGAGCCCGCTATGGTATTTGTCGAAGGCGGCCACTGCTGTGTAAAGGTCGCCCAGCATGTACTCGCCCGTACTGTCCTTGAATGCGTTATATCCTTCAATATCGCCTTTCCGAAGGAAATCGAACAGCGGCTCGACCCCACCTCTCATCAGGGACTCGTACGAATTCAAAACCGTGTTGTAAACGATGCCGGTTTCGCCGGTGGACAACTTGCGAAACTTGTCGAAATATTTCTGCGACTCGGCAAATTCTTTTTTGCCACGATCAACAAACGTTTGAACCGGAGGCACCTCCTCTCCGATTTCGGCGGCGGCGGCCGAGGGGTCTTCCTTGGCCTTTTTTTCCTGCGCCTGTTTCGTCAGGACAGCCTCGACACCCAGGCCCATCGCAACCTGCACGTTCTTGAAGTGGTCAATAGAGGCAGCCAAGGCCTCGTTGGCGTCCTGGTTGCGAAGCATCGCATTCAGGGTGCTGCTGTTTTCGCGCAGGGAATATACCCCAAGCGCTGCGCTGGCCAACAACATGACCATGAAAAAAGCCAACACCAGTACAAGGCTTGTGCGAACCGTCAGCCCTTTAAATGAAACCCGTGCACCCATAATCACCACTCCTTAAATGGTACCGGCAATCAAAACTTGCAACAAACCGTGCGGCACCTGGCTTAATCTTTGCGCTCAGCCGCTACGCGGTGGCAGCCTGCTCAACCAGAGCCATCTCCTGGCTGGTCATAAGACGTTCAATATCGGTCAGAATAAGCATGCGCTCGCCAACGGTGCCTATTCCCGTAAGGTATTCAGTAGAAAATGCCGCGCCAAACTGGGGTGCGGCACTGACTTCCGACGGCTTGAGCATGAGAACATCGGAAACCCCATCAACCACCACGCCAACCACCCGGGACTCAAGATTCAGGATGACGACGACGGTATGCTGGTTGTACTCGACGTTCTCCAGATTGAATTTGATCCGCATATCGACAATAGGGACAATCACGCCGCGCAGATTTGTCACGCCCTTGATGAACAGTGGCACGTTGGCAATGCGGGTGACAGTTTGGGCGTCGTAGCCGCGGATCTCCTGCACCTTGAGAATATCTATGCCGTATTCCTGGTTGGCCAGCGTAAATACCAGGAATTCCCGCCCCGCGTCATCGGCCTGAGGGGAGGCGGGTTGCGCCTTGTTAAGCATCGTGTTTTTCTCCAATAGCGTTAGAAGCCAACTGCATTACTTTTGCCACATGTCATTCGCATCAGTGCGAACACATCGACAATAAGGGCAACACTGCCATCGCCCAATATCGTTGCCGCGGAAATGCCGGGGATTTTCCGGTAGTTGGATTCCAGATTCTTGACAACGACCTGCTGCTGCCCGACCAGACTGTCAACTAGCAGGGCAAAACGCGTTTCCTCCGCCTGCAAGATAATGGCGATGGATTTGGTTATTTCAGTTTGAGCACCTTCAACGCCAAAAACACAACTTAAGCTCACCATGGGGAGATACTCACCGCGAACATGCAAAACATGTTCGGTTTCCGAGATACCGTGCAATTGCTCCAGCGTTGGCTGCATGGACTCGGTAACGTAACTCAGCGGCAAGATGTAGATTTCATTGCCCACCTGCACCGACATGCCGTCCAGGATCGCCAACGTCAGTGGCAGGAGGATGCGAATCGTCGTACCCAGGCCGGCACGTGAGGACAACTGAATGTGGCCGCCCATGCTCTGGATGTTCCGACGCACTACATCCATCCCCACGCCGCGCCCCGAAATCTCAGTCACCTTTTCAGCCGTTGAGAACCCGGGAGAAAAAATCAGTTGCCACAGTTCGTCGTCGGGGGTGTTTGCGCTGACGGGGAGCCCCAGCTGCATTGCCTTTTTCAAAATACGTTCGCGGTCAAGCCCGGCGCCGTCATCGGAAACCTCGATAACAATCTGGCCACCGGTCTGCTCGGCAGACAAAACCAGTTGCCCTTCAGGGTCCTTGCCCGCCGCCTCACGCACTTCCGGCAGTTCTATACCGTGATCCAGGCTATTGCGCACCAGATGCGTCAGCGGGTCGATAATACGTTCAATCAAACTCTTGTCCAGCTCGGTAGCCTGACCATGTGTCGTCAGTCGAATCCGTTTGCCAAGCCACGACGCATTTTCACGCACCACACGTGGGAAGCGGCTGAACACATAATCCATGGGCATCATGCGAATGGACATGACCGATTCCTGCATGTCGCGCGCGTTGCGTTCGAGCTGTTCAATGCCCTGCAGCAGCCTGTCGTGTACCACAGGATCAAGCGTGGAGGCGGTTTGTACCAGCATTGCCTGGGTGATGACGAGCTCACCAACCAGATTGATGATCTGATCAACCTTTTCGACACCCACACGTATCGTGCCGGATTCCTTGCCATGCTTTTCCACCTTCTTTGCCGCATGACGCCCCGAACCATCACCCGCCGGCGAACCCGCCAAGTCGGCAACTGGCCCCCGCGCGGCGGGGGAAGCGGACAAGGCCGGTGCGGCCACAACAGATGATGCATGCAAATCGGGCGCAGGCGATACGGCGGCGCCGGGCTGCCCTTCGGACATGGATATGGGTGCGGATAATGACGCTGTGGACAAATCCTGTGGCAGCCCAGACTGGACAGGCGGCAGCCCCGGTGACACACTAACCTGCGTAGCGTTAACGATAAAACAGCAAACGGCCTCCAGGTCGGCGGCGTCCGCGGTGGTCACCAGCCAGATTTTCAGCGAATCGGACCCGCGATCTTCGCGCACCACCCGACCCAGCAGCGCCATTTCGGCACTCAATGACTCGGCGTCCTTGGGGACAATATTCGTCACCACGACGCAGTAAGGTGAACCCTCCGGAGAAGGTGCTGCAACGTGCTGCGATGGCGACGTGGTCGCCGGTGCCGGCATCGCCGCAGCGCCAGTCACGGGCGCGCCCTGCTGCTGTGCCAACGCCCGGAGCCTGGCACAGCAGCGTTCGTACGTTTCAGCGTCGGGCTCCCGATCCCCGCGATACGCGTCCACCTGCGCGGCCAGGACATCCTTCGTTTCCAGGAACAGGTCAATCATGTCTTTACGCAGGCTGATCTCGCCATGACGCAGCTCATCAAGCAAGTTCTCGAGCAGGTGCGTCGTACCGGCGAGATGCTCGAAGCAGCCAAACGTGCCAGCCCCACCCTTTATGGAATGGACGGCGCGAAAAATCGCGTTGAGTTCATTGCTGTCGGGATTGTCGATATCGACGGCAAGCAGCGACTGCTCCATATCAGCCAGCAGCTCGTCGGCTTCATCGAAGAACGTCTCGTAAAACTGGCTTAAATCGACACCCGGACTCATGATTATTCCTATAACAACATCAAAGCCAACCGGGCATGAATCCCGCTTGCATCATGTCTGCCATGTGATCCGCCATTTTGCGCCGGCGACTCTAGGGCCCAGGTTTCGCGGATTGCGCAGGTTGCGGAGGCACCGAAGGTGAGTCGCCCTGAACGTCACCCGGTGCCCCCGGAACGGCAACCCGAGGCGGCAGCACACCCGTCCCCACGCTGCCGACCCCCTTGCCGCCGACAGACATCGGTGCATGAATGCCGGAGCCTCCCAACGCCGACTTCAAATCCGTCAACGATTCACTTACTGCATTCTGCTCGTCAATACGGCGCTCTGCCTCGCGGTTCAATACCAGCAGGCTGATGCGACGGTTAACGGCAGCGTTGGGATTATCTTTAACCAGGCTGACCGACGACGACAACCCAAGCACACGCTTCACCTTGGTTTCTATCATTCCGCCCGCAATCAGCTCTTTGCGCGCCGCATTGGCGCGATCAGCCGACAACTCCCAATTGCTGTACTCACGCTCGCCGGACGCATATTGCACAGCGTCGGTGTGCCCCGAAATGGTGATGTTGTTGGGCAGTTTGTTGAAAACCGGCCCCAGCTCGCGCAGGATGTCGCGCATATAGGGCTGGACCTGCGCACTACCCGTTGCGAACATCGGCCGATTCTGCTGATCAACGATCTGAATGCGCAACCCTTCGGGCGTCATGTCCAACAGCAATTGCGGGCGAAATTGCCGCAACAGCGGGTCGGTCTCAATAAGCTTTTCAAGCTCGGTCTTCAAATCTTCCAGATTGCGCTGGTCACGCCTGTCAGCGTCAATATCATCGGTGGTCCGCGGCTTACTGGCGGAAAGCGGGCTTTTGCTGGGAATAGCTGTGGGCGACCCGCCCGGAATCACCTTGGCGCTTTCGTCGATTTGAGATCCTCGCGTAATTGCCGTAAGAAGCGGCATACGAAAGTATGCGGCGATACCGGGCAAGTCGGCGGCCGGAACAATCGATATCAGCCACATTATCAGAAAGAAAGACATCATGGCCGTCATGAAGTCGGCGTAAGCTATTTTCCACGCGCCGTGCAGCGTCCCATTATTGACAACTTTCTTGCGGCGAATGACAATTCGATCTGACTCAGAGTGACTCATTGCATCAACCCGTCACGCCACCTTCTTTGCAGGCGCCCTGGTTTGCCGGACATGATTCTCCAGTTCACCAAAAGACGGCCGAACGCTCGAATACAGGACTTTACGACCGAACTCGACCGCCAGTTGGGGCGGATACCCATTCATGCTGGCGAGCAATGTGACCTTGATGCATTCCAGCACCTTGACCGATACCGTGGTGCGCCGCTCCATGGCGACCGACAGCGGTGAAATGAATCCGTAAGCCAGCAAAATTCCCAGAAATGTGCCAACCATGGCCTCGGAAATCAGATTGGCCAGAACCGCCGGCGGTTGATCGGCTGCGGCCAACGCCTTGACGACCCCCAACACTGCCGCCACGATCCCAAAGGCCGGCAAGCCGTCAGCAACCACCGCCAACGCATGAGAAGGAACATTTTGTTCATGCTGATGCGCTTCAAGTTCCTGATCCATGAGCGTTTCGATTTCATAGGGGCTCATGTTGCCGCTGATTATCAGCCTAAGATAATCCGTAATGAACACAATGAGAATTGGATCATGCAGGATACGTGGATATTCTGCGAAAATAGCGCTTTTTTCGGGTTCTTCGATGTCATTCTCAATCGTCATCAAACCATCGCGCCGGGCCTTGTTCAGCAGCACGTACAACAAAGCCATCAATTCCATGTACACATCTTTGCCCGCATACGGGCTACGTGTAAATGCCTTGGGTATGGCGCGCAACATCAACGACACAGACCGTCCATTGCTCGACGCAATGTAGGCACCCAGAGCCGCACCGCCTATCAGCATGAATTCGAACGGCTGATACAGGGCGCCCATGTGTCCGCCCAGCGCAAGAAAGCTGCCGAAGACCGACAAGAAGACAACTAAGTATCCAACCAGAATCAACACGAGCCTGCCCTCGATAAATGTGTAGCACCTTATGATCACCCGCTTTGGCAAAACCAAAAACGTCTGTCAACAGGGTTTTTCAGAGCCAAATCGACGTTCTGAAACGATGGTGTGCAATCCACCGCCCACCGAATCGGCATAGGGGGCAGCCTTTATAGGCTGCACCCCTGCCACACCACCCGGCATGCGGGTCCGCACCGGGCGGTTCGAGAAGTTAAGGTTATGAGAGCCGGGGCAATCCCAGCCG
>SCSG01000021.1 GCA_004322135.1 Burkholderiaceae bacterium | reverse complement strand
CGCTTCCTCCCCACATTCGGTCGCCCTCATGCAGTTGCGCTTCACTTCGTTCGCTGTGATCAGCTTACGGCGGGACTTCCACCCGCAAGAGTGCGCCCATGCTGGGCGCACAACAAAAAAGCCGCGCTATGCGCGGCTTAAATTTGTGGTGCTTTAGGGTTCATGGTGGGGCCTGTGGGGCTCGAACCCACGACCAAAAGATTAAGAGTCTTCTGCTCTACCAACTGAGCTAAAGCCCCATGCCTAAAAAGAAGGCTATTCTAGCATTTTTCATTTATAGCTGCATAGGGAAAACCTGCGCTTAGATAGCACGGGACAAGTCCACGGCCAGCCCCACATACCCGCGCGGAGTCAGCGCCAGGAGTCGGGCCTTGGGTTCTGCCGGCAGCTCAAGCTCGTGAATGAATGCAGCCAGTCCTTCACGATCGATGCCCTTGCCACGTGTAAGCGCCTTGAGCCGCTCGTAGGGCTTAGGCAAGCCATAGCGGCGCATTACGGTCTGCACTGGCTCGGCCAGTACCTCCCAGCAATTGTCGATATCTGCGTCAATCGCGGTCCGGTTCACCTCGAGCTTGCGCAGGCCGCGAAGACAAGAGTCCCAAGCCACCACACAATAGCCCAGGGCTACGCCCAGATTGCGCAGCACGGTGGAATCGGTCAGGTCACGCTGCCAGCGCGACACTGGCAGCTTTTCCGACAAATGGCGAAGTACGGCATTAGCCAGGCCGATATTGCCCTCTGAGTTTTCAAAGTCGATAGGATTGACTTTATGGGGCATGGTGGACGAACCAACCTCGCCCTCTTTGAGGCGCTGCTTGAAATAGCCCAGCGAAACATAGCCCCAGATATCACGATCCAGGTCCAGGATTATTGTGTTGGCGCGAGCCACCGCGTCGAACAAGGCCGCCATCCAATCGTGTGGCTCGATCTGGATGGTGTATGGGTTCTGTTCCAGGCCCAGCCCGGCCAGCACCCCAGCGCTGAACGCAGGCCAATCGATTTCGGGGTAAGCGCTGACATGGGCATTGTAATTACCCGTGGCACCATTAAGCTTGGCCAGCGGCTGCACGGCGTTGATGGCGGCGATGGCACGATCCAGACGAGCCGCCACATTGGCAAATTCCTTGCCAACCGTCGTTGGACTGGCTGGCTGGCCATGGGTGCGCGACAGCATGGGCTGATCGGCAAATTCGTGCGCAAGGGACTTGAGGTGGTTGCACAGGTCAGTCAGGCCTGGCACAACAACCTGCGCTCTGGCGCGGGTCAGCATCAGCGCATGCGACGTATTGTTGATATCTTCCGACGTACAGGCAAAATGAATGAACTCGGCAGCCACACACAAGGCAGCATCGCCCGCCACGCGCTCCTTGAGCCAATATTCCACTGCCTTTACATCGTGATTGGTGGTCTTTTCAATCTCTTTGATGCGCGCGGCATCGGCTTCGGAGAAATTTCGAACCAGATCCTGAAGCAAGGTCGCCGATGCGTCGGAAAAGGCAGGCAGCTCAGGTAGCCCCGCCCTCGACAGGGCAAGCAGCCAGGCCACTTCAACCTCAACCCTGTGCGCCATGAACGCCGCCTCGGACAGGGTTCCACGCAACGCGCCTGTTCTGGCGGCATAACGGCCGTCAAGCGGGGATAAAGCGTTCAGGCGGCTTATTTGGTCGGATACTTGCATCGAGACTCGTGGCAGAAAAAACAGCCTGCATTTTAACATTCACGGCGCAAGCACCCGCGTGCTCCAGCCACGCGTGCCTATAAACCACACATTCGTACCCCCGCTTGTAACATCGCCCCATCAGAACACGCGGGCCACTACGACCGCAGGACATCCCTGCTATACTTTTCCCGCCAGTAACTTCCGTAGGTAGCCATGAAACTGATTGGTTCGCTGACTAGCCCTTATGTACGCAAAGTGCGTATCGTAATGGCCGAAAAAAAACTCGAATACGAGCTGATTATTGAAGATGTCTGGTCCGATAAAACCAAAATCCAGGCCTACAACCCCCTGGGAAAAGTGCCCTGTCTTGTCATGGACGACAACGGCTGCCTGTTCGACTCACGCGTCATCGTTGAATACCTGGACACCCTCTCGCCTGTTGGCCGTCTTATCCCGCAGACAGGCCGCGACCGCACGGCGACACGCTGCTGGGAGGCCACGGCCGACGGTGTGCTGGACGCCGCAGTAGCCATCAATATTGAAAAGACCCGACGGCCCGCCGAGCTGCGCAGCGACGACTGGATCAAGCGCCAGACAGACAAAATAACCACTACGCTCGAATTCATGAACACCGAACTCGACTCGCTGGTTTTCTGCATGGGCATCAACTTCAGCCTGGCCGATATTGCTGTCGGCTGCGCGCTGGGCTACCTTGATTTGCGTTTTGAAGAATTGAACTGGCGCAAAAAATACATCAATCTTGCCGCGCTATACGAAAAGCTGCGGGTGCGCCCCTCGTTCGTCGGTTCTGCGCCACCCAAATAGCGCGCGGCTCAGGCAATAATTCCCCCACCCAGACACACATCACCGTCATACAAAACAGCCGATTGCCCCGGCGTGACGGCCCACTGCGGGTGCTCGAAGTCCAGACTGAAGGTACCCTCCCCAGAAGGCAGCAATCGGCACGCGGCGTCGGCCTGACGATAGCGGGCTTTTGCGGAATACTTTCCGGCCGTCGGTGCGTACCCAGCTATCCAGCTGGCGTCCTGGGCATCCAGCCGATTCGCAAGCAGCCACGGATGGTCGTGCCCCTGGACGACATAGAGCGTATTGTCCGCAAGATCCTTGCGTGCCGTATACCACGCATCGGCCGTGCCATCCGCGCGCTGCCGGCCCTTGACGCCCCCTACTCCCAGCCCCTTGCGCTGCCCCAATGTGTAGAACGACAACCCCTGATGTTCACCAATCAGGGCACCTTCCGGTGTCTTGATCGGCCCGGGCCGGGCAGGCAGGTAACGGTTCAGGAACTCGCGAAACGGACGCTCGCCAATAAAGCAGATGCCTGTCGAGTCTTTCTTGGCCGCATTGGGCAACTTCAGCTGCGCCGCAATCTGCCGCACCTTCGTCTTTGGAATCTCGCCCAGCGGAAACAGAGTACGTGACAACTGGGCCTGAGTAAGCCTGTGCAGGAAATAGCTTTGATCCTTGGTACCGTCCAGCGCCTTGAGCAACTCATATCGCACACCGGCGTGGGCCGTCGCAGAAACTTCACGCACGCGCGCATAATGCCCAGTAGCAATATACTCGGCGCCCAGCGACATCGCGTGATCGAGAAACGCCTTGAACTTGATCTCCGCGTTGCAGAGCACATCGGGATTGGGGGTACGGCCAGCAGAATATTCACGCAGAAAATCGGCGAAAACGCGGTCTTTGTATTCCGCAGCAAAATTTACCGCTTCAATTTCAATGCCCACAAGGTCGGCCACACTGGCAGCGTCGATCCAGTCTTGCCGCGCTGAACAATATTCCGAATCGTCGTCATCTTCCCAGTTTTTCATGAACAGCCCAATTACCTGGTAGCCTTGCTCCTTCAAAAGCCAGGCTGTCACGGACGAGTCAACGCCTCCGGACATGCCGACAACGACGCGTCCCTTTGATACGGATGGTATGGTCATGGCGATATTTTATCGGATACGGAAAAGGCCCGAAGCCGGCCAGATTCGGACGACAAACGGCAGGCCACGGCGAATGGTCCTCATATGCCAGTGTCAAACACCGGTTTGCGTATCCAAAGCCTCGTCAACAACCTCGATCCAGTGCCTGACGGGAAGCCGGGTGCCGCTTTGCAAATGGGCAATGCAACCAACATTGGACGAGACAACACCACCGGCTCCAACCGCCTGAATGGATTGCACCTTGCGGTCACGCAGCGACAAGGACAGATCGGGCTGAGTGAGGGAATACGTGCCGGCCGAGCCACAACACAAATGCGCATCGGAAAACGGCAACAGCCGAAATCCAAGGTCGCGAAGCATCTTTTCTGTAAGTGAACTCAACCCCTGCCAGTGTTGCAACGTACACGGAGGGTGGAACGCCACCGATTCCGGCAACCCAGACAGCCGGGCCTTGAGCTGGGCGGCCTGCGGCGCAACGATCTCGGCCACATCACGCACCTTGCTTGCAAGGCGGAATGCCTTGGCCACATATTCCGGATCGTGCTGCAAATGACGGGGGTAATCCTTGAGCATGGCGCCGCACCCCGAGGCGTTGACCACAACCGCCTCGACCTCGCCGCTATCGAGCAAAGGCAGCCAGGCGTCGATATTGGCCCGCATTTGAACCAATGCATCCTTCTGGGCATCAAGATGAAAGTTGATGGCGCCACAACACCCTGCGCCCCGCGCCGCTATCGTGGAAAAGCCCAGCGCGTCAAACACACGGATTGTTGCGGCATCGACAGTCGGCATCATGGTCGGCTGCACACAACCGGTCATAAGCAGCACCTTACGCGCATGACGCGTCGGGTCCGGCGTGGAGCCCACGGGCCGCGCCGCCACGATTTTATTCTTGAGTGCGCGCGGCAACACTGGCCGCGACAGGCGTCCCAGCTTGTAGGCAAATGAAAACCAGATGGAATTCAAAAGGCGGCGCAGGATATACCGCTTTATCCTTTGACCTAAAGGTCGGCGAACCTGTTGCTGCACGACATCACGCCCAATATCGATCAGGGCGCCATAATCGACACCCGATGGACACGTGGTTTCACAATTTCGGCAAGTAAGGCAGCGGTCCAGATGCTCCTGCGTGGAAGCCGTGGGTACAGCCCCCTCGAACACCTGCTTGATCAAATATATGCGCCCGCGCGGACTGTCGAGCTCGTCGCCCAGAATCTGGTACGTCGGGCAGGTTGCCAGGCAAAATCCGCAATGAACACAACGCCGAAGAATTTCATCAGCCTCTTGTCCGACCTCGGAATTGCGCGCCCACGACGCCAGATTGGTTTGCACGATATACCCTCAAAAATCGGGAAACAACCGTTTCGGATTGAAGAGCCCCGCCGGATCCAGCTGCAGCTTGAGACGGCGTGACAACGCGTGCAACGCCACAGGCAAAGGCTGGAAAACCGGGACCCCTTCAGGGGCGGAGTCATAACGAAACAACGCAGCATGGCCACCAGCACGCGTCACGGTGCTGCGCAGCTCGCGGGCGGATTCAACACCCGTCACCCAGCGCTGGCCTCCGCCCCACTCGATAAGTGTAGACCCTTGCTCCAAGGCTGCCACGGTCGGCGGCACGGCCACACGCCACAGCGGCCTGGCCGTAAAAAATGAATGGGTCTGGTCACGCAGGCTCGACCAAAACTCCTGCGCTTTCGCGTCATCGGCAACCTCCCCCCCCAGTCGCTGTATGGCTTGTGAAACCGCTGCAGGGTTGCCTGAAAACCTGACTGACAGGCGGCCATCAACGCCACCGTCGCGCGCCACCCATGCTGTCGCCGAAATGGGTAGCGGCTGACAACGCCATAGATTGAAACGCTCCAGGGCCCGCTTCTGACTCATCGCGAACTCGACGGTAGCTTCACTTAGTGGCTGCGGCGAAACCTTGAGGGAAATTTCGGTCATGACGCCAAATATCCCCATGGATCCGGCCAGCAGTCGAGACACATCATAACCAGCAACGTTCTTCATGACCTCGCCACCAAAACGCAGTACCTTTCCGGAAGAATCCAGCAGCCGACTTCCCAGAACAAAATCCCGCACCGAACCCGCAGCCATGCGACGCGGCCCCGACAAGCCAGCCGCAATGCACCCGCCTAGTGTGGAACCAGGCCCCAGCCTGGGAGGCTCGAACGCCAGCATCTGCCCGCGCTCGTCCAGAGCCTTTTCAATATCGGAAAGCAGTGTGCCCGCCCTGGCCGTAATGACAAGTTCGGACGGTTCGTAATTGACGATACCGGCGTAGCCCGACATATCCAGCACCATGTAATCACCAGGCTCGTCATGCAGGCGCGTTGCACCATAAAAATTCTTGGTCCGCCCGCCACAAACAATAACCGAACGGCCGGTCGCGTCGGCCTCTTTGACCTGCTCGCACAGCTGTGCCAAAAGGGATTCCATAGCCACCGTCAGAAACGCGGAAGATCCGGAAAGCGGATCTCAGCGTTGTGTACCCGCATTTTTCCGTATTCAGCGCAGCGCGCCAGTGTCGGGATAAGTTTTTCTGGATTAAGCAAGCCTGGGCGGTCAAACGCCCTTTTCAGGCGCGAAAACACATCCATCTCTTCGCGTGAGAACTGCACACACATCTGATTGATCTTTTCGATGCCTACCCCGTGCTCACCGGTAATCGTGCCACCCACCTCGACACATAGTTCAAGAATGGCGGCACCAAAGCGTTCAGCCCGTTCGACCTCGCCCGGCCGATTCGAGTCGAACAAGATGAGGGGATGCAGATTGCCATCGCCAGCGTGGAAAACGTTGGCGCAGCGCAAGCCGTATTCGACTTCCATCCGAGTGATGGCCTCCAGGACCCGCCCGAGGTGGCGGCGCGGAATGGTGCCATCCATGCAGTAGTAGTCGGGCGAAATGCGGCCTGCTGCCGGGAACGCGTTTTTGCGCCCGGCCCAGAACATCAGCCGTTCCTGCTCGGACGTGGAAACCTGAAGGCGCGTCGCCCCCGCCCGGTGGAATACATCCCGCATCTGAGCGACCTCGTGCTCGACCTCTGCAAGTGTGCCGTCGGACTCGCACAACAGAATGGCCTGCGCCTCAAGGTCGTAGCCCGCGTGTACAAAAGGCTCGACCATGCGCACGGCGCGCTGATCCATCATTTCAAGGCCCCCAGGAATTATGCCGGCAGCGATGACGCTTGCCACGGCCTCGCCTGCGGCAGAAGCAGAGTCAAAGCTCGCCATCACCACGCACGCCGTTGCCGGTTTGGGTACCAGCTTCACCGTCGCTTCGGTTACCACCCCCAGCATACCCTCGGAGCCGATAAAGACCGACAACAGGTCAAGTCCCGGGCTATCAGGCGCCTTACTGCCCAGTTCAATGATTTCGCCGTCGATGGTCACGACCCGCGCGCTAAGTATGTTGTGGACGGTAAGGCCGTATTTCAGGCAATGTACGCCACCGGAATTCTCGGCAATGTTGCCGCCGATGGAACAGGCAATCTGACTGGATGGGTCGGGGGCATAGTACAGCCCGAACGGCGCTGCCGCCTCGGATATGGCCAGATTTCGCACTCCGGGCTCCACCACTGCCGTGGCACTGGCCGGGTCAATGCTTTTTATGCGATTGAGCTTGGCCAGCCCAAGCAGCACGCCACCGGCATGCGGCATTGCACCACCCGACAGGCCTGTGCCGGCGCCACGGGTAACAACCGGTACATTCAACGCCGCACAGGCCTTAAGTACGGCAACGACCTGCTCTTCGTTTTCAGGCAGGACGACCATGGGAGGCAACGTGCGATACAGCGACAGTCCGTCACATTCGTACGGCCGCGTGTCCTCGGTCCTGGTCAGAATGCAGTGGCGCGGAACCTGACCACGCAGCGCCACTGCCAGATCGGCAATGCCTGCAGGCTCTACGGAAGGGGCGCTCCCACTATGCCTCATTGAACTGGCCCGTCAGGCCGAAGGGATCATCTTGCCCGGATTGAGGATATTGTCCGGATCCAATGCGTGCTTGAGCGCCGACATCAGGTCGAGTGCATCCTGTCCGTGTTCTGCCAGCATGAACTCCATTTTGTGCAATCCGACTCCGTGTTCGCCCGTGCACGTGCCGTCCATGGCTATGGCGCGTGCCACAAGACGGTGATTGATACGTTCGGATTCTTCCCACTCGGCCGGGTTACCCGAATCAAGCATCATCTGAACATGGAAATTGCCGTCACCCACATGGCCGAGCATGGTGTAGGGAAAGCTGGCCTTTTCAAGATCTGCCGCTGTTTCCAGGACACAGTCGGCGAGGCGTGAAATGGGCACACACACATCAGTCGTGGTGGAACGCGCTCCAGGGCGTAAATGCAAGCCGGCAAAATAGGCGTTGTGCCTGGCCGCCCACAGGCGCGACCTGTCTTCGGGGTGCTCGGCCCATTCAAATGCCGTGCCGCCATTACCGGACGTAATTTCCTGTACGGTTTGCGCCTGCTCGCGAACCCCGGCGGGGCTGCCATGAAATTCGAACAGCAGCAGTGGGGATTCGTGCAGCGTAAGCTTGCTGTACGCATTGATGGCCTTGACGGCTGCCAGATCCAGGAATTCGACTCGCGCCACAGGCACGCCCATCTGTATGATTTCGATGACACTTTGCACTGCGGCACGTAGCGTTGGGAAATTACAAACGGCCGCTGAAATGGCCTCGGGCTGCGGGTACAGTCGCACGGTTACTTCGGTAATGATGCCCAGCGTTCCTTCACTGCCGACAAACAGGCGCGTCAGGTCATAGCCCGCCGACGACTTTCGCGCCCGGTTTGCCGTTTGCACAACGCGTCCGTCCGCCATAACGACTTTCAGATTCATGACGTTTTCGCGCATGGTGCCGTAGCGCACGGCATTGGTGCCGGAGGCGCGCGTCGCCGCCATGCCGCCAAGGCTGGCGTCGGCTCCGGGGTCGATGGGAAAGAAAAGGCCCGTATCACGAATTTCGGTATTAAGCTGCTTGCGCGTAACCCCCGCCTGCACGGTCACCGTCAAGTCTTCGGCGTTGACCGCAACGACCTTGTTCAGGCCAGACAGGTCAAGGGTTATTCCACCCTGCACAGCCAATATATGCCCTTCCAGCGAGGAGCCCGTGCCGTACGCAATAAGCGGCACCCCGTGCTGATGACAATGCCGCGCGACCCAGGCGACATCTTCGGTACTCTGTGCGAATACGACGCCATCGGGCAGTACAGGCTCGTACGGTGATTCATCACTGCCGTGATGCTCGCGCACGCTGTTCGCGACAGAGAAGCGTTCGCCAAATTGCGCTTTGAGCGCGTCAAGAAAGCCCGCTGGAATATCTCGGCGTCGGGCCTGGAACTGCGCTATAGCATTCAATTGGTTTGCTCCATTCAACGATAAGCTTCATGACACTCCGGGCGTGGCAGCCCGCAGGCGTAAGTATCAGGCAGCAACCGAATGTGCGGCAACCTCACGGCGATTCTTGACCGCCAGCGACAGGCGCTTAAGCACCTGTAAGGAAGTGTCCCAGTCGATGCATCCGTCGGTGATGCTTTGTCCGTACACCAGCGGCTGACCGGCGACGAGATCCTGACGGCCGCCAACCAGATGACTTTCAACCATGACACCACAAATTCGCGCATCACCACCTTCGATCTGAGTCGCGATTTCATCCAGAACTCGCGGCTGATTGCGATAATCCTTGTTGCTGTTCGCGTGACTGGCATCGATCATGACGCGTGGAGGTAATCCTGCCTTGACCAGCGCCTGACACGCCAACTCTACGTTTTCAGCGTCATAGTTGGGTACTTTACCGCCGCGCAGGATCACATGGCAATCATCATTTCCCGCCGTTGCCACGATGGCCGAGCGCCCGCCCTTGGTTACCGACAAAAAGTGATGTGACTGCGAAGCAGCCTTGATGGCATCGACGGCAATCTTGACGTTACCGCCCGTGCCGTTTTTGAACCCGACCGGACAGGACAGCCCCGAGGCCAGTTCGCGGTGCACCTGGCTTTCAGTAGTGCGTGCGCCAATAGCACCCCAGGACACGAGATCTGCAATATATTGCGGCGTGATCATATCGAGGAATTCGCAGCTGGCGGGCAGGCCAAGCTGATTGATTTCTATGAGGAGTTTACGCGCCGTCCGCAGCCCAAGATTGATGTTGAAACTGCCATCCAACCCCGGGTCATTGATCAGCCCTTTCCAGCCCACCGTCGTGCGCGGCTTCTCGAAATACACCCGCATGATGATTTCAAGCTCGTCTTTGTGCAGTTCGCGCTGCTGCTCGAGGCGACGCGCATAATCGAGAGCGCCGCCGACGTTGTGAATGGAGCAGGGCCCGATTACCACCACCAGCCGGTCGTCGCCCCCGTGCAGTATATTGTGCACCGCCCTGCGGGCCCCAAAAACCGTGGCCGATACCTCAGGGGGGCTCGCGAACTCGCGCATCACATGCGCGGGCGGACTCAGTTCCTTGATTTCTCGGATCCGTACATCATCGGTATTGTGTGACACTTGTTGCTCCAGGTATTGATGCCAGCTTAACGAACTGTATAAAAAAAGCCGCCAAGCTATTAAGCTGGCGGCTTTTCGGGAATTTGAACTTTATTGCACGCAACGTTTCCCTTCCCCCACCAGCGGTGTTGGAAAAGTAAAATAAAAAAAGTACGTGCGCGAAATGTTGTGCATGGGGTTAATCCTAGCATAGTTCTTTTGCAACGCCAATATAAAAACGCCATATACGTGTCAAAAGCAACATAACCTGCGGCTCACGTCAACCCTATGCCTCGCCAGGCCGGGCTCTGCACTGGAAGGCCCGCGAGAAGCACCAGAAGAAAGGATGGCCAAGAAATGATTTGAATTGAAATCATTAATTAAGCTATCATTCTACTAGGAATTGAATTCAAGCCGTGCACTTTCAACGCCACGCGTCAACGGCATTACGAAAGAGGCGCCATGGAAAGTGCCGCGAGTCCGCCCTCTTCCAGCTCCGACACGCGCACCCGACTCCAGTCGCCTCAGAACGCACGACGCCATCGGGATGCGACCAGCCACCATGCCCGGCGCTTCCCGCAAACCCGGCACCCCCCGTTTCGGAGGAAGCATCATGAATTATTCATCCCGAGCTACCGCGGCCTATCACACCGCCCTCTTTTTGCTGGCGCTGACGACCCTGGCAGTTTTTAGCCCAAGCACCAGAGCGACCACTCTGCAGGAACTACGGACCAGGGGCGTGGCACGCATTGCCATCGCAAACGAAATTCCCTACGGCTATACCAACCTCGACGGCGAGGCTCAGGGCATCGGCCCGGACGTCGCACGCCACGTCATGCGGCAGCTTGGCGTAAAAAAGATCGCATGGTCCATCACAAACTTCAGTTCGCTGATTCCAGGATTGAAAGCACACCGGTTTGACATCGTTGCCGCAGAAATGGCGATACTGCCGCAACGATGCCGTGAAGTACTGTTTTCGAACCCCAATAGTTCATACGGCGAAGGCCTGCTCGTGGCCAAGAACAACCCGGACAAACTGCATTCTTTTGAACAATTCATCCACGGACACTTGAAAGTTGCGGTCATGGCCGGCGCCGACCAGCAGGAAATGCTTAGTGCGCTGGGCGTCCCACAACACAATGTCGTAATCATTGCCAGCAACGCGGATGCAATTTCCACGGTATCAACGGGACGTGCCGATGCCTATGCCGCCACCAGCCTTACCGTCGCCCAGCTGGCAAAAAAAAGCAAGCGTGTCCAGGCCGCTGCCAATTTCTCGGATCCGGTCATCCATGGTGCGCCCGTGCGCAGTTGGGGCGCCTTTGCGTTTGCCAACGACTCTCGTGCCCTGCGCGATGCCTTCAACACTGCGCTCGCAAAGTTCAAGACTACACCGGCCTGGCACAAGGCGATGGCGCATTACGGCTTCAGCGACACCGACATGAAAGCTTCACTCGATAAAAGCGAAAGCCAGCTATGTTCGCAGCCGCGCGGCTGACCGTTCAGAGCAAGAGGATGAATAATGGAATGGGTCAGCTACATCGCGCCGCTCATGCGTGGCGCGTGGGTCACCATACAATTGACGATGTACTCCACCGTGTTGGGCGGGCTCGTAGCGTTCACCCTGGGGCTTTGCAAATTGGCGCCAAATGCAGGGCTACGGGCGACCGCCACCCTGTTCATTGAATTTTTCCGTGGCACGTCACTGCTCGTACAACTGTTCTGGCTGTACTTCGCCCTGCCGCTGCTCGGCCAGCATCTGGGCGTGGATTTACGCCTGCCGCCAGTTGCGGCGGGTACTCTTGCATTAAGTCTGAATATTGGTGCATATGGCGCGGAAGTGGTTCGCGGCGCCCTACAGGCAGTACCTCGTGGGCAGCGCGAAGCCGCCCAGGCACTGGACTTCACGCCCGCGCAAATCCTGTGGCGCGTCAGCCTGCCTCAAGCCATACCCGAAATGATACCCAGCCTTGGCAACCTGGCCGTGCAGAATCTCAAGGATACGGCGCTGGTGTCGCTGGTAGGCCTGAGTGATATGGCACTGCGGGCAGAACAGCTGCGCAACTTCACCCAGGACAACACTACCGTCTACACCATGCTCCTGCTTGCCTACTTCGGCATGGCTCTTGTCCTGACCTTTTTCATGAAGCTGCTCGAACGCTCGATCGGCCGGTGGCGCACGGGAGGGGCATGACATGCTGTTTGGCATGACCTGGACCGCGGATGGCGGAACCTGGCTTTTCGTATGGTCCATCCTTCCCATCCTGCTGAGGGGACTGTTGACGACGGTGCAGGCAACGTTGCTCGGATTTACCGTCGCTGCAGTACTGGGGCTGGGGCTTGCGGCGCTGAAAAGCGCAAAGTCCCGCGCGATCTCTCTGCCAACCCGCGCCGTTTGCGAGTTTATCCGAGACACCCCGCTGCTTGTCCAACTGTATTTTCTGTACTACGTACTGCCCGACTACGGCATCATCCTGCCGGCATTTTTGACAGGCGCACTGGCGCTTGGCATCCAGTACAGCGTTTATATGTCAGAGGTATATCGCGCCGGCTTCGAATCCGTACTCGTGGGGCAGACCGAGGCCGCACGCGCGCTGGACCTGTCACCCACCCGTATCTTCACTGTCATCATTCTGCCTCAGGCTATTCCGCGCATCATCCCGGCATTGGGCAACTACCTGGTTTCCATCATGAAAGACGTGCCGGTCCTCTCGGTCGTGTCTGTGCTTGAAATACTTAACGTCGCAAAAATCATTGGCGACCGCAGCTTCAATTACCTTGTCCCACTGACGATGGTGGGCATCCTATATTTGATCCTTACCATTATTGCCTCGGCAGGTGTGCGTCACTTGAACAAGCGCCTTCCGATACAAGGACTACCACTGCAATGAACGCCCCCATCATCGAACTCGAGAAGGTCCGAAAACGCTACGGCGACACAACCATTCTTGATGAGCTGGACTTTGACGTTCAGCCGGGAGAAAAGGTCACAATCATCGGCCCCTCGGGGTCTGGCAAATCAACGCTGCTGCGCATCCTGATGACTCTGGAGCGTATCGATTCCGGCATGATCCGCATCGCGGGCCAACCGCTGTGGCACGAATACCGAAACGGATCGCTGGTCGCCGCCGGGCCAGGCCACCTGCGCAAGATGCGCAAACTGATGGGCATGGTCTTCCAGCAATTCAATCTTTTCCCGCACATGACCGTACGTCGCAATATCACTGAGGCTCCCGTGCACGCCCTGGGTTTGTCGCGCCAGGAAGCCAACCAGCGGGCACATGAATATCTGGAACTGGTGGGGCTGTCGGATCATGCGGACAAATTTCCCCGCCAATTATCCGGCGGGCAACAGCAGAGGGTGGCCATCGCCAGGGCTCTGGCCATGCGCCCGCGCATTATGCTGTTCGACGAGCCCACCTCCGCGCTTGACCCTGAACTTACAGGTGAAGTGCTGAGCGTAATTCAACGTTTGTCGCAGGAACACGATCTGACCATGCTTCTGGTCACGCACGAAATGCAGTTTGCCAAACAGATCTCAGACCGTGTCTGCTTTTTTGATAACGGCGCCATCGTTGAACAAGGCACGCCCGAAGAGTTGTTCACCTCCCCGCAGGAACCTCGAACCCGAGAATTCCTGAAAGGGGTGATCGTATAGCAGCCCAGCCTGCCATGCAGGACACTAGCCGTGCGCCACCGCATCCAACGGTTCAAGTGAGCGGGCCGGGTCGCGCGCAGCAATATATTCAGGCCGCGGCTTCAAGCCATGACAAGGTGCGTTCAGCCGGTTGTCCACGCTGTTGTACACCATGAAAATATTGGCACGCGGCCAGGGTGAAATATTGCCGGATGAGCCATGCATGGTATTGCAGTCGAAGAACACGACGGCGCCGGCCCGCGCGACAACGGGACGTATCCCGCCTTTATCGACCAGCCATTGCAGGCTGGTCTGATCCGGCACTCCATATTCCTGCTGGCGCAATGATTCTTTATAGTTCTCGTCGGGCGTCGCACCAACGCACGAGATGAAATGCCTGTGCGAGCCCGGCACCAGCATCAACGGGCCATTGCAGGCGTTGTTGTCGGTAAGCATCACCAGGCAGCTCAGCGCCCGCATGGCCGGCATTCCGTCCTCGACATGCCAAGTCTCGAAATCCGAGTGCCAATAAAACTCTTTACCTTTGAAGCCTGGCTTCAGATTGGCCCGCGACTGATGGATATATACCTCGGACGCAAGAATCTGGCGTGCCACGTGGATCAGTCGGGGGTCCCTGGCCAAGTTTGCCACGCGCTCGCTCGATTCATGCACCCGAAAAACGGAGCGCACGGCATTGCTTCCCGGCTCACGCACCACTTCACCTTCGTGGGCCGCCCCCGAATCAGTCCCCATGCGCCGAACCTCGTCCAGCAAGGAGCCGACCTCATCGGGGCCAAACACATTCTCCAGCAGTATGAAACCATCCTGCTGATAGCTTGCTACCTGGTCCGCCGACAGCGCTGAAGCGTAGGTCCCTGCCCCATACACAACAGGATCGCGCCTTGCAATGATTGCTGCGCTAGCACCCGCCCTGGATGCATATAGATCACTTATAAAACTACTCACAATATCCTCCTGTGTCCCGAATCAGGCGCTAGCGGGATATACGCCTTCACCGTCGTGCACCTCTTGGCCAGTAAGTGGCGGGTTGAAGACACAGATCACCCGTAGCGGCGTCTTGCCTCCGCACAGCCAATGGTCGTCGTGCTCATTCAAGGCGTAAATCACGCCAGGCCCCAACGCATACTTCTTGCCATCAGCCACGGTCTGAACCTCGCCATCGCCTTCGATGCACCAGACCGCTTCAAGATGATGCACGTAATGAATGCGAGTCCGCGTTCCCGGATGAATAATGGTTTCGTGAAAAGAAAAGCCCATGCCGTCTTTCTGCAGCAACACTCGACGGCTGGTCCAGTTCTGCGTCTTGACTTCCTGTGGGGTTCCCACCACGTCTTTCACATTCTTCACTATCATCGACGTTTTCCCCCGAATTTCAGTACGTGCGCGCTGGTGCCTGTTGCCGCCAGCACTTCGCCCACGCAGCGTTCCAGAATCTCCAACCCGTGCTTCAGCATCTCATCGCTGATGGTCAGGGATGGCAGCACCTTAAGCACTTCATCATTTGCACCAGACGTCTCGATGACCAGCCCACGCTCGAAACATTTGTGGGCTATCTGATTCGCGATACCTGCCTCACCCGAAGTCACCAGACCTTGAATCAGACCACGTCCGCGCACGCTGAGCCCGGTGCCTGGATAGCCATGAACCAGATTCTCCAGCCAGTCTCGGACCAGTTCTTCCTTGCGCCGGATATCTTCGGGGAACGCCGCAGTCGTCCAGTAACTGTCCAGCGCCTGAGCCGCAGTGACAAAGGCAAGATTGTTCCCGCGAAATGTGCCGCTATGAGCACCCGGCTTCCAGATGTCGATTTCCGGCTTCATCATGACCAGAGACATTGGGAGGCCAAAGCCCGACAAAGATTTGGACAAGGTGATGATGTCGGGGCGGATGCCAGCCGGTTCAAAACTGAAGAAGCTTCCGGTGCGGCCGCAGCCAACCTGAATGTCATCCACGATGAGCAGCATGTCATATTGGCGGCATATGCGTTCCAGGTCTCTGAGCCAGCGCCGTGTTGCCACGTTCACGCCACCTTCGCCCTGCACCGTTTCCACAATGACTGCGGCAGGACGATCCAGACCGCTGCTGGGATCATCAAGCATTCTCTCGAGAACGACCAAGGTATTGACGTCGGGCCCCAGGTAGCCGTCGTAGGGCATGAATGTTGTGTTCCCCAGGGTCACTCCTGCCGCGCTACGAAACTTGGCATTGGCGGTCACCGCCAACGAGCCGCCACTCACGCCATGAAAGCCGTGGGTGAACGAAATAATGTTCTGCCTTCCCTTTACCTGGCGTGCGAGTTTAAGCGCCGCCTCAACGGCATTTGTGCCAGTCGGGCCGGTAAACTGCAGCTTGTACTGCCAACTGCGCGGCTTGAGCAGCACACGCTCGAAGGTCTCCATGAAATACCGTTTGGCGCCTGTAGCCATGTCCAGGCCATGCACCAACCCGTCAACGTTCAGATAATCGATCAGCTTCTCTTTCAGCAGCTGGTTGTTGTGGCCGTAATTAAGCGTCCCAGCCCCGCTGAAGAAATCAATGTATTCCCTGCCGGCCTCGTCAATAAGCACTGAACCTCTGGCCTGACTGAACACAACCGGAAACGACCGGACGTAGCCTCGTACCTCGGACTCCATCCGGTCAAAGATTTTCAAGTCCATCATTTTGCTTCCTCTTTCTCGTTTGCAAGGCGAATTCGAAACCAGTCCCATCATGCAGGATCAAGGTAATCCACCTCTGTGACTAAAAGAACCCGGGCGTGCTAACGGCCCGAGCTGCGTCAGAACGGCCCGAGTCGCATCAGGCGTTCGTCGTCATGGGCATCCGGCCCAAAAAGACTGCGATCAAACAGCAGGCTTTCATGCACCGGCGCACCAAGATGTCCGGCCAGACGCAAGAACATGGCGCGCGAAGGCGCATTGTCCGGCCCAACCGTGGTTTCAACATACCGGATCCGGCCCATGGCCGGACGGGCAAGCAGGCGTTGCAACAGGCGGCCACCCAAGCCCGCTCCGCGTGCGCTCTCGCGCACTGCAACCTGCCAGATAAAAAGCACTTCGGGTGTCAAGGGTGGGATGTACGCAGAAACGTAGCCTTCAATACTTCCGGCCCGCTCCGCGACCAAACAACTATCCGAAAAATGCTCGCCAAGCAGCAGATAGTTGTAGACAGAGTTCAGATCCAGCGGCGGGCATTGCCGCACTAGCTCGTGGATCTCGTACGCATCTTCACGGCGGGGGCTGCGCCAAAGCATCTGTCCGTCAGAAGTTCGAACATCAGCCGACGCGTGGGTCGGCGAATTGGAAAGAGAGGATGTCGCGCTATGTTCAGTCAAACCACCAATCCCGACTCGGGGGGTACTGCGCCGTCGGGAACCTCGAGAATTGGCGAGACAGGCTCCACATGTGCTTGCGTGACGCCATTCATCTCTATGAGCCTGACAATGCGCTCCAGCGATAGAGTAATGGCGGCCTGCTCAAGTTCGGGCAAATCATTCAACGCGTCGGCAAGTTTCTTTTGCAATGGAGAAGGTGTTGTCCTGGCCAGGGCCACCCCTTTTTCCGTCGCAGATACGAAGACGATGCGGCGGTCGACATGGCCGCGCTCGCGGCGAACCAGCCCCTTGTCTTCAAGGCGGTCGAGCACGCCGACCACCGTACTGGGGCTGACGTGCATTTCACGGCTGATCGCCGTGGCGGTAATGGGCTGCCCACTATCCACGACCGTGCGCAGGCAGACCAGCTGTGGCGCAGTTATGTTGCTGCACGCCGCCAACTGGCGCGAGTGCAGGGCAATAAGCCGGGTGATGCGGCGCAGCGCACGCAAGATGCGCAAATCGTACGCCTCAGTATCTTCCACACGATCATTCATGGCACGAAAAATTTCAATCAAATTAATTTCAATTGAAATGATATGGCCATAAATCAATACTGTCAACCGCCAGGACTACCCGAAATGCCGCAATTCGTGACACTCGCGCCTTTTGGGGTCAGGCCGTACCGCCGACAGTCAGACCATCCATGCGAACGGTAGGCATCCCGACCCCCACTGGGACACTTTGCCCTTCTTTTCCGCACGTCCCGACTCCCGAGTCCAGCTTCAGGTCGTTGCCTATCATGCTGACTCGGTTCATGGCTTCAGGGCCACTGCCGATCAGTGTGGCCCCCTTGACCGGATACGTGATTTTGCCGTTTTCGATCATGTAGGCCTCGGACGCCGAAAAGACAAACTTGCCATTCGTGATGTCCACCTGGCCGCCACCAAAATTCGCCGCATACAGCCCCTTTTTGACCGAAGCGAGTATTTCACCCGGGTCTTCCGCCCCCGCCAGCATGTACGTATTGGTCATGCGCGGCATGGGCAGGTGAGCAAACGATTCACGCCGCCCATTGCCGGTAACGGCAGTTTTCATGAGCCGCGCGTTCAGGGAATCCTGCATATATCCTTTGAGCACGCCATCTTCGATCAACACATTGCGCTGGGTGGCATTGCCTTCATCGTCTATGTTGAGCGAGCCGCGCCGATTGGCCAACGTACCGTCGTCGACAACTGTCACGCCCTTGGAGGCAACCTGCTGACCGATGCGGCCGGAAAACACGCTGGACCCCTTGCGATTGAAGTCGCCCTCTAGACCGTGACCTACAGCCTCATGCAGCAGTATGCCGGGCCAGCCGGAGCCCAGGACGACCGTCATCTCGCCGGCCGGCGCGGGACGGGCCTCGAGATTTACCAGAGCTTCGTGCACCGCATGCTGGACATACGACTGGAGAATATCGTCTGTGAAATATGCCAGGCCAGATCGGCCACCGCCGCCACCGTGCCCCATTTCACGACGCCCGTCACGTTCGGCAATGACGGTAAGCGACAACCGCACCAAGGGGCGCACATCGGCCGCAAGACGTCCATCGCTACCCGCCACCAGCACGACATCGTATTCCATACCTAACCCCGCCATCACCTGGATAACGTGCGGGTCGGCGGCACGAGCCATGGCTTCGACGCGGCCGAGCAAGGCCACTTTTTCGGGTGCCGACAAGGTGTTCAGCGGATCGATGGGGGCATACAGGGCATGTCCGGGCTCACCGCCCGGCACAATGATCCTTTGACGCCCTGCACCCTGACGGGCAATAGTGCGCACCGCCCGCGCCGATGACAATAATGCATCGGTCGACAATGCATCAGAGTAGGCAAAGGCCGTTTTCTCGCCACTGATGGCGCGTACACCCACGCCCTGGCCGATGGAGAAGCTTCCGGTTTTGACTATCCCCTCTTCAAGGCTCCACCCTTCGCTACGCGTATATTGAAAATACAGATCCGCATAATCGACCTTATGCGTGAATATTTCGCCCAGCGCACGCGTGATATCGGTTTCAGTCAGCCCCCAAGGGTCGAGCAAGACTGATTTGGCCGTGGCCAATGCACTGATGGCAGATTCCGCGATTTTCATAATGGCTATACCGTATGTGGATAAAAACGTTTACATCGTTCGATGCTTCAGGGCGGGCAAAGCCTGGCGCACATCTTCCAGGCGCCGCTGGCTGACATCGCCCGCCACAAACCCGGGGCCTTCTTCAAGACTTGAAACCACTTCGCCCCATGGATCGATTAGAACAGAATGCCCCCAGGTTCGTCTGCCATTTTCGTGCACGCCCCCTTGTGCCGGCGCCAGCATATAGCACTGGTTTTCAATGGCACGCGCACGCACCAGGATATCCCAGTGTGACGCCCCCGTCGTATAGGTGAAGGCTGACGGCAAAACAATGAGCGAGACCTCGCCCATGGCGCGGAATAACTCGGGGAAGCGCAAATCGTAACAAATGGAAAGCCCCGTCTTTCCGCAGGGCGCGTCGAACACCTGGGGGCAGTTTTCACCAGGGCGAATCGACGCCGATTCATCATAGGATTCACTACCTTTCTGAAAACCAAATAAATGAATCTTGTCGTAACGCGCCACACGCGCGCCTTCTGGGGTAAATACAAGACTCGAGTTATATATACGGGTGGTATCGGGACTTTCAAGTGGCAACGTGCCACCAACCAGCCATATATTGTGGCGCTTGGCCTGTTCGCCAAGGAAACTTTGAACGGGGCCGCGCCCCAGCGCTTCGGCCAGTTCAATCTTGTCGTGATCACGACGCCCCAGCAGGCAGAAATACTCGGGCAGGGCAACAAGCTCGGCGCCGTCGGCCACAGCTCGGGCAATAAGTCCGGCTGCCTGTTCCAGATTATCTTCAAGCAATGTGGACGAAACCATTTGAATGGCCGCCACGCGAAATTTTTTCCTGATTGATACCATGGCTTTACTTGGTTTAGCCGGAAGCTGGCGTTAATCGGATTCCGTATTCCATTAAAATAATAAAAACTTAATATTTAAAAGCACAATAAGCAAAAACCCACCATCAGCAACAGTTTTGTAATAACATCACGGCATATAACACCTTGTTGCCAAGCAAAGATACTCCCCGTCATTATCCAGGTGCACCCACGTTATATTCAAATCATCATTCCAGGAGCAAACGAATGACGCGTGACAATTACGCCGCCCTACAACTAAAGATCGAAAAAGAAATAACCCGTCTTCAAAAACAGGCCAAGGCTCTTCAAGCCAAGCGACGCAATCCTGTAATCGGCTCTATTATCCAGTCGATGCGCAAATACAATATTACCCTGGCCGAGCTGACCGTTGCCCTGAACCGGAAACCGGCATCGACCGCACGCAAGACCGAAAGCGGTGCCGCACCCAAGGCAACACGCAAGGTGCCACCCAAATATCGCAATCCTGAATCAGGCGAAACCTGGACGGGTCGGGGCAAGCCACCGCGCTGGGTGTCCGCAGCCGAAGCACAGGGGAAGGCACGCAGCGACTTCCTTATCGTCCAGTAATACGGCACCGAAACCATATCGGGCCGAATACACGCTTACCTTTGATATTGCACAACACGCACCTGTCCGTTGTTTCCCGGGAAACCGTCAAACACCGCACGGGCCAGATAGGGCATGACCACCAATAGATTATCGCGCGGTGATTCGCTTTGCGCGCCGGATCTATATACCTCGACATTACCGCGCGCACTGTCCTTGATAATGACCGTCAGGAAATTGTTATATACCTGCACCGGAACATTCACTACCGGCGGCGCATAATAAGGCCCACCTCCCCAGCCGCGATAATATCCTCCCCACGGGCCGTAGCCATTATAAAAATAGGGATCCGCATACTGCTGCGTCCAGGTATTGGTTACTGGATTGCCATATTCCAGCGACACGTCAAATCGGGCCCGTTGGCCAGGTGCGGCCTCAACCAGGCCCGTACGACCAATATTGGCACGCACCATATCCGAGAACGTTTGAAATTGCAGGTTGCCCGCCTGCCCATGCCCCGGGACAATACGATAGGTCTTGCCCACTGCATCGGGTGGCCACTGCTGGTAACTGGTTACACGCGCCGACCAGGTTGGAATGACTGTGCAACTGGCCAGAACGAGAAGGCTTGCCAACGCCAGCACAGCGCGCGACCCAACTCCGAACACTTGTCCATAGCGTAGAAACATAAGCACCACCTCGATTCCTTACAGACAAACCATTAGAAGGCCACCGAACCCAGCCAATCAATAAGACCGTCCCTGGAGCTCAAGGTTGCATTATCCACGCAAAAACACCTTATTGCGCAATCATCAAAACGCAAATACTACAATGAAGACTTTCCACCTCCAGACCTTGTCAGGTTTCCGCCATGCGTTCCGATACTGCACCAACTATTTCCCGTCATGACTACCAGCCCTACCCCTACCGGCTACCACACGTCGCACTGGCCTTCGACCTGGACAAGACACAAACGCAAGTTACCGCCACACTGTCATTCGAACGCGCCACAGAGCAAAACCATCCGCTGGTGCTCAATGGGCAGGATCTCTCACTGGTATCGATCGCCATGGATGATCGCGCCCTTCCGGTTGGCGACTACCAGCTGAACGACGAAACCCTCACCGTCTTCCCCACTAAGTCTGCATTCACGCTGAAGATCGTCAGCCTGTGCCGGCCTGCGGAAAATTCCACGCTCATGGGGCTGTACGTATCGGGCAACAGCCTCTTTACACAATGCGAAGCTCAGGGCTTTCGCCGCATAACATGGTTCCCCGATCGGCCCGATGTCATGTCACGCTACCATGTAACGCTGCGCGCGGACAAAACCAACCATCCGCTCCTTCTGTCCAACGGCAATCTGCAGCATAATCGCGATTTGCCCGATGGCAGGCACGAAGTCCAATGGGAAGATCCCCACCCCAAGCCCTGCTATCTTTTTGCGCTTGTGGCGGGCGACTTCAGTTATCGTGAACAGTCCATCCTTACCGCCAGCAACCGCAAGGCGCTGCTTCAGATCTACAGCGACCGTGGTTCCGAAAACAAGACCGCATGGGCACTGGCAAGCCTTGGGCGGGCAGTGAAATGGGACGAGACGCGCTTTGGCCTGGAGTTGGATCTGGACCGTTTCATGGTAGTGGCAGCGCGGGATTTCAACATGGGTGCCATGGAAAACAAGGGCCTCAACATTTTCAATTCGTCCTACGTGCTGGCTGACCCGCAGTCGGCCACTGATGCAAGCTTTCGTGCGATAGAAGGAGTCATCGGACATGAGTACTTTCACAACTGGACAGGCAATCGCGTGACATGCCGCGACTGGTTCCAGATATCGCTGAAAGAAGGCCTTACCGTTTTTCGCGATCAGGAATTCTCGGCTGACATGCTGGCCGGCGGTCTACCCGAAAGCCAGGCAGCCAGCGCCCGAGCCGTAAAACGTATCGACGACGTCACCGCACTGCGCACGGCGCAATTTCCCGAAGACGCGGGCCCCATGGCGCACCCCATCCGCCCGGAGAGCTACCAGGAGATAGGCAATTTCTACACCGCCACCGTCTACGAGAAAGGCGCCGAAGTCATACGCATGCAGCACACCCTGCTTGGTGAGCAGGGGTTCCGCGCCGGCATGGACGAGTACTTCCGGCGACACGACGGTTCCGCCGTGACGTGCGACGATTTCGTCAACGCCATGGATTCTGTGTACCGCAAGCAAAATCCTGGCAAAAACCTGGATATTTTCCGACGCTGGTACTCCCAGGCGGGTACCCCTCACGTAAAAGTCGAACTGCGCTACAACTCGGCCGATCACTCCTGCACGATAACGCTGTCCCAGCACAATGAAGCGGTTGGCATAGAGAAGTTGAGCAAGCCTGTTGAAAAGCTGCCGCTGCTTATTCCATTCGCCATCGGCCTCCTCAACGAAAACGGGCAACCCATAGCGCTTAAACACAACGGCGAAACCCGCGACACGGTCATACTCGAGCTGGATCAAAAGCAGCAAACCTGGGAGTTCCACGACATTCCCAGCGAGCCCGTCCCATCCCTGCTGCGTAACTTCTCGGCACCCGTGATCGTGGACTACCAATACACCAATGCGCAGCTTGGTCTGTTGGCGCGGCACGACACGGATCCATTCGCACGGTGGGAAGCCGGTCAGGAATTGGCCACTCGTCAGTTGCTGAAACTCATCGCCGCTACGCAAGCCAGCGCGCCCCTGGTGGTCGATCCGGATTTCATCCAGACCTGGAGCGCAATTTCGCAGAATACGCTGCTGACTCCGGCCTACCGCAGTCGCGCCCTGACGCTGCCGGGCGAAAAAATCCTGCTCGAAAAAACCGTACCCATGGACCCCGCAGCGGTTGCCCATGCACGCCGGCACCTGCGTGCCGAGTTGGGCAAGGCCATGGCAACCATCTGGCTGGAAACTTATGACCTCGCCGAACGCACGATCGGCGACGCACCTTACTCTGCAGACGCGCAATCGGCGGGCTGGCGCTCGCTAAAGAACCTTGCCCTGACATACCTGATGGCAGGCGAACATCCGCAAGCGCCGGCCAAGGCGCAAAAGCAATACCATGACGCCAGCAACATGACCGATCGCATGGGCGGGCTTTCAGCCATCGTCAATTACGCCGATGCCCCGACGCGTGCGCAGGCTCTTGCCGATTTTTACCAGCAATGGCAACACGACCCACTGGTCGTCGATCGCTGGTTCGCGCTGCAGGCTACCGCGCCATCCACCCGTGTGGACACGGTGCATACGTTGATGAAACATCCGGCGTTCACGCTGCGCAACCCGAACCGTGCACGCTCGCTTATTTTTCAATTCTGCATGAACAACCTGCAGGGTGCACACACCACTGAGGGCTACGAATTCTGGGCTGACCAAGTCATTGCCCTGAACGACCTCAACCCCGAAATCGCGGCCCGTCTGGCACGCGCTTTCGACAACTGGTCGCGCTTCATCCCATCCAACCGCGACGCGATCAGGAAATGCTACGAACGCATTCAGCAACACCCCCCACTCTCGCGCAATGTTGCCGAGATCGTGACCAAAGCATTAAAAATCTAGCAGGAGCCACATTTGAAGCGCAAAACTCTCACGCAGTATCTCGTCGAACGACAACGCGGCGGCCAGGCCGTGACGGCCGAGCTGAGACTGCTTATCGAAACGGTGGCGCGCGCATGCAAGGCCATCGGACACACCGTCAGCAAAGGCGCTCTTGGGGGTGTCCTGGGCAGCCTGGGAACGGAGAACGTGCAGGGCGAAATACAGAAGAAGCTGGATGTCCTGTCCAACGAAATCCTTCTCGAAGCCAATGAATGGGGCGGCAGCCTTATGGGTATGGCTTCCGAAGAAATGGAAACCATCCACCGTATCCCAAACGAATATCCCCAGGGCGGTTACCTGCTGCTATTCGACCCGCTGGACGGATCGTCCAACATTGACGTGAACGTTTCCATCGGGACAATCTTTTCGGTGTTGCGAGCACCGGAAGCGGCCAAAACCCGCCGCATTGAAGAAGTCGACTTTCTGCAGCCAGGCACCTCCCAAGTGGCGGCCGGCTATGCCGTATACGGGCCACAGACGATGCTGGTGCTAACGGTGGGTGAAGGGGTGGCCGGATTCACGCTGGATAGTGAAACGGGTACGTGGACCCTGACATCCGAAAAAATGACCATTCCTGAAGACACCAGCGAATTCGCCATAAACATGTCCAATATGCGTCACTGGGAAGCCCCGGTGAAGCGCTACATTGACGACTGCCTTGCCGGCGAAGCGGGGCCTCTGGCAAAAAACTTCAATATGCGCTGGATCGCCTCGATGGTTGCCGACGTACATCGCATCATGACACGCGGTGGGGTCTTCATGTACCCACGCGACCAGCGCCCCACGGGTAAAAAAGGCAAACTGCGCCTTATGTACGAAGCCAACCCCATGAGCTTCATCGTCGAGCAGGCGGGCGGCATGGCCACTGACGGAGAACGGCGCATCCTGGATACCCAGCCGTCAGCCCTGCATCAGCGTGTAGGCGTCGTGCTGGGCTCAAAAAACGAAGTAGTGCGCGTACGGGGCTACCACCTGAAAGGCCAGGCGTAATTCACGTCGTGGTGGCTCGCATGGCGGGCCGCCACCTTTGCCTGTGCGCGGATGCCTAGTCTAGCGTCAGGATCGTAGCGCCCACAGTCTTTCGGCCTGCCAAAGCCCTGTGTGCGTC
Organism: Burkholderiaceae bacterium; assembly: GCA_004322135.1. Lineage (GTDB taxonomy): Bacteria > Pseudomonadota > Gammaproteobacteria > Burkholderiales > Burkholderiaceae_B > Eoetvoesia. The sequence goes on along the minus strand of SCSG01000021.1, from coordinate 9,767 downwards.
GGCGACGTGGCTTAGCGAAAAGCGCTGACCGATACGCACCTTGACCTTGCCCGAACGTACCACGCTGAACAAGTCGTCAGCCGCTGCTTTCAGTTTTTCGTACGTAGGGACGAAGTCGCGCAACGTGGGACGCGTGACGTACAGGGACCCTTTGGTGGAAAGGATACCCAGATTGACGTCTTCGACAGGCCCGGACGCGCTGCCAAAACTGACCATCAGCCCGCGCGGCTGCAGACAATCGAGAGACGAGAGCCAGGTGTCCTTGCCCACGCCGTCATACACAACCGGAACCTTCTTACCGCCCGTCAATGCCATGACGCGGTCAACAATATTTTCGCGCGAATAGTCGATAACCTCCCAGGCACCGTTGGCCTTGGCTAACGCGACCTTTTCCGGACCAGACGCCGTGCCGATGACCTTTACGCCCAGTGCACTGGCCCACTGGCAGGCAATGAGCCCAACTCCGCCTGCCGCTGCATGAAACAAAATTGTTTCACCCCCCTGCAGCCGATAGGTCTGGCGCAGCAAGTACTGCGCCGTCAGCCCCTTGAGCATGATCGCGGCACCTTCTTCGAAACTTATGGACGCCGGCAGCTTGACGACTGCCGATGCTGGCACGTTGCACATTTCGGCGTAGGCGCCCAGAGGCCCCGAACCATAGGCCACGCGATCACCCACTTTCAGATGCCGGACGTCGCTGCCAACCGTCTCGACCACACCCGAGGCTTCATTGCCCAGGCCATGCGGCAGTGGATGCTTGTAATGCCCCGAACGGAAATAAATATCGACAAAATTCAGGCCGGCTACCTTTTGCCTTATGCGGACTTCGTTGGCTCCGGGTTCGGGTACATCCACGCTGACAAGCTTCAATACTTCCGGCCCGCCGTTCACGTCTACACGTATGGCTTTTACTTGCTGGCTCACGATGAACTCCTGATTACTGACTAAGCTGCTATTTCTGAAAATGCGCCGCGTGGCGCATCAGCGACGACTTACCAAAGACCCAAGCACGCCACGCAGTAATTGCGTGGCAGTGCGCCGTACGACGCTCTTGGCCACCTGCTGCACGACACCTTCGCGCCGGCCTCCGCGCGGTCCGGTAGACCCAAATAGAAAATCGTTGACCGTTCCCATCAACCCTTCGGTGGCCGCCCCTTTCCCGGCTTGCGCGGCGCTGGGGTCTGATGCACCAGCCCCCTCCGTACGCTTCAGCAACGCCTCATAGGCGGACTCACGATCGATGACTTGCTCGTACTTGCCACCCAGCAAGGAAGCAGCACGGATTGCCTGGCGTTCGCTATCCGTCGCGGGGCCGATACGGCTGCCCGGCGCCAGCATCCAGGCACGCTGGGTCATCGCAGGCCGTCCCTTTGCATCGAGCATGGAAACCAGCGCCTCACCCACTCCCAGCTCGGTGATGGCTGCCTCGATATCCAGACCCGGATTCGGCCGCATGGTTTGTGCCGCTGCCTTCACTGCCTTCTGATCACGCGGCGTAAACGCCCGCAAGGCATGCTGTACACGATTGCCCAACTGCCCCAGCACGGTTTCGGGAATATCCAACGGATTCTGGGTCACGAAATAAACCCCTACTGCCTTGGATCGAATCAGACGCACCACCTGTTCTATTTTCTCTTGCAGGGCTTTGGGTGCGTCCGTAAACAGCAAATGCGCCTCATCGAAAAAAAACACGAGCTTGGGTTTCTCAAGATCTCCCACTTCAGGCAAGGTCTGGTATAAGTCGGCCAGCATCCACAGCAAGAACACGGCATACAAGCGCGGCGACTGCATGAGTCTGTCGGCGGCGAGAACATTGACCATGCCCTGGCCTTTCTCGTTGCAGCGGATCAAATCGTGGACGTCAAGCATGGGCTCGCCAAAGAACTTGTCTGCTCCCTGGCCTTCAAGGCGTAACAGGCTGCGCTGAATCGCGCCAATGGACGCTGACGAAACATTGCCGTAACGCGTACGCAGCTCGGCTGAACGATCCGCGACGTTCTGCAGCATCGCCCTCAAATCCTTGAGGTCGAGAATTAGCTGGCCTTCATCATCAGCCACCTTGAACACCAGGCTCAAAACCCCTTCCTGAGTGTCATTGAGCTCGAGCATGCGCGAAAGTAGCAGCGGCCCCAGATCCGACACCGTCGCGCGCACCGGATGGCCCTGTTCGCCGAACACGTCCCAAAATGTAACTGGACAACCACCCCATACCGGCCCCGGCAAGCCCAGCTTGGCCAGCCTCTGCTGTAGTTTGGGGTTGTCCTGACCAGCCTGTGAGATGCCGCTCAGATCGCCTTTGACGTCCGCCAGGAAGACGGGGGTGCCCATCCGCGAAAATGCTTGCGCCAAAACCTGCAACGTCACCGTTTTCCCCGTACCGGTCGCGCCAGTAATGCAACCATGCCGATTGGCCAGCTCTGGCAAAAAGACGACTTCGCCATCGGCGCTTTTAGCAACAACTATAGGATCAGCCATATTTTTCCTCTTTAACACGCACAATGCAGCATCCCTTGAGTGTAATTCGATGCCTGCCGCGCCGCACGCGCTAAAATTAGCATCTTTCCTCAAATTCAAGACACCATTATGTCAGGACACAGCAAGTGGGCAAACATCCAGCACCGCAAAGGGCGCCAAGATGCCAAACGAGGCAAACTCTGGACGAAGATCATCCGGGAAGTCAACGTCGCGGCACGAGCCGGGGGTGCTGACCCCGACTCCAACCCGCGCCTGCGTCTCGCCTGGGACAAGGCCACGGCAGCCAATATGCCCAAAGACACAATCCAGCGTGCCATCGCCCGCGGCGTGGGCGATGCAGACGGCGCCAATTACGAAGAAATCCGCTACGAAGGTTACGGCCCAAGCGGCGCGGCCGTCATCGTCGATTGCATGACCGACAACCGCATGCGCACCGTAGCAGAAGTCCGCCATGCTTTTTCCAAGAATGGCGGCAATATGGGCCAGGAAGGTTCTGTGGCCTATATGTTCAAACACTGCGGCCAATTCATCTTTGCGCCCGGCACTTCCGAAGAGCAGGTCATGGAAGCCTGCCTGGAGGCAGGTGCCGACGACGTGCAAACCGATGAGGAAGGCGTGATCGAAGTCACCTGCCCACCTGGCGACTACCCGGCAGTCAAGGCAGCCTTCGAAGCTGCTAAACTCGTGCCCGAAGTCCAGACTGTTACCATGAAGGCCCTGAGCGAAACCGAGCTTTCCGACGACGACGCCGACAAGATGACGAAAATGCTGGATGCGCTGGAAGGCCTGGACGATGTCCAGGAGGTATTCACCACAGCCATGCTTGACGAGACCGCCTGAAGTCAGGTTATCACCTCAGACCTGAACAGGCATAACACGGCTCGCACGCCACTTTCCCGGCCCAGGCAACTCCTTTAGCCATACAACAATATATCAATATATGAGCCCATCACCACTATGAAACTCCTTGTTATTGGCAGCGGCGGCCGCGAACACGCGCTCGCCTGGCGGCTGGCCCAGTCGGCACGCATCCAGAAGGTATATGTGGCCCCGGGCAACGGCGGAACCGCCTCGACCGAGCTACTCGAAAATGTCAATCTGACGGCTATCGACGACCTTATCGCCTTTGCCAAGAAGGAAGGCGTCGCCTATACCATCGTCGGACCTGAGGCACCGCTGGCCGCGGGCATCGTTGACGCCTTTCGCACTGCTGGTCTGAAGATCTTCGGACCCACCCAGAGGGCCGCACAGCTCGAAAGCTCTAAAGACTACGCCAAGGCGTTCATGACACGCCACCATATCCGGACTGCCGCATATCGCAGCTTCACTGATCCGGCCCAGGCAAAAGCCTATATCAGCGAACAGGGTGCTCCCATTGTCGTCAAGGCTGACGGCCTGGCTGCGGGCAAAGGAGTGGTCGTTGCCACGAGTGTCCAGGAAGCACACCAGGCCATCGACAAAATGCTGGAGGATGGCGCCGCCGGAGCGCGCGTTGTCATCGAAGAGCACGTGTCGGGCGAAGAAGCCAGTTTCATGGTAATGGCCGACGGCCACGAGGTGCTCGTACTTGCCACCAGTCAGGACCACAAGCGGCTCGGCGACCATGACGAGGGCCCCAACACGGGAGGCATGGGTGCGTATTCTCCCGCACACATCATCACCCCGGCGCTGCACAACCGCATCATGCGCGAGATCATCACGCCTACGCTGCAGGGCATGGCCAAGGACGGCATCCCCTACACGGGCTTTCTATACGCTGGCCTGATGATCGGCGACGGCCCGGATGCCAGCCGCTCGATCACGGTGCTCGAATACAATTGCCGTATGGGAGATCCCGAAACGCAGCCCATCATGATGCGCGTAAAAAGCGACCTCACCGAAGTATTCGAGCATGCCGTCAACGGCACGCTGGACCAGGCCAGCATTACCTGGGATCGCCGCATTGCGCTGGGGGTTGTCATGGCTGCCGAAAACTATCCGGGCACGCCGCGAACGGGCGACACCATTACCGGTCTGCCCCAAAACACGGAAGAGTGCGTCGTTTTCCACGCCGGTACGCGCCTTGACGGCAAGACCATCAAAACCGCTGGTGGCCGCGTGGTGTGCGTGACGGCACTGGGTGATTCTGTCAAGCGTGCCCAGGTCGCCGCCTACGACGTAGTACGACAAATCGAGTTTGACGGTCGGCAGTACCGCAACGACATCGGATGGCGCGCCATGTCCCACGCTGAAAAGCCGGTTTGATCCCGGTTTACCGAATCAATCAACCAAAAGGAACCCACACGCATGCTTGTGCCCATGTCTTCCGCCTACGATTACTTTCTGAATCTGCAGACACAGATCGTAGCCGCGCTGGAACAGGCAGATGGCACACCATTTCAGACTGACCGCTGGGAACGCGAGGAAGGCGGCGGCGGCATCTCCCGCCTGATTGAAGGCGGTCCGCTGTTCGAACGCGCTGGAGTTCTGCTGAGTCACGTCCGCGGCAAGATGCTCCCTCCTTCCGCGAGCGCACATCGCCCGGAACTGGCCGGACGCTCGTGGGAGGCCATCGGGGTCTCGATGGTACTGCACCCCCGCAACCCGTATGTCCCGACAGTGCACATGAATGTGCGCGTTTTCGTGGCGCACGCTCCGAAAGATGAGACTGCGGGTGACGTGTTCTGGTTCGGCGGCGGGCTGGACCTGACTCCGTACTATCCATTCGAGGAAGACGCCAGGCACTTTCACCAAACGTGCCACGATGCACTGGCAGCGTTCGGTCCCAACAAATATCCCGCCTATAAAAAATGGTGCGACGATTACTTCTATCTCAGGCACCGCGATGAGAACCGGGGCATCGGCGGCATTTTTTTCGATGATCTCAACGAAGGTGGTTTCGAACAAAGCTTTGCCCTGGTGCAGTCGGTGGGCAACTGCTTTCTCGACGCCTACATGCCCATCGTCGAAAAACGGCACAAAACACCCTATGGCACGCGAGAGCGCGATTTCCAGGCCTACCGTCGTGGCCGATATGTCGAATTCAACCTGGTGTTCGACCGCGGCACCCTGTTCGGCCTGCAATCGGGTGGGCGCACTGAATCCATCCTGCTATCCATGCCACCCACGGCCACGTGGCGTTATAACTGGACACCCGAAAAAGGTACGCCGGAGGCGGAGTTGGCCGCATTCCTGAAACCACGGCAATGGCTATAAGGAAAACCGGCCTTCTGGGAGGCAGCTTCGATCCGGTGCACCTGGCACATACCGCACTGGCCGACGCGGCCTGCGAAGCGTTAGCGCTGAGCGAACTGCAGCTTATTCCCGCCGCCAACCCATGGCAGCGGCCGGTTTTGACCGCCAGCCCCACGCACCGCCTGGCCATGCTGGAACTTGCAATTGCCTCCAAACCGAGACTATCCGTCAACCCGATTGAAATCGAGCGCGGCGGAAAGACCTACACCATTGATACGCTTGAACAACTGCCCGACGATACGGAATATTATTGGATAATAGGTGCGGATCAGCTGGCCAATTTCTGTACCTGGCACCGCTGGAAAGAAATCGTCGCGCGAGTGCACCTGGTCGTCGCCCAGCGGCCCGGCGCAAGTACTGAAGCACCAGTCGACCTACAGCGCGTTCTCGGCAAACTGGGCAAGGCGCTGACCAGTCTGCCATTCGAAGCGTCGGCGATCTCCGCATCGGACATCCGGCGGCGCCTGGCAAACAACCTGCCCTGCGAGGGTCTGATCGACGACGCTGTAATGCGCTACATACGGCAACACCACCTGTACGGCACACCCGTTGCCTGACATCTCAAGGTATAGTTGAATCTATGGATATTACAAAACTGCAGCGCCTTGTGATCGATGCCCTTGAAGACGTCAAGGCGCAAGACATAAAGGTCTTCAATACTTCCCACATCACCAGCCTTTTCGATCGGGTGATCATTGCCAGCGGCACCTCCAACCGCCAGACGAGGGCATTGGCGTCGAATGTCAGTGACTGCGCGCGTAAACATAAAATTCCCATCGTGGCGCACGAAGGCGAAGATCAGGGCGAATGGGTACTCGTCGACCTTGGTGACATTGTCGTGCACTGCATGCAACCTTCCATCCGCCGCTACTACAATCTTGAAGAAATCTGGGGTGACAAGCCCGTGCGCGTCAAACTGCTGCCACAATCCACACAGCCCGCCATTGCCGAGCCCCTTCGTTTCAGCAACGACTGACCACTTCCGTCTCGCGGAACCGGCCGCATGAAACTCATCGTCATCGCTGTTGGCCAGCACATGCCAGCCTGGGTGAAAGAAGCGTGGCAGGACTTTGCCAAGCGACTGCCGCCTGATTGCGCACTGGACCTCAAGGAAATCAAAGCAGAACCACGTACGAGCGGTAAAACTCCGGCGCAGATGATGGCGGCGGAGGCCAAGCGCATCCTGGCCGCCACGCCTTCCCACGCACAGATTGTTGCTTTGGACGAGCATGGGCGCGATCTGAGCACCATGGCCCTCGCACAAGAGCTGCGCGCGTGGCGGGCTAGCGGACGGGACGTGGTTTTCCTGGTGGGAGGCCCCGACGGCCTGGACGCCGGACTCAAGAAAAGCTGCCATTCGCTGATCAGGTTGTCATCCATGACCCTGCCGCACGCCATGGTACGGGTAATCCTGGCGGAGCAACTGTACCGTGCCTGGGCTATTATGGTTAACCATCCCTACCACCGCGCCTGAAGCGCACTGGCAAGCACCTACCTATGACCGCACGTCGCACCAAAATTGTCGCCACATTGGGCCCGGCCAGTTCCAGCCCGGAAATTATCGAAAAGCTTATCCTGGCCGGGATGAATGTGGCCCGCCTGAATTTCTCGCATGGGGAAGCCAGCGACCACCGTGAACGCACTCGACTCGTGCGCGACTTGTCGGCCAAGCATCAAAAATATGTCGCCATCATGGGTGACCTGCAAGGCCCGAAGATTCGCATCTCACGGTTCAAGAACTCCCCCGTCACGCTGGTCGAAGGTCAGCTTTTCACTCTTTCCAACACCTATCCTCCAGACGCCGGGGACAATACCATCGTCGGCATTGACCACGCTGGCCTGGTCGCCGATTGCCACCCCGGCGACGAGCTTCTGCTTGACGATGGGCGCATCGTGCTGAAAGTAGAAAAAGTGGATGACCACGCCGTCCACACCACCGTCATTGCCGGCGGCCCAATTTCCAACAACAAAGGCATCAACCGGCGCGGAGGCGGCATTTCGGCTCCCAGCCTTACCGACAAGGACAAGGCCGACATACAGACCATCGCCGAACTCGATCTGGATTATGTTGCGGTTTCCTTTCCGCGGTATGGCCGCGACATCATCGAGGCCCGCAAGCTTGTACGCGCGGCCGGAAGCAGCGCCTGGATCGTCGCCAAGATAGAACGCGCCGAGGCAGTTGCCGACGACAAGGCTCTGGATGCCCTGATCAAAGCCAGCGACGGCGTCATGGTGGCCCGGGGCGACCTGGGGGTCGAGGTCGGCGACGCCCGCCTGGTCGGCATCCAGAAACGCATCATCCTGCATGCGCGCACCCACAATAAGTTCGTCATCACCGCCACCCAGATGATGGAATCAATGATCAGCAGCCCCATTCCGACCCGGGCCGAAGTATCGGACGTGGCCAATGCGGTTCTGGATTACACCGATGCGGTCATGCTGTCGGCCGAAAGCGCTGCGGGCCGCTACCCGGTCGAGGCAGTTGCCGCGATGGATCGAGTCTGCCTGGGTGCCGAGCAGGAACCCGCCACCACGCGCTCGCAGCACAGGGTGGGTGAAACATTCAGCCAGCGCGACGAAACCATAGCCTTGTCAGCCATGTACGCCGCCAATCACTACCCGGGCATAAAAGCCATCATCGCGCTCACGGAAAGCGGCCACACGCCGCTTATCATGTCGCGCATTCGATCGAGTGTACCCATTTACTGCTACACGCGGCACGAACATACTCAACGCCGTGCCGCCATGTTCCGCGGGGTGTACACCGTACCTTTCAATATCACCGAACACAACATCCTTGACGTCAATCAGGACGCGATTAAGCTGCTTAAGGACCAGGGTCTGCTCAACAATGGCGACTCGGTCATCCTCACCAAGGGCGAGCACGATAATCAGGCGGGCGGCACCAACAATATGCGGATACTCAAAGTCAGCTGATCGGCCAATCTGCCGACCGGTCTTGGTCAAACAGCAGCATCCATACATCCGCCCTTTCACGACAATGCAATTTCACACCAGTATCTACCTCGCATCGGCAAGTCCCCGCCGCCACGATATCCTGCAGCAGATGGGCGTTCCACACGTTGTATTGGACGTACCTTCGCCGCCCGGCAAAGACGAGCCCCTGCTACCTGACGAGGCCCCCGCGAATTACGTCCGTCGCACAGCAAGGGAAAAGGCGTTACGCGCTGTCGAATGGATCGCTAGTCAGGCCCTGCCACCGCGCCCAATACTGGCAGCCGACACAACAGTCATTCTTGACGACACTATTCTGGGCAAACCGGTGGACGCCGACGACGCACGACAGATGCTGGCACGCTTGTCAGGAACGGTGCACAGCGTACACACAGCGGTCGTGCTGTACCACGCAGGAGAACTGCACGAATTGGTCTCGAAGACTGAAGTGCGCATGAGGCCGCTATCGGCAACTGAAATCGACGCGTATTGTGCCACCGGCGAGCCCATGGGCAAGGCCGGCAGCTACGGCATACAAGGCCATGCCGCGTTGTTCATCGAACACATAGCGGGCAGCCACAGCGGAGTAATGGGCCTGCCGATCTTCGAGACAGGCCAATTGCTGCGGCAGTTGGCCTGAAACATTGTACTGTCCGGAATGGAGCAGCACAGCATCTTGAGGAACGACAGGCATGGGCATTCGTTGAAAACTGAACCAAGCGATAAAGTGAATCGAACCGGGAATCGCCGAGGCCGTTTGGTTAAAGTAAAACAGGTTCCGCAGCCTGCGCTGCAAGTTGTCGATAATAACGCTCTTCGGCTTCGGCTGGTGGGATATCCCCGATCGACCCCAGCAAGCAAAAGCTTCGTTGAAGCCCCCATAACTATGAATGGGCATTACGAATTCAGGAAAACATACTGCGACTGCAGGGAAAACGTAAGAGCACAAATCGCGGCAAGCGCTGCGGGGACGTAATCAGGGCCCATAAAGACAAGCCCCCTCGACCGCAGGGCGGTGAGGGGGCTTGAGCAACAAGAGCTTGACGATGTCCTACTTTCACAGACGTACGTCCACTATCATCGGCGCTAAGGCGTTTCACGGT
>SCSG01000002.1 GCA_004322135.1 Burkholderiaceae bacterium | reverse complement strand
GCTCTTCCGATCTAGTCGGCGTGGTGTGAGCGGCCGACTCGCTGGCAGCATTGTCGTTGCTGCTGCCGACCAAAATTATCGGTCGACTAACGTTTGAATACCAAAACAGTCCGCGCCGAGCGGCGCGGACGAGACGGTATCACCACTCGTTTCGAAACTGTGTGGCGACCACTTCGTTGTATTTGGGATCGCCCTTGAGGATTCCAACGTTACGGGAAAAGGCGTTCATGCCCTTGACGAATTCCTCGGTTATCTCGGGGCGATAATAGGGCAGGTCACGGCGGATGAGGTTCGTGATGAGGCCCGCTTCGTGAGCGGGGAAGACCTTTTTCCCGACTTCCTCAGCCAGGGAGGGGTTGTCACATAGTGCTTTCTGAGTGCGAACGATGGCGCGAACCACGGCAGCGACTTGTGCCGGGTCGCGTGCTATCAGTTCGTCGGTGGTGGCGATTGAAGACATCGTGTAGTTGATGCATCCAGCAGGTCCTTCGCCGCGTCGCGCGTCCACGACAACCGTGCCGGCACCTGCCTCTACCGCGATTTCGGCGGCCATGCCATTGGCCCAGAATCCGTCTATCTTTCCGTCTATCAGCGCCTGGGCTGCCGTCAACCCGAAATTGACGCTTTTCCCGACCGCCCCAGGCACGGGCATTATCTCGACGTCGCCAGCCTTCATACCCCCGGCAAGGAGCAACTGTTGCAGGCCCATGTCAACCCACGGCGCGGCTCCGATTCGTTTCCCCTTGAGGATGGTCAGATCGCCGCGTTTTGGCTTCAGGTCGGATCGCACAACAAGAAACCAGTACATATGTTGTGCCTGGGCGCAAATGAGTTTGGCTCCCTTCCACTCGGGAAACGCGGCAAGCGCAGAGTGGGCGGACCCGGCGACGAAATCGATTTCGTGGTCCCGCATTGCCTCGTAGGTCTTGTCCACGGGGAAGAGGAGCTCGAGGGTCATGTCGACCCCTTCTGCCTTGAACATGCCCAGCTCGGCGGCCGCCACGGCTGGAAAATAGGAATTGGAAATAAGGTCAGGAACAGCGATCTTCATGGTACTCCTCGATACTGTTAAAAATATCCGATCAGATCGAAATCAGGGACTCTGGCCTTGTCAGGCACTGGAGCCGGAGATTCGAAGCGAACAAACGGAACCCTAGCTAATCGCACCCACGTAAAACATCATTACGAATATGATTTCTCTGCGTTCGTCGACGCTTAGGTCACTGGTGAAACTCTCGATCTTCAATTCGACTTTCTTGTCTATGTCGTACAGTGTCTTGACACTGCTGTCCGCCAGGCTTATGAAGCTGACACGCTGGTCATCGTCACTATGTGATCGAACTACAAAGCCGCGGTCGATCAGTGTGCGGACCAGCGTCGAGGCGAACCCCGGCGATATATCCAGTCTGGCCGCCAGGTCTTTTATTTTCAGACGCTTGTTCGCACTTCCGTAAACCTGCAACAATAGCTGGTGTTCCAGTGGCTCCAGGCCGAAGCCTCGAGCTTGTTCTTCGATTATCCGGAACACTTTTCTCAAGGCGTAGCGCGTGTTTGCGATACTCTTGAAGTAACGATGCTTGTCGTCCGTGCGCCGGATCAAGTGCATGGCTTCCTTGTTCCGGCGCAGGTCCTCGAACACATCATCCATCGACTCTCTCCTGACCTGCCATTCACCACGCTCCAGAAAGTTGCGGTTCTCGGGAATGCCGCGCGACATAGGTTTGATCCCAGATGAACGTTAAAGACCACGCCTTCTTGCAAGGATTGGCACCATGGATAATGCGCCTATGACAGCCAGTATGACGAGGATCGAAAAGCCTACATTGTAACTGCCTGACTCTTTGACGCTGAGGCCCACCAGGAACGGAACGGCCGAGCTGGCAATGTTTCCGATGCCGTTGCATACGCCGAACCCTGTCGATGACGTGCTTTTGGGAAGAATCCTGAGCAGCAGGGCGAACGAAGTCGGAACGGTGCATCCAAGGAAGAACAGGCTGACGACAATCGCAAAGACGCTGAACATGTCGTTGCTTGAGATCAACGCCAGGCCCAGGGCCACCGCCATGAGCAATTGAGCGGCGAACATGACGATCGCTCGCCGGCCGAGCCAGTCCGAGAAGCTCGACCCCAGTATTTCACCCAGGAACATCATGAAGAACGACAGGGACGAGAAGAACCCCATGTCCCGCACGTCCAGGTGGCGGGCAATCTTGAAGTAGCTTGGAAGCCAGCTGTTGAACCCCCAGATCAGACCCAGGTAGCAGACGAAACACAGCGTGACCAGCCAGAAGTTGAGGTCGCGCACGAAGCTGGCGCTGGGGCCGGTTGCATTTTGCGAATCCGTTACGGCATTGGGGTCCGACGCGTTGATGTAGTCGATCTCTTTTTGCGAGACGCCCAGGCGTGGTTCCGGTTGATCGTGAACGAACTTGAGTATCAGCGGCAAGACGATGAGCAGCGTGATGGCGCCCAACACATAGAAGGTGCTGCGCCAGCCGAACGTGGCGTCCAGGTACACGACGAACGGAAAGCCGATGGCGGCGCCGATGGGGCTGCCGACCGCCCAGAGCGCATTGGCTCTGGCGTGTTCGTGTTTCGGGAACCAGCGCGAGACGAGCTTTGCACTGATGGAAAACTGCGGACCCTCGGAAACGCCCAGAATGATTCGAAGCACGATGAGCAGCATGAAACTGGTTGGCATGCCCATGAGGATCATCAGAACAGACCACGCGACGGTAATCGTGATGAAGGTTTTCCGTGCGCCGAATTTGGAGTCGCCGACGAAACTGATGAAGGTAGACGAAATGCCATATGCCAGCAGGAATGCCGACATCAGCAGCCCTGCCTTGGCGGGTTGTCCCACCAGGCCGAACGTGGACAGAAACTCTTTATCCGTGAATAACACCGCAACATTGATGCGGTCGAAAAACGCGCATGTCACGGCTACGAGGAGGATGAATCCCAGAAGCCACCGTTTGTTATCGTTCCATAAGCCGCCACTTTTTACTGACGTATTCATGATTGCCTTCGTTTTTTGTGTGGGTTAGCCTTGCTTGATTGAGCCAGACTCTGGGCCGTGGACTATCCACGGCCATGCAGGCGCGCACCTGTCTCCAGGTAGCGTCCTAAAACAGCCAGTGCCGCTTCCTCGCGGTTTTCATTCGTCCATTCGCCCAGCTCGTAGCCCGCAAGTGGCTCGTTGATATGGAGTGGCGGAAGGCCGAGCCGCTCCCAGCGCTTCAGGGCGGCTTGCATGTATTCTGTGGCGGGAAGCGATGTGGGTGGGTAATCTCTTGGACGGGTTGCGTCGATAAGCAATGCCGAAGCGGAGGCGGTTGCCGTCTGCCCAGGCTCCAGCGGCATGGAAGGGTCGAGTCGGGGCAATTTGCCTGTGATGAGCCGTACGTCGCTTGCCGGCTGCGTGCGGAAGCTGAGTGCCCACACGATGGCGCCGAAATCCGAAGGGTCGATATCTTCGTCGACGGCAATGATGTATTTTCCCATTGACGCCTCATAGCCAGACGCGGCGTACAGAGCCTGCCAGGCTTGGCCGGGAGACGGATTGCGCATGCGTATGACAAACATCATGTTGCATGTGGCCATCTCGTAGAACGTCACATCCACGACCGAAGAAAGGTTGCATGAATCCCTGAGGAATCTCTGATACAGGTTTTCGAAACCGATCTTGCGCATAAGCGTGGATTCGCTTGGTGGAAACTCGCTGATGAAGGCCTGGACAAGCGGGTCCTTGCGGTGCGTGATGGCCGTGATTTCGACGACCGGAGACGTGGTGCGGCCTCCCATGTAGCCGCTTGCCTCGCCGAACGGCCCTTCCGGTTCGAGGTGGGTGGGGTCTATCACCCCTTCGATGATGATCTCGGACGTTGCCGGGACCTGGAGATCGACGGTTTCGCAATTGACGACATCAAGCGGTTGGCCCATGAGGCCGCCGGCGACACCGTACTCGCTGACGCCAAACGGCACTTTTTGGACGCTGGCAAGCCCTACCGCTGGCACAGCTCCCAGGACGATGGCCACCTCGAGCTTGCGGCCCAGGAGCTTTGCTTTTCTGAGGTGAATCGCGATGTGCTGGTTGGGCGTGTCCATCTGCAGGCCGACCAGGCGCGGGCCTTTGATCATGCCGCGATAGGTTCCTACGTTGTAGCTGCCAGTTTCGGGATCACGCGTGACCCAGTACGGAGAAGTCAGATAGGGGGCGTTGTCAAAGCCCGGTGTCGAAATGGGATGAGGGAAAGCGTCGACGCCACCACTTGTTTCCAGTTCGGTGTCGCGCAGGATGACTTCCTTGCATGGCCCGGTTTCCCGCAGGACGGGCTCTATGGGGGCGCCAAGGGCTCGTTGCCAGACGGCTCCAAGCTGGTCGAGGTTGGCGGCCAGCGCATGGGCGTAGACGCTGCGCGACGCTGCGAAGGTGGCGATGGCAACGCCTCCCGGAAAGTGCCGCCCGCGGCTGTCCGTCACGTTCTCGAAGTAGAACGCCTTGCGCTGGTCCTCGGGTAAGCCGCGAAACTGCAGGCGCACCAGCGGAACCAGTTCGGTATCTTTGTTGATCTCTTCCTTTACCCGAATCAGCAACCCGGCTTCCTCGAGTGAGTGCAGATACTGGCGAAAGTCGTTGTAAGGATAGCTCATAGTCCTGCCTCTTCTATGCTTCATAATGACGTGTGAGGCGTCCGAGCCACGACACGCCGAGGTTGACGATCAAACCGATGATGCCCGTGACGGCGACCAGCCCGAAGGCTGCGGCACTCTGGAAGCCTTGTTGCGCCAGCCCAAGTTGTTTGCCGATGCCACTGACCTGGGTAATGGTTTCGACGACCAGCACAATAATCAGCGCCAGCGGGGCTGCCAGTTGAATGCCGAGCAGTATGTTTGGCATGAGTGACGGCAGTGTCACCTTGCGAAACGTGTCGAATCGCCCCAGCTCCATGATTTTGGCTGCCTCGAGCCGTTCGATGCGGATCGTCTTGGCGGCGGCGCGCGTGGCAAGGATAACTGGCCAAATTGCCGCGAATACGACAACCGTCAGCGTCATGGAAAGCGTATAGCCTATGACGAGCACGGCAACCGGCACCAGCGCCCCCGCAGGCGTTGCCCGCGCGAATTCGAATGATGGGCCAAGCAGTCGGTCTGCACGAGCCGTGCTTCCAACCAGGAAGCCGAGTATTACGCCGAGCAGCGAGGCGATGACAAGTGCAATCAGGAATGTCGTGACGGTTGTCGCAATGGCTGGAACCAACACGCCTTTGGCGGCAAGGACAGTGAGTGCGTCCCACCATCTGCTTGGCGGCGGGAAGAACGGCGAGTAGTTGTACGTGGCAATCAGCTGCCAAACGACAAGCAGAACGGCAAGTGGGATAAGGCCGCGAAGTGGCGGCGATGCGGATTTGCCCGGTATGTGACGGCTACGTGTGGCGCTCATAAGGACCCCGCAAAACCAGGGAAGAATCGACGCACGATAATGGTGAACAATGCGTTGAGCAGCCAGCCGATGACGCCCGCCACCAGCAGGTAAGCGAAGACGTCACCTGGCCGAAAGGCACGCTGGACGAACACGATGCCAAAGCCCAGCCCTTCAGGGTTTCCCAGCATCTCGGCGATGATCGATAGCGCTATGGCCAGGGCAAGCGAGATTCTCATTCCGACTATTATCTGCGACGCCGAGGCGGGCAGGATGATGCTGCGGATGGTATGCCATCTGCCCAGATTCAGGGTTTGAGCCGTGTCGATAAGGCCGGCCGAGACATTGCGAATACCATTTATCGCGGCGATGAGCACGGGCCAGATACAGACATAGACCACGATGACGAATTCCATGGTTCCGGAGAATCCGAAAACGAGAATTGCCAGCGGCACAAACGCAATGGAAGGGATGGAGCGCAGGGCTTCGACGCTGGCCATGGAATATCGCCACGTTGTGTGCGATAGCCCGAGCCATATTCCCAGCGCTGCACCAGCCAGAACGGCGGCGGCCCATCCGATCAGGGTAATCGAGAGCGTGTGCCATATCTGGGGCAGTAGCGGGCCGGCAATTGCGAGGCTGACGACAGAAGAAAGCGTTTCGGTGGTGGACGCGATGTTGTCGATCGACGCGAAAATGGTGTAGTGCAGAATCTGCCACAACACGGCAAGGAATACGATGAACCCCAGCCCTTCGAAATTGATCGCATGCCGCCTGCGCCGTCTCTGCGGGGCCGCAGGCACGCCTGATTTTGAATCCTGCGCTCGGCGAAGGTTGGCCACTAGTGCTCTCCCCGGACGGCGGCGTAAAGCTGTTGCCGAAGTGTCAGGTATTCGGCGGAGGATTTGGTCTTGATCTGCTCGCGATCCGTGCCCAAGGGGCTTTTGAAATCGAAGGCGACCTTGGAAGGGGACCCGGCGAGGACTACCTGACGACTGCCCAGATAGGCCGCCTCGTCGATATCGTGCGTGATGAAGACAATGGTGGTTCCTGCCGCGCGGTGTATGTCGAGCAATGCATCCTGCAGGGATTCCCGGGTCATGGCGTCCAGTGCGCCGAATGGTTCATCCATGAGAAGCACGGGTGGTTCCATCACCAGCGCACGCGCTATTTGAACGCGCTGCTGCATTCCTCCTGAAAGCTGGGCAGGGTGGGCGGTGCATCGCTTGTCAAGGTCAACCAGCCGCAAAGCTTCCATGGCGCGTTCGCGGCGTTCGGCCTTGTTCCGCACCGTGCGTTCGAGCGGGAGTTCGACATTTGCCAGGACGGTCCGCCAGGGAAGCAGCGAGCCCGTGTAGTTCTGAAACACGATCACGCATTTGGGCGAGGGCCCGTTGACAGGTTGCCCGTCGAACTCCAGTACGGAGCCAGGTGCCGGTGGAATGAGCCCGCCAAGCGCGCGAAGTACCGTGGTCTTGCCCACGCCCGACCCACCGAGCACGCACACGAACTCAAGCGGGTCGATGTGAAGATCAAGCCCTTCGACAATGCGCCGGGTACCTGTGTCGGTTTCAACGTCTATTGCCAGGTTCCGGCAGGTGATGGATACCCCCCTGGGCGTTCCGGAGTGGACACTCATCAGGCGGCCACCTTCAACTTTCGCAGATAAGCAATGGCGTCGCTGCTGTTGATGACGGATGCGTATTTCTGGTTCATCTCGTATAAATTCACTGCGTTGGACATGGGCGACCGATCGAACACGCCGTCCTCCAGAACAAATACCTGATAGCCGTGCGAAAACGCGTCGATGGTTGACGCCCGCACGCATCCGCTCGTGGATGTTCCACAGATCAGTAGCGTATCGATTCGATGCCGCTGGAGGAACGATGCCATTGGTGTGCCGAAAAATGCCGATGCTTTGGTTTTTTCCAGCACGTATTCCCCGTCGATCGGCGCAATGGCGGCGACTATTGGCGCGCCGTAGATCCGCTCGACTTCGTCGGGCCTAGTACCTTTGACTGAGTCTCCGGCATAGTATTTGTCGACCACACTGCCTTTCGTATACACGATGGGCACATGCAAGGACCGGCCAATCGCCAGCAAGTTGGCCATGACCTTGATTGCGGCATCGCCAGCCTCGCCGCAGCTTGTCCTGTATTGGTTGATCGAATCAAAAATACCCTGCCCTTTGGGGCCCGCGAAAGAATCGACGACGTCGATTATCATGATCGCCGGGTTCTGGCCGAATTCGAGCTGCCCGCCGAAACGCGCCGCTTCGTAGATCTTGCGGTCTTCTTCAGGAAACACGGTGCGCCAGTCCATGGTAGGCGCCACATGATCATTCATTGTCTACTCCTTATTTTGTGCGAAGCTGGGCAAGGATTTCGGACGTTGGTGTCGCATCGCCATACTTCATGTCGAAATCGACCAGTGCGGCCCAATGAGGCATTTGCACACGGTCGAAGCTTGCATCCGCCGCGATGACGGTCTTGTAGTTGTGTGAGAAGCCATCGAGCGCCGTCGCGTAGACGCAGCCACTTGTGGTGCCGCCGCAGATGATCAGCGAGTCGACGTTCTTGGCAACCAGCGACGCGATAAGCCCTGTGCCGTGGAAGAAGCTGGCTTTGTCTTTGGCGATGACGATTTCTCCGGGCAATGGCTTGAGCTCGTCCACTATTTCGTTGTCGCGCCCCCCTCCGGCCTTGCCGCCGTCGTCCTCGACGCCACGAACATTTTTCGCGCCCCACAACCCCGGCTCGTAGGCCGGGTCGGCGGGGTCGCGCATGGCACTGAACAAGACAGGGATACCTGCTGCGCGTGCCCCGGCAAGCAATTGCTGCATTTTTGGCATGGCCGCCCAGGCAAGTGCGCCGCACGATCGTCGATTTTTATGAATCGCTTCGAAAATGGGTAGCGGCTCGTGCCCGCAGAAGCTGTATGTGGCATCGACGACGAGCAGTGCGGGACGTTTTCCCAGCCCGATCTGTTTGCCGTACCCAGCCTCGGCCAGGACAAGTAAATCGTCGGTGGGGAAATGCTTTCCCCACTTCGCTATAAGTGCATCCGCATGTGTGCCCATTGTGTATTCCCACTTGCGTTAAGTTGATCGAAAGGTGGCGTGTCCCTGTAAGCGGTCAGGCTGGGTAGGCTATTTCCCGCCACCCCAGCTTGGCAGCATGTCGCTTGCGGTGACTTTCACGGTCTGGTCGGTTACCTTGTTCAGAAGCGCGATCCAGGTGGTCAGGTCAGGCTTCATCACCGTTTCGACCTCTTTGGCTGTCGTCTGGAATTCGAAATTGGGGATGGTCGTTTCGGCCAGCACCTTTCCACGTGCGCCCGTGTACGTGCCGACGAGCGCGCGCGCCTTGTCCTTGTTTTTTTCGATCCAGACGCCTGCTTTCTGAAGCGCCTTGTTGAACTTCAATACCTGGCTCTCGTGGCTATTGGCCCAGGCTTTGTCTGCCAGAAATACGCCAAGGAACGCCTTGTCTCCGAGAATGCGGAATGGATCGCTGATGGAGATTCCGCCATTGGCGATGGCAAAGCGCGAGAAAGGCTGGATCTCTTCGATGCCAGCTACCCGCTTGGCCTTCAGCAGGTCTGGCATTTGCGGTACTGTGCCTACTACCCAGTTTATGTCGTTGAGTTTTACGCCTGCGGCAAGCGCGTTGGCGAGCACGGCATAGTGAAGGTTTCCGGTAAGGCTGAGGGTGCCAAGGCGCTTGCCGGCGAAGTCGGCGTAGGACTTGATGCCGCTGTCCGGACCGACGACGAAGTGGGCCTGTGGGTTTGCCTTGGTGTCTAGAGCCCCGCTGGTAATTTGTACAAGCTGAAGACCCTGCTGGGTTGCCGTGATAAGGGCCGGCTGAGTGCCCATGGCAATGTCAAACTGACGTCCGACGGTCACCAGCTGATCCGAGATGGTCACGTTCGATACCTTGTATGTCACGTCCAGCCCGGCCTCTTTGAAGTACCCCTCTTTGTCGGCGACGACTACCGGAAGTGCTGTAGTGGTTGGCGCAATGGCCACGCGAATCGCGTTGTTGGCAGCGTCATCGCTTGCCCACGAAGTGCCCGGCAATACGGCCAGCAAGCTCGCGCTTGCGATGGCCGCTGCAGCGACGACATTGCGAAAGCGGCTGCCCTGCAGTGTTGTTGTTGGCGTGTTGTGTTGAATAGTACGATTAAGCATCAGTGTCTCTCCCATTCCTAATGATTATGATTTGACTGCGTCCTTGGTGCTGCTTCGAACAAGTCCTCCTTCAGTGTCGTCCCGGATGCGCATCCGGGGCTTGAAAGTGCGGTTCCCCGATGTGGCGCGCGGTATGGGTCACGTTGCTGTCAAACATCGCGACCAATAAAGTTTTAGTGCTGCTCGACGGGCGGTAGTTCCAGAATGTGATCAACCAATGCCGTAGCATGCTTGAAATCGTAGGCCCTGTACATATTCTGCTTGATAAGAAAGGACGCTCCCCCGTAGAATTTCTCGTATTGCTGGTGGCGCCCGGCAAATTCGGTGCCGATCATGTCCCAGGCCATCTTCAATATTGCGACCCTGTCTTTGGACGAAACCCCGTTCGAGGAGATGTAGCGCTCCAGATCCTTTGCGATGTCCGGATTCCGGTAGTCCAGATAGGACGAAGGAAGCATGATCATGGAGCCGCCACTGAGCTCACGCGCGATGTCGATCATTTTCGGATTGATCTGGCTCTGCAACGCCATGACGGCATAAAGCGAAGCCTTGTCTGGCCATACCACTCCGTTCTCGTCCATCGTGGCCTTCGCTTCCTGCGCGGTGATCATCGAGTCCACGATCGTGGCCATGGCAGCCATTTCGCCCATCTGTATTTGTACTGGCGGCTTGCCTGCATTTCCGGTCAGTTCGTTCAGCCGTTGTGTCAGTCCGAGCAGGAACTTGAGCTTGGTGCTGTAGCGCACTTGCGCCTGGTGATTGCCGTAGCTGTGCGAAGGTGTCTTCCACCATTGATTCCAGCATAAATCCCGGTTGCGGTATATGAAGACGTCCTCCCATGGAACAAAGACGTCGTCAAACACGACCAGCGAGTCGATTTCGTCGAAGCGTCCCGAGAGGGGGTAATCGAACGTACTGCCAATATCGCGGGCGAACGAGCGGCGGCTGTATATTTTCAGGCCCGGTGCGTTCGTGGGTACCATCACCCCATTTGCGTAGTTTTCATCACCCGGTGCAAGCGGATGGATGCAGCTCAAGTACACATAGTCGGCAAACACCGCGCCGGTTGCCAGCTGCTGGGCTCCGCGGATGACGATGCCATCGTCACGTTCCGTTACGACGCCCGCATACAGCGTCGGGTCGGACTGTTCGTGAGCGGACTTGCTGCGGTCTATCTGGGGCGGGACGATGGCATAGGCAATGTAGAGCGAGTTTTCCATTGCCTTTTGATGGAACTGAAGTACGTTTTTCGCATAGGCGCGATCAGGCTGTGCAAAAAAATCGGGGCACGCGGCGTAGCCGGCCAGGAATCCGGCGACGTGGTCAGGTGTGCGTCCCATCAGACCGCACGTGGCCTCGGCCCACTTCTCGGACATGAGGTGGCGCCCTTTCAGGTCGTCGATGGATTTCGGAACCTGAAAGCACCGTAAATATCGGGCGTCGCCGTTTGCCGGCTTGAAGGTCATGATCTCCTCGTTTTTCGGATCGGCGGCGAGGTCGTACAGGCTGGCAATTGAATTTGCTGCGCCGACAAAGGCCGGATGCGAGGTGACGTCTTTTATCAGTTCGCCATCCATGTACACATGGCGGCCATCGGCCTTGATTGAAGCCAGGTATTGAGCGCCGGTTCTCATTTGTCCGGATGCGGCTGGGGTGGGATTGGTACCACTTTTTTCTTTATGCATGATCTTGCATTTCCTGATTGGATTGTTGGTTTGCTAAGCCTTGTTTTCGAAACGGTGCTCGATTGGCTCGGGGAGCTCTTTTTTTGCGGGGGCGAACTGCCCGTCGAAGTACATGAGCTGATTGTCTGATGGCCCGATGCGCACGTTCACGACATCGCCGAATACAACGGCGTGGCTGCGCGTTATAAACATTTCGTCGACGTTGCAGTCAATGGATGCGACGGCGCCTTTCAGGAAGTGTGTGCCTATCGGGGTCGTTTCCCAGTCGCTGTTCAGAAAGGGCTCGCCACTTTGTGCGCACATGCCGCCGAATTCGCGTGCCAGCAGTTCCTGCGATCGTCCCAATAGGTTGACGGTCATGACCCGGCTTTCGGAAAGGAAATGGAAGGTCGTGCCTTTCAGGTTGATGCATGCAAGGATCTTTGGCGGGTCCATGGATAGCGAGCAGACGGCAGTCGCTGTAAGGCCAACATGATTGCCTGCGTTTGAGGTGGTGATGATTGCCACCCCGCCGGCGTGGCGCCTCATTGCCTTGCGAAAATATTCTTTGTGCGCCTGCATGGCGAACACCTCCAGATTCAACGTGCTGAATACCGAGCCAGATTCGATGGGCTCATTTCATACCAGTTAAATAGACCTGTCAACTAGTCTTTATACCTATACTATTTTGCCGTAGTGACCATCTGTTCAACATGGAGCAGGGGGCTACGACTGATGCTGTGGTCGCTGGTATTCACGGAAAATTGCTGTCAGCGAACAATACTGGGCGGATGGAAAATTGGATTAGCTTTTTGATTTCAAACGATTATCGCAGTGCAACTTGCGCCAAACCCCGACTCAGCCCAGAATTGGGTGGTCAGGAAGGAGCTGGAGGGTGGTATGCGGGTGCTGGTGTTGGGAGGGACGGGTTTTATCGGACGCCATCTGGTTGCCCGTTTGATCAAGGCTGGGCACCGGGTTAACGTGCCTACCCGCAGTTACCAGCACGGCCGTGATTTGCTGGTTTTTCCCGCTTTCAATCTCATCAAGGCCGACATTCACGACGATCAGGCGCTTGACGAATTGCTGCAAGAGGCCGATGCCGTCATCAATCTGGTGGGTATTTTGCATAGCCGCAGCGGGCAGCCGTACGGGTCCGACTTCAAGCGCGTGCACGTCGATCTTCCGCGGCGCCTCGCTGCCGGTTGCCGAAACCGTGGGGTAAAGCGCCTGGTGCACATCAGTGCCCTGGGCGCCAGTGCCGATGGCCCCAGCGGCTACCTGCGATCCAAGGCAGCGGGCGAGGCGGCCGTCGTGGACGAGTTCCAATCTTTCCCTGCGGGGGCCTACACCATTTTCCGGCCGTCGGTCGTGTTCGGCTTCGATGACAACTTCTTGAATATGTTCGCGGGCCTGGCGCGTTGGCTGCCTGTCATCCCCCTGGCCGGATCGCGGGCGCGGCTGCAGCCGGTGTTTGTCGGAGATGTGGCCCAGGCAATTTCAGGTGCGCTGAACAATTCGCGCACATATGGCCATACTTATGCCCTGGCAGGTTTTGCGCATTACACGCTGGGCGAACTCGTGGCGCTGGCCGCCCGCTGGTCAGGACATCCGCGGCGGATCCTGCCTATTCCCATGTTCGTGGGGCGCATGCAGGCGATGGTGTTCGAGTGCCTGCCGGGCGAGCCCATTTTGTCTCGCGACAATCTGGACTCGCTGAAGATGGATAACATTTACGATGGCCAGATGTCGCCCGACCTGGACATCGTTGCAACGCCCCTGGAGTCGGTCGCGCCAGTGTATTTGCGTCGCAAGCGCAGACGACTCAGTCTATAGCCTTCGTCATTTCCTCGATCATTTTCTTGGCGTCGCCAAACACCATCATGGTCTTGTCCATGTAGAACAGTTCGTTGTCCAGCCCGGCATACCCTGTGGCCATGGACCGCTTGTTCACGATGACGGTGCGCGCCTTGTAGGCTTCCAGAATGGGCATGCCCGCGATGGGTGAGTGTGGATCGTTTTTGGCAGCGGGGTTGACGACGTCGTTGGCGCCCAGGATAAGCACGACATCTGTCTGTGCGAATTCGCCGTTGATGTCATCCATTTCGAAGACCTGGTCGTAGGGGACTTCGGCCTCGGCCAGAAGCACGTTCATGTGCCCGGGCATGCGGCCGGCAACCGGGTGGATCGCGTACTTGACGGTTACGCCCTTGAGGGTAAGCTTTTCGGCCAGTTCTTTCAGGGCATGCTGGGCACGCGCCACCGCCAGACCGTAGCCAGGTACGATGACCAGCGATTCGGCGTTGCTCATGAGGAACGCCGCGTCTTCAGGGCTGCCCGACTTGACGTTGCGCTGCGCGTGATCGGCGCTTTGCGCACTGCCGCCGTCAGAGCCGAAGCCGCCAAGAATGACGTTGAAGAATGAACGGTTCATGGCCTTGCACATGATGAACGACAGGATGGCACCCGAGGAACCAACCAGCGATCCGGCGATGATGAGCATGGGGTTGTTCAACGAAAACCCGATACCCGCGGCCGCCCAGCCCGAATAGCTGTTGAGCATGGAGATCACGACCGGCATGTCCGCACCGCCGATGGGGATGATGATGAGGACGCCCAACACGAAGGCAATGGCGGTCATGATGATGTAGGGCAGCCAGAGCTGGGTTCCCATGAACCACAGGCCGCAGCCCACCATGGCGATGGCAAGCACCAGGTTGAGAATGTGCTGGCCCTTGAACACCACGGGCGAGCCCTGGAAAAGGCGGAACTTGTATTTGCCCGAAAGCTTGCCAAAGGCAATGACCGACCCGGAGAACGTGATGGCGCCGACGAATGTGCCGATGAATAGTTCCAGCCGGTTGCCCATTGGCAGGACGTGGCCTTCGGCGACAAGGTTGAAGGCATGTGGCTCGGCGATGACCGCCACCGCAATGGCTACGGCCGCAAGGCCAATCATGCTGTGCATGAACGCGATGAGTTCTGGCATCTTGGTCATGCCGACACGCTTGGCCAGCGTTGCTCCGATGGTGCCGCCCACGATCAGGCCAAAGACGATCCAGCCCAGGCCGACGGCAGTTGTGCCTTCTTTGGCGAGGCTGATGATGAGTGCGGCGGTGGTCAGCAGCGCTATGGCCATGCCCACCATGCCGAAGGCATTGCCGCGGCGCGATGTCGTGGGATGAGACAGGCCCTTGAGCGCCTGGATGAAGCACACCGACGCTACAAGGTATAAAGCGGTGACAACGTTTATGGAGATCATGCCTTACCTCCCTTGGAGGGCTTTTTCTCTTTTTTCTTGAACATCTCCAGCATGCGGCGGGTGACCAGGAAGCCGCCAAATACATTGACCGAGGCCAGGATTACGGCAAACACCCCCATAAATCGGGCCAGACCACCTTCAGTCAGGCCGGTCGCCAGCATGGCCCCCACAATAACGATGGCCGAGATGGCATTGGTGACTGCCATAAGCGGTGTGTGCAGCGCCGGCGTGACGTTCCAGACCACATGAAAGCCCACATAGACGGCGAGGACGAAAATAATGACGTTGATCAGGGTGGGATTGACGACTTCCATCAGGCGCTCCTTAGCAGGCTGCCGTCGCTGCACATGAGGCAGGCGGCGACGATTTCGTCTTCGCGCGCAATGGCCAGCTGACCTTCCGCGTTGATGATGAGTTTCAGAAAATCCAGGACATTGCGTGCATAAAGGGCCGATGCATCCGTGGCCACCATGGATGGCAGGTTGCTGTAGCCGATGATGGTCACGCCATGCTTTTGCACAACCTTGTCCTTTTCGGAAAGCGGGCAGTTGCCGCCGCGCTCGACCGCCAGGTCCACGATGACCGAACCGGGTTTCATGCTTTGTACGGTTTCCGCGGAAATGAGTGTCGGGGCAGGGCGCCCCGGAATGAGAGCGGTGGTGATGATGATGTTGGCCTGCTTGCAGCGTTCGGAAACGAGCTCGGCCTGACGTGTCATCCAGGAAGCGGGCATGGGTCTGGCATAGCCGCCAACGCCCTGTGCAATTTCGCGTTCTTCATCGGTCTCGAAGGGCACATCGATGAATTTGGCGCCCAGCGATTCGACTTGTTCCTTGGCGGCGGGCCGCACGTCGGACGCTTCAACCATGGCGCCCAGGCGCCTGGCGGTGGCGATGGCCTGCAGGCCGGCAACCCCTGCGCCCAGCACCACGACGCGCGCGGCCTTCAAGGTGCCGGCCGCCGTCATCATCATGGGGAAAAGGCGTTCATACTTGTTGGCGGCAAGCAGGACGGCCTTGTAACCGGCCAGGTTGGCTTGCGATGACAGGACATCCAGGCTTTGCGCACGTGTGATGCGTGGCGCAGCTTCCAGTGCAAAGGCGGTGAGTCCCGCCGAAGCAAGTGCTTGAAGGCCTGGCTGGTCGAACGGGTCAAGCATGCCAACCAGGACGGCACCGGACTTCATGCCGGTGATTTCGTCCGCGATGGGGGCTCGCACCTTCAGCACGAGTTCTGCGCCCAGTGCCTCGCTTGCGGTGCCCAGCGTGGCGCCAATTGCCGTGTAATCTTCGTCAGGGTAATGTGCCGCTGCGCCCGCATCGTGTTCGACAATGACCTGATGTTTTGCGCTGATGTACTTTTTGACGGTTTCAGGCGTTGCGGCGACGCGCGTTTCTCCCTGACGGCATTCGCGCGGGATTCCTATTTGCATTGACTGATCTCCATAATTTTGCGCTGTGGCGTCATGCGTGTTAATTCGTTCTAATAGGTAAAACGATGCTTCGGAATGTTATTTAATTTACCGAAGGCTGTTTTTTGGCGCACTGCCAGTATATTTTACTATCGTAGCTGCTACATTTTGGCTCTTTCAGGAGAGCTGGCCTGGCATCGTGATGACGACGGGTGTTGACCGCAAGCCGTGATCGGCATGAAACTGCAAGAAAGAGATACTTTCAAGTGAGGGTAACATGGGACTCCTGGACTCGGTTATTTCAACTTTCCGCGACGGACCTCCGGCCTCTGGGCCAGAGCGGGTCTCACTGCTGCCGGTGATCATTGAGTTTGTGAATGAATACCCCGGCGGCCTTGCAGGGCTATTGCAAAAGCTTCGGCAGGGTGGTTTGGGCGAAGAAGTGGCGTCGTGGCTGGCCAATGGTCCGAACAAGCCGGTTTCGTCAGAGCAGATCAAGGCGGTGCTGGGCGATGCCGCCGTCGGACAAATGGCGCAGTCATCGGGGCAGGAACCCGACGCGGTGCTGGCTAATCTGACGGCTCTGCTCCCGACGCTGGTAGATCACGTTACGCCCATGGGCCAGTTCGAGCGCGGGCGCAAGCTCGACGTGACGTCTCTTATGGGCTCGGTTTCGGGTCTGCTTAAAAAACTCTAGATGAATGCTCTGCCGCGTGAGCAGTGCGCGAACAAGATTCCACGGCCTCGAGAAATAAAACCTGAGCGCCTCGCAATATACAATGAACGCTCTCCAGCCAGGAAAGGCTCGGCGAGCATGTTGTCCGGAGGTGGCCGAGGCGTACGACGTAGGTTTCGTCTAACTACGATATAGTTTTGTGTATTTATTTAAAAGAATGAGTGAATTATCGGGTCGCGACTCTTGTGGTTGCGTTAGCATTCGATGTTGGGCGGCCTGAGGCTGTTCGGGGTTTGACAGGAGCTTCGGGGCGGGACATGAAAATCTGGTTTAAAAGGATAGTAATAGGCATAGTGGCTGCGCTTATCGTGGCGGTTGTGGGGCTGGCCATTTTCCTGCTTACCTTTGATCCCAATTTTTATAAAAGCAAGCTCTCCGATCTGGTCTACAACAAGTATCACAGAACCCTGCTTATAAATGGCGATATCCAGCTTTCACTTTTCCCCCGCATCGGGCTGTCGCTGAAGGATGTTTCGCTGTCCGAACCGAACAGCAATAACATTTTTGCCTCGGTCGACAGTGCCCGTTTTGCCGTGGCCATCTGGCCGCTGCTTTCAAACAGATTTGTTGTCGACCATGTTTCGGTGTCGGGGCTCAAGGCCTGGGTTTCGCGCAACAGGGAAGGCCACTTCAATTTTCGCGATCTGGTCAAGGGCCCATCCGAGTCTATTCCCTCGCTGCCCCAGTCAAGCACCGCCGCGCCCAGTTCATCCACGCCCACGCCACAAGGAGTGGCGCGCGCGGAGATGCAAATCGATATTGCCGGGCTGGATCTCAGGGGGGGTGAAATTCATTTTCGTGATGAACGCAGCGGCTATTCAGCTCGTCTGGAAAAGCTGCAAATCGACACAGGCCGTATGACGTTCGATCAGCCGTTCGACGTTTCGCTGCGTGGCAATCTTGTGGGCGAGCAGCCTTTGGGCAACTCGACGTTTGAAGGACAGGCGCTGCTTCGAATAGACGCCACGCAGCGCGCCTACTCGGTGCAGAAGCTTAATTTGCAGGTCACTGGGCGTGTGGGCAACCTGAATGCGAAGGTAGCCTCGGCCAAGGGCAATCTTTCTTACGACGCCAATACACATTTGTTGAACGCCGGCAATCTCGAACTGCGTGTGCAGGGCGATCTGGATGGGGACAAACCTGTAAAGGGCCTGGACTTCAGCCTTGTTGCTCCCAAGCTGCGCGTGGATCAAAGCCGTTCAGAGCTGGACATCGACAAGCTTTCGCTGCGGGCCAAGGGCAATTTGCCCACACGAAGTTTTGAGCTGGCGTTCGATGCGCCCCAGTTGTCAGTTTCTCCCAAAGGCGCCAAGAGCGGCGCTATCGTGGGCACGCTCAAGGTCAGCGGCGACAGCGTGCTGGGGCTGTCTCTGGCTGCCAGCGGTCTGGATGGCAATGCCGACAACCTGACGCTTAAAGAAATCAAGCTTGAGGGCGGGCTGAAGCAGGGTGATCGCTTGCTGCGCGTCCACCTGTCGTCGCCGGGGCAATGGGATATGCTCAAAGAGCAGGGCACCTTGTCGGCGATCAAGGGCGACGTGCAAATAGAAGGCCAGGGGCAGCCGGCCACCTCGTTCGAATTTCCGTTCATAGGAAGCGTACACGCTGATTTGGTCAAGGATGAGTTCAACAGCGAGATCAATGCGGTGCTCAGTGGCAGCCAGCTCAATTTCAACCTCAGGGGCACACAGCTGGCCGCACCCAAGCTTCAGTTCGACCTGAAGGCCGAAGCTCTGGATATCGACAAGTTGTTCCCTGTTCCCAAGCCGCCGGCGGCCTTGCCTGCGGCCAAGGCGGGATCCAATGCGAAGCCGGCGCCGGACGCGAAGCCGACAGCAGGTGCGGCCAGGCCGGGACCTGCGCCCGACGCGAAGGCCGAAGTCAAGCCTGAAGCCAAGGCACAGGATTCTGCCGCCAAGCAGGACGCCAAGCCTGCGGCGAAGCCTGGTTCTGCGGCCGCCGATGCCGAGAAGGCCAAGGTCAAGCCCGGCACAAAGCCTGAAGCCGAGTCCGCGGCAAAGGCGCGGCCGGTGGCGCCAGTGGCCAAGCCGTCGGCGTCGGCTGTGGCCGCCGCGGGTAAAGTGCCCGTCAAGCCAGTTTCCGACATCGATCTGTCCTTGCTGGATTCGCTTGATCTGACGGGCCACATCAAGGTGAATGGCATCAAGGGCCGGGGGCTGGAGGCCAAGAATCTCGATATGGCGGTCGCCGTGGACAAGGGCAAGCTCGATCTGTCCAAGCTCACTGCCGACTTGTATGGCGGCAAATTGTCAGGCCATCTTACTGCCGACACCCATAATGCGTTCACGAGCCAGGTGGCGCTTGATAATGTTGCCGTAGGACCGTTGCTTCAGGGACTGACCGGAAGCCAGCGAGTCAGTGGAACGGGTGATTTCAAATTCAATCTGACAACACAGGGTGCCACGGTCGATGCGCTCAAGGCCGGGCTGGGCGGGACGGTGCAGGCGCAGGTTCGCAACGGGGCGGTTCAGGGTATTGACGTAACCCATACGCTGACACAGGTGGGGAACGTCCTGCAGAATTTGCTCAACGAAAGTCAGTCGGGTCTGTCCAACAAGTTCGATCTTGGCTCCCAGACTGCTTTTTCGGCACTGGATGCCAACGTCACGTTTGAGCATGGCATTGGCCAGATCAAGAAACTGGATCTTGTTGCGCCATCCGTGCATATTACACAAGGTGGCACGGGGAAGGTGGACCTGATTGGCGGCAATCTGGATGTTACGGCGAACGTGCGGGTCACTGATGCAGCAGCGCTGGGGCTTGCGCGCTTGCAGGGCGTCACCGTGCCGGTTCAAATCTCGGGCCCGTTCAGCGCGCTGGGTTATCAGGTGCGATGGAAGGAAATAAGCGGGCAGTTGGCCAGGCATGCTTTGCAGAACGGCTTGCTGGACCTGCTTTCAGGAAAGGCAGGGACTACCAGCGCGCCAGCAACTGCTGGGAAAAAAGAAGACGCGGTCAAGAGTCTGGGTAACACGATAAGGGGGTTGTTAGGCAAATGATTTCCAGTCAACAGTACTGTCCAATTGTTGCGTGTGCCGTTTGCGAGGATCCGGCTGCGGGCCCGTACCATCGGCATTGGTTCGTCGTGGACGCCGCAGACAGGCTGGTTACACGCCAAAGCCAGCCGCGTCTGGCCGAAGTGGAAATTGCCATACGTTTTGGCTATTTGGCGATTCGCGGACCGGGCATGTTGCGCATGGATATCCCGCTGGATGTCATTGAGGACGACGACAGTATTGTGCGTCAGGTCGTAGTGGGCTCCCAGCGGGTCAAGATCGTCGACGAGGGGGACCTCGCGGCGGCATGGGTATCCAATTTTTTGGGAACGCCCAGCCGGCTGGTCAAGGTGCACCCCGACGTTGCCACCGTGATGTGGCCCGAAGGCGCCTAGTGTCCCGTTTGGTTAGTTTGTGCACTTATATTCGGATGCGTGGGCTTGTCAGACAAGGCGCAAACCGCAGCGATAGCCGTAGCTATCGCGAGGATTTGCAACGCAGTATGGCGAGCCCAGGCGCCGAAGATAAGTATTCGAATTAGCCAAACGGGACACTACGCATAGCCGTCAATCGTAAGTTGGGTTACCCGGCCCCGCAAGCATCCGCGGCACAGGTTTGCAAAATCGTGACGTAATCAGGTTAGGCTGGGCTGATTGGGTCAGGACTCGTCCATGCCCGACGATTTGCGAACGCTTGCGGCCTTGCTGTGCAGCCAGCGTTCTACCGACGGAAAAACGAATTTGCTGACATCGCCGCCCAGAATGGCGATCTCGCGCACGATGGTGCCTGAAATGAATTGGTACTGATCGGAAGGCGTCATGAACAGCGTTTCGACCTCGGGCAGAAGATGGCGGTTCATGCCGGCCATTTGGAATTCATATTCAAAATCCGATACGGCGCGCAAGCCGCGCACGATGACCCGGGCGTCCTGCTCGCGTACGAAATCCTTGAGCAGGCCAGCAAAACTGCGGACTTCGACGTTGGGATAATGCCCAAGCACTTCCTGGGCGATTTCAACGCGTTCGTCCACCGTGAAAAAGGGCTTTTTGGCGCGGCTGTACGCAACGCCCACCACGACCCGATCGAAAAGGCTTGCGGCGCGGCGTACCAAGTCTTCGTGGCCACGGGTAAGAGGGTCGAACGTGCCAGGATAAACGACTGTAATCATGGGGATTCCGAGTGCTTAAGCGTTAATTTTGAAGGAGAGCAGCCCGAGGTGGCTGCGTCTGGTGCTTCATTTCAGGCCCGGGGCCAACTGAATCTTATTTTGGTATGGGAAGATTATTGTCTATTTTTTGCAATGCAGCAAATTGGATCAAATGAAAGTGTACGTTTCCTGCCTTGCCCTTTCGTATGATTTCGAAACTGGCCGGTGGCCTGACCGGCGTTTCCGATTCAATGTAAATCAGTCCGTGTGTTGGGTTCAGCACGCGAACCAGCGGGGTCCATAGTTTGTCGAGCCATCCCTGACCAAAAGGCGGGTCAAGCAAGACAAGGTCGAACGGGGAGGCGTTAAGGTGGCTGACAGCCGCAAGCGCGTCGCCTTCGTGGATACGTACGCTGCTTGCGCCCAGTTTGGTGCGCAGGGCACGCAGGGCGAGGACGGCCTCGTGGTTGTTTTCCGCCATCTGGACATGGGCCGCGCCACGCGAGGCGGCTTCAAATCCCAAGGCGCCGCTACCCGCGAACAGATCCAGAACGTGCTTATCTGTGAAATTGCCTCCCCACAGATGTTGCAGCCAGTTGTATAGGGTTTCGCGGACGCGGTCAGGTGTGGGACGCAGGCCGGTGCCCTCAATGACGGGGATTGGTGTGCGCCGGTATTCACCGCCTACAATACGGATAGTGTGCTTTTTCGTCATGATGATTCGGGGGACAATACCTGGATTCAACCAACCCAATTTTCAGGTAGTGTAAAGCGATGTTCGAACTCTTCAAAAAAAAGAAGGCGGGTGACCGGGAGCCGGCCGTTGGACGGGTGAAGGACGCTGATCCGGCGAAGGAAGCGGGCCTTGAAGGCAAGCGGCTTCCCGCAGACGCGGCTGACCTCGAGAAGGTGGCTGAGGCGCCGGCTTCAGCTGTGGGTCCCGCCGGGCCGGCCCAAGCCCAGACACAGGCCCAAGCCCAGACACAGGCTCAGACACTGGCCCAGGCCCAGGCCCAGGCATCTTCCGGGGATGGGGCGGCGAGTACGTCGGGGTACGGGACACGCGCGGCGGGCTCATGGTTGTCGCGCCTTAAACAGGGGCTGTCGCGCACAGGGCAGAACATTGGCGGGCTGTTTATCGGGGTCAAGGTTGACGAGGCGCTGTTTGACGAGTTGGAGTCGGCGCTGATCATGGCCGACGCCGGCGTTGAGGCGACCACGAAATTGTTAACGGCCTTGCGTGCCAGGGTGCACAAGGATCGCATCGAGAACGCGGATCAGGTCAAGGCGGCACTGCGTGACATTCTCGCCGAGCATCTGAAGCCGCTGGAGAAGAAATTTCCGCTGGGCTACGCCTCGCCTGTTGTCGTGATGATCGCTGGCGTGAATGGTGCCGGCAAGACCACGTCCATCGGTAAGCTGGCTTATGCGTTTCAGCAGCAGGGCCAAAAGGTGTTGCTGGCAGCCGGTGATACGTTTCGCGCGGCGGCACGCGAACAACTGATAGCCTGGGGTGAACGCAACAATGTGTCGGTCATTGCGCAGGAAGGGGGCGACCCCGCCGCGGTGGCGTTTGATGCGGTCAACGCAGGGCGCGCGCGTGGCGCAAGTATTGTCATGGTGGATACGGCCGGGCGCCTGCCCACGCAGTTGCATCTGATGGAAGAGCTGAAAAAGATCCGGCGCGTCATCGGCAAGGCAGACAATCAGGCGCCGCACGAGGTGCTGCTGGTTGTCGACGGGAATACGGGGCAGAATGCCATCTCCCAGATTCGTGCTTTCGATGCCGCCATCAATTTGACCGGCCTGGTCGTGACCAAACTGGACGGCACGGCCAAGGGTGGAACCCTCGCTGCCGTGGCCGCGGGCAGCCAGGGCGTGCGCCCCATCCCGGTGTATTGGATTGGTGTAGGTGAAGGTATGGAAGATCTGCAGCCCTTTGTGGCGCGCGAGTTTGCCGCCGCCATGGTAGGAGACTGACCCGGGCGCCAGGGCTGGCCCGGCGCGGGCCGTTTCAGCCTTTGAGAAAACCGTGCTTGGCCAGTTGCCTGAAAAGTGTCTGCGCCTGGCTTTTCTGTCGATCCTGTCCGGCACGCAGCCAACCAATGGCGAACCAGACCTGGGGCTGGGAACCCGTCAGCGCAAGGTAGTACTCTTCGGCGCAGTAGTAGTCATTCAGGTCACCCAACGATTTTTGAATTTGCGTCAGCGTTGTGCGCAGCGGCTCCAATTCGGCTCGTGGCAGCAGGCATTCGGAGAAGTCCAGGCCGTAGCGCAGGCTCTTGGCCTGTTTGCGCAGGTCGTGTTGCGTTTCAACGGGAAGTTGTTCGAAACGGGAGCCTGCCTTGGTAATCTTTTTCAGCCATGTGTTCAGCCGGTGGACGATGGCCGCCCGCGCGGCGGATGATGAGAGCGGGACTGGGGGCACTTCGGATGCGGCGCGTTCGTTGAGCAGGACCAGGTGCTTTAGCAAGCCAAGCAGTGCCATTTGCAGCGGAATGCCGCCTGCAACGGCTTCAGGCTGTGCGCGGCTGGCTGCCCGCTCGCGTGGGCGCCTGTAACGCGGCATTCCGGCCTTTTTGATCTGCGGCTCCACTTCCAGCCTGATGACATCGCGGTCGCGTGAGCTGCCGAAAATTGTGAAGCTTTCGCGCAGTGTGGCGCGGTCCGTTGCATCTGCGTCGGGAACCCATCGGTTGAAGAGCTTCCAGCACGAGCGCAAGCGGCGGATGCCAACCCGTAGTTGGTGGACGTATTCGGCGCGGACCAGCCTGCTGGCTGACGCCGTGTCGGTTCCTGCGGCGTACGCCGTATTCTGGATGATTTGCGCCAGACTCTCGTTGGCGCATGCCAGGTAGGCGCTATCGATGCTGGAGCTTGACTCGAAAACGATGATTCGGGCGCGTCTTGGCCGGCACAGTTGTTCGGGCAGGGCGCCGGATGCCAGCGTGTCGCCGCGTTCGGCTTTGCTGCGAAGGTCCAGGACTAGTCCGAAGCGTTGCAGCCATTGCGCTCCGACGTCGAAAAGCGCTTCCACGTGGCCGGTGACCAGTTCAAATTCGATTTCGCTTACCGGCAGGCTGTGTTCGCCAGAGGTGATGACGCCCGTGTCGTAGGCAATCTCGATGGTGGCGTCGAAGTGTTCGAGCGTTAGCGTTGTTCGTGTGATCAGCGTTTCGTAGCGTAGCGCCAGCGGCTCTTTCAGTTGCGTGAAAACGGCTGCAAGCGGGGTGCCGTCGTACAAGGCCGTATTGAGTGTCGGGCCGGGTCGCGGGGCGTTCAATTCGGTGCGGGAGAGGGCATCGGCGCCCTGGGTTTTCAGGGTCTGCACCCAGTCCGGCCCTTCTTTGCGCAGACGCAGGGCGATGCCGGCGTCGGCCAGTTCGCGTGTCGCGGTGTCGTAATAGCGCGCGTGCAGCGTGATCTGTCGGGCCTGGCTTTCCTGCAGCGCCCTTGCGACAGCCACGCGGGCCGCCGCGGGGACGTACAGTTTCAGCTCGCGTTCAATCATGGCAGAATGCGCCGGTAACGGGTCATGGCGCATAGTAGCGCAACGGCAGGCGAAGTGGTTTTGGCCGGCGCAGGAAGAAGCGGCTGGCATTCAATACTGAGCGTGCAGGGTCGCACCACATGTAGTGGGTTGCGATGGCTTTCCACGTGTGCAGTTGGGGTGCGCGGGCGTCTTTCGGGCGCCCACCCGCGGTTGGGGCGACAATGTGGGGTCGGCGCCCGGGTGCGCGTTAAAATAAGCCAACTTTCACTGAGATTTAATGTCATGAGCAACTCCGCAGCAGTAGACACCGCAAGTGCTGAAAACTTCGCTATTTCACCTGTTCCAGAAATTGTGGCCGAATTGCGCGCCGGGCGCATGGTCATTCTGGTCGACGAGGAAGACCGGGAAAACGAGGGCGACCTTGTCATGGCGGCCGAGTTCGTTACTCCGGACGCCATCAATTTCATGGTGACGCATGCGCGCGGGCTGGTGTGTCTTACGCTGACCGAGGAACGCTGCCAGCAGCTCGGCTTGTCGCTCATGGTCAGCCGCACCAACAACAATGCCCGGTTCGGCACCAACTTCACCATGTCCATCGAGGCGGCCGAGGGCGTCAATACCGGCATTTCGGCACCCGATCGCGCCCATACGGTTCGCGTTGCCGTGGCGCGGGACGCCAAACCCGCCGACATTGTCCATCCCGGCCATATTTTTCCGGTGCGGGCCGTGCGTGGGGGGGTTCTGGTGCGGGCAGGGCACACCGAGGCCGGCTGCGACTTCACCGCGCTGGCCGGCCTGACTCCGGCGGCCGTCATCTGCGAAGTGCTCAAACCCGATGGCACCATGGCGCGCTTGCCCTTCCTTAAAGGCTTTGCGCAGGAGCACGGCCTCAAGATCGGCACCATTGCCGACCTCATTCAGTATCGTAGCGAGCACGAATCCATGGTCGAACGCGTGGCCGAGCGTGTCATGCAAACGCCTTGGGGCGAGTTCCGGGCCCTGGCCTACCGTGACTTGGCCTCGGGGGCGCCGCACCTGGCCCTTGCCCACGGTGAAATCACCCCCGAAGCCGAAACTCTGGTGCGCGTGCACGAGCCGGCGACCTTGCTTGATGTGCTTTCGGCTGATGTGACTTCACACAGCTGGACAATTGACAGTGCCCTCAAGGCCATTGCGGCCGCGCCTTGTGGCGTGCTGGTAATGCTCAATTGCCAGAGTACCGCCGATGTTCTGTTCGAACAGTTCGCCGAATGGGGACAGCCCAAAACTGAACCGCCGGAAGGTACGGCAAGCCGGTTCGATTTTCGTACATATGGGATTGGCGCACAGATCATGCGCGATCTGAAGGTCGGTCGTGCCCGCCTGTTGGCCCGTCCGCGCAAAATGCCCAGTATGGCCGGGTTTTCTCTGACCATAACAGGTTACGATAGTGAACCTTCATCCAACGCCTAAAAGGAACCTACCATGAACCCTTACACGCTTGCTCCCGACCTTAATGGTGAAGGCCTGCATATTGGGGTCGTACGCTCCCGTTTCAACGAAAAAATCGGCCTGGCCGAGCTTGACGCCTGCCTGGCCGAACTGCTTGAACTTGGTGTTGATGAGCGCGACGTCATGGTCGTAACCGTGCCTGGCGCGCTGGAAGTGGGCGTGACGTTGGCTCAAATGGCCGAAACATTCGAATTCGACGCCTTGGTCGCGCTGGGTGCGGTCATTCGTGGAGAAACCTATCACTTCGAAACCGTCAGCAATGAAAGCGCTGCGGCCATCAGCCGCGTTGCCCTGGAAACAGGCATTCCAGTGGCCAATGGTGTGCTGACGACGAATACCGACGAGCAGGCTGAAGCGCGGGCAGAAGCCAAGGGCCGCGACTGCGCGCGAGTCGCGGTCGAAATGGCCAATCTCGTGGCAGCACTCGAACCCGAGTCCGACGACGATGATGACGACGACGGCGATGAGGATGACGATTACGAGGGTGATGACGTTGACGAAAAGTAGGGCCCAAGGCGCGGGCGGGCAGCGCGCGAATTCTCGCAGTGCACGCCGGCGCGCACGCGAGTTTGCGCTACAGGGCGTGTATGCGTGGCTGCTGCGCGGCGAAGACGGGCTGCAAGAGGCCGGCGCCATCGATGCCCACATTCGCGACAATGAAGAGTTTCCCGAAGCGGACGCCGCATGGTTCAAGACCCTTCTGCACGGCGTCCTGAAAGAGGCCTCTGGCCTGCGTGAACGCTTTACGCCATACATCGATCGGCCGCTGGCTGAGCTTTCTCCGGTTGAACACGGCATATTGCTGATCGGCAGCTACGAGCTTGTCTATCACATCGAGGTGCCCTACAAGGTGGCCATCAACGAAGCCGTCGAGTTGGCCAAATCGTTTGGCGGAACTGATGGCTTCAAGTTCGTCAATGGCGTGCTCGACAAGCTTGCCGCCGACGTCCGGCCCGCCGAGGTCCAGGCCGCCACACGTCGCTAAGAGGGCCTATTGGTCAACGAATTCGACCTTATCGCTCGATATTTTTCGCGGCCCGTACCCTCGCATCTTCTGGGGGTGGGTGACGACTGCGCCCTCGTGCCTCTGGATGCCGGCCAGCAGATGGCTGTCAGCACTGATCTTCTCGTGGAAGGCCGGCATTTCCTTGCCGATGTCGATCCGTACTCGTTGGGACTTAAAGCGTTGGCCGTTAATTTGTCCGACCTTGCCGCCATGGGCGCGCAGCCCCTGGCGTGCGTTTTGGGTCTGGCCTTGCCAACTGTCGATCCGCGCTGGCTGGTGGCGTTTGCCAACGGGTTCTATGCGCAGGCCGATGCGGCTCAGTGCCCGTTGGTAGGAGGGGACACCACGCGCGGCATGTCCGGCGTTGTCATCAGCGTTACGGTTTTCGGCCAGGTGGACCCGCAAAAGGCATTGCGCCGCTCCGCCGCCAGGCTCGGGGACGACATATGGGTTACGGGCAGTCTCGGGGCCGCCGACATTGCGCTTCAGCTGCTGCAACACGCTTTGCCTTCCAACCCGGCTTTGTTGGCCTCTACGCGCGCGGCTCTGGAGCGTCCCGAGCCGCCGCTGCAATTTGCGCAGAGCCTTGCCGGAGTGGCTCGTGCGGCGCTGGATATTTCCGATGGCTTGCTGCAGGATCTGGGTCACATTCTTGCAGCCAGCCATTGTGGCGCCGAATTGAATTACGAAGCTCTGCCGGTGCACCCGGCCCTGCGAAGCTTGCCTCCCGCGGTGCAGGAGGCTGCTGTGCTTGGCGGTGGTGACGTCTATCAACTGTGCTTTACGGCAGATGCCAGCAAGCGCGAAACGATTCTTGCCCTGGCGCACCTGGCGGGCGTCGAGGCGGCGCGCATTGGGTGCATTACCGAGGGCAGTGGTGCTATTGTTAAACGCGCAGATGGCCGGGCCGTTACCGTGCCGCGTGCCGGTTTCGATCATTTCAGCTGAATCCCCGATTTCGTGCCGGGGCCTTTTGAGGGCGTGCTTATGTCCGTTTCCGAGATGAATCCGGGATCGTCCGAGTCGGTGGTAATGCCGACCTGGTCCTGGATGCTGCATTCACCAGCGCGCATCGTCGCACTGGGCTTTGGCAGTGGCCTGTTGCGTCCTGGGCCGGGGACTTGGGG
Organism: Burkholderiaceae bacterium; assembly: GCA_004322135.1. Taxonomy (GTDB): domain Bacteria; phylum Pseudomonadota; class Gammaproteobacteria; order Burkholderiales; family Burkholderiaceae_B; genus Eoetvoesia. The sequence goes on along the minus strand of SCSG01000002.1, from coordinate 19,703 downwards.
CACGTTGTTGGCCTGGATCCTGTGGGGATTGGTGTTGTCGCGCCTGCCCGACGCGGTTATTGCGGTGGGGTTACCGGTTCTTTTCGTCTATGGCTGCTGGTGCTGTCAGCGCGTGGGTACAGAGCTGGGCAAACCCGACGCGGGCATTATGGTCTGGGATGAGTGCATTGCATTCTGGCTCGTGCTGTGGCTTAGCCCCGATCCATTCTGGGTTCAGGCAGTGGCCTTTGTCCTGTTCCGGATTTTCGACATTACCAAGCCCCCTCCCATCAGTTATTTCGACAGGCGCCTGAAGCATGGCTTTGGGGTTATGCTGGACGATATTCTGGCCGCGGCTTATACCTTGCTGTTGCTGGCCATTCTGGTTCGCATAGGAGTCCTGTAATGAGCGAAGCAACGATGACGCATGCCATTGCCATAGGTCGGGCTTTGCTCGAGCGCAACTGGATGCTGGGTTGTGCCGAATCGTGTACGGGTGGTCTGCTTAGCGCTGCCATTACCGATGTGGCAGGCTCGAGCCAGTGGTTTGACCGAGGGTTCGTCACCTACAGTAATGCGGCCAAAATGGACCAGCTGCGGGTGGGGCGCGATACGCTCGAGCGTTTTGGCGCCGTCAGCGAGGAAACCGCCATGGAGATGGCGGCGGGCGTGCTTGGCGCCAGCCAGCTCGCCCACTTTGCCATTTCAACTACGGGTATTGCCGGTCCCGGGGGTGCCACTCCCGGCAAGCCCGTGGGCATGGTGTGCTTTGGCTTTGCCCGGCGTGCCGGCGAAGGCCTGGTCACGCGGGCTGCCACCCACACGTTCGAGGGCGATCGGCAGCAGGTGCGTATCGCGTCAGTAATTTTTGCCCTGGAAACGGCCCTGGCTTTTATCGGGCCGCTTTGACTCTTGGTGTTACCAGACAGGTCACTAGCGCGCAGCGTTGATGGCGTCGCGAGTTGCCATGGCGGCTGTAGCGGCCGCTTCGCGCCAGTCGTCGCCGTGACCCGCGTAAAGAATCGAGCGTGATGCGTTGATCATCATGCCTGTGCCGCGGCTGTTGCGGCCCACCTTGACGATGGCGGAGATGTCGCCACCCTGTGCGCCGATACCGGGTACCAGCAGCGGCATATCCCCCACCCGTTCACGGACTTTGGCAAGCTCGGCGGGGTAGGTGGCGCCCATGACAAGGGCGCATTGGCCGTTTGCGTTCCAGTGGTTGGCCACCAGACTGGCGACATGAAGGTAAAGCGGCACACCGTCCCGAGACTCCATCAATTGCAGGTCGGCGCCGCCCTTGTTCGATGTGCGGCACAGGACGATCACGCCTTTTTCCTGCCACGACAGATACGGTTCGACCGAATCGAAGCCCATGTATGGGTTGACGGTTACGGCGTCGGCCTGATAGCGCTCGAAGACTTCCAGGGCGTATTGCTCGGCGGTTGTGCCGATGTCGCCGCGCTTGGCGTCCAGCACGATGGGCAACTGGGGGTATTGTTCGCGCGTGTAGGCCAGCAGCGCTTCAAGCTGCGCCTCGGCGCCTTGACCAGAAAAGTAGGCAATCTGCGGTTTGATCCCGCAGATATATGGCGCGGTGGCGTCCACGATGGCGCGGCAGAACTCATAGATGGCATTCGGACGGCCGCGGACTTCGGCAGGAAAGCGTTGGGGGTTCGGGTCAAGCCCGACCATCAGCAATGAATTGGAGTGAGCCCAGGCCAGATCGAGTTTTTCAGTGAAAGTCATGGTGCGGTTGGAGGATTGAAAGTCAGGTGTGGCTGGCTATTACAGCCAGCCAGATGATGCAGGCCAGCACAATGGAAAGCATGACGGCGGCGCTACCGAGATCTTTGGCGCGGCCGATCAGTGGGTGTTCATTCAGCGTGATGGCATCGGCAAGTGCCTCCATGCCGGAGTTCAGCAACTCGACAATCAGCACGAGGAAAACCGCCGCCACCAAAAGTATCCGTTCTATTAGCGTGTTGCCCAGCCAGAACGCAACAGGTGTCAGGATGACCGCCACACACAGTTCCTGGCGAAAGGCTGCTTCGTGCCGGATGGCGGCGCCCAGTCCCTGTAACGAATAGCGCACGGCACCGCCCAGGCGCCCCAGTCCGCCTTTGCTTTTGTGTGGTGAGTGCGTGTCGTTCATGGCGCCTTGGAATGAAGGGCGGCACAGTTCCGCCGGATTCGCGCCCGGCTTGGTCTCTGGGCGCTGCAAGGTTGCATTGTAATGGACGTCGCCTGCGCGTGTGCGGGCGTGGCGGCTTGCATCGGCCTGCTTGGGGGTTGCTTGGAATGGCCTGATTCTTCCTTCGGGCCAAACCGACGTAAAGATTGGGACGGGAACGACGTTAACCGTGCTGACGGCCATAGGACTTGGCTTTAGCTTCCTGGGCCCGTATTATGTATCAACCCTTGTGGAGATTCTTATGGATATGTCTGTACAAAACACCGTTGGCACGGCTGCGGCACTGCAGGACTTCAACGCCCAGCAAGAGGCGCAGAACAACCTGCTCAAAAAGGTGATGGACTCAAATCAACAGCTCATCATGGGCTTGGTCAACTCTGTTCCGAAACTGGCTACTTCCGGCTCCGTCGGCACAATAGTCAATACCGTCGCTTAACGCCTGCCCGGCATCAGGCATTGAAATACGTTTGAACTGTGCAGTCGGTCTGAGGAACTGGCGAGGCTCATACTTGGCTTACTCGCCCGGTGCGCGGCATGCACGTTCCAGCAACGATATCCAGACCCAGATTCTTAATACTGTCAGCCTCAGCACGAAATCGGCATAGGGGCAGTTCTCGTGAACCGCGCCCCTGCTGGCCGTAACAAAAAAAGGCCTCCGAATGAATCGGAGGCCTTTTCCCGGAATTGTCGGCAGGTGCGGCCGAAACCGCTCCTGTCTTCACAGGCGTATGTGCGTGGCTTAGAAGCCGCCCATGCCGCCCATACCACCCATGCCGCCCATGTCGGGCATACCGCCACCAGCTGGCTTGTCTTCAACGATTTCGGCCACAGCAGCTTCTGTCGTGAGAAGCAGTGCGGCAACCGAAGCCGCATTTTGCAACGCAGTGCGGGTAACCTTGGTGGGATCCAGCACGCCCTGTTCAACCAGATCGCCGTACTCGCCAGTTGCAGCGTTGTAGCCGTAGTCGCCCTTGCCTTGCATCACGGCATTGACCACGACGCTGGGTTCGTCGCCAGCATTGGCCACGATGGTGCGCAGCGGAGCTTCGACAGCGCGCAGGATCAGCTTGATGCCGGCGTCCTGATCGATGTTGTCGCCCTTGACCTTGGCAATGGCAGCCTTGGCGCGGATAAGCGCCACACCGCCACCAGCAACAATGCCTTCTTCGACTGCAGCGCGAGTGGCATGCAGCGCGTCTTCGACACGTGCCTTCTTTTCCTTCATTTCGACTTCGGTTGCAGCACCGACGCGAATGACGGCAACACCACCAGCCAGCTTGGCCACGCGTTCCTGCAGCTTTTCACGGTCGTAGTCGGAAGTGGCTTCTTCGATTTGAACGCGGATCTGTTTGACGCGCGCTTCAATCGATTTGCTGTCACCAGCACCGTCGATGAGGGTGGTGTTTTCCTTGGCGACTTCAATGCGTTTGGCCTGACCCAGTTCTTCCAGCGTGGCTTTTTCAAGCGAGCCGCCGGTTTCTTCGGAGATGACTGTACCGCCCGTAAGGATGGCAATGTCTTCCAGCATGGCTTTACGACGATCACCAAAGCCAGGAGCCTTGACGGCCGTGGTCTTCAGGATGCCGCGAATGTTGTTCACGACCAGCGTAGCCAGGGCTTCGCCTTCAACGTCTTCAGCAACGATCAGCAGCGGACGGCTGGACTTGGCAACTTGTTCCAGAATCGGGAGCAGGTCGCGGATATTGCTGATTTTCTTGTCGAAAAGCAGGACGTACGGCTCTTCCAGGATGGAGACTTGCTTGTCCTGGTTATTGATAAAGTAAGGCGACAAATAGCCGCGGTCGAATTGCATACCTTCGACGACGTCCAGTTCGTTTTCCAGCGACTTGCCGTCTTCAACGGTAATAACGCCTTCCTTGCCGACTTTGTCCATAGCGTTGGCAATAATTTCGCCAATGGAGGCGTCGCTGTTGGCCGAAATGGAACCGACCTGAGCGATTTCTTTGCTGGTGGTGCAGGGCTTGGAGAATTTCTTCAGTTCTGCGATCGCGACGGCAACAGCCTTGTCGATGCCGCGTTTCAGATCCATCGGATTAATGCCGGCGGTCACATACTTCAGGCCTTCTTCAACGATGGATTGAGCCAGCACGGTAGCCGTTGTGGTGCCGTCACCAGCATTGTCTGAAGTCTTGGAAGCCACTTCCTTGACGAGCTGGGCACCAATGTTTTCGAACTTGTCTTTCAGTTCGATTTCCTTGGCAACCGATACGCCGTCCTTGGTGACGGTGGGGGCGCCGAACGAACGTTCGAGCACCACGTTGCGGCCCTTGGGGCCCAGGGTGGTCTTGACGGCGTTGGCCAGAATATTTACACCACGGACGATGCGGACGCGCGCGTCGTCGCCGAATAGTACTTGTTTAGCAGCCATTCTTGTATTCCTTGCTTAATTCGTTTGTAAATTACTGAATGACGGCGAGGATTTCGTCCTCGCGGATGACGAGCAGTTCTTCGCCATCGACTTTCACGGCCTGGCCGGCATACTTGCCGAACAGAACCTTGTCGCCAGCCTTGACGTCGACGGGCGAGAGCTTGCCGTCTTCGCTTCTTTTGCCAGGACCAACAGCGATGACTTCGCCTTGATCGGGCTTTTCGGCGGCGCTTTCAGGGATAACAATACCCGAAGCGGTTGTACGCTCGTTGTCCAGGCGTTTGATGATCACACGATCATTCAAAGGACGCAGTGCCATAAAGGAACTCCTGTATCAAAAAATTGGTCGATATTAACCGTAAGGGCAGATTGTTAGCACTCTGACCCATCGAGTGCTAATTATAGAGGTGATATGGAAATCTTCAAGAGGGTGGGGACACTGTTACATTTATTGTCGATTTTTGTCGAATGTCCCCAAGCTTTGAACTCTCGTTGCGTGGCTTCGAACATTCTGAAGGTCTGGATGCCGTTTCTAGCGAAAAGGTGGCTGCTACCGTCAATGTATGGTACGAGCGCCTCTTGTGCGATTCATTTTTAATCACTATGATTATCCCTTAATCAACTCGGATGGGGCGTGACATGACTGCGACAACCAAGGTGCTGACCGCGCATGTGCCGCTGGAGCTTGCCGACAAGGTGGACAAGGTGGCAGCGCGACTCGAACGATCACGCGGCTGGGTCATGAAGCAGGCGCTGGCGGCCTGGGTCGCGCAGGAGGAAGAACGGGATCGGCTCACCCATGAGGCACTGGCTGATGTCGATGCAGGCCGGGTCATCGACCACCAGGCGGTGAGATCCTGGGCGGACAGCTTGGGCACGGCCCAAGCGCTGCCTGTGCCTCGCTGATGGTGCTCAGGTGGACAAGCAAGGCGCTTTCCGACTTGTCGCGCCTGTACGAATTTCTGGCCAAGGCGAATGAACCTGCCGCAGCTCGGGCTGTCCAGGCGCTTGTCAGCGCCCCCACTATCTTGCTGACCAACCCGCGTATTGGCGATCAGCTTTTCCAGTTTCAGTCACGAGAAGTTCGCCGAATACTGGTCCAGTCGTACGAAATTCGCTATGAAATTCAGGAATCGGATATTTATATCCTGCGGCTGTGGCACACCAGAGAGAATCGCTGAAGCTTGGGGTGTCGCTTCCCTTGCGCGTATGAACATGCCAACGCTGATGTTCCGCTGATCCCTGCCTGTAATGGTGCCCTGTGGGGTGTTCGCCAAGCGAGGTGCTGTTTATCGGAGATAGCCAGCGGTGCGACTGTCTTGGGCCACGGGCCTTCGGGATGTCAGCGCATTGGCTGGACCGCACGAGTGGCCAGACGCTGTGGGATGCCTTGACGCGGAAGGCATGAATCATTCAAGGCGATACAAAAACGCCAACTCAACAAAGCCCATGACTCCGCTGAGTACTGCGATGAACGCGATGCGGGCGGGGCAGCGAGGTGTTCAATCGCTATCTGATGGTCGAGAACCGCTGCATGAAAGGGTGGAACCACTTTGTGACGCAATGCGTTTCTTCCACTGTTTTTGGCCAGAAGCGGTTGAGGAACGTTCGTCACAAGTAGAATGAGGGCTGTCGCGCCATATGTTATATAGTGTAACGAATCTGAGCAAGGCACGATGATTGCTTAGAATGGCGCAGGCAACCGCCGCGCCCGCCAGGAAACAGGATGAACAGCACGCAACCAACCAATCCCGACCTCGACTACGCCGATACCCTGTGGAAGGCCGCCGATACCCTGCGTGGCCAGATCGATGCTGCCGAGTACAAGCATGTGGTACTGGGCATGCTGTTCCTGAAATACATTTCCGACTCGTTCGAAGCGCGCAAGGAAGCCCTCAAGAAAGAGCTTGAAGCCGACGGCATTACCGGTACTCAGCTCGAAAGCCTACTGGAAAGCCGCGACGAGTACACCGCCGAGCGGGTGTTCTGGGTGCCACCCGAAGCACGCTGGAAAAATCTTCAGGATCAGGCAACAAGGCCCGACATCGCCACTCTGATCGACAATGCCATTCTGGCGGTGGAACGCGACAACCCTAACCTCAAGGGCAAGCTGCCGCGTGACTACGCCCGTCGCGGCATCGCGCCGGAAAAGATGAAAGGTCTGATCGATCTGATCGCTGACATCGGTTTCAAGGGTAGCCGTGTCCAGGCACGTGACACGCTGGGTCGCGTCTACGAATACTTTCTCGGCAAGTTCGCCCAGGCAGAAGGCAAGCTGGGTGGCGAGTTTTTCACACCGCGTTGCATCGTGCGTCTGCTGGTGGAAATGCTCGAACCCTATGAAGGTCGCGTGTATGACCCTTGCTGTGGTTCGGCCGGCATGTTTGTGCAGTCCGAGCGCTTCGTTGAAGCGCACGGCGGGCAGACCACTGATATTTCCATTTTTGGGCAGGAGTCCAACCCTACCACATGGCGGTTGGCGCACATGAACCTTGCCATCCGTGGCATAGAGGCCAACCTTGGGCCTCAGCCGGCGGATTCTTTCCTGCGTAATCTGCATCCGGATTTGAAGGCCGACTACATTCTTGCCAATCCGCCGTTCAATATTTCTGATTGGTCAGCGAGGCTCTTGGAGGGCGACGTGCGCTGGCGTTTCGGTGTGCCGCCAGCCGGCAACGCCAACTACGCCTGGATTCAGCACTTTATCCATCACGTCGCGCCGCCCAATGGCCACGGTGGCGGGGTGGCCGGTTTCGTCATGGCCAACGGTTCGCTCTCATCTGGTAGTGGCGGCGAAGGTGAGATTCGTCGGAAGATCGTCGAAGCCGATCTGGTTGATTGCATCGTGGCACTTCCCGCGCAGCTCTTCCTTACTACAGGAATACCGGCGTGCCTATGGTTCCTCACCCGAGATAAGACCGGTCGCAACCTGAAGCACGGTGGCCGTGACCGCAAGGGCGACACGTTATTCATCGACGCGCGCAAGCTCGGTACCATGCAGACCCGCACTCTACGTGTGTTGACTGGCGATAACAACGGTGAAACTCTGTGTGCCGACGGTCTGGGCGATCCCAAGCCCGATTCCGACATCGGTCGCATCGTCTACGCCTACCGTCAGTGGCGCGGCGAGCCTGCACCCGTCTGGTGGGACGAGGCCGAACACGGCGTGTGGGAATATGTGGATGTCCCAGGCTTCTGTAAGGCCTCCGACATTGAAGGCATTGGCAAGCAGGGATTCGTTCTCACACCGGGGCGGTACGTCGGCGCGGAAGAGCAGGAAGATGATGGTGAGCCGTTCGGAGAGAAATATCCGCGTCTGTTGACAGAGTTGGAGGGGTGCTTTGTGGAAGGGGAGCGGTTAATGGGTGTTGTGCGCAAGAAGCTGGGGAGCTTTCAGGCATGACTGATTCGGTCTGGTCCGAGTTGCCATTCAGTAAGCTTGCTGCGAACAGCCCAAACTCAATCGTCGGAGGCCCGTTTGGGTCGAACTTGGTGTCAAGTGATTACACCGAAGGTGGCGTGCCTGTTATTCGCGGGCAGAATATGGGTAGTGGCCGTTGGGTCAGCGGTAATTTTGCGTTTGTATCCGAGGAAAAGGCGGAATCGTTGCGGGCGAATTTGGCTCGACCCGGCGACGTGGTTTTTACGCAGAGGGGAACGCTTGGCCAAGTGGCCCTCGTTCCGGACACGCCGTGGAATCGCTACGTAGTTTCGCAAAGCCAGATGAAGGCAACTATCAACCAGGATTTGGCGGACCCGCTTTTCATCTATTACTACTTCACTAATCCAGTTGAGCAGCAGTACATCGCTGCTAATGCGATTCAAACAGGGGTGCCACACTCCAATTTGGGGCAGCTACGCGCACACCCCATGCGCATCCCATCTCTTACTGAACAACGTGCCATAGCCGGAGTTCTCAGTGCTCTGGATGACAAGATCGAACAGAACCGGCGCACTGCGCAGAAGCTGGAACAGTTGGCACGAGCCATCTTCCGTGCCTGGTTCGTGGATTTCGATCCTGTCAAGGCCAAGGCCGCTGGTGCCGCCGGCTTTCCCTCCATGCCACAGGCCGTCTTCGACGCGTTGCCTACGGTCTTTGTAGACTCCGACATCGGCCCCGTGCCGGACGGGTGGGAGGTAAAAGCGGTTGGGGATGTCGTTACAGTAAAGGGCGGTGCAACACCGAGTACCAAGGACGCGGAGTTCTGGGAAGGTGGTACGCACTGCTGGGCGACGCCGAAGGATATGTCACGCCTCGAACATCCTGTTCTGCTCGACACGGAGCGCTGCATCACGGACGAGGGCGTTGAACGTATCAGTTCCGGTATGCTTCCCGTTGGTACGGTGTTGATGTCTTCGCGCGCACCGGTCGGGTACCTCGCTATTGCAGGTGTTCCGACCGCGATCAACCAGGGTTTCATCGCTATGGTGTGCGATGGGCCGCTGCCTCCGATTTTTGTCCTCAACTGGGCGGCATGCTCAATGGGCACGATCAAAGCGCACGCAAGTGGCACGACCTTTGCGGAGATCAGCAAACGTACTTTCCGCCCGTTACCGATTATCAAGCCGACCTCGGATGTGACGGCGGCATACCGAAAACAGGCGGAGCCCCTATTTGCTTTGCTTACGGCGTGTGTGAAGGAATCGGCAAAGCTGGCCGAAATGCGCGACTACCTGTTGCCGCGCCTCTTGAGTGGTGTCGTCCGCGTGGCAGTTGTCCATGGCTGAGCCTGCGCCGCCGATAGTGCGCTTCCAGATGACCGGCACACGCGCCGCGTTGCTTGATGGCCCAATTGAGGCGATAGAAAAGCAAATTCATGCTATAGAGAACGCGTTGGAGAACGTTCCAGATTTTGCGTTTGACCTCTCCAAGGTGTTGGTCGAGTCTGTCTGCAAGACCGTACTGGCCGACCTCGGCCAACCAGCCGACTCAAACTGGGACGCTCCGCAGCTGCTCAGGGAAACAACCAATCGCCTGAGTCTGTTGCCGCGCAATCACCCCGACCAGACCAAGGCCCGCGACTCGGTGACGAAAACCATGCGTGGGCTGCTGCAAACGATTCAAGGTCTTTGTGAACTGCGCAACAACTACGGCATGGCATCGCATGGGCGTGACAGCTTTGCCGCGCGGCTTGATTTGCGTCAGGCGACGCTGGCCGCTCAGGCGGCGGACACCATCGTCGCGTTCCTCTACCGCATTCATCATGACACCCTAATGCAGGCGCCTGGAGCGCGGGTTTACTACGAGGATCACAAGGATTTCAATGAGGCGTTCGACCGCGATAATGGAGTGATCCAATTGGGTGAGTTGGAACTGTCGCCCAGCCGCGTGTTGTTTGACGCGGATCGCGAGGCATACAGGGCGGCCGTAACCGAACACATCGCGGAGAACAATGGCGCTGCCGATGCGTCTTATAGTGACAAGGAAGTAGCTCCATGACGAACCCTTCGCCAACCGAGCAGCTTGTGGAAGACGTAGCTGCTGTTTATTTCGGTGCGATAGACACCGCCGTCAAGCGCGGTGTGGAGATCGACGACGCGGGTGAACGCACTGACGCCGGTCAGTGCCTGCTACGAAGCCGCTTGATTTTCGCATTACAACGTCTGAATCCCGGTTTGCCCCATGAAACTCTGGAAGGCGTGGTGCGCACACTGGCGCACCCACCGTACCCGACGCTGATCCAGAACAACCGCTGGTTCCATGGCCTGCTGGTGGATGGCCTGCCGGTTGAATACCGCGACGCGAAGTCTGGCGAGATGCGTGGCGGTCGCGTGCGCCTGGTCGATTTTGACAACCCGGCAGCCAATGACTGGTTGGCGGTGCGCCAGCTCACTATTGCAGGTGCGTCAAGCAAGCACATCCGCCCGGATTTATTGCTGTTCCTGAATGGCCTGCCGGTCGTGGTAATCGAGCTGAAAGACCCAACGGACGAGAAGGCCGACCTTGGCGTGGCCATCGACCAGCTCAAGCGTTACATGAACACTGCGCCCGACCTGTTCGTACCCAATGTGTTGTGCGCGGTATCAGACGGCATGCTGACCCGCGTGGGTTCCATGACTGCCGGCCCCGGCCGCTTTATGCCGTGGCGACCGCTGGCGGATGAAGGTGGCGCGCCGACGTTGGAAGCGCTGATACGGGGGTTGCTGGAACCGCGTGCGCTGCTGGATTACCTGCGCTCGTGCGTCACGTTTGAGAAAGACGAACGCGGCGACATCATCAAGAAGGTGGCAGGGTATCACCAGTTTCGCGCCGTGCGTAAAGCGCGCGCCAGCGTGCTGGAGCACTTGAAGCCTGATGGCGATGGGCGTGGTGGTGTGGTGTGGCACACGCAAGGTTCGGGAAAATCGCTGACTATGCTGATGCTGGCTGGTGCGTTGATTCGTGAGCCACGTCTGGCCAACCCGACAGTGGTGATGATTACCGACCGCAACGATCTGGACGATCAACTGTTCGATACGTTTGCCGCCGGTCGTGCATTGTTGCGTCAGTCGCCAGTGCAGGCCGCCAACCGAGATCATTTGAAAGCACTGCTCGACCGTGCTGCGGGTGGCGTGGTGTTCACCACCATCCAGAAGTTTGCGGAAGGCACCGGTGTGGTTTCCGAGCGCTGTAACGTGGTGGTGATGGCCGATGAGGCTCATCGCAGCCAGTACGGTTTCGTGGAAGGTGGCGCGCGCTGGATGCGCGAGGCCTTGCCGAATGCCACGTTCGTGGGCTTCACCGGCACACCGCTGGAAGGCGACGACAAGAACACCATCCACGTGTTCGGTGAGTATGCCGACGTGTACGACATTCGGCAGGCGGTGGAGGATGGAGCCACCAAGCCGCTGTATTACGAATCGCGTATCGTCAAGCTACATGTGGACGACGAGGGTACACGTGTTGCCGAAAACGAACTGGAATACGTCGTCAACGCTGGGGAGCGTGGTGAGGATGTAGAGGCCAGCGTCCGCATACAGTTGGAATCGCTAGTGGGCGCGCCCGAGCGCACCGAGCGTGTGGCTGCGTTCATCGTTGAACATTGGGAGGCGCGCCGCGCAGCCATGGAAGGTAAGGCCATGGTGGTGACCATGAGCCGCGACATTGCCGCACGGCTTTATGAGGCCATTCGTGTGTTGCGCCCAGATTGGCATGACGAGGACGATGAGCGTGGTGCGATGAAGGTAATCGTTACCGGCGGCAGCGACGACCCCGAGCCATTGCGCAATCATGTACGCACCAAGACCGCGCGCAAGCGCCTGGCAGAACGATTCAAAGACCCTGCTGACGATCTGCGGCTGGTGATCGTGTGCGACATGTGGCTGACGGGTTTCGACTGCCCACCGGCGCACACTTTGTATCTGGACAAGCCGCTGGCTGGCCACAACCTAATGCAGGCCATCGCACGCGTGAACCGCGTGTATGGCGACAAGCCAGGTGGGTTGATCGTAGATTTGCTGGGGCTGGCTGACCAGTTGGCTGATGCGCTTGCGACCTACGCTCGTGCTGGCGGTTCGGGGTTGGCGGTACGCAAGGTGCAGGATGAAGCCGTACCGGCTATGCAAGCGGCGTTTGAAAAGTTGCGTGATTTCTTTCACGGCTGCGATTACACGTACGCGCTGAATGCCGGGCCACATGACGTGTTGCCGCTGTACTTGCGCGCCATCGACCATGTGCTGGGCCAGAATGACGGTTGGCGCAGGTTTCGCACGCTGGTAAAGGAGCTTTCGACCGCCTTCGCGCTGGCCGTGCCTTGTCCCGAAACAACCACCATCACACCACACCTGGCCTTTTTCCAGCGTTGTGTGGCCATGATTCGGAAACGCCTCGCTGACGAAAGCGGTGCCGATAGTCGGGGCTGGCAACGGGATATTGATGCGGCTGTGCGTCAGGTTATCGGCGGGGCTGTGGCCGCCGACGAGGTGATTGATCTGTTTTCTGTGGCGGGGCTTGACGAGGCGCGTCTCGATATCCTGAGTGACGAGTTCCTTCAACGTGTGGCCGCTCTGGAACAGAAGAACCTGGCACTGGAGACTTTGCGCAAATTGTTGTCTGACCAGATTCGCGTCACCGAGCGTAGCAATCTCGTGCGAAGTAAGAAATTTCGTGAAGCACTGGAAGACGCCATGTTGCGTTACACCAACAAAGCCATCTCTACCGCCGAGATGATCGCCCGCTTGATCGACTTGGCAAAAAGTCTGCGAGATGCGCAACAGCATGGCCAGGAACTCGGTCTGAGCAACGAGGAATCAGCGTTCTATGATGCGTTGGCCGAGAACGAGTCTGCACGTGAAGCGATGCAAAGCGATGTCCTGCGCCTGATGGCCCGTGAGTTGGCTGAAATGGTTCGAAAGATGCCCAAGCTTGATTGGGCTCAGCGTGAGTCGGTGCGCGCCAGTTTGCGTCGCAATGTACGACGGATGCTGGCCAAGTACGGCTACCCCCCGGATCTTGCGGAAGGAGCCACGCAGCTGGTTCTCAAGCAGGCCGAGTTGTCGACGGAAAATGCGGCGTAGATGACCGCAATGCAATGATGAGGAAATGATTCTGGAGCAATATCCGATTCCTCGAACTATTGTTGCTATGAAAAGAGATACATGAAGTGAATACTGTTGTCAGATGGCGGTTTGCTCGGAAAGAGTAAGAGGGGTATCAAAGATGTACTCACGCGCCTGCCCACGCACAAGACCAGCCAGATCGACGAGTTACTGCCACATAACTGACAACCGCAAACGGCGTGCGTGTCAACCTGTGTTCCCCGCACGGTTCAGAGCTCAGTGGCGTTCGACATTTGCAGAATAACTTGAACCTTTTGCAGAATAACTTGAACCTTCCAGGCAAATTGTCGATTGCCAGTGAGTTGTCGATAGTCACTCAGTTTGCAACTCCGGTGTCGATTCAGGTTGTCGATTTTCATTGGGTATGGCAATCCTTGTTGAGAACCTACCAGCAATCGCCACGGTGCTCGCACACAAGAAAACGAAAACGCAGGCACAAACAGAGTTTTGATGTAATATGATGCATATATTGATGCGAGATTAATGGGGGCGACAAATGCGAACTACGGTAACGATTGACGACGCGTTGTTTGAAAAAGCGCTGCAAGTAGCCGATCCAGGTATCGAAAAAGCCGATCTTATTCGTGAGGCGGTCAAGACGTATGTGCGTGTACAGTCTGCGAAACGGCTTGTGGCTCTCGGGGGGGCAGCGCCTCAGATGCCTGATATACCGCGCCGCCGACAGGACCCCGCCGAAGCATGAATGGTGTATTGGTTGATACTTCGGTATGGGTCGATCACTTCCGACGCGAGAATCAGGGATTGGTCTATTTGCTGGAGCGCGATCGTGTAATGGTGCATCCCATGGTTCTTGGTGAATTGGCCTGTGGAACCCCACCCAATCGGGCACGTATTCTGGTCGATCTCGATAACCTGCAGCACTCCCAACAAGCATCCCTGAAAGAAACTTTGGACTTCGTTGAATCCGAAAAACTTTACGGTTCGGGCTGCGGGCTGATTGATATGCTGCTCCTGGCTTCGACCATGATGACGCCACAAGCCGAGCTCTGGACATTGGATAAGCGCCTTTCAGCCTTGGCAGAACGCTTTGGAGTGATGCACCGGTCAGCTACTCACTGAGACTGGGAATTCGAAGGAAGGCGCTAAATTTAGAATGGTGACAAAATTGCCAAACTTAGTGACGTATTCCCCTGAAAGTTGCAAACTCAACGTTCAACAAGTCGCAAACTCAAAATGCAAGACAGCCGTAATTCATTGATCTTGCATGATTCGGACTTGCAAACTCAGCGAAAACCGACAGTCGCGTTTCGCCATGCGTGAAAAGAACGGCTCCGGGTAGTTGGATGACTTGGTGCGAACTTCGAAACGCAGCGTGATTCAGGCCGCGGTGCCCCGTCAGTTCGGAGGATATTCCTTGCCCACCATCTCGTCGGGAATGCTCGAGTGGTGCCCGTCACAGTAAGGGGCGTTGCGTGTCTGCTTGCAGCGGCACAGACTGGCCTCGCCGGTATCCCGGGCCTTGAAGGCGAGTGGTGTGATGCCCGTGCCCTCGTGCGAGCCATCACAGAAGGGCTGATTTTTAGATCGGCCACAGCGGCACCAATGGTATTCCTGACCTTCAACCAATTCGACATCGATTGGGCTGTTCATCGCAACGACCGACTTCGCCATGACGTGTACCCCTAATAAAGTGATAGAGTTTGATGCAGCGTAAGGATCGCTGTACCAGATCAAGATTACCAGAAATCTGGCCGCCAATTTTAAGTATTGCTTCTAGCGTCGCTCCACATGACAACCCGGCACTTGCCGCACTTACGTGGCGCCCGGGAGCCTGCTCTTTACTTCGGCAGTACCAGGTTTGGGCAGCAATCTTCACTTCAATCGTGCTCTTCGGAGCGGTTGAAGAAAACATCGCAGAAGTATTGGACATAATTCGCGCCGAGACTAACGCCCAAGGTCGTGGTATGAGTTAGCTTGCTCGATACACAGGTGTAAAGCGCGAAAGCCTCTGCGCGGCTTTTCCCTAGCGGTCGTGCCGCTCCCCGTGATCCCGCCCGTGTTCGTGTCTGTCGTCGTGCCCGCGATCATGCGCGTGTTCATTCCCGGGGTGTCCGTGCCACTCGTCGTGGTGTTCGGGACGATAGTGACCGTGCGCGCGGCGGTAATAGGGAACGTAGGTGTTGTGATACCAATTTTCGCGCACAAAGTAGACAGGACGGCCGCAAGCACGGTATTGGGCACAATGATCGCGCCAGTGCTCCGCGTAACCTGGCGGTACGTACAGGTAGATTGGCGGGACGCCAGCGTACTGCGGCGCGGGCGCGACGATGACGGGCTGTGTATAGATAAGTTGTGGCGGTGGCGCGTTGCCGATATTGATCTGTCCATAAAAGCCAGGTTCGCCGATGTTGACCGATATGCCGACCTGGGCGACCGCCGGGATGGACACTGCCATAAGAATAGCTGCTAAAAGACCTTTTTTCGCCATGGAAACGCCTTCTGTATGATGAATGGCTGGCGTGGGCCCGGCATCTCCGGGGCGTCAGTACGCGGCATTACCGCGGAAGCTCTAACAAACATCTATGTGCAGTGTACATTCGGGCAGTGTGCTGGCGCTGCAACGTAACGTGAATGGCGCAACTAATCGTTAAATAGGCTCGGGCGTTACCACCGGCTATTTCTTGAGCACTTTCTCGAGCAGTTTCTGCGCCTCGACAATGGCTGCCTGGTAGCCGTTTGCCTGAGATGGCGACGTCAGATATTGGCCGCCGATTGCCAGTGTCGGCGTTCCTTCGATGTGGTAGGCCGTGCTCAATTCGATGGCGCGTTTTACTTTTGTTTGAACACCGAACGAGTTGAATGTGGCGTCGAATTTGGCACGGTCCACGCCTTTTGTGGCAAGCCAGTCACCGATGGCCTTGGCGTCAAAAAGTGGCTTGTGTTCTTCGTGAATGGCTTTGAATACCGCGTCGTGCAGGTCAAGCCGACCCATACTCTGCAATGTGTAGTAAAGCTTCTGCAGCGCCGCCCCGCCTGCGTCGATATCGACTGGTACGGGATGAAACACAACGTTGGGCGGAAGCGTTTTCACCCATTTTTCCAGGAACGGCTGGAACGCATTGCAGTATGGGCACCCGTAGGCGTAGAACTCAAGAACCTCTACCTTCCCAGCCGTGTCGGATGGCTGTGCCGGGTCGAGGACGGTGTAAGGGCTGGAGTCGGCCGCAACGGCCTGGGCCGGCAACAGGGTTAATGTGCCGAAGCCGATGGCAGCCGATGCACACAGAAGTAATCTGGTAAGTCGCATAGTCTAGACCCTGATTGTCGCTTGTCCGTTTTGGAAGAAGGACCTCGCAAGAGCGCCTTCGCGGTTGATTATACGTCTCGGGCGGCAAGTATTTGCAGGACTGATTCATGCCGCAACAGCGCTGCAGCCAGCAACTGACCTGTTGCGTGTTATCGAACCGCTGGCGTTATCAGCGTGAGTGCACCCAGGATAATCGCGCCAGTCATCCAGATGGCAACCAGCAGCCCGTAGGCGACGTTCGGGATAACGCTCTGTGAGCCGCTCAGTGCATCGATGGCCATGTAGCAGGCGACGGCTGCCGTGGCGACGTTGAATAGAATGAATGCCCATTTCCAGATACGACCGAACAGACTGCGCCGTGGTCTGGGAATCTCCGTGCCGCAGTTTGGGCAATTGTGCGCCTTGCCGTTAACCGGGGCGTTGCACTTGGGGCATGCAATTGTCGTCATTTGTTTTCTTTTCCCCCTTGGGAATGAAACTCTCACTTTTGAGTTGGCGGGCGCAAGTCAGGCGTTCAAGGACGCTGACGGTGTCGTTGCTCGTGGTCTCTGATTCGTAGAGCTCAACTTCGTGAGCCAACGTCGCTTATTGTATTGTCCCATGCCAATCTTCGTGCGAAAAATGTTCGGATTCTGGGGGCGGCTTGGTGGGTACCGTGTGTCGTGCCGCGCCCTATAATATTCATAGCCAGAATCAGCAGAAGGAGCGTTTGATGAAAGCAAATTCAGTCACCGGAAAGCCGCATGAGGCTGCCGGGGCATCGTCAGTACCGGCAACGCAGGCTGGGCGCATGCGTGCCGCAGTCGAGAAGACCGTTGCAATCGCGCCGGGGTTTCTGCGCGGCGACGTTGACGCGAATCGCATGGCAAATACGATGGTCCACGCGGTGCGTAACTATGTCGAGCAGGAACAAGCTGCGGGCGGCGACGGGGCTCCGGAAAATGCGGAGGCTCAGGCGCTGCAGAACACCCTGGCCGAGCTGATGGCTTGCGGCTCGGGATTCCTTGCAGGCAGGTGTGACGCGGCCTGCGTCGCTCGCACCATGACGCAAATGGTGCACGAGTTCACGACGCACTAATACGGCGCCTCTCGCGGCGTATGCCTGTCCGGCGTGGTTGGCCGGGCTGCCTGTTGCAGGCTGTTGAGCGTTAATTTGCCTTGCCGGTTTTCATGCAACGTAGTGGTTGCATTGGTTGTTTTTGCTACCACGAGCCGCGGTGTTCCGGCACGCGGGGAATTATGAAGAGCGAGACCGCAAGCAACGCGGCTATGGCAACATAAACCCAGGCCTGGGTGCCGCCCGGGTTGTTGGAACCCGTCAGGATGGCGGCGGCGATCGAGATCGTTGCAATCTGCCCGAATTGCAGAAACATGGTCCGCAGGGCAGCCAAAGTCGAGGACTGATCGGGCGCCAGTTGCAGCCCGGCGTTTCGGCTGGCCGGGTTCAGTGCGCCACTACCCGCGCCGACAAGAAAAGCCGCTCCGGCCAGCCATACGTACGGCGAGATGCCGGCAGTTGGACTCACGGCAAGAAGCAGTGTTCCTGCGGCAACCACGACGCCGCCGAAATACAGTGGCCTGCGATAGCCTGTGCGTCGAATCATCAGCGCAGCCGTAACGGACAGTATGATCGTGGCGATTCCCTGGGCAATCAGCAGCGTCCCGGAGCTTAGAGCGTCGATCCCGTAGCGGTTGGTTGCGTAAAGAGGGAGCAGCGCCACCACGCCGGAGCGCACGCCACCATACACGGCGTTGATGACGTTGACTGTACCGAACCCCTTTCCAAATATCAGGTGTGGAGCGATATACGGATACTCCGTCCGTTTGATATGACGTAGAAAGGCCCATAGCGCTCCAGCGACGATAACGAGCGACGCCAAGAAAAGGGGCGAGTCCATCCGTGCATCCGGTTCCCCCAGATAGCTGATGGCAAGCATTCCGGCAAGCAGGCCACACCCAAGCAGTCCCAGCCCGGTCGTGTCTGTTTTAGTGCGCGACCCTGGCGGCGGCGCTGCGTCGCGGGGTATGTAGCGCAGTGTCATCACGATGACGGCAACGCCAATTGGCACGTTGACGAAAAAGATGCCCCGCCAGGTCCAGTAGGTGACGAACAGGCCGCCGAATATTGGCCCGATCATTGCGCCGATCGGGAAAATGCTTCCGAACAGACTGACCGCGCGATCCCGCTCTTTTCCGAAGTAGTCGACGATAATTCCCGTGGCCGACGGCGTGAAACCCGCTCCACCGGCCGCCTGGACGGCACGCAACGCCACGAGTTCGTAGATGTTGCTGGACATGCCGCATAGCAGCGATGCGGCGGTGAAGGCTATGACTGACCCAAGGAAAACCTTGCGGCGTCCATACTGTGTACTGAGTTTGCCGCTGATGGGCAGCATCAGCACGAAACCGAATGAGTAGGCTGTGATGGTCCAGCCTGCCCAGTTGACTGACGCTCCCAGATCGTGTTGCAACGTATGCAGCGCTGTGGCAACGATGGTCGAGTCGATTGCCATCATCATTAGCGCAAGCGCGATGGTTGTGAAGGCAGGAACGCGCCGGACCGGCCGGCCTGACCCACCGCCCATTGCTGCGGCGTGTGGTTTGTTAACGTGCGTCATATTGGACTTTGTTGGGTGCCACGCTGTGCGGCTCATCTGGCCTGTGCGCAGATTTTACCCCGGGCACATTTTGACGGTGGTCGCGGCTTGAAGCCTTCCTGCGTAAAAGCGTGATGGGCACTGCTCAATCCAGATCTACGCAGACCGCCTGCAGCTTGTGCAAAATGTCGTATAGCCTCACACGGTCTTTGGTGTTCAGCGTCAACAGCAGTTCGGCGTGGCGCTTGCGTGCCAGCGGAATCACCTTGTTGACCAGCTTGGTTCCCTTGGGGGTAATGTGGCAGGCCAGTGAACGGTCGCCGATTTGCATGGAAGCGGTGAACACCAGTTCTTTGCTGGCCAATTCCTTTATGGTGCGGCTGACAAGGGCTTTGTCACTGGCGGAAATTTCGGCCAGCTGCTTCAAGGGAATGGACCGATGGTGCGCCACGGTTGACAGAATTCGCCATTGTGGCAGCGTCAGGCCGGCGCTGCTTGCGTAGCTGCCTGGGAAGCGCTTCAGGTGTGCGGCGATCCGAACGATGGGCACCGACAGAAAGTCTTCGACAGTGAGGTTGGAGCCATCGGGTTCAATGTGCTCCCAGGGACAGTGGGTAGGTGTGTCACGAGTCATGGTCAGTAGTTCGGTGACTGGGATCCCCGGGAACGAATCCCGAGGCGTTGGGGGGAAAAGCCAGTGATGTATTTACATCCATAAAATTGATAAGTCAATATAGC
>SCSG01000020.1 GCA_004322135.1 Burkholderiaceae bacterium | reverse complement strand
CCTCACCGCGCCGGAAATTCGCCGGGCATACCCTTCAAGTAGTCAACGAACCATCTCCCGGCAGGCCCGGGAGGCGCGGACGCCCGATAATAGGCGCCCATGGCCAATGCCAGATCCGCTCGCGCATCAAGGCGCACAAGTTTCCCGTCTGCGAGGTCTGACTCAACCATGTAATGAGGCATGCTGCCCCATCCGACCCCATCCTTGAGCAGGGCGTACTTGGTCGAAAGATCCGCCAGCCGCCACGTCAACGGAGAGAAGACGCCGTAATCCCTGCTCGCCAATAGGTTCGAACGATCTGTCAGGACAAGCTGCACGTGTTTTGCCAGCTCGCGTTTCGGGATTCGGCCCTGAAACCTGGCAAGCGGATGACCCGGCGCCGCCACCATCACCAACGGCACGTCGCCCAGACGTTCGCTGACCAGCGACGGAAACTCGATGGGTAGCGACGCGAGAATGCCCAAGCTGCAACGTTCGTCCAGCACAGGCTGGTACGCCGCTCCCAACCCCTCCACAAACAGCCGCAGCGGGGTCAGCGGGAACCGCTCTGCAAACGCCTTCGCTGTCGCAGCAATGGTGGTAGTCGGAAAGAATACGTCGATGACAACTGCCAGTTCGGCTTCAAGGCCGCCGGCCATAAGTTTGGCGCGTGCCTTCATTGCGTCGACACCAGAAACAACATTGCGGGCATCAGCAAGCAGCAACATCCCCTCGGGGGTAAGCCTGGGGAACCGGGCAGTGCGGTCAAAAAGCACGACACCCAGTTGATCCTCCAGGCCACCTACCCAGCCACTTACCGCTGACTGCGCGCGGTAGAGCTTACGCGCAGCCGCCGAGAAACTGCCTTCGTCGACTGCAGCGATAAAGGCCCTGAGTTGATCCAGCGAAACGCCATCCAGCATCGCAATCCATCCCAAATACAGATCGTTCAAATCACATTTTATCGTCTTTTCAGATTCTACAGACAACCCCATCATTGGTTCCATGAACGACGCAATAGCGTTCCCTCTTTACTTAACGCCACTAGAAAATCGCTCGAGGAATAACTGGTCACACAAGGCTCGACCCGCCCCAACAGTCAATAGTTGCCCCACACATTTTTATGTTTCACATGCTTCACATCACTTTCAATTAAAGGAAAATCATGAAAACGTCATTCACTACATTCGCGGCAATAATCGGCCTGATGGCCTCCGGAGCCTTCGGAGTTGCACGTGCGCAAGCACCGGCATCACCATCACATCAGCAATCCGCCTCAGTCGGCGAGCAAGTAAAAAGCGACCTTATCGACTGGGAAAAAGCGGGTTTTGATCAGCACACCTATGATGTGCTTTCATACGACGTATTCGGCGACGCGTACCAAAAGCGCTACGCCAAGTACAAGAAACTCCGGAAGCTGCACACTCACCAATCCACACAAAATTAAGTGAGCCGAACTTGCTGACCGCAGGCTACGCGAACCGGTCCGGGACTGCCAAACACTTATGTGCCTCATACGGGCTCTGGCCCGTGGATTTCAGGCAGTCCCGTTTACCGCTTTCCCCTCTCGCCAAGCCGGCCAAAAGCTTTCACCTGTTATACAGAAGAAAGGATTACGGCCGGTCCACCCCGAGCGTCCCTCTGGAAACTACGAGGAGAATGCTTTCTAATAAGTGAACCTGCCCCACTGGACTCTTCTGGGACTACCACTCAAGGTGCTCGCGATGATCATACGTAATCAGAATGATGTGACCCAGTCCGTGCTTCAAGAAATCGATCGTGCACCCAATGCCCGATTTCGCCAATTGATGTCCGCCGCCGTACAACATCTGCACGACTTCGCTCGAGAGACCAAGCTGACCGAAGCCGAGTTCCATCAGATATGCACCTACGTGGCCCGACTGGGCCAACTGACTTCTCCCTCCCACAACGAAGTCGTACTGGCGGCCGGATCGCTGGGCCTGTCCTCGCTGGTTTGTCTATTGAACAATGGCGATCAAGGGCAAACAGACACTACCGCCAATTTAATGGGCCCATTCTGGCGCATGAATTCACCCGTCACCAAAAATGGCGACTCAATCGTGCGGTCGGCAACACCGGGCGCTCCGGTATTCGTCGACGCCTGGGTGTATGACCCGACCGGCAAACCGGTGGCCAATGCCGAGGTCGACGTATGGCAGGCTTCGGGGGAAGGCCTGTACGAAAACCAGGACCCCGAACAAGCCGACATGAACCTTCGCGGCAAGTTCACTACCGACGATCAGGGTCACATCTGGTTCCGCACGGTCAAGCCCGTTGGCTATCCCATACCCATTTCGGGAGTGGTCGGCGAACTGCTGCGCATTCAGGGGCGACACAATATGCGGCCGGCACACATCCATTTCATGATATACAAGCCCGGCTACAAAACCCAGTTTTCACAGGTGTACTCAAGTGACGACCCAAACATCGACACCGACGTGCAATTTGGTGTGACGCAGGCACTGGTGGCCGACTACACCCAACACGAAAACGAAAAAGCGCCGGCTCCCGATATTGCCGGCGTCTGGTACACGCTTGAGCGACGCTTTACGGTCGAGCCTGGCGAAGCCAGACTACCCAAGCCACCAATCACGGGCAAGGCCGAAGGGCCTCGGCCACAGAGCGCCGTGCTCGAACGACGGGCATGAACTAGCGCAAAGTGACTGCGCGCTGATCCAACAAATTTAGAAAGCTGTCGACGGCAATTTCGCATTTTTCGCAAGCGTTGCCCTGGCAACGACACGTGCACCTCAGCCAGCGATGCCTCAACAAAACCAGCGATCCGCAACGTTGCAAATCCTCGTGATGCCCATCGTCATCACCGCAGCTTGCGCCTTGCATCACATTCAAAACTGGAACGCTTGCTTGCCGTTCGGCGCATCCGGAAGATCGCCAGCACTCCGACCAAAACTTCAAAACCGGCACGCCTGAAGTCGATCAGGTGCTGCATAAATCGCTCGTCGTTTTACGTACCTGGCGTCGCGTTGATTCCTTTATGTTGGTTTTACGCAAATATTTATATCGGGTCATCAAAACAAAATGATGAGTCCTAACGGAGAGGACGTGCACATGCTTCACGCCGAGCTCACACACTGCAACGACGGCATCGATGTGATCGACACGATCGAACTTGAGAGCCCGAGTTTTTGAACATCAACCTTCCGCAAAAAAATTCGCGATCTCTTCAAAATGGCTGCAAGCCTTGAATATGCTCACGTTGCAGATGCTGTGCCATGCCGCGTGGTCAGTCTGAGCGCCTCGACATTCAAATCGCAATGGCGCATTTTCGTCAATCAACGCTGCCAACAAATCAGCACTCGGACACCATCCCTACCCGAAGAAAATCCATTCCGGTGGTTCGCCAAGATGATCGATTCGAAAAAAGAAGGCAGCTTTTTCGAGACCGACTCATCGAATATCAAACCGGAATCACTTCAAGTCATCAATAATGCTTGGATACTGTAACCGCTTAAGTTAGACTCTAGGCGTGCACGGTGTAATGCATCTTGCACGCTTGTGCCATTTGAGATGGGTCGCACATTTTCGTTGGGGGCCATATCAAATGGATGGACGTTACTTTACGATTCATTCTCAAGGAGCATCACTATGGCTACAGCCAAAAAAGCTGCAAAGAAAGCTGTAAAGAAACCGGCAAAGAAAGCAGTAAAGAAAGCACCCGCTAAAAAAGTAGTCGCCAAGAAAGCCACGGCCAAAAAAGCCGTCGCAAAGAAGGCCGTTAAAAAAGTTGCAAAGAAAGCTGTAAAGAAAGCGGCAAAGAAGTCTGTAGCACGCAAGGCAGCCCCCAAAAAGGCCGCCGCCAAAAAAGTAGCGAAGAAATCCCCGGCCAAAAAAGCAGCAGCCAAGAAAGCTACTGCCAAAAAGGCCGTAGCAAAGAAGTCCACAGCCAAGAAAGCCACCGCTAAAAAAGCGACGGCCAAAAAGGCTCCTGCCAAGAAGGCGGCCAAGAAAGCAGCGCCCAAAAAGGCCGCAGCCAAGAAAGCCCCCGCCAAAAAGGCGGCGCCCAAAAAAGCCAGCGCCAAGACAGCCGCCACGGCAACCAAAGCCAAAGCTGCTGCACCCGCCGCGCGCACGACGGTAAATACCGCGGCTTCGTGGCCTTTTCCCACAGGTGGCCGTCCGTAAGCACCTGCACGCTGTAATGCCACACTGCAGCTGCCCGGCAAAGCCGGGCAGCTTTTTATTTGTGCGAACACCATTCAGCCATGCGACAATGGAGCCCTCTTTACATGCCCGCGTTCAATTCCTGACCGACAACCATGCTTAGCGACACATTGCGCCTTATTGTCAACATTGCCTTCACCCTGTTCGGCATTGCTCTAGTTATCCGCGCCTGGGCCTATGCGGTCCGCCTGCATCCTTTCAACCCATATTCACAGGCCGTCACCCGCATCACCGACTGGCTGGTGCAGCCCATCAGAAAGATCGTGCCCGCCACCAATCGTTACGACTTCCCCAGCCTGCTGGCCTGCTGGCTCACTGCGTTTGTCTTCCTGCTTGTCGAATGGCTGGTCGCTTCCGGCGATCTGCCGCCTACCGCAGTACTGCTGCCAACGGTAGTTGCTGGCGCACTGACGGTTCTGAAATGGATCTTCACGCTTATCTTGTGGATGACGCTGATTCAGGCAGTGCTGTCATGGATCAACCCGCTGGCGCCCATCATGCCCGTACTCCGGACGCTGACCGCACCACTTCTTGATCCGATCCGCAGAATACTGCCCACGCCTGGCGGCCTGGATTTCTCGCCGCTGGTATTGCTTATTGTGGCGCAGGTCGTCATCAGGATGATCGAAAACCTGATCTACTCGATATAGCCGCCGCGACGACGGCATAGCTTCCGCATCAGTACACTGGTACAACGCGCGTCGGGCCGTTACCGCTAATAAGACGAACGCGCTGGCCGGAACTAAACGAAACATCGGCGGCCTGCGCCACAACACGGGTCTCCCCGTTATCCAGGCGTACGGTAATCTCAAGGCCCTGCGTCTTTCCAACCTGATTTTCGACGGCATTGCCCGCGAGGCCGCCCAGAATCGCGCCGCCCACCGTAGTGATGACCTTGCCGGTGCCACCTCCCATAGAGTTGCCCAGCACACCACCCAGGGCGCCGCCCGCCAACATACCCAGACCACTGGACCTGTCGTTCTGGATGGTCACGGGGCGAACCGACACCACCGTGCCCATGCGCACAATCTGCTCTTGCTGTGCCTGGCCATAGGTGTAGGTGGAGCTGGAAGCCGAAGGCGTTGCGCATCCGGCTACAACCACCGACATGCCGACAACGGCCGCCACGGCAACGAGCCGGTAAACACACCTGCTGGGGATTGCTGTCATAACTGTAGTCATAAGTGTTCCTTTGCGACGTTACATCCTGCCCGCCGCGTTCAGACGGGCAATTCAATTCCATAGTGCTGCTTGAGCGACGCGCCGATTTCAGCACGACCGGGCTTGTGATTCTGAGGGCCACGTGACGCGATTTTAAAGGCACCCATCACATTCGCCAACTGGCACGCCTGCTCCAGACGCCAGTTTCGTGCAAGGCCATACAAAAGGCCCGCGCGATGGGCATCGCCGCAGCCGGTGGGATCGACGATTGCCGTCGCCTTGATGGGGGCAATCTGCGTCTTTGCCCCCTTTACATACAGTGTGGCACCCTCGGCCCCGCGCGTTACCACCACGGCCCTCATGGACTCGGACATCTGTTCCGGGCTGCGCCCGGTGCGTTGCTCCACCACACTTGCCTCGTAGTCGTTGGCGGTGAAAATATCAGCCATGGCCAGCATCTCTTCAAGATCTTCACCTGTAAATAGCGGCATCGCCTGGCCCAGATCGAAGATGAATGGAATGCCTTGCTGTTTGAGGCGACGCGCATGTGCAAACATGCCGTCCTTGGAGTCGGGGGCCACAATGGCCCACGCTGCGAGCGCGCCGGTCAAATCGTTTTCTGCCGAGCGCAGCATGGCCCCCGGATGGAAAGAGGCGATCTGATTATTGTCCAGGTCAGTGGTAATGAAGCACTGCGGTGTAAACATTTCGGGAATGACGTGGATCATGCTCGTATCGATGCCAAGGTTCTGGAAGTAAGCGAGGTAATCCGCCGCATCGGCACCCACCGTGCCCACCGGCACCGGATCCGCACCCAGAAGCTTCAAGTTGTACGCAATGTTGCCGGCACACCCGCCATACTCTTTGCGCATCGTCGGCACAAAAAACGACACACTCAACGACTGGATGCTGTCGGCCAGTATGTGATCTTTGAAATGGCCTTCAAAAACAGCAATCGTATCGAACGCCACGGAACCACACACGAGTACTTTTTCAGACATATCTATCCTTCTGGAGCGTAAAATTTACCAAGTTGATAACCATTGATCTTCACACCGGACACCGTTATTGGCACCATGATTCGCACCTCGCTTCCTGCGGCAAAGGGCCCTTTCAGATTGTCGGCGGGCAAATAATCCTGGGGATACAGCCGGCGCCTGACGACAATAGAGCCCGAAAAATCAATCAGATCGAGCACCAGTGACGGCCAGGCCTGAGGCTTGTCATAACTGTTGCGCAGCACGACCCGCAACTGCATGGTGTTTTCATTGGGCACAGACCGATCACTGGTCACGGCCTGCAGCGAAGAATCCATAATGGCAATGCGCTCGATACGGTGCGAATAACCCACCTTGCACCGTAGTGAGACACAGGCCTGCTCAAGCACGGGCCGCAACAGTGGCGCATCGTTTGCAATTTGAGTCCGATACACAAAGATCAATTGCGCCGCCAGCAAGACCAGCCCGGCCAGGACGAGCACGCTCCAGAAAAAATGGGCAATGCCGCGACGGTGCTGACGACGCGTCCGCAGAAAATCAGGCAGGACATCCGTGCTGTCCACGGGGATGCTGAACGCCCCATGCGCGGACCCGGGCTCGGGTGCGTTCGTATAGGGGAAAGTGTCAGCGTACGATGCGGGCTCTACGTAGATGGCAGGATCGGCATCAACATCCGTTGCAGCCGGTTCGATCCGGCCCGACGAGCTTGCTCTGCGCGGCTCAACGTAAATGCCGGGGACAGTCGCACTATCGTCCGGTTCTTCCCGATCGGCACCAAGGCTGGGCTCCACCGGTACGCGCACGCCGGCCCGCTGCCCCGCACGCGGCATGCGCTGACGAACCACGCTGGGCGCTTGCGCGCCTGCAGCAGGCAAGCCGGCTGCAGGCGGACTGGCAGCGGCGGCCTCTTCCGGGACCACCGCCGCGTAGCCATCAAAAATATTTCCGCAGCTCACACAGCGTATATACCCCTTGCGCAACTGCAACTGATCCATGCTCACGGGAAACACGGTACCGCAGCGCACGCACTTGGTCTTCAAATCCATAGATATACCCGATAGCCGCGCCTTCAGGCGCGTCGTCCATGCAGGCAAACCCAGCCCTCGCGGGCCTGCCATACACTCATGCCAAGCCAGGGCGCGTAAGCCCGCGCCACTTCGTCAGCCTGCCGCTCCAGTATGCCAGAAAGAACCAGTCGGCCACCTGACTGAAGTCGTGCCGCCAGCATGGGTGCCAGAACTTTCAGGGGGTTGGACAGAATATTGGCCACGACAAGGTCATACTGGCCTGCTTCCAGTTCCGCAGGCAGCATGGCCCGCACGTCAACCTGGTTCACCTGCGCGTTATAGCGCGTGGAAAGAACCGCTTGACCGTCAATATCGACGGCCAGCGTCGGCCCCGCGCCCAGCATCTTTGCGGCAATCGCCAGAATTCCAGACCCGCACCCGTAATCAAGCAGCGTTTCGCCCGAGCGCAAGTTGGCTTCCAGCCACTCCAGGCACAAGCGCGTCGTGGGGTGACTGCCGGTGCCAAAAGCCAGGCCCGGATCAAGCTGCAGACGCACAGGGCCGTTCGCCACCGAAGATTCGGCCCGGGTCGGAACGGCAGGATCGTCACGATGCCAGCTTGGAACTATCCATACTCGTTCACCGATCTGTATCGGCCCAAACTGTTCTTGTGTCAACCTGACCCAGTCGGCGTCGGAAACCTCACGCACTGACCAGTCACGATCGGAATAATTGATTCCGCCGACCACGTGAACATGCTCGAGTATTTGTGCGGGATCGGCACCATCGGCAAGCAGGGCCGCCATGCGGTTGTAGCGCCACGCCTGAACTTCGGGCTCGCTGCCTGGCTCACCGAACAAAGGCTGTTCGGCCTGGGTGTCGCTTTCGGCGTCTTCGACCGACACAGACAACACGCCCGCGTCGAGCAGCGCCTCTGAAAGCGCTTCGGCCTGTGCCTCCGGACAATGGAGCACGAGTTCACGCATAATTTCTTCCAGCAGGCACCGGACGGCAATGCCCAGATGCCCAAAGTTTTACATTGGCAACGCTTTATGGCGTTGCGACAATTTTTGCTCGAGGTAATGAATGCTGGCTCCGCCTTCAATGAAGTGCGCGTCCTGCATAAGCTCGCGGTGCAACGGAATATTGGTCTTGATACCTTCGACCACCATTTCGGACAGGGCAATTTCCATGCGCGCTATGGCCTGCTTGCGCGTATCGCCATACGTGACGAGCTTGGCGATAAGAGAATCGTAATTGGGCGGCACAACGTAGCCGCTGAATACATGCGAATCAATGCGCACCCCTGGTCCACCCGGCGTATGCCAGTTCGTGATGCGGCCCGGGCTGGGCACAAATGTGAACGGATCCTCGGCGTTGATGCGGCACTCGATGGCGTGCCCGCGAACCTGCACGTCACGCTGGCGCAACGTGAATTTCTCACCGGCGGCAATGAGAATCTGCTGCACGACCAGATCGACCCCGGTAATCATTTCTGTCACCGTATGTTCCACCTGTATGCGCGTGTTCATTTCAATAAAGAAGAACTCGCCGTTCTCGTACAGGAACTCGAACGTGCCGGCGCCGCGATAACCCATTTTGCGGCAGGCCTCGGCGCAGCGCTCGCCAATGCGATCGAGAAGACGGCTGGCAATGAGCGGGGCTGGCGCCTCTTCGACGACCTTCTGGTTGCGGCGCTGCATGGAGCAGTCGCGTGCACCCAGCCAGACGGCATTGCGTCCCCCATCGGCGAGAACCTGGATTTCGACGTGGCGCGGATTCTCGAGGAATTTTTCCAGGTAGACCTCGGGATTATTGAACGCCGAGCCGGCCTCGCTACGGGTCATGCTTACCGCGGTGATAAGTGCCGCCTCGGTATAGACCACCCTCATGCCGCGGCCGCCACCACCGCCCGACGCCTTGATAATGACCGGATAGCCCACTTCCCGGGCCAGCCGCATTATTTCGGCGGAGTCATCGGGCAGCGCGCCTGGCGAGCCGGGCACGACCGGCACACCCGCTTCAGTCATGGCTTTTTTAGCGCTGACCTTGTCGCCCATGACGCGTATGGTTTCGGGACGCGGACCGATGAACACGAAGCCGCTTTTTTCCACACGGTCGGCAAAATCGGCATTTTCAGACAGGAACCCGTAGCCCGGATGGATGGCTTCGGCATCGGTTACCTCGGCAGCCGAAATAATGGCGGGCATGTTCAGATAGCTGTCGCGCGAAGCGGCAGGCCCGATGCAAACGGACTCATCGGCCAGGCGTACGTATTTGGCGTCGCGATCGACATCGGAATGCACCACCACGGTCTTGACGCCCAGTTCTCGACAGGCGCGTTGAATGCGTAGCGCGATTTCGCCACGATTGGCTATTAGTATTTTTTCGAACATGAATCAGCCAATTACAAATAAGGGTTGGCCGTACTCGACCGGCTCACCGCTTTCAACCAGAATTTCCTTGATGACGCCAGCCTTGTCGGCTTCGATCTCGTTAAGCAGCTTCATTGCCTCGATGATGCAGATAGGCTCACCTTCTTTGACCGACTGACCCACCTCGACAAAAGGTGAAGCCCCCGGGTTTGGCGCGCGATAGAAGGTACCGACCATGGGTGCCTTGACCAGATGCCCTTCGGGCTGGACCTCGGCCGGTGCAACCGCCGCCGCTGGCGTGGCCGCGGCGGCCGGGGCGGCAGGCGCGGGAGCATAAAGCACCGGCTGCTGCTGTTGGGAAAATTTGACTATCCGTACCTTGCCTTCGCCCTCGGTAATCTCAAGCTCGGCTATGCCGGACTCGGCCACCAGGTCGATAAGCGTTTTCAGTTTTCTCAGGTCCATGCAGAGTTCCCAGTGGTTCACCGCGCACCACGCGTACAGCGAACGAAATATTAATAAAAATGGCTCGACGCCCTTTCAATGCCCAAGTGCGTAAGTCAAGGCCGCTTCATAACCAAAAGCTCCCAGCCCCACCACCACGCCCTGAGCCAGATCGGACAGGTAAGAGTGATGGCGGAAGGTCTCGCGCCGATACACATTGGACAAATGCACTTCAATGAACGGAATGGCTACCGCTGCCAGGGCATCACGAATGGCGACACTGGTATGCGTAAAGGCACCCGCGTTGATAAGTATGTAGTCGACAGACTCGAGACGCGCCGACTGAATGCGATCGACCAGCTCACCTTCGTGGTTGCTTTGAAAAACTTCGCACAGCGCATTGCGTTCAGCCGCTAATTTCTGCAAATTTGCGTTAATTTCGGCTAAAGTTTGTCGGCCATAGACATCCGGCTCGCGGGTGCCAAGCAAATTGAGATTTGGGCCCTGCAATACAAGTATGTGTTGCGCCATTATAAAAACTTAATCATCGACAGACCGCCTTTTTACGCTAAAAACCGGTATTTGTCTAATAAGAGCGCCCAACTCTATGAAACCCGGTACACGGGATCCCTGCTGAAAATGGATCCCTGCTCGAACCTTGCCGCCTCAAGCGGGGGCACGGCACAGCTAACTGGACAACTTTCCAAGCGTTTGAGCCAGCACAGGTGGTTTAACCTGGCCCAACACACGATGAACGATGTGGCCCTGCGCGTCGAACACAACGGTAAACGGCAGGCCTCCGGCCGAATTGCCCAGCGGGCGCATCAGCGCCACGCCACCATTGCCCACCAGCAGCAACGGATAAGAAACATGCACTTTCTGAACAAATTCGTGCACATTACTGGCCATATCAACACCCAGACCCACAAACTGAACAGACTTGTACTGCTGGTGCAATGCTTCAAGATCAGGCATTTCACGCACGCAAGGCGGGCACCAGGTAGCCCAGAAATTGACGACAACCGGCTTACCCAGCCACTGACGCATGGCAACCGACTTGCCCGAAAGATCGGGGAAGCTTTGGTTGAACAGCGGATCGGGCTTGGCCCTGCCTGCATAGACCAGGCCAGATATACCACCCACCACCGCGACGCCCGCGCCGGCCACCGCCGTTGCCCGGATCAGAAAATCACGTCGCTTCATTCAAGACCTGCCCTATCAAGACCAAACCCCCATCACCGCCATGCCAGTGTCCTGTTTGGTTAGTTTGTGCACTTAAATTCGGATACATGGGCTTGTCAGGCAAGGCGCAACACCCCGGAAGCCGTACCCCGGCACCGCATGTATGCGCAACCCTGGCCAATATACCGCCGGCAACAATCATAAGACAGCGATACGCATAAAGTTTAACATCGGTTACCCGCCGCGACCGACGGCACAACAGCCGGGGCTGCCCGCCTGACTACAATAGCGGCTGGAGGATTCTATGCACCTACACATTCTGGGGATTTGCGGCACGTTCATGGGCGGACTGGCACTGATTGCGCGTGCGGCCGGTCATACGGTGACGGGATGCGATGCCGGGGTCTACCCACCCATGAGCACCCAACTCGAGGAACAGGGCATTCCCCTGACCGAGGGCTTTGACGCGGCCCAGCTGCACCTGAAGCCGGACCTCTTCGTCATCGGCAACGTAGTGTCACGCGGTAACCCGCTGATGGAAGCCATTCTTAACGAAGGCTTGCCCTATACGTCAGGCCCCGAATGGCTGGGCCAGCACATATTAAAGAACCAGCATGTGCTGGCCGTGGCCGGCACGCACGGCAAAACCACCACCAGTTCCATGCTGGCGTGGATACTCGAATACACCGGGCTTGCACCCAATTTCCTCATCGGCGGCGTCGCCCCCGATCTGAACGTATCGGCGCGCTACACGCCCGAACGCCACCTGTTCGTCATCGAAGCGGATGAATACGACACCGCGTTCTTCGACAAGCGCTCCAAGTTCGTCCACTATCGTCCACGCACCGCCGTACTTAACAACCTGGAATACGATCACGCCGACATTTTCCCCAACCTGGACGCCATCGAAACGCAATTCCACCACTTCGTGCGGACAATTCCGGCACAAGGTCTTATCATCCGCCCGCAGCCCGACACCACACTGGATCGCGTCCTGGCGCGCGGCTGCTGGTCATCGGTGGAAACTTTCGGTACAGGCGGACTCTGGCGCTGCGCAGGAGAAAACGGCGACGAAGACCATTTCGA
Source organism: Burkholderiaceae bacterium (assembly GCA_004322135.1). Lineage (GTDB taxonomy): Bacteria > Pseudomonadota > Gammaproteobacteria > Burkholderiales > Burkholderiaceae_B > Eoetvoesia. The sequence continues at coordinate 244,794 of SCSG01000020.1, read as the reverse complement.
CGTTCTACTGAACGGCGAGACTGTGGGCACGGTCGCTTGGGGTCTGACGGGCCGGCATAACCAGATGAATGCTCTGGCAGCCCTGGCAGCGGCCAGACACGTGGGCGTGGCGCCCGGAACGGGCACGCAGGCTTTATCGCACTTTCAGGGCGTAAAACGGCGCCTGGAATTACGCGGTACGGTAAACAATATTCGTATCTACGACGATTTTGCCCACCATCCAACCGCCATTGCCACCACGCTTGAAGGCTTGCGCCGCCAGGTTGGCAAGGCTCGGATACTGGCGGTGATCGAGCCCCGCTCGAACACCATGAAGCTGGGCGTCATGGCCGCCCGACTTCCCGAGGCGCTGGAACGGGCCGACCAGGTTTTCTGCTTTGGCGCCAGCGGCGGCAAGCACGCGCTGGGCTGGAATCCGGACCAGGCTCTTGCCCCGCTGGGAAAACGGGCTTCGTCGTACAGCGATCTGGACCAGATGATTGCGGCCATCGTCGCCTTCGCCCGGGCCGGCGACTCGATCCTTGTCATGAGCAATGGCGGGTTCGGCGGGATCCACCAGAAACTCCTTGACCGTCTGTAGGGCACGCCGATTTTCATGATCATTTACCTGCACGGTTTCCGATCCTCGCCCCATTCCACCAAGGCGCAGCTCCTGGCACAGGCAATGGGCGAGCGCGGCCTCGAAAACGACTGGGCCTGCCCGCAATTGCCGGCCAGCCCCGCACAAGCCGTGGCACTGGTTCATGGTCTAATAGAGAAGGCGCAGGAAGGGGGCCAACAGGCTGATCGCACGCTGACACTGATAGGCTCATCTTTGGGGGGCTACTATGCAGCGTGTCTGGCGGCTCGCTGGAACTGCCGCGCCGTCCTGCTGAACCCCGTCGTGTATGGCGCGCGCGACCTGGCCACGCAAGTCGGCACGCATACGCAATATCATTCCGACCAGCCCTTTGTGTTTTTGCCCGGATACGTTCAGGAACTGGCTGAGATGGCTGAGGACCGACCTACGCACCCGGAAAACTACTTTCTGCTGGTGACAACCGGCGACGAGGTGCTGAATTGGCGCGAAACGGCGCAATGGTATGCAGGCTGCCCCAGCCGGATCGTCAGCGGCAGCGATCACGGCATCTCGGACTTCAGCCATTGGCTGCCTGAAGTTCTGGAATTTGCCCTGCGTCCACCCATCACTCAACTCTGACACGTCTTCGCGGACGCAAACCCGATTACTCATATGTACGTTCTTTACGAAGACAACGGAAATTTCAAGGCGGAAAAAATCTTTTCGCAAGGCGATTCCACCATGCAGGTGGAATCGGAATCGGGCAAGCGCAGCAAAATCAAGAATGCCAGCGTGCTGTTTCAGTTCGAACAGCCCGATCCTGCCACCATGCTGGCACAGGCCCACACCCAGGCCGAAACGCTGGAAGTGGACTTCCTCTGGGAATGCGCTCCGCAGGAGGAATTCGAAGCGGCGGCGTTTGCGCTGGACTACTTCGGACACCCGCCAAGTGCCATCGAAAAGGCCGCGCTCATCTTTGCATTGAACGGGGCCCCGGCGTATTTTCATCGCCGCGGCAAAGGACGCTACCGTCCCGCGCCACCAGAAATATTGCAGGCTGCCCTGGCCGCCATCGAAAAAAAACGCAAGCAGGCCGAACAGCAGCAGGAGTGGACCGACCAGATGGTTGCAGGCACGCTTCCGCAAGCCATCGCCGACATTTCCGAAACGCTGCTTACCCGGCCCGACAAAAACACGCTGCAATGGAAAGCGTTCGACGCGGCCGTCACCCGGTTGGCCACCACACCCGAAAAGCTGCTGCTGCGCTTGGGCGCCTGGCCCAACCCGCTGGTGCTACTCCGGGACCGATTCTTTTCACTTTATTTTCCCAAGGGAATTGAATACCCGCCGCAAACAGTCCCCGCCATAGGTGCGGATCTGCCCATTGCCGAGGTGGAAGCGTATTCGGTCGACGACGACACCACGACGGAAGTGGATGACGCGCTTTCCGTTTCAACGCTGCCGGACGGAACTACGCGCATCGGCATCCACATTGCCGCGCCCGGGCTGCTCGTGACGCGCGACAGCAGTTTTGACGCGTTGGCCCGCACACGCATGTCGACCGTCTACATGCCCGGCCAGAAAATACCGATGCTGCCCAACGAGCTGATCCAGGCCTTTTCACTTGATGCCGGCCAGCTGAAGCCGGCTCTGTCGCTATATGTCAACGTCGACCTCGCCAGCGGTGAAATCCTGGGCACAGAAACCCGGCTGGAACAGCTTAGCGTGCGCGAAAACCTGCGACACAACGCGCTGGACGATCTCGTTACCGAAGCGGCGCTCGCCGACCCCAACGCCGACCTGCCGTACGGGCACTGGCTGCGCCCACTATGGCAGTTTGCGCGGCTACAAAGCGCCCAGCGCGACGCGGTGCGCGGCAAGACCGAGAACAACAATCGGATTGAATACTCGTTTTACCTGGACGGCCCTCCCGACGATCCGGACAGCCACGTTCGACTCGTGCCGCGCCAGCGCAACGCCCCGTTGGACGTGGTGGTGGCCGAATACATGATTCTGACCAACAGCCTGTGGGGCGGGCTGCTGGCCCAGCACGGAGTACCCGGCATCTACCGCTCGCAGCAGGCCGGACGAGTACGCATGTCCACCCAGGCGCTGCCGCACGAAGCCATCGGCGTATCGCAATACGCATGGTGCACCTCGCCGCTACGCCGCTACGTGGACCTCGTCAACCAGCGGCAGATCATCGCGGCCGCCGAGCATGGCGTGTCAGCCCGGCTGGTGGCGCCCTTCAAGCCCAAGGACGCCGACCTGTTCGCAATCATCGGCGCCTTCGATTCGCAATACGCCGCCTGGAGTGATTTCCAGTCGTCCATGGAACGCTACTGGTGCCTGCGCTGGCTGCAGCAAAACCAGGCGACAACCATAGACGCCAGCGTGCTGCGCGACGACCTCGTCCGTCTTTCGGGCGTGCCGATGGTCATTCGCGTCCCCGGACTGCCCGAACTGGAACGCGGCCAGACAGTTCGCCTGCAAATTCTGGGGTACGATGAATTGGCGCTTGAACTGGAATGCCGCTACCAGGACACTCTGGCGGCATAAGCCAGCACCGCCAACTCTAGACCGGGGCCTCTGGTGAATACCCTCGACACCAACACATGGCTACTGCCCGCGCCGCAATTGGCACGGCGCCGCAACCTGTACATTGCCATCGTCCTGTCGCTGTGCGTCCACGCCGCCGTGCTGGCGATCCGCTTCGTTGCGCCAACTCCGCACACAACAGAAAGCACGGCTCTGGACGTAACCCTTGTAAATGCGCGCACCGAGGCGGCACCCATAACACCAACCATCCTCGCGCAGAACCAGATCAACGCCGGTGGTGACGACGACCGGGGCGTGGCCTCTTCGCCGCTGCCACGCACGGCCGACTCATCGCCCGACCAGATCGTGCTGGCTGCCTTGCGCAAACGCCAGGAGGATCTTGAAAAGGAACAACAGGCGCTTTATATCCAACTGCAATCCGAACAGAAAACCGTCCCGGCAAAAAATCGACCCGATCTGCTGCAGCAGTCAACGGATCCAGGCCAGGACAACCGGGATCAGGAAAGCCTGATACTCAATGCCCAGATCAGCGCCATCCGGGAACGCATCCAGGCATACAACGCCCGGCCCCGTGAACGCTTTGTGGGGCCGGCGGCCAAATCGGTGGCTTACGCCCAGTACGTCGAGGCCTGGCGAAAAAAAATCGAACTGCTTGGCACCGAACACTACCCCGACGAGGCGCGCGGCAAAATCTACGGCGAGCTGCAACTGACGGTATATATCGGCAGGGACGGGGAGCTGATCCGTACAGAAATCAACCGGCCTTCAGACCATGCTGTCCTGAACCTGGCCGCGAAGCGCATCGTCCAACTTGCGGCGCCTTTTCCGCCGCTGCCACCCGAAATCGCGAAAACGACCGATATACTGGCGATTACCCGCACCTGGCACTTCACCAACAATACACTCAGCACTGAAACGCCATGACTCTGGATATCCCGCACTTCGCCGTCGTTGGCAACCCCATCGCGCATAGCCGCTCCCCCGCCATCCACCACGAGTTTGGCCTGCAGTTGAACATTGCCCTGCGCTACGAAACCCTTCTTGCGCCGGTCGACGCATTCCCAGCGACGATCGAATCGTTCTTTCGCGACGGCGGACGGGGCCTGAACGTCACCCTGCCATTCAAGGAAGAAGCCTTCGCACTCGCGCGCGATCATCTGAGCGAGCAGGCACGCCTCGCCGCCGCCGTCAACACACTGTGGATGAACAACGGTGAGCTGTACGGCAGCAACACCGACGGCGAAGGACTGCTGCAGGACATACAGCGTCTGGGCGTTGCACTGCAAGGCAAACGCGTCCTGCTGGTCGGCGCCGGGGGTGCGGCAAAAGGAGTCATCTACCCGCTCCTGAGCGCCCAGTGCACGTCGCTGCACATCGCAAACCGTACGGCCGGGCGCGCGCATGCCCTGCGCGAACGCGTTGTCAGGCTGATGCCCCGGCTCGCAGACAGATTATCAGCCGGCGGACTGGACGAGACCGACGGCGAGTGGGACGTCGTCATCAACGCCACATCCAGCAGCGTCGGAAACCAGACGCCCAACCTGCCCGGTATACGCTATGCCGCCAACGCCCTGGCCTACGACATGTTCTACGCGCCCAGACCCACGCCGTTCATGCTGCAGGCACGCACGCAGGGCGCCACGCAAGTGGCCGATGGCCTGGGCATGCTGGTTGCGCAAGCCGCCTCAAGTTTCCATATCTGGTTCGGCCGCCGGCCCGACGTAACCCCCGTCCTCGACACACTACGGCGCCAGCTGAACCGGGCCTGAGAAACATGGGTTCGAGACGCGCGCGCAAAACATCCAGGACAAAAGTTGCCAGCGTGGCAATACTGATCGGACTGTTCCTTGTGTTGCTATACCAGTTCGGCCTTTTTGTCATGGTGATCTGGCTCTCCTTCAACAACCCAAGCAGCAGCTCGTTCATGAAAACGACGCTGACGGAACTGCGGGAGACCAACCCCAAAGCACGACTCGAATACCAATGGGTGCCATATGACCGGATAAGCGCCAGCCTGAAGCACGCCGTCATCGCATCGGAAGACTCCAACTTCATCGATCACGATGGGGTCGAATGGGACGCTATCCGCAAGGCATGGAGATACAACCTGCGCCAGGAAGAACTGGGCAGAAACAAAATGCGCGGCGGCTCGACCATCACGCAGCAACTGGCAAAGAATCTTTTCCTCTCGGGGTCGCGCACCTACCTGCGAAAAGGCCAGGAGCTGATTCTTGCCTACATGATCGAAGCGGTCATGAACAAAGAGCGCATTCTGGAGCTGTACCTGAATCTGGCACAGTGGGGGACGAACGTGTTCGGTGCCCAGGCTGCCGCGCAGCACTATTTCCACATCAACGCCTCGGCGCTGAACAGCCGCCAGGCCGCACAGCTGGCGGCAATGCTGCCGAACCCGGACTATTACGACCACCATCGCGAAACGGCATACCTGCAGGCGCGCACAGGCATCATCATGAAACGCATGCACCAGGTCGAAGCGCCCAAATGACCCCGCTGCACACGCGCCAGCCGGCAAAGCCACCCAAGGCGAGTAACATACGAAAGTTGATTTACCCACCAAACCTGACATGAGCACAGCCCGCCGCTATCTCGCCTCTGAAATCTACCGTTCCAGTGCCGTGGTGCTGCTTGCACTTGTTGGCCTGTTCACTTTCTTCGCACTGATTGAAGAACTGGACAGCATCGGCCCAAGTTTTACGCTGCTCAACCTGTTCTACCTGCAGGCCCTTCAATTGCCAAGCCGGCTGTACGACCTGCTTCCGATTGGCCTGCTGATCGGCGCCATCCTGGCCCTCGCAAGCCTGGCACAGCGCAACGAGCTGGTCATCCTGCGCGTGTCTGGCGTCAGCGGCATGAAGCTTCTGACCATGCTCTGGATCATTACCATCCCATGGGTACTGGGTGCATTCCTGCTTTCCGAGGTCATCACGCCAGCTGCCGAAATCCAGTCCAGCGAAGCCACCATTGCCCTGCTGGGCAAAGCGGGCGGCGGACGGCTGGAAAGTGGCTATTGGTTCAAGGAAGACGATGCTGAACACGGCACCCGGGTCATCAATATTGGCGAGCTGCGCGCCAACGAAGGCGTGGCCAACGTCACGCTTTATGAATTCACGCCAGGGCGCGAGCTGACCATGCTGTCCCAAGCCAGGGAAGGCTATTTCGACAAAGGCAGTCTGATTCTGAAAGACGTCACTGAAACGCTGATAAACAGCAATGCCGTGGCAGCGCTGGCCGACGCCAAGGCGCCCGACACGCCAATTACCCAGGTCAAGACCCTGCCTACCCGCGTGCTGCGCACCACGCTGACCCCCGAAAGGCTCATTGCCCGCATCCTGACCCCTGAACGCATGTCCATCGCAGTGCTGCTAGACTATATCAAGTACCTCAAAAACAATCATCTACAAACTGAGAGGCAAGTCGTGGCATTGTGGCGTAAAGTCGCCTACCCCTTCACCCTGCTGGTCATGATGACCATTGCCGCACCCATCGGCTTCATGCAGACTCGCCGTGGCGGCGTCGGCGGCAAAGTATTCATCGGCATCCTGCTTGGCGTGGGTTTCTTCATGATCAACCAGCTGTCCCTGAATATAGGCATGCTGAGCAAGTGGCCGCCCTGGGTAACAGCACTTGTGCCCAATCTGGGGGCCCTGTTCCTGGCCTTGATGGCCATGCTGTACCTGGAAAATCAGCATAACGTGCGCCGGTTCATGCAGGTGCGCTCGCCGTGGAGCAAATCTGCAGTATGACCCCGATGGGAAGCATCTGGATAATCGGCGACATACAAGGATGTTGCCAGCCGCTGAGTCAGCTGCTGCGGCACGCCGACATTGCCAGCGACCCGAACGCGCAATTCTGGTTTGCCGGCGACCTTGTCAATCGCGGCCCCCACTCACTTGAAACGCTGAACCTGATCCGCGCGATGGGCGAGCGCTGCGTTGCCATCCTGGGCAACCACGACCTGCACCTGCTGGCCATGGCGGCGGGCGTCAAAAAGCCCGGCAAGTCCGACACCATCACGGACATCCTGAATGCGCCCAACGCCGATGAGCTGATCGACTGGCTCAGACACCGCCCCCTCGCCCACCATGCACTGAACCATCTGATGGTTCACGCCGGCATACCAGTCGGCTGGAACGTCGAGAAAACTTTGCAACTGGCCGCTGAAGCCGAAGCCGCGCTGCGTTCACCCAACTGGAAAAGCAACCTCGAAAAAATGTATGGGAACGAGCCGGCCTACTGGAGCGACGACCTGCACGGCAACGACCGTCTGCGCGTCATCATCAACGCGCTGACGCGCATGCGCATGTGCACCGCCCAGGGTCATATGGACTTCGAGTACAAGCGCGCACCGGCTCCGGACGAACACCTCATACCCTGGTTCGACGTACCGGGACGGACAATCCTTGAAGACAACGTCACTGTCGTTTTCGGACACTGGTCAACACTCGGTCTGATGATCCGGCAAGACGCCATCTGCCTGGATACGGGCTGCATCTGGGGCAAGCAGCTTACCGCAATGCGTGTGCACGACCACAAGCTCGTGCAGGTGGACTGCGTACAGCAGCGCAAGCCGAAAAGCCCCTGGATTCCGCCCAAGCTGGCCTGAGTCCAAGCAGGCGAATAGAACACAAGCTTTCATTCCGCACCGGGTTTTGCTGTGGCTGTACTGTGGCTGTACTGTGGCTTTACCGTGCTTGAGTGGTACTGCAATACTTGCCCAACACCACATCAGCTCTCGGCTTTTATTCCTGCGGACTGGGCTCCAGCACCGCCGGCTCGGACTCTGTGACCGGAACCCGAACGGCCTGGGCAATCATGGCGTGCGCACGCTCGGACACCTTGTTGCGCCCCATTTCCTGGCACTGCGCAGCCGACAGAACAGGCAGAAAATCAACTTCAACCATGACCTGCGTCGTGCTGATCAAAAGGCAAAGGTTCTGCACCAGGTTCTGCTCGCCAACGAACGCAAGATATCCACTGCGCTCGCCATGATGGTAAAAACGCAGCGCGATAGGCTGGACGCTGACTGCCGAATGAATGGCCGGTTCGAACAAGCTGGAGCGGAACGGCAAAATATCGAAGCCGGTTGAAGTCGTCCCCTCGGCAAACAGGCCCAGCACTTCGCCACGAGTAAAGCGATGTTCCATTTGCGCGCTGACGTCCTTGATGGCCTGCCGCTGGTGTCGGTTGAGAAAGACTGTCCCAGCCTTCGCAACCAGCCAGCCAATGATCGGCCATTGCCGAATTTCGCTCTTGGCGATAAAGGCAACGCAGCGCACGCTGCTCAGTATGAAAATGTCAACCCACGACACATGGTTGGACACCCATAGCGTCGCGCCGCTCATCTTGGGCTGACCGTGTACGCGCACGTGCACGCCACATATCTTCATCAAGGCCCGGGACCAGTTCTGATTCATGGCATTGCGTCCCGACAACGGCAGGAACGGATACACCACCGCAACCGAAAGCAAGCTGGATGCAATCCAGAGAATAACCAAAGGTGCTCGAAAAACGAAAAACAACAGGCCCAAATCAACTCCCCCAAGGATTTTCTGTGCGTAAACCCGGACGTAACACCGCTCCCAAGAACCTTCTGTACGCAAGCCTGGCCGTAATATTACTCGCTAGCCTTGCGCGCGTAAAAAAGCATCCCCTCAATGCCGGCCTACGCCGGCAGTGAATCAAAATAGCGCTGCAGTATGACGGCCGCCGCCACAGCATCGTCGGCCTCGTGCGTGCCCAGCAGCTCTTGCGCCTCGATGCTGGAGCCTCGCTCATCGACCAGCTCGACAAGAGCGCCAAAGCGTCCCCTGAGCTGATTTGCAAAGCGTCGGCAGCGCATGGAGGCATACTGTTCGGCGCCATCGGTGGCAAGCGGCAGACCCACAATGAGCCGGGCCGGCTGCCACTGGTCGATAAGCCTGGCAAGCTCGGCAAACCGCTGGGCGCGCGTTGACGGCATCAGGACTTCCAGGGGCCGGGCCTGGCGTATCAGGGAATTGCCAATCGCCACGCCAATTTTCTTTGTACCGTAATCGAACGCCAGCAGCGTTTCTTCAGGCATGACCCGCTTCACCGGTCAGCATGGACGAGTTGATGCCAAGCTGAGCCAGCGACGCCTCGTAGCGCTGTTCGGGAGGAATGTTGAACAGGATATCGTTGGACGCCACCATATTCAGCCAGGCGTTTTGCGCTATTTCACTTTCAAGCTGACCCGCACCCCAACCCGCATAGCCAAGAGTGATGAGGATTTGGGCAGGGCCATGACCCTGCGCGACCTCTTGGAGGATATCGCGCGATGTGGTGAGTGCCAGTTCACCGAGACGAATGCTGGAGCTGTAATCGCCCGCCGGCGCGTGCAACACAAATCCGCGATCGGTTTGAACCGGCCCGCCAAAAAATACGGGTGATTCCTGCACCGGCCCGATTTCGAGCGACAGATCCAGATCGATGCGCTGAAGCAAATTGCCCACGGTAAGATCGGTGGGGCGATTGATGACCAGTCCCAGCGCACCGTGCTCGGTATGCTCGCACACGTAAATGACGGTGTTGGCCAGATTGCCAGCAACCATGCCAGGCATGGCCAGCAGGAACTGTTGGGACAGATTGGCGCTAGACGCTGCCGATTTGTTGAATGAATCCATTCCCCGCCTCCTTTGCCAAAGCCGCTGTGATTTATTGTATCCGAGACCCGCGGCAATAAGGTGAATGAACTGAGCCGCGACGCCTAGACTTCCACCAGTTCGAAATCTTCCTTGCGGGCACCGCATTCGGGACACACCCAGTTCGGCGGGACGTCTTCCCAACGCGTTCCGGGGGCAATGCCTTCTTCAGGAACGCCTGCCTCTTCATCATAGATCCAACCGCAGATCAAGCACATCCAGGTACGCATGTTTGTTACTCTCTGAAAATATCGGGCGCGAATTTCTGCCAATCGCGGACGCTTCCATTAGAATGGGGTCAATGTTATTAAACTCAATGACGATATCTTTGATATTAACCAAAGATCGTGCAAATACCTCTAGATAGCCCTTTATCTGTGTCAAATACCAACCCCACGGTCGTTCTTGTTGTAGGCCCCTTCGATCCAAGCGGCTCGGGCAATTTGCCTGCCGACGCCGTAACCTGCGCCGGGCTGGGCGCACACGCGCTAAGCACTATCACGGCAGTCCACGTACAGGACACCATATCCACCGAAGACATTCAGCTCATGCCCGCAGAGCTCATCGACGACCAGGCGCGCTGTCTTCTCGAGGACATGAATATACAGGCAATCAAGGTTTCGGGCCTTTACAGCATTGAATCCGTGCAGGTCCTGGCACAGATAGCCGCCGACTATGCGCATGTGCCGCTGGTGCTGCACCTCGAGGCGCTGCCCGACACCACCATACTCGAAGACGAAGACCCTGACGACATCATGGCGGCGCTGTTCGAATTGCTCTTGCCACAAACCGATCTGGTTCTTGCTGAACACAGCCTCATTGCGCACTGGAAAGCCGACGGCCCGTTGCAACGAACCTCTGCCGACAGCCCGGCGCAAGCCCTGCTCGAACACGGGGCCCAATGGGTGCTGAGCACGGGCTTTCCCATCCGGCCGGGGCAAAGCGCGTACCTGTTGCACGGCCCCGAGCAAGCCACGTTCAACTGGAAGCGGCCCGCACCACCGCCGACGCATTCCAGCAACGCCAACGGCCCTCTGTCCTGCGCGCTGACGATCGAACTGGGCAAAGGGGTGGCCATGCCCAAGGCTGTCGAAAATGCTCTGGTGCTGGCCGGGCCACTGGCGGCAAACACATTTCAACCCGGTATGGGCAGCCGCCTGATCAACCGATCCACAACATGAACACGCAGTTGAGATTCCCACGCGGCCTGTATGGCATTACGCCCGAATGGCTTAATACCGATCAGCTTGTCACCGCCATCACCGAGGCGGCCCAGGGCGGCATGGTTGCCCTGCAATGGCGCCGCAAGTCAGGAACGTATTCAGAACATCTGCAAGAGGCCCTGACGCTGGCCAAATGTTGCAATCAGCACGGCGTCCTGTTCATCATCAACGACAGCCTGCCCCTTGCCCTGGCTTCGCACGCGGACGGCGTCCACCTGGGGCGCGGCGATGGCAGCCTGGCCGAGGCGCGTAAAGCCCTTGGGCCATCCCGCATCGTGGGTTGCTCGTGCTATAACGAACCCGAGCTCGCGCGCAAGGCGCTCGACCAGGATGTTGATTACATTGCGTTTGGCGCCATGTACCCTTCCTCGGTCAAGCCGGGCGCAGTGATGGCTACGCTGGACACGCTGCGCGAAGGCCGACGGCTCGTGCAGGGCCAGGGAAAGACGCCACGCGCGGCGGTCGTCGCCATTGGCGGCATTACTGCGGAAAACGCAGCAGCTGTCATCCAGGCCGGCGCCGACAGCATCGCCGTCATCAGCGGGCTCTTCAAGGTGCCCGACGTCCTGGCTGCCGCGTCTCGCTGCCAGGCCCTGTTCAATGCCTGAATCCACGTGCACCGGCCTTTTAGCCGGCGCACACCACGTTTCTTTCAGTCTATAGAGTTCCCCTCATGTCCCGCAATACCATCCTGTTTGAACAAGCCTGCCGAGTCATCCCTGGCGGAGTCAACTCGCCAGTGCGCGCGTTTGGCTCAGTGGGCGGTGCACCGTGCTTCATCACGCGCGCCCAGGGCCCCTACTTGTGGGACGCCGACGACACCCGCTACATTGACTATGTGGGTTCCTGGGGGCCCGCCATTGTTGGCCACGCCCACCCCGACGTCGTACGCGCGGTTCAGGAAGCCGCCGCCAACGGCCTTTCCTTTGGCGCCCCCACCGAGGGCGAAACAAGGATTGCGAATGCCATCGCCAAGCGCATTCCTTCCATAGAAAAAATTCGCCTCGTAAGTTCTGGCACCGAGGCCACCATGACAGCCATCCGGCTGGCGCGCGGCTATACGGGGCGCCCGAAGATCATCAAATTCGAGGGTTGCTACCACGGCCATGCCGACAGCCTGTTGGTCAAGGCCGGGTCCGGCATGCTCACGTTCGGCAACCCCACCTCGGCGGGCGTGCCGCCCGAATTCATCCAGCACACGCTTGTACTTGCCTATAACAACCTCGACGCCGTGCAGGCAGCATTCAAAACGTACAACGGAGAAATAGCCTGCGTCATCATTGAGCCCGTAGCCGGAAACATGAACCTCGTCAAGCCGGCCCCAGGCTTCCTGCAGGGTCTGCGCGACCTGTGCACTCAGCACGGAGCGCTGCTCGTCTTCGACGAAGTCATGACAGGCTTTCGCGTCGGACCGCAAGGCGTCCAGGGGCTGACGGGCATCACGCCCGACCTCACGACCCTGGCCAAAATCATTGGGGGCGGCATGCCGGTCGGCGCATTCGGCGGACGTGCCGAAATCATGGATTACATCGCCCCGCTGGGCCCCGTCTACCAGGCCGGCACGCTGTCGGGCAACCCGGTGGCCGTGGCGGCGGGCCTGGCGACTCTCGAATTATTGTCGCAACCCGGCTTTTACGAAAACCTCGAGGCTCAGACACAAAAGCTCGTCAAGGGTCTGGTCGAGCGTGCCGCGGTGGCCGGCATCACATTCCAGGCCGACCAGATAGGCGGCATGTTCGGAATGTATTTCAGTGCGAAGATTCCCACTTCATACGCCGACGCGGTTACCGGCAATACCGAGCAATTCGGGAAATTCTTTCATGCGATGCTGGCCAAGGGCATATACTTTGCGCCCTCTACCTTCGAAGCCGGATTCGTTTCCGCCGCACACGACGACCAGGTCATTCAGACAACACTGGACGCCGCGCAGGAGGTGTTTGCCCAGATGCGACGCTAGGCGGCCGACGGCACAACCGCCGTTACTTCGATCTCGACCCGGGCACGATCTTCGACCAGTGCCGCCACTTCGATCGCCGTCATGGCCGGAAAATTCTTGCCCATGACGTCACGATAATGCTTGCCGATGTCGCGCAAGGCGCTGACATACTCGTGCCTGTCACGCACATACCACGTCATACGCGCCATGTGTTCGGGGCCGGCACCGCCTTCGGCCAGGATGGCCTTGATGTTTCGCAGCGCCTGACCGACCTGCTCGGCCAGATCATCGCTTTCAAACTTCTGCTCTGCGTTCCAGCCTATCTGGCCGCCGATAAACAGGATGCGGCTTCCGACAGCCAGTTCCGCCATAGTGCCGTTTGCGTAACCACGCGGGGCTGCCCAATTGGGCGGCTGCAAAATTTTCATATCGTCCTCGTGTCAATTCAGCGATGGCGCTTGCTTACTGGTGCGCACCTGCCGTAACAATTAAACCCGAAAGGAACACCCTTTCGGTGCGTCTCAAACACAACGGCCATCCGGCAACACCGGGCACGGGATGTCGTGCCCCGGGGCTGCCATGGCATCAGTGCTTTTTCCGCAGCACAAACCGCTGCAGCTTGCCAGTTTCGGTGCGCGGCAGCGTCGTGACAAACTCGACTGCGCGCGGGTACTTGTAGGGAGCGATGGCCGCCTTGACATGTTCCTGCAGAGCCTTGACCAGCGCGTCGTCGCCCTCGAAGCCAGGCTTCAGAACAACATAGGCCTTGACAATATTGCCGCGATTTTCATCCGGTACCCCCACAACCCCGCACTCTGCCACGGCCTTGTGGGTCAGCAAGGCATCTTCGACTTCCGGCCCGGCAATGTTGTAGCCCGCCGACACAATCATGTCGTCGTTGCGCGCCTGGTAATACAGATAACCGTCTTCGTCCATGGCAAAGGTATCGCCAGGGAAGTTCCAGCCATCTTGCACAAAAACGCGCTGGCGCTCGTCGTCGAGATAGCGGCAGCCCGTAGGCCCCTTTACGGCAAGGCGTCCCACTGTGCCGTACGGCACAGGCTTCAGATTTTCGTCCACCACCTGCGCGATGTAGCCGGGCACCACCGTGCCAATGGCCCCGCGACGCACTTCTTCGGGGCGACTCGACACGTAAACGTGGATCATCTCGGTGCCGCCTATGCCATCTATCATCTCGATGCCGCTGGCCTGCCTCCAGAGCTGACGCGTCGCATCGGGCAACGCCTCGCCCGCCGAAACGGTTTTCTTCATGCTGGACAACTTGTAGTGGCTGACGAGTGCCGCCATCTTCCGATAAAAGGTCGGCGCGGTAAATACCATGGTTGCGCCAAAGTCCTGGACAGTGGCCAGCAATTCGTCGGGCGTGACTTTTTCGGTAAGAATCGTTGCCCCGCCCACACGCAGCGGAAAGCACAGCAGCCCGCCCAACCCGAACGTAAACGCCAGCGGTGGCGTGCCGCACACAATGTCCTCGGGCGTGGTGCGCAGTACATGCTTGGAAAACGTGTCACACATGGCCAAAACGTCGCGATGAAACTGCATGCACCCCTTGGGGCGCCCCGTCGTGCCGCTGGTGAAGGCAATCAGGCAGACGTCGTCGATGGCCGTATCGCAGGCCTGAAAATCGACTGGTTTCTTTCTGGCGAGTGAATCAAGCGATTCGGAATCTTCATCGTGAAAATAGCGCACGTGGGCAAGCGTAGGGCAATAGGACGGGTGATCCGCCTTCAGGCAGAACTCTACCTCGGCAGACAACCGCCTGTCGCACAACACGGCGCTGACCTGGCCCTTGTCGATGACGGCCTTGAGCTCGGTAGCGCGCAGCAGCGGCATCGTGGGGACGGTAACCAGACCGGCCTTCACCGCAGCCAGCCAGCTGGCAGCCATCATGACGTTGTTCGGGCCGCGCAACAGAATACGATTGCCCGGCTCCAGCTCCATGTCTTCGACGAGCACGTGGGCAATCTGATTGGTCAACTGCATGAGCCGGCGATAGGTCATGCTTTTTTGTTCAGTGCCTTCGCGCCAATACAACGCAATACGCTCGCCCTTGCCTTGCTCGACCAGCGCATCCACCAGTTCGACCGCGCAATTCAGGCGCGCGGGATAAGCCACATCGGGATTACCATTGAGCAGCAATTCGGGCCACTCGGACAACGGCGGCAGATGGTCGCGCGCAAACGTATCGGTATGTCCTGATTTTTCCATATTAATCTCCTGTATTTCCAAGCTAAGCTGCAACTTCAATGTGATGCCTCACGCGAGCCGCTATTCTTTCATCAGCTCGCGGGCAATAATGAGTTTTTGTACTTCGGTTGCCCCTTCATAAATACGCAGGGCCCGAATATCACGATACAGCTTTTCAACCGGCCTACCCGAAACAACCCCTTCGCCACCAAACATTTGCAGCGCCCGGTCGATGACGCGCTGTGCGGACTCGGTTGCTGCCATTTTGGCCATGGCCGCCTCGCGGGTAGTCCGCACGCCCTTCACGTCACGCAGCCACGCCGCCCGATATGTCAGAAGCGCCGCCGCATCGATTTCGGTGGCCATGTCACCCAGCGCGGCCTGAGTCAGTTGCAAGTCTCCCAAAGTCTGGCCGAACATTTTCCGCGACTTGGCTCGCGCCAGACCTTCAGCCAGCGCGCGGCGCGCAAAGCCCAGCGCCGCCGCCGCCACAGACGCACGAAATATGTCGAGCGTCATCATGGCAATCTTGAATCCCTGACCACTGTTGCCCAACCGCTGCGATGCGGGGATGCGGCACTGGTCGAAGTGCAGCCTGGCCAATGGATGCGGTGCCATGACGTCGATGCGTTCGGCAATTGAAAAGCCCGGCGTGCCGGCATCGACCACAAAGGCCGAAATTCCACGGGCCCCCGGGGCTTCGCCGGTGCGCGCGAAAAGACAATAGAAGTCGGCAATTCCACCGTTGGAAATCCAGGTCTTCTCGCCGTTGAGGACGTACGAATCGCCATCAAGCACAGCCTGGCAGGACATGGCCGCCACATCCGAGCCTGCGTCGGGCTCGGATAGCGCAAACGCGGCGATGGCCTGACCGCTGGACACCCTCGGCAGATAGCGCTGGCGCAGCTCGTCGCTACCGGCGATGGAAATGGCGCCACTGCCCAGCCCCTGCATGGCAAACGCAAAGTCGGCCAGCGCGTCGTAGCGTGCCAGCGTCTCGCGCATGATGCACAGCGAACGCGAATCTATTTCGGGCCAGCGACCACCCCAGGCGCCGTTGGGCCCTTGCGGCACGGCAATGCGCAGCCAGTCCGCCGAACCCAGCGCCCTTACCAGATGCCGGCATGCGGCATCGGTATCGGAATGATCGATGCCGTGCAGCGTACTGGAGCACCAGGCGTCAAGCTCGCTGGCCAGCTCGCGGTGACGGTCGTCAAAGAATGGCCATTCGGCCCAGTCGAACTCGCTCATTCAATCCCCCTCGAACTGCGGCTTTTGTTTGGCAACGAACGCCTCGTAGGCTCGGCGGAAATCGTTGGTCTGCATGCATATGGCCTGGGCCTGCGCTTCGGACTCGATAGCCTCGTCGACACCCATATTCCATTCCTGATGCAGCATTTTCTTGGTGATGCCATGAGCAAAAGTGGGGCCATCCGCCAGTTGCCGCGCGAGCTTCTGCGCTTCATCAAGCAGAACCCCCTGTTCATGCAGGCCATTAAAAAACCCCCACGCCTGCCCTTCCTGGGCGGTCATGGAACGGCCGGTATACAGCAACTCGGAAGCCCGCCCCTGGCCAATCATGCGCGGTAACATCGCGCAGGCGCCCATATCGCAGCCAGCCAGGCCAACGCGCGTAAAAAGGAACGCCGTACGAGCCTGCGGCGTGCCAAGACGAAAGTCGGAGGCCAGCGCCATGAGCGCACCGGCGCCGGCGCAAATGCCGTCGACGGCGGCAATGATGGGCTGCGGGCAGCCGCGCATGGACTTGACCAGATCACCGGTCATGCGCGTGAATTCAAGCAGTTGCGGCATGGCCATTTTGGTCAGCGGTCCGATGATTTCGTGCACGTCACCACCGGAGCAAAAATTGCCCCCCGCACCCGTCACCACCACGATCTTGATGTCGCTTGCATACACCAGACGGCGGAACAGATCACGCAGTTCGGCATACGATTCAAATGTAAGCGGATTCTTGCGCTCTGGGCGATTCAGGGTGATGGTGGCTACCTTGGAATCGTTGGACACGCTCCATAAAAAATTACGGGGCTTATAGCCGGCCGCCGGCTGGCGGTGATGGGCCATGCTATGTTCGGTGGTTTGAGTCATAAGTGTTTTCCTTTTTGGATGCCATGGCGGCTAACCGGCCATTACTTCGCCGCCGTCAACAGGGATGGACTGGCCGTTCACGGCCGAAGCACCGGGCTGGCACAACCACGCGACGGCACTGGCCACTTCGGCAGGTTGCACAAGCTTTCCTTGTGGGTTGCCCTTGGCCAGCCGGCCCTTGGCCTCGTCACGGTTCATGCCGGTCTTCTTCATGATGTTTTCAATGGCTTCCTGAACCAGATCGGTTTCGGTATAGCCCGGACAAACCGCGTTGACGGTTATGCCCTTTTTCGCCACTTCAAGAGCCAGCGAACGCGTGAGGCCTATTACCCCGTGCTTGGCGGCACAGTAGGCCGAGACATACGCATAGCCAACGAGGCCGGCAGTGCTGACCACGTTGACGACACGCCCCCACTGCTGGGCCAGCATTCCAGGCAAGGCCGCCTGAATGCAATGGAACGTGCCGGTAAGATTGACAGCTATCATCTTGTCCCACGCCGCTTCGTCAAGCCGGTCGAACCGTTCGCTTACTGCCTGCCCGGCGTTGTTGACCAGTATGTCGACGACACCGAAACGCGCTGCCGCCTGTTCGAACGCTTTGCGCACGTCGGTCTGGCGAGAAATGTCGGCGCTGGCGAACGACACCTCGCCAAACGCCGCAAGGCTTTCGCTGGCCTGTCGCAGGGATTCCTCTCCCCGCCCAAGCAGCGTAACGCGCGCGCCGTCCTCAAGCAGCTGCCGCGCAACCGCATAGCCTATGCCGCGCGACGCACCCGTAACCAGCGCATGGCGCGGCGCCTGCGTGACGCTCATTTCCCCATCGACTGCGCGTATGCAGCCGCCCTCTCGAAATTAGTTTCCAGCTGACGTTTGGCCGGGAAATACTGCTTGGGCCATGCAACGTTGGTGTAGCCAATGCGTGCCGATTCGCGCAAGGTCCAGGCGGCGTCCGCGAGATGCGGGCGGGCCAGGGCACACAGATCGGCGCGGCCCGATGCAATAATGCTGTTGACATGATCGGCGTCGAAAATGGCACCGACGGCCATCGTCGAAACACCGGCCTCGTTGCGCACCCGATCCGAGAACGGGGTTTGAAACATGCGCCCATACACGGGGTGTTCGGCCTTGCTGACCTGGCCCGAAGAGCAATCGACAAGATCGACACCGGCTTCTTTGAAATAACGGGCAATTTCAACTGCGTCGTCCGGCGTGATGCCGCCTTCGACCCAGTCGTGCGCGGAAATACGCACCGACATGGGCAAGTGTTCAGGCCACACTTTGCGCATGGCCCTGAAAATTGCCAGCGGATAGCGCAGGCGATTTTCCAGCGAACCGCCGTACTCGTCCGTACGCAAGTTGGTAAGGGGCGAAATGAACGACGACAACAAATAGCCGTGCGCACAGTGCAGCTCGAGCAGATCGAACCCAGCCGCCAACACCCTGCGTGTGGACACGACGAACTCATCCAGGACTTCGTCCATCTGTTCGTGCGTCATGGCCTGCGGTACTTGCGACACACCCTCGATATACGGCAGGGCCGACGCCGACACGATTGGCCAGTTGTCCTCGAGCAAAGGAAGATCGGTGCCTTCCCAGCTTACCCGGGTTGAAGCCTTGCGGCCCGCATGGCCAAGCTGAATGCCGATTTTGGCGTCGCTGTTGGTGTGGACGAAATCGACGATGCGCTTGAACGCCGCAGCCTGCGTGTCATTCCACATTCCCGGGCACCCCGGGGTGATGCGCGCCTCGGGTGAAACGCACGTCATTTCGACCATGACCAGCCCGGCGCCACCCATGGCGCGTGCGCCCAGATGGACCAGATGGAAGTCACCCGGCACACCGTCCTTGCAGGAGTACATAGCCATGGGTGAAACCACGATGCGGTTCTTCAACGACAAACTGCGCAACTTGAACGGCGTATGCATGGGCGGTACGGGACGTTCGCTGGCCTGTGCATCATGCTTGCCCGACAACCAGCGTTCGTAGCCTTCAAGCCATACGGGGTCGCGCAGACGCAGATTTTCGTGCGAAATACGCTGCGAACGGGTAAGCAGTGAATAAGAGAACTGTTCGGGCTCGAACCCCGCGTACCGTTCCACGTTCTCGAACCATTCGGTAGAGTTGCGCGCGGCATTCTGAATTCTAAGCACTTCGATGCTGCGCACATCCTGATAATGGGCCAGGCCCGCTGCCAGATCGTTGTTATGCGCCAGAATGGAGCGACGCAGCTCGATGGCGTCTTCCAGCGCGAGTTTGGTACCCGAACCAATGGAAAAATGCGCGGTATGTGCCGCATCACCCATCAGCACCACCGGTACAGTTCGGCCATTGGGCAGCTTCTGTTCATGTACCCACGTGTCGCAAATGACCCGGGGGAAACGAATCCAGATTGCCGAACCGCGCAGATGTGTCGCGTTGCTGATCAGGGGGTTGCCGCCCAGCCACGGGGAAAACAGCCGCTCGCAATAGGCAATGCCATCTTCCTGACTCATCTTGTCGATGCCGGCCGCCTGCCAGGTACTGTCCAGGGTTTCCACAATGAACGTCGACATCCCGGGTTCGAACTGATAGGCATGCGCCTGAAACCACCCGTGCTCGGTATTGACAAACGCGAAGGTAAAGGCGTCGAACGTCTGCTTGGTACCAAGCCACACGAAGCGGCAGTTGCGCGTATCGATGTCTGGCTTGTAGGCATCCTGATAACGGGAGCGGATGCGACTGTTCAGACCATCGGATGCGATGACGATATCGGCGTTGTATTGCTCGGCAATAGCCTGATCGTCACTGACCTCGGTTTCGAAAACAAGCTTGACGCCCACCTTTTCACAGCGGGCCTGCAGGATATTCAGCAGCTTTTTACGCCCGATGCCAATGAAGCCGTGGCCGCCACTGCGAATGGTCCGGCCCTTGTAATGGATGGCAATATCGTCCCAGTGATTGAACGCTTCGATGATTTCAGCGGCAGAAGATGGATCGGCTTCTTTCAGGTTTTGAAGCGTGGCATCGGAAAAAACCACACCCCAGCCAAAGGTGTCATAAGGGCGGTTGCGCTCAATGACCGTGACCTCGTGCTTGGGGTCGCTAAGCTTCATCAACAAGCCAAAATACAAGCCGGCGGGTCCACCGCCTATGCAAACAATATTCATGCGTCTTCTCCGGGTGCTTTCCAACGAAGGGGGCCTTCACTTGCGCCCGAGCTGCCTTGCCTGCAACCGGGCCACGTGAAGTGAAGCCGGCATAATCCATGCAAGAGCGGGCACATCCATATACTTTAAGCTTAAACTATATATTCAAAAAACACCGCTGGCAAGATGTTTTTCGGGGCAATGCCACATTTTCATATTTTTATATATTGAAGGTTAAACGTTCTTGACAGCAATAGTTTAGGCTGTTTAGATTTAGGGAGATTTCTTGCAACACCCTCGCAACGCGCACAGTCCGTTCCGGGCAGGCCTGCTCATAACGCCCTGTGCACGACGCTATTGCCAATTACCGGTTGCCCCATACGCAAAATGAAGCCATGAATGACTTGAACTTTAACGCGGTCACGCCCGATCTGGAATCGCGGATCCGGCCCGAAGACCACGGCGACCTTCGGCTATGGTTACGTCTGCTGACCTGTTGCAATCTGCTCGAAAGCGACATACGCAGCCGCCTTCGCACTGAATACGAAACCACCCTGCCGCGCTTTGACCTCATGGCGCAGCTGCAGCGCGTGCCCGAGGGCATGAAAATGAGCGAGCTGTCCAGACACATGATGGTTACCAACGGCAACATCACCGGCATTACCGACCAACTTGAAAAGGAAGGCTTGGTGCAACGCACCAAGGTCGCAACCGACCGGCGCAGCTCCATCATCAAGCTCACCAGCAAGGGTAAGCGCACCTTCGCAAAAATGGCCAGTTCACACGAACAATGGATACGACACGCCATGGCCGGAATGCCCGAGAAAAGCAAGAGAAACTTGTTTGAAGCGCTCGGTGAGCTAAAACTTATTACCCACACCCAGCTGACCACGCATTCCTGAAATCCGCGCGGCCCGTCGCGTGCGCCTGGCCGGGGTGGCGACGCGCCAACGATAAGGCGGCCGCGACCATCCTGACCCTCGTCGTCGCGCCCGACCCGCCCGAAAGTACGTGGCAGCAATGCCCGACAAGTCATTTCGTCGGCGGCCCGCGACGCCACCTGACGGCTCGGAACACACGCCCGCTTCGAGTAAAATGGCCGCTTCGTCTTTCGCAGGTGTTCTCATGGCCGTCAATTTGCATGTTCCTTCAAAATCCGAAATTCACACCATTTCGGGCGTCGAGATAGGCGTTGCCGAAGCGGGCATACGCAAGGCCAACCGCAAAGACGTGACCGTATTCCGGCTGGCGCCAGGAACCAGCGTCGCCGGCGTATTCACACAGAACCGCTTTCGCGCCGCACCGGTCCAGGTGTGCGAAAGCCACCTCATGGCCGAGCCGCAAATTCGCGCGCTGGTCATCAATACGGGCAACGCCAACGCGGGCACAGGCGACAGCGGCCTGCAGGCTTCGCTGGACACGTGCAAGGCGGTTGCGTCCCTGCTGAGCGTCAATTCCCAGCAAGTGCTGCCGTTTTCCACCGGCGTCATCCTTGAACCGCTGCCCGTCGATCGCCTGGTGGCCGCCCTGCCGCAAGCCATCGCAAACCTGGGGCCAAACAACTGGTTCGACGCTGCTCACAGCATCATGACCACCGACACGCTGCCCAAAATTGTGTCCCGCCGCGTGACGATCGGCGGCAAAACGGTTTCCATTACCGGAATCAGCAAGGGCGCGGGAATGATACGGCCCAATATGGCCACCATGCTGGGCTACCTGGCCACGGACGCAGGCATATCCGCCCCCTTGCTCAGGGAAATGGCGGTCGCCATCGCCAACCGCTCATTCAACCGCATTACCGTTGACGGCGACACGTCCACCAATGACTCGTTCATCATCATGACAACCGGCCAGAGCGGCCTGCACGTCAATGACAGCAGTGATCCGGGCTTTGCCGAACTGTTCAACGCCCTGACCGACGCTGCCTGCGAACTTGCCCAGAAAATAGTGCGCGATGCCGAAGGTTCTTCCAAATTCATAACCATCCGGGTCGAACAGGCCAAAGATACCGACGAGGCCCTTAAAGTCGCCTACGCGGTGGCGCAATCACCCCTCGTAAAAACAGCCTTCTACGCCAGCGACCCCAATCTGGGACGCATCCTTGCGGCGATCGGCTATGCCGGCATCACCGACCTGGATGTATCGTCAGTCAACCTGTGGCTGGGCGACGTTCTGGTTGCCAGCAACGGCCAGCGCCATCCGGGCTACGAAGAGGCAGAGGGCCAGCGCGTCATGAAGGAACCCGAAATTGTGGCGCGCATCGCACTGGGGCGCGGCGAAGTGGCCGAAACGGTCTACACCTGCGACTTTTCCCACGAATACATCAGCATCAACGCCGACTATCGTTCGTGACACCCGCCGCACCAGAAAGCATTCAAGCCCTATGGCGCGGCGGCTGCCAAGTGACGCTCTAGCCGAGTTTTACCGCACAGGACTGTGAAAGCGCCTGCGCGACAGATTCCGGACTCGCGGTGAACTTGGACGTAAGCGCCTGCACGTCGCGAAATTCCGCCCTTCTGAATGTGGCCTGCGTTGCAAAGGGAACCGTCGCGTCAATGCCCAGTTTGCCGCGGATGCCGCCATTGCTGACACGAATGTATTCGTGGCTGCGTGCCCCTTCCACGACGATCAGGTCGTCGGCGGCATTCATTCTGGTTGCGAGCGCATATTCAACATCCGCTGGATCGCGGATGTCGATATCGTCGTCGACGACTGTCACCAGATCAAGATCCTTGAGCGCTCCGAACGCAGCCAGGATGGCGTTGCGTTGCAGGCCATCGTCTTGCGATTTCGCCTTCTTCACCTGTACGACCGCATGAAACCGGTGCAAGCCCCCCGAGCTCATGTCCACGTCGGTCACGATGGGCACAGCGGCCTGAAGGACCTCAAGCAACGTCGTTTCCAGCACATATTTGCGCAGGCCGATTGTTTCGCGCCCAAAGCCGTTGATGGCGTGGTAAATGGGCTGATCGCGGTGGCTCAGGCATGTGAGGTGAACGGTAGGTGCCGGGGCCGGCGGCGCATAGGAGCCGATGAACTCCCCAAAAGGCGCCTCGTCGGTCGTCTCGGTAGTAGAAATAGTACCTTCCAGAACGATCTCCGTGTCCACGGGGACGACAAGATCCTGAGTCATGGCCTTTACAACCGCCAAAGGGCTGCCTTTAAGGCTTCCCGCCGCGGCAAGTTCATCGCTGGCAAGAGGCATCTTGGAACCCATGGTCGCGGCCGTGAGATAAAGGGACAGGTCCGTGCCAAGGCAAATCGCAATCGGCAGGGGCTTGCCCTCCTGTTTGGCATGCTCGAACGCGGTACGCAAATGCCTGCCATAGTCCATTTTTATTGCCAGCGTGTTTGCGTTGACGAGCCTCAGGCGATGATACGACGCGTTATACACGCCGGTTTCGGGATCACGCACAATGACAATCCCCGCCGTAATGTACCGGCCGTTGTCATTCGGCAGGTGGAACAACGCGGGAAGGCGCGCGCCGACGTCGATGTTTTCTGTGACAACGTTTTTCTGCCAAGGCGCCTGTGTGACAAGCGCCGGCTCAAGGGAACCGCGAAACGCCCGGGAAATCAGCTTGCGCAAACTGAAAATGTCCGTGCCGAAGGCAGCCTCATAATTCTCGCGGCAGCACAGCAAGTTACCCAGTACAGGAATATCGAAGCCGGCAACTTTTGGAAAAAACACTGCCTCGCGCCCATCCATGGCCTTCATCAGCGCAGATAGCTCGAGGTGTGGATCGACCGTATCTTCATAGGCGACGATTCTATTGTTCCTTGCGAGGCGCGCAAGAGCGGTGCGAAAACTTGTGTCGATCTGTGAATTGTTCATAGCTTAGCCGTTGGAAGTCGAGGGCTGATTTACCGGCGCGCACGCGCGCCGGCGCCTGTTAGGCGGGGTTGAGTTCTTTCCACGGGTCCTTCACGTCGGGAACCTTGTCGAAATTGACGTTGAACGGGACACCGTTCACCAGCTCGACGCGGTTGATATAGATTGTCTGCACGATATCCCGGGTTTTCGGATCGATGGAAATCGGACCGCGCGGACTGTCTGGATTCTTCCAATGCGAAAGAAATTTCATCGCGCTGGCGGTGTCAAACTTGCCGCGGGTTTCCTTAATCAGGTCGTGGTATGCGGCCATGCCATCCCACCCCGCCACAACTTCTTCGTTTGGCCAGGCATCCTGCCCATATTTCTTCTTCCACGCCGCGAGGAATTTTTGATTTGCTTCGATCTTGTTCCCGGCGTAGTAGCCGCCCGCCGTAATCATGCCGACAGCGCTGGTGCTCATGTGCGCCAGTTCGTCATCCAGCGAGACGTCGCCCGGGCCGATGAGCTTCATCCCTGCCTTCTTCAAGCCGGAATCCGCAAAAGCGGACACTGCGGCATTGATGTGCCCGGCATTGATGAAGATGTAAAGCGCATCGGCGCCCGACTCTTTGACTTTGGCCATATAAGGCAGATAGTCCGCGGTCGTAATGGGCGTCTGCACGGATCCAGCGATCTCGCCCCCCGCCTTCTTGAAACCGGCTGCAAACGCTTCTTTCGAATCCAGCCCGGCGGCGTAATCGGCCACCATCGTATAGACACGTTTGTATCCGTGACCGCCTGCCCAGACACCCAGGGTGTAGCTGGTCTGCCAGTTGGTGTGCGAGACGCGGACGATATAGGGCGATTTGCGCGTGACGCTGGAGGTCGAGGCATTCATCACCATGAGCGGGATCTTGGCTTGCGTTACGACCGGCGCCACGGCCATTGCCTGCGGAGTCAGCGCGACTCCGCCCAGTAGCGTCACCTTGTTGCGAATGACGAGTTCCTGGACAATGCGCTTGATATCGTCGGGGCTGCCCTTGTCGTCGCGCAACAGGGTATCGATGTGCACGCCGGCAGGCAGGCTATCCTTGTGAAGGTCACTGTACAGTGACAGCCCTTTCCACACATTGTTGCCAATTGCCGCCACGTGACCCGACATGGCAAGGCTTATGCCGACATTGACAGTCGTGGATGCCGCGCGAGCGAAGGGGGCGGCCGCAATGCCGACAGCGGCGAGGCCGGATTTTACTAAGAATTCTCGTTTGTCCATGATTTGTCTCTTGAATGAATTTTAAGGTGGATACGACCCTTCAGCGCAATGGCGAAAGGTAAGGAAACGCTTCTTCTGATGGAAGCGCACGAGCCCGGGCAAGCCACATTGCACTTGTGCGAGCCAGATCTTCGAAGGGTATGTTCATGACATTTCGAGGCCTCATACGGCCTCCTGCAGGCCGATCAACCGCTCGATCTCCTGGCGGTCGGCACGTTCAGCCCGGTCAAGGTGCTTGAAGACAACCATCCCCCGATCGAGGACGACAATATTGTTCGTAAGCTCCATCACCAGGCCCGGATGCTGTTCCACTATAAGAATGGCGATGCGCGACTTTGTGCGGATCTCGTGCAGCGCAGCGATAAGCTGGTCGACAATGACCGGCGCAAGCCCCTCGGTGGGTTCGTCCAGCAGCAACAGCCTAGGATTGCCCATCAACGCGCGGGCGATTGCCAGCATTTGCTGCTCGCCACCCGAAAGCTGATTGCCCCTGTTGTTGATACGCTCTTTCAGCCTGGGGAACAGGTCGAATATGCGTTCTTCGTCCCATTGCGGTCCGGCTTCTTGCGGCCCGGCCTGTTTAGCGACCTTGAGGTTTTCGCCAACCGTCAGCGAAGGGAAGATTTCGCGTTCTTGCGGTACGAGTCCGATGCCACCGCGAAAACGCTGGTAGGACGGCACGCCCTGCAAGTCCTTGCCGTCATAGGTCACGCAGCCCCGCAAGACTCGTGACCTGCCGGCTATAGTGGCGATGAGGGTGGTTTTTCCGACTCCGTTGCGGCCGAGCACACCAACCATGCCCGCCGCGTCAATGTGCAGGCCAACGCCAGATAGAACCTGCGTATCGCCCCACCCCGCGTCAAGATCGCTGATCGTAAGAACGGCTTGCATGGCCTCCTGCTTCCTTTGCGGATCAGTCATAGGTCCTTGCTCCCAGATAAACTTCCTTCACCCGCGGGTCGGCCGCAATCTCGCGCGGGCTACCTTCGCATAGTATCGCTCCACCCGCCATCACGGTGATCCAATCCGCGAACCGAAAGACAAGGTTCATATCGTGCTCGATGAGCAACACCGAAATATCGCTCGAAAGCTGATCGATCACATCAACGATGAGGCGGGACTCCGCGGGGGCCACTCCCGCCGCTGGCTCATCCAGAAGCAGTACCGAGGGACGGCTCGTCAGCGCCACCGCTATCTCGATCAGCCGCTGTATGCCATAGGCAAGCTCGCCAACAAGCTTGCTGGCGTATGCATCCAGATTAAGTTGGACAAGCATGGCGAACGCTTCTTCGGCGGCTTCGGCCTGCGCGCTGCGGCCGCCCAGCAATATCCCGCCCCTGCCGTGTTGCTCAAGCGCGGCAAGCTGGACATTCTCCAGCACGGTCATCTTGCGCAACAGGGTGCTTATCTGAAACGTCCTTACCAGGCCAAGCTTCACCCGTGCATGAAACGGAAGTGCGGAGATGTCGTTGTCGTTCAGCAGGATCCGGCCTGAGTCAGGCATGAGCTTGCCCGTGAGCAGATTGATGAACGTGGTTTTGCCCGCGCCGTTCGGCCCGATCAGCGCCCGCCTTCCCCCTCGGGGCAACTTGAAGGACAAATGCTTCGCGGCCTCCAGGGCGCCAAAAGAAAGGCAGATGCCCCTGGTCTCCAGAACGGTCTCGCTTTGCGGTGTATTCGCCATTATGCTGACCCTGTGCTATTCGGTTCGACCTGCCCGGGATTTGCCAAGCCGGGATCGGAGACGGTCGCTGATGCCAATAATGCCTCTCGGAAAGAAAAGAACGACAATCACAAGCAAAATACCCATCCAGAACAGCCAGTAGACTGGGTCGATCGTCGCGAAGATGTTCTGCGCAATAACATAGATGGGAACGCCAATGAAGGCGCCATACAGCCGACCGACTCCGCCAAAGACCAGCATCACCAGCACCGTGCCTGACAGCGCAAACGAAAAAACATCCA
The DNA here is from genome assembly GCA_004322135.1 of Burkholderiaceae bacterium. Classification (GTDB taxonomy): domain Bacteria; phylum Pseudomonadota; class Gammaproteobacteria; order Burkholderiales; family Burkholderiaceae_B; genus Eoetvoesia. The sequence continues at coordinate 217,346 of SCSG01000020.1, read as the reverse complement.
GCGACACAAACTGGTTGGTCTGAGTCGTAAGTGCGCCCGCAAGCCCCGCCACGGCACCACTGATTGCAAACGCGACCACGCGCCGCTTGTAGACTGAGACACCCAGGGCCTCCATGCGGGTGGGATTTTCCTGTATGCCGACTAGCGAGCGGCCAAACGGTGCATTCACAAGGAAGCGCGCCACGACCCACACCAGGAACAAAACGCCAAGGCAATAAAGAAACGCGGTTTTTCCAAAGAAATCAAAGTCGAATGTCCCGAATAGCGGAGCAATCGTAATTCCTTCGAGGCCATCGAATCCGCCAGTGATCCCTTGGAACCGGTTTGCCAGCTCCAGCCCCAGCAATGCGATCACCATCGTCAGCATGACTGTCGCCACTTCGCTTGTCTTGAAGATGGCCAATCCAAATATCAGTGCGGCCAGCGCGGAAACGCCTCCTGAGATGAGCAGGCCCGAAATGGGTTCATGCCAGCCGTGGACGGCAAGGAGCCCCGCCGTGTAAGCGCCGACTCCATAGAACGCGGCATGGCCAAGTGTAATGATGCCTGCGTACCCCAGAATGATGTCCAGAGATATCGCGAAAATCGTCATGATGATGATCTGGCGGCCCAACAGCAGATAGTCCGGCAGCAACAGGAAGGCCGCGATAAGGAGTACCCACGGCGCAAATTCCGTAGCCTTCAGCGAGCGCCTGCCAACCAGTTGTCGAATTGCATCGTTATTCATGAGGGACGGTCCATATCACATTTTTCGGTTGAACAGCCCATGTGGCCTGATGAAAAGGATCACGATGGTTGCGATATAGATAAAGAAAACTCCGAACTGCGGCAGCAGCACCTTGCACAGCGTGTCGCCGAAACCGAGCAGGAGAGCGGCCAGCGCCGTGCCGCTGACCGTACCCATGCCGCCGATCGACACGACGATCAGGAAGTACACAAGGTACTCAAGAGGGTACGATGGGGACAGCCCCAAAATGCTGGATCCCACTGCCCCACCAAGGGCCGCAACGCCACCGCCGCAGGCAAATACAACTGTGAAGAGCCGGCGGCTGTTGATGCCGCAATTTTCAGCCATGGCGCGGTTGTCGACCACAGCCCGGATGCGGGCGCCGACTTCCGTTCTGTCTATACCCAGCCAGAGCAACACGTAGATCAGCAGCCCGAGAACGATGAGCGCAATTCGGTATATGGCAAAACTATTCCCGTGGAAATAGATATTGCCCTTAAGACTGTCTGGAGGAGAGATTGTCAGTGGCTGGGACCCAAAGAAAAAATGGGCCACGGCGATGGATATGAATACGATTCCGATGGTGAGCAATACCTGGGCAAGTTCCCCGGCCTCGTACACGCGCGCAAAAAGCAGCTTTTCCAGCACGACGCTGGCAAGGCCCACCAGCACGACCGCCACGGCCACGGAGCTGTAGAACGACAACCCAAAGCGATGGATGAACAGCCACGCAAGATAGCCGCCCGCCACCGCAAACGTCCCATGAGCCAGGTTGATGACGCCCAACATCCCCATGGTAATGGAGAGCCCGACCGAAATCAGATACAGGACCGCGGCAAACGCAAAGCCTGTAAACAAAATATCCAGCGTTAGGTCCATCTTTATCCTTTCGGTAACCGTAACCTACGAAGCCTGGCCAGTAGCCCCTTCCAGCGAGTAGCTCTTGAGCATATTGTCCACCGCCGCGGCACTCCGGGCCCAGTCATAGGTTGCGAACGAATGATTCTTCGTGACGAACAGCGCGCCCGCGTAGAACATTTCGTACTGCAGGTGGCGCGAAGCGAATTCCGACCCGACGGCGTCCCAGGCCAACCGGAACAGCTTCACACGCTCGAGCGAATTGCAGGTTGGAGATTGCTGCGTTTTTTCAATGAGCTTGCGCGTCTCGGGGTTGCGGAAATCTTCCACTGACGACGGCAAGGCAATCAGGCCGCCTCCCGCCAGTTCGCGCAGCGTGAGGGTTACTTGCGGGTACAGCTGCTGCGTGAGCACCTGCGCCGCATATAGCGTGTGGCGATCGGGCACGAAGTACTCGCCATGCTTGGACCCCTTGACCTCCATGGCCGTAAGCAATGCATCGACCATGGCACCTTGAGCAGCCAGGTTGCCAAGAATCTCGCGCACCTGAGGGAACCCTGTCACGCCGTTCGTATCGGCAATGCGTCGCGCCAGGCCGATGAGAAAGCGCATCTTCACGGACAGCCGGATCTGCGCCTGGTAGTTTTGATAAACGTGAGCCGGTGTCGCATGAAACTGCTTCTGGCACATCTCGATATTCTGATTGACGAACACCCGGTCCCAGGGCACCTTTACATCGTCGAAGTAAATGATTGCGTCATTTTCGTCGAAGCGGCTGGCAAGCGGATTGTCGAAAACGTCGGGCGCGTGCTCTTCATAAGACTTGCGCGAAAGCATTTTCACACCCTTCGCATTCAGCGGAATAACGAAGGAAATCGCGTAGCGCTCGTCGCCCGGTCGCAAGGGCTGGATGCACGTGACGAAAACTTCGTTGGCAAGAATGCCGGCGCTCGCGAGCATTTTGGCGCCGCGCACCGTGATGCCGCTGCTGTCCTGGTCCACTACGCCTGCAGTGAGGAACTCGTTTTCCTGCTCGGATGCGGCCTTGGAACGGTCCGCCTGGGGGTTGATGATGACGTAGGTCAGGTAAAGATCGTTGTCGCGGGCGTATTGGTAATAATTCATGACCGCGTCAGCGCGCTTCGGATCGTATTCCTTGAAAACGTCCAGGCCCATGGCCATTCCCGAGATGCATGATGCCACGTGGCCCGGACCACGGCCAATGTAGCCCGCGTTCAGGGAGATCCATTCTTCCAGCGCCTTGCGACGTTGCACCAGTTGTTCGTAGGATTTGGGCAATTCCCAAATACGGTTGGCGATCTCGCCCGTGTCTGGCGTGCGAAACGTCATGCGGTCCTGGTTGGCGGGATCGCTCTGGTAATCGTAGAATTTCGCCGCCGAAGCAACGGTACGGCGAAACGCCCGGTGCGTAGTCGTGTCGCCGACAATCTTGCCATCCAGGTAGATGGAACGGTTGTCACGCAACGAAGCCACATATTGTGCCGCGTTTCTGATCATGATGTATATCCTCAAAAATGTTGTGTATCCCGGCGGTGCGGGGGTAGCGGTTTAGTGTCAGTCAGGTTCGTGCTGCGCCACTTTCTGCTGCGCCAGCACCAAGTGCTTGACCAATGATTCGGCCTCTTTGGCCCCGGCCATCAGGCCGTCGCACAATCGCAGCAGATGGTCAAAATCTTCGTTGGTCAGCGCCTTGAACAGCGCATCGTTGGTGGGCCGCTGAATGGGTGCGAGCGAAGCCAGCTGACTGATACCTTCGCTCGTCACTTTCATGAGTACGCGCCGCCGGTCTGAAAGATTGGCGTGCTTTTCGATGAGTCCGGACTGTTCGAGCTTTTTGGCTTCGGCCGTGATGAATGCCGCGCTTAGTCCAAGATGGTTGGCCACCTGTATTACCCCGACGCCCTTCGCGCAGCCCAAGTGAGCAATTGACGTGAGTATGGTGTATTGCGTACCGCTTAATCCCAGATAGACGCCAAACGTGTTGCGCACTTCCTGAAGCCTGGCGGAGAACGAGAGCAGGCTATGCACCAGCCGACGAAAATCGTCGTCGTTTCCGCCATGAAGGAAGTCTTGGTTCGATACGGTAAGAGGGATCTCGTCAGCGGGCGTCATCCCTTTGGAGCTGTATTTGGTAAGCATAAATTCACTAAATTAGCTAAGTAAATTAGCATCTTTACAAAGTAGATTGACACAGGTCAAGTCCATCGTCAATAGGGTTTCCCCTAGCCCGATGGCTGGTGCCTCGCCGCGACCAGGCGAGGATGCCCGCCCCGGGCCCCCCATGCTGCACCGTCATTTTATAGACTGTGTAATGACGTATGCTTTTGACTTAACACATAAAATCACGTTAAGATAGCAAGCTTGGCATTTTGCCAAGAATGAACCTAGAGGTTACCCACATGTACGCGGTCATAAAAACTGGCGGCAAGCAGTATCGAGTTGCCGCCGGACAAAAACTTAAAGTAGAACAGATACCGGCAGACATTGGGCAAGAAATCACGCTAGACCAGGTTTTGTCGGTTGGCGAAGGTGACCAGTTGAAAATTGGCACACCTTTGGTAGCAGGCGCTTCGGTCAAGGCAACAGTTCTTGCGCAAGGCCGGCATGACAAGGTGAAGATCTTCAAGATGCGCCGTCGCAAGCATTACCAAAAGCGCCAGGGCCATCGTCAGCACTACACCGAGCTTCGCATCGAAGCGGTCACGGTTTAATTGTGAATCAACTGTTTGCATAGCAGGAGCTAAACATGGCACATAAAAAAGGCGGCGGCTCTACGCATAACGGCCGCGACTCGGAATCAAAGCGGCTTGGTGTGAAAATCTACGGTGGCCAGGCCATCAACGCAGGCTCCATCATCGTTCGCCAGCGTGGTACGCAGTTTCACCCAGGCACGAATGTCGGCATCGGCAAGGACCACACCCTGTTCTCATTGGTAAACGGTACGGTCAAGTTCGCCGTGCGCGGCGCGCTCAATAAGCGAACCGTGTCGGTGATCGCGGCCGAAGAATAGCCTGCAAAGGGTCGGGCTCACGCTCTACCCTTTTTGGGCTGCAGATCAAGCCGGCAACGGCCGAACGATTTTCTGCCCGCGGACACCAGACACGCCGCGGCGCGACAGCCGAACAACCCCCCCACCTTTCCAGCGGCGGGGTTTTTTGTTTTAGAATGAATACATTAGCGCCGCGCCAGGCGTGCGCCATCAGCCCGATAGCGTCCACTGCGCCATCACTACCCAACACAACACCATGAAATTCGTAGACGAAGCCACTATTGAAGTCATCGCCGGCAAAGGCGGCAATGGCGTGTCCAGCTTCCGCCGCGAAAAATTCATTCCCAAGGGCGGGCCCAACGGCGGAGACGGCGGGCGGGGCGGCAGCATCTACGCCATCGCCGACCGGAATATCAACACGCTCATCGACTATCGCTATGCGCGCCTGCACCGCGCCAAGAATGGCGAAAACGGTCGTGGCGCGGACCAATACGGTGCTGCCGCCGCCGACATCGTATTGCGCGTTCCCGTAGGAACCAGCATTTTCGACGCTGACACGGGCGAACAGCTCTTCGACCTGGATCGGCACGAAGAACAGGTGGTGCTTGCTGCGGGTGGCGCGGGTGGCTTGGGCAACCTGCACTTCAAATCCAGCACCAACCGGGCCCCGCGCCAATGGACGCCGGGCAAAGAGGGCGAACAGCGCAAACTGCGGCTCGAACTGAAAGTCCTGGCCGACGTGGGCCTGCTTGGCATGCCCAACGCGGGCAAGTCCACGCTGATCAGCAAAATATCGAATGCGCGCCCCAAAATCGCCGACTATCCATTCACCACCCTGCATCCGCACCTGGGCGTAGTGCGCACCTCCGAATCGCACAGCTTTGTCGTTGCCGACATCCCCGGGCTTATCGAAGGGGCGTCCGAAGGCGCCGGGCTGGGGCATTTGTTCCTGCGGCATCTGTCACGCACGCGCGTACTGCTGCATCTGGTCGATATTTCTTCACAAGACCCCGATATCGACCCTGTGGAACAGGCTGCCGCCAATGCCCGAGCCATCGTCGAAGAGCTTCGCCTGTACGACCCGGTCCTGTACCAAAAGCCGCGCTGGCTGGTACTGAACAAGCTTGACATGGTGGCCAACCCCGAAGACGTCAAACAGCGGCTCTGCAAAAAGCTGGACTGGACCGGACCGGTTTTCGGCATTTCGGCGCTAAGCGGTGACGGCACGCAGGAACTGATCTGGCGACTGCAAGAGTGGCTGGATGCCGAACGCGAAAAAGCGCAGGTCGAACAGGACAAGGCCGACGGTACACACATCGAGCCGGATCCACGCTTCGATGCCAGCAGGCAGGACGCCTGAGTTTGTTGCCACCGACATCCGCAAACACTTTTTCCCTTTTCTTCAGACTGTATTTATGTCTTTCGACACCACCGCCAAATCGGTCGTAGCCAAGGCCCGACGCCTGGTCATCAAGGTTGGCTCGTCACTGGTCACCAACGACGGGCGCGGCGTGGACATAGCCGCCGTAGAACGATGGGCCGAACAAATTGCGGTACTGCACGCGCAAGGCCGGCAAATCGTGCTGGTTTCCAGCGGCGCCATCGCACAAGGCATGGCCCGCCTGGGATGGACCACACGGCCCCACACCATGCACGAGCTGCAGGCCGCTGCTGCCGTGGGGCAGATGGGCATCGTACAAGCCTACGAAACGGCATTCGACCGGCATGACATACGTACGGCGCAAATCCTGCTCACGCACGAAGACCTGGCCGACCGCAAGCGCTACCTCAATGCCCGCAGCACTATCTACACCTTGCTTTCGCTTGGCGTCGTACCCATCGTCAACGAAAACGACACCGTGGTCACCGACGAAATACGGCTTGGAGACAACGACACCCTGGGGGCGCTTGTCACCAACCTTATCGAGGCCAATTCGCTCATCATCCTCACCGACCAGGCTGGGCTGTACAGCGCGGACCCACGCAAAAATCCTGAGGCTAGATTCATCGCCATCGCCCGTTCAAGCGACCCGGAACTGGAAACCATGGCGGGCGGCGCGGGCAGCGCAATCGGCACTGGCGGCATGCTGACCAAAGTGTTGGCGGCACGGCGTGCTGCCAACAGCGGTGGCAACACCATTATTGCTTCGGGGCACGAACCCAACGTGCTGCTGCGCCTTGCTGCGGGCGAGCGCGTCGGCACGGAGCTGCGTGCCCTGGTGCCCGTGCGTTCTGCCCGCAAGCGCTGGCTGGCCAACCACCTGCGTCTGCACGGCCGCATCACACTGGACGACGGCGCCATCAACGCGCTGACCCAAGGCCATAAAAGTCTGCTGGCTATCGGTGTCGTTGCCGTCGATGGCGACTTCGACCGCGGCGACGTCGTTGCCTGCGTCGATCAGCACGGTGTGGAATGCGGCCGCGGCCTGATCAACTATTCGGCCAGCGACACACGACGCATCATGCGTCAGCCCAGCAACCGCATAGCCGAAATCCTGGGCAGCATGTCCGACCAGGAGCTCATGCACCGCGACAACATGGTCTTCATGCGGCGCGCTGCAACGGCGGGAGCCACAGCCAACGACGCTGAGCCGCCGCTGAGCATCGACCTGGAATAAATAAGAGGGCTTTTTGGCCACGCCGGGCAAAGACCGCGCACCTGCGGCCCGGCTATGGCCCCGCCGGACCCGCAACGCGGCAAGGCCCGGCGCATCAACCCTTGCGCGCCGGACCCACATCCGAATTACTGCTTGACGGCGTACAGGAACAATTCGACCCGCCGGTTCATTGCACGACCTTGGACCGTCCCATTATCAGCTATGGGATCAGCCGCTCCGCGCCCTTCGCTCATGAGGCGTGATGGTGCCACACCATGCTGGCTCAGGTACGTGGTGACGCTGCGCGCACGATTGACCGAGAGCGTTTGATTGAACGCCGAAGAGCCGGTACTGTCGGTATAACCGATGGCCTTTGCGCGCAGTTCGGGATGCTGTGACAACGCACGCGCGACACTGTCCAGAACCGGCAACAGCGCAGGTTTGAGCGCATATTGATTTGTGTCGAAGGAAACATTGCTGGGAATGTTCACCTTCAAAGTGCCATCGGGCATTTCGGTAACGTCGATGCCCAGACGCGATGCGCCGGATTGCTGCACGTCCTTCTTGACACCCGACCAGTTGTACCCGACAATGCCGCCCGCAACCGCACCAATGCCCGCACCGATAAGTGCCGCCGACCCGCTATTGCCAATGATCGCACCCAAACCGGCACCAATCGCCGCGCCCGTACCAGCGCCCACGGCAGTACCACCCCCCTTGCTCATGCCACCCATGGTGTCCTGGATGCTGGCGCAGCCGGCAATAAGCGCCACCGCCCCCAGACAGGCAACCAGCCTGTTTACCCGCATAATTGTTGTACTCATTTTTCTTGATCCTCCTGGAGTTTGCATTTACGAGCTTGCACCCGTCCCTATTATCCTAACAAGACCACACCCGCTTGTGTTGTTACATTTCAATTCGCTAATGAAGTATCCGGCTGAGGAACAGCCGCGTGCGCTCGTGGGCAGGATGGTCGAAGAACGCATCGGGCGTGTTCTGCTCAACGATGCGCCCTTCATCCATAAAAATGACGCGATCAGCCACTTGGCGCGCAAAGCCCATCTCATGCGTTACACACAGCATTGTCATGCCCGAATCCTTGGCAAGGCTCACCATCACATCAAGCACCTCGGTCACCATCTCGGGATCCAGCGCCGACGTGGGCTCATCGAACAACATGACTTTAGGGTCCATGCACAACGAGCGCGCAATGGCCACGCGCTGCTGCTGCCCGCCCGAAAGCTGGCCTGGATATTTGCCAGCCTGCTCTGCAATGTGGACCCGCTCCAGGTAGTGCATGGCGCGTTCCTGCGCCTTGGGCGCAGGCAGCCCAAGCACCCACACCGGTCCCAAAGTCAGGTTCTCCAGCACGGTAAGGTGCGGGAAAAGATTGAAATGCTGAAACACCATGCCCACATCGCGACGCACTGCTTCAATTCTCTTGAGGTTATTGTCCAGTTCGACACCACCCACTGTAATGCGGCCCTGCTGGTGCTCTTCTAGCCGGTTGATGCAACGGATCAGTGTCGACTTGCCCGAGCCCGAAGGCCCGCAGATCACAATGCGCTCTCCTCGCTCCACCTGCAAATCAATCTCGTGCAGCACTTGAAACGAGCCAAACCATTTGCTGACGCCTTCCATTTGAATCATGGCTTCGGCCATATTCCGAGTCCCCTCATAATGTTTTCACAAACTCCGCGCATTCCATTCGATCACAACGTGCAGCCAGACGGGGCACTGACCTTCTGCGCAGATTGATCACGATGCATCGTGCTCCAACTGCTTTTCCAGACGCTGGCTGTAACGGGAAATGGCATAGCAGAACACAAAATAAATACAGGCAATGAATAAATAGGCCTCTATGCTGAAACCATGCCAATCGGCGCCTGCCACCGCGGCCTTGGCGGCCTGGGTCAAGTCAAAAATACCTATCACCACAACCAGGGACGTGTCCTTGAAGAGTGAAATAAAAATACTGGCCAGTGGCGCCACAACCACCTTGAGGGCCTGCGGCAAAATGACCTTACGCATCCGTTGCCAATAACTCAGGCCCAGAGACATCGCCCCTTCGTACTGCCCTCGAGGAATGGCCTGCATACCGCCACGCACCGTTTCGGCCACATAGGCGGCCGCAAAGAGAATGATGGCGATCTGGGCGCGCAGCAATTTGTCTATGGACAGGCCCTCGGGCAAAAACAAGGGCAGCATGACCGACGACATAAAAAGCAGGCTTATGAGCGGAACGCCGCGAATCAACTCAATATAAATGACACTGAACGCCTTGATCACCGGCATGTCGGAGCGCCGGCCCAGAGCCAGCAGGACGCCCAGCGGAAACGCGAAGGCAATACCGAACGTCGCCAGCATGAGCGTAAGCGGCAGCCCCCCCCAACGGCTGTCCTCGACATAGCTCAGGCCAAGAACGCCGCCCCACATAAGCAAGGCAACACATGCCAGGCAACCAACCCAGAGCCAGGCGAGCCATGGCCGCCAGAATCGCCGCATGCCGCTGCACGCAATGACGGCAATCAAAATGGCGGTAACGGCCAAAGGGCGCCATTGCTCTTCGTAGGGATACAGGCCAAACAGGATAAGGCGGTGCCTGGCCGCGATGAACGCCCAGCAGGCGCCACCCGATGCCTGGCACGCCTGGGGTGTTGTCGCACCAAAGTCAGGGCGCAGAAGCAGCCAGTCAACCGCAGCCGGCACCAGCATGAGCAACAGCCACACGGCCAACACGGTAAGCAAAACATTGGCGGGCGACGAGAACAGCCTTGTCCGGCACCAGTCCAGCGCGGCATGTATTGCGCCTCGATCTGCGTGAAGAACGTGCGACGCCACCTCAGCGCTCCATGAGCGCAAGGCGCCGGTTATACCAGTTCATGAACAGTGCTATCAGCAGGCTTACCGCCAGATACGCGGCCATGATGATCAGGATGCCCTCCAGCGCCTGGCCGGTCTGATTCAGCGTGGTGTTGACCACCGACACGATGTCCGGATAGCCCACTGCGATGGCCAGGGAACTGTTCTTGGTGACGTTGAGAAACTGACTGGTCATGGGAGGCACGACCACACGCAGCGCTTGCGGCAGAATGACCAGGCGCAGCGTACGCGAACGGGACAGTCCCAGAGCCTGAGCAGCTTCCCACTGACCGCGACCAACAGACTGTATGCCCGAGCGCACCACCTCGGCCACAAACGCCGTGGTGTACACCACAAGCCCGATGCTCAACGCCGCAAACTCGGGAGTGATGGTAATGCCACCCTGAAAGTTGAAGCCGCGCAAATGCGGCAGGTCAAGCGTTACGCTGGCGCCGCCAAGCACCCACCCCGCCAACGGCAACGCCACCAACAACACGCACGCCAGACGCCCGGCCGAAAACCAGCCTCGCGCACGCCGATGTGCGCGCGCCCAGTGGGCCAGCAACAGCGCCAACACCACAGCCAGGGCAAACCCGCCGACGGTCCAGTCCAGCGCACCCCCTTGCAGGCCAGGCAGCTTCAACCCGCGATTGGAAAGAAAAACCCCCGCAAGCGGATGCAACGCCTGGCGCGGGCCCGGCAGGTTCTCCGTAATGATCGCATACCAGAAAAACAGATGCAGCAGCAGCGGGATGTTGCGCATGATCTCGACATAGCCACCCGCCAGACGCGAAATGAGCCAATTGCGCGACAGACGCGCAACGCCGAGCAACGTACCAAAAACAGTGGCCGCGACGATACATACAATGGAAACGTGCAGGGTGTTGATCAGCCCCACGATGATCGCACGACCGTAGGTATCGGCCGACGTGTACGGAATCAGCGATTCACCGATGGCAAAACCCGCCTCCTGGTGCAGAAAGCCAAAGCCGGTGGTGATGTTGCGCGACGCCAGGTTGGCCAGCGTATTCGAAACCAGAAACCACGCCACACCTGCCACCGCCGCAAGCAGCAGGCACTGGAAAACCACCGCCCGCACGCCCGGCTCCTGCCAGGATAGGCGGCTGCGCGCGGATCGCGCGGGTCTGGACATGGGTGCTTTTTTCGTCATGAATACAAATGTGCCGAAAGGCCTGCTCAAAACGGCTGTGCCGCACGTTATCATACTCGCGGGCAGTTATACTGAGCGCTTACCTGAACATAGCCAACATGATCGAATTCCAGCACGTATTCAAGTCTTACGGGCGCGGCAGGAATATTCTGGCCGACATCAATTTTCGTATCGAACCGGGCGAGTTCGTGTTCGTATCTGGCCCATCGGGTGCCGGCAAATCCACCTTGCTCAAGCTCATTGGCGGCCTGGAACCAGCCAGCCGGGGCGCCATCTCGGTCAATGGCCGCCGCATCGACCAGATGCCGCCGCGTGCGCGCCCCTACCTGCGACGGGCGGTCGGCGTCATCCTGCAGGACACCCACTTGCTGTACGACCGCAACGCCATGCAAAACGTCACCCTACCGCTTATCGTGGCGGGCCTGGAAAACAGCCTGGCCATAACGCGTTCCAGGGCAGCGCTGGAAAAAGTGGGTCTGCTGGGCAAAGAAGACATGCAGCCCATTGAACTGTCGGGCGGTGAGCAGCAGCGCCTGGCCATTGCCCGCGCCATCGTCAACCGGCCGTCCATTCTCATTGTCGACGAGCCCACCGCCAACCTCGACCACGAAACCGCAAAGCGCATCATGGAAGTCTTCCACGATTTCAATCGGGTCGGCGTCACCACGCTTATCGCCTCGCACGACCGTGCGCTCATGGCTCAGTACGCCACCCGCACGCTGTTGATCGACGCGGGCCGCTTCACCGATATAAAAGGGGCGCTTGCATGAAACGCTGGTTAAGGCATCATCACTACGCGTTCATGATGGCTGTGCGCCGTCTTTCAAGCCAGCCGTTTTCCTCGCTGTCCAACATGCTGGTCATCTCGATGACCCTTGCCATCCCGATTCTGGCAGCGTCCATACTCATTTCGGCCCAGCCGGTCGCGCGGCAAATCGCCGTTTCACCCGAAGTCACCCTGTTCCTGAAACCCGATGCACCCACCGGCACGGCACAGCAAATCGTCAAACGCCTCCAGGCCAACTACGCGACGCAAATCCAGTCCGTGCGCATCACGCCGCGCGATCAAGCCTACAACGAACTTAAAAAAGACCCCAGCTGGGCTACGGCTTTGGCAGCCATCCCTGGCAATCCGCTGCCCGACGCCGTAGTTGTCACGTTGAACCAGCAGGCCGATCTGACCCATAGCGCCAGCGCGCTCGTGCACGAATGGCAAAAGTGGAACGAAGTTGATCTGGTGCAGCACGACAGCGCGTGGGTGCAGCGCCTTGAGGCCATCCTCAGCTTTCTGCGCGTGGGCCTGGGCATGCTTGCGGCCGTCGTCGCACTGGTGGTGCTTGCCACGGTGTTCAATACCGTACGCCTGCAGGCCCTCACTCAGCGTGAAGAAATCGCAGTCGCGCGGCTGGTCGGCGCCACAGAGGCCTTCGTGCGCCTGCCATTCCTGTACCTGGGAGCACTTACCGGAATTATTTCCGGATTGGCCTCCGTCGCGCTGGCTGCCCTGGCGCTTTTACCGCTTAACTCGGCCCTGGCCCGGCTCGCCAGCAGCTATGGCACACAGCTGGCGCTGCAATTGCCCGATGCCCTTAGCCTGACTCTGGCCGTCATCGTCGTTGCCATCCTCGCAGCTCTGGCCGCGCGCTGGTCGGTAACCCGCAACACCCGTTTCTGATGGTTGCCGGCAAGGCACTCGCCATAGACGAATTTGCCACCGCCATCGCGCAATGGCAACGCGCTGCCGGACGCAACAATCTGCCCTGGCAGAACAGCCACGACCCATACCGGATCTGGCTGTCGGAAATCATGCTGCAACAGACCCAGGTGAGTACCGCTATCGGCTACTACGAACGATTCCTGAAGCGCTTTCCTACGGTGCAGGCGCTGGCACAAGCCACCCAGGACGAAGTCATGCCGTACTGGGCCGGCCTGGGCTACTACGCTCGCGCACGCAACCTGCACCAGTGCGCCCGCGAAATCTGCGAGACCCACGGCGGGCAATTCCCGCACGAGGCCGAACAGATCATGCAGCTTCCGGGCATTGGACGCTCTACCGCCGCGGCCATCGCGGCCTTCGCCTACGGCAAGCGCGACCCCATCATGGACGGCAACGTCAAACGCGTTTTCACACGCTACTTCGGCATATTCGGCGACCCGGCGACACGCGCAACCGAAAGGCGGCTATGGGAAACGGCGCAAAAGGTATTGGATGCGGCACCACCCGACTTGGACATGACGGCATACACGCAGGGGCTCATGGACCTTGGCGCCAGTCTCTGCAGTCGCGGTCAGCCCAATTGCGCCGCCTGCCCTCTGGCCGCAAGCTGTTATGCCTGCGTGGAGTCCAGGCAGGCCGATCTGCCCGTGCGAAAAAGGAAGAAGCAGGTCGAAGAGCGCGAATGCGCCATGCTGATTCTTCAGAGTGACGGTCGCATCCTGCTGGAGCGACGGCCATCACGCGGAATCTGGGGCGGACTATGGAGCCTGCCGCAATACGATGATGCCCACGCCCTGCGTGAGACCTGCCGCAACATGGGGCTGACAGCTGACGACACATGCAGAATGGCTGGCCTGCGGCACACTTTCTCGCATTTCAAGCTGAACATTGAGCCATGGCACGTCGAGGCTGGTGCCACCGTGCTGGCCGAACCCCGCACTGATCAAGCCTGGATTGCCATCCGCGACCTGGCCAGCGCGGCGTTGCCCGCGCCGGTCAGGAAGATACTGGCTGGCCTGTTCCAGGCTGCGGCCTAACGCCGCACGGGCCTGTAACGGCTTATGCTCATCAACATCCCGCAGGCAACGCCCTGCGTTATCAACGCGGTACCTCCATAGCTCATGAATGGCAACGGAACGCCCACCACGGGAAGGATGCCGGTAACCATGCCTATGTTCACGAATACATAGACAAAAAACATCATGGCCATGGCCCCGGCGAGCAGGCGGCCAAACTGGGTGTGCGCCCGCACGGCAATGACCAGCCCCCGCACAATGAGCAGCGTATACAGAATCAGCAGCGAAACCCCGCCATACAAACCGAATTCTTCAGCAAAGACGGCAAACACAAAATCGGTCGTGCGTTCGGGAATGAAATCCAGATGCGACTGAGTGCCCTGCATGTAACCCTTGCCGTAAACCCCGCCCGATCCGATCGCAATCATCGACTGAATCGTGTGAAACCCCTTGCCCAGCGGATCCGAGCTGGGATTGAGCAACGTGCACACTCGATGCTTCTGATAATCGTGCAGCACGACCCAATCCACATCGGGTTGGCAGATCTGGTTCTCGTAATACGTCACGGCGCCGACTGCCATCACCGCCACGACCGCAACCGGCACGAGCAGCTTGAACGACAGGCCACCAAAATAAATGACACAGAATCCCGCCATGAACACCAGCAGCGCCGTCCCCAGATCGGGCTGCCTGACGATGAACACGAACGGCACCAGCAGCAGCACCGCCGCCACAAGGAAATCCAGCAAGCCGATCTTCCCCTGGTGGCGATGAAAATACCAAGCGAGCAACATGGGCACCGCGATTTTCGATATCTCGGAAGGCTGGATACGCCCGAATCCCATGTTCAACCAGCGCGTTGCACCCTTGCTCGTCTCGCCGAAAAATTCGACGGCCACCAGCAACAGCACGCCCACCACGTAAACGTACGGCGAAAGACGCATCAACTGCGGCGGAGGAATAAGGGCCACCATCCACATCACGATGAAGGCCAACAGGAAATTGCGGGACTGCTCGGCAAAGCGCCAATCGGTACCGCCAACTGCCGAATGCATGATGGTCATGCCCAGCATGGCCATGAGCATCAGTATCAGCAGCAGTGGCCAGTCAAACGCCATGAACGCCCTGATGACCCATTGCAGAAGGCGCTTCATGGGGCATCTCCATCGGCCGTGGCTGCGTCGTCCTGCGAATCAGAGGAGGACGACGCATTGTCGTCGCCAGAATCTTCAGGTGGCAAGTCTTCGGGCTTGACCACCGCATCGGGAGACTCGCCCAGGCCTCCCTCCGACGCCGCGTCGGACGCCACCGCAGCGGCGGCTGTGCCGCCAGACGGTGCTCCATTCGCTGCTGTTTTTGCTGCGGCAGCGGTTGCCGCTTCATTCGCCGCTTTTCTTCCCGCAGCCGCCCCCGCCATAAGCGTGTTGGCCGTGTTCCTGCTTGGCGACAGCCAGTAATCGAGCACCTTACGTGCAATGGGTGCGGCCACCGATGCGCCCCAGCCTCCATTTTCGACAATAAGGGCCACTGCAATCTTGGGGTCATCGAAAGGCGCGTACGCCATGAACAGCGCGTGGTCGCGCAGCCGCTCGCTGACGGACGAAGAATGATATTTACTGCCACGCAGACTGTACAACTGAGCCGTACCCGTCTTGCCGGCTGCCTGATACGTTGCACCCACGAACGCCCGTCGCGCTGTGCCAACACGAATGACATCGGCCATGGCGTCCTGCACGACTTTCAGATTCTCGGGCTTGAGCTTGATTGTATATAGCGGCTTGTCCGGCACCGGCACGAAGGCATGAGTCTTCGGGTCGCGCACGTCCTTAACGAGATGCGGCTTCATGTAAACGCCATTGTTGGCCAGCACGGAAGTGGCCTGTGCCAGCTGCAGCAATGTGAACGCGTTATAACCCTGGCCCACCGCCACCGACACGGACTCGCCCGCGTACCACCGCTTCTGGGCCGGGTTTTTATACGCGTGGCGCTTCCATGCTTTCGAGGGCAGAACCCCACGCTTTTCGCCATCCAGGTCAATGCCCGTAATCTGACCAAAGCCAAATTGCTTGGTGAAGTCGTGCAAGGCGTCCACGCCTATGATCGGACCCAGCGAGAAGAAATAGGTATCGGACGACACCACGATGGCGCGATGCATATCGGTCGGCCCATACACCGCACCCCCCGCATTGTGGAATTTCTGCCCACCAAACTCGTAATAGCCCGGGTCCGATATTTTCTGGGTGGCCGAGCGCTTGTTCAGCTGCAGTGCGGCCAGCGCGACAAACGGCTTGTACGTCGAGCCGATTGGATAGGCGCTGGAAACCGCCCTGTCGATAAGTGGATGGTCGGGTGAATCATTCAATTCACGCCAACTTTCGGCGTCGATCCCGTTCACGAATAAATTCGGGTCGAACGACGGTGAAGACACCAGTGCCAGCACCTCGCCGGTTTTGGGGTCAATGGCGACCAACGCGCCGCGCTTTCCCGCGAACTGTTCCTGGGCGACTTTTTCAAGGCCGATATCCAGCGAGAGCTTCACATCGGAGCCCGGCACAGGGTCAGTACGCTTGAGCGTACGCACTGGCCGACCCGTCGCTGTCACCTCGACCTCTTCAACACCGGTACGCCCATGCAAGGCTTTTTCCCAAGTTTTTTCCACGCCCTTCCTGCCGATACTATCGGTGCCGCGATAATTGCCTGCACGCCCTTCTTTCTCAAGCATGGCCTTATCGCGCTCAGAGATGCGGCCCACGTAGCCCAATACGTGCGCCGCCAGTTCCCCTTGCGGATACTCGCGCACCCAGCGCGCCCGCAGCTCGACGCCACGGAACTCGTAGGCGTGTGCGGCAAACCACGCCGCTTCAGTCTCATTCAAATTATTGCGCAGCAGTATATGGGCATAGCGTCCCGATTGACTCAGGCTCTGCTTAAAACGCCTGCGGCTGTATGGGCTTATATAAACGATTTTGTTCAGAGCATCCAGCATGGAATCCATGTTCCGCTCGACGTTCGCTGGCACGACTTCAAGCGTGTAGTCGCGGTAGTTTCGTGCCAGCACGACACCGTTGCGGTCAAGGATCTCACCACGCCGCGGCGGAATGGGCACCACCGCAATGCGGTTCTCATCGGCACGCGCGGCAAAACCTTCGTAGCGGACAACCTGCAAATACCACAGGCGTCCGATCAACAACCCAAAGCACAGTGCGGCAATCACCCCTGCCACGACCACGCGCAGCATGACCTGACGCTTCTGATGCAGTGAGGTTTTTTTGAACTCGAACATAATGCCGTTTCGACCCGAGTTCAGGACGCGCCTGAATCGATCTCTTCCTGGCGCCGCTGCGGCAAATTCAGAAGGATGTCGGCCAGGGGCCACAACACGGTAGTAAATATGGCGGCCCACAGCCAGGACCAGCCCACCCACTCGCCCGCGAGCCACGCATGGATCAGGCGCGAGACCGCTTCGGCCCCCACTATGACAAACAACATGTGCAGGGCCTGCACCACCGAATTGAAGTGTTGCAACCGGCGCGCCAACGAAATGGCGCCATAGGCGACGAGTGTGTAGACCAGAGCCTGCTCGCCCAGCAGACCCGCGTCGTGCACATCCATGAGCAGGCCAAAAATGAAGGCCGTAAGCATGGTGACCCGGTGCGGCTCATGCAGGCACCAGTAAGCAATGACAAGCAGCAGCAGGTCGGGCGCTGGCTGCCACAACCGCCACGGCAACAGCGAAACGAGCCAGACCAGCAGTATGGATCCCCACACGAACACGGGCGACGACGCCCGACGAAACGGGCTAGTATCGATAGGTTCGAGCGAAACGAGCGACGACTTGTGATGCGCCGCACCGGTGGGCTTAATGCTGGTCGGATGACGCACCATTCAGTTTGGCCTCCTGACTAGCTTGAGTGTTGGCGGTGCTGGTTCGCAACACCAGGAAATGACGATACCGCTCGGGGTGGGACAACGGCATGGCGGTGGCGACGGCAAACCCGCTGGCTGCATCGCGTTCTATGGAATCCACCTTGGCTACCAGCAGTCCGGCCGGGAAATAGCCGCCTACGCCGCTGGTAATAAGTGTGTCGCCCACGACAATGTCCGAATCATTGGTAAGGTAACGCACTTCCACCTTGCCCGAAGTGCTTCCGCCAAACACAATGACCCGCAAACCGTTGCGCAGCACCTGAGCGGGAATGGAAACCTTCTCGTCGGTAAGCAGCGCGGCTTCCGAGGTGAACGGCGTAACGCGCATCACCTGCCCCACAACACCGCCCTCGTCAATGACTGGCATCCCGGGCTTGATGCCGCTGTTCGATCCCTTGTTGAACACAAGATGATGCGTAAACGCGTTGGGCGGCTCGTAAAGCACTTCAACCGCCACCGACGACTCGGGCACCATTTCAGCAATATTGAGCAGACGGCGCAGCAGGCGGTTCTCGGCCGCAAGCTGTACCGAATGAGTGGAAATCTGCGCAAGCTCTATGTGCTGCCGCTGCAGCGCCTCATTTTCGGCACGCGCCAGCGACGCGGCGTCGAGCCAGCTGTCAATGCTTTCTATGGCGTCGCGTGGAGCGAGGACCAGCCGCTGAAATGGGTACAACGCCACCGAAATGGCCTGCCGGGCGGGGTCAAGCACCCGCCAGCGCGAATCGACCATCAGCAGCGACAGGGACAGCAGGACAAAAACAAAAAGTCGGAACTCAGCGGTCGGCCCCCGCCTGAACAGCCTGATCGTGCCGTGTTCTTGTCCTTGCATTGCAAACCATGCCAAGCTTGAAGAATGCTTGGTACCGTCGTGGCGGCGCCAGGCGCATCTGGGTTAATCGTAAATGAAGACCGTACCCAGCCGTTCGAGATGCTCGAGTGCCTCGCCACAACCACGTACAACACAAGTAAGAGGATCTTCGGCGACAACGACGGGCAGGCCGGTTTCTTCCTGCAGCAGGCGGTCCAGGTCCCGCAGCAAGGCGCCGCCACCGGTCAGGGCAATGCCCTTGTCGGTAATGTCGGCACCCAGCTCGGGCGGTGTTTGCTCGAGTGCTGTCTTGACCGCCGAAACGATCTGATTCAACGGATCGGTAAGCGACTCAAGGATTTCGTTTGACGAAACGGTAAAGCTGCGCGGCACACCCTCGGAAAGGTTGCGGCCCTTGACTTCGATTTCACGGATCTCGGCACCGGGAAAGGCCGAACCGATTTCCTTCTTGATGAGTTCGGCGGTGGGCTCGCCAATAAGCATGCCATAATTACGGCGAATATAGTTGATGATGGACTCGTCGAATTTGTCGCCACCGACCCGCACCGAACCCTTGTACACCATGCCGCCCAGCGAAATGACCGCCACTTCGGTGGTGCCGCCGCCAATATCGACCACCATGGAGCCGCTGGCGTCGGAAACCCCCAGACCAGCCCCAATGGCTGCAGCCATGGGCTCTTCGATAAGATACACCTGGCTCGCCCCCGCACCCAGGGCCGACTCGCGGATGGCCCGGCGTTCAACCTGCGTGGAGCCGCAGGGAACGCACACGATAATGCGCGGGCTGGGCGCGAACATGCTGCGCGGGTGCACCATTCGAATGAACTGTTTGAGCATTTGCTCGGTAACCGTGAAATCGGCGATGACGCCGTCTTTCATGGGTCGAATGGCTTCAATGTTGCCAGGAACACGGCCCAGCATCTGCTTGGCTTCGCGGCCCACGGCCTGAATGATCTTCTTGCCACTGTGATTGCCGTCGTGACGAATGGCAACTACGGAAGGCTCATCCAGAACTATGCCCTTGCCCCGGACGTAAATGAGAGTGTTGGCGGTTCCCAAATCGATCGCCATATCACTGGAAAAATAGCTGCGGAGAAATCCGAACATGAAGTGTGCTCAGTGAAATCAGATAAACAAAAAGCCCGTTGACTAGCATAGCTATTTTCGGGCGCAAGTTGAACACGATTAGCCATTAACGGTTAAGCGTTAAATGATAACTTATAATTTAGCCTGATTCGTGCCTTTTACAGACCAGTTAACTTTGGTAACGGGTATACCCTAATGGTTCTGAATCCGGACGGTACCTTCTGTCCGCCTTTTCCGGCCAACCTTTTTACGGCTTTACGACTTATGGCTATTACCGATCAGGACGTCGCCCGCGTAGCGCGGCTCGCACGTATTGCAATTTCCGAGAAAGACAGCACGCGCGCCCGGGACGAACTCAATGGCATCCTCAACCTCATTACCGAATTGCAGGCGGTGGACACCAAAGGCGTCGAACCCATGGCCCACCCCCTCTCGGCTCACCAGAAGGTTGCACTACGCCTGCGCGTGGACGAAGCCGCGCCCACACACTCGCTCGAGCAGCGCAAAACCCTGATGGCCAACTCGCCCGCCAGCGACGAGCAGGGCCTGTTCCTGGTACCCACGGTTATCGAATAGCCCATGTCATCCCTACCCATACATACTGAATTCGGCAGTATCGACGCGCTGCGCCGTGCGTTGCGTGACCACAAGATCAGCGCGCTTGAAGTGGCAGACAGCGCCTTGCAAGCCATCCAGGCCAGCACCAGTCTGAACGCCTTCCTGCATGTGGACCCCGATTTGACGCGGGAACAAGCCCGCGCTGCCGATGCCCTACTGGCAAAAGGCGGCGCCCCTGCCCTTACCGGCATTCCCATCGCCCACAAAGACGTGTTTGTAACACGCGGCTGGCGCACGACTGCCGCCAGCAAAATGCTGGCCAATTACGTCAGTCCGTTCGACGCCACGGTGGTCAGCCGCCTGCAGCAGGTCGGCGCCGTATCGCTGGGTAAACTAAACTGCGACGAATTCGCCATGGGCTCCGGCAGTGAAAATTCCGCCTTTGGTCCCGTCCACAACCCCTGGAACCCTGAAAGAGTGCCCGGTGGATCATCAGGCGGGTCGGCGGCAGCAGTCGCAGCCAGTCTGGTCCTGGCCTCCACTGGCACCGATACCGGCGGCTCGGTACGCCAACCCGCAGCGCTCTGCGGTGTCAGCGGCATCAAACCCACCTACGGCACGGTTTCACGCTTCGGCATGGTGGCTTTCGGTTCCAGCCTGGACCAGGCTGGCCCTATTGCTCACAACGCCCTGGACCTGCTCGAGTTGCTCGACCCCATGAGCGGCTATGACGAGCGCGATTCAACCAGCCTGGAGTCATGCGACGGTGCCCCCAATCGGCCCGGTCGCATTCGCGGCGAATTCGACACCACCAGCGCACAGTTCAGCGCAGCAGGTGCTCAGCCACTGAAGGGTCTGCGCATTGGCGTACCCAGTGAATTCTTCAACAATGGCCTGGCCGACAATGTTGCTCAGGCGGTCGACGACGCGCTGCGAACCTGCGAATCGCTTGGCGCCAGGCGCGTCAAAATCTCACTGCCACGCACAAGGCTTTCAATCCCCGCGTATTACGTCATCGCTCCGGCCGAAGCATCCAGCAACCTCTCTCGCTATGACGGCGTGCGCTACGGCCATCGCGCCGAGTCGTACACCGACCTTGCCGACATGACCAGCAGGTCACGCGCCGAAGGCTTCGGACCAGAGGTCAAGCGCCGGATTCTGGTGGGCACCTACGTCCTGTGCCAAGGTTACTACGACGCCTACTATCTGCAGGCGCAGCGGGTGCGCCGCATGATCGCCAACGATTTCCAGCAGGCCTTCGCCGAACACTGCGACGTCATCATGGGCCCGGTTACGCCCACCGTCGCCAAACGCATAGGTGACAACCGCGAAGACCCCACGGCAGACTGGCTCGCCGACATCTACACACTGGGAGTCAGCCTGGCCGGCCTGCCGGCAATGTCCATCCCCTGCGGTTTCAGTGCCGACCCGGCCCCTTTGCCCATCGGCCTGCAAATCATCGGCAATTACTTTCGCGAGGGCCAGCTGTTGGCCATTGCCGACCGCTACCAGCAGGCTACCGACTGGCACCAACGCAAACCGGGACAACGATAATGGAATGGGAAACAGTGATCGGGCTGGAAACACATGCCCAGCTCCTGACCAAATCAAAAATTTTTTCAAACAGCAGCGCGCAATTCGGCGCGGCGCCCAACACCCAGGCCAACGAAGTGGACATGGCACTGCCGGGCAGCCTGCCCGTGCTGAACCGCGGCGCAGTCGAATGCGCCATCAAGCTCGGCCTGGCACTGGGTGGCCATATCGCACCTCGCTCGGTCTTCGCGCGCAAAAACTATTTCTACCCCGACCTGCCCAAAAACTACCAGATCAGCCAGTTCGAAATCCCCGTCGTACAGGGTGGCTCACTGCGCTTCTTTGTGAATGAGCAGGAAAAAACCATCAACCTCACACGCGCCCACCTTGAAGAAGACGCCGGCAAATCGCTGCACGAACACTTCACCGGGCCACATGGCGAGTCGTCCACGGGTATAGACCTGAACCGCGCCGGAACCCCGCTGCTGGAAATCGTCTCCGAACCTGAAATGCGCTCGGCTGAAGAAGCCGTCGCCTACGCGCGCACATTGCACGGCCTGGTCATGTGGCTGGGCATCTGCGACGGCAACATGCAGGAAGGCTCCTTCCGCTGCGACGCCAATGTGTCCATACGTCCCAAGGGCCAGGCTGAATTCGGCACGCGCTGCGAGATCAAGAACATCAATTCGTTTCGCTTCCTGGAGCGTGCCATTCAGTACGAGATACGCCGCCAGACCGAGTTGATCGAGGACGGCGGCAAGGTGGTGCAGGAAACACGCCTGTACGATGCCGACCGCGACGAAACCCGCAGCATGCGCACCAAGGAAGATGCGGACGACTACCGCTATTTTCCCGATCCTGATCTGCCTCCGCTTTTTATCGCGCCCGAATGGATCGAACATATTAAATCCGGCATGCCCGAACTGCCCGCATCAATACGTGCGCGCTTCGAAGCCGATCTGGGCCTGACCGGCTACGATGCCGCCCAACTCACCCTGGAACGCGCTCACGCCGCCTACTTCGAAGAAACCGCGCAGGCCTTGCCGCGTGAACACGCCAAGCTCGCCGCCAACTGGGTGCTGGGCGAACTCTCGGCCAACCTCAACCGCGACGCCATCACCATAGATCAAAGCCCCATCCGGCCAGCGGCACTGGCGGCTCTCATCTTGCGCATCATCGACGGCACCATCTCCAACAAAATCGCCCGCGACGTTTTTGCCGCCATGTGGGCGGGCGAAAATGGCGGCACCCCCGATGCCATCATCGAAGCCAAAGGGCTGAAGCAAATCAGTGACACCGGTGCAATTTCAAGCATGGTGGACAAGGTCCTGGAAGCCAATCCCGCCATCGTCGAAGAGTACCGTGCAGGCAAGCAGAAAGCCTTCAACTCGCTGGTTGGCCAAGTCATGAAGGCCGCCAAGGGCAAGGCCAATCCCAAGCAAGTCAACGACCTGCTCAAGGAAAAGCTGGGATAGGCACCTGGTAACAGCGCATTAATGGGGCAACAGTACGGGGCGGTGCCGGGCCCGACGAAGATCAGTCCGACAACGATCGACCAGGCAAAGCATGCGAAAGCAAAGCCACGTGCTCAGTCTGCCACGCCATATCTGGCGCGGTAGGCTGCAACAGCCCCCCGGTGTTCGGCAAGGTGCGTGTCGCCTTCCAGTAGGGCCATGATATCGCTCAGCGACGCGATGCTGACTACCGGGATCCCATAAGTGGCTGCCACGTCCTGGACCGCCGAATGTTTGGATAATGCATCGTCGGAGCCGGCGCGCTCCATGCGGTCCAGCGCGATCAGAACGGCAGCGGGTCTGGCCTTGGACTGGCGAATGATTTCAACCGATTCGCGCACTGACGTTCCGGCAGTAATCACGTCGTCGATAATGACCACGCGCCCCTCAAGTGGCGCACCAACCAGCACCCCGCCCTCGCCGTGATCCTTGGCCTCTTTGCGATTGAAGGCAAACGGGATGTCGCGGCCGCGCATGGCTGGCTCGCTTCCCAGCGCCACAGCCGTAGCAGTGGCCAGCGGAATGCCCTTGTACGCGGGCCCAAAAAGCATGTCGAATTCGATGCCGGAATCCACTAGCGCCTGGGCATAAAACTTGGCCAGCCGGCCCACCGACACGCCCTTATTGAACAGCCCCGCATTAAAAAAGTAGGGGCTGATGCGCCCCGACTTCACCTTGAACTGACCAAATCGCAAAACACCCTGCTCTACGGCAAAGCGAACAAAATCGGTGCGTGTGGAAGCGGATACGGCCATAGGTGGACTCAACGATTCGGGGTGGAAAAACACTATTATCGGACATAACTGTCCCCAACCGCCATCACCAGCCAAACACGCCGTACTCGCTCAAATACCTTGCTATGATATGAACAGCCGTCTCTGGCTCCCTAATACATATTCTCCGAGCAACCGCCGCCACCAAGGAAATCCATGAACAACACATGTGTCGCCTGCACCCCGCGCATACTTGGCATCCTGCGCATCGTCACCGGCTATCTACTTTTGTGGCATGGCCTGGCCAAGCTGCTTCACGTACCACACCTGGCAGTATTCGACAACGTAGGCGTGTTTTCACTTCTGGGCATAGCCGGCATCATTGAGCTCGTCATCGGCGCACTGCTCATCCTGGGCCTGTTTGTGCGCCAGGCGGCATTTATCGGATCCGGCTTTGGTGCAGCGGCCTACTTCATCGGTCACGTGGCTGTCAAAGGCTCGTTCTTCCTGCCGGTTGCCAACGGCGGCGAAACGCCTATTCTGCTGTGCTTCATCATGCTCTACCTTGTCTTTGCGGGCCCGGGCTCCTGGAGCCTGGACGGAATGCGCAAAAAAGGCGCCGCCTGACCCCGACGGACTTCTCCCCATCGGCGTAAAAAAGCGGCTCCGCCACAACAAACCACCACAGCTCGGCACGCCCCGTTCCGCAGTACAATTTTGCGTACTGCGGAACCCGGCTTGCGCGACAGCCGGCATGTCGCCATGACGTCATCAGCATCACACCACCACTACCAGGCCAAACGCGACCCCACCATGAAAATGCCTGTCTATTTCGTCTCTCACGGCGGCGGACCGTGGCCCTACATTCCAGAAGAACAAGACACGTACGCACTGCTGACCCGCTCGCTGCAGGACATCCCCGGCCAACTGGACCACAAGCCACGCGCCGTACTGATGGTGTCGGCTCATTGGGAAGCAACTGGCGGCTTCCTTGTCATGTCCAACCCGCGGCCACCAATGCTGTACGACTACTACGGCTTCCCCCAACACACCTACCAAATACAATACCGGGCCCCGGGCTGCGCGGCGTTGTCTGAACGAGTTTCGCAACTGCTCGAAAAAGCTGGCCTGCCCCACATGTCCGACCCGGACCGCGGCTTCGACCACGGCGCGTTCGTGCCCATGGTCGTCATGTACCCGGAAGCAGATATCCCGATGGTGCAATTGTCCATCGAAACCCATTTCAACCCTAAGCTGCACATGGATCTGGGACGTGCCCTCGCACCGCTGCGGGATGAGGACATCCTGATCATCGGCAGCGGCCTGAGTTACCACAACCTGCGCGAAATCCGCAGTACCGGCGCCGCGCCATCGGCGCAGTTCGATGCCTGGCTGCAGCAGGCGGTTGTGCAGGGGCCCATTGACCAACGCCTGGGACAACTTGAAAACTGGGAACAGGCCCCCGCCGCGCGGCGCGCCCACCCGCGCGAGGACCACCTCATTCCGCTAATGGTCGCCGCAGGCGCCGCAGAACAGGATCCGGCCACCTGCATTTACCACGACACGGGCCTGTTCTCGAACATCACAGCGTCAAGCTTCCGGTTCGGCTAAACCACCGGCGCGGTCAACCACAAAAAACCGGGCGGCACGTCTTGTACGTGCCGCCCGGTACAGCGCTACAGTGCTTGCACACCGCGTGCTGGCTGGGCCGTCTAGGCTACGCCAGCAGGATTCTCGCGCGCCACGTCGTGCATGAAATCGTCCGAATGCGCCTGCGCCGCCTGACTAACCCACAATGGGTGAAGCCTTTTGAAGTCATTAACCATTTCTTCCAGAGGCACGTCGTAGAAGCTGCCGCGCTGGCGCACATACTCCATATGCAGGTGACCGGCCTTGTCATACGGGTGATAAATGGAATCCGCCGTCCCATCGAACTCGAGCGGCAACAACCCAAAGCGGTCACACAGCTCTACGTTGAACGCCGGCGTAGCCTTGCGCCAGACACCATCCAGCAAGATGTCGGTATAGCCATGCCAGGTGTATACATCCGAATTCATCATTTTGTTCATGCGCTCGGTGCTAAGGTGGTTGCGGACATCGGCATAGCCCACCTTTGCAGGAATACCAATAGCCCTGCACGCAGCAGCCAGAAGCGCCGCCTTGGGTACGCACCAGCCATACTTCTTCGCAAGAACCGTGCTGGCGCGCATGCCCTCGACGGAAAAATCGACCCGATATGGGTCATAGCGAAAGCCATCGCGTACCGCATAATACAGGGCCACTGCCTGTTCGCGCTGTGTATTGCCAACGCCATGGCTCCGGGCAAATGCGATGACGTCGGGATGATCGCTATCGATAAGCCTCGTAGGGGCAAGGGCGGGATCTGGCATATAAGCCTCCTGGAGTCTGACTGGGTATTGAACTCAAGCATACCACCTGATTCCCAGCCGAGCGGCTACCCGGCTGGGTGGCATATACAAAAAAGGCTTGACGCTGAACCGCATGATACAGTCTACTTTTCACGCGGCATGCAAACGCCTTCGCATAGAATAGGCAGCCACGTCTGCACGGCCCTGAGCAAAAGATGCTTCATTCAAGATGCCTTGCCAGCCTCAAAAGGCACGGTGGACGATGGCCTTTCAAACTCTGAAGTTCCGCTTCATCGCTATCAGCCTGGCCGTGGTAGGCGCAGGTGCGGCCCTGCGTTTTGGCGTTGCCGTCCCGTACACACAGGCCCAGATCGAAGAACTGGTCGCCAACCAGCAGCTAGTCCTTGCCGCCTACATCGCGCATGATATTGGGCGGGGCATAAGCGCGCGCCGGGAATTGATCGAACACCTTGCTGCCACGCTGCCACAACCCGCCGTATCCGACACCAGACAATTCAATGAATGGGTTGACGAACACCCTGCAATAAGACAACCGTCCGTCGACAGGCTGTTGCTTATAGACCTGGCCGGCAAGGTCATCGGCAGCAGCCCCGCCTTGCCAGCCACAGGTGGCTACGGGCCGTACAGGGAAATGCCGTGGTTTCAGGCTGCCCTAAAGTCGCCCACAGCCATCGGGACCGGGCTCGAACCCGACACAAACACCCCAGTGGCAATCATCGCCGCGCGTGTGCAAGGCTCTACCCAGCGCACTACAGCAGTCCTCGTCGGAGTATTCCCGCTCTCGTCCTCGGGCCTGCTCGTCAGCCTGCAGCATGCCTCTGACGCTGCAGGTAAGTTATTTGCCAAAACCTCTGACATCACGGAGGCGAACAAACATGGCCTGTTAAATGCGACAAACAGGCTGCTCTCCAACACCGCCGCCATCGCGGATGCACGCAGCTACGATTTTTCTCACACGGCGGACAGGCTGCTTCTGGTATCGCCGCGCGACAGATCATTCATTGACTCCAGCGATCCATCGCTGTCCATCAAGCCCATAACTCCCGGCGAGAACCCGTTGCTTGACCGCGCCATGGCCGGATACCGCGGCACCGGTATCACCACCGTAAATGGGGTGAAAGAGATGCAGGCCATCGTCAATGTCCCCGACACGGAGTGGTTTGTCATAACCAGTCTGCCCGCCAAAGAAATTCTACAACCTGTACGCAGCCTGACATACACGGCGCTCAAAGGCACCTTGTTCGGCCTGATCGGAATTTTGCTGTTCGTATTATTTATTATTCCGCGCATGTTGCGCCCCCTGAACACCACGGCCGTCGCCATGCGCGACATCGCTGATGGCAAGCGCGCACTGGAGCCACTGCCAATTCGGCGCCAGGACGAAGTCGGCAAGTTGATTCTGGGCTTCAATTACCTCGTGGAACGGCTGCGCGCCAAAGAAGAAGCGCTCAAGGACAGCGAATTGCGGCTCTCGTTCCTGGCTCACCATGACCCGCTGACCGGCCTGTACAACCGCACCATGCTGGAGCATCGGCTAAGTCAGGAACTGGACACCACCGAACATCCGCGCGGTCGATTTGCGCTATTGTTCTGCGACCTCGACGGATTCAAATGGATCAACGACACTTATGGCCACCATGTGGGCGATGCTGTCCTGATCCAGTTGGCCGGGCGCTTTCGCCAAGGCTGCAGGGCCATTGACACCGTGGCACGGCTCGGCGGCGACGAATTTGTTGTCCTGCTTACGCAACTGGCCAACCCACGCGAAGACGCCGCCCGTATTGCCCAGCACTTCCTGGATGCCATTGGCAAACCATGTGTAGCGGACAACAACTCGTTCACGTTGAGCATTTCGATCGGTATAGCCCTTGGCACAACGGGAACAACAAGCGGCTCTCAGGTGCTGTCCCAGGCGGACATCGCCATGTACCAGGCCAAGCGTTCAGGGAAAAACCACATCCGGTTCTTTGACGATGCCGAACCCACCATCGACGCGCACACCAGGGCGCCAACTTAATCGCCAAAAACCTCGTGCCCCTCGCCGGCAGTGTGCCGCCAGTAGCTGACGGCGCGAATGCGAGATTTGTCCAGGCCACGCTCATTTACCAGATGCTGATGAATGGCGCGAATTGACGAGTGCTCGCCGGCGGCCCACACATAGCCGTCGCCATCTGGCAACTGCAGCCTGTGTATGACACGCTCCAGCGGACTCATTCCGTCGGCCTGCCCGGCAACACCCTGCACCCACTGCAGGGTTACGTCGGCGCGGGTTTCGAAGTTCAGCCGCGCATTGGGATGCTCGGTTTCAATAATGGCCAAAACCCGCTTTCCCCTGGGCAGCTCGGCAAGCCTGCGACCGATGGCCGGCATGGCTGTTTCATCACCAACCAGCAGATGCCAGGCATAATCACAAGGTATGACAAACGATCCGCGCGGCCCGCCAATGCCCACGTAATGGCCTTCGTGCGCTGCACTGGCCCACGAGGCCGCCCGGCCGTTGTGTCCGTGCAGCACAAAGTCGATATCCAGCTCACCCGCCTCGGAATCATAGCGTCGCGGCGTGTAGTCACGCAATACAGGCCGTGGCTGACCCTCGGGATACACCAACCCCTGTTCGCTCACCGTAGGCATGACGGGCTTTTCGCCGGGGACAGGCGGCAGAAACAGCCTCACATGGTCATCAAACGATGGCGAAACGAAGCCGTCCAGATCGTCCCCTGTCAAAGTGACGCGCACCAGATAGGGCGTGATTTGCGCTTTCCGGCGTACCTGCAATAGCCGCGCCTTGACCGGGTGCCGCAGCTTTTGCACCGTTAATTGCGCCTGTTTTGTTGAAATAGCCATGCATTAGCTCCTACGCCTGGCTCGAAGATGCGGCATCTTCGTCCAGTATTTCAGATGTTGCCCGCTTCAGGATAACGGCGATCCGGCGCTGTTCGGCCGCCGAGGCATCGGTGCGGCGCAACAGGGCGGTCTTCATGGCGCGCCGCGCCTCGACGAACTCGGGCAACCAGCCGCTGGCGCTGACCGCGCCGGGATCTGTTTCGTTGTTCCACGCCTGCTTTACCCAGGCTATCTTGCGTGCGGCGTGCCTTAGCCGGGCAAACAGCAATTCGGATTGATCGCGGTTGCGTTCCAGGTAAAGACGCCCCAACTCAGCTAGATGATATAGCTTGCGGTTTCCGTGCGCTTTGACAGTAACGTAACTCAATTCTTCAAGATAGGTTAAGGCCGGGTACACCATGCCGGGACTTGGGCTGTAAAAACCATTGGAACGGAATTGCAGCTCTTTGATGAACTCGTAGCCATGGCCGGAATGCTCTTCAAGCAACGCAAGCAGCATAAGCTGGAGTTCGTCCGAGCCAAACTTGCGCCCGCGCGTCAGTCGCGCGCCGTTGCCACCCTCGCCATCCCATTCGTCGTCCGGCCCTTGGAACCCATGCCGGCGACGTGCCTCACCCGCCTCGGCCCACGGCGGCGACAGCGAAAAATGCTCTGCCGCATGATCGGCAAGAGCCCGGTTTCGTGTACGCATGGTCTGTTTTCCCCTTCTGTTTACCCGATACCGTATATATCTTAAAATATATCTTAAGATATATTTGAACAACCCGTCAAGTGACGGCGTCCGGGAGGCACAACGCCAAGTGGAAGCCCGCCGGAAATCAGCCGCACTCGATCCGGTTACGGCCACTGTTTTTCGCGCGATAAAGGGCCCGATCGCTGCGCACAATGGATTCTTCTGCCGACGCGTCACTGGCGTCCATGACGGCAACGCCAACACTTATGGTTACCTTGATGCTCAGGTCACCCTCACGCAGCGGCGCCTCGTCCAGATGCTTTTGTAAACGGCTGGCAAATGCCACGGCCTGAGTAAAGCCGCAAGCAGGCAGCAACACGGCAAATTCTTCGCCACCCACACGGCCGGCAACATCGGTCTCGCGCAGGTGATTGCTGAGAACCGCTGCGAAGTGCCGCAAAGCCTTGTCGCCATTGGCATGTCCCCAACGGTCGTTGATTATCTTGAAGTAATCCAGATCTATCATAAGCACCGCGGCAGGCTTTCTTCCGCCACGATGCAGTCGCGCCAGTTCCGCCTCGAGTTGCACCATGAAAAACCGGCGATTGGCCAGCTGGGTAAGGAAGTCGGTCGTGGCAAACCGATGCAGCTCGACTTCAATATCCTTGCGTGTTGTCACATCGGTAATGAAGCCATACCATGCCGTGCTGCCGTCGTCCTGGCGCTGCGGCCGCGCGTCGCCCTGACGCCAGCGCAAGCCCTGCCTTGGCAAAATGACGCGGTATTCACAATGCCATGGGGTAAGGCGTGCGGCAGACGTGCGAAAAGACGCATGATACGCCAGCAGGTCGTCGGGATGAATAATGGTGTCCAGCACCGCGGCACTGGTCGCAACATCGTCAGGTTCGATTTCGTAAATATCCCGAATCCCCTCACTGGCGTACGAAAAAAGCGATTGGCCATCCGGCGTCAGGCAATACTGGAAAACCAGTCCTGGAACTTCGTTGGTAAGCTTGCTGAGCAACTCAACCGTTCGATGCAGTTTTTCGGATATGTCGTGTATGGCGCTGATGTCGACCGTCGTGCCGACCATGCGTAGCGGATTTCCGCGGCTATCGCGGCTGACAACCTTGCCCCGGGTCAGCACCCACTTATAACTGCCATCTTTGCACCGCAGCCGGTGCTCAACCTGATAGTTGGGCGTTTTTTGGTCGAAATGCGCCTGTATGGCGGCCCGGACATAAGACAAATCGTTCGGATGCACACGGGTATAACTTTCAGCAATGGAACTGCCGATTTCGGCATCGGAAAAGCCAAGTATGGCTTTCCAGTCGGACGAGTAATAAATCTCGCCCTTCGGGACGTCGCGATCCCAGACCCCCATGCCGCTACCCTCAATGGCCAACGCCAACCGTTCATCGACGATGCCAGCGTTGTCTGGGGCAGCTACGGAATTCTCGTCGTTCCGGCCTGCACTTTCAACAGCCTGAAACAACGGCCGTGCGGCCGAACTTCGTGGACTGCTCATCGCCAGCCCGGATTCGGCCTGCCTGACCAAAGGACCGCATGCCCGGACCGACACAAGCGCGGCCCGATATCGCGCGATAAAGTGCCCCTACGCAACCAGTGCAAAACATAACGGCTGAAAACGCGCACGGAAAAGCCCCCTTGCGACAGCGATGGAAGCCCTATGATATCGTTTAAGCTTGTGGTTGCTCAACAAAAATCTTTACCCAAACAAAGCACACTCAGGCTGAGAAAAGCAAGATCAGTCACCAAAACCGGCGCTTCTCTGTTAGTATATTGACCACAACCGTCATTCATAAAGCCTATACAAATCACCAGCAGATAGCGCCATCCTTGCATAGCAAGCCTGCGTCGGCAAAGCTATCCATCATAGGGAACCATGGTCGTCCTTCAACCTACTGCGCCTGTCTCACAAACGCGCAAAATACTCACGACGCAAACGTCGGC
This sequence comes from Burkholderiaceae bacterium, assembly GCA_004322135.1. GTDB lineage: Bacteria > Pseudomonadota > Gammaproteobacteria > Burkholderiales > Burkholderiaceae_B > Eoetvoesia. Next base: position 185,344 of record SCSG01000020.1, on the reverse strand, counting down.
CACAACCAGCCACCACCACTTGCACTCCGCCAGCCGCATCCGCCCGTGCCTGTCGCCGATTCACCCCGCCCATCACAATTCAGTCGCCGCCGATAGATAATGAAGCCCGTTATCTCAGGCCCACGCTTCAAGTGCATGATCGTGACGCCAGGCGCAAGAAGTGGTCTTTCATTGGCTTGAGCAATGAACCTAGCAGACCATCCGGGGTGCCGACTCTTTACCGAAGTTGAAAGCCTGACACAGGTTACGCCCTACTACGAACAAGAGCGCCACATCATGTGGATGATGCTGCACGCCAAACCACGTCCGTGCTTCAATCTGGAACTCCTGCAGGACATTTCCCGGCTAAGCCGCGCCGCCCGCGAATCCGGGTTGCCCATCGATTTCTGGGTAACCGGCTCCACAGTCCGCCAGGTCTTCAACATCGGCGGAGACCTGAGCCTGTTCGCCTCACACATCCGTGCAGGCGAGCGCGAGCTCCTGCTGTCCTACGCACGTGCCTGCATCGATGCCATCTATGACGCGATGACGGGGTTCGGAACCGGCGCCATTTCAATCGCCATGGTAGAGGGTTCGGCCTTGGGTGGTGGCTTCGAAGCCGCTCTGGCGCACCATTATGTGCTGGCCCAGAAAGACGCCAAAATGGGCTTCCCCGAAATCGCCTTCAATATGTTTCCCGGCATGGGCGCCTACTCGTTGGTAGCCCGAAAATCGCACATGCGGCTGGCGGAAGAATTGATCAGCACAGGTGAATCGCACACCGCCGAATGGTATTTGGACAAGGGCCTGATCGACAAGACCTTCGAAGAAAATGGCGGATTCATGGCGGCGCGTACATTTATCGACGTGATGCGGCCCAAGCTGAACAGTATTCGGGGCATGATCCGCACGCGACAGCGCGTCCTGCCCATCGACCGGGCCGAACTCATGGCAATTACCGAAGACTGGGCTCAGGCGGCCTTCTTGCTGGAAGAAAAAGATTTACTGTACATGGAACGGCTGGTGATGCTGCAAAACCGCCACACCAACAAGACGCAGCACACCGGCAAGACACAACCTGCCTAAAAAAAAACGAGCAAGGCAGAAAAGCTTTTTTAGGCAACCAGCCTAAGCTTCTTGCCCTTGTTATTGAGCCAATCTTCGAATTCTTTGGCGGGCATTGGGCGACCATACAAGTAGCCTTGAATATAGTCGACGCCTTCGCTTTTGAGGAAGTCGGCCTCGGCCTCGGTCTCGACACCCTCTGCAATAACGGCAAACTTGAGCTGCTGCGCCACGGCAATCATGGACCGGATCAACGCCTGCGATGTTGTATTGCTGTCTATGGCAGTAATAAAGCTCTGGTCCAGCTTGATCGCGTCCAGGGGCAAGCGCGCCAGTTGCGAGAGCGACGAATACCCGGTGCCGAAATCGTCCAGATGTACCTGTGCGCCGAGTTGCCGGAGTTGGCTGATCACGGCATGCGCCGATGCCGCGTCGTTGATCAAACAGCTTTCAGTCAGTTCCACATCAAGCAGGCATTGATCCCCGCCTGACTGGTGCAAAGAATCGGCAAAATCGCGAATCAGGCTCGGACTGGTCAGATGGCGTGCGGAAAGATTGACCGCGATGCGAAGATTCAGATTCTTCGCCTTCCAGGCGGCAGCCTGTCTGGCGGCATTTCTCATGACCCATCGGCCCAAAGGCACAATAAGGCCGGAATCCTCGGCATAGGGAATGAAGGCCGCGGGAGCGATGCTGCCGCGTTCGGGCGAATCCCACCGCAACAGGGCTTCGACGCTGCGCACTTCGCCCGTTTTGACGTTCAGCTTGGGCTGATAGTACAGCTTGAGCTGATGCTCTGACTCGAGTGCCTTGCGCAAATTGACATCCAGCCAGATGTTCTCGGCCACCTTGTCGTCCATCTCGCGCGAGAACACGCGGAAGGTGCGCTTGCCCGAATCTTTGGCCGCGTACATTGCCGTATCGGCACAGCGGATAAGCTGATCCACAGTGTCTGCATGTTCGGGACAAAGTGCAATGCCGATGGAACAACCCGCATAGACTTCGATAAGGCCAAGGCTGATCGGCGCCTTGAGGCGGTCGATAATCCGCAGGGCTACGTTCTCCAGGTGCTCGACGGAGGTATCCTGGACAAGCACCAGGAAGGACGCACCACCCATCCGGGCGACGATATCGCCATCACGCAAAGCAGTACCAATGTTCAGCGCCACCGCCTGGATGAGATTGTCGCCGACTGTATGGCCATAGTGATCGTTGACCTGCTTGAAGTCGTCAAGGTCGAGGAACAAGACCCCGAAGCGCCTTCCTGCCGCCAGCAGCGCTTCAATTTTCTCGTAAATGGCGTTGCGGTTGGGCAAGCCAGTCAGTGTGTCGACCGTTGCGAGCTCCAGCAGTTTGGCCTGCGCCTTACGCTCTTCGGTTACATCGGTGCCCGAGCAAACCAAATAGCGCTGGTCGGGGCCGCTGCCGCTTTGCACGAACTTGTTCCGCCATTGGATGCGACGCGGGCCCTTGAGTGTATTGATCGTGCGTTCCACCGCGTAGGACACGGAGCTACGGAAGAATTCGTTGATATTGCTGCGGGACGCATCGCGTTCACCCGCCGCCATGAAGGCGTGCGCGCTTTTGCCAATGACATCTTCCTCGCGCAGGCCGGTGGCCTCTTCGCACAACCGGTTGAACCGCAGGATGTTGAAGTTGTGGTCGATAATGACCACCAGCGAATTGACCTCGGATATGACCTGCTCGGCAAATTCCAACCCATGAGTAAGGTCTTTGGCAACTGCCCGTGTATCCATGTAATCGGACGCGGTACCCGACCACGAATGCGTGCCATCTTTTTTACCCACCAGGCTAAGCCTCTGGGGTTCACCGAAAAGCACGATGTCAATTTCCGCGTGCGATGTCACGCCAGTGAATGCACGAATCTCATCGGCCTGGCTTGCGGTCAGGGCAACGGCCAGATTCGGAATGCCTTTGACTCCGGCCAGCTGCAACGCATTACTGTCGGCTGAAAGCTTCCAGTAAGGGCTTCCTGTACCAAAGTAAGTAAACAGCAACGATTCACTTGAGTCGTCAGACATAACGAACCCCTTTATTTTATCGTCGATAAGGCCGGCTGCACTGCAACCCTCAACAATAGAAAACCACTTATGTCCACGCGCGGTGGTTATCGCGTGGAAAGCTATCCGGTAAGTATAAAGGCGTTTGAGCCCATTGACCACAACCCGGCTATGGGCGCGACGAATGAATGTACTCGCGGCAACAATGATAGTAGTATGCCGTAATAATTCGACAACCGATGGTTTACATCAGGTTTCATGGCCGGCTACTGGCCAGACTGGGCTTCTGCCACGAGGGCGTTTCGATCACAAACCTGATGGTTTATGATCGAAACGCCCCCGACTACCAGGACGACATATTACCGTAACGCCAGCCAACCATTGAAACATGCCCACAACTCAGACTCAGTGCCTGCCTGCGGCGGCCGCGCCTAATGGCAATCCTTCAACGTTGCATGCCATTCGCGTGACCAGTGCGCCCGCACTGCATTTTGTAACAGCTGCCCTGATTGCCCTGGCCGCCGGCAGCGCACATGCATCGGGGTTCCAGCTTATCGAAAATGGAAGCGGATTGGGAAATGGCTTTGCGGGGTCGGCGGCCGCAGCGGAAGACGCCAGCACCATATTCCCCAATCCGGCGGGTATGACCCGCCTGCCCGGCCTCAATATATCGGCAGGCACAACCGCCATCTCAACCATCTTCAAATTCGGGGACAACCACAGTACCGGCCCTGGCGGATTGCCACTGGGCTCAAACACAGGGGGAAACGCCGGGTCGTTAAGCGCCGTTCCCAACGCCTACCTTTCGTGGCAGGCCAGCCCCAATTGGTTTGTGGGGCTGGGCATCACAGCCCCCTTTGGCCTGGCGACCCAATATGATGACAACTGGATCGGACGCTATCAGTCAACGAAATTCAGCATCACGACTATTAACGTCAATCCGTCTGTCGCGTACAAAGTCGACGACCGGCTCTCGATTGGTGCCGGTGTCAGCTGGCAGCACCTGGACGCCGATTACCAACGAAACGTGCCGGCGGCCGGCCTGATCCCCAGGCTGCCCAGTGACTTGCCAGCCACGACATTGGCAGCAATGGCGGGGCAACTGAAGGCCTCCCCTGACATGAAAGCCCGGGTAAAGCTGGGTGGAGACGCCTGGGGCTGGAACGTAGGGCTGCTGTACCAGCTTAGCGATGCCACCCGAATTGGCGCGTCGTATCGATCGACCATGCGCTACAGCGCTTCCGGCACGACTACCCTGCGCAATATCCCGGGGCTATTCGCCGGAAAGATTCCTGGCAGCGCCGACAACAGCGCCACTACCACCTTACCCGATACGGCCGTCCTAAGCGTCGTGCACGATCTCACTCCTAAATGGCAATTACTGGGCGACGTCTCCTGGACAGGCTGGAGCAGCCTGCCATCACTCAAAATCAACAGCGGCGCATTGGGCGAAGACCAACTGAAGCTCGAATTCCGCAACACGTGGCGCGTGGCGCTGGGGGCCAACTACCAATTCACCCCCAGCTGGAAATTCAGGGCAGGGGTGGCGTACGATCAATCGCCGATACCAAGTAGCGCGCTGCGCCCAAGCTCGCTACCCGACAACGACCGGATAATCGTCTCCATCGGCGCGCAATACCGTTTCAACCCGCGCACAACGATCGACGTCGGCTACGCACACCTGTTCTTCCACGCCAACATCAACAACAACACCGACCCCACAAAGGGCACACTAAGTGGCGACTGGCAAACCAGCGCCGATATGCTGGGCGTACAAGTTTCGTACCGATACTGACACGAGATCGTCAGGTTCGCACAAGGGTTGCCACGGCCTCGCAGACTCAGGTTATGCCGGCGAAACACGCGTATTATTTTTCGCCGCACCATTGAGCCGATAGTCATAATCCACCGTTAGTGGCGCATGGTCGCTAAAACGCTCGCCTTTGTAAATGGCGGACTTTTTGGCCGTTGCCGCTAGAGCCGGTGTGGCAATCTGATAATCGATGCGCCACCCCACATTATTTGCCCTCGCCTGGCCCCGATTGCTCCACCATGTGTAGGCGTCGCCGGTCGTGTCGGGGTAAAGACGGCGATACACATCCACCCAGCCCAGCTCGTCCAATACCTTTGTCATCCAGGCGCGCTCTTCGGGCAGGAATCCACTGTTTTTGAGGTTGCCCTTCCAGTTCTTGAGGTCGATTTCCTTGTGCGCAATGTTCCAGTCGCCGCACAGCAGCACCTGACGCCCGCTTTCAAACAGCTGGGCCAGGTGTCCAAAAAAGTAGTCCATGAAGCTGAATTTGGCGGCCTGGCGAAGCTCGCCACTGGAGCCGGAAGGCACATACACGGAAATCACCGAGAGTTCGTCGTAGACCAGTTCCAGATAGCGCCCCTCGGCATCAATTTCCGGCACGCCCACGCCTTCAATGACACGCGCCGGTTCGTGGCGCGCGTACACGCCAACGCCGCTGTACCCCTTTTTCTCGGCATAGTGGAAATAGCTGTGATAGCCCTTCAGATTCACCATATCGGCGGTCATGTCGCCAGCCTGTGCCTTGAGCTCCTGCATGCAGACAAAATCTGCGCGTTGTGTGGCCACCCAGGGAAGAAACCCTTTGTTGACGGCAGAGCGAATGCCATTCAGATTGACCGATATGACTCTAAACATGACTTGATTCCCCTGTAATGACAGCGACCAAAATCCGAACGGCGGGCTATGCAAAACAATACCAGGCCATACACGGCAAGGCGCAACGCCGCAGCTCGACGACAACCCGAAACCCGCACGCGTGGCGCGTTACTTCGCCCCTGCCTGCGATGCGGCAGGAACAGCAGCGTCGGCTGAAGGTGCGGCCTCTTGCACGGCCAGGCCTGGCGAGACATCCAGGCTGTGTATTTCGGCGCGCTTCCACCACAGCAGCAGAAGGCCCGGCCCGCCAATGAATATTGTCGAAATGAAAAATGTCGGCCAGCCCAAATACTCGACAAGAGGCGGAGTGAACGGGCCGGCAAGATAGGTGCGCCCCACGGCCGACAGTGCCGAAAGCAAGGCGAATTGCGTGGCGGAGAACTCCTGCTTGCAAAGGGCCATGAGCAAGGCAACGAATGCCGCCGTACCCAGACCACCACACACGTTTTCGAACGCGACGACAATGGCCATGGAGTATATATGCGCGGGCGTGACGGCCAGCACCCAATATCCGAAATTGGAAACAGCCTGCAAAATACCGAATATCATCAATGACCGATACAGGCCAAGGCGCGCCATGATGGACCCACCTGCCAGCGCACCAACTATCGTCGCGGCCAGCCCGAAAATCTTGTTGACGGTGCCGACTTCTTCGGGGCTGAAGCCTGCCGCCCGGATCAGAAATGTGGTGGACAGTGCGCCGGCAAAAGCATCGCCCAGCTTGTAGAGCACAATGAGCGACAAGATGACGATGGCACCACGCCGGCTGAAAAATTCGGCCAAAGGCTCGACAACCGCAATGGCCAGCGTACGCGGCGGCTTGACCACGACCTCGGGCTCGGGGGCGAGCAGCGTCGACAGCGTGCAAAGCAGCATGAGTGCCGCCATGAGCACATAGGTATAGCGCCAACCCAACCAGGTCCCGGCCAGCACCAGGGCGAGCCCACCCGACACAATCATCGCTATCCGGTAGCCCATGACCTTGACGGCTGCACCGGCTGCCCGCTCAGTATCGTGCAGCACATCCGTACTGTAGGCATCGAAGGCGATATCCTGCGTAGCCGACAGAAACGCCACGATCACAGCCAACAGCGCCACCCAGGCCAAGCCTGTCGAAGGTGATGAAAACCCCATGGCCGCTATCGCCAGCGCCAGCAGAATCTGGCAAACGATGATCCAGCCGCGCCGCCGGCCAAGCAGGGGTGGGGCGTACCGATCCACGAGCGGCGACCAGAGGAACTTGAGCGTGTAGGCCGTCCCCACCAAAGTCAGAAACCCGATGCTCTGCAGCGAAACATTCGAAACCGTTGCCCAGGCCTGCAGCGTCCCGCCGGTCAGCGCCAGCGGCAAGCCACTGGCAAACCCCAGAACCAGCAATGGAAAAACACGAGGACTCGCATAGATGTTCGAAGAAAGCGCGATGATCAGCTCCTGGTGTCTGCAGTCCAGTTGGGAGACTCGAACCGGTACACGGCCAGCGTGCTGCGCCAGCTGGGCAAGAACCGGACCTCGTGGTTACCATTGAACGTGGCCAGATGCGTAACACGCAAATTCAGCGACGCCGCCAGGTCCTGGAAATCCTTCAGGGTGCATAAATGGACATTGGGCGTGTTGTACCACTGATAAGGCATCTCGCCGGTGACGGGCATGCGCCCCCGCAGAATGGACCACCCGTGGGTCCAATAGCCGAAATTGGGGAACGACACGATGCCAAAACGCGCCACGCGGGCCATCTCCTTGAGGATATGCTCGGTGTGATGCATGGATTGCAGGGTCTGGGACAGCACCACCGAATCGAACTGCATGGCATCGAACAGCGCCAGCCCTTCTTCAAGATTCTGCTGAATGACATGCAAGCCACGCCGCACCGAAGCAATCATCCGCTGGTCATTCAGTTCTACCCCCGCGCCGTCGACATTTTTGTGGTCACGCAAGTGCGCCAGCAGTGTGCCATCGCCACAGCCCAGGTCCAGAACCCGCGTGTTGGGCTCGATCCAGCTGGCTATGCGCACCAGGTCGGGCCGTATGGTCACCGAAGGCCTGACATTGGAAAGCTGAGAACTCATGCCAGGACTCCAACTGTAATGCGCCGCTCGGGCAGGCCAAGCCGTGCTGCTATCTGGTCATAATAGCCCTGCACCACCGCGTGATAACGAATATCGTCCAGCAGAAACGCATCATGGCCATGGGGCGCGTCAATCTCGGCGTACGTGACAGGCCGCTTGTTTTTAAGCAGCGCACGCACGATCTCGCGCGAGCGCGCAGGAGGAAAGCGCCAATCCGTACTGAATGAAACCAGAAGGAAATCGGCCTTGGCCTCGCTAAGCGCCTGCGCCAGGTCACCGCCGCAGTGACGCGACGGATCAAAATAATCCAGCGCACGGGTGATCAGCAAATAGGTGTTGGCGTCGAAGTAGGTGGAAAATTTTTCACCCTGGTGGCGCAAATATGACTCGACTTCGAATTCGACATCGTAGTCATAATGGTATTCGCCACTTTCTGTCGGTGTGCGCTGATTGCGGCCAAACCTTTCATCCATGTCATCATCGGACAAATAGGTAATGTGGCCAACCATGCGGGCCACTGCCAGACCGTGTCGCGGCACGGTATCGTAGGCATAGTAGTCGCCGCCGTGGAAGTCGGGATCGCTGATGATCGAGCGGCGCGCTACCTCGTTGAAGGCGATATTCTGTGCCGTCAGCCGTGGCGTGCTGGCCACGACGACGCAATGGCCAACGCGGTCGGGGCAGGCAATGGCCCATCCCAGAGCCTGCATTCCTCCCAGGGACCCACCCATTACCGCCGCAAATTTGTCGATGCCGAAATAATCGGCCAGCCGCACTTGGGCGTTGACCCAGTCGCGCACGGTAAGCATCGGAAACGCCGCACCCCAGGGCTTGCCGGTGGCCGGGTTGATGCTGGCCGGCCCGGTCGAACCGAAGCACGACCCAATGTTGTTGACGCCGATCACGAAAAACCGCTCGGTATCGACGGCCTTGCCCGGCCCCACCATGTTGTCCCACCAGCCAATATCTTTGGGGTTCGTGGCCGATATGCCTGCCACGTGGTGCGAAGCATTCAAGGCATGGCAAACAAGTACGGCATTGCTGCATTCCGCATTTAGCGTGCCATAGGTTTCCACGGCCAGTTCATAACTTGGCAGGATCTGGCCGCTGGCCAAAGGCAGCGGCTCATCGAACGAAATGAACTGCGCGGACACCACGCCTACCGAGCCGGGTGGAATTCCGATGGTGTCGTCGGGCACAGTGGACGCCGGAGCGCCGCTGTTACTGGATTCGAGGTGATGGATAACTGATTCGGCCATAAGGACCTCTTTAGCTGGATTTATGAGGCGCCCGCAAGCAGATCAAGCAAATCGGCGCTATGAAAGTACTGCCAAAGCATTTTATCACTTTCTTTTGTTACAAAAACACCCCACAAGCCAGGTTGAGGACACGGGATTGTCCGGGCATTGTTTACCAAATCTGTAATAATTGATACATTCACTTAAAAGTGAAAAACGAACAGCAAGAGACATGGACATACTGGACAAACAGACCCTCAACCCGACGAAACCCCTGACGTCCCGTGAACTGACTTGCCTCAGCTGGGCCGCCATCGGTAAAACAAGCTGGGAAGTAGGCGTCATATTGAATCTGACTGAACGCACCGTAAACTTCCACATCCACAACGCATGCAAGAAGCTGCAGGTGCACAGCCGCCAGGCCGCCATCACTACCGCCTTGCGCGCCGGACTTCTGCCCATGGTCACTGATCCCCCGCCTTCAGTCCCTGCAAAAATTCATTCGCCTGCGACTCGGGAAACTCATCCGCACGAGCTGTAACAATCCCCTCGACCAAGGCGTGCGGCAATACCCAGGTCACGGCCCGCAGCCGCATCGTTTTCTTGCCATCCGGACGCCCCGTTATGTCGAACGGCCGTCCGAAAGCTGGTAGCTGGTCGGGAACGTCGATCCCCAGGTTCTGGTAGAACGAGGCCACCACCGTCTGACCCATCCGCACACGCCCCGCTTTGTCGCGCACAAGCGCCTCGGGCAGTTTCGCGTACCCGACGGCGAACACGGCGCCATTGACGGTGGCAGCAGTCATGGTGAAATCCACATCCTGCCCCGCAAACTTCAGTGTGCGCCGAACGACGTCGGGTCGGTCGGGAAAAAGCGCCTGCACCATGCCACCTGCGACATCCATCTGCCGCCAGTTGTACTCTGGCGAACAGCCCAGCAACAACCCCAGCGCCACCATTGCCAACCACATGCGCATGAACGTCCCCCCTTCTTTCCAATACCCGCAACCGCTACGCCACGGCCCGCACAAAGCAAGGGCACCCGGGCTGGCAATGCGCATACAATAAGTCGATAAATTGTGCGCGTATTTTAAGCCGTCAGGTAAAATTCGCAGCGATAGCCTTTGAAAAGACACCTCGTATGACACAAAGCACCCAACGCCACTCGATCCTGCGCGCGCACCTGCCAGTGCTTGCCGGAATACTGCGGGGCATCGAAAAAGAAAGCTTGCGAGTAGACAACCAGGGGTTGCTGGCGACCACACCGCACCCGGTCGCATTGGGCAGCGCCCTTACCAATCACCAGATCACAACCGATTATTCCGAAGCCCTGCTCGAAATGATCACGGGCACACACCACTCCGTCCAAAGTCTGCTTGCCGAGCTCGAAGAGGTACACCGGTTTGTCGCCAGCCAGCTCAACGACGAACTCATCTGGAACCAGTCCATGCCGGCGCATCTGCCGGCCGAGGCCGACATTCCCATAGCGTGGTACGGCACGTCGAACACCGGCATGCTCAAACACGTCTACCGACGCGGTCTGGCCGAGCGCTACGGCAAAGCCATGCAGTGCATTGCCGGCGTGCATTACAACTTTTCGGTACCCGACGCGCTGTGGGAGCTCATTGGCACTGAAGGTGCCTCTCTCGACGAAAGGCGATCCAAAGGCTACCTGGCCAGCATCCGCAACTTCACACGCTATTCGTGGCTGCTCATGTACTTGTTCGGAAGCTCGCCGGCGGTATCGGCCAGGTTCCTTCAGGGCACCAATCACAACCTGCTTGCGCTGGATGACGACACGCTGTACTTGCCGTACGCCACCAGCCTGCGCATGAGCGACCTGGGCTACAACAACAAGGCACAGTCTGACTTGCAGCTTTGTTACAACGACATCGAAACCTTCCTGAAGCGTATATACGTGGCGGCAACGACTCCGTGGCCGCCCTATCAGGCACTGGGCACGCATCGCAACGGCGAATGGATTCAGCTCAATACCAACCTGCTGCAAATCGAAAACGAATACTATTCCAGCATCCGCCCGAAACGCACCGTCGAGCGCTGCGAACGTCCGTCAACGGCACTTGCCGCGCGCGGCGTGCAATACATCGAAGTGCGCTGCCTCGATATCGATCCCGAGGCTCCTGTGGGTATTTCCGCGCAGACCAGCTACTTCATGGATACGTTCCTGCTCTTCTGTACCGTCGAACACAGCCCCCTGTTCCCCAACAACGGCTTTTGCCACGACAGCCAGGACAACTTCGCCACCGTCGCAAAGTCCGGCCGCCAGCCCAACCTCGAGCTGATCAAAAGCAATCAGACCGTGCGCCTTGCGGACTGGGCCAACGAAATCCTGGACCGCATGCTGCCATACGCCGACCTGCTGGACGCCCACGACGGCAGCCAGAACCATACGCGGGCAGTTCTGGCGCAGCGTCTCAAGGCAATCAGCCCCGAAAGCACACCCTCAGGCCGAATGCTTCAGCGGCTGCGCGACGAGCACATCAGTTTCCACGACTACACGCTGCGTCAAAGCCGCGCACACTTTCATTGGCTGCACGCAAAACCTCTTGGCGCCACCACTCAGCGCCAGTTCATGGACAATGCGGCAAGATCACTGAAAGCACAAGCCCAACTCGAGCAAAGCGACACGGAAAGCTTCTCTGAATATGTGGCGCGCTACCACGCTGCCCTGAAAGACCCCGTCGCGGTTGTCCATTCCTGAATGCTGCCGCGCCGAAACGCGCGCCATTACCTCCATGCCCCGGGCGCCAGCCGCATGCTGCTGCGCACACCTCACGCCGTACGCTAGCCTGACCGCATGCCGGCCCACTGCATGAACGCACGGATGACCAGCGCAACCAGCGCTAGTGCGCACACACTGGCCAGCCAGATGCCGACAAGCCAGGCGAGGCGCCGGCACCACTGGCATTGCCGCGCTGTGCGCGGCATCAGTGATACCCCTCACCGGGCTTGACCTTGCCGCGGAACACATAATACGACCACGCCGTATACAGCAGCACCATGGGCACGATAAGCAGCGCGCCCACCAGGGCAAAACCCTGGCTTTGTGGCGGACCCGACGCTTCCCAAATAGAGATGTCGGGCGGCACGATATTGGGCCACACGCTTATGCCCAGGCCGGTATAACCCAGGAAGATCAGCGCCAGTGTCAGCAAAAACGGAGCCACGTGCGGATCATGGCGCAACGACCGCAGCAACAGGCTGGCGGCGACGATCACCAGCACAGGGACCGGCGCAAACCAGAACAGATTGGGCAGGCTGAACCAGCGCTGTGCAACCTGCGGATGCGCGAGCGGGGTCCAGATGCTGATTACCGCAATCACGGCAAGCAGCACCAACGTTAATGGCCGCGCCAGCTCGCGCATCCGCCGCTGCAGATTACCCTGAGTCTTGTAGATAAGCCAGCCGCAACCCAACAGCGCATACGCGGCAACAAGCCCCACCCCTGTGAACATCGGAAACGGCCTAAGCCACGCCAATGGGCCACCCACGTAAACCCCGCTCACCACCTGCAGGCCACTGACATAGGCGCCCAGTGTCACACCCTGGCAGAAGGTCGCCAGCAACGAGCCACCAATGAAGGCCTTGTCCCACCAATGCCGGCGCTGCGCACTGGCCTTGAACCGAAACTCAAACGCCACGCCGCGGAAAATAAGGCCCAGCAGCATGAAGACCAGCGGCAGCATAAATGCCTGCAAGACAAGTGAGTAGGCAAGCGGAAATGCGGCAAGCAACCCCGCTCCGCCAAGAACCAGCCAGGTTTCATTGCCGTCCCACACCGGAGCCACCGTGTTCATCATGACGTCGCGGTCTTCCTTGGCCCTGAAAAACGGAAAAAGGATGCCAATGCCCAGATCAAAGCCATCCATGACGACATACATCAGAATGCCAAACAGGATAATGATCGCCCACAGCAAAGCCAGATCGACGCCCATGTCATGCCCCTTCGTGACCCGCTGGCGACGCGACGCCGCCAACGGCTGCTGAAAACGGCCTGCTTGGCGTATGCGCTTCGCCCGGCCCACCCTCGTGTACGTTCGCGCCTTCACCCGGTACAGGCCCCTCGCGTATAAGGCCAAGCATGTAGACGATGCCTGCCGAAAACAACAAGAAATACACCACAACAAACAGCGCCAGCGTAATAGCCACCTCAATCGGGCCGTGCGGCGTCACCGCATCGGCCGTGCGCATGACGCCGTATACGACCCAGGGCTGGCGGCCAACCTCGGTGGTGATCCATCCAGCCAGTAACGCCACCAGACCCGAAGGCCCCATATAAACCGCAAAACGCAGCAGCGACCGCTTGTCGTAAAGCCTGCCGCGCCAACGCTCCCATACCGCCCACAGCCCCATGGCGATCATCAGCAGGCCCAACCCGACCATGATCCGAAACGACCAGAACACAACGGTGGAATCAGGCCTGTCCTGTTTCGGAAACGACTTCAGGCCACGAAACTGCCCATCCCAGCTATGCGTCAGAATAAGGCTGCCCAAATGGGGTACGTCCAACGCAAAGCGGGTCGTCTCGCTTTTCATGTCGGGCCACCCAAACAGCGTAAGCGGCACACCTTGCGCACCCGGCTTGTTTTCCCAATGTCCTTCTATGGCCGCGATCTTGGCGGGCTGGTACTTAAGTGTGTTCAGCCCATGCTGGTCGCCAATGATTGCCTGAGCCGGCGCAACAATAAGCATCATCCACATGGCCATGGACAGCATCTTGCGTAGCGCCGGATTGTCATCGCCCCGCAGCAAATGCCAGGCTGCGGATCCCGCCACGATCAAGGCCGTGGCCAGAAATGCCGCGACGCCCATATGAGCCAGCCGATACGGAAAGGACGGATTGAAAATGACAGCCAGCCAATCCACCGGCACTGCCCGACCATCGATAATTTTGTAGCCGGCTGGCGTCTGCATCCAGCTGTTGGAGGCCAGTATCCACGTTGCAGAGATCAACGTGCCTGTCGCAACCATAAGAGTCGAAAAAAAATGCAGGCCGGGCCCCACCCGCGTCCAGCCGAATAGCATCACCCCCAGGAAACCCGCCTCCAGAAAAAAGGCGGTAAGTACCTCGTAGGCGAGCAATGGCCCGGTAATGCCACCGGCAAACTGCGAAAAGCCGCCCCAATTGGTGCCAAACTCGTAGGCCATGACCAGGCCCGAAACAACTCCCATGCCGAAATTGACGGCGAATATCCGGATCCAGAAGTGATACAGGTCGCGGTAAACAGGATTGCCGGTTTTAAGCCAGCACCCCTCAAGCACCGTCAGATAACTGGCAAGCCCAATGGTGATGGCCGGGAAAATAATGTGGAACGAAATGGTGAAGGCAAACTGAAATCGGGCCAACAACAACGCGGTGGGGTCCATGTGGTGCTCCTGGCAGTACGCTTGGACAGTGCGGCATGCACACGCAACTGCTTCAAATGGTACACCCGCAGTCCGGAGATCCCGGCCGCCGCAACACGCCCGTTCACAGTTGGTAAACAGATTACCCGGCCCGTAACACACCACGCGCCAGAGCTTCAATCCCGGCAACCTGCCATTACGACTTGCGCGCTACCGTAGCATCTTCAAGTCGTACACAGCTTATTTCCGAGCGTGCCCCGAAACGCATGGGCGGCCCCCAATAGCCGGTTCCGCGGCTCACATAGACGAACAGCTGGTCCACACGATGCAGGCCCGCCACGAACGGCTGGCGCAACAGCACGAGATACTGCCATGGCCAGAACTGGCCGCCGTGCGTATGCCCCGAAAGCTGCAAGTCAAATCCCGCGGCAGCAGCCTCGGGAGCGCTGCGCGGCTGATGCGCAAGCAGAACCCTGACTGCGGCATTGGCCGGAGCACCCTGCAAAGCCTTGGCGGGGCTGGTGGCCTGTTCAGCATCGAATCTGGCGGCACCAAAATCCGTGACACCGGCAATGACCAGATTCGCCCCGCCACAGCGCAAGACTCTGTGCTCGTTCATCAGCACCTGGAATCCAAGGCGCCGAAATTCCGGAAGCCACTGCTGCACGCCGCAATAATATTCGTGATTGCCCGTCACGAAATAGACGCCCAGGCGGGCTTGCAGTTGGGCCAGCGGCCGCACATGCCGGGCCAGACGTTCCAGGCTCCCATCAACAAAGTCGCCGGTCAGGGCAATGACGTCGGGCTTCAGACGGTTGGCTATATCAACCACAGACTGCACATAGCGCTTCTTGATGGTAGGGCCCACGTGCAGGTCGCTGATCTGCACAATGGTAAAGCCAAGCAGCGATTTGGGAAGCCCTGCAATGGGGATACGGACATCCAGCACGCGCGGTGCGCGTCGCGCGTTGAACAACCCCAGTAAAACCGCAGCCAGCGCCAGCAACGGTACGCCAATCGCCGTATCGGTGCCGGCCCTACCGGCCACCACCCCCAGCACTGACGGTGCGACGGCCGCCGAAACCTCCACAACCAGCAACGCCACATCACGCAGCACGGTCAACACAAACAGCCACGAAAAATAGCCCAGCAATAGAAAACTTAGCCACGCCATGACATCGCCCAAGCGCTCGCCAACAACCCCACGCACAAAGAGCCCGGCAAGAATGAGCAGATAAAGCAACAGAAGCGCCACGGGCACTGCCCACTGCAATGGGGTCCCAAATGCCGCGACAAAGAGCCGCAAGGCAACATACAGGTGCGCCAGAAGCAGCAACACCGACAAGCGCAACAGAAACGAAGAAGGGGCCATAACTACCAAGCTTAGCGCAAGTGCCAGCGTCGCCACCACATCAACAATCCGCCTCGGTCGGCGAGCGAGTAAAAAGCGACCTCATCGACTGGAAAAAGGCCGGTTTCGATCCGCACACCTATGACGTGCTCTCATACAACGTATTCGGTGGCGCGTACCAAAAACGCAATGGCAAGTACAAGAAACGCCGGAAGCTGCATGCTCATCACGCCTCACAAAATTTAATGAGGCGAATTTGCTGGCCGCAGGCTGCCGACTGATTCCGGCCGGCAGCCACGTACTTCGAAATCCCGCAGTGGGCCGCTTGCCCGAGCGGGCGCTCAGGACAAACGCTTGAGGTGATTGGCGTCCGTGTGATTGAAGAGCTCCGAACGACCCTTGACCTGCATCTGGGTGTTCTGCTCGTAGTCGAAGCTGCCGTCATTGTTCAGTTTGAGCTTCAGGCCGTATCGGACGACCTTGAAATTTTCGTGCAGGAACGGGTTTTGGCAAATACCGTACGTTTCAGACCCTATCTGCGCCACGAGGTCAAAGTTTTTGTCGCCGGGCTGCACCGTGGCGCCCGCCTGAATTGATATCCCGCGTGGTACGACGAATGTACATAGAACCTGCTTGTGGGCAGCGTCCCAGAGCCAGTAGCCGGTCTGCTCATGAAAGGGTTGCCCGTTGCTCAGTCGCCAGGCGGTTGTGGTGCAAGCCAGCCCATAGAGCCTCTGATCATGGTTTTCCGCTTTTCCGATCGGCGTGAATGTCCACTTGCCGCGGAACTTGCTGGTGTCGGTTTTCAGCCGATCCGGAACTCCCGGAGAGATGTCCGTGCCCGCGTCCCCTTCCCACGTACCCACAAGACCGGCCAGAGGCCCGAGGTTGACAATGTTTTCGTCTGTTTCATTACTCACAACTGCTCCTTTCACTTAATGCGTTCGAAGAAATACGTTCCCCGTCTTCGGCACTGCAACTGTGTCAAACGTCCGGGTGTTTCGCGCATTCTGACTAGTGAATAGTGTGGAGCCTCGGCCGTCTCAAAGTCTGCTCCGAAACGGGCACAAGTTATGTTACACCTAACGTCTGATACGCATTCCGGCCAGGTCAAGGCACGGAAAAACACGCGCGCCCGTAGCGAGCGTGCCTGACGGGGCTTGCACCCCTGGCTGGAAAGCGAAAAGCCTAGACGCCCGTGGCGAGCCTGGCCATGACTACGATAATTGCCACCTGCATGACGCCCTGGCTGGCCACGACGTAGTAGAAGCGGCTCATCATGCGCCCGATTTTCGGACCATCGGGCTTGGGTTTCTGCAGCTCGAAGCACACGCGCACGCTTGTTGGCAGAAGATAACCCACCCCCTGAATAGTCATAAGCGTGACAAGGACCAGCGCGGCAACGATCCAGCCGAACTGGGGCCAGGGCAACTGTGTAAAGCCGCCCTGAACCGCGACGAACCAGCCAGACGTGCCGGTGATGACGGACAGTGTCGGCAAAAGGAACAGCGTTACGGGTGTCAGCCGCGTTATGATTTCCTTGCGCACCGGAATGGAGACACCGCGGATGATCGGGCCGATGACAAAGCCCATGAAAAGATCAATGCCCGTCCACAGCACGCCGCTCATGACGTGGACCCAATCAAGAAACCAGAAATTGCCAATAACGATGGCGGCAACCATGACCAGAAGTGCCATCGCAACAAACCACAGATAATGCCATCGAATCAGGCGTGGCTGCCTGCCGGGAAACTCGCTGACTAACGCTACCATAGCACCTCCAATGCGCTGCCACCGTCAGGCGCGGTCGTAATGGCGAACCACGGCCCGGCCTAGGCAGTGCTTTAAATCATTAATGACATTAATGATTTACGTACGCGTCCTTTCGGGGCTTGTCCCGGATCCGGGTTGGGCCTTCTTCGAACACCAGGACGCATTATGCATCTTGTACAGCAGCCAATTTCCGTTGGCAACCGGACAATTTACGGCGTATGACCCGTACCGCAGGATTTTATTGACTAGGCTAAATAGACACGTCCCTAAATCTTGCACGCGTGGCAAAAAGTGGTGATGGAAGAAAGTGGTGATGGAAAATAGATACGTTCCTAAATGGATGCGTTCGCGGCTAAGACGCCCTGTCCGTCCCACCCCGGATTGGAACTGATAGAATGGGATGTCACCCCTGTCTGCATCCATACCTCCACCATGTCGAACAGTATTGCCGTCATCGCGAACCGCGAGAATCTGGATTCTCAGGCCCTTCTTTCAGAAGCCGTTACGGCGTGGCGTAAGGCGGGGGTAAAGGTTGCTGGTGTCCTAGCCGAAAATACTAATGTCGAAGGCATGTGCAGCGCGGGCTTCGTGTGCGACATCGCTTCTGAAAAAAAATTCTCGGTCCAACTCGATGCTCCGGCAGCCGGCACAACATGTCATCTTGACGCCACCGGAATGGAAAGCGCCGGCACGAACCTGCTCGCCCAAATTCCCGGTGCCGATATCGTCGTCTTCAGCAAGTTCGGCAAGCTCGAAGCGGCGCAGGGAGGACTCTGGGCAGCATTTCGGGCTGCGATAGCATCCGGAAAGCCCATTCTGACTACCGTCTCGGCCAGGCATATTGAGTCCTGGAAAAAATTTGCGCCCGAAGCAGTATGGCTGGAGGGCGACCACGCAGCCATCGAGCAGTGGCGGAGCACGGTTTCTTAGCCGTTCGGGCTGTCTTTTTATAATTTGTGGTGCGCCCGACAGGAATCGAACCTGTATCAAAAGCTTCGGAGGCTCTCATTCTATCCATTAAACTACGGGCGCAAGGCAGAGCATTGTAACGTGTTTTCTGGCGCCCGGCCTTATTGCACCACGCGCCGCACACCGAATAATAGTGCGCGCCAAGTGGGAATACCTGCAGCGATGCGGCAGTCCCGGTATAATCCCCTACTAGCTTCAACTAAAAATACCAGCTGTGTGCGTTTGCACATACCCCACTGTAACCAACCGCTTTAGATGTCAGGCAACAACTTGCCCAGATCGCGAACGCGCAGGACTCGACTATGAATAATACGGACGAAGAAGATTACATCGAACTAACCGTCAAGGAGCACGCAGGTCTTATCAAAACACCCAAGCAGCTCATCATCACCGTTGTCCTGTCCTTCCTCATACCCATTACCGTCATGATCATGCTGGCCCACTGGGCCAACCTGACCGCCGTTTCCGGCTCCGGATCCGAAGCCCAGTCCAGCGAGGCCATTGCGGCACGCATCAAGCCCGTTGCCGCCATAAAGCTTGTCGACGCCAACGCGCCCAAAGTCTACAAGACCGGCAAGGAAGTCTTCGAATCCACCTGCACGGCCTGTCACACCGCTGGTGTAGCGGGCGCCCCCAAATTTGGCGACAAAGCCGCGTGGGCACCATTCATCAAAACCGGTTACGACGCCATGCTCAAAGTCGCCCTGAATGGCAAAGGTGCCATGCCTCCCAAAGGGGGTAATCCTTCGCTAAGCGACTTCGAAGTCGAGCGCGCCCTGGTCTACATGGCGAACAATTCTGGCGCGTCGTTCAAAGAACCCGAAGCACCCGCTGCCGCAAAGCCCGCTGAGACATCCAGTGCCGCGCCTGTCGCGGCCGCCGTTGCCGCAGCAGCGCCTGCCGCGGCTGCCGCCCCCGCTCCCAAAGAAGCTGCCCCCGCAGAAAAGCCTGTCGCAGCAGCCGCTTCTTCGGCCACCGTTGATCCCGCCGGCGAAAAACTTTACAAGACAGTATGCTTTGCGTGTCACGCCGCCGGTGTGGCAGGCGCCCCCAAGTTTGGCGACAAAGCCGCCTGGGCTCCACGCATGGCTGACGGCATTGACGCCATGGTCAAAATAGCCATTCACGGCAAGGGCGCGATGCCGCCGCGCGGTGGTTCGCAAGCCACCGACGCCGAAATGCACGCCGCCGTCGAATACATGGCGAACGCCGCCAAGTAACGGCAGAATTCGCGGTGCGATACACGCCGCACAAGGTAAGACAAAATAAGGGGCAGCTCGTACGAGCTGCCCCTTCTGCTATATGGCTCAAGGATAAAGGCCCGCACACGGCCCGCGACACGGCACCCAAGGTACTAAAGGGGCCAGGCAACTAATGGTTGGGCCACCTTATGCACCTATGCACCACAACGTCCAGGCCAAGAGCAGGCGCCTTACGGTGCTTCAACGGGCAACGCATGCCGGTTCCGTGCGCAGCGACAAGCCCAATTGCACGCGACGCTGCAGCCACAGGCTGGCACGATAGCGCGAGCCGCCCGTCACTTTATGCATCGCACGCAGAATCTCGAGCAGCTGCGCCGCACCCAGAGCATCACCCATGCTTAACGGCCCACCCGACGGGTAGCCCAGACCCAGCGACACGGCCTTGTCGATGTCCTCGGGCGTGGCAATGCTTTGCTGGGCGATATCGCACGCGACGTTGACAATGGTGGCCACCATGCGCTGCGCCACAAAGCCGGCTGAATCATTAACCACTGAAACTTCAGTGCCGTCGGACGCAAATAGGGCATGCGCGGCATCGCGCCATTGCGGCAGGGTGGCGGGCGAACACATCAGCACGCGGCGCTTGCCTTTCTCCAGTCCAAAAAACGTATCGAGCGCTACCGTGCGTTCACCATCCAGTTGGTGCTCGCCCACGACGGTGGACGTATCCTCGCCATAAGGCGTGACGACAATCAGCGCATCGGCCGGTGGCGCGTCAGTGGCAATGACGCCTACGCCCAGGGTTCTTAACAGTGCCGACGCCCGCTTGTGACCAATGCAATGATACGGCGCCACCCAAACCCGCAGGCCAGGCTGCCCCTCGGGAACCGGCGGAGCAACCGGCACCTGCTTCTTGCCGTCAACGTAACGATAAAAGCCTTCTCCCGTCTTGCGGCCGAGCATTCCGCCGGCGTAGCGCACCGCTGTGACAGGCGATGGCCGAAAACGGGGTTCGTCGTAAAACTGCCGGTAAATGGACTCCATCACGGGATGCGAAACATCGAGGGCGGTAAGGTCCAGCAACTCGTACGGCCCCATGCGAAAACCCGCCTGCTCGCGCATGATGGCATCGACCTGATAAAAAGGCGCAATACCTTCCTGGGCCAGGAGCACGCCTTCCACATTCATCCCGCGCCCGGCGTGGTTGACGATGAAGCCGGGCATGTCCTTGGCGCGAACAGGCGTATGCCCCATGCTGCGCGCAAGCTGCATCAGTGCATCACCCACGGCGGGGTCGGTGCGCAGGCCGTCGATGACTTCAACGACCTTCATGAGCGGGACAGGGTTGAAGAAGTGGTAGCCAGCCACGCGTGCGGGCAGCTTGCAAGCGGCGGCGATGGCCGTGATCGACAGCGAAGACGTGTTGGAAACCAGGATGCAGTCTGGCGCCACAACCTCTTCCAGTTGCTGGAACAGCTGGCGCTTGACGTCCAGACGTTCGACAATCGCCTCGACCACGAGGCCCGCCTTTGCCATTGCCTTCAAGTCGGAACACGCCTTGACCCTGGCCAGAGAATCGCGTGCCAGCTCGGACGTGATCTTGCCCTTTCCGACCAGCTTTTCCCACATCTTCTGCAGGGTGTCGAGCGCAGCGGCAACCGCCTGTGCGTTCAGATCGAACAGCAGCACTTCGAGGCCTGCCTGGGCCGCCAGTTGGGCGATGCCGCGCCCCATGGCGCCCGCACCGACGATCCCTATCGTTTCAATTTTTTTCATCCCTTCTACTCCAGACGTCCCTTGGAGGGCATTGCTTAGTATGAACCTGAGTTCCAGAACCGCTGCATGACAGATGACGGCGGACGACCCCCGCCGTGCATTTGTGAGCAGCCTTTAATGATAATCGGATTCCACCTGGTGATTGCCTGTTGTTGACTGGCTACATTAGGGTAAACCCCAAAATAATCCTTGATTAGTTTAAGGGTTTACCCTAATATGAAGCCTGATTAATAAAACCCATCGGATGGAAACCATCATGAGCTGGTTAAATTACACCACGTATACGACTTACACCTACATGAGCGACTCTCAGGAACGTGAGCTTATTCGCGAAGCCATTGAACGTCGTCAATCCGAAGCGCTGCATGCCTCCGTGCGCCGCCTTGCGTCAGGCCTCAAACATGCCGTCACAAAGCTGACCGGACACTTGCTCCGGACAAGCAAACCGGCACACAAGGCTCTGGCCCACGCCACACACGCCTGACCGGCACAAGCCCTCCCGAGGCGGCAGCTGATTTACCTATTCCGTCCGGCTCCACCCCGTTCGCGGCGCGCTGTTCACACCACGCGGCGAACGGCCCAAGTTTCGTCCAGGCCGGCGTGGCACAGCACCATCACCCGTTCCCGCTATCCTTTTCCTTCATGATCCCCGCCTTTGCTCAGCAAGGCTTTCAGCATGCCAAGCCGCTGTTTGGGCGTCAGTGGCGACGACTCGGGATCTTCCTGCAACGCAACCTTTGACAGACCCATTTCGTCGATAAAACGCGAGGGCTCGCGCACGACGTCCTCACGGGCACGCCGACGTTTCTTGCACCACGTCAGATGCAGGCTGCGCTGGGCGCGCGTGATGCCGACATACATCAGCCGTCTTTCTTCCTGAATCCGCGACGCCAATGAAGCGGCCGCCTGATCGGGATCGGCGTCCTCTTCGTCGCGCCCCATATGGGGCAACAGCCCTTCTTCGACACCCACGAGAAACACGTGGGGGTACTCAAGACCCTTGGAAGCATGCAGCGTCGACAGTTTTACCGCGTCGGGGTCTTCATCCTGCGCGCGTTCGAGCATGGTGACCAGCGCCACGTGCTGCGTCAGTTCGAACAGATCCAGATCATCCTCCTCGGCCTTGCGCTTGAGCCAGCCGACCAGTTCCAGGACATTCTGCCAACGGCCCTCGGCCTGACGCTCGTCAAGCGCGTCATACAGATACCGCTCGTACTGAATGGCTTCAAGCAGGCTGTCGAGCAGAATGCCCGCGGGCTCGGCAGACACTGCAACACGGTCTGAATAACGGCGACCCGCACGCTCCTGAAAACGTTGAATGAATGCGCCGAACGTAGTCAGTGGCCCAAGCTGCTTGTCCGCCAGCAGCCCTGCCTGCCCGACTTCGAACGACGCGGCAAACAGCGACAGTTGCCGCTGCGCGGCGAACTGGCCCAGCGCGTGCAGGGTTGCCTGGCCTATGCCTCGCCGAGGCGTCGTGGCGGCGCGAATGAAGGCGGGGTCGTCATCATCGTTGGCCAACAGCCTCAAATACGCCAGCACATCACGCACTTCAGCCTTGTCAAAGAAACTTTGACCGCCGGACACCGTGTATGGGATGCGCAGATTGCGCAGCGCCTTTTCCATGACACGAGCCTGCTGGTTGCTTCGATACAGGACGGCAAAATCCTTCCAATGCGCATGGCGTTCAAAACGCTCGGCCGAAATCCGCACGGCAACCGCTTCGGCTTCGACTTCGTCCGTATCCATGGCGCTGACCTGTATGGGTTCACCCACCCCCAGATCCGACCAAAGCTTTTTACCGAAAAGATTGGGATTTTTGCTGATGACCGCATTGGCGGCTGACAGAATGCGCTGCACCGAGCGGTAATTCTGCTCGAGCTTGACGAGCTTCAGACTTGCGTAGTCGGTGGTGAGCTTGGCCAGGTTTTCAGCCGTTGCACCGCGCCAGGCATAGATGGCCTGATCGTCATCACCCACGACCGTGAACATTGCCCGGCTGCCTGTCAGCAACTGCACCAGCCGATACTGACATTCGTTGGTGTCCTGATATTCGTCCACCAGCAAATACTTCACCCGCGCCTGCCAGCGCTCGCGCACAGTCTGATTGTCCTGCAGCAGCAACGCGGGCAAACGTATCAGGTCGTCGAAATCCACCGACTGATAAGCCTCAAGCGTGGCGTTGTAGCTGCGATAGATTCGGGCTGCCTCGGCCTCGCTGGGCGTAACGGCGGCCTGATCGGCAGCATCGGGATCCATCAACGCATTTTTCCATAGCGAAATGGTCTGTTGCACCGCGCGCAAGCGTGCCTTGTCGGTCGTTGCCAGCATTTCCTGGATGATCCCCAGGGCGTCGGCAGCGTCGAGGATGGAAAACTGCGGCTTGAGCCCGACGTACTTGGCCTCTTCGCGCAGAAAGCGCACCCCCAGGGAATGGAACGTACTGATGGTCAGGCCCTTGGCCAACCTGGAATCGACCAGGGCCTTGACACGCTCGTCCATTTCACGGGCGGCCTTATTGGTAAATGTCAGCGCCGCGATCTGACGTCCCTGGTAACTGCACTCGCGCAACAGGTACGCCATTTTCTGCGTGATGACGCGGGTCTTTCCGCTGCCCGCACCAGCCAGCACCAGGCAAGGCCCGTTAAGATAAAGAATCGCCTCGCGTTGCCTGGCGTTCAGGTCGGACGGCAATGTATACCCAACAGATGTCGTGTCCACGGTCAGATTTCCAGCGGATCCACTTCCAGTTGCCAGCGCACCCGATGTTGGCTAGCCAGCCCCGGCAGCATGGCAGCCCACTGCGTCAGAAACGCCTGCAGCAGGGGTCGATGGATGCTTTCCACAAGCAATTGCGCACGCTCGATGTTGGCCACGCGCACCACACGCAGCGGCACAGGATCATACAGAGTAATGGTCGAGACCATGGGATAGCTGGAAGGAGAGTCGCCCGGCAGCGCGCGGGCCCGGGCAAGGAATTCAAGCGCAATCGCCAACTCGCGCGCTTCGGCCGTCAACAACGCCTGAAAGGCATAAGGCGGCAGGCCCACCGCCTTGCGCTCCGCCAGGCCGTAAGTGGCAAAACCTGCGTAATCGTGCCGAACCACCGCCTGGTACACCGGCTGCTCGGGATAGTCGGTCTGGATGATGACCTCGCCTCCGCGCGCGTGGCGGCCGGCTCGGCCAGCTACCTGCATGAGCTGAGCGAACAACCGCTCGGGCGCGCGAAAGTCCTGGGCAAACAGCATGGCATCGGCGTTAAGCACGCCCACGAGCCCCAAGTTGGCAAAATCGTGCCCCTTGGCCACCATCTGCGTGCCGACCAGAATATCAACCTTGCCCGCATGGACCTGATCGAACAATGCCTGGGCGCTACCCTTCAGGCGCGTGCTGTCGGCATCGATGCGGGTAATGCGGGCCTGTGGGAAGAGCTGCGCCAGATACTCTTCGACACGCTGCGTTCCGCGCCCCATGGGGCGCAGATCCTGGTCGCCACAGTCGGGACACGAAGTCGGCACACGCGTCTGGTAGCCACAGTGGTGACACTGCAAATAATTGCGCCGTGCGCCCGTGGCGCGGTGCAGCACCGTGTAGGCCGTGCATCGTGGGCATTGGCTGACCCAGCCACACGAAGCGCAGTTAAGTACCGGGGCATAGCCACGCCGGTTCAGAAACACCAGCGACTGTTCTCCCTGTGCGAGGCGCTGCCCGATAGCCTCGACCAACTGAGGAGAGAAGCCGTGCTGCATCGCAAGGCGGCGGGTGTCTACCAGCCGCACCTGCGGCAGTTCCACATGGCGTGCCCGGCGCATGAGGGAAAGCTTGAGGTAATTCCCCCGCTCGGCGTGTGCCCACGACTCCAGTGAGGGCGTCGCCGACCCCAGCACAATGGGGATGTCGCGGTCGTGCGCACACCACACGGCCAGATCGCGCGCCGAGTAACGCAGGCCCTCTTGCTGCTTGTATGAGGCGTCATGCTCTTCATCGACAATAATCAGCCCCAGATCGGGCATCGGGGCGAAGATGGACAGCCTGGTACCCAGCAAAATACGGGCCTGCCCCCGCTGCGCGCGCAGCCAGGCACGCAGCCGCTCGCCATCGGCCAGGCCACTATGCAATACCGCCAGACTGTCCGCCACTCCGGGCACGACCAGCCGTGTGCGCAGCGACTGTTCCAGTTGCGGGGTCAGATTGATTTCGGGCACCATGAACAGCACCTGACCACCTTTATCGAGCGCTGCCTGGGCGACGCGCAAATACACCTCAGTTTTGCCGCTGCCCGTTACCCCATGCAGGAGTACAGCCTGGTAGCCCTGCAGCGCTTCGATGACCTGCACGGCGGCCTGCTGCTCGTCGTTGAGTTCGGGAACTTCACCTGCCTGCACGGGCTCGGCCCGAGGTGCCGCGCGCTTGTCGATGCGCTGCACCGGGCCGCCAGCGGAACGCTTACCCTGGTATGACGTGACCTTGCGCAGCCCCGCGGGCAACGCGGGCAGCATGACCTCGCCCAGTGGCCGCTGGTAATACTGCGCGGCAAACCGCGCCATGCGTATCCACCCCGCCTGAAACGGTGGTGTGTCGTCCAGCACCTGATCGATTTCACGGACTTGTTCAGCATCGAATTCCGGTACGTCCGGGGTTTCGACCACCACCCCCACCAGCCTGCGTCGGCCAAAAGGCACGATGACACGGGTCCCCGGCGCCACAGGCTGACTGGCGCGGTAATCGAACAACCCGGCCAGCGGCACATCCAGAGCCACCCTTAACCAGAAGCACGCCACGGTTGGCTCTGCGGGAGGGCACGCTGACTGCTCTGGGTTAGGAAACTCGGCCATCACCACCTGAGGTAGATTCTTGACAATGAAGCCAGATTCGGCGCTCACACCACGCGCGGCACCTGCGGTCAGCCCTGTGGATAACTTTGGGGAAAAGCAAATTCATAACTTCGCAAGTGTCAATTATCAATACTACCGAATTTTTGTGGAATATCCTGGAAATATTAGATTTACTCTTATAAATCAATATATTATATTCATTAATAAGATTGTATCTAAGGTACCGCAACACTTTGTGCATAGCGATACAAATTGTGCACAACTTGGGGTTACACGCCATGAAAACAAGCGCTTAGCCGCTTTGCTGATGCAATATGGCATGTTTCCCGCAGCTGTAGGCATGAACTTCGTCGACCAGAATCTCAACCGCTTCGGGCGCTGTAAAACGCGAAATTCCGTGACCAAGATTGAATATATGACCACCCTCGCCCACTAGCCCGAAATCGTCCAGGACGCGTCGGGTCTGTTCGCGGATCGCTGTCTCGCCCCCAAACAGCGCCATGGGATCCAGATTACCCTGCAGCGCCACGGAATCGGCAACGCGCTTACGCGCCCGAGCCAGATTGACGGTCCAGTCCACGCCCACCGCGTCGCAGCCAATACCGGCAATATCTTCCAGCCACGGCCCGCCGCCTTTGGTGAACACGATGACGGGTACCACACGCCCTTCATTGTTGCGGACCAGAGACTGCACGACCTTGCGCGTATAAGCCAGCGAGAATTCCTGGAACAGGCCGTCGGCCAGCACGCCGCCCCAACTGTCGAAAACCATGACCGCCTGGGCACCCGCCCGGATTTGCGCATTCAGATACTGGCCTATGGCCTGCGCGTTGATGTCCAGAATACGGTGCAGAAGGTCGGGACGCTGATAAAGCATGGTCTTGATGAGGCGGTAATCGTCGGTACCCTGCCCTTCGACCATATAACACCCCACGGTCCAGGGGCTGCCCGCAAACCCGATAAGCGGCACCTTGCCGCCAAGCTCTTTGCGAACCAGAGAGACCGTATCGAACACATACTGCAAGTCTGCCATATCGGGTACCACGAGCCCCGCAACGTCGGCTTCGGTGCGAACGGGGCGACTGAACCTGGGGCCTTCACCCGCATGGAAGTCCACACCCAGCCCCATGGCATGGGGAATGGTCAGGATGTCGGAGAACAGAATCGCCGCATCGAACTTGAAGCGCCGCAATGGCTGCAGCGTGACTTCACAGGCGTATTCGGGGTGTTGCGCCAACCCCAGAAACGACCCCGCCTTTGCCCGCGTCTCGTTGTACTCGGGGAGGTACCGCCCCGCCTGGCGCATGAGCCACAGTGGGGTATAGGGGACCGGCTCGCGCATGAGTGCGCGCAGGAACACGTCGTTCTGTAAAGATGGAAGTGGCACAACAATCCTTGTAAGTTGGCTGAAGGCATTTTAACCGCCCGGAAACCCCGCGGGAGGCTCTTCGCCGCGGTATGGCCCCGCGTCGATTTCGTACTTGCGCATGAGTGCCCAGAACGCGCGGCGATGCTTTTGGGCAGCACGGGCCGCCATGGCGATGTTACCCGAATGCCGACCCAGCGCCGCGTGAATATAGGCACGTTCGAAGCGCTCGATGAGCTTGCATTTTGCCGAGCGAAAGGACTCGCGGGAAGTGGCACTGCGAGACGCTGTCGCCACCGCAAAGGCATCCAGTTCGAGGCCGGTGCGCTCAAGTATAGTCGAACACAACTCTTCTTCGCCCCGACTGGCGGGCCGTGCGTCGGCAGTGCTGCCAAAGGGAGGCGTTTCGCGCAAATTATGGGCGGCCGATGCCCTGCCTTCAGGACCCACGGACAAATACCGGCGGACGTCGAGCAGACGCTCGACACGAATGCGCAGTTCTTCGGCACACAGCGGGTCGCGCACGAAATCGGCCAGCCCCAGGCTGTAGAGATCTTCCAGGGCCGCCGCCTTCAGATTGCGTACCAGCGCAAGCACAGGCGTCTGTAGAAGGGACTGTGCGGCCTGCAGGCTGGTTCGCAGCCAGGCGAGGTTTTGTTCGGCAACAGGAATAAGGCAGACGTCAAAGCGCCGCAGCAGCAACGCGGATTGGCCCAGGACGGCACTGGACTCGGGCCGTGTCGCATCAATGTCGGCCACGGGCCGCCTCACGTGCAGGTGGCCCCCCGCATGTACCCCAAGCCAGCTTCGTGCCCACGCGTCGTTGCACACCGTGCTGAACATGGCACAGTCTAGACGTTCTCTCATTGGTTTTCCCCGTTCTTTTGAAATTATCAATGCCTGTTGCGTCTGGCTGACTCATTCAATGGTCAGTCAGGACACCTGACAACCCAGGGTCAGAATAGACAGCGAACCGGGGTATGACAATACGGAAAACTCTTAAATCGGAAACTACGTAGCAACTGAGAAAAGGCGAAATATGAGCCAGGCCGCAGCAAAAAAAAGGCCCGAAGGCCGATTTTTCGATGACGCATCCGGACACATCGTGTGGAAGTGGCCGGTCTGGACCCTAGTGGCGCGACGACGACTTGGCAAGTTGACTGAGCTTGCGCGCAGCGGCGGCCTGCGCGGCCAGCATGGCCAACTCGGCTTCGACCACGGCGATATCCGCCTTGTCCCTGGTATTGCGCAATGCGTCTTCGGCCCGCTGGCGCGCCTCTTCCGCCTTCGCTTCGTCCAGATCAGCAGCGCGAATCGCCGTATCGGAAAGCACCGTTACGCCGCCCGGCTGCACTTCCAGAATACCGCCAGCCACGAAAATGCTTTCTTCCCCGCTGCCGTCGGCGTGCACAATCTTGAGAAGGCCCGGACGAATGCGTGAAATAAGAGGCGTGTGGCCAGGCAAAATACCCAACTCGCCCGACTCGCCGGGCAGCACGACAAACTTCGCTTCGCCCGAGAAGATCGATTCTTCCGCACTGACAACACTTATATGCAGGCTAGCCATGTGGAACCCCTTGAATTACAGCGTCTTGGCTTTCTCGAACGCTTCGTCTATGGAACCAACCATGTAGAAAGCCTGTTCGGGCAATGCGTCGCACTCGCCTTCGACAATCATTTTGAAACCACGCAGGGTTTCCGACAGCGGAACGTATTTGCCGGGTGAGCCGGTGAACACTTCAGCCACATGGAAGGGTTGTGACAGGAAACGCTGAATCTTGCGCGCGCGGGCAACGGCCTGCTTGTCTTCGGGAGAAAGTTCGTCCATACCCAGAATGGCGATAATGTCGCGCAGTTCCTTGTAGCGCTGCAGTGTCTGCTGAACACCACGGGCCACCGCGTAATGCTCTTCACCCACAACTTGCGGGTCGAGCTGGCGGCTGGTGGAGTCAAGTGGATCGACAGCGGGGTAAATACCCAGCGCCGCAATATCGCGCGACAACACCACGGTGGAATCCAGATGCTGGAAGGTCGTGGCGGGCGAGGGGTCGGTCAAGTCATCGGCAGGCACGTACACAGCCTGGATCGACGTAATGGAACCCGTCTTGGTCGACGTGATGCGTTCTTGCAGCTTGCCCATTTCCTCGGCCAGCGTAGGCTGATAACCCACGGCTGAAGGCATGCGGCCCAACAGCGCCGAAACCTCGGTGCCGGCCAGCGTGTAACGATAAATATTATCGACGAAGAACAGGATGTCGCGGCCTTCGTCACGGAACTTCTCGGCCATTGTCAGGCCCGACAATGCCACGCGCAGGCGGTTTCCGGGAGGTTCGTTCATTTGACCAAACACCATAGCAACCTTGGACTCGGCCAGATTATCCAGCTTGATGACGCCGGCTTCGGCCATTTCATGGTAGAAGTCGTTACCTTCACGAGTGCGTTCGCCCACACCGGCAAACACTGACAAGCCGCTATGCGCCTTGGCGATGTTGTTGATGAGTTCAAGCATGTTCACGGTCTTGCCAACGCCGGCGCCACCAAACAGGCCGACCTTGCCGCCCTTGGCGAACGGGCAGACCAGGTCAATAACCTTGATGCCCGTTTCCAGCAACTCGACCGAAGGCGAAAGCTCGTCGAACTTGGGGGCGTCCTGGTGAATCGAGCGCTTTTCGTCGCTTTGAATCGGGCCACGTTCGTCAATGGGGCGACCCAGAACGTCCATGATGCGCCCAAGCGTGCCGGGACCAACCGGCACCGAGATGGGAGCACCCGAATTGGCCACGGCCATGCCGCGGCGCAGGCCGTCTGACGAGCCCATGGCGATGGTGCGCACCACACCGTCTCCCAGCTGCTGCTGGACTTCGAAGGTAAGGCCGGCTTCGGCAAACGCGGAGCTGGTATCTGCGAGCGTGAGCGCGTCGTAGATTTTTGGAATGTTGTCGCGGGGGAACTGAATATCCACCACGGCGCCGATGCACTGAACGATGGTACCGTTGCTCATGTTTAGTCCTTGCTAAATATCTTTGACGGGATGCCTTTCTGTTTACCTTTAAACAGCGGCAGCGCCCCCGACTATTTCTGAAATTTCTTTCGTGATGGCAGCCTGGCGGGTCTTGTTGTAGACCAACTCCAGATCACCGATGATTTTCTTGGCGTTGTCGGATGCCGCTTTCATGGCAACCATACGTGCCGATTGCTCGGACGCCATGTTCTCCGCAACCGCCTGGTACACCAGGCCTTCCACGTACCGCAACAGCAGGTCATCGATGACCGTCTGCGAATTCGGCTCGTAGATGTAGTCCCAGCCGTAACTGGACTTGGTGTCGACGGCGTCGTCATCCTGACCCAGCTCGCCCGCTTGAAAAGGGTCGCCAAGCTCGCTAGGCAGCGGCAGCAAACGGATAAAGCTGGGGTCCTGCTTCATGGTGTTGATGAAGCGATTGGTCGCGATGTACACCGCATCGATCTTGCCGCTGGAGAAGGCGTCCAGCTGCACCTTGATCGCGCCAATGAGACGCTCGAGGTTGGGCTTGTCACCAAGCTGCACTTCCTGCGAAACAAGGTCGACGTCGATGCGGGTAAGAAAACCCACGCCGCGATTGCCCAGCGCCGTGGCCTGAACCTTGATGCCCTGTTCGTGGAACTCTTTAATACGCTGCAGCACGAGCCGCATGATGTTGGTATTGAGCCCGCCGCACAAACCTTTGTCGGTGGTAATCAGCACGATGCCCACCGCCTTTATCGTGCCACGCTCTTCCATATAGGGGTGGCGATAGTCTGGGTGAGCCTCCATCAGGTTGGTGGCAATCTCGCGCACCTTGGTCGCGTAGGGACGGCCAGCCCGCATCCTCTCCTGCGCCTTGCGCATTTTGGATGCAGCCACCATCTCCATGGCTTTCGTGATCTTGCGCGTGTTGTGCACGCTTTTGATCTTGTTTCGAATTTCCTTAATTCCGGCCATCGCACTTCCTGTCAGGGCATTGTCGCGGAGGCGGCACAGACCCGCCTCGCTTTATGTTCGGGCGGCGTCGGCTGTACGCCTTGCCGCCTTCGCCAATCAAGCTTAAAAAGCACCGTGCTTTTTGAACTCTTCAACTGCCGCGGCCAGCTCGTCCTCGTCTTCCTTGGACAGCACCTTCTTTTCTTCAATGCGCTGAATCAGGGCCTCGTGCTTGGACTTCAGCGTTTCTTTGAACGCCTTTTCGAAAGGCAATATCTGAGCCACTTCGATGTCGTCGAAATAACCCTTGGTAACGGTGAACAAGGTGACCGCAAGCTCCCAGACCTGCAAAGGCTGGTATTGGGGCTGCTTGAGCAGCTCGACCACACGCTTGCCACGTTCCAGCTGACGGCGGGTTGCGTCGTCCAGGTCGGAGGCAAACTGCGCAAATGCCGCCAGTTCGCGGTACTGGGCCAGGTCGGTACGAATGCCGCCCGCCAGTTTCTTGATGACTTTGGTCTGGGCCGCTCCGCCCACACGAGACACCGAAATACCGGCGTTGATGGCGGGGCGCACACCGGCGTTGAACAGGTCCGTTTCAAGGAAGATCTGGCCGTCGGTAATGGAAATGACGTTGGTCGGAACGAAAGCGGATACGTCACCGGCCTGCGTTTCGATGATGGGTAGTGCGGTCAGCGACCCGGTCTTGCCCTTGACTTCGCCCTTGGTGAAGGTTTCGACATAATGGGCGTTGACGCGCGCGGCACGTTCGAGCAGGCGCGAGTGCAGGTAGAAAACGTCGCCCGGATAGGCTTCGCGTCCTGGCGGACGGCGCAGCAACAGCGATACCTGGCGATAGGCCCAGGCCTGTTTGGTCAGGTCGTCGTACACGATGAGAGCGTCTTCCCCACGATCGCGGAAATACTCGCCCATGGTGCAGCCGGCATAGGCCGACAGGTATTGCATGGCGGCCGACTCGGAGGCGGCAGCAGCCACGACAATGGTGTATTCCAGCGCGCCGAACTCTTCAAGCTTGCGTACGACGTTGCTGATGGTGGAAGCCTTCTGGCCGATGGCAACATAAACGCAGGTGACGTTCTTGCCCCTTTGACTGATGATCGTGTCAA
Source organism: Burkholderiaceae bacterium (assembly GCA_004322135.1). Lineage (GTDB taxonomy): Bacteria > Pseudomonadota > Gammaproteobacteria > Burkholderiales > Burkholderiaceae_B > Eoetvoesia. The sequence continues at coordinate 152,580 of SCSG01000020.1, read as the reverse complement.
CGGCAACGGCAGTTTTACCCGTCTGGCGGTCACCAATGATGAGCTCGCGTTGACCACGGCCAATAGGCACCATGGAGTCAATGGCCTTGATGCCGGTTTGCAATGGCTGATCGACCGACTGGCGGGCAATGACGCCGGGCGCCACTTTTTCGATGATGTCGGTGGCCTTGGCATTGATCGGACCCTTGCCGTCGATGGGGTTGCCCAGCGCATCGACAACACGGCCACGCAGCTCGGGGCCGACGGGCACTTCAAGAATGCGCCCGGTGGTCTTGACCGGAACACCTTCCGACAGGCTGGTGTAGTCGCCAAGGACCACCGCGCCAACGGAATCGCGCTCGAGGTTCAGCGCCAGGCCAAACACGTTATTGGGAAATTCAAGCATTTCACCCTGCATCACATCGGACAGGCCATGGATGCGGGTAATGCCGTCGGTCACGGAAACTACCGTGCCCTGTGTACGTACGTCGGTCGACGCGCCCAAGCCTTCGATGCGGCTTTTAATCAGCTCGCTGATCTCTGACGGGTTAAGTTGCATGTTCAGACTCCTGGAATCCTGTTATCTGGGCCGCATCAGGCGGCCAGAGTATCGCGCATGCGGGCCAATTGGGCCTGCACGGAAGTATCAAGCACCTGATCGCCAACCACCACGCGAACACCACCGATCAGGGCGGGGTCGATCGTAACGACAGGCTTGAGTTTCAGGCCAAACTTTTTTTCAAGGGCGGCAACAAGCTCGCCGACCTGTGTTTCGTCAAGCGCGAACGCGCTGGTGATTTCGGCAAGTGCCGACCCTTCGAGCTTGTTCTTGAGCAAATCGAACTGCTCGGCGATTTGCGGCAACAAAAGAATACGGCCGTTGCTGACCAGCAGTTCGACAAAATTGCGCGCCTTCTCGGGTAGCGGTGAACCGACGAGCTCGCCAAACAACTTGGCGCGCTGCGCATCACCCAGACGCGGGTCGGTCAGCGCCTCGTGCACATCTTCCAGGCTTGCCACCGCAGCGAACTGGTCAACCAGCTCGGACCACGCGGCCAGGCCAGCCTTGTCTTCCTGCGCCATGGCAAACAGCGCTACGGCGTACGGCCTGGCAATTGTCGATAATTCAGCCATAGTCCGCCCTGATTAAAGTTGCGCCTTGAGCTGATCCAACAGCTCGGCGTGCACCTGCGCGTTGACTTCCCGCTTGAGAATCTGCTCGGCGCCCCTGACCGCCAGAATCGCCACGTCCGCCCGCAATGCCTCGCGGGCGCGCTGGATTTCCTGCTGCGCGTCAAGCTTGGCCTGCGCAATGATGCGAGCCTTTTCGGACTCGGCCTCACGGCGGGCCTCATCGACGATGCCGGCCGATTGCTTCTCGGCCTCGAGGATGCGGGCATGATTCTCGGTTTTGGCGGAAGCCTCTATCAGACTGATGCGCGCCTGGGCTTGGGCCAGATCGGCCTTGCCCTTGTCAGCAGCCGCCAGGCCATCGGCAATTTTCTGACGACGGTCATCCATGGCTCGCAGCATGGGAGGCCATACGAATTTCATCGTAAACCATCCCAGCACGAAAAACACAATCATCTGAAAAAAGAGAGTCGCGTTTAAATTCACGGTCGTTTCCCTTTGATACCACACGCATCATGCGGCGAACCACACGACGCCAAATGTCCAAATCGCCACAGGGTCTGTTCCAGACACCGCAAACGATTACCTGCCTGCAAAACACAGGCCACCACGCTTAACCGACGAACGGATTGGCGAAAGCGAACATCATGGCAATACCGACACCAATCAGGAAGGCCGCGTCGATCAGGCCAACCAGCAGGAACATCTTGGTCTGCAATGAATTCATCAGTTCGGGTTGGCGAGCGGACGCCTCGAGGAACTTACCACCCATCATGCCGATACCGACACTGGCGCCAAAGGCGCCCAAGCCAACAATAAGTCCGCAAGCCAGGGCAACGAGTGCAACGTTGGTCATATAACAACTCCTTGGTTCAAAACCATGTAATCAAAAAGTCAAAAAAACTTCGAGGTAAAAATATCTTGCGCGCCAGTGTCGGCAAAATGCACGGGTCGCAGGCGCAAACCCTTAATGCGATTCGTGAGCCAGGCCCACATACACCATGGACAACATCATGAAGATATACGCCTGCAGCAATACGATCAGGACGTGGAAAATTGCCCAGACCGAACCTGCCAGAATTTGTCCGATGCCCAGACTCAGGCTGACGCCGTTGAATCCGGTCCATGCGCCACCCAGAAGGGCAATGAGCATGAACAGCAGCTCACCCGCGAACATGTTCCCGAACAGCCGCATCCCAAGGGATACCGTCTTGGCAATGTACTCGAGCACATTCAGCGCCAGGTTGAAGGGAAGGAGAATGATGACGGGGATGACGCCATGAGCATGGAACGGCGACGTAAACAGGTCTTTGAAAAACCCGATCGGCTTTTTGATCTTGAAACCGTAGTAGAAGGTCAGCAACAGAACCGCCAGCGACATGCCCATGGGCACATTCAGGTCGGCCGTAGGCAAAAGACGATGGTAGTAAAAGACGTCGCTATGGTGCGAGGCCAGCCCGAGCAGCTTGAAGATCCAGGCGAACAGATCAACCGGGACCAGGTCAAGCGCATTCATGAGCGCGGTCCACAAGAAAATTGTCAGGCACAACGGCGCCACGTAGGCGCGCGACTTCTCGTTGGGTACAATGCTTTTGGCTTCATCTTCAACCCAGTCGACCAGCATTTCAACCGCAACCTGGAAGCGACCCGGCACACCCGTGTTGGCGGCCCGCGCGGCACGCCACAGGAAATACACCACGATGGCGCCCGTCACGATCGACCAGAACAGCGCGTCGTAATCAATGACCCGGAAGTTCGCAATGTTCAGTTGCGGGCCTCCAAGGCTATTCAGATTAACCAAGTGATGCTGAATATACTCAGACTGTGACGAAACCTCACTAGCAGCCATCGGATACCTTAACCTTACCTGTGAACTTAAAACGAGAGCATGACGCAAAGACCAGCATCATGCCCATGAATTTTCTTCATTTACCCGTTACGCAAGCCTGCGAAACATTATCAGCAACACATAACCCTTCAACACACAAACCAGCCCGAACAGCAGCGCGGGCCAGACGAGCCAGCTGCGCCATAGGTATGTGGCCAGGACCAGCAATGCCACAGCAGAACCCAACTTGATGAGCTCGCCCACGAAAAAAGTGGTTGGAGCCATTGGCTTCAATGCCATCTGCCCCAATAACAAGCGCAGTGCGAAAAGTGAGTTAGGCACAAAATAGACGCCCGCACCAACCAGAGCCGAGGCCCCTGCGGCGCCACCCGCAAAAATCCAGGAAAACAATACGGCAATGAGTGCCATGGCAGCCTGGGCAACCAGCACCCGGCCTAGCCCGCGGCGCGCGTTGTGCCTAAGCACGGCACGCTGCGCATCGTCAAGCACAAGCTCTCGCCCCGACCCAGCTCCTTCGGGGTGCTCTGTAACGACACTTTTGCTGATTTGCCCAACCTTGGCTTCACTTGTGCCAAGCGCTTCGTTTGCGCCTAAAGCAACCACGTCAACCACGTTGCGCACCTGTTAAGCGTGAAACCCATGGAGTATAACTTTATTTTCAAGTGGTAAGCAACTTGTCAGTTAGCCTCACAGGAAGGCCTGTTGCGTGAGTGAACGCCACAAAGCAACTACGCAGTCCGGAGATACCAGGCAAGCGCAAGCACAGCGCAAAACCGTGCGCCGGCGAATTGCGGCAGGCTCGTACGGCGTGCGAATTAGCGGTTCGTGAACTTGGGCTTGCGCTTTTCGACAAAGGCCGCCATGCCTTCCTTCTGGTCGTCCGTTGAAAACAGCGCATGAAAATTACGGCGCTCGAACAGCAGTCCTTCGTCCAGCGGCATTTCAAAGGCGCGATTGATGCACTCTTTGGCCATCATGACCGACATGATCGACTTGGACGCGATCAACGCCGCCGCTTCAACCGCTTCATCCAGGACCCGCTCGACAGGCACGACGCGCGCCACAAGCCCCGCAAGTTCAGCTTCTGCAGCCGTGATCATGCGCCCCGTCAGCACCATGTCCATGGCCTTGGACTTACCGATGGCACGCACCAGACGCTGTGTGCCGCCAAAACCGGGAATAATGCCCAGGTTGATCTCGGGCTGGCCAAACCGGGCGTTCTCGGCCGCAATGATGAAGTCGCACAACATCGCCAGTTCGCACCCACCACCCAGCGCATAGCCGGCCACTGCCGCAATAATCGGCTTGCGGATGCGCCGCAGCGACTCCCAGTCGTGACCCAGATAATCCTGGTTGAAGACATCGGCGTACGACCACGTGCTCATGGCGCCGATATCGGCGCCTGCGGCAAATGCCTTTTCGCTGCCGGTAAGTACCACGGCTCCGATGCCGTCATCGGCGTCGAATGCACGCAGGGCCGTGGCCAGTTCCGCGATGACCTCGTTGCTCAGGGCATTCAGTGCCTTGGGACGATCCAGAGTTAGCAGCCCCACCTGGCCGCGCTTTTCAACTTTCACCAACGCTGCGGTCATGTTGACTCCTTGCACAGTAATGTAGATAGAATGACGGAATGAAGAAAGAACCACTACTTTACCGCCTTACGCCATCCGACCCCGCCGGACACCAGTTCACGGTGCAACTCACCATCCAGGAACCGCAACCCAAAGGGCAGGTGCTTTCGCTCCCCGCCTGGATCCCGGGCAGTTATCTCATTCGCGACTTCTCGCGGCAAATTACCCGCATCAAGGCAAACTGCCGCGGCAAATCCGTCAAAGTACGCAAGACCGGCAACCATACCTGGCACTGCGCGCCCTGCCCCGGCCCGCTCACCATTCAATACACGGTTTACGCGTGGGACCTTTCGGTGCGCGGCGCGCACGTGGACGAGACACACGCCTTTTTCAACGGCGCCAGCGTATTCCTGTGTGCCACTGGCCACGAACACGAGTCGTGCCACGTTGAACTGCTCGCGCCAGCCCACGCCCGAAACTGGAAGGTCTACACCAGCCTGCCCGAGGCCGTTGGGCACCCCCAATGCGCCCGACGCCACGGCTTTGGCATGTACGTCGCACCCGACTACGACGCGCTCATCGACTACCCGGTCGAAATGGGTACGCCTCAGGTAGTGCGCTTCAAGGCCCACGGCGCCGAACACGAAATGGTGTTCACGGGCGTTGCCCCCAATATCGACCTGCGACGTATTGCCGCCGATGCGCAAAAAATCTGCGCCGCGCAAATCGCGTTGTTCGAACCCGTGAGCAAGCGCGCGCCGTTTCTCGATTCGACCGATCGTTACGTCTTCATGGCCATGGTAACGGCCAGCGGCTACGGTGGCCTGGAGCATCGTGCCTCGACGGCGCTTATGGTTTCGCGCGGCGACCTGCCCGCCATCGGCCACGAAAATGCAGGTGAACGCTACCAGACATTCCTGGGGCTGATCAGCCACGAATACTTCCACACCTGGAACGTCAAGCGCATCAAGCCGGCGGCATTCGCCCCCTACGACCTGAGCCGCGAAAATCACACGCGCCTGCTTTGGGTGTTCGAAGGGTTCACCTCATACTACGACGATCTGATGCTGCTGCGCTCTGGCGCCATAGACCAGGCAAGCTATCTGCGCCTGTTGGGCAAAGCCATCAGCAGTGTGCGTCACACGCCGGGGCGGCACAAGCAGTCGATTGCCGAAAGCTCCTTCGATGCCTGGACCCGCTACTACAAGCAGGACGAGAACTCGCCCAATGCGCTGATCAGCTACTACACCAAAGGCTCACTCGTGGCGCTGGGGCTGGATATCACCATCCGCCGCGCATCGGACGGCACGCGCTCGCTGGACGATGTCATGCGTCTGCTATGGGAGCGATATGGCCGGGACTTCTATATGGGTGCCGGCAAGGGAATCCCCGAAAATTCCATGGCACGCCTCATACGCGAGGCCACGAATGTCGACGTTACCGACTTCATCGCACGCCACGTGGACGGACGCGAAGACATACCCCTGGAGTCCCTGCTCAAACAGCACGGCATTCAACTCGAGTGGAAGGCCGCGTCGCCCACGCCCACGCTGGGAGTACGCGTCCGCGCGGCGAACGGCGAGTCGCAACTGGCCACCGTGCTGGAAAATGGGGCGGCCTGGCATGCGGGGCTGTCTGCAGGCGATACGCTGGTCGCCATCGACGGACTGCGTGTCACGCAAGCGGGGCCCGACGGGCTGCTGCAAGCCTACGAGCCTGGTGAAACCGTAACGGTCCACGTATTCAGGCGCGACGAACTGCGCGCGTTCGACGTCACCCTGGCGCCGCCGGCCGCAACCGAATGCCAGCTGACCGCTGTTCATTGAACACATTGCCAGGGGGCGGCGCTCCGCCTGCGGCGTCTATTCGGCTAACTTGGCCTGCGACGCTTCCAACTCGGGCGTTGCCGCTGACACACCCATGCGCTGGCACACCCGAAGGTCTTTACGCCCGCGACGTTCGAGCGCCGGTTCGCACGCAGTGATTGAACTTCGCCGCTACGAACCGTTTTGCTCGATGCTTGCCTGAATGGCCTTGGCCGCGACCACCCCATCGGCCAACGCCGTTACCACGCACGGATGCTGGCGCTGCGCCACTTCACCAATGGCGTAGACCCCTGCGCAACTTGTCTGGGCTGTTACGGCATCGGTAGCAACATAGCCGCGCGCTGTGCGGCGCAGCTTCAGGCCCGCAGCATAGTCCACGATGGGCTCCCAGCCATAGAACACCATAATGACATCATAATGATTCCCATTGACCGCCTGCGCCGCGGCATCCACCCGATATTTTCCGGCATGCACATGCGCGACGGGAACCTGCCGCACAAACTGGCGCTGGGCGCGCACGGTACGCGCGTAGAGATCCACCGAAGAAGCACCATGACGCATGGCGTACAACGCATTTTCGAACGCATTGTCGCCGCCACCCAGCACCGCCACGCGCTTGTCCCGGAAGTCCTTGGCGACGATGTGCTCACCGGGGCCAATCAGCACCGCTCCGTGTGTGCCGGAAGCACTGCCCTGCCGCACGCTGGAATCTTCCGCCTTGGGGGCAGCGATGTTCGTACCGGGCAGACCGCGCGCCGTCACCCCCGTTGCCAGCACCACATACGGCGCACGCAAGACAACGTCACGCACGCCGCTGACGGCGACGGCGAAGCCGTCGCCGGTTGGCTCGACACCCGTCACGGTGTGCGACAACAACAACGGAACTTTTGCGTGCGCCAGGCTGACCTCAAGATTGTCGGCCACCTGCGGGCCCGTTACACCCGGCAGTGACGCATTCCAGTCATCGCGAAAAGAATGCAGCCGGCACAGGCCGCCTATCCGGCTTCCCGCTTCGATCAGGATAGGTGCAAAGCCCAAATGCGCCAGCCATACGGCGCACGAGGACCCGGCTGGCCCGCCCCCTATCACTACAGCTTCGTGTCGATTTCTATCCACCAGCATTCCACTCCATCCGGACAACGCCCAACATTGCACCCCGGGCGGGGGCACCGCAAACACATTGACCCTTTCGGCTTCCCGGACTTCCAATATTGTCCCGCATCATTCCAAATGTGACAAACACAATCCGCCGCGGCCGCGATAAATACTCTATGTCCGCGTAATCGCATTACAATTGCGCCACCCAGTCCAGGTCCACATCATGCCCACACGCCGCATCTTCTTTACCCAGCTCGCACTCGACGCACGCATAGGCATTCTTGAGCACGAACTGCGCGCAACACAGCCCCTGCATATCGACGCGGAATTCGATATCGACATCTCGCAACCCGTGCGCGATCAGAACATCCAGACCGTGCTGGACTACCGGCTGCTGCGCAACATCATCGTGCAGGAATGTACTCAGGCGCACGTCAACCTGCTGGAAACGCTGATCGAGCACGTCGCCGACCGTCTCTTAAACGAGTTCGCCGAAATCAGCCACGTTAAACTGCGCATAAGTAAACCCAACGCCTTTTCCGACTGCGTCGCCGTCGGCATTGAACTGCAGCGAAGCCGTCAACCTGACTAACCACGGCGGCTACCGCCACTGCTTGCGGGATGCCGCAAGCTCATTGCCATGAATCCGCAAATCCCTTCACCGTCCAGCACTGCCGACAGCGGCAACGCCACAGCCCAGGATCATTCGTCCTCACAGGCCAAGCCAGGCGCGGCAATGTCGCCGTTGCAGGCTCGCAAGCAGCACGTCAACGACAACAAGCTGGCCAAGCGACTCATGCGCGAAACGGCGCGCGCCATGAGCGACTTCAACATGATCGAAGAAGGCGACACGGTCATGGTGTGTCTGTCGGGCGGCAAAGACTCGTACAGCATGCTCGACCTGTTGCTCAAGCATCAGGCGCGGGCACCCATCAAATTCAAGCTCATCGCCGTCAACCTCGATCAAAAGCAGCCCGGCTTCCCGGCTCACATCCTGCCCGAGTACCTTGAAAATCTGGGCGTGCCCTTTCACATCGAGACGCAGGACACGTATTCCGTGGTGACCCGTGTCATCCCTCAGGGGAAAACCATGTGCTCACTGTGCTCGCGCATGCGACGCGGCATTCTGTACCGCGTCGCTGACGAACTGGGTGCCACCAAAATTGCATTGGGTCACCACCGCGACGACATCCTTGCCACGTTCTTTCTGAACCTGTTTTATGGCGGGCGCATGAAAGCCATGCCGCCCAAGCTTATGTCGGACGACGGCAAACACATCGTCATTCGTCCGTTGGCCTATGTGATGGAAAAAGATCTCATCACCTACGCGGCACTCAAGGAATTTCCCATCATCCCGTGCAATTTGTGCGGCTCGCAGGAGAACCTCAAGCGCAAGGAAGTCGGCCGGATGATCGCCGAATGGGACAAAAAAATTCCCGGCCGTTCGTGGAATGTGTTTGGCGCGCTCTCGCGTGTCGTGCCCACCCACCTCATGGACAAGGACCTTTTCGATTTCGCCGGCCTCACCCCCACTGGCATAGCCGACGCCAACGGCGACAAAGCCTTCGACAGCGAAGACTTTAACGGGCCCGCCGCGGCGCCCGATCACGACGATGAGGGCACGACTTCCGGCAGTCCCCAGCGCAAGGCGATTTTCATGACGGACCTGCGCACCCTCTCGTAAGCGCGTTACCGCACCTGACAAGCCCGCACGCGGGTGTTACCCTTTTACCTTGAAAGCACGGAATCGACGTGCTTTTTATTTGCCCACTTCACGATCAAACGGAGTCCGCCGCATGCTTTTCAATACGGCCCACAACACGTCGAATCGGCAGCGCGTCAAAGTTCTGATTGCCACTTTGATGTTGCTGATCGGACTATCCACGGCCACACGCGGCCTGGCTCAGAACACTTCCACGGCGAGCGCCGGAACACCCTACGCAACGCTTGCCGACATGCTGGAAAATACCCAGACCCGCGACAAGCTCATCGAGCAGTTGCGCACACTGGCCAAACAGGCCGGGCCGTCGGCCAACGCCAAGACACCTCCGGGCGAGTCGGCCCCGGGAACCCCCGACCACCAGATGAACACCGTACAGCGGCTGGCCACGACATTGCAGAACACCACTCAAGGCCTGAACCGCGATCTGTCGAGCGCCGCCGCCGCGGTCAAGTCGCTGGCACAGGGTAAGCTGCCTGCTTCCGAAGCGCCACGCACGCATGGGGCCGCCCTTTCTACTCTGCTTTTCGCCGTGCTGGCCACCCTGGTGTCCTACTTCGTCCTGCGTCTGCTTGCCGGGCTGGCCTTTGCCCGCCTGGATCGCTGGATCCAATCCGACCATGCGGGCGGCGATGCACTTAAAGGCGGCGCGCAGGCCGCCAACACGCCGGACCAGACGCGACGCCCACGCTCACCCCTGGGCCTGAGTCGCAAGCTGCTGGGGGTCAGTGTCGCGCTCATCGTCGATCTGGCGGCCACTTTGCTCGCATCCCTGGCCGGCTACACCGCCGCGCTAATCACTTCACAGCCAGGGCAAGATTCAACCGGCTTCGCCTTCCAGTTCCTTACGGCTTTCGTCATGATAGAAGCCGTCAAGGCGCTGTCCAGGGGCATCTTCGCCACCCGATATGCGCATCTGCGCCTTTTGCCGCTGGATCCGCAGACAGCCCATTACTGGAATCACTGGCTGACTCTGATGATAGGCCTGACAGGGTACTGCCTGCTTGTCATCGTTCCCATAACCCAGGCGGTACTGCTGCAGCCGTTCAGCCGCCTGCTCGGGCTGCTGATCATGGTGGGCGTCTACATTTATGGCATGCGCATTGTGTGGAGCCAACGCAATGCCGTCAAAACCGGGCTGGCCGACTGGGCCAAAGAATCAGACGCTCCAATACTCGGCACGCTGGCGCGCGTGCTCTCCCGCTTGTGGCACCTGATTGCCACCGCCTATCTGACCATCCTGCTCGTCGCCAGCCAGGCAGACCAGCAACTGGCGCTGGCCTTTATGACGCGCGCCACGGCCCAATCGGTCATCGCCATAATTCTCGGTGCGCTCGTCGCCTCGGTGCTCTCGTCCATGCTTGCCCGACACATTTCCATTCCGAGTTCGTGGAACAAGGCACTGCCGTTGCTCGAGTCGCGTCTGAACACCTACGTCCCCGCTACCATCAAGGGGCTGCGGCTCGTGATTCTGATCCTTGTCACGCTTGTCGTTCTGGATGCCTGGCATGCGTTCGACCTGGGTGCGTGGCTGCAGTCCACCGGCGGGCGCGAATTTATTGCCGTGCTGCTGCGCGTTGGGACCATCGTGGCCATCGCGATGCTTGGCTGGACCGTCATTGCCAGCCTCATCGAGAACCGTCTTGGCACCAACAACCAACCCAGCGAACGCGAAAAAACATTACTCATGCTGTTTCGCAACGCGGCGGTGGTGATCATAGCCACCATGACGATACTCGTGGTCCTATCGCAAATAGGCATCAACATCGGCCCGCTCATAGCAGGAGCCGGCGTTGCAGGGCTGGCTATCGGGTTCGGCGCCCAGAAACTTGTCCAGGACGTCATAACCGGAATCTTCATTCAGCTTGAAAACGGCATGAACCAGAACGACACGGTGGAAGTCTGCGGCCTGTTCGGTACGGTGGAAAAAATTACCATCCGCTCGGTTGTCATACGCACGCTGGACGGCGGCTACCACCTGATTCCTTTTTCCAGCATCGACAAAGTCAGCAACCACACACGCGGCTATGGCTACCACTATGCCGAGTACAACATCGCCCACCGTGAAAACGTGGACGAAGCCATGGCGCAAATGAAGCTGGCCTTCAAGGACCTGATGCAGGATCCCGAACTCGCGCCAGAGGTCCTGGACGACATTTCCATACCTGGAGTTACCGCGTTGAACGAGCGCGGCTTCAGCATCCGCGTCCTGATCAAGACCACGCCTGGCAACCAGTGGGCTGTCCAGCGCGGCTACAACAAGCTGCTCAAGCAACGCTTCGACGCCGCTGGCATCGAACTGCCGTACCCGCACTCTGTCGTGCACTTTGACCACGACAAGGCCGGCCACGCGCCCCCCGTAGATGTACACGTCGACGACGCGACGCCGCAACCTCCCGCTACGGGGTCAACAGCAAGCTGAATGTGCCGCCGCCTGAGGGCGGCGGCCAGACGTTACTCGAGCGCGCCCGCCTTTTTCAGGGTGTCGACAAGCTCGCCCTTTTCGTGCATTTCGACAATGATGTCGGAGCCGCCCAGGAACTCACCCGAGACATACAGTTGCGGGATGGTGGGCCAATTCGCATATTCTTTCACGCCCTGGCGTACTTCCTCGTCTTCAAGCACGTTGACCGTAACAAGCTTGGTCACGCCCGAAGCCTTCAGGATCTGGATGGCCCGGGCAGAAAACCCGCACTGCGGGGCTTGAGCCGTACCCTTCATGAATAACACAACAGGGTGGCTTGTAACGGTTTCCCGAATAAAATCTTTGACGTCGCTCATGGTGCTCTCGTTTCCAGAACTATAAGAATCTGCACATTATAAAGACCCGCCAGTAATTCGCTCGATACCGGCCAAATCGTTCAGGCTGCGCACCCGCTGAAAGCCGGTGCCCTGCAACAAACTGCGCACGACAGGCGCCTGATTCCAGCCATGCTCCATCCATAATACCCCTCCGGCACGCAACCGTGCTGGCGCACCACGCGCAATGTCCGTCAAGGCCGTCAGGCCGTCGGCCCCGTCCGTCAACGCCAGCATTGGCTCAAACCGCAGGTCGCCCTGAACCAGATGAGGATCGTGGGCGGCCACATAAGGCGGATTGGCCACAATTATGTCAAACAATGACTGCGGCAGAACCGCCTCGTACCAGCTACCGCAAAAGAACTGTACCTTAGCCCCAAGCGCCGCGGCGTTTTCCGCCGCCACCGCCAGGGCACGGTCGCTTACGTCAGTCGCCACAACGCGTGCCTGCGGACAAGCCAACGCAATGGAAATCGCCACAACGCCGCTACCTGTCCCCAAATCCAGAACACAGGGCTGCGGCGAATCCAGAAGCGCCAGATGCCGAACAGCCGTTTCAACCAGCAATTCCGTCTCGGGGCGTGGAATCAGCACATCCGGCGCCACCCGGAACGCATGCCCCATGAATTCACGTTCGCCAATCAGGTACGCCATGGGGTGCCCCGCCAGCCGCTGCTGCACCAGGTCGTGAAAACGCGCTGCGGACACCGCATCAACCGTATCCGTGTCGTGCGCCATCAGCCACACTTGCGGCACACGCAACACATGCCGCAGCAGCATTCGCCCTTCCAGGCGCGGCAGGCGACAAGACCCCAGCAGGCTGCGCACCGTGGTAGCCACGTCCGGCCTTACTCTTCACCCATGGCGGCAAGCAGCTCGGCCTGATGTTCAGCCTGCAGCGCATTCGTCAGCTCGTCCAGATCACCGTCCATCACCGCCTGCAGCCTGTACAGGGTTAGGTTGATCCGATGGTCGGTAACACGGCCCTGGGGATAGTTATAGGTGCGAATGCGTTCGGAGCGGTCGCCCGAACCCACCAGGCTTTTGCGCTGGGCGGCTTCCTTGTCGTGATGCTCGCGCTGTTGCCTGTCTTTAAGGCGCGCAGCCAACACCTGCATGGCCTTATCCTTGTTGCGATGCTGGGACCGGTCGTCCTGGCACTCGACCACCAGACCCGTCGGCAAGTGGGTAATGCGCACCGCCGAATCGGTCTTGTTGATGTGCTGCCCACCCGCGCCGCTGGCACGGAACGTATCAATGCGCACGTCCGTCGGGTTGATGACAATATCGCTTAGCGCATCGGCCTCCGGCAAAACCGCCACGGTGCATGCCGAAGTATGGATGCGCCCCTGCGTCTCGGTCGCCGGCACGCGCTGCACCCGATGCGCCCCCGACTCGAATTTCAACCGGCCGTAGACACTGTCGCCGCCAATACGCACGATCACTTCTTTATAGCCGCCGATCTCGGATTCGTTGCCGGACATCATCTCGACATGCCAGCCGCGTATCTCGGCGTAGCGGGTATACATGCGCAGCAGGTCACCGGCGAACAGGGCGCTTTCATCGCCCCCCGTACCCGCCCGGACCTCCAGAAAAACATTGCGCCCGTCATCCGGATCACGCGGTAGCAGCAACACCTGCAGATCCGCCTCGAGCTTCTCAAGCTTGTCCTTGTCCAGCTTGAATTCCTCTTCAGCCAGCGCCTTCACCTCGGGGTCGCTCATCATCGCCGCCGCTTCCTCAAGCGCCGCTTCGGTGGCGGTGTAGTCCGAAAAGACCGCCACGACAGGCTCCAGTTCGGCACGCTCACGCGACATCTTTCGAAAGCGATCCATATCATTGGTGACTTCTGGTTCGGCAAGCATGGCGTCAATTTCGACCAACCGATGGGCAAAATGCTCCAACCGATTACGCATGGAATTTTTCATAAATAAGGGGGAAGGTTAAGCAGATTGAAACAGCGCGCGTAACGCGCAACGACCAACGCAAACGCTACCGCCGCTAACGGCGGCGGTCTACCGTGGGCAACAGACGCGGCAACAGCGCGATAAGACGTTCACGCTCGCCGCTTTGGCTGTGATTCAGTGCCGACAACGGGCCGTGCATGTATTTTTGCGTCAGGCCACGAGCCAGCATCTCGATGACTTCGTCAGGCGATTCACCCTTGGCCAAAAGGCGGCGAGCCTTGTCAAGCTCGGCCTCGCGCACCCTGTCGGCCGCCTGGTGGATCTCGACGATCGTGGGGACGATTTCACGGTTCTGCAGCCAGTGCATGAAATTCTGCACCCGCGTTTCGATAATGGCCTCGGCCTGAACCACCGCCGCACGGCGCGCATCGGTGCCACTTTGCACCATGCGGCCCAGATCATCGACCGTATAGAGATAGACGTCGTCAAGCCGTCCTACTTCGGATTCAATATCGCGCGGCACCGCCAGATCGACCATGACCACCGGCCGGTGCCGGCGCGAACGCGTAACCCTCTCTACCATCCCCAATCCGAGGATGGGCAAGGAGCTTGCCGTACAGGACACAATGACGTCGAAGTCGGCCAGCCTTCCCGGCAATTCCGACAGGCGCATCGTTTGCGCCGAAAAGCGCGAAGCCAGTAAATCGGCGCGTTCCAGCGTACGATTGGCCACCACCATTTGGCGCGGAGCAAGCGCGGCGAAGTGCGTCGCGCACAGTTCTATCATCTGGCCCGCGCCGATGAACAGGATACTGGTTTGCGAAAGGTCGCCGAACACACGCTCAGCCAGCCTGACGGCGGAGGCCGCCATCGACACCGAATGCGCGCCAATGGCCGTTTGCGAACGCACCTCTTTGGCTACCGAAAACGTGCGTTGAAACAGCTGATGCAGCAACGTCCCCAACGCGCCAGCCTCGTCGGCCGCGCGTACCGCGTCTTTCATCTGACCGAGAATCTGCGGCTCGCCCAGCACCATGGAATCAAGCCCGCTGGCCACACGAAACGCGTGGCGCACGGCGTCATTCTGCTGGTACTGGTACAAATGCGGCCGAAGGCTGCCCGATTCCAGACGATTGAAGTCCGCCATCCACACCGGCAACTGCTCTCGTACGTGAGGCTCGGCCGCACAGTAAACCTCAGTGCGATTACAGGTGGAAAGAATGGCGGCTTCCTTCACCGACGACCCAAACGCCGAACGCAAACCATCCAGCGCCGGCCGCAGCACCCCGATAGGAAATGCCACACGCTCCCGCACCGAAACCGGAGCAGAAACATGATTCAAGCCGAAGGTTAAAACGTCGACAGACATAGGTTGGTGAAAGCCCGCCCCGAAGCACTCATAGATAACATTGGATTATAAACGCCTGGCGAAAAGGTGGGTACTCCGGGCCGAAAGTCGGTAAAGCGTTCGCCGGACGATGCGCCGTCTGGCCAGAAGGCCAGGACCGCGTATCGGGCCCTTCCACCCGCGCCCTGGAGCAATATCACGCCATTTATTCGCGTTACTGCAGAGTCCGGACGAAGCAAATCACCCCGAATTCGTGTATCATTTTGCCTTTCACCGTGGCCTGGTAGCTCAGTCGGTAGAGCAGAGGACTGAAAATCCTTGTGTCGGTGGTTCAATTCCGCCCCAGGCCACCAAAAGCAAATAACCCAACGGTTTTCCGTTGGGTTTTTTGTTGTCTGGAGGGGCAGTGTTGGCGCGGGTTCACGGGGTGGACTCGCGAGCGCGGGATCTCTGGCCACCCATCTTCCGCCATGACTGCAACAGCAGCATTACCAAAAACGCCTATGCAATTGAAATGCGGCTGGACGGAGATTTAGTGCGTAAGCGAGATGTCGATGTAGCACGTCCTCGGAAGTGGGACGGCTACAAAAAAGGGAAAAAAGTTCCTTACGACAAACCAGGCCCGAGAAATTCAATTGCGCAAGCAGAAGCGGTATTTCCCGGCACGGCGCGATGGTTCCGTAGCCCGCTATGGTCTGTGTTGCGGGGCGATGAATTCAATCAAATTCAGATCAAGGAAGCACTACGCAGCCTCGACCCTGTAGTCGTGTCGCTTTTGTTTGAAAGTGAGCCAAGTCAATATGAAGACCAGCCGAGGCTGGCGCCTTTTGACCATGGGAGCAGACGCCTTCTGACTACGATTGCCGATAAAAGTCCATCCGCTGCTGCCCGCTTCGATGCGCTAGTTGCGGTGGTTTTATTAGCCAAACTTTCCGAGGTCATTTCTTCGCCGGAGTTAAGGGAGCTGATCGTACAAACGTTTGCCGAGATACAAGAGCCGCTGAGAAAAAGTCCTGTTTTGTCAGAGGTCTATCCGGAACTATTCCCTCTGATACGCCCTCATTGCAGGGCTTGGATTCATGCCACCACCACACAACGGATGGATGTGTCGTTTGCCATTGAAGGAGAAGCCTTGAAACCTAATGAGGCTTTTAGCCAGCTACACGCCATGCTTGTCAACGGTGGAGACAAGCCTTAGTCACCTGGGATAGACTGCAACTCACGAACGAGTTAATATCACTAGGTATTACCACGTGATAAGAGGCCCATTATGGCAACATCTCTCAAAATCGACGATGGCCTGAAAGGCCGTGTCCAGCATCTGGCTGGCCAGCGCCGCCGCTCGCCGCACTGGATCATGCTCGAAGCCATTCGGCAGTACGTCGAGCGCGAGGAAGCACGAGAGAACTTCAAACAGGAAGCCTTGGCGTCCTGGGCGGCCTACAAGGAAACAGGCCGCCACCTGACCGGCCAGGAAGTTCGTACTTGGCTGAACACCTGGGGCACCGATGAGGAAAAGGCAGTGCCAGAATGCCACAAGTAATCGTCACCGAAGGCGCATCAGCTGGCTTGGAGCGGTGTCGGCTATTCCTGCAAACCAAGGCATCAGAAGCAGCCAGACGAGCCGGTCAGGCCATTGAAAGGCAATTCCTGCTGCTGGAAACAGCGCCCGACATTGGGCGACCCTTTCCAGAAATGCCGGAGTTGCGTGAACTGGTTATTGCGTTTGGTGATTCGGGCTACGTCGCCTTGTACCATCACGAATTGGCCGACGACGCGGTGTA
The DNA here is from genome assembly GCA_004322135.1 of Burkholderiaceae bacterium. Classification (GTDB taxonomy): domain Bacteria; phylum Pseudomonadota; class Gammaproteobacteria; order Burkholderiales; family Burkholderiaceae_B; genus Eoetvoesia. The sequence goes on along the minus strand of SCSG01000020.1, from coordinate 135,568 downwards.
CATCCTGGCCTTCCGGCATCAGAAAGAGGTGGGCTATTGAAGCGGATCGACCGAGAAAGTGGGCCAGAAAAAAAGACGCATTCTCGTGACTGTGCTTCCCTTTTACCCCAGTTCCTGCCTCTCTTTGCCCGGTTCTCGGACGTCATGTAAACAGCTATTCCAAAGATACTCATGCCGACCTATCCGGATCTCGCGCGTGTTGTTATCTTTTAATTCTTGTTCCAGTTCCAGTTCTAGTGTCGTGACTTCGGCATCAGCGACACGTAGCCAACGCGTTTCGGGCCCGCATCCCAAATCACTCACCTCGTCCGGGCAGCCACGTTTCAAGAACCAGGTAGCCTGGGCACGGTTTTATCTGACCAAAGAAGGTCTGCTGGGCGCATCCAAGCGTGGGGTCTGGAGCCTGACGGAACGCGGCCGTGCCACCACATTGACGTACGAACAGGCACACGACATCTTCCGCCGCTGGGTAGCTATTTTCCAAGCACAGCGGCGGGCAAATGCAAGCAGCGCAACCACTATGGTGGAATCCAGCTTCGAGGAAACGGAAGCCACCATCACAGACTACCGGACTGCCATCCTGGAAATCATGCGCAATCTGCCGCCAGCCGGGTTTGAACGTCTGTCTCAGCGTCTGCTGCGCGAAGCTGGTTTCACCCATGTTGAGGTCACCGGCCAAAGCAATGATGGCGGCATCGACGGCCACGGCATTCTGCAGATCAACCCGCTGGTGTCCTTCAAGGTGCTGTTTCAGTGCAAGCGCTACGCCAACTCCGTCACACCGTCTATCGTGCGTGACTTCCGGGGTGCCATGTCGGGACGCGCAGACAAAGGCATCATCATCACCACGGGTACGTTCACCGCCGAAGCCCGCCGGGAGGCCAACCGCGATGGTGCACCGCCCATCGAACTGGTGGATAGCGAGAAGCTCATCGACATGCTGGAGCACCTGGAACTGGGTCTCAAACCAGCGACCACATACGAAGTTGATGAGGATTTCTTCGCGGAATTCACGGCGCGATAATGCCGAAAAACATCTTTACTGACAGGCCCCCTGCCGTATGAATACCGTGATCCCGAAGTCAAAGCTGACTTGCCCTGTATGTGGCCACACCAAAGTTGAAATCATGCCGACTGGCTTCTGTCAGTGGCTCTATGAATGCGAGCAGTGCCACACAGCACTCAAGCCCAAGCCTGGTGAAAAAATAGGGGACAGACCCCGATTCCCCCGTGCAAGCATTGCTGTCGCCGTCCTGCAACATTGCACTGACCGGTGGCCTCGTCCGGACATCAGAAGTCCGCTGGACAGGTAACACGGCCTCTTTCATGAGGCTGCCCGGGTGAGGTGAGTTGTACATGGTCATTAGTGATAATCCTCGTAGTCGATGATGGTCGCATTGCCATCGACGAACTCGAACGTAACGATCAGACCACATGATCCGTCTGCACCACCAGCCGCACCCCCAATGCCTTGCATACTTTTGCTATCGTCTCAAAACGCGGGCTGGCATCAGCACGCAAAGCCTTGTACAGGGATTCACGCCCAATCCCAGCAGACTGGGCGATCTGCGTCATGCCGCGTGCCCGCGCAGCAACCCCCAAGGCCTGGGCAAGTTCTCCTGCATCGCCTTCTTCGATGACCTGCGTCAAATAGGCAGCAATGTCCTCGTCATCGCGCAGATAGCGGGCGGGATCAAACGTCGGTAAATCGGCAACCTTGATTTTCGTGTTCATGACAGATCCTCCTGTCCAATTTGCAGCATATGGGCCAGTTCCTTGGCGCGTTTGACGTCACGGCTTTGGGATGCCTTGTCCCCGCCCCCAAGCATGATAATCAGTACATCGCCTTGCTGGGTGTAGTACATCCGCCAACCTGGGCCAAAAAATTCTCCATCTCAAAGACGCCGTCACCCACGGGTCCGACATCGCCCAGCAAGCCACGCGCCGCTTTCTCCAACCTACGAATCAGACGTGCACGGGTAGTCGGATCTTTCAGACCGACGAGCCAAGCATCGAACTCGGGCAACGGTTTTATCGTATACATGTACTATTGTATTCGAACGAATACAATCAGGCAAGAATATATATGCTCCTATTCCTCATCCATTCGAATCATGCCTATTTCCCATGGAGAACGAGTTGTATTCCAGAGACCAACTCCACCACCACCGCTTTATCGCATAGCGTCGCATTCTGACGCAAATCCCAAAAAAATCAGTACGTTAAGCTCTAAATCTGATGCATGACGTTGCATCGGGTCACATGTCTTCGCGCTCTCGTGTGTCCCCTAGACTAACTTTTATCGAAACTCGTCCAGGGGACGCAAATGAGGCTGACAGATAGGCAGTGCGCGGCTTGCACGCCCAACGCTAGGGAGTATCTTTGGGGAGATGATGGCGGCCTAAGCCTGAGGATTCGTCCCGCTGGTTCGAAAGGCTGGGCCTTCCGATACCGGGACGTGGCCGGTAAGGGGGTGAAGCTTGGGCTGGGAGCCTATCCACGGGTGGGGTTGGCCGAGGCAAGAAAGAAGGCGAATGACAAGCGGGAAGCCTTGGCGTCTTGGGCGGCCTACAAGGAAACAGAAGCCGCCAGACGAGCCGGTCAGGCCATTGAAAGGCAATTCCTGCTGCTGGAAACAACCCCCGACATTGGCCGACCGTTTCCAGAAATGCCGGAGTTGCGCGAACTGGCTATTGCTTTTGGTGATTCGGGCTATGTCGCCTTGTACGATCATGAACTAGCCGACGACGCGGTGTACATCCTGGCCTTCCGGCATCAGAAAGAGGCTGGCTATTGAAACTGGTTGGCCGAAGAAAGGCCCGTTCCCATCCTCGTGACTGCTCTTCCTTTTTGCCAGGTTCGAATAGTAACGGGGCAAGATAAATTTTGGCAATGAACTCACCAGGATGAGGGGGTTATGCATAGTCATCAGTGATAATCCTTGCAGTCAATGACGTAGGCTCTACCTCATCAAAATTCCTGAACCCATACGCTCTGTGCGAGCTGGTTTCCATCTTCGTGTGGAATCCTCCCGTGATTCCGTTCGATTCGGAGAATCGCCACATTCCAACAATAGGCCCCATCCATCGTGATTGGACACAAGATACTTCGAACGGCATGCGTTCGATCACGCGACTGGAGATGCTCGTTGCCATCAACAACGCGAGTACATTATCATCCTTAATGTGTTGTCTACTGGCGTCCGTTGCTTTGATTATCTTGTCGATCAGGGCAGGGTTCTCCTCAACATCCGGACAAACTCCGGGCATGCCACCTCATCCAGCGGCACAAGCCAGAAACCGCTCGAAGAATAAAAGACTCCTTTACCATCGATGAGGTTGGAGTCAGGATTGTTTCCTACCTGCTGATTTCAGCTCGCATCAATACCGGGGAAAAATATGGGAATCACCACAATTATTGTTCTTGTCATCCTGGCCATCGTGGTCATCTATGTCATCAGCATCTACAACCGTCTGATTTCATTACGCAACCGATACAAGAACGGCTTTGCGCAAATTGAAGTGCAACTGAAGCGCCGCTATGACCTGATCCCCAATCTGGTGGAAACGGCCAAGGGGTATCTGACTCACGAGCGGGAAACACTGGAAGCAGTGGTTGCTGCACGCAATACGGCCGCCAAGGGCCTGGAGGCAGCTGCCGCTGACCCCGGGAACGCTGCAGCAATACGTCAGTTGTCAGGTTCCGAAGCAGCCTTGGGCACCGCCCTGGGGCATCTTAATGTCGTAATGGAAGCCTATCCCGATCTGAAAGCTTCGCAAAACATGCAACAGCTATCGGAAGAGCTCACCACCACCGAGAACAAGGTGGCGTTTGCCCGCCAGGCATTCAACGATATGGTCATGGAATACAACACCTACAAACAAAGTTTCCCACCAGTTCTGGTGGCGGGCGCCTTTGGACACGCCACAGACGCTACCCTGCTGGAGTTCGAGGATAGCAAAGCGATACAAGCGGCGCCCAAGGTTTCGTTCTGACCAGAGCCGTCATGAATTTTTTTGAACAGCAAGAGCGCGCCAAACGTAATACCAGCCAGCTGGTCATGCTGATGGTGTTGGCAGTCGTTAGCCTCATCGTGATTTCGTCAGTGGCCGTCGCCGCGATTCTGGCTCTGCTCAGCCAGAACGATCCGAATTCGCCCCTTGCTGCGGGAGACTGGCTTTCACAAACGGCAACCCTGCTCGACTGGCATCTGGTCGGCACCATAGCGGTGCTGGTCATCGGGGTAGTCCTGGCAGGAAGCCTATTCAAACACCTTCAGCTTCGCAGTGGCGGCAAAGCGGTGGCCGAATCGCTTAACGGCCGACCCATCGACCCGGCCACCACCAACCTCGAAGAACGGAAAATTCTGAATGTCGTAGAAGAAATGGCGATTGCATCCGGCATCCCTGTTCCGCCGGTGTACGTGATGGACGACGACAGCATCAACGCGTTCGCAGCAGGTCACACGCCACAGGATGCAGTGATAGGTGTTACCTGGGGCTGCATCCGCCTGCTCACGCGCGAAGAACTCCAGGGCGTGATAGCCCACGAATTCAGCCATATCTTTCATGGCGACATGCGACTCAACACCAGATTGGTGGCGACGCTGAACGGCATTCTGCTTATTGGGTTGATCGGATACATTTTGCTGCGCAGCGCTCCGTTCCGACGCAGCAACTCCAGGGATAATTCAGTATTCATCATGTTGGCCATCGGCGTCGTGCTGGTCGTTGTTGGTTTCGCCGGAACGTTTTTCGGCAATCTGATCAAATCCGCCGTCAGCCGACAACGCGAGTTCCTGGCCGATGCGTCGTCGGTCCAATACACGCGCAACCCCGCTGGCATCGCGAATGCGCTGAAGAAAATTGGAGGGTATGACGCAGGCTCGCGAATTCAGGCGGCAAACGCGTCCGAATACAGTCATATGTTCTTCAGCCTTGCTGTCGGCGGAGCGTTCAGCACCTTCATGGCCACGCACCCGCCGCTTACGCAACGCATCCGCCGCATTGAGCCCGATTGGGACGGCAATTTCACTTCACCGCAACTCGAATCATCCGTAGCGTCAGAGCCAGGCGTTGAACCGAATGCGGGCGACGATCGCTCGCGCGCGGCTCTGGGTATATTGGGTGCGGCTGCTGCCGGCACCCTGATGGGCTCCCAGTCGCCAGAGCAGACGACATCACTGGGGGCCAAGGCATCGCGGGACGCCATCGATGCCATTGGCCAACCCGGCACCAGGCATGTCGCCTATGCGCAGCAAGCCATTGCGGCGCTTGATCCGGAATTGCGCGCCGCGACCCGCGATGCTTATTCCGCACGTGCGCTGATCTACGGCTTGTTGCTGGCGGCAACCGAACCCCTGCGGTCCAGCCAGCTGACTGCGCTGCAACAGAGTACCGACCCTCACGTATATCGGTACGTGACCCGGCTGGCGACTAAACTCGCCAAATTGGATCCGCGCTTGCGCCTGCCACTGGTGGCGCTGGCCTTGCCCGCGCTTAAACAGTTGTCAAGCACGCAGTACAGCACCTTCAAGGACCGCCTGGTCGGGCTGATCATGGCCGACAAGCAGGTCAGCCTGATGGAGTGGGCGCTCTACCGTATTGTTGTTCACAACATAGAGCCATCACCCCGCAGCCCGCAGCGCACGGCGCTTTCCAGGTTGCGCAATGAATGTCAGGTTCTATTGTCGGCACTGATCCATGCCGGCAACATGGACGACACCGAAGCGCACCTTGCCTTCAACACCGCCGCAACCGGCCTGCCATTCGAAAGACTGGAGTTGCTGCCCCGCGATGCTGTAACGACGGCTGCCTTGGAGCCCGCAGTCATTTATTTAAGTACCGTCGCTCCGTCAGACAAGCAAACTCTGATACAGGCACTGGCGCAAGCCGTCGAACACGACGGCGTCATCACCGTGGCCGAAGCCGAACTGCTGCGAGCCATCGCCGACTCGCTGGGCTGCCCGCTGCCACCAATGCTTGCGGGTGAAGACCTCAATCAAAGCAGGCTTTAGCCTCCAGCGTCGGGGACGGCACGCCATTACACATCCTGCCGCAACGCATAACACAGAGGCCTGAGTTGGTGTTGGTTTCGGACTCCGGGTGCGGCCACCGCCACGACGATGCACGCATCGTAGAAAAAACATGCACGTATCACCTACGATGATTTCGATATCATCGCGCGCGGGCGTCCGTCACCAGTACTGCCTGGGTCTGGTTGAAAATTGCTTCAGCCAAATTCAATTGATCTTTTTCTTCTTTTATTTCTGCCTGCGCATCTCTCAAGCGTTTCCCGCAACCGAAAGAGAAATCAAACATTAGGCGCGCCCCCTCAACGCGGAAGTCATTTTTCCGATGCCTGGATGGTATTGCGCCCGCGAGCCTTGGCCGCGTACAGCGCCTGATCGGCACGCGCCATCAGCGACTGTACAGAATCCCCGGGGGACATTTGCGCCACTCCGGCAGAAAAGGTATAGCTGAATTCCACAGGAAAAGAGTCCAGATGAACCCGGATGGGTTCATGGTGCAGACGCTGCGCAAGGGCAAGAGCCGCCTGCATTGTGGCGCCAGGAAGAATCATCAGAAACTCTTCGCCGCCGATGCGCGCAATCGTGTCCGTAGAGCGAAGATACCCACGACACGTCTGCGCAAACCGACACAACGCCATATCGCCGCCATCATGGCCAAACTGATCATTGATCTTCTTGAAGAAATCCAGATCAATCATTGCAACACACAGCGGCTCTGCGTGGGCCTGGGCAAAGGTCAATGCACGCTTCAGCAACTCGAATCCATAGCGGCGATTCGGCAGCTTCGTTAAATAATCGGTCTGTGACGCCTCCAGCGCAACATCCCGTGCAACACGCAATGAAGTTTCGGCCTGCTTGAGCAACGTGACATTCGCGGCCTCACAAAGCAGCCAGCCATCAGGTAAGAGCATTTCAGACAGCCAGAGGCGCTTCCCTCCGATCAGATCGATCGGATAGGAACAGTAGCGCTGAGATCGCCGCCGGGCACAAGCGCGACTGATATACGTTTCCACGCCGATGCCGCCAATATTCACGCCCTTTCCAGCCGCATGATTCGCCCTGACAATAGTCGAAAAATCAATGCTGTCGGTGGTGCTCAAAAAGGCCTCGCGAAAAGCGTCATTGGCATACCGCAACCTGTCTTGCCCGTCATAAAGAACAACCAGCATTTGGCTAACTCGAAGCCCTTCCCGCAACCGCGCATTCACTTCGTCGTCTGAATCACTCACCTTGTGTACCTCTGATATGGCCCTTTTCGCTCCAGCAGTCTGCGCGGGTTCGCAAGCGTCAATCCGTCGTTTTCACACTCAGGCCACCCGGCGATTCTGTCCACCAGAAAGACGTGGGGCCTGTACTGTACTTGCCTGGAGCCTTGTCAAGCCACTGCCGTTGGTGTATGAATCGAGATAACCAGCCAGCGCGTGGTGCAACTCGTGATGATTTTTGAAGGCGCCCAGACAAACGCGTTCATATTCTACTGGCGCCATTGCCGTTATACAAAGATATTGCCGACGTTACCGCTTAGGCGTAGTCTAGCCGCATAATTCAAGTGGCCTTCCCGAGCCCTTCAGCATGCAGAACCGTTGCACGGCTTGCCATAGAGGTCCATAACAACCGGAAGGCAATATCACTATGAATAAAGTCAGCCAAAACTCTGAATCGACAGAAGGCGATGCCGTGCCATCGCCGCTGCGTCGCAAGATGTTGGGGGTGGCGCTCGCGGGTTCCGTCGGGGTATCGCTGGCCGGGCGCAATGCGTTCGGTGCCCCGAACGATACGGGCCATACAAACTACGCGGCAACAATCGCCGATGGCCGTGCAGCTATTGCCCAGGCCATGAAAAAATCCAACACCACCTCCGTATCGGTGGCGCTGACCGACGGCAACCGCGTTGTCTGGCAGCAGGCCTTTGGTGTAATCGACCGGGTGCACAACCATGCCGCCAGCGTCGATACGCTTTACAACATTGGCTCGGTCAGCAAGGTCGTGGTGTCCACTGCCGTCATGATTCTGGTCGACCGGGGCAAGGTCAACCTTGATGCGCCAGTCACGACGTATATTCACGACTTCAAGATGCTGTCGCCCGCCTACGGGGCAATAACCGTTCGCATGTTGCTTGATCACACGTCAGGGTTCCCCGGCGCGAATTACCGAAATATTTTTACGTTTCGACCGCTTACGGGATATGCCCGCGATACGCAATCGTTCCTGGCTGCCGAGCATCTGAAGAACGAACCGGGTGAAATGGCTGTGTATTGCAACGACGGGTTCACCATGGCCGAACGTGTGGTCGAGGAAGTAAGCGGCAAAACCTATGCGCAGTTCGTCAAAGACGAGATCCTGGTTCCACTGAAGATGAGCCGCAGCCGCTTCCCACTTGAATATTATGCTGACGGCAGCTTCGCCTACCCCTACCTGGACGGCAAAAAATATAGTCAGGAATTCGTGCTGGCGTTCGGTTCTGGCGGGCTAAGCAGTACGCCAGCCGACATGATGCGTCTTGCCATGATGTTCATCAATGGCGGTGAACTTGATGGTCAGCGTGTGCTTTCAAAGGCCGCTGTCAAAGAAATGGGACAGGATCAAACCGCCAATTTGATTCTGAACCCCACGCCTGTCTGGAAGTGGGGCATTGGCTGGGATCAGGTTGAACAGCCTGGCATGAAAGCGGTGGGATTCACCTGCTGGCAAAAGAACGGCGGCACCGCCTTTTATGGCAGTGATTTCTATGTGCTGCCCGGAGAATCTCTGGCGCTGATGATTACCGGCACTTCGTTGACGTACGGGGCGGCCAAGCTGGCCGAGCGCATACTGCTGCACGCGCTGAAAGACAAGCATCTGATTACCGCCCTGCCCAAGCTGTTGCCGGCCGCGCCCCCGCCGATAGTGCCGGCAAGCAACTCTCAGCTTGATGCCATGACAGGCTATTACGCCAATTTCGAAGGCGTCATGAAGATCATGCGCAAGGACGCGCAAGCGCTGTCGCTGCTCACCTGGAGCGCAGGTCAGTGGACAGTAACGTCAGACAACTTGAGGCTGCGTAAGGACGGCTGGTTCGCGAACGAGAACTCGCCGCGTTCACTGCGCGCAGGCCAAATCAGCCCCTACAGTTATCTGGACATGCGCGCGCCTGGCGGCTATGGTCACTATTACGTTTCGATTCCCCTCGCCGAACGTGTCGAAGACGCGCCACCGCTTTCGTCAGCCTGGCAGGCCCGCGTGGGCAATAGCTGGCTGCTCGCCAACGACGACGAGTCCACAACGACGATGGCCATGACCAGCCCCCTGGTAACGCTGGAAGACATCCCGGAACTGCCCGGATATGTCAGGATAGATGGACGCCAGCTGCTTTTGCCTGGCAGCGACACGCGCACCCGGGAATTCATAAAAATCCCGGCTGTCTTCGGACGCGATCTTGATGAATTGGTCGTTCTCAGCCGGGGCGCCGAAGAATGGCTGATGTTCGGCGGGTTCAGGTATCGGCCGCTGGCTTCGGTTCCATCGGCGGGCCCTGGCACACATGCCATACAGCTGGACAACCAGGGCAACGCGCAATATTTGCAGCTGATCAAGGCGGGTAAGGTGCAGGTCTCGGGCTCGCGCGCGTGGCGCTTGTACGATGCCAAATGGAATACCGTGCAAGCGGGCACAGGCGGCGGCCACATTGTATTGCCCGCTACCCCGCCTTTTTATCTGATGGTTTTCGGCGACCCCAACAGCCGGGCTGTAGTGACGCTGGCATAGCGAAGGCCGCAGTGCCGCCGCGGCACTCATGTGAACCGAACAAGGCGATAGCGGCACTTATGGGGGCCGGACAACACGACGGGGGCAAGCGCGCAGGAAACTTCCCGCCGCGTTTCGCTTATACCTCTGCATAATAAAGGCTGTGGCAAAATGCACAGACTTCACTCATATTAAACGTCACTCACTCAGGAGGCAGCATGAAACGCGACACCATCGCAGTCCACGGCGGCTTTGCCGGCGACCCCCAAACGCATTCCGTTGCGGTCCCCATCTACCAGACTACCAGCTACTATTTTGACGACACCCAACACGGTGCGGACCTGTTCGACTTGAAGGTGGCCGGTAATATTTACACCCGAATCCAGAACCCCACGACCGATGTACTGGAAAACCGAGTCGCCCAGTTGGAAGGTGGCGCGGCGGGCCTGGCCTTTGCATCTGGCATGGCCGCCATCACGGCCTGCGTCCTTACCGTGGCCAAGGCTGGCGAAAACATCGTGGCTACCAGCCAGGTCTATGGCGGCACCTACACCTTTCTGCGGCATACCCTCAAAGACCTGGGCATCGAAGCACGCCTGGTGGATGGCCGGGATCCGGAAGCGTTTGCCCGCGCCATTGACGACAAGACTCGCCTTGTGTATTGCGAATCCGTCGGCAACCCGGCGGGCAATGTCGTTGACATTGCCGCCCTGGCGAAAATTGCCCACGCCAAGGGGATTCCGCTGGCCGTGGACAATACCGTCCCAACGCCAGCGCTGTGCCGCCCCATCGAGTTCGGGGCCGACATCATCATCCACGCACTTACCAAGTATCTGGGCGGCCATGGCACCAGCATCGGCGGCATCCTGATCGACGCGGGACGCTTTCCGTGGAAGGACAATCCGCGCTTCCCACAATTCAATCAGCCCGAACCTGCCTACCACGGGGTGGTGTACGTTGACGACTTTGCTGCGGTGCCCTTTGCCGGACGAGCCCGCACGGTTGCACTGCGCAACACGGGTGGAGCAATCTCGCCTTTTAACTCCTTCCTCATCCTGCAAGGCATCGAGACGCTGGGCCTGCGCATGGAGCGCCACTGCCAGAACGCTCTGGCGCTGGCCCGCCACCTCAAGCAACACCCCAAGGTGGGCTGGGTCAATTTCGGCGGACTGGAAGGCGATCGAGACTACGCCTTATCGCAAAAATACATCGACGGCGGAATCCCGTCCTCGCTCTTCAGCTTCGGAGTCAAGGGCGGGCGCGAGGCCTGCGCACGATTCATGGACCAGTTGCAGCTCATCAAACGCCTCGTGAACATCGGCGACGCCAAGACTCTGGCCTGCCACCCCGCCACGACCACTCACCGCCAACTTACCGACGAAGAACTGAAGACGGCCGGGGTCAGTGTCGACCTGGTTCGCCTGTGCGTGGGTATCGAGCACGTTGACGATCTGATTGAAGACATTGATCAGGCCCTTGCCAAGGTCTAACCGAAGTCATGCGATCCCGGTCCGACGTCCAGAAGGATCTCAGGCGGCTGTTGAAGCTTGACGCACGCCTGATACCGATTCGGAAAGCGGCGGGCGAAGTCCTGCCGCGTACGCGACCGCCCGGCTTCGAGGGGCTGGCACGGATTATTTGTGGCCAGCAGCTCTCGGTACAAAGCGCTGACGCCATTTGGGGACGACTGGAAGCCTGCGGTGGCGCGCAGTCAGCCCAGGCGTTTCTGGCGCTGGGCGAAAAGGGCCTGCAGAGCGTCGGCCTTTCACGTACAAAGTACGCCTACATTCGCACGGCGGCACATGCCATCGTGTCGGGCGAACTAAACCTTGACACCGTGGTGACCTTACCCGCAAATGAGGCCGTCGAGACGCTCATTCGACATAAAGGCATAGGCCGCTGGACCGCGGAAATTTACCTGATGTTCTGCGCCGGCCATCCCGATATTTTTCCAGCCGGGGACCTCGCGCTGCGCAAGGCCGTAACCGAAGCCCTCGCGCTTCAGGCTCCTCCAAGCACCGCCGACCTGGCCGATCTGGCCAGCAGCTGGTCGCCCTACCGCTCGACAGCCGCCTTGCTATTCTGGCGACTCTACGCCGCCACCCGCCATCGCGAGAGCCTGCCCGTCTAGAACAGAGGCGTCCCTGAACGACGGCCGACTTACTGGATGGAGCAGAGGCATTCCTGACTAACAGCTGACTCCCCACGCTTGTCAGAAGCGGTACCCGTCCGCGCGGAAATATTTCTTGCTCATGACAAACATCCGCCATATAGTGAATCCGAATCGCTTGGCGACCAAGTTACGTAGTCGAATCGACTAGACAGGACACCACGCACAGCCTCGTTCTTAATTATTTTTCACTCGAACTTCCAATGAATCTCCCTACACCCAGCGTCGAATCCGCGCCCAGCGCTATCGTCAGTCCCGAGGAGTGGCAGGTCCGCGTAGACCTCGCGGCCTTTTACAGACTCGCGGCGCAGTACGAATGGACCGACTTAATCTACTCGCATATCTCGGCGCGCGTACCAGGGCCGGACAATCATTTCCTGCTTAATCCTTTCGGCTGGATGTTCGACGAAGTAACTGCATCAAGTCTCGTAAAGATAGATCTGGACGGCAATATCGTTGCGCCAACTGAAAACCATATTCATCCCGCCGCGTTCGTAATCCATAGTGCAATTTATGAGGTGCGACCCGACATCCAATGCATATTCCACGCGCATACACGGGCGGGTATGGCCATATCGACGATGGAGTGCGGCTTATTGCCGCTTACCCAGCATGCCATGATATTTCATGACCAAGTCGCCTATCATGCCAGCGAAGGCTTCGCGCTGGACATGAACGAACGAAAAACGCTTGGGTCCGATCTCGGCCAAAAGTCGGTGATGATACTTCGAAACCACGGCACGCTAATGACCGGACACACCATTCCCCAGGCGTTCAGCATGATGTGGCACCTGGAGCGCGCCATGCAGGTGCAAGTCGATGCGCTTGCCAGTCAACGGCCGCTTACCAACCCACCCGAAGCGGTGGCCGAAGGCATTGCTCAAATGGCTTACGGTGACAAAAGCCCATTGGGCAGGCTGGAATGGCCCGCACTGATACGGCACCTTGAACGCACCGATCCGTCATATAGAACGTAATCATGAAAATTGCGGTAATGGGTGCCGGCGGTATTGGTTCGTACCTGGGCGCGCTACTGGCGTGCGCCGGCCACACGGTATGGCTCGTTTGTCGGGGCGAACACCTGAAAGCGATTCAAGCAAATGGCCTCACCCTTCAACGGCGGGGCACCAGCCGCGCTGTCCCCATTCAGGCCACAGACAATCCCGGCGACGTTGGTGCCGTTGACGTCGTCATCGTGGCCGTAAAGCTCTACGACCTGGAAAGCGCTGCCCAGGCCATGCGCCCCATGGTGGATTCGCACACTATATTGGTGCCAATCCAGAACGGCGTGACGTCGCACGAAGTCCTGCAGAATGTGTTCGATGCGCACAACGTCTTGGGCGGGACCGTTTTCATATCGGCGGCAATTCCCGAACCGGGTATCGTCCTGGGACGCGGTAAAACCGATCGCCTCGTGTTTGGCGAACTCAATGGGCGACGGTCGGACCGCGCGCTTGCGTTTCAACAGGCTTGCAACGCGGCTGACATCGACACGGTATTGTCCACCGACGTCCTGTCCGCCATGTGGCACAAATTCACCGGAGTCACGTCAGTCGGCGCCATTTCCACGCTGGCCCGACAAGGTGTCGGCTACATCTGCGCCGACGAACGCCTCAACCACCTAATGATGCTCGGCATGGAAGAAGTCATGGCGGTCGCCGCGCGTAAAGGCATCCACTTACCTGACGACACGGTGGCGAAGTGTCTTGCCTTTGCGCACAGTGTCACCTACGGCGCAAAAGTGTCCCTGCTGGAGGACCTTGAGCGCGGTAAACCGCTAGAGCTTGACTGGCTTAGCGGCCACGTTGCGAAGTTGGGAGAATCCCTGGGCGTGCCGACTCCAGTGCACAGTATGGCCTATGCCTGCCTGGCACCCTTCAACCGGACACGATAACCAACGCCGAATACAAGATCGAACAACAAGAACTATTGACGGTGATGGGCATGGTCGCGCGCGAGCGATGCCGGCACAGCCACATCATTCAAAAAATTCAGCACCAGGAGACATAAATGAAAGCGCTTCAAAAAGTAGGCATCGGGCTAGCATTAACCGTTATTTCAGCTTGTGGCTATACGAAACCCGTCGACATTGGTTTCATCGGAACCATGTCAACGTCATTCGGCTATATGGGCGCAGGTCAACGCGACGCGATCAATCTTGCGATCAAGGAAGACGGTGGAAAACTGGGCGGCATACCCGTTAAGCTCATCGCCGAAGATGACGGCTTCAAACCCGGCGCGGCAAAGCAATCCGCAGAGCGGATGCTTCAGCAGGGAGTACATATATTCACCGGCGCAACGTTTTCCAACGTCGTCATCGCTGTGGCTCCGGCGGTAACGGCAAAAGGCGCGTTCTACGTCAGCTCGCTTGCCGGCCCTTCGGAATACGCTGGCAAAAACTGCAACAAGAATTTTTTCTCTGTCGCGTTTGAAAGTAATTCGCACAGCGATACCGCCGCGATGGCCGCAAACAAGCTGGGGCTCAAAAAGATGGTGCTGCTGGCACCTGCCTACCAGGCCGGACGCGATTCCCTTGCTGCCTTCAAAGGCGCGTACAAAGGGGAAATTCTGGCAGAGATCTACACCAAATTCGATCAGTCTGATTTCTCTGTAGAGCTGGCCCGCATACGTTCGTTGCACCCCGACGGTATATTTCTATTTGAACCGGGTGGCCCGGGAATCAATTTCGCCAAGCAATTCGAAATCTCAGGGCTAAAGAAGTCGATAACGGTCGTCAACACAATCGGTCTGGATGATCGTTTGATCGCCGGGTCGGGCAACGCGACGCAGGGCTACTACCTGACCACCCAATGGACTCCCATGCTGGACAACCAGGCAAACAAGAAATTCGTGGCGTCTTACGAAAAAGAATATAACCGCCGTCCCACCTATTGGGACGCCGTTGCTTACGACACCGCACGCCTGATCGGTTCAGCGTTGAAAGCGGTAAACGGCGACGTTGAAGGCAAACCCGACCAGTTTCGCAAGGCCCTCGAAAAAGCCGACTTCAAGAGCGTGCGCGGCAACTTCAAGTTCAACAACAATCACTACCCGATTTCCGATTGGTATCTTGCCAAAATCGTACCTAACAGCAAAGGCAAGCTGGATTACAAGTACATCAGCAGCATTGCCACAAATCATACCGATCCGTTTGCGCCTTCATGCAAGATGAAGGAATAAAAAAAAAGCCGTTAAGCGGTGCCGCGCCTGCTTGGGGCTTAGCCCTCACGCAGGCGCGAACGTAATGCGAACTGCACTGCCCAGGCATCACACAGGAAACACCATGGTCACTGCTCCAACTGCAGAGGACGCCAGCACCGGCATTGTCACCATCGCAAGCTCGCACTCAGGCGCCACGACGACCGAACGGCTCCAGGCGATGATCCGGGAACGCGGGCTGACGCTTTTCGCCTGCATTGATTTTAGCGGCGACGCCGAACGAGTCGGACTTGCACTACCTTTCAGCCAACTCTTGATCTTTGGCAATCCCAAGGCGGGCACACCATTGATGCAACGCGCGCCAACCAGCGCGCTGGATCTCCCGCTCAAGGTACTCATTCACGAAGATGCGAACGGCCACACATGGCTGTCATTCAACTCGACCGAGTATCTCCGTCAGCGTCACAGCCTTCCAGACGATTTGATGAAGCCGATAGGCGCCGTAGCTGCGCTTGTGGACGCCGCCGCACGTTGAAGCCTTGAATCTCAGGCCCTTTCCGCCACGTTGTGCCACACGCGGCGGCAACTGTAATGCGGTGCGGGAACGAACGACAACGGCACTGCCCGTCGCGGCACCGAGTACACTGACACTATAGTTGCCCGTCGTAATGTTGTAGAGGCCGACGTCACGGGGTATCTAATGTCAATCATAAAACGTGTAATGGCCAGAGCGCGCGCCATGGAGCCCGGCGGGTTCGCGCTGGTGATGGCCACCGGCATCATTTCGGTCAGTGTCACGCAACACGGAATGCTGGTTCTGGGCCAGACACTGTTCTGGCTGAATTGGGCGGCGTACCTGTGGCTGTTGCTGATCAGCGTATTGCGCTTCATCTTTTACCGCAACGAAATGATCTTGAATTTCGTGAGGCCGGGGCACGGCGCGGCGTTTCTGACGCTGGCCGCGGGTACCTGTGTGCTGGCGACACAATGCCTGCTGGTGGTCAATCTGCCCGTCGTTGCGCGGGTCGTTGCCGTTTGGGGTGCCTTCTGCTGGGTAGTGCTGATTTACCTGTTTTTCTTTTCTTCCATGACCCGGCGCGTCAAGGCACCTTTCAGAGACACCATCAACGGCAGCTGGCTGGTCGTGGTGGTTTCGACACAGGCGCTTGCCGTGCTGGTCGCGATTCTTGCGCGCGAAGGGGCGCTGGTAGCTCGCGAGTGGTGGCTGTTCGCCGCAATATCGCTGTACCTGATCGGATGCGCGTGGTACCTCGTCATCATCACGTTGATTATGTACCGGATGGTGCTGCTACCGCTTATCGCGCGCGAGTTCACCCCACCCTACTGGATCAACATGGGCGCATTGGCCATCAGTGCGCTGGCCGGCAGCCTGATCATCCTCAATGCGCCGCCACAGGGCCCGCTTCACGACCTGTTGCCGTTCGTCAAGGGCTTCACCTTGTTTTACTGGGCCATGGCGACCTGGTGGATACCACTGTTGGTGATCCTGGAGTTGTGGCGCTATGTCTGGAGTCATGTGCCAGTGAACTATGAAGTAGACGACTGGAACATCGTATTCCCGCTGGGAATGTACACGGTGTGCACGGACTCTCTGGCACACGCGACAGGCGCGCAGTACCTTATGGTGATCCCCAACGTGAGCGTCTACGTCAGCCTTCTGGTGTGGGCGGTGGTGGGTGCCGGCCTGGTCTATCGCCTGCTGTGCCGACGCGATACTCATACCTGACACACACGGCGCTTAACTTCTTTTGCCAACATTGCCGTCATCTCCGTGCGAACGCCCAGCGTCGCAACAATAGGTGCCCGGCCGTACTGTTTGTGGCAGAATCAATTCAACCACCACGCCATGGCGTGGCGACTCACGTTGCCCCGAGGGGCACGCCTATTAACGGAGGTTTCCTCATGTCATTCTTTTTCCCCGACCCGGACGGCTTAAGGCAAGTGGGTGCCGATCTGGGCATGGATCTGACTCCAGCCGAAGCAAGCAGTTACCACGAATTTCTTAGCGCCGTAACGCCTGCCTTGCGCATGATCGAACAGTTGCCCGAGCCAGCACCCGAGATCAAATACGCGCGCACTCCCGGCTATCGTCCCGATGCGGCCGACAACCCCTACAACGCCTGGTATTACAAGACCAGCATCAAGGGCGCACCGCAGGGCAAACTGGCTGGAAAGCGCGTTGCCGTGAAAGATAACGTATTTGTGGCCGGGGTGCCGTTGACCAATGGCGCATCCATTCTCGAAGGCTTCGTTCCGGACACTGATGCCACGATTGTCACACGCATGCTGGACGCAGGAGCCGAGATTGCCGGCAAGTCCGTTGCCGAGTACCTGTGTTTTTCGACCAGCAGCTCAACGGCTTCCACGGGCCCCGTAGAGAACCCGCGCGCGCCGGGGCACACCACGGGCGGTTCCAGTAACGGCAGCGCCGCGCTCGTCGCCGCGCATGAAGTCGACATGGCCATCGGCGCCGACCAGGCTGGCTCCATCCGCATGCCCTCATCGTTCTGCGGCATTGTCGGCCTCAAGGCCACCTACGGACTGGTGCCGTACACCGGGGTGCTTGGCCTGGAGTATTGCCTGGATCATGTCGGCCCCATGGCCGACTCCGTCGAGGAATGTGCCCGGTTGCTCGAAGTGATTGCCGGCGACGACGGCATTGACGGGCGACAGAAAGGCGTACGCACGCAGGCCTACACCGAGGTTCTGGGCCAGGGCGTTCGCGGCATGCGTATCGGCCTGGTAAAAGAAGGCTTCGGGCGTCCCGAATCCGAGGCTGGCGTGGACGAGGCCGTACGCAAGGCCGCCAAGTTGCTCCAGACGCAAGGCGCGGTGGTCGACGAAATTTCCATCCCCTGGCACAACATCGGCTCGGCGCTGTGGCTGCCTATCTGCCTTGAGGGCACCTATCACAATATGGTTCATGCCCATGGCATGGGCTTTTACGGCGTCAACGGTGCCTATTCACTTTCTTTCATGCGTGCCATCGCAGGCTGGGAAGCGCACATCAACGAGCTGCCGCCCACCATCAAGGGTGGCTTGCTCACAGGTGAAATTTTTGCCAGGCATGGGGGGCGACTGTACGCCAAGGCCCGCAACCTGGTTCAACGCCTGCGTGCCGAATATAACGCCTGGTTGAACCAGTACGACGTGCTGCTCATGCCTACCACCCCCATGACAGCCACGCGGCTGCTGCCCGAAGATGCCTCGCCCAAGGACGTGCTCATCGCCAGTTGGGGGCCGGTCAACAACACTTGCCCCTTCGACATCTCTGGCCATCCGGCCATTTCTGTGTGCTGTGGAACCTCCGAGAACAAACCCGTCGGCCTCATGCTGATAGGCCGCCACTTCAATGACGCCACCCTCTTCCGGGTGGCCGATGCCGTTCATAAGAAGCCTGACTGACGCCAAATAGATTGACGCCAGGAGTCGAAGTGGTGACTCTAGACCCCGCTGCCAAAACTTGGCGAACCAAGACTTTCAACGCCACGATGCCGACGCGAACCAAGTGGTCCGTGCCGGCAACAGGCGCATTCAGGGAGCGCTTAGCTACCCTTTCACTGTAGCGCTTTGCGCCGTCCACCGACACTGAGCGGACCGGCACCAAGCGCCGATATAAGCAACAACCCGCCGGCTACAGAAATATTCTTCATGAACAGCAACTGCATGACGGCTGCCTGATCCGCCGGCACAGCCCAATATGCGTGAAATATGGAACCAACGACGACGGTGAACAGCGCCATGGCCAGTCCCACCCAACGCACCTGGACGCCAAGCACCAGGGCGATGCCGCCGAATAATTCAAGAGCGGCTGCTAAAACAGCCAAAACCGAAGGCAGCGGCAGGCCAGTGCTTGCAATATATGCCGCTGTACCCGAAATATTGAGCCACTTGTCAAAACCCGACTGAATAAACATCAGCGCCAGCAGTACGCGGCCGAGGAGCGCAACATAAGCTTTGTATGAATCGTTCATTTGAACTTCCTTTTTAACGGTGACGGTTTAGGCCGAAAGAGCCATCAAATCGACAGATCGGAAACCATGGGATGAACTATATCGTTTCTCGTCAAGAAGGAAAACCGTCGCTTCGTCACAACTACATTGCTAAATCAGCAATAATAAGAAATCAATCTTCTCAATGGAGGGGGAGTAATGGATCGGTTGCAATCAATGCGCGTATTCTTGCGCGTGGTGGACGACGGAGGCTTTGCGGCCGCCGCCCGCGCGCTCGATCTGTCGCCCGCAGTGGTTACCCGCCTGATCGCCGATCTGGAGGGCCACCTGGGTACTCGGCTATTGCAGCGCTCGACGCGCCGCCTTTCGTTAACCGAGGCGGGAGAAATATACCTGGGCCGCGTACGCAGCATCCTGGACGATATTGACGAAGCCGATGCCGTAGCGACCCTGCAAACGCACGAATTGGCGGGGGTGCTGCGCGTCCATGCCCCGCCCGTACTGGCAAGCTACGTGCTGGCGCCGCTGATAATGGGCTTTCGCCAGCGTTACCCAAACATTGTGCTGGATGTCGAAGTGGCAGCTCCCCAGGAGCTTCCCATCGAAGATTATGACGTCACGTTGCTGGGTACGGACATCAGCTTTGACGCCAATGTCGTTGCACGCAAAATAATAGAAGTCGACAGCATCCTGGTGGCCTCTGCCCAATACCTGCAACGTCACCCCGTGCCGCAAAATCCAGGCGACCTGACGCGGCACGACTGCCTGCGGCTAAAGCAGCCGGGCGGCCACCGGCACCTCTGGCGCATGTGGCCCGATCAGCACCCCGATCAGGCTCTGAACCTGGACATCCAACCTGTGCTGTGGGCAAACCATACCGACACTCTACTGAAAGCCACACTCGATGGCGTGGGCATCAGCTCGTTTTCGGTCGACATCGTGGCGCTTAACCTGGCACGGGGCGAACTGGTGCGGGTCTTGCATCCCTGGGTCACCGGCCACCTGGCCATGTATGCCGCCCTACCCAGCCGCAAATTCGTCCCACAGCGCACACAGGTATTTCTGGACTACGTGACAGAGCAGACCCGGCACCAAACGAAGACAGCCATGGCAGCCTATGGCCGCCGTTGATGTGCGGCTGGCATTATTGATTGCAGCGTTTGAAGTCATCCATGAAGTCGACCAAATTACCGACCGCCCGAAGTTGCATACCATTGTAGAGTGAGGCACGTACGCCTCCGATACTGCGGTGTCCGGAAAGTCCAGAGAATCCGGCATCGGCTGCCGTACTGATAAACCTGTTCTCAAGCTCGTTCGAGCGCAAATTGAAAACAACATTCATCTTTGATCGATCCTCTCTGGCTGCCCGGCCCTTGTAGAACCCGTCGCTGTCATCCAGGGCGCCATAAAGCAGATCGGCCTTCCTGGAATTGATTTGATCCATGGCCGAGAGCCCTCCTACGTTATCCCGCAGCCATCGAGTCACAAGAAGTACAACGTAGATCGAAAAAACCGGTGGCGTGTTCAAAATCGAGTGAGCGCCAATCTGCGCCCGATAATCGAGAAATGACGGAAGATCGCGAGGCGCGCCCTCAAGCAACTCATCCCTGATCACCACCACAGTGACGCCCGCCGGCCCGATATTCTTCTGCGCATGGGCGTAAATCAACGAGAACTGATCCGCTTTGCAAGGCGCGGATAAAAAATCCGAAGACATGTCGCATATTCTCGGTACGTCGTCCCGGCCAAGTACGCGATGAAATTGAAGTCCTTCAACGGTCTCGTTGGATACATAGTGAACATAGGGAGCCTCTGACCGAAATTCGAGTTCATCATCCCTCGGTAATCTTCTGAATCCAGATGAATGACCGTCCCAGATCACATCAATAGGGCCCTCCCGCCTTGCTTCGGCCACAACCTTGCCGCCCCAATATCCCGTCTTCATATATTCTGCCGGTTGCTCTTTTCCCCTTAACAGGGTCATTGGGACCATCGAAAACTGCTGTGTCGCCCCTCCCTGAAGCAAAAGCACATGATAATTGGACGGCAACCCCAGCAAAAACAGAACATTCGCTTCAAGCTCTGCCACAACCGCCGCGAACCAGTCGGAGCGATGACTAATGCCAAGCACAGATAGCCCAACCTCCGGCACAACCAGAATTGCTTCCCTGACCTGTTCCAGTACGACGTCCGGCAAAACACCCGGCCCCCCTGAAAAATTGTGCTTATTGAGTTCGCCACTCGACAATTTATTCATCACATGCCTGGTTTCATTGGAGAGGATTCGATGCTTTTCGTCGCGTAGAAAAGGTCTTCCACCGCACGTTGCACCTTAAACATATGCTCCTGTTTGTGAGGAAACAGATCTACAGAGTCCATTGCATGCACAACCATTGCATGGTCAATCTCAAATATCAGCAGATCACCATTTGCTTCAGCACAATCGATGCATAAGTATTCAAGATTGGTGCGCCGATAGATTTCGATAAGCGCGTCGCCGTGCCGATCCACAAACTCTGCAAAATTCGCCATGAAAGCCGCCTCTTCGGCGCGCTTCGCGCTGGATCCGTACATTCCTGCATTGACGTAATGGATCATCCACTGCGACGAAATGGCCATATGGCAAGCAAACGGCTCGCCGGCGATAATGGCAATCCGGTACTTTCGATACTTGCCGTCCTCGCTACGGTAGTCAATGAAATTGGAGATGTAGAAATCCGCACCCTCTACACGCGCAAGATAGGAAACCATCCCGGCGGAATCTCCGATCCGTTCGAGGTCACGGCCCGCGTGCGAACCGACTGGACGCAAGATGATAGGAAAGCGGCAGGCGTCGAATACCTGACAGATTGACGAACTACCTGACGCAATCGATTGCAAAATATCGCGCGTGACCTCACGAGTCGGCGGCATCCGCAACCCACGTATGTCCTGCAACAGCGCGCTGGCCTTACTCCGCTCAGTGTTGGGGATGCACTGAGGCGCATTGATGACCGGCTTTGGCCAGTTGCATAGCAGCCCCTCAAGCGCCTTCAAAGTTGAACGGTTGTCGTCTGTGTCGGAAAACGCGACCATCACTGCATCATGCGCGGGCAAATCTGGCGGTAGCGGATTTTGGCGAGTCGTGAAATAGAGAACCAAATCGACATCGCAATCCTCCAGCAGGCAGTCCAGCGGCGTGTTTTCCGCCAGATCGCCGGGTGCCATCAGCATCAACAGTGTGAATTTCGCCGGCTGTCTAGTAGCTGGCAGCCTGTAGGTCCGCTGTAGCTTTAGCCCTTCCGCCTGCATTACCAATGCGAGCGAACGTTGTTCCGTGGCGAAGAATGCGGTCGATAAATTCATCCAGATGTATGGATTATTCTGATTTGCTTCCGCAACTGCCACAAGCGCAACAGCGATCTGCCGCAGGTCGACACTGCCGATGCTCAGGCGCAGAAAGGGCGCGAGTCCCAAAAACCGGACAGCAGCTTGCTCAACAATGTCAAAGCGTCTCTCCGCATACGCCGCATGGCGTGCACAGCCCGGAACCACCGACGTTTCCTCTTCGGGATTTGCCGCGGCGATAACATGGCCGAATTCATGCAGCAAAATATACTGAATCGCCGCTTGCCTACTATCTTCGGCGCTGTCGGAAACTATACCTTCCAACTGTATGCTCTTATCTTCGGAAACGGGGCTGTTTTCCTTCCGACTGGCCCATTCGTTGGCGCGCCGGACGGCAAACACGTCGACGTCGATCGCGATAATGGCGCCTATAAGCTTGCCGTCAGGATACGCAATAACGTCCGTGACAGCCAAGGACCCCAGGCCCGACATCACAAATATGCCAAGTAGGCGCAGCTCCAACTTTCTCTTCAGGAGGTCGGGAAGCCCGGATACAGCACCTCGAATGTCATCGAGGAAATCGGGACAATCAGCGACCATGCTCTGCACAGCAGGATTATTCGTTGCAACGTTGTATTGCCCGACGTGACCGACGATATCCTGGGGAGCCATACCGATGCGGTCGAGAAGAGGAGCATTTAGCCTTGCTTCCCATGCCAGAAAGCTGGTGGCGTATATCATCAAATTTCGATTGTGAAGGCCAGATGCGAACCGTTCAGTTGCGACGGACTGTGGAGCAATTTAGCACGCCCAATTTGAAAACAATCCCTGAAGCACTCATGGGAAATCAGCGCAATTTGAGGCTTCGAGGAATCGCGTAATTCGTCGATGAACTGGAAGTCAATACATTGTGACCAGGTGCCCCAGGGGCGTTGAACCATTTCTGACATCGGGCTGAACTTACGGGCTGTGCAGTGCCACTATGTCTATGCACATTGCCGTCGGCATTAAGGTCACAACCAACGAGCGCTACGCACGATCCGATACTTCTGTTGCTCGCCAAGTCCTGAAGCTGCTAAGAAGGTACGCGGGCACAACTAATCCAGCGTAATCAGCACGCCCAGGACATGCCGCCGATTCACCAGCCTATAATAACTATCCCCCGCGCCGACCTGCATGAATACGCCACGGCATCACGGGAAGGCCCGTTTGAAAAGTCCTGATCCCGCCATGCCAGCTTCCACTCCCGTTTCCGACTACAACGACAATCCCGGCAGCTTGCTTATGCTGACCGTAGGCCTTGTGGGTTTATTTGCCTTTGTGCAGGTGTATTCGGTGCAGTCCATTCTGCCGCAGCTGCAGCATGATCTGAACGCCTCGGTGGTCCAACTGGGCAACTCCGTTGGCGTAACCGTGCTTGCGGTGGCGCTGATCTCTCCTTTTGTTGGTCTGCTTTCTGACGCGCTGGGACGCAAGTGGCTGGTCGTGGCATCCGTTTTCGCCCTGGCCGTGCCGACAGCCTTGATGTCCCAGGTGCAGACGGTGCACGGTCTGCTGATCCTGCGGTTTTTACAGGGCCTGGCCGTGCCGGGTGTGTCGGTCGTGGCCATTGCATACGTCGGCGAAGAGTTTCGCGGGTCGACCATGATCCGTGTCATGACGGTTTATATCGCGGGCTCGGTCCTGGGTGGTTTTTCAGGGCGATTCCTGCTTGGACATTTTTCCGAGTACATGCCCTGGCGCGCGGCTTTTGAGGTGATGGCCGTGCTGAACCTCGTGGGTGCCATCGTCGTATGGCGCGGCCTTCCCGCCTCGCGCCATTTCGTAGCCAGTGCCCGCTTTGGTGCCAGCATGAAAACCCTGGGTCAGTTGTTACACAACCCGTCGTTGCAGGCGGCGTGCGCCCTGGGTTTCACAATGCTGTTTGCGCTGGTGGGCCTGTTCACCTTTGTGAACCTGCATCTGGCGGCAGCTCCGTACCATTTCACTTCTGGTGAACTGGCCAATGTTTTTGCCGTGTATCTGCTTGGCGTGGTGGTCACTCCGCTGGCCGGGCGTGTTATTCCACGCATAGGCGCCAGGCAGACTGTTCTGCTGGCGATGGCAATTGCCGCCGTAGGCGTTCTGCTTACCCTTGCACACCCAGCCTGGTGCATCGTGCTGGCCCTGGCAGTGGCAGCCTGCGGAGTCTTCGTCACGCAATCCGCCACGATGAGTTTCATCGCCTATCGAATCCGTAGCGGGCGCTCGCAGGCCAGCGGCCTGTATTACACCGCCTACTATTGCGGCGG
This sequence comes from Burkholderiaceae bacterium, assembly GCA_004322135.1. Lineage (GTDB taxonomy): Bacteria > Pseudomonadota > Gammaproteobacteria > Burkholderiales > Burkholderiaceae_B > Eoetvoesia. The sequence goes on along the minus strand of SCSG01000020.1, from coordinate 110,893 downwards.
TTTCGGGGGAGCCTGGGCCTGCGGCGTTGCCTACACCTGGGGCGGCTGGCCTACGACAGTTGCCGTCGTGATCGCGGCAATGGCACTGGGCTGGCTAATTGCCTGGCGTTACATGCCCCGCCTACCCACACAGCGTTAGGCCGAGACAAGACTGGTTCAACCCCAGTGCGTTCGTGCGCCGACACCTCCCGCAATAGTCCCCTCGAAGAGGACGATGGCATTCTGGCCTCCGGGGCACCATTGAGGGAAAATACTAAGTAAGCGGTCAGGCATTTGCCGCGATTTTAGGAACAAACAATGGCAGTGACGGTGTACAAGCCCACACAGCTAGGTAAGCCGGAAGAATTTCCCGCGCGCAGCATTGCCGAAATTCAGTTGGCCATGTGTGACAGCCCACGTGCCCGACTTTACAGCATGGACGGTCGCCGCTCAGTCGATGTGCAGTGCCCTCAACTTCTTGAAGCTGCAAACTCCTGCATGGTGCTGGCTCAAGCCTGCGACCTCAATCTTGTCGCTTTGGGAGACGTACTTGATCAGGCCGAGCACCTGCATCGAGGCAATTCGGAATACGCACAAGCGTACGTTAAAAAGCGTATTCCCGACCCCTACTGGGAACGCCGGGTCGAGCGCATCGTACACCTTGCGCCCGACGGCTCTGGTACACGCGAGGCCTTGCGGTACCTCTTGTTGACGCTCAAGCCAATAAACGTATTGTATTGATTACGAGTCGCCTCACGGGTCAGGAATCAACAAGCACGTCGTAGCGCAAAAAACCCGCGTTCGAGCCGCCTCGAAGAGTAGCCAGCACCAACGATATGACCGGCTCGGGCGGATTCTATACTGCGGCCAGCCGCAGCTCTGGTTTGGCCTCTTTGATGGGGAGGTTCACCAACGCCGCCAGCAGGGCAAGGCCCGCGTCTGCCCACCACATCCACTCATAGCTGCCAAACGAAACCAGCGCCAGGCCGCCAAGCCAGGCACCGAAAAAGCCTCCAATCTGGTGGGTGAACAGGGTCAGGCCAAAGAGCGTGGCAAGATAGCGCCCGCCGAACAACTTGGCAGTAATGCCCGCCGTCGGCGGAACCGTCGCCAGCCAGGTCGCACCCAGTGCCGCTGCAAACAGATAGAAAGTCCAGGGTTCTTTGGGCGCAGCCATGTAAATCAGGATCACCACAGCGCGCGACGCATACATCCAGAAAAGGATCATCTTCATGCGCACACGCATGCCGACAGCACCTACCACGAGGCTGCCAATCACATTGGCCAGGCCGATTATTGCCAACGAGATGGAGGCCACGTTGGCGCTCAAGCCGCATAAATTCACTTCACCAGGCAAGTGGGTAACCAGAAAGGCAATGTGAAACCCACACGTGAAAAAACCCGCATGCAGACACCAATAGCTTCGGTTCCGGGAAGCAATTTTCAACTGTTCCCGCAAAGTCAGGGAAGGAGGCGCTGCCTCGTGCTTTTTCTGTGGACGTGGCGAACCTCGCAGCCACCAGGCCATGGGCGCCGTAGTAAGCGCCAACGCCGCTATCATCCACATTGCCTGCATCCACCCAAGGGTCGAGATGACCAGCTGATTCAGCGGCGGGAAAATGAACTGCCCCATGCTGCCGCCCGCGTTGATGACACCGTTCGCCGCGGATTGGCGTTCGACGGGGATACGCTGCGCCGTTGCCCCGATAACAATGGAAAAACCGCCGGCGCCCGCTCCGGCCGCACTAAGTATGCCAATGGAAAAAATCAGCCCCCAATCACTGGTAACGTAAGTGGTCAACACGCTGCCCGCCGCCAGCATGAACGCTCCCAGCACAATCACCCGGCCCGGGCCCCAGCGGTCGGCGACAGCCCCAAATGCCGGCTGCACCATTCCCCACACAAGCTGCGAAATCGCCATAGCAAAACTGATGCTTGCAATATCCAGCCCCGTATGGAGGTTCAATGGCGCCATGAACAGGCCCAATGACTGCCGGGTGCCCATCGTTATCATCAGAATCACCGCGGCCATCATGACAAAAGGCCACGTACTGCGCTGTGCCGGGGAGGAGGAGTTATGCATCATGATCGCGCAGCTCGGTGATGCGGCGCGCCAGCCAACGCAGGGACACGCAGAGGTACCCCCGGGCGCACCGCGAATTCGTGGAAGGCGGCGAAAAGTTCATGGCCAGCAATAGTACTTGCATATGCTCCAGGTTGTCGATAGGGGCGCGCCCCGCAACCCCACACCCCCATGACCTGCGCTACCCCATGACTAACGGCGCAAGCTAAAACCTCTCGGTAGCCGAAAGAAGCGCCGTCGAGCGCCCCATGTACATTCCTTTGGAATTGGTATAAACATCGCGATTGGCGTTGGTGCCAATGTAGTCCAACGAAACCGTCAGTCCGTTTTTCCAGCCTTTGCTCACTCCCAGCAGCCAATCCGTGTACGAGCCGTCACTCAAGCCACGGACTCGCTGATAGCCGACATGCGCGTCGGCCGTCAACCCCCACAGCCCCGTCGGGAAACTTCCCTTGAGGTCGTAATACTGACTGTTTCTGCTTCCCGGTGTGCCAAACAGGTTCGTCACCGATTGGGAGTATTTGAAGGACACAGGCCCGTAGCCTACCCCCGCATATACCTCGGTGGTATCGGGGCTGACGTAGCCGCTTGGAAAACTGCCGGGGTAGTAATACCGGATGGCCCCCAAATCCACGGACAGATCCTTCCAGACCTTCGTTGTATAGCCACCGTAGAAATCCATCTCCACGGGTGCCGACACGCGGTCATCCGAATCGGAAAGCCAGGTAATGCTCGAGTTCCAGTTACCCACGTAAAAGCCACTGGAATGGGTAAGGTCCAGGCCGCCCTGCAAGGCGGGCTTGTTGTCCGTCTGCATGAGACCGCGAACCCGATATTGGCTGACGAGTGACACATTGGCCTGCAGGCTGAAATCCGACTGCGTGGCCTTCTGGGTCGGTGCCGTATCGCTTTGCGCGAGGGCCTGGCCAGCCATGATGGTGCCCAGGAAGGCAAAGCCAACCTGGGTGACGAGACCTGAAAATTTGAAAGTGGCAATCAAGATGTGCTCCAAACGTAATGCAAACAATTGGAGCCGACGGGGGAAAATCTTGGGACCATGACGATCCCTTGAAAGCGCTCCCAGCATCGGCATTATCCGTACTGGTACGAGGGTTTTTTCTCAACCCGTCAACTGCGACGAGTACCCCTGCACGGGCATTACTATAAAGGTTTCAGACAACGTTGTCATCGGCCCACTACGAACTGAAACACGGCTAACGTGTCCCGACCGCAAGGTCAACACGACGCCCAGGCAGGCGCACTGCAGTCAGGGCATATACTGTGCCCATGACAAGTTGGCAGGGGAACGACATTGGCGCAGGACGCACGCGCATACTGGTTATGCAAACCGAAGGTTGGCGAGATTCGCGAAGCGCCGCTACGCGCACCAGGCGCCACAGAGGTCCTGGTACGCACCCTGTTTTCGGGCGTTAGCCGCGGCACCGAGGCACTGGTATTTCGCGGTGGTGTCCCGGCGAGCCAGTACGCGGCAATGCGCGCGCCATTTCAAGAGGGTGACTTCCCGTGGCCGATCAAATACGGCTACCTCAATGTCGGCGTCGTGGAACAGGGCCCGGCCAAGCTGCGTGGCCGCACTGTCTTCTGCCTGTACCCGCATCAAACCGCCTACGTGGTTCCTGCGCTGGCCGTAACCGTCGTGCCCGACGACGTACCGCCGCAACGCGCGGTACTGACGGGTATCGTCGAAACGGCCGTCAACGCCATGTGGGACGCGGCGCCCCTGATCGGCGATCGCATCGCCGTGGTGGGAGCCGGCATGGTTGGCTGCTGCATGGCGCGGCTGCTCACGCAGATTCCAGGAACGCACGTGACGCTCGTGGACGTCGACTCGAGCCGCAGCAGCGTTGCGCGGGCACTGGGTGTCGACTTTGCCAAACCCGCCCACGCTACCCGCGACTGCGATCTGGTCATACACACCAGCACGACTTCGGCCGGACTTCAGTTATCGCTGGACCTGCTGGCGACTGAAGGAACCGTCATGGACCTTAGCTGGTACGGCGACGCGGACGTTCAGCTTTCCCTTGGCGGCGCCTTTCACTCGCGGCGGCTCGCCATCCGTTCCAGCCAGGTAAGCAGCCTGTCTCCGGCACGGCGTGGACGCCGCACCACCCGGGACCGTCTGGGGCTGGCGCTGGACTTGCTGCGTGACCCGGCCTTCGATGCGCTGATTACCGGGGCATCGCGCTTTGACGAGCTGCCGCGCATCATGCCCAAGCTTGCCAGCCGAAGCCTGCCGGCGCTGTGCCACATCATCACCTACTAGCAGGAGTAAAAGCATGTTCAGCGTAACCGTTCGCGATCACATGATGATTGCGCACAGCTTCCGGGGCGAAGTGTTCGGACCCGCACAGCGCCTGCACGGGGCGACGTTTATCGTTGACGCCACCTTCAGGCGCGCCGCGCTCGATGCCGACAACGTCGTGGTTGATATTGGCCGTGCCTCGGCAGAACTGCACGCCATTCTCGACACACTGACCTTCCGGAACCTGGACGACGAGCCTTCCCTCGTAAACATCAATACGACAACCGAAGCGATGGCCAAGGTAGTGGCCGACAAACTGGCCGACCGCATCCACGCCGGCGCACTGGGCGCGAACGCGCTTGGATTAAGCGGCATTGCGGTTACCCTGCACGAGTCGCACATTGCCTGGGCGAGTTTTGAGCGGGCGTTGTGAACGTTGTCCATTTTCTTGTACCCGACGGTATCGATGACCCGCAACGACCCAGCGGCGGCAACGTTTACGATCGTCGCATCAGCAATGGATTGAGAAATAGCGGGTGGCGGCTGCACGTACACGCCGTGGCCGGGCCATGGCCACAGGCCGATGAGGTGGCACAGGCCGCATTGGCCGACGTGCTGGCACAATTACCCGACCGCTCGGTCGTGCTCCTTGACGGGCTGATTGCTTCAGCAGCACCCAACACGCTCACGGCGCACGCTGACCGGCTGCGTCTGATAATCCTTCTGCACATGCCGCTTGGCGACGGACCACCAACCAGCGACCTCCACACCCGGCGCGCGTATGAACGCGCGTCCTTGTCGACGGCTTCGGCCATCATCGCAACAAGCGTCTGGACCAAGGAATGGCTGTGCGAACACTACGGCATGGCGCCTGAACGAATTCACGTCGCTACCCCGGGGGTGGATGTCTTTGACCCCGTGGCGGGAACCGCGGACGGCGGCAGACTGCTCTGCGTTGCAGCCGTAACGCCACTCAAAGGCCACGATGTGCTGCTGGCGGCACTGCAAACTGTCCGCGACCTGCCGTGGCGCTGCACGTGCGTGGGCAGCCTGGATCGTGATCCGGCATTTGTCGATAGTACGCAACGCAACGCCCTTGCCGCCGGAATAGGTGACCGGGTGCGCTTCGCGGGCCCATTGCTCGGGGCGGATCTCGACCGCGCCTATGCGGCCGCAGATGTGCTGCTGCTCACCTCACGCAGAGAATCCTTCGGCATGGTCGTCACCGAGGCGCTTGCGCGCGGACTTCCGGTCATTGCCACCGCCGTGGGGGGCATCCCGGAAGCGCTGGGCCACGGCACCGACAACAACGTGCCAGGCATCCTGTCGCCGTCCGATGACCCGGCCGCATTCGGCGCGGCGCTGCGCGCATGGCTGGAAGACGCCCTGCTCCGACAGCGCCTGCGCGATATTGCCCTTGAGCGCCGCACAACGCTTCGGGGCTGGTCCGCCACCGTGGCGCAGATTGCAGGCACGCTGACCACGGTGGCGGCTTGACCCCGTCCGCACGACGCAGGCTGTGGAATTGGGCACGCCTGCTGGGCGCTGCCGCCGTGATCGCCGCAATCATCTGGCGGGTTGGCACTGGCCCATTCATCGACGGCCTGCGCACCATCGACATGACCTCCATAGCCGCCGCGGCGGGCATCACCCTGATGACGACATGCTGCTGCGCATGGCGCTGGCAACGAGTCGCGCGCGGACTTGGCGTCGAACTTTCCCTGCGCACCGCCATTGCAGCCTATTACCGATCACAATTTCTGAACGCCACCCTGCCCGGCGGCGTGCTCGGCGACGTGCACCGTGGCGTGCTTTACGGCCGCCATGCGGGTGACGTCGTCCGCGTCCTGCGCTCGGTATTCTGGGATCGCGCTGCCGGGCAGGTTACACAAGTGATAGTGGCCCTGTTCGTATTGATCGTCTTGCCGTCCCCGGCTCGCCCGACCGTGGTGATCCTCACTCTCGCGTCCATGGCTATCATCGTGTGTGTGCTATTGCTGGGCCGAACGGTCACGCGCAAGGGATCGTGGTTCCAGACGCATGTCGTGCACACGGCCGCGACCGACCTGCGAGGGATATCCTTGAACGGCTGGCTCGGCATCTTCCTGGCGTCCTGCGTGGCGGTGGCCGGCTACACGACGATTTTCCTGATTGCCGCCCATGCAGTCGGAGCAACGGCATCGCCCGAGCGCATGCTCCCGATAGCCATGCTCGTGTTGCTGGCTGCGGCCATACCGGTGAACATTGCCGGTTTCGGACCGCGAGAAGGCGCTGCCGCGTGGGTATTCGCAGCAGCCGGGCTCGGCGCAAGCTACGGCGTTGCCGCCGCCACCGCGTACGGCATTCTTGGCCTTGTCGCCTGCCTGCCCGGCGCCGCCATCCTTGCCCTGGGGTGGCTCCGCCGCGACGCCCGTACAGGGCGCTCATGACCGTCCCAGTGCCATGTTGCAACGGCAGCACTTTCTGACGGAAGAAGGCCTGAACCAACCGGAAACACCTTTTGGTCCCGGAAGAGGTAGTATCCAGAGCCAAGTGCGCGCACTATAATTACACCTGCCTGAATCGTCGTCGTTCCTGCGCGCTTGGGCGCCGCAAGAACGCCAGCCAACCCTCATTCCGAGCGCACCGGAGGCCCCATGAAAACGTCTGCCGTCATTCTCGTGGTCATCGCGGCCCTCGTCCTGCTAAGCGGCGGCCTCATCGCATTCGCCTACTCGGGCATCTACAACATTGGCGCCGACGCCCACCATACCCGGCCCGTACATGCACTGATCGAAATGCTCGTCGACCGCTCTGTCGAGCAACGAGCCAAGGACATCACCGTACCAAATCTGGACAATCCGCAGTGGGTGCTTGCCGGTGCCGGGCAGTACGCGTCGCGGTGCGCGGAATGCCACCTCGCGCCCGGCCTGACCGACAGCGACCTGCACAAGGGCCTGTACCCGCAGCCACCACAATTGGCAAAATTCCACCCCGATACGCGCTTCGCATTCTGGGCCATCAAGCATGGCATCAAAATGAGTGCCATGCCGGCCTGGGGTGATAGCCTTGACGACGCCACAATCTGGAACATCGTCGCGTTCCTGCAAAAAATGCCCGACCTGACCCCGGCGCAATACCAGGACCTGGTAGCCCAGGCAAAGACCAACACCACGCAGCATCCATAGTAGTGCCATGCCGGCCCGTTCATACAGAAAAACCGGCGCTGTGCAACGTTCAGTACTGTGTCGCTTACAATATCGGACGGATCCACGCCTTACCAGCGCGATCATCCCTTGAACAGCTTGAACTTCGACCGGCCCGACATGTGGCTTAAGCTTTACGTGGGCCTGCCCGATTCCGCGGGCTCGCTCCAACAGCAGGTCACCCTTTCATCGGCGCCAACAGATGTCTCTTAACCCGTTGCGGCACAGTGCTCCTGTGCCGGTCAAAAAAGCCGGCGCGGAATGCGCATGGCACGAGCTCCGCCAGCGATCCCTCCATGTCCTTGCCGGACGGGAAGTGACGTATGGCTGATCGGCCCTACACCGTACTTAGCTGCGCCATGTCGCTCGACGGCTATCTTGACGACACGGCCGACCGACGTCTACTGCTTTCCAACAGCGCCGATTTCGACCGCGTTGATGCACTGCGGGCAACGTGTGATGCAATCCTCGTTGGCGCGACCACTGTCCGCAAGGACAATCCGCATCTCTGCGTGCGCGCCGCCGCCAGGCGTGACGAACGCGCAGCCCGCGGACTTCCGCCGTCACCCACCAAGGTGACGGTAAGCCGCACGGCACAACTTGCTCAAACCTCAAATTTCTTTACCGCGGGCGAAGCCTGCAAGCTCGTCTACTGCGCCAGCCCCGCCGTGGCCCGGACCCGCAATCGGCTCGGGGCACTGGCTACCATCATCGACGGCGGACAAGAGGTCGATATGACATGGCTCAGTCAGGACCTGCACGCGCGCGGCATTCACCGGCTCCTGGTTGAAGGCGGCCGAGCCATCTACACCCAGTTCCTGACCGCCGACCTGGTCGACGAGATGCAACTGGTGGTTGCGCCGCTCTTTGTCGGCGACAACCGGGCCCGACGTTTTGTCGATGAAGGCAAATTCCCATGGAACCCGGAGCGTCGCGCGCCACTGGTCGAGGCGCGCGCCATTGACGACGTGGTATTGCTGCGATATGCGCTCTCGGCGCGCTTTCAGACAAACTGATCCGGTCCACACGCCGCAGCCACCAGCACGCGGGCCATTCCACAGCAAACGCAATACCCGCTAAAACGCCCACCGCCTGCCCTTCAGCCGCCAGTCACGGCCCCGTGTGCAGGGACACACGTCTGGCTGAAGGCTGTAAGGAAACGATCGCGAAACGCGCTCATGGGCCAGACCGGCGCATCCGTGCCCGGCAGCATGCCTTCCTGCCAGTCCCAACCAGTAATGCGGTCCAGCACCGCAGGGTCGTGCGCAATAATGGAAATCGGCACGTCATGACCCGGGCTTTCGCCTGAAACCAGCTTCCACGGCTGATGGTCGCCCAGCACAATCAGAACGAGATTAGGGTCGGGATACGTCGCCACAAACGAAAACAGTGAGCTCATACTGTACTCAATGGACTGCCCATACAGCGCACGCACCTTGCGGGGGTCCTTGAATACAACCGCCGGCGATTCGCCCTGCGCCGGCATCGCGTCGAAGACTGAGCCATCTCCAATGTCGCTCCATGGCACCAGATGTGGAAGTGGCGTCCACGGATCGTGACTCGATACAAAGTCGATTTCAGCCATGATCGGCGGGCGATTGGCCTTCGCCAGCTCCCGCCGCCGCAACGCTTCCAGAGTGTACTGGTCCGGCATGGTCGCGTAGCTGAACTTCGGGCCGCGGTATCCAACGTTAAGCGCGTTATAGAACTGATCGAAGCGGTAAAAAAGCGCGCCTTGCGGCCAACTGCGGGTGTTGGCCGGTACATCCGAGACCGTTCGCCAGCCCGCGCGCTTGAATGCACTGGCCAGCGTCATGCGATCGCTGGCCAGAAGCTGGTTGTAGCGCTGCTGGCTGTTGACCCACACACCCGCTTCCATCGTGGAGTGCGCCAGCCAACTGATGCCACCGAAGGTTGGGGACTTGAGAAATGCACTGCGCGACGAAAACCCTGCCGCCTGCAACGTGCGCGTTCCGGCCTTGAGCACGGCATCTACGCCGGGCGCAAACGACGAGCCGTGAACGGCAACACGGCCATAACTTTCTACAAACACAAGCAGGACATCCTTGCCGCGCAGGTCTGCCAGAAGACAACTACCGAACGTGCCAGCCACCGCATCATGCGAAATCTGCGCAGCGAACACTCGCCGATCCGCGAGGGCGTGGCGCAACTTATGCACCCTCTGATACACCAGGCTGGTGGCGTTGGTGGAAGCTACCCACCCGCCCGGACCCATCTGCACACCCGTCACGGCGCACACGCCCCAAACGATGCTCGCTGCGGCAACGCCAAGCAGTGATTCACGGCGGCGATGCGCAACAGCCCGCAGCAGCCTCGAAACGGCCCACGGCATGACCACTACAACAACGGCAATCAGCAGAATCGCCAGCGTGCCAACCACAACCATCGCGCCAACGCGCCCGACGGTATCTCCCAATACGCCCAGACCCGCCGTAAAGTAAGACCAGTCGGTCAGCACATCGAACTGCCGGTCAAAGACCGCGAAGAATCCCATATCGAGAATCTTCAGAATGAATAACAAGCCCAGGACTACGCCAAACACCACCGCCATCACACGCCGCGCAAGCGGCGGCAGGATCAGCGCCAGCGCAACAACGATGAGGCCTTCGGCCGGAATACGCACAAACGCAATGGGCACAAGCCAGGTCACCTGAAGAGGCGCAACCAGCACCAGCCAGACCAGCAGCCCGGCCAGTACCGTAACCGATGCCGGCCGGAGCGAGATCGGGGCCGGTGGCGCCGGGTGCGCATGACCTTCAACCTGCCTATGGCGCCACAGCCAGGCCACCTCGCGGCCAAACGACTCGGCAAGCAGCACCGCCGCAACCACCAATACCGCTTCCATCACGGCACGAGGCAGGACGTCGGCCGCCGCCACGGTCAACACAATACCCTGAATAGCGGCAACCACCTTGTTCCAATATCGCGGTGGTGCCGAAGCGCGCAGCCATGGCGCAAACCACCCGGCGGCGACAAACACATAGCGCGCCGCGCCGATCACCAGCACCCAGGCACCCACCTGCCGCACGGCGTACACGCTTAAAACCAGAATGAGCCAGGCGTCCATTTCCATGTCGAAACGCGCGCCAAGCGCCGTTTCCGTATGCGTACGCCGCGCTACCCGCCCGTCGACAGCGTCCAGCACCAGCGCCGCTGCCGCCAACCCCACCAGCGCCAGCACCGCTGCGGGCCGATAAAGCGCATCAGCGACCAATGCCGTAACGCCTACAACCAGCATCGCGCGCAGCAACGTGACCCAATCGCCGGGCGTAAGCCTGTCGTCGTCGCCACGCGCCAGCCCGCGCGCCAACAGACCGTTGATCACGACAGCACACACCACACCCGCCACCCAGCCCGTCGCGCCCAGGCCAGCCCCCACGGCAAGCGTGGCAAGCACCACTACCCCCGCAGCCAGGCCGGCGGCCGGCCCGGCAATCAATCCTGTTCGCACCGCACGCACACCATTTCCACCTCCATTCCAGCCCCTCAGGCAACATCGCCAGCAGGCTAATTCACATCGACGCTTCCGCCTTCGCTCAGACAGGCTTATGGCCATCCGATACACGTTGTCGCCCAGTCATGCTGACCGCCATCCGCCACTTGCGACTTGCACGGCACAACCAGTTATTGTCGATCTTTCCAATGTGTAAACACAAGGCAGTCGAAACCAGGTGCCGGCACCAACAAACCCGGGAAAGAATAGATCCCTCAAGGCCAAATGGAAATATCCCGACACTCTCACTTCGCACCAGCGGAGAAAGAACGACTTTTCGTAAAGGACTGGGACGCGTATAAAATATGGGGTGAGGAACCTTCTGCCCCAGGAGAAAATCATGCATGACACCATACCCCACCACACGCTTACGACGCGTGCTCTCGTAAACACCGCACGCAAAGCCGCCCTAGGCCTGTTCGTGCTGGCATGGGCGTTCCTGAGCGCTGGCGCGTACGCCCAATTGCCCCCGGCACAACACTACGGAAGCATCGAATACGTAACCGGCGGCATCGGCATCGACGAATCCACCGCGTTCAAGCAGGCCATGTCGCACTACCCTTTGGCCTTGACCTTCGCCCAAAAACTTGACGGCAAGGCCGCTTACGTCTCCGACGTTACGGTCGTCATTCACGACATGCGCAAGAACACCGTGCTGAATGCCGACGCAAATGGCCCGTATTTTCTGGTCCGCCTGCCGGCCGGCGCGTACGAGGTCTACGCAACATACGAAAATAAAACCTTGTCCCGAAAAGTAAACGTTGGCCAGAAAGGTACCGCCCGGGCCGTGTTCGAGTGGCACTAGTAAGCCAATCGCACGACAGCCTTGCGGTGGAGGGGAACGCGCCGCGTTGAACGCGACCGGGCCAAAAAGCCGATAACCTTTCGGCCTGAAGTGGACTACAGTAGTTTCTGGCGTCACAAGACGAAAAGGTACCGACCATGATCCACATCCACCGAACTGCATCGCTCTGCCGCCTGGCACTACTCCTGCTGCTGCCACTTGCCGCGCTGTCGCCGCTTGGGGCGCACGCCCAGCTCAGCGGCGACCTGCTCAAAGGCGCCAGTGGCGGTGGCGGCCTTGGCAATGTCGGCAACCTGCTGCAAGGCCCCACTGGCGGCACAACCAACATCAACAATATCGCGGGTGTGCTGCAGTTCTGCATCAAGAAAAAATATCTGGGAGGCGGCAGCACGTCATCCGTCGAAAGCTCGCTGATGGGCAAGCTCCCGGACAAATCGCCCAAGACAAACAGCAGCTACACCGACGGCCTGAAAGGCATCCTGCACAGCGACAGCGGCTCAGACATCAATCTGGATCGAAGTGGCCTGGGCGCCGCAGCCACCAAGCAAATCTGCGACACCGTCCTTTCTACAGCGAAGTCCATGCTATAGAAGGATGCCACCCATACCGGGCACGGATTATTTCCCCAGCGGTTCAAGCACCCAGTTCCCATGCTGGATCGAGACCATCACACGAGCCGACTCGTCCTGCCCGGAATGATCGGCGGGGGTCATGTTGTACACGCCCGAGTTGGCATGCACGTACGCCATACGGTTGAAGTCGGCCCTGCTATCCACCAGCAACTGATAATTGGCCTTGTAATGAAGATAGCCAGGTTCGCCATGCCACTCGGGCTTGCTAAGGTACTTGAAGCCGGGTAGCGAGTTAATGAACCGATCAAGGGGCATTGGCCGTCACCGGCCACAAATCGTGGCTTGGCCAAGTCCGGCACCAGGACGCGTCAGGAACTTTTTGCAAAACTCATGGGACAAGGCCCGGCCAACACCCCGCCGGATTGCTACAATCACGCCATAGTCAACTCTGGAACACCGACGCGATGGGATTTGAACAACTTGCCGCACTCAAGCGCGAGCTAACAGCAAGAGCCAGGCAGCAACAACGCGAAGAGCAGGAAAAACGCGAAAGCCAGGAGAACAAAGGCAAGCGGCAACCGCCTGTAAGTAAAAAAGGCCCAAAAAACACAGAGCCGGTTGATCCGGTCGTCATTACCATCTCCCGGCTGCAAAGGCTGTTTCCAAAAACATTTCCCAAAAAGCCCGCCCCAAAGGTGCCGCTGAAGCTCGGTATCCACAAAGAACTGCATCTGCAGTCAGAGGCTCTTAAGCTAAGCCCCGAAGCCATTACCGAGGCGGTCAAGACCTGGTGCCGCGGAAGCCGCTACTGGGCCTGCATGGTGCAGGATGCGCCGCGCCTTGACCTGGCGGGCGAACCTGCCGGTACCGTTACCGAGGCTGAAGCCAAGTTCGCGAAAATGCTGGCGTCGCGCCAGCGCGCCAGTGCCGCCAAAGCCCGCAAGGCCGCCACGGCGCAAGAGCCAAGCGACGCGCAGGCGGCACAGCCCGGCCAGGCATCAGCGCCCGCCCAGGCCGCACCCGACGAATCCGGTGCGGCGCAATCCGATCAGGCAGCTGGCTGCGATACGCCGGAAAGCGCACCCTTGCGCCGGTCATAACGCTGCGCCAACACGGCGCACACCATTAGCTGAATCTGATGAAACACCATAAGTGGCAGCAGCGCCGGGCCCACGGCGCTGCCCGCAAAGAGCACCTGCGCCATGGGCACGCCGGTTGCCAGGCTTTTTTTCGACCCGCAAAAAACAATGGTGATCTCGTCTTCCTTGCTGAATCCGAACCGACGCGCCAGGTAAGTGGTGGTGATTAGCGCCACCGCCAGCAACACGCAGCACACCACTGCCAGCAGCACGAGTGCCGTGGGCGGAACCATCTTCCACAGCCCGCCAATGACCGATGCGCTGAACGCGGTATAGACAACAAGCAGAATGGAACCCTGGTCAACGGCACTGAGCCAGCCATGGTTACGATCGAGCCACGCCCCGACCCACGGCCGCAGCAAGTGGCCGGCGACAAACGGCAACAGCAGTTGCACGCTGATGTGCAGGATGGCGTCCAGAGTCGATGCCGAGGCGCCCGTTGCACCTATCATCCAGCCCACAAGCAACGGTGTCACCACAATGCCAATAATGCTTGATGCCGATGCGCTGCACACGGCAGCAGGAATATTGCCACGTGCGATGGACGTAAAGGCAATCGCCGACTGAACCGTCCCCGGCAAGGCACACAAATACAGCATACCCACGTATAACGGCGCACCAAGCATCGGCAGCAAAAGCGGCTGCGACACCCAGCCGGCAATGGGAAACAACACAAACGTGCACGTAAACACCAGAATATGCAGACGCCAATGCATGGCCCCGGCAACGATGGCCGTACGCGACAGCTTGGCCCCATGCAAAAAGAACAGCAGGGCAATGGCCAGGTCGGTAAGCCAGTCGAACACCACCGTGCCCACCCCATGTGCAGGGATCAACGTTGCCGCCGCGACGACGGCAATCAAAGTAAGGGTGAAACGATCGAAAAGCAGGCGAAGTTGCGACATGATTTGGTGGCCGCAACGGAAAACCGCTACGGCCGCCAGCGTTTACTCTCCCAGGCGCGCCACGAGGTTGGCCTGCAACCTGGACAATTCAGTTGGCAGGCGACCCTTGAGCTTATCGAACAGCTCGGCATGCAGGCCGAGTTCCTTGCGCCACGCGGCAGGATCAATGGACGTGACGTGCGCGAACTTGTCCAGGCCAAAGTCCAGCCCATCCCAGGTAATGTCCTGATAGCGCGGCGAGACGCCGAACAGATTCTCCGTACCCTGGGCCGAACCTTCAATGCGTTCGAGCATCCACTTCAGAATACGCATGTTCTCGCCAAAACCGGGCCAGATGAACTTGCCGTTTTCATCGGTCTGGAACCAGTTGACGCAAAAGATGCTGGGCACCGGCGCCTTCTTTTCCTGCAACAACTTGCCCAGCTTGAGCCAATGAGCAAAATACGAGCCCATGTTGTAGCCACAAAACGGCAGCATGGCAAAGGGGTCGCGCCGTACAACACCTTGCGCGCCGACCGCCGCCGCGGTGGTTTCAGAACCCAGCGTGGCCGCCATGTACACGCCCTCGACCCAATTGCGGGCCTCGGTGACCAATGGCACGGTGTCGGAACGACGCCCGCCAAAGATAAAGGCATCAAGGGGCACACCCGCCGGATTGTCCCATTCGGGATCAATGGCGGGGTTCTGCACCGCCGCCACGGTAAAACGCGCATTGGGGTGCGCAGCCTTGCGGCCCGACTCCGGAGTCCAGTCGTTGCCCTGCCAATCAATGCAATGTGCCGGCGCCGGGCCCATGCCCTCCCACCAGACATCGCCGTCGTCGGTAAGCGCCACGTTGGTAAATATCACGTTCTCGCGCAGCGACGCCATGCAGTTGTAATTGGTTTTTTCATTGGTACCCGGCGCTACGCCGAAATACCCCGCCTCGGGGTTGATGGCATACAGGCGGCCGTCGCTGCCCGGCTTGATCCACGCAATATCGTCGCCGATGGTTGTAACCTTCCAGCCAGGCAGTGAGGCGGGGGGGATCAGCATGGCGAAATTCGTCTTGCCGCAAGCGGACGGGAAGGCTGCCGCCACATGCATCTTCTTGCCGCGTGGCGACGTGACTCCCAGCACCAGCATATGTTCGGCCATCCACCCCTGATCCCGGCCCATGTTCGACGCAATGCGCAGCGCCAGACACTTCTTGCCCAGCAGCGCATTGCCGCCATAGCCCGAACCAAACGACCAGATCTCGCGGCTTTCGGGATAGTGAACAATATACTTGGTGTCGCTGCAGGGCCAAGGCACGTCGGCTTCGCCCGGCGACAAAGGCTTGCCAACCGAGTGCACGCAGGGCACAAACGTGCCATCTTTACCCAGCACGTCATACACCTTGCGCCCCATTCGCGTCATGATCCGCATATTGGCCACGACGTATGGCGAATCCGAAATCTCAACGCCTATGTGTGCAATGGGCGAACCCAGCGGACCCATGGAAAACGCAATGACGTACATTGTTCGGCCGCGCATGCACCCGGCAAACAGACCATCCAGGATCCGGCGCATTTCATCTGGCGCAAGCCAGTTATTGGTGGGGCCTGCGTCTTCTTCTTTTTCCGAACAGATGAACGTGCGCCCTTCGACGCGAGCCACATCACTGGGCGCGGACCACGCCAGGTACGAATTGGGGCGCTTGGCCGGATTAAGCCTGCGCAACGTGCCGGCCTGCACCATTTGCTCGCACAGCCTGTCGTATTCTTCCTGAGAACCGTCGCACCACTCGATGCGATCGGGTTGAGTCAGCGCTGCTATCTTGGCCACCCATTTCTTCATTCCCTCGTGCTTCACCCATTCGGGGGCATTCAACTGTTGGGTGGGCGTGGAACCGCTTGCTGCGTTCATGAGGCTTGGTCTCCGTGATAGGCTCTTCGTGCGTAGCTGAATGCGCCGGGCCTGCTGTTGTAGTTGGAACTGGGGCTCGAACCGAGCCCTTCCGAAATCCGAATGTAACCATCACCCAGACTGCGGTCCACGATCATTTTATCGATTTTCGCGTTCAGTGGACTAAACTTTGAAAGTATTCATGACACAGGCCACAACGGCGGGGTCCAGACCGGGGCGGGACGTCAGTGCGTCAATATCTTCGAAAGGAAGTGTTTTGCACGCTCTGAACGACGCTCGGTCTGCTCGAAGAACTCATCCCGGGAGCAGTCTTCAACAATAGCCCCCTGATCCATAAAAACGACACGATCGGCCACCTTGCGGGCAAACCCCATTTCGTGGGTCACCACCATCATGGTCATGCCCTCGTGGGCGAGGTCGACCATGACATCCAGCACTTCATTGACCATTTCGGGATCCAGCGCCGAAGTTGGCTCGTCGAACAGCATGGCAATAGGGTCCATCGCCAGCGCTCGTGCAATCGCCACGCGCTGCTGCTGCCCGCCCGAAAGCTGGCCAGGAAATTTGTCCGCTTGCGCGGCCAGACCCACGCGGTCGAGCAGACTGCGGCCACGCTGGGCGGCCTCTTCCTGGCTGCGGCCCAACACCTTGACCTGCGCCAGTTCCAGATTGCGCATGACCGACAGATGCGGGAAAAGCTCGAAATGTTGGAACACCATGCCAATGTGCGCACGCAGTTTCGGCAGGTCAGTCGCAGACGCGCCGACCGAAATGCCATTGATCCATATCTCGCCCTTCTGAAACGGTTCAAGCCCATTGGCGGTCTTGATCAGTGTGGACTTCCCCGAGCCCGACGGACCGCACACGACCACCACCTCGCCAGAGGCAACGGAAGTCGAGCAGTCCTTCAGCACCTGGAACGACCCGTACCACTTGCTCACATCCTTGAATTCAATCACCAGCGGCTGCCTTTAACGCGTTATTGAACAATAGCCATGCGGCGTTCCAGCATCCGGACTGTGCGGGACGCCGCATACGATATAAGAAAATAGACCACTGCCGCAAAGACGAACATCTCGACCAGGCGTCCGTCACGCTGCGCCACATTATTGGCCGCACCCAGAAAATCGGTAAGCGACAACACATAGACCAGCGACGTGTCCTGAAACAGGACAATCATCTGCGTCAGCAGAATGGGAGTCATCTTGCGAAAGGCCTGAGGCAGAACGACGTAACGCATGACACGCCAATAGTTCAGACCCAGCGCATAACCCGCATCGACCTGCCCCCGAGGAATCGCCTGAATCCCGGCACGCATGATTTCGCAAAAATAGGCCGCCTCGAAAAGCGTGAAGGTAATCAGCGCCGAGGTAAAGCCACCCACCGCAATGGGCCGCCCCGCATGGGTCAGCCACCCGACAATATATGGCACCAGGAAATAGAACCAGAAGATGATCAGAATAAGCGGCAAGGCCCGCAGCAAATTCACATAGCCGCCCGCCACCACTGAAACAAGCCGGCTGGACGACAGGCGCATCATGGCAAGCAGCGTACCAAGTATCACCGCGCCCACCGTGGACAACACCGTAAGCTTCAGCGTGAACACCAGCCCCACCTTGAACAGATAGGGCGCCGTGCGCAGAATAATTTCAAAATCGAACCCGTGCATCATGTGCCCCTACCTTGTCTGGCCCATGAAGCCGGGAACGCGCAGCCGCTTTTCAACGTAACGCATCAGCACGACCACCACCGCATTGACCACAAGGTACAGAACCGTGGCGGCGGCAAATGATTCGAATATCTGGAAGGTGAATTCCTGCATGGAGCGCGCCGCGCCGGTAATCTCCATCAGCCCTATCGTGAATGCAATCGACGAATTCTTGATGAGGTTGAGCGCTTCGGACGTCAAGGGCGGCATAATGACGCGCACCGTCTGCGGCAGCAGAACGTAACGGTAGACTTGCGCCCGGGTCAGGCCCAGCGCCGTGCCCGCCATGGGCTGACCGGCGGGCAGCGAACGAATGCCCGCGCCAATCTGCACGGCAATACGTGACGATGTGAACAGGCCAAGGCAAACCACGGCAGTCCAGAATGCGCCCCACATCGGATCCATGGCCTTGATCGCCGCTCCCCACCCAAAAGGCAGCACTTCGGGAGCAACGAAATACCAAAGAAACATCTGCACCAGCAGTGGCACATTGCGAAAGAGCTCGACATAGCCGGCGCACAGCCTGGCGACCCACCCGCGCCCAATGGTACTGAGCACCCCCACGATCAGGCCGACCAGCAGCGCCAAGCACCACGCCAGCAAGGAAGTGCCGACAGTCCAATACAGGCCCTGTATCAACGTCGAAAAATAGGTGTGTACGCCGTCAGGCCCCACGTCCCAGAAAACCGACCAGTTCCAGTTGTAATTCATGCCAGGACAAGCTCGCGATAAAGTGGGCAGTTGGTTAAAAGAATGCGCCAGGCCCCGCCCGACGCCGCACGCTAATCCCCCTTGGCCAACCCTTCACGCCGCGGGTCCGCCCCCCCGGTCAGGCCCGACGAATCGATGACGATTGCCTGCACGCCGCTGGGAAATTCCTGCACCCTGACCCGGTGCCCCATGGCTTCGAGCGGCTTGACCAGATTCACCAGTGGCGTTCCCGCCTCAAGCTCGACCCCACGGTTGCGACTGCCGAAATTCGGCAGGGCAATTGCCTGCTGCACATCCAGCTTCCAATCCAGCACACCTACCAGCGTCTTGGCGACAAAGTTGATGATGGCGCTTCCTCCGGGCGAACCCAGGGCCATGTAGGGTTTATTGTCGCGAAAAACGATGATGGGCGCCATCGTGCTGCGCGGGCGCTTATTAGGCTGAACCCGGTTGGCAACGAGTTTGCCTTCTTTATCAACAGGATCGCGAGAAAAATCCGTAAGCTGATTGTTAAGCATGAAACCTCTGACGAACAGCTTGCTGCCGAATTCCGATTCAATGGTTGTCGTCATGGACACCACGTCGCCCGAGGCGTCCACCGCCACGAGATGGCTGGTGGACGGAATTTCCGGCGCATTGTCGCGACCCAGCAGGGCCAGCTTGCCGACCGGATCTCCGGGCGCGGCCACGCCCATGGCGTGGTCGGGATTGATCAACGAAAACCTTGACTTCAGGTAGGCCGGGCTGATCAAAGCCTGGGTCGGCATCTTGATGAAATCCGGATCAGCCGCGTAGTAATCACGATCCGCATAGGCAAGACTGCCAGCCTCGGAAAAATAATGGACGGCCTTCAGGCCTTCTGGCGTAAATTTGGACATCGGCACATATTCCAGCACACCCAAAAGTTCCAGTACGCCCAACGTGCCCGAACTGGGCGGCCCCATGCCACAAATGCGATACACATGATAGCGGCCGCACAGGGGCTCGCGCTGCCGCGCTCGATAATTGGCCAGATCCGCCAGGGTCATGTCGCCCGGTGTCGAATGGCCATGCACAGCCGCCACGATATCGCGCGCAATGTCTCCTGTGTAGAACGCATCGGCGCCATGCCGCGCAATCTCACGGAACACCTGGGCCAGAGCAGGGTTTTTCAGCAAATGCCCAACAGGCCACGGCCGGCCCGAGGCATCCAGAAAATAAGCCGAAGCGGCCTTCTGGCTGGACAGCCCATTACTTTTCGAGATCATGGTGTGCAGGCGCGGTGACACATGGAAGCCGTCTTCAGCCAGCTTGATCGCGGGCTTGAACAGGTCGGCCCAGGGCAACTTGCCGTATTCGCGATGTGCCATTTCCAGGGCCCGCAATACGCCCGGAACCCCCACTGAAAGACCGCTATTGACCGACGCCCGAAATGGCAAGAGCTTGCCGTCCTTCATGAACCGCTGTGGCGTGGCCGCAGCAGGAGCCGTTTCGCGGCCATCGAAAGTCGTCAGGACCTTGTGGCGCTTGTCGTAATAAACAAGAAAGGCACCGCCACCTATGCCCGACGACTGCGGCTCCACAAGGTTCAACACCATCTGTGCGGCAATGATGGCGTCCACGGCACTACCGCCACGGCGCAAAATTTCATAGCCCGCCTCAGTGGCAAGAGGGTTGGCGGTAGCCAGCATGAAATGCTTGGCGTGCACCGCCTCCTTGGCGGTATACCCGCTGCCCCCTTCAGGATTCAGGTGCTCGTCCGGGACGGGATTCACGGCCGCAACCCCGGGCAATGGCGCGGCAAGCACCAGTGGAATCACCGCCATCAGCAGCCCGGCCAGGCACGCATATCTTGCAAGCCGCACCAGGCGACTTGATCGGCCTGCCTCTGGCGATTGACCCCTATACGCCTGTATCAATTTCGACTCTCCTAGCATTTTCCCCAACAGCAAAATCTTGTCACAAAGGCATTTTCAGTGCACACTGTATTGGTACTCCGTTTACGTTTACACTTTCTCTTTTGCTTTTCGCCCAATCATCTTACAACCATCAAATAACACCAAATAACAAGAATCCGGCCAAATTCGTTTGGCCGAATTTGCTGTACTGGGGACACGTGCCGGGGCATTTCACTTAAGTAACCCATATATCCTTTGAAGGAGACAGAATGAAGCGCATCATCAAGACGGCCCTGGCGGCAGCCTGCCTGGCAACAGCCTCAACCTCGTGGGCGGCGGCGCCAGCAGCCTCGACAGACAAGACACCATTCAAAATCGGGCTCATCCTTCCCATGACGGGGCCCTTCGCCTCTACGGGCAAGCAAATCAATACCGCCGTCGAACTCTTCACGAAGCAAAATGGCGATACAGTCGACGGTCGCAAGGTTCAGGTCATTCTGCGGGACGATGGCGGCCTGCAACCCGAAAACACCAAGCGCATCGCACAGGAAATGGTCGTTCAGGACAAAGTCAATGTCCTGGCTGGCTTCGGCCTGACCCCCCTGGCCTTTGCCGCGGCACCCGTTGCCACGCAGGCCAAGGTACCCATGATCGTCATGTCGGCAGCCACCTCGTCCATCGTGAAAAAGTCGCCATACATCGTGCGCACGTCCCTGACGCTGCCCCAGGTCACGGCGCCTCTGGCCGACTGGGCGGCCAAAACAGCCAAGATCAAAACGGTCATCACCTTCGTCACCGACTACGCTCCGGGCCACGACGCTGAAAAAGTTTTCGTCCACGAATTTACCAAGAATGGCGGCAAAATTCTGGAAAGCATCCGCGTCCCACTGCAAAACCCCGACTTCGCGCCTTACCTGCAACGCGTAAAGGATGCCAAGCCTGACGCCATGTTTGTATTCGTACCGTCGGGTCCCGGCTCCGAACTCATGAAGCAATTCAAGGACAAGGGCCTGGCCAAGGCAGGCATCCGGCTTATTGGTGACGGCGATGTCCTGGACGACGACCTGTTGCCCCACATGGGCGACGAAGTCGCCGGCATAGTCACGTCACACCACTACTCTGCTGCACATGACTCTCCCGAAAACAAGGCCTACGTGGCGGCGTTCGAGAAATTCGACGGCAACAAATACCGCCCCAACTTCATGTCCGTCGGTGGCTATGACGGCATGCACCTGATCTATGCTGCCCTGAAGAAAGCCGGCCCAACCGCCACAGGCGATCAGCTTCTGGCCGCCATGAAAGGCATGCACTGGGAAAGCCCGCGCGGCCCGATCAGCATCGATCCGCAAACCCGCGACATCATTCAGAACGTCTATCTTCGCCGTGCTGAAAAGATCAACGGTCAATACTGGAACGTCGAGTTCAAGACCTTCCACGACGTCAAGGACCCCGGCGTACCTGACTAACTGAGCCGGTAGATGCGCAAGCTTTGCAACGCTTGCGCATCGTCTCTCGTGCGTATATTCAGTGTACGTTGTATTATCCCAAATACCCGTTAGGCCGCACGTTCGTACGTGCCACGATCAGATCACAGAAATCTGGCGGCGTATGGCCTAACTGTTTGTTGTATAGGGGTATTTAACAACCAACGCACTGACTCCAAGGAGAGACCATGAAGCGTACCTTCAAGACAGCCCTCGCGGCAGCCTGCATGGCAACTGCCGCAACTACGTGGGTGGTCGCCCCGACGGCTGCGGCCGCCGCGGACGCCGCACCATTCAAAATCGGGCTCATCGTTCCCATGACGGGCCCATTTGCCTCGACAGGCAAGCAGATCGACGCCGCGGTCAAGCTGTACATGCAGCAACACGGCACCACGGTCGATGGACGCACGATCCAGGTCATCCTGAGGGATGACGGCGGCCTGCAACCCGAAAACACCAAGCGTATTGCACAGGAAATGGTCGTTCAGGACAAAGTCAACGTCCTGGCAGGCTTCGGCCTGACCCCCCTGGCCTTTGCCGCGGCACCTGTCGCCACCCAGGCCAAGATCCCCATGGTCGTCATGGCGGCAGCCACCTCGTCCATCGTGAAAAAGTCGCCATACATCGTGCGCACATCGCAAACCTTGCCCCAAGTCACGGCACCTTTGGCCGACTGGGCCGCCAAGAACCCCAAAATCAAAAGCGTCATCACTCTGATCACCGACTACGGTCCCGGTCATGATGCCGAAAAAGTGTTCATCAAGCACTTCACCGATGGCGGCGGCAAAATCCTGGAAAGCATTCGCGTTCCGCTGCAAAACCCGGACTTCGCACCGTTCCTGCAGCGCGTGCGTGACGCCAAGCCCGATGCCGTGTTCGTCTTCGTACCCTCTGGCCCAGGCATTGCCCTCATGAAGCAATTCAAGGACAAGGGCCTGGCCAAGGCTGGCATCCAGATCATCGGCACCGGCGACGTGCTGGACGACGACCTGATGCCCAGCATGGGTAACGAGGTCGAGGGTGTGGTCACTTCGCAGCACTATTCCGCTGCACACAAGTCCCCCGAAAACAAGGCCTATGTCGCCGCCTTCGAAAAGCTTACGGACAACAAGATGCGCCCCAATTTCATGTCCGTGGGTGGCTATGACGGCATGCACCTGATCTACGCTGCCCTGAAGAAGGCCGGCCCAACCGCCACGGGCGATCAGCTACTGGCCGCCATGAAAGGCATGCACTGGGAAAGCCCGCGCGGCCCGATCAGCATCGATCCGCAAACCCGCGATATTGTCCAGAACATCTACCTTCGCCGCGCTGAGAAGGTCAATGGTCAATACTGGAACGTCGAGTTCGAGACCGTTCCCAACGTGAAGGATCCTGGAGTCTGACCAGGGGACCAGACCGGCAGACGCGCAAGCTTTGTAACGAATGCCACGCGCGTTTGCCGGTACACTAACGGGGAGTCACAACCCTATGGAATCCCCATGCGTCTTTTATCTTTCGTTGGCCGCAACGGCCAATCGGGCTATGGTGCCCAACTTGCCGACCAGCGTATTGCGCACCTCAGCGCCATTCTTGGCCATCGCTATCCGGATCTGAAATCGTTGCTTGGCGGCGGCCTGGACGACGCCACGGCCGCGTTGACCATCGCCCCCATTCTGTCCGTGCACGAAGTGCATCTGCTGCCGGTCATCCCCAACCCCAACAAAATCATCTGCGTCGGGTTGAACTACGAAACCCACCGCAAGGAAACGGGTCGGCCCGTTGAGCAGCACCCTTCGCTGTTCACGCGCTTTGCCGCCAGCCAGGTGGCGGACGGCGACCCCATCATCCGCCCTCACGTGTCCACCAGCCTGGACTATGAAGGCGAATTGGCCGTCATCATTGGCCGCCCGGGGCGCTACATCCCGGCCGACGAAGCGCACAAACATGTAGCCGGCTATGCCTGCTACAACGATGCAACCCTGCGTGACTGGCAACGCCACTCGCACCAATTCACTCCCGGCAAAAACTTTGTGGGCACGGGTGCCTTCGGCCCAGCCCTCGTCACGTCCGGCGAAGTCATCGACATCCAGGCACAAACACTGACCACCCGCCTGAATGGCCAAGTCATGCAACAGGCGAAAATCTCCGACATGATCTTCTCTATCGCCGAAATCATCGCCTACGCGTCGTCGTTCACGCCATTGGAGCCAGGCGACGTCATAGCCACCGGCACCCCTGGCGGCGTCGGCTTCAAACGCGACCCCCAAGTCTGGATGAAGCCGGGCGACATAATCGAAGTGGACATCACCCAGGTCGGCACGCTGCGCAACCCCGTCGCGCAGGAATTCGCCTGACGCCTGTCCGCATCACGCCGCGCCATTCACGGTTTACACTAAACCAAGTCGTGGTCAAGGCAGTCGGTACCCTGTTTGGTCGGTTCACACACGTAAATTCGGATTAGCCAGACAGGGCGCTACGGCCGCCTTGTTATCTAAATGAAAAGTGGAAAGGGCCGCATCATGAACCAGGATTTTGTCTACGAAGCACTGCCCACCCGGGTGGTTTTTGGTCAGGGAAAATTGCAAGTCCTGCCCCAGGAGGCGGACAAGCTTGGCGCGCGCCGCGTCCTGGTCCTTTCCACACCTGGCCACGCATCCTGGGCCAGCAATGTCTCCGAACTGCTGGGCTCGGCGTCGGTGGGCACATACTGCCACGCCACCATGCACACACCCGTTGATATCTCGGAAAAAGCGGTGGCGCACGCCCAAAGCGTGAACGCAGACTGCGTCGTCTCGCTGGGCGGGGGCTCTACCATAGGCTTGGGTAAGGCCATCGCCCTGCGTACAGGCCTGCCTCAGATTGCCGTGCCCACCACGTATGCCGGCTCGGAAATGACCCCCATACTGGGCGAAACCGAAAACAACGTCAAAACCACCAAACGCCTGCCGGTCATTCTGCCCAAAGTCGTCGTCTACGACGTGGACCTGACACTGACGCTTCCCACCGCGCTGTCGGCCACCAGCGGCCTGAACGCCATGGCGCACGCCGTCGAGGCCCTCTACGCCCAAAACCGCAATCCCGTCACGTCGCTCATGGCCGAAGAAGGCATCGCCGCTTTCGCGCGCTCGCTGCCCCGCATTGCACAGGACGCCACCAACCTCGAAGCGCGCGCCGATGCGTTATACGGCGCCTGGCTTTGCGGCATATGCCTGGGTTCGGCCGGCATGGCCCTGCACCACAAGCTTTGCCATGTACTGGGCGGCACGTTCAACCTGCCGCATGCGCAAACGCATGCCGTCATGCTGCCGCATACCGTCGCCTACAACAGCCTGGCCACGCCCGAGGCCATGCAACGCATCGCGCGCGCGCTGAGCAGCGCCAGTGCCGCCCACGGCCTATGGGACCTGGCTGGCGCACTGGGCGCGCCACGCTCGCTGAAGGAACTGGGCATGCCCGAATCGGGCATCGAACAGGCCACGCAACTGGCGCTGAAAAACCCCTACTGGAATCCAAGGCCATTGGAGGCAGAAGGCATCCGCAACCTGATCACCCGCGCCTGGGCCGGCGAGATGCCAAGCGCTTAAACCGCCACCTCTGGATGCAGCTTCTCGTATTCAGCCGCGAGGGCCGGATCGAGTACGCACATTTCCTTGTGACCAACCCTGCCCGTGCGCGTCATATAGCTGTAGGCAAACTCGACGGGCATCAGCTTCGGAACAAGCTCACCCATTTGTTCATACCAGGCAATACTGATATTGGCAGCATCCCATATCTTCTTCATGGGTGGATACCGCAACTCATGGAAACGTGCCAGGGCTGCCGGGATATCGTTCCCATGCTCTTTGAACCCCTTGAATAACGCCACAGCGTCTTCCATGGCAAGCCGAGTTCCCGCACCAATGGAAAAATGTGCCGTGCGCAATGCATCGCCCAGCAGAACGGTGTGGCCGAAACTCCAGCGCTCGTTCCAGATGACCGGGAAATTGCGCCAGTACGAATGGTTGGTGACAATCGGGTGACCTTCGAGGTCTTTGGCGAAAACCTTCTCGCAATACTTGACCGTATCCTCGGTACTCATTTTGTCAAAGCCCACGCGCCGCCATGTCGCGTCTTCGATCTCGACCAGGAACGTGCTCATGTCCGGCTTGTAACGATAGTGATGCGCGCAAAACACACCATCCTTCGTCTCACGGAATGTCAGCGTAAGGCTGTTGAACGCCTTGCTGGTTCCATACCAGATGAACTTGTTGGGACGCCAGTCCGTTGTCGTTCCAAACTTGTCTTCGTTTTGCGTGCGCACCCAGGACGACGCACCATCGGCCCCCACGATCAGGTCTGCATCGCCCAATTGCGCCAGACTGTTGATCTCGGTATCAAAGACGATTTTTACGCCCAGCTTTTCCACATACGCATAGAGCAGCGTCAATAGATCCAGACGGCCAATCGACGCAAAGCCGTTGCCCGCAATGGGGATGCTGACGTCATTGTGCGCAACCGTTATTTCAGGCCAGTTCTCAAGATGCGGGGTCAGGTACTGGTACAACGCTTCATCATCGCCGCGCAGAAACTCCAGCGCACGATCCGAGAAAACCACACCAAACCCGAATGTTGCGCCGCGCGCATTGCGCTCGTACAGCGTGATTTCATGGCGGCTGTCCAACTGCTTCATCAGCGCCGCAAAATACAGCCCTCCAGGACCAGCCCCAACAACTTTAATCTTCATAATGCAATCCCGTTCTCGTAAATTCCGCTATCGCCAAGCCGCGCACAAAGCGCCCAGCCTGCGACCCCTCACGCCTTGCCTTCCTTCTCGATCTTGGCCGCGATCTCGTCGCGCAGCTGCCGCTTGAGAATTTTTCCCACCGGGCTGAGCGGAAACTGCGGCACAACTTCAAGCCGTTCCGGCAGCTTGAAGCTGGCAATCTTCAATCCCCGAAGGAACGCAATCAGCTCGTCGAACGCCAGACTCTTGCCTTCCTTCAGAATGACGAAAGCGCACGCCTTTTCCCCGAACAATGGATCGGGCATCGCCACAAGGCTTACCGACCTTACTGCAGGGTGCATGAGGATGAAATTTTCCACTTCCTCGCAGCTGATTTTCTCGCCGCCACGGTTGATCAGATCCTTGCGGCGGCCCTCGGTATAGAGATAACGGCCGTGTTTGCGAACGATATCGCCCATGCGGTAGAAGCCGTCTTCCGTAAAGGCCTCGGCGTTTATCTTCGCCGCGTTGTAATAGCCGCAAACCGTGTACGGCCCGCGCGTCAGCAGTTCGCCGGCCTCGCCATCGGGCACTTCGTTGCCCGCATCGTCCACCACCTTGATTTCGTCATCAACGCAAACCGGGCTGCCGGAACTGTTCAACAACAGATCCTCGGGGTCGTCCAGCCGCGTCATATTGATAAGACCCTCGGCCGTCCCGTAGACCTCTTGCGGCGTGCAGCCAAAGCGCGTCATCAACCGGCGGCGCAATTCTGGTGCAAGCCGCGCGCCGCCATTCTGCACGACCTTGAGCGAAGACAGATCGAACCGGTCGGGCTCGGTCGAAGCCATCCACGAAGCAATAAGCGGCACGACCGCCGCAATCACCGTTACCTTTTCCTTTTCTACCAGCGAAAAAATATCAGTCATGTTCGTCGATGGCGCAACCACGACCTTGCCGCCAAAATAGAAGGTGCCAAACATACCCGGCGAAGCCAGGTTGTAATTGTGGCCCAGCGGCAAAATGGCCATGAACACGGTGTTTTCATCAAAACCTGCCGCCGTCGCGCAAAGCCGCGCATTCAGCACGTAATCCTGATGCGTACGCGGAATCAACTTCGAAAGCGATGTCGTTCCCCCAGTAAGCAGCATCGTCGCTACGTCCTCGGCGTCCACCTTAAGCTTGGCAAGCCGGGCAGCAACGGTTGCCTCGTCGCCAGCCGCTTCCATTACCTGCTTGTGTGAAAGCTGACCCTTGCCAGCCTCGCCAACGACAATGACCGTCTTGAGCGACGCAAACTCCTGCTGCATCTCGGCTGCCATGGGCCGGTAATCGAACTTGTTGGCAATATCGGGCACCACGTACGCCACCGCGCCAGAAGACCGAATGAAATGCCGCACTTCGGTATGGCGATGGGCACGCAGCGCCAGCACCGGAATCGCGCCAATACGCACCAGCGCCAGGTAGTAATGAACGAACTCTGCAATGTTCGGCAGCTGCAGCACGACCCGATCGAGCGTGCCAATTCCCTTCGACAACAAAGCGGAAGCCAGACGAGCCGAGATCTGGTCCAGGTCACGATACGTTTCGCGCCGGTCTCCCACAACCAGCGCCACCTTGTCGGGCAGACGATTCACGGTACGCGCCATCATCTCCCAAAGAGTCATGCCCTCCCAATACCCCGCATCACGATAGCGTTGCGCGCGGTCCTTCGGCCAAAAAGTACACCCTTCCAACATCTCTGCCCCCTGTCTGCATTAACACTGCTATTCCGGAATCAGCGCCATGGTTCTCGACGCAGTAACGCGATTCTTAAAGTAATGCCACTATTCTAGAAGCACGTTATTATTTGATCAATGAATTCCCATGAATACTTTTATTTATTTATAGAATACATAAACATGGAAAACCTCGATTTCAAACTCCTGACCATCTTCGATTCGATCCTCGCGGAACGCAGCATTTCACGCGCCGCCAACCGCCTTAACCTTGCCCAACCGACGGTCAGCAACGCGCTTAACCGGCTTCGACGCATTACCGACGACCAGCTCTTCGTGCGCACCAGTAGCGGCATGGTCCCAACCCCGCACGCGGAGCGCATGGCCCTGCCCATCCGCCAGGCCGTCGCAACGATTCTTACCAATCTGCACGCGCCAAGGCCGTTCGACCCCGCCACCTCAACACGCAGCTTCACGATCTACATGACTGATCTCGGGGAGTCATTCTTCCTGCCGACCCTGCTCAAGCACCTGCGCGTTGAAGCTCCAACCGTAAAAATCAATACGCTGCCGATGCCCGACCACAATCCGCAGGCCGCGCTCGAAAGCGGTGAAGTCGACATCGCCATCGGCAGCCTTCCTGACTTGCGAACGGGCTTTTACCAGCAAAGGCTGATTCTGGAGCACTACATTGGCATTCTGCGCCCGGACCACCCGTTAACCAAGAAGCGCTTCACCGCCAAGCAATTCGCCAACGCTTCCCATGCGGTTGTACTGCCGTTCGGAACGGGCCACGGTATTGTGGAACGCACGCTAATCAATCTTGGCCTGCAGGACCGCATTATGCTTCGCGTGCAGAATTTCCTGGTGCTTCCGTCTATTGTTGCCAACACGGACCTGATAGCGATTGTGCCCCACAGCACGGCCAGCCAGCTATCCACCGAATACCACATCCGCCTGATCGACATCCCGGTTCCGCTGCCGCTGTTCGACGTCAAGCAGTGCTGGCACGAGCGCTTTCACGCCGACCCGGGCAACCAGTGGCTTCGCAACAAAATTGCCAGCCTTTTTGTGCCTAATTGACGTGTTGCTCGAATTACTGTTGTCTGTTCATGCGATTATTCGCGCACGGCTAAAAATGAGCGGAAGGGAGGCCATTTTCGGCCAGGAGCGGCCTTTCCTGGCTGTGGCGGCCCGCACAGTTCAACCCTCGCGCTTGATCGGCACTACGTGATCGAAAATCCACGTGAACACGAAAGTGAAGGCCAGGAAGAATACCAGTAGCGCCACTTCCATCTTAAGCGCATCGAGTGGTCCCACTTGGTACCACCACATGAACAGCGGGATTAGAATGACGACCAGTCCACCTTCGAAACCAACGGCATGAGCAACACGCAGCCCGAGGGAGCGGGTCTGAATACTGCGGCTCACCTCCCACCGTTCGAAGAGTGTGTTGTAGATAAAATTCCATATCACTGCGACAAGGGAGCTTGCCGCTGCAACCGGTAGCGAGCCGTGTGCCTCGCCCCCGCTGAGGGCCATGAGAAGTAACGTCGCAAGAGCTATTGCGAATATTTCAAAAACCACTACATAGGTGGCCCGGCGAACGAGTGGAGAAAGCGTCATTTGCATTCGATCCGATTTGATTGAAAACCTTGCGATATTCGATATGTTAGTATATAAATACGACCGTATGCTAACAGAATCAAGCGGGAAACCAAATGGCCAGGCCAAGATCAATCGATCGTGAACAATTGCTCGATTTAGCGGAAGGCGTGGTTGCCGACGGAGGGGCCGCTTCGTTGTCGTTCGGATCGCTAGCTGAAGCAGCCTCCTTGTCGAAGGCAAGTGTGCAGACGGTTTTCGGCACTCGCGAGGCGATGGTCGAGGCGCTACTGACAAGATGGATGGCCCGCGAGGCCGAGACGTATCGAGCCATTCTCGGGGATAACATAACTGCCGGCGCCCGTCTGAAAGCCCACCTCCAGTCTACACAGCGAGAAGACGGTAACGTCAGCAGGACCGTCTCCACGCTGCTTGCTACATTAGCAAGCAGTGGCACCGCGAGTTCAGGAATGCAGAACTGGTATCGGGTTCGCCTGGACGATCTGAACGCGAATGATTGGGAGAGCCAACAGCGCCGACTTGCTTACTTGGCGGCAGAGGGCGCATTTCTTCTGCGCAATCTCGTTGGTCTGAAGATCGACGACGATAAGTGGGCATTGATCTTTCACGACATCGAAGAGATGGTGGGCTGAAGCGGTATCGCTTCCAAATATCCACGCCGTCCCGCTTGCACACATATCATCGTCGAAGTGCTATCGGCGCAACTGATCCCCTGCGCCGGAGCACCGCACGAGCATCGACGGCACCAGAACAAAACGTAACGCTTGTAACCTAACGGAGCCCATGGAACGGGGTACGATAAACAAAAAACCGTTAAACGCCGGACCCGCTCGTGCCTGAGCGTATAACGTCTTCCTGATTAGGGGTCTTTCCATGATCCTGTATCACACCACTCCCGATTCACCGGCTATTGAAATATCTGTTGAAGGCAAAATCACCGACCACGAGCTTCGCGAAGTCATTGAACGCTTACGTGGTGATCTTGAACAGAGCGGCAAGACCCGCGTGCTCGAGCGCATCGAGCATTTCAGCGGCATCGAGCCAAAAGCGCTGTGGACCGACATGACACTCGGCGTCACCGTCGCCCGCAAAGTCACACGCGCCGCCGTGGTGGCCGACGCGGGCTGGATTCGAGCCTCGACGCATTTGGCGCGGTTCTTTACGAAAGCTGAAGTCAAGGCGTTCCACGTCAGCGAGCTGGAACAGGCGCGGGCCTGGATCAATGCCTGAACGCCCCCCCAGACAGCCGTTTCGCGGAGCTCGGGCACCGTGTGAGGCTGGCGCTCTGGCCTCGATCGAGCATCGCCCGCGATACAGGGCTGGTAGCCGGCGTTGCCAATCCCACAGAGATGACTTTGGCTCACAACGTATCATCAAAAGCTGAAGTTGATGAAATCATGGCCAAAGCAACCTCGGCGGGAGCTGCTATTGTCAAGCCAGCGCACGACACATTCTGGGGCGGGTATTCGGGTTATTTCCTTGATCCAGACGGGCATCTATGGGAAGTAGTTTGGAATCCGCAGTGGTCTGAGGCAATTGACTGACGGTGAACATTGGGTCGAGTCCCGCCGCGCACCCCACCACGCAGATCAAGAACAATCACCGCGAAACCCGCCCCCGCTGCTCAAGATACCAGTCAAGTATGGTCTCGCCATCCCAGATCAGCACCTTGTCGTGCCCCAATACATAGTCGTACAACGCTTCCAGATAACCGATACGATGAGGAACGCCGCTCAAATACGGGTGCACCGAAATCGCCATGACGCGAGGCGTGACGGCGCCGTCCTTGTAAAGCCGATCGAACTGCGCCTTGCCACGCTTGAGAATTTCGTCGGAACCATGTTGCTGCACGGCACTAATCGCAACATCGTTGATCTCCACCGTATACGGAAGCGCCGTCATCGTGCGGCCCCGACTCACCTGCAGACTGACGGGCTGGTCATCCAGCACCCAGTCGGCCACGTACTCAATACCCGCGTCGGCCAGGAAATCCAGCGTGGCGTCCGTCTCGGTGAGCCCCGGACCCTCCCAGCCGCGCGGCGCCTTGCCAGTAAAAGACCTGATCTCCTCAATCGTACGCTTGATGGCATCGAGCTCGTTATCCAGCGTGTGCATCGGCTGCTGCGTGTACCCATGGCCCATGAACTCCCAGCCCGCATCGCGGGCGGCGGCGCACACTTCCGGATAATAAGAACACGTTGCGCCATTGAGAGCCAACGTCACAGGCATCTTGCGGCCTTGCAGCGCCTGCAGAAAACGCCAGAACCCGACCCGCATGCCATACTCGTGCCACGACCAATTGACTACGCTGGGCAGCATGGGATCGCCCATGGGCGGCGGCAAAATCGTGCGCGGCATGGGTTTCGTCGGATCCCAGACTTCAATGTTGACAATATTCCAGATGACGACACGTGCATCGCCCGGAAGACGCAGTGGCGGTCGGTCAACGATAGATTGATACGGCGCGCGTGCGCGCACACTGGCTCCCGATACAGACGGTTTGTTCATAACGCTGTCCTGATGTTTTCAAGCCCGAAGCCTATCAGATGCGGGGCTCTCCAAAGCAAAGCTGGGCGCGGCGTGATTGCCGGTACCGAGGCGTCACGGTGACGGCTCGATCCACTTTCCGTACGGTTTCATGAGCGATTTTACGCGCTGGTGTGTGAGGGCAGCATTGGTCTTTCTTCAGGCAAGTGATTCACATCGGGCTGGCTGGATCGATAAATAGTCGTGTCCGCTTTGGTGATGCGAGTGTGGGGGTTTTTGAATGCACTCCCGCACCGCGTCAAGAACCCAGAACCCTAACACCAACCAGCAAAGCCCCGAACCAGAACACATCAACCCATACCAACACACCCAACCATCACTTGGCCTTAACCCCAACTCCCACCGCCGCCAACTTCTCCTTCAACGCCTCCAACGGCAGCGCCCCATTCACCCGGCTCCCATCCGCAAACACAATCATCGGCGTCCCCTGCACATTCAACTTATGCCCCAGCGCCAACAGCTCATCAAGAGGCGCATCACACTTCTCCTGCGGCGGCACCTTCCCGTTCACCATCCAATCATGCCAAACCCTACCCTTGTCCTTCGAACACCAGACATCCCGCGCCTTCACACTGGAATCCGCCGACAAAATCGGGAATAACAACGTATACACCGTCACATCATCCACACTATCCAGCGAACTCTGCAACTGCTTGCAATACGGACAATTGGGATCCTCAAAAACCGCAATCCTGCGCGCGCCATTCCCCTTCACCTGCTTAATCGCCAAATTAAGCGGCAACGAATCAAACGCCACCTGCGACAACTTCGCCAAATGCTGAGCCGTCAAATCAACACGCGCCTTCGCATCAATCAAAGACCCTTGCATCACATAACTTGCATCCGCATCCGTATACAACAAATCCATATCAACCTGCACCTCAAAAATCCCCGGCAACGGCGTAGCCCTTACCGCCTTCACCTGAACCCCCTCAAAGCGATGCTCAAACGCCTCCTTCACCTTATCCAGCGTCGCCGCCGGAACAGCCTGATCCACCTCAACCGGCCCCGAAACCGACAAAGGCAACGACTCTCCATCCGTGCTCTGGGCCGAGGCAGCGCCCACGCCAAGCACCAACACAGCCCCCACCAGCACCGCGCGCAACCACCCCGAGACAAACCCACCCATAGCCAAACCCCTGATGAAATCCAAAAAGCCCGCACAAACCAAGCTTGTACCAGCACCGCGCCGAATCAACCCCCCGACGCGCCGCCAATCAAGAACCTTTTCAACCCAGGCAGCCTGTCGACCACCTGCATCCCCACATTGCGCGCCAGCACCACCGGTGCCGCCTGCGACAAAAACAAACGCTGCAAACCATCCGTTGCCACACTCATCGCCAGCACCGACTCTGCACGCGCCCGGCGATAACGACGCAGCACACGCAAATCACCCGCCTTGCGGAACGACTCGCGGCCACGAACCACCTCGACCAGTTGCTCCACATCAGCCAGCCCCAGATTAAGCCCCTGCCCCGCCAGCGGATGCACCCGATGCGCCGCATCACCAACCAGAGCAACCCCCGGACCCACCACACCACTCTTTTCCAGGAACAACGGAAACCCTACCAAGGCACTACGCACCGTCAACGTGCCCAAACGCCCTGCCGTCGCTGCCTGCAAACGCAACCCAAGCGCGGTGCGACGCGCCTCGTCATCCATGGCCAGCAGGTCGGCCGCCTGATCCTCGGGCATCGACCAGACCATCGAAACCTGACGCCCTTGCGACGTATCGGGCATAGGCAGCAGAGCCAGCACCCCATCGGATGTAAACCACTGAAACGCCACGCCCTGATGCGCCCGCTGCGCCGTCAGGTGAACCACTAGGCCCGTGCTGTGATATGACCTGGACTCGTGATGAATGCCTGCGGCCGCGCGCACCAGCGATCCGGCACCATCGGCGCCCACCAGCAAATCCGCCTCAATCCGCGCCCCCGACTCCGTCACCGCAACGCCGCCTTCGAGCCCGCGAAACTTCTCGTCCCGCCACGCAATACCAAAAACCTTCACTGCCTGCTGCAACACCCGCTCCAGCTCGCTGGACTCGATGATGGTGGCCAGCCTCGACACCGCCGCCTGCCATGCCCGCAACACCACACGCCCGCTGGCATCGCCATACACCTCCATGTCCTCCACCGGCGCAAGCCGCGACGCATCAAGCATGCCCCACACGCCAAGGTGTTCAAGGAACCGCTGGCTTGATGGCGAAAGAGCATAAACGCGAGGACAGTATTCCTCACCGCGCGCCGGCGGCACCCCTTCGCGCGGACCCAGCAGCGTCACCTGCTGGCCGGCCTTGGTCAGCCCCAAGGCTGTCGCCAGACCAACAATGCCGGTGCCGCAGACGAGGATGTTTTCGGTGCTCATCGCGCTGACGGAGCCCCCGCATGCTTGGGCCACAACACCCACATTTCACCTTGCTGCTTCATGCGGCCAGCCAGCGCCCCCGCATCATCGCCAAACCCCCAGTAAAAATCCGCACGCCCCGCACCCTGTATGGCCGCGCCAGTATCCTCGGCAAACACCAGCCGCCGCAAGGGCTCTTTCGAGTCCGGGCGCTCGGTGGCCAGAAACAGCGGCGTACCCAGCGGCACGAACGACGCGTCCACCGCCACCGAACGCTCGCCGATCAGCGGCAGGCCATACGAACCATTGGGACCAAGCTCGGGATCCGTAATCGCTTCCTCACGGAAGAACACCATGGCGGGATTTGCGTTCAGCATCTCCTGCACCCGGCCCGGATTGCGTTTGGCCCATGCCTTGATGTTTTGCATGGACGCCTGCGCCAAAGGCATCTGCTTCTTGCTGGCCAGCCATTTTCCTACCGACGCGTAAGGACGCCCATTATGGTCGGCGTAAGCCAGGCGCACGACGGTACCGTCGGGCAACTCGGCGCGCCCGGATCCTTGAATCTGCAGGAAAAACGCCTCGACCGGATCGTCGGCCCAGACAATGACGGCGGGCGGCGTGGGCGAATCCGCTATCTGCGCCCGCGTGTCGTAAGGCACCACCCGATTTCCCACAAGCTTGCCGCGCACCCGCTTGCCAGCCAATTCGGGATACACCGACGCCAAATCCACCGTCAGCAGATCCGGCGGCGGCGCATACAGCGGCCACTGATAACGACCCTGCCGCGTACGCGACGCGTGAATCAACGGCTCGTAATAGCCGGTTACCAGATTCCTGGCCGCACGCCCGCTGGCGTCCAGCAAGCGCCAGGGCTGCAAATGCGTTTGCAGGAACTCGCGCACCTGCGCGGGGTTGGGGTTGGTCAACGAAATTCCCGACCGTGACACAGCGGCGCAAACCGGCTGCCATGCGCGCGGCGTTGCACGCGCAGGCATCGACAGCGAGCCCGACACCGGCCGCATCAAGCCCTTGCAGTCATTCACAAACGCCTTCCAGGCCAGATGCAGGTTGTCGGACTGCCAGCCCGGCAGGGACGCCCAGCTGGCCTGCTGAAACTTCCCCGCCAGGGCGCGCGGCCGCGTATCGCGCATGGACGCCAGATCGGGGACACGCAGCGGTTGCTCGGCCAGCCCCTCGGCCGGTGCCGCTGCCGGCGGGGCCTTAGTCGTTTCCGGTGCAGGGGGCACAGTGCCGCAAGCCGCCAGAACCGCAAGCAGCGCGGACGAGAATAGTAATTTCTTCATGAACACCAGTAAAAGCGGAAAACCAAAAGCCGAGAATCGTTCTGCCGGCCTGACAATCAGTGCAAAGTACGCGGCATGGCGAGTACAAACTCATCGATAGGCACTTCGAAAGGAATGCCATTATCGCCCACGCAATGATATGTACCACGCATCGTGCCGATGGGCGTGGGCAGCGGACAGCCGCTGGTGTATTCGAATGTTTCGCCCGGGCTGAGCAAGGGCTGTTGCCCAACCACCCCCAGGCCGCGAACCTCTTGTATGTTTTGCTGCCCGTCGGTAATGATCCAGTGGCGGCTGATGACCTGAGCCGGATTCTGACCATTGTTGGTAATGCGAACAGTGTAGGCAAACACGAACTGCTGTTCGCCGGGCTCGGATTGCTCGGGCAAATATTGCGGCGTTACAGTAACTGACAGGTCATACGGCTTCATAAGCACATCCCGATAAAACGATTCGGCGTCCGATAAAAACGGAAAAACATGATTAACCTGCAATAATGACGCTTGTACCTGCTGTTTTTGCAAACGGATCCAGTTTACGCCCATGAACCAGACACCCACCACCCGCATCGCTCCCAGCCTGCTGTCGGCCGACTTCGCCCGCCTGGGTGAAGAGGTCCGCAACGTTGTCGAAGCGGGCGCCGACTGGATTCACTTTGACGTCATGGACAACCACTATGTGCCCAACCTGACCATGGGACCCATGGTGTGCAAGGCACTGCGGCCCCACACCACCGCCCAGATCGACGTGCATCTCATGGTCGAGCCCGTTGACGCCATTATCCCGCAATTTGCCCAAGCGGGCGCCAACATCATTACTTTCCATCCCGAGGCGTCACGCCACCCTGACCGCAGCCTGACCCTTATCAGGGAGCTGGGCTGCAAGGCCGGCTTGGTCTTCAACCCGGCCACCTCGCTTCACTGGATGGACTATGTCATGGACAAGCTGGACGTGGTTCTGCTTATGTCCGTGAACCCGGGCTTCGGCGGCCAAAGCTTCATCCCCGGCACGCTCGCCAAACTCCGGCAGGCGCGCCAGAAAATCCTGGCCTGGCAAAGCCAGGGCGGCCAGGCCATTGCCCTGGAAGTCGACGGCGGGGTCAAGCTCGATAACATCGCCGCCATACGCGCCGCGGGCGCCGACACCTTCGTTGCCGGATCGGCCATATTCGGCCACAAGGACTACAAGAAAATCATTTCGTCCATGCGCGCCGAAATCCTCAAGGGCGAAACCATTTCGGTATAAGGCTATTCATGTCGTTTACTGCTGTACTGCTGGATCTTGATGGCACGCTGGTCAACACCATTGCCGACCTGACCGACGCCCTCAACGCCACGCTGGCCGAGCTTGGCCGCGACCTATTGTCCGAGGACACCACGGCATCGCTTGTTGGCAAAGGCACCCGGGCACTTGTCCTGCGTGCTCTGGCAATCCAGGACAGCGAGCCGGACGACAACCTGCTCGATCAGGCGCTCGCCTCGTTCCGAGAACACTACCGCCACGTCAGTGGCACGCGTGCCACCCTGTACCCAGGCGTAACCGACGGGCTGGATGCATTCAGACAGATGGGCCTGAAGCTCGCCGTCGTCACCAACAAACCAACGGAATTCACCCTGCCACTACTCGCAAGCTCGGGGCTGGCCCCATATTTTGACGTTGTCGTGTGCGGCGATACCTGCGCCGAAAGCAAACCGCACCCCATGCCGCTGCTGCACGCCTGCGCGCAGCTCGACATCGCCCCACAGCAGGCGGTAATGATCGGCGATTCGATCTACGATGCGCAGGCGGCGCGTGCCGCCGGCATCACCGCGCTGGCAGTGCCCTACGGCTACAACGAAGGCAAAGGCGTGCAAAATCTGGAAGTCGATGATATAGTGTTGTCCATTGATGCAGCGGCGCATTGGGTCAGCACCCGCGGAACCAGCCAGGTTCCAGGCTGATCCGGCCACAACGCTTCAGGCAAAGCCAACAAAAACAACCATGATCACCGTACAACCCCATTGCACAGCCCTTCGCGCCACTTGGCGCTGGTGGCGCCTGTGTTCTGGGTGGCGGTAATTCCTCCCGGCACGTAAGACCCCGTCTTTTCGTGTCGCTCGCATTACCAAGCAGCAAAGCCCGGAACCATACGAACATGGCCGGGCTTTTTTGATTCTGTCCGGCCTCGTGCAACAAAGCCTACCCGAGACCAACATGACAGAAACAGAATTCAACGCACTTGCCGCCAAGGGATACAACCGTATTTCACTGATGGCGGAAACCTACGCCGACCTGGATACGCCCCTGTCCATTTACCTGAAGCTCGCCCACAGCGGACCCGAGGGCGGACGCAACAGCTGCCTGCTGGAATCGGTTGTGGGGGGCGAGCGCTTCGGGCGCTACTCCTTCATCGGCCTGCCGGCCAAGACCATCATCCGCGCAACCGGAAACCTCACCGAAGTGGTCCGTGAGGGCAAGGTCGTCGAAACCTGCGAAGGCGACCCCCTGACCTTCATCGAGGCCTACCAGAAGCGCTTCAAGGTAGCCCTGCGCCCCGGCATGCCCCGCTTCGCGGGCGGCCTGGCCGGCTATTTCGGCTACGAAACTGTGCGCCACATAGAGCCCCGGCTTGGCGCCAGCAGCAAACCGACTCCGGGCGGCGAAGACGGAATACCGGACATCCTGCTGCTGCACGTGGACGAACTCGTGGTGGTCGACAACCTGGCGGGCCACACCTACCTTCTGGTCTACGCCGACCCTCAGCAACCCGAGGCCTTTGCCACGGCCCGGCGACGCATCAAGGACCTGCGCGAAAAGCTGCGCATGCCGGTCGTCATCCCGTACGCCTATTCCAGCCTGCAAACGGAAAGCCAGCGCGACTTCAAGAAAGACGACTACATCGCCGCGGTACGCAAAGCCAAGGACTACATTGCGGCGGGTGACGTAATGCAGGTGCAAATAGGGCAGGTCATCACCAAGCCCTACCCCGACTCGCCGCTGTCGCTGTATCGCTCGCTGCGTTCGCTCAACCCATCGCCCTACATGTATTACTGGGACTTCGACAACTTTCATGTCGTGGGTTCCTCACCCGAAATCCTCGTGCGCCAGGAAGCCGTGACACAAGGCGACGAGGAACAGACGGTCATCACGATTCGCCCGCTGGCCGGTACCCGCCGGCGCGGCACCACACCGGCCGAAGACGCCGCACTGGGCAAAGAGCTCCAGGCCGATCCGAAAGAGCGTGCCGAACACGTCATGCTGATCGACCTCGCGCGCAACGATATGGGCCGCGTGGCGCAAACCGGCACAGTCAAAGTCACCGACACCATGACCATCGAACGCTATTCGCATGTGCAGCACCTGGTCTCGAATATAAGCGGCATCCTGAAGGAAAACACCAGCAACATCGACGTGCTGCGCGCAACCTTTCCGGCCGGCACACTGACGGGCGCCCCCAAAGTGCGCGCCATGGAAATCATTGACGAACTGGAGCCCGTGCGCCGCGGCGTCTACGGCGGCGCAGCCGGCTACCTGAGCTACAGCGGGGAAATGGACGTGGCCATTGCCATCCGTACCGGCATCGTCAAGAACGGCACGCTGTACGTACAGGCGGCCGCGGGCATTGTGGCCGATTCCGACCCCGAAAAAGAATGGCAGGAAACCGAAGCCAAGGCGCGCGCTGTGTTGCGCGCCGCAGAGAAAGTCCAGTTCGGGCTCGACGAGCCTATTTGACACCGGTGCACCGTTCGGAGAACACCATGCTGCTCATGCTCGATAACTACGATTCGTTTACCTACAATCTGGTCCAGTACTTTGGCGAACTGGGCGAAGAGGTCAAAGTCGTGCGCAACGACGAAGCCTCCGTGGACGAAATCACCGCGCTGCGGCCTGCCCGCCTGTGCATCTCGCCAGGGCCATGCTCGCCTGCCAAGGCGGGGATCTCGGTGAACCTGATCCAGGCGCTCGCAGGAAAGATTCCGGTTCTGGGCGTATGCCTGGGCCACCAGGCCATTGGCGCTGCTTATGGCGGCAACATCATTCGTGCCAAAACACAGATGCATGGCAAAACTTCGGCGATTACGCATGCCGCTTCAGACGTATTCACGGACCTGCCATCACCCTTTACCGCAACGCGCTACCACTCCCTGGTCATTGAGCGCACGTCGCTGCCTGCCTGCCTGGAGATCACCGCCGAGAGCGAAGACGGCGAAATCATGGGAGTGCGCCACAAGACATTGCCCGTCTACGGCGTGCAATTTCACCCCGAATCCATCCTCAGCGAGCACGGCCACATGCTGCTGCGCAACTTTCTGACCATCTGAAAACAGGAACCCACCATGACCTCTACCATTACCCCTACTGAAGCCCTGGCTCGCTGTATTGAGCATCGTGAAATTTTTCACGACGAAATGTTGCAATTGATGCGTCTTCTGATGCGCGGCGAGCTCTCGCCCCAAATCGCCTCCGCGCTCATCATGGGGTTGCGCGTCAAAAAGGAAACCATAGGCGAAATCACCGCGGCCGCCGAGGTAATGCGCGAATTCGCACTGCACGTGCAAACCCCCCATCCCGAAGAACTTCTGGACATGTGCGGCACGGGCGGCGACGGCTCCAATACCTTCAACATTTCCACCGCCTCCATGTTCGTCGCGGCGGCGGCCGGCGTGAAAATCGCCAAGCACGGCGGACGCAGCGCCTCGTCATCCTCGGGCAGCGCCGATGTGGTCGAAGCACTGGGCGTCAACATCAACCTGACTCCCGAGCAAATCGCAGACAGCATCGAACAGACCGGCATCGGCTTCATGTTCGCCCCGGCCCATCACGGTGCCATGAAAAACGTGGCGGCCATCCGCAAGGAACTGGGGGTGAAGACCATTTTCAACATCCTGGGCCCGCTCACCAACCCGGCCAACGCCGCCAATCAGCTCATGGGGGTATTCCACTCGGACCTCGTCGGCATCCAGGTGCGCGCGATGGAACGCCTGGGGTCGCGGCACGTGCTCATCGTGCACGGCAGGGACGGCATGGATGAAGCCTCGCTGGGCGCAGCCACCATGGTGGGTGAACTCAAGGACGGCACCATCCGCGAATACGAGATCCACCCCGAGGATTTCGGCATGACCATGATGTCGAACCG
Organism: Burkholderiaceae bacterium; assembly: GCA_004322135.1. GTDB lineage: Bacteria > Pseudomonadota > Gammaproteobacteria > Burkholderiales > Burkholderiaceae_B > Eoetvoesia. The sequence continues at coordinate 69,437 of SCSG01000020.1, read as the reverse complement.
TTCGATCAAAGTCAGCAACCGCAACGAGTCGGCTACACTAATCAAGCAGGCGCTCGACAACACCCCGGGCGCGGCACGAAACATAGTGGGGCTGAATGGGGGCTTGGCCATCTACGCCGGTAACAAGGCGGGTTCTATACGAGAAGGCCTGAAAATCGCATTCGAGCAAATTTCCAGCGGCGCGGCACGAGCGAAACTAGAAGAGTTCCGCGCCTATACTCAAAAGCTGCAATCATGAACGACATCCTGAAGAAAATACTGGAAACAAAGAGGAAGGAGGTCACCACAGCACGTCAAATGCGCAGCGAAGCCGACCTGCTGCGCGAGGCGAAAAGCCGCAAGGACGTGCGTGGCTTCATACGAGCCATCAAAGACAAGATCGCCCAGGGCAAGCCGGCGGTAATCGCCGAAATCAAAAAGGCGTCGCCGTCCAGGGGGGTAATACGCGAAAACTTCAACCCACCCGAAATCGCCACGTCGTACGCGGCGCACGGCGCCGCCTGTCTGTCAGTGCTGACCGACGTGCAGTTCTTCCAGGGCTCGTACGACCACCTGCGCCAGGCCCGCGCGGCCTGCTCGCTGCCGGTGCTGCGCAAGGACTTCATCATCGATCCCTACCAGATCGTGCACGCGCGGGCGCTGGGTGCCGACTGCATCCTGCTCATTGTCGCTGCGCTGGACAAGGCCCAGATGGTCGAGCTTGAAAGCCTGTCGATCGAACTGGGCATGGACGTGCTGGTCGAAGTGCACAGTCGCGAAGAACTGGAGAGCGCGCTGAAACTGAAAACCAACCTTATCGGCATCAACAACCGCAACCTGCGCACCTTCGAAACGTCGTTGCAAAACACGATCGACATGCTGCCCCTCGTTCCCATGGACAAGCTCATCGTCACCGAAAGTGCCATCTTCAGCCGTGAAGACGTAAGCCTCATGCGATCGCACAATGTCAACGCGTTCCTCGTCGGCGAGCGCTTCATGCGTGCCAAAGAGCCAGGCCTGGCCCTGCAGGAACTCTTCTTCTAGTGTCACGAGGCCGCGTCATGCATTCCCCCAACTGTGCGTTGTGCCAGCCCGACGACAGCCACAACGTTCTCTGGCGCAACGACAAGCTGCGCGTCATCGACGCCGAAGACCCGGACTATCCGGGGTTCACGCGCGTTGCGTGGAACGACCACGTTTGCGAAATGACCGATCTGGAGCCGCCCGACCGCCGCCACATCATGGATGTCGTGTGGCTGGTGGAAGGCGTCATGCGCGTCGAGCTTATGCCGGGCAAAGTCAACGTGGCCCAGCTTGGCAACTACGTACCGCACATTCATTGGCATGTGATCCCGCGCTGGCCGCTGGACAGCCGCTATCCGGATGCCATCTGGGCACCCATGCGCGAACGCAGCCCCGAACAGCTGTTGGCCTGGGAGGTATTTCGCGAGCGGCAGTACGGCTTGCTGACCGCGTACCACGCCTCGCTGCGTGTAGCGTTAAACTCGCTGTAACGCCAGGCACACCATGATCGCCCGCACCACCGCCGCCGTCCTGAACCGCCTAACCGGAAACCTCAGTCCCCACCTCGACCAATTGGCGCCTGTATGGCAGAAGGCGTTGGCGGCGCCAGCCACCCAAAAGGCGTTGCGATCGCTCAACCAGTTCCTGTCCACGCGGCTACGTGCCGGCGCTCAAATCTATCCGGCCACGCCCTTTCGCGCCCTGCGCGACCTCACCCCGGAAACGGTGCACGTCATCGTACTGGGGCAGGACCCCTACCACGGCGCCAACCAGGCACAGGGGCTGGCTTTTTCCGTACCAAAAACCTGCCCCTGCCCGCCCAGCCTGCGCAATATGTTCAAAGAGCTTGCGCTGGAATACCCCGAGACCTTCACCCGGCAATCGAACAACCTCGCGCGCTGGGCCAGGCAAGGCGTGTTGCTGCTGAACACCGTGCTTACGGTGGAAGCCGACCAACCCGCCTCGCACACCAGAAAGGGATGGGAAGCTGTCACCGACGCGCTCATCCAATGTGTCGCCCACGCGCCGCAGCCCAAAGTATTCATGTTTTGGGGCAATCATGCCCAGGCCAAACGCAACCTCATACCCGACACGGCGGGCAGCCCACCCACCCTCGTCCTGACGGCAAACCACCCCTCACCCCTGTCGGCCCAGCGCCCGCCCAAACCATTCATCGGCTGCGGGCACTTCAAGCAGGCCAATCAATGGCTGGAAAGCCACGGGCAGCCGACCATAGACTGGCTGCGCGACGAAGACTGAGCAGGGTGCGACTTATTCGTTGTGCAGAAGGCCGCTTGACCTGGCTTGCATCCCATTGCGCGGGTCACCACGCACGGCCACTCCAAGCTCGTCCTGCGGCAACAGCCACCATGACGATTGTCTCTTCGTTACAACACAGTACTTTCACTAATAAGCATTCCACGCTTATAATCTTGGCACTGCATTTCTCAATGCGTCGACATTCTCACACGGTACATGCCGTGTCATAGCAGTTGACTGAATCTTCAGCACCCATGTCGCACGCCATCGCTCCCTGACCCCCGAGCCTTTTTCCGTTGCCTGTGCCACGCACACGCTGCACATAAGGTTGATTGGTCGGCACGATGCTCCAATCAACCAGCGCATGGGCCCACTTCCACATGCCTTGCGCTAGTGCATGCCGCTTCAGCGGCAAAGGATCTTGTATGTCTTTTGAAAACCTCGGCCTTGCGCCCGTCATTCTGTCGGCCGTCGCCAAGGCAGGTTTCACCGAACCAACGCCGGTTCAGCTTGCTTCCATACCCAAGGCCCTGCAAGGGCTGGACCTTATGGTGTCGGCACAAACCGGAAGCGGAAAAACCGCTGCCTTCATGCTGCCCGCGCTTAGCCGCATCGCCAACACACCTGCCGGCAAAGGCACGGGCGTGCAAGTACTGGTGCTGACTCCCACGCGCGAACTGGCCATGCAAATAGCCGCCGCCACCAAAACCTATGGCGCTCACATCAAGGACCTGCGCATCGCGACGGTCGTGGGCGGCATGCCCTACGGCGCGCAGCTGAAGGCCCTGTCGCGCCGCGTTGACGTGCTGGTTGCCACACCCGGCCGCCTCATCGACCACCTTCAGTCTGGTCGGGTCAATCTTTCCACCGTGCATACACTGGTGCTGGACGAAGCCGACCGCATGCTGGACATGGGCTTCATTGAAGATATTGAAACCATCGTGTCGCGCGTTCCCGAACAGCGGCAGACGCTGCTGTTCTCGGCCACGCTGGACGGCTCGATCGCCAACATGGCCGGCAAGATGATGCGCAACGCCGAACAGATCGAAGTTTCGGGCCACCACAAGCAACACACAAACATCACGCAAAGCCTGCTGTATGCGGACGACAACGGCCACAAGATGCGCCTGCTGGATCACCTGCTGCGCGACACGAACCTGGACCAGGCCATTGTGTTTACGGCCACCAAGCGCGGTGCCGACGATCTCGCCAACCGTCTGGCCGACGAGGGTTTCTCGGCGGCGGCGTTGCATGGCGACATGAACCAGCGCCAGCGCACCCGCACACTGGGCCTGCTGCAACGGCACCAGTTGCGCATCCTCGTGGCCACCGACGTGGCAGCGCGCGGCATCGACGTGCAGGGCATCAGTCACGCCATCAACTACGACCTGCCCATGCAGCCTGAAGACTACACGCACCGCATCGGCCGCACCGGCCGGGCCGGGCACAGCGGCCTGGCCTTTACCCTGGCCATGCATTCAGAGCGCCACAAAGTTCGACGCATCGAACACTTCATCGGACAGCCCATCCCGACCAACGTCATCGAAGGCCTGGAGCCCAAGAAAACCGTAAGGCCCACCTACACGGATCGCAAGGGTGGCAAAAGCTTCGGCGGCAGTGCCGGTCGAGGTGGCTTCGGTGGCAAGCCCAGCCACGCCCGCAGCACCGGGTTTGGCAGCAAATCCGGCTACCCTCGCAACGCCAAGCCCGGCTTCGGCGGCAAACCCGAGTACGCCCGCAATGGCGACTCCGGTTTTAATGACAAGCCGTCGTTCGCGGGCAAGCCCCGCTTTGACGACAAGCGGGCCTACGAAAGCCGGCCTGCCAGCGGCGAACGTGTCCACGACGACCGCTTTGCGCGCAAACAGGATCGCGGCTACGCCGGCCAAGGCGCAGAACGCAGCTTCGGAGGGGAAGAGCGTCGCAGTTTCACAAGCCGCAATGAAGATCGGCGCGGCGGCTACAAGGACGACAACGCACGCAGCAACCTGACCCAGCGCAGCAGCTTCGGTGGCCATACCAGCAGCTTCGGCGACCGCAGCAAACCCGAGGCGCGAAGCCGCGACCGTGCAAGCTTCGGTGATCGCCAGAGCAGCTTCAGTGACCGGGGGGGCTTTGGCAACCGCACAGCGCGGGACGACAAACCGGCGTCAGGCAGGTCTTTCAATGCGCCGCGCGCGGAGCGTCCGGCGTACGAGGGCAAGCCCGCCCGCAGTGCTCACACCTCGTTTAGTGACCGCTCTGCAGCACCACGCAGCGACTTCAACCACAAGGCACCGGCCAAATTCGCCGACCGTCCTGCGCGCCCCGGCTTCGGCAGCAAACCGGCCACGCAAAGCTAAGCCTTCTGCCTGCAACCGTACCGTGCCACCATCAGCAGCGTAAAGCCGTTGATGGAGCACGTTGAAACGGCGTTACGGTAGCAGCCCTTCACGTACCATCATCAGTATCATGCAGACCCCTTCAGGGGCCGCTGGAACGGCGTTGCAATTGCAACGCCGAAGGTGCCAGGGCGGACTTAACAACCAGGCAGAAACAATCCCAGGCCGACACCCGCCTTACACGTGCAGGCCGGCACGCTCGAAAAGCGGCCGGGCCTCGTCGGACATCAGGGACTTCAGAACCTGGTGAGCGGCATCACTAGCCGCCACCGCCAAACCCGCCGCGTAAGTCGTAAGGTGCTGCAACGGTTCGGGCAGCAGCCCGGCAAGAGCGACGCCCGGATTCGCAAGGATAACCGCGGACTGCGTCGCACCAAGCTGCACTTCACCACCCGCCACCATCCGCACCACTTCAAGGCCCATAGGCGCGAGCACAAGTTTTGGTTCGACCGCTTCCCGAATGCCAAGGCGGTCGATCACCGAGGCAAAATGGATTCCGCTTGAATCACCGCGCGCCGGATCGCCATAGCAAATGGATTGCGCATCAAGCAGCGCCCGGCGCAAGGCGTCGACACTTGAGACGTCTGGAACGGCCGCTCCCTTGCGCACAGCCACGCCCACACCCACCGTACCAACGTCCGCAATCGTCTCGGGCTGCACCCTGCCCACCTCCGAAAGGTTCTGCAGTGCCGGCCTGCTAAGCACGTAGAGCTGCCCACCCGCACCTGAAAGGATCCGCTCCTTCAACTGCCCCACCGGCCCGAAGGTGAAGTTCAGGCCGATATCGGAACGCTGGGCAAGCCACGTGGAAAAATCCATCATGGCAGCCTTCGTTGCGCCCGCGCATAGAATATCCAGCGTCGTCATTTTTCTTCCATCCTTGACACACCATCACGAATGCCCCGGCAGCCTTCCCGCGTCCCGTCTTTGCTCGTAGGACTTGACGTGCGTGTAGGCGGCAAGATGCAAGGCATCGTCAAGACCCGCTGCACGGCATTGGACCAGCATGTCACCCAGGATCTGCTCCGACTCGATACGCCCGCCGCGCTCCAGGTCCCTTAGCATCGAGGCCTCGTAGCGCGCGTCGGTCTGACCAAACAGCTTCATATACCCCTCAAGGAATTCGTCATTGGGCCGATAGCCCGCATGGCCCGCAATATCTGCGTTCATTAGCAGGAAGCGACGCAGAAGTGCCGTACCCTCGGGCGTGCGGGCAATTTCTCCGATGTTCGCGCGCATCAGACAAGTCATCCCCGCAGCGGTCGCAAGATGAACCATCTTCGACCACAGCGCCTGCATGACATGCTCGGTGAGCTTGACATCAATACCCGTCTTGTCCAGCAGAGCCTTGAACTCGGCAGTCCGCGGGCTCGCGTGGCCATCCTGTTCACCAAAGGTCAGCGTCTGCCAGTCGCTAAGCTGCCGCACCCCTCCATCTGGAGTGAGCGTGGCCTGCATCTTGATGGTGCCGCCCAGCACCCTTTGCGCCCCGAACTCGTCGTTGAGGCGCTTGATGTGTGCCATTCCGTTCAGGATCGGCAGCACACAAGACGACGGCCCCATGGCGGGACGAATCGACGCAATCGCAGAGTCAAGGTCATAAGCCTTGCAGGCAAGCAGAACCAAGTCGTAATGGTCAGTAATTTCTTTATCCAGCCTGGCTGTGACCGGAATAGAGGCATTGCCGTAGGGGCTCTCGATTTGCAAGCCCTTCGCGTCCAGTATTTTCTTGCGAGCGTCGCGCACCAGGAAAGTAACGTCCGCGCCATTTTGCGCCAATCGCCCACCAACGATGCCACCAATCCCACCCGCACCAAGTATCAGAATTCTCATGAGTTTCCTTTTAGAATTACACCGTTCCCACAGCCTGGGCGATAGCCTGTCCGACCTCGCTCGTCGAGGCCTTCCCGCCCATGTCACGCGTCCTGGGTCCCGATTGAAGAACATGCTCGATGCCGCGCACAATGGCCGCCGCAGCCTGCGCCTGGCCAAGATGCTCCAGCAGCAACGCCCCGGACCAGATCTGGCCGATCGGGTTGGCAATGTTCTGCCCATAGATGTCGGGCGCCGAACCATGCACAGGCTCGAACATGGAAGGGAACTCTTTTTCCGGATTCAGGTTGGCGGAAGGGGCAATGCCTATCGTCCCGGTACAGGCCGGTCCAAGGTCTGACAAGATGTCGCCGAACAGGTTGGACGCGACGACGACGTCGAAGCGTTGTGGATTCATCACGAACTGCGCTGCCAGAATATCAATGTGATACTGATCTGTCTTCACGTCGGGGTAGTGCTCTGCCATAAGCTTGAAACGCTTGTCCCAATACGGCATGGTAATGGCCAGGCCATTGGATTTGGTCGCAGACGTGACGTGCTTTGCCTTGCGCTGGCGCGCCGTTTCAAACGCATATTTCAGAATGCGGTCCACGCCCTTTCGCGAAAACGTACTGACCTGAATGGCGGCCTCCTCGGGCGTATCCACTGCCATCAGGCCCCCAATACTGGAATATTCGCCTTCGGTATTTTCTCGCACCACAATCATGTCTATGTCGCCCAGCTTGCGGTCAGCCAGCGGGGACCGGACACCGGGCATCAGGCGTATGGGGCGGATATTGGCATACTGCTGAAAGCCGCGTCGAATCGCCAGCAGCAACCCGCCAAGGGAGACGTGATCGGGCACACCGGGAAACCCCACAGCACCCAGAAAGACGGCGTCATGGTGACGAATCTGGGCGAGGCCATCTTCGGGCATCATGCGGCCATGCTGCAAATAATAGTCGCAGCTCCAGTCGAACGCGTCATAGTGCAGTGAAAAACCAAACCGGCGCGCCGCCACATCAAGGACACGCTGCCCTTCGGGAACCACTTCCTTGCCAATTCCATCGCCCGCAATCACGGCAATGCGATAGGTGGTTGCACCCACTGTAGTCATTCTCTTGACCTTACGTTGAAATTTTTTTCTTGAAAGTTGCTTGCCCGGCGTCCGTGAAATCTTTCGGACCGGTGACCGCGGCCTGCGCCCCGGTAGTCGAGTGAAACACAACGGGCCGGGTGTCCGATTCATTCACCTGCAGCGAAAACACGTCTGGACGAGCGTAGTGGCCCACCGCGTCAAGGTCATATTTCGCGCGCGCGATGGCACCCCGATCAACCTCCGCCACCAGCAATGCCTCACCCTCGAAGTCCGGCCCGGCAAGCACCTTGCCGAACGGGTCGACGATGCAACTGCCGCCGCGCGAAACTATGGGATCGGCCCCACCGGCCGACGATTCACTGAAAGAAGCCTTCGGATAGTCGCTCTGGCGCGCAAACTGATTGGCTGAAAGCACGAAGCAGCGCCCTTCCATCGCAATGTGCCGCATCGTCGGCAACCACGTGTCGCGGCCGTCAGCCGTAGGGGCACAATAGATCTCGATACCCTTGGCGTAATGCGCCGTGCGCATCAACGGCATGTAGTTTTCCCAGCAGATCAGCGCCCCCACCTTGCCGACCGGCGTGTCGAGCACCGGCATGGTCGAACCATTGCCAAACCCCCAGATCAGCCGCTCGGCACCCGTGGGCATCAGCTTGCGATGTTTCCCCAAAAGCACACCGCCGGCCGAGAAAAACACCACCGTGCAGTACAGCGTGCCCAGTTCCCGTTCGATCACACCGACGACGAGTATCGTTTCATGGCGTCGCGCGATTTCTCCAAGCTGCTCACATTCCTTGCCCGGCACGTCGATCGCCGCCTCCCAATACCGCTGGAACTGTTCACGGCCAGAGTCAGTGCGCTGGCCCACCAGCGTCCCAAAGCCTGACCCGCGTGGGTAGCCGCCCACATACGCCTCTGGAAACAACACCAGACGCACATGCTTCGTGGCGGCGTCGGCCGCCATCTGCGCAATGCGTTCTACCGCATCCTGCGCGTCGCGCGCAGGCCTTAGCTGCGCCACCCCCACCCGAAACTTCTGTTCCATTCCCATCACACCCCTCGACGAAAGCCCACCACCTACCCCTCGGCTCCGACACCTTGAATTTCAACCCGTATTGTATACAATATACACAAAGCAATATCCACGTGTCAACGGAAGGACCGGTTAAAATGCCGCAATCCATCGCTATCCCGCCATCCATGAACCTCAACTCCTACCTTGCCGGCTTCTCCGCACAATCTCCAACAGCGGCCGAAAGCATCTCGCGCATCTTGCGGCAAGCGATCCTGGATGGCGCCCTGGCAGGTGGTACTACCTTGCGTCAGGCGGATCTGGCCAAACAGCTTGGCGTAAGCCGCATCCCGGTGCGTGAAGCCCTTCTCAAGCTGGAAGGCGAGGGCCTGGTCGAAACACAACCGCGGCGCGGTGTCATTGTCACCAGCCTGTCAGCGGACGACTTCAACGAAATCCTGGAAATGCGCTTCGCGCTGGAAAGCCTGGCACTGGAACTGGCCGCCGAGAATTTCACCAAAAAGGATCTGGACGACGCCTTGAAGCTTGTGACCGAGTCACAACGCAAGATGCCGCCAGCAGGCAACGAAGACCTGCAAGAGGAATTCGAATCGCGCTGGGGCAGCATGAACTGGGCCTTCCACAAACGCATTTACAACGTGGCGGAACGGCCGCGGTTGCTGACCACCATCGAAAACCTGCATCAGCTTTTTGCACGCCAGCTGCGCACACGACTCAATACAGCGCAGGCCCACACAGCACGCGGTGCGGCAAAGGCAACACCCCTGCACGCGAATCGCCTCGAATGGGAAGTGGTCCTTGAAGAACACCGCCAGATCGCAAAGGCGTGCGGCTGCCACGACGCCCACAAGGCCAAAGAGATTCTCAGGGCACACATCTTCAAGCACGGCGGCGAAGTAGTAAAACAGTTGCGTGCCGCGCAAGGCTGACCTCCAACGATCGGACCGCATCCACGACGTCCACCTGCCTTGACTCATTTGCGGAAATCGAATGGTTACTACGAAACGCTTCGCGGCTCAGGAAGAGCAAAGCACCAATTTCACGATATCGTCACGCAAGCTGGTGGCCAAGGGCACCGACGTTTACGTCAAGGAATTCCTGCTGGCCGCAAAAGAAGAGATTCCCTGGCACAGCCACTCGAATATTTTCGACATTTTTTACTGCCTGGAAGGGCACCTGCAAGTCGGACGCATTGAAATATCCAGTGGCAGGCGACAGCCCGACATCGAGCTTGACGTAGGTGAATCGGCCAAGGTGGACGTGGGCACTGCCCACCGGCCCTTCAATCCAGGGCCCGGGCCCTGCCGTTTTATTAGCGTGCAAGGTGTGGGTGCGTACGACTACCTCCCCTACAAGACAACCTGACGCAACGGCCTCGTGCTCTGAAGGTTCTCCTGCACAACTCCAGCCAGACGCACTCGTCCGCTGCGCCGACGGAACTCAGTCAGACCAGCCAAGCGCTTGCTCCAGCAGCCGTTGTGCGGATCGTCAAGCCGCATCCTCGACGTCCACCTGGCAGCGGAACTGAGCATTGCGAGCACTTACAGAGGGCTGCGTCACGCCATGACTGTCCGTGGCACGCACCACCAACGCGTGCCTGCCGGCCGCCGTGGGCGTCCAGGGCAGATCGAAGCGCTGCCAGGCTTCATGCTCCCGCGCCTGCAGGCGCGTGCGCTGCCAGGTGGCCCCGCCATCCGTGCTGGCTTCCACCCGGACCACGTCGCATCCTGACCAGGCCCATCCCCACAGCAGCGTTTCCTCGCCTACTTTGACCCCCGCCTGCGGACCAACCAATATGGCGTCCGGCTGCACTTCCCACACGGGCAACATCCTGCCTGTGGCATTGCCGTCAGCCCCAAGTTCCGGATCGTTATAGAACTCATGCGTGAACGCGCCGGGTGCACGCTCGTCGGAAAACCAAAGGCAGGTCAGCCACTTCACCATATTGGTACCGTAAAGCCCTGGGGCAACCAGGCGCGCCGGATAGCCATGCTCGGGGGACAGAGGCTTGCCGTTCAATTCATAGGCGACCATCAGGTCCTCGATGAAATATCGATCAAGAGGAATGTCCTTGATGTACGAATTCACCACATGCTCGCGATACGTGCCATGATCCAGCCCGTAGGCCCATAGGAATTTCGCCGACGTCCGCAGCTGTGTACCCTCGAGGAGATCAACCAGCGCGACACCACCCCACGCCACGTTGGCCACCCGGTGAACCGCGGCACGCGCGTTCACGGCACTCCCGGCACACACATGGCAGGCTTCGAGCTCGATTTTCGAATACTTCAGGAGCCGCGGAAAATCCAGCGTAATCGGACGTGAAACCATGCCGCCAATCTGCAAGCGCCATTGGTCCACATCCACCTGCGGTATGCCCGTTGCCGCCAGCACGAACATCTTGTCGACCGGCGTGATTCGGCTGGTAAGCTCGCGTGCCGGGATGTTCATCGGGAAATTATTGATAAGCATGGGCGGCTTCACCCACGCCATTTCACATTTATCTACGGACATGGCAATTCTTCAAATTGAAACACCACGCACAAGAGGCGATCGACCCCGTCACGAACGCTGCGTCAGATCAAGGCCAAACGTATATTGTATACAAGATATCCTGTCATAAAAAAAACGTCAAGCATGTTTTGCCGGCCGCGAATCGCGCCACGCCTGGCTGAACATTTCTGTTCCATCACAGTCATGGGTCGTTACTCAATGCCACGAAGCTGGACCGCGACTGCAGGTATAAAGATATCCTGCAGCCCGGTGTTTGTCGACCAACCCAACGAACCGCAGGAGCAACGCCATGTCTGAACCTCAGGGGAAATTTGTCTGGTACGAATTGATGACCAGCGACAGCAAAGCAGCCGAATCGTTCTACCGCAGCGTTATTGGCTGGGACTCGAAAGACGCCGGCATGCCCGGCATGTCGTATACGCTGCTCAGTGCAGGGCCAACGATGATCGCGGGACTGATGACCTTGCCCGACGAGGCGCGCGCTCAAGGTGCCCGGCCTGGATGGATGGGCTACGTGGGAGTCAGTGACGTTGATGCCTGCCAGGCACAAGTTACTGCGAAGGGCGGGGCCGTTCACCATGCCGCCACCGACATCCCCGGCGTCGGTCGCTTCGCCGCCGTGGCCGATCCTCAGGGCGCGGCCTTTGCCCTGTTCCACGGAACGGGCGAGCCACCGCCCAATCAGGCGGCACCCGACGAACCAGGCCATATAGGCTGGCACGAGCTGCATGCAAGCGATGCCGACAAAGCCTTCGACTTCTATGCGGGCCTTTTCAACTGGGCCAAGTCCCGGTCCATGGACATGGGCTCGATGGGTACTTATCAGATGTTCGCAACAGGTGGTGAAACCATTGGCGCCGTGATGAAAAAAGTGCCGGAAAGGCCAGCGCCCTTCTGGCTTTACTACTTCAACGTTGCCTCTATGGATACATCGATGGAACGCGTCGAACAAGGCGGCGGCAAAATCCTCTTCGGCCCCGAACAAGTGCCCACCGGAAGCTGGGTCGCCCAATGCCTTGATCCCCAAGGCGCCATGTTCGCCATGGTTGGCGCCAAACGCTGACAAGCGCCACACCTTTGCGCAGCAAAGGTTCGAACCACAGCACGGGTGAAAACCCGCGCTGTTTATGTAGCGGCTTTCGCCACGTCTTCCACCAGGGAAGCCAGCTGAAGCGTCGCCGGACCTGCCTGGCCGGCGCAGGCAAACGTCAAATACAGCGGGGCACGGCGCACCTGGCCTTCGTCCAGCGGCAGTGGCCACAGGCTGCCCTGCTCCAGACGCTTTTGCAGTATGTGCCGGGGCAGCCAGGCAAAGCCCAGCGCTGCATCCACCATGGACAGCGACGTTTCCATGCTGGTTACCGTCCAGCGCTGCGTGGACCCAAGCCAGCCTGCATCGCGCGGATGGGTCTTGCCCGAATCGCGAATCACAATCTGCATGTACCGCCGCAGATCGTCGGCGGTAAGCGTGCGGTCAAGCCGATGCAAAGGATGCGAGGGATGCGCCACCGCCACAAACTCGACATCCAGCAGCACGTTGCTTAAGTAGCCTGCTGGCACATACGTACCAATAACGATATCGGCGCTCTGATCAAGCAGCGCTTCATCGGCGCCCGACAGGACAACCTCGGTAAGCTGCACGCGCGTTCCTTCGGCCACCTGCGTGAAACGCGTCAGCGCCTCGAGCAGCAGCGCAGTAGGAAAGGCAACGTCCACCACCAGCCGTACCTCGGCCTCGCGGCCGCGGCCCAGGCTTTGCGCCAGTTGCTCCAGCCGCTGCGCCTCGTCCAGCAAGCCCATGGCGTTTCTCAAAAGCACTTTGCCATTTCCGGTAAGCCGGGCCTTGCGGCCTTCAATCGCCAGCAGTTCAACCCCTACCTGTTCCTGCAGGCGGGCCACCGCGTAACTGACCGACGATTGGCTGCGATGCAGCACTTCGGCCGCCTGGGCGTAGCTGCCGCACTCCACAATGGCTTGCAACACGCGCCATTGCTCCAACGTGGTCTTGGGAATACGCATTATTCTAATAACATCTAAAAAATAGATTGAATTGATCGAATAATAGCGCTTTTTTATCTAATTTATAAGACATAGAATAGCTTCATTGAAGTTCGTAAGTTCACTGGCAATGCGAAGACAGCGGGCGGGGCCCGCGCGGCGAAAGATCATTTTCTTGCGCACGGATACCCCGGGCAGCCCCAAAAAGGCAGTCCTGCACCCCCAGTCATTCAAACCGCCATTAACCGGAGATCCACATGCTCGAACTACGCCAAGCCGCTGATCGCGGCCACGCTCAACATGGCTGGCTGAACAGTCACCATACGTTTTCGTTCGCAGAATACTTCGACCCCAAACAAATGGGCTGGAGCGCCCTGCGCGTCATCAACGACGACACCATACAACCGGGCGAAGGCTTCGGCACCCATGGCCATCGCGACATGGAAATCATTACCTACGTGCTGGACGGCGCGCTGGAACATAAAGACTCCATGGGCTCCGGCTCGGTCATCCGCCCTGGTGACGTACAAGTCATGAGCGCGGGCACCGGCGTGCGCCACAGCGAGTTCAATCACTCGCACACCGACCTCGTGCACTTGCTGCAAATCTGGATAGTACCCAAGTTCACCGGGATAAAGCCCAACTACCAGGAAAAGTTTTTCGATGCCGCTGACAAGCGCGGCCAACTACGGCTGGTAGTGTCACCCGATGGCCGCGACGGCTCGCTGACTATCGTGCAGGACGCGTCGATCTACGCCGCGCTGCTCGACGGCGACGAACGCGTCGAACACACGGTGACTCCTGGCCGCAACGCATACGTGCACGTGGCGCGTGGCGAACTGACACTCAACGGCCAACCGCTGAAAGCCGGCGACGGCGTGAAGATTGCCGAAGAAACCGTGCTGACGCTGTCCGACGGCAACAACGCCGAAGTGCTGGTGTTCGACCTGCCGTAACCCCGCCGCAACCTGTACGCCCACCCAGACCGCCAATCGTGGCGGCCTGCGTGTGGACCTTTTTCCAACCTCTACGCTGTACTTGCACCCGCACATACAGCCTTCACCACAAACAGGAACCAACATGTCCAAGATTCTCGTCCTCTATTACTCCGCTTATGGCCACATTGAAACCATGGCGAACGCCGAAGCCGAAGGCGCACGCTCCATTGCCGGCACCGAAGTCGTCGTCAAGCGCGTCCCCGAGCTCGTCCCCGAAGCCGTCGCCAAAAACAGCCATTACAAGATGGATCAGGCGGCACCCATTGCCACCCCCGCCGAGCTGGCCGATTACGACGCCATTATTTTTGGCACGCCCACGCGCTTTGGAAACATGGCGGCGCAAATGAAAAATTTCCTGGACCAATTGGGCGGCCTATGGGCCAGCGGCGCACTTGTCGGTAAAATAGGTGGTGTATTCACGTCTACCGCCACCCAGCACGGTGGCCAGGAAAGCACCATCTTGTCATTCCACACGGTCCTGCTGCATCTGGGTATGGCGGTCGTAGGCCTGCCCTATTCTTTCGTGGGGCAAACCGACAACAGCCAGGTAACGGGTGGCAGCCCCTATGGCGCAAGCACCATCGCCAACGGCGACGGATCGCGTCAGCCCAGCGCCAACGAACTGGATGGCGCGCGCTTCCAGGGTCGGCACATTGCACAGATGGCTGCAGCTCTCGTGCAAGGACGTGCAGCCCTCAACCCAGAGGCCGCCACGGCGTAAGCACCGCATGCCAGAACGCCACTCGCCACGATGAAGCAACTCGCCAGCAAGCCGCTTTTCCTGATCGCCATCCTCACCATACCGTTGTGGATCGTGTTCGGAAGCCTTCTGGTCGGCATCATCGTGGCAGTGCTTTTGGCAACGTTCTTTTCCATGTGCTATTGGCTTTACGCACTAAAACGCGGCAAGGACACCGATTCGGAATAGTGTTGTGTCTGATTGGCTGGAGCACTTAAATCCGAATTAGCCGGAGATGACACTAAGGTTGATAAACTATGCGCTGACACGCATGGATGCACACGGCCTCCATGCACACACGCGCCATACACATCATCCATGTCTTTCCACACAACCATCCCAACCGGCCTGCCGGCGCTGGACCCCGAATCGGCCGCGCACACGCAGGCCGTCGAACGCTACCTCGTCGAACAGATAGAACACGCTCCATGGGGCTTCATGCTGTTCGAACAATGGATGAACCTGGCCCTGTACGCGCCGGGGCTGGGCTACTATGCGGCAGGCAACACCAAGTTTGGCGGGCAGCCGGTAAACCCAGGCACCACGGCCGCCGCAGCCCCGCCACAATCCGCCAACGCGGCAGCTGCCGATCCCGGTACAAGTCCTGGTGTTCGCCAAACCTCCGTGGGCGACTTCACTACCGCGCCCGAACTGACCCCGATCTTTGGCCAGGTCCTTGCCCGGCAGGTTGCGCAAATCCTGAAAGCCTGCGGCTCGACCAACGTACTGGAATTCGGCGCCGGATCCGGTGCATTGGCCGCTTCACTCATCCCCGCGCTCCGCGAACTTGGCATTGAACCCACCTACCAGATAATGGAAGTGTCGGCCGACTTGCACGCCCGGCAGCAGCAACGCCTGGCCGCGTCAGGCGCGGCTGTCACCTGGCTCGACAGCCTCCCTGCGCACTTCACCGGCTGCGTGCTGGCCAACGAAGTGCTCGACGCCATGCCAGTTTCGCTATTTCGCTGGGACGATACCGGCCACGTCCTGGAGCTGGGCGTCACCCTTGGACACAGCTACGCGCACGAAAGCGACATCAGCCTTCGGCACCGCCATGCGGGCGGCGTACAGGCCAGCCTGGGACAACTGCCTACACAAGACGGTGACTCTCCCCAGAACGACACGCCGTTCCTGCTGGCCGAACGGCCCGCACGGCCGCACATCGCAAAAGCCGTTGCCGAACGCATGCCGCCCCTGCCCGAATATCAATCCGAAATCAATACGCAGGCCGAGGCCTGGGTGCGGCAAATGGGATCGTGGCTGACAAAGGGTGCAGCCCTGCTCATCGATTACGGCTTCCCGCGGCACGAGTACTACCACCCGCAGCGCTCCAGTGGCACGCTGATGTGCCACTTTCGCCATCACGGCCACGATCAGCCGCTTATCTACCCGGGCCTGCAGGACATCACCGCGCACGTCGACTTCACCGCCATGGCGGACGCCGCGCTGGAAGGGGGGCTGGACGTGCTGGGTTATACCTCTCAGGCACGCTTCCTCATGAATGTCGGCCTCGCGCACCTGCTCACCAACCTCGACCCAAACGACACACACCATTACAGCCAGTCGGTATCCGCAGTTCAAAAGCTGATGTCGGAAGCGGAAATGGGCGAACTGTTCAAAGTACTGGCCGTGGGCAAGAACCTGGACGGCCCGCTGCTGGGGTTCGCCAGCGGCGACCGCCGCCACAGGCTGGAACCACGCGATTCGTACTAAGATCGAACATTACAACAAAGTATTACCTCCGGAGAAATCATGAGTGAACGCAAAGCCATCAACGGTCAGGCAGTGGGCCTCATGACCGTTCTTTGCTTGATCTGGGGGTTTCAACAGATTGCCATCAAGGCCGTGGCCTTCGATATATCGCCCGTGCTGCAAATTGGCTTGCGCTCGGGCATTGCCGCCGTACTGGTTGGGCTTCTCATGGTGTGGCGGCGCGAGCCCCTGGCGATCAAGGACGGCACGTGGCGTCCAGGGCTGCTCATCGGCGTGCTGTTTGCCCTGGAGTTCCTGTTCATGGGCGAAGGCATGCGCTACACAACGGCCTCGCACATGGCGGTTTTCCTTTACACCGCGCCCTTCTTTGCCGCCATTGGATTGCACCTGAAGCTACCCGAAGAAAAGCTTTCGCTATTGCAATGGGGCGGCATCGGGCTTGCATTCATCGGCGTCGTCGCCGCCTTCTTCGGACCCGACACGCGCGAAGCCACCCGGGAAGCGCCCAACATCCTGCTGGGCGATTTTCTGGGACTGCTGGCCGGCGCATGCTGGGGCGCCACGACGGTCATCATCCGCTGCACGCGCCTTTCAGACACGTCGGCCACCAAGACACTGTTCTATCAACTCGTCGCCGCCTTCGTCGTGCTGATCGTGGCAACCTTTGTTCTGGGCCAGACGGCGGTCAACCCCACGGCGCAGGCATGGGCCAGTGTGCTGTTCCAGGGCATAATTGTCGCGTTCGCCACCTACCTCACGTGGTTCTGGCTGCTGCGCAATTACCTGGCCTCGCGGCTGGGGGTGTTCTCATTCATGACGCCTCTTTTCGGCATTGTCTTCGGCGTCTGGCTGCTGCACGAGCCACTGGACTCCAGCTTCATTATTGGCGCCGCGCTCGTAAGCGTAGGCATCATCTTCGTCACCGGCCACGACTGGATTCAGCAAACCCTGATGGCGGCACAACAAAAGGCGAAGTGAGGCGTGATGTGCAGCATGAAGTGGGGCTTGAAGTGCAGCGCGAAATGGCGGGTGAAGTGAAAGGTGAAGCGAGCGGCGAAGCAATGCTCAACTATTCAACAGTTCTCGCAGACGTGTCTCGTACAGCATGAAGTGGGGCTCGAAGTGGGGCTCGAAGTGCGGCACGAAATAGGCGGTGAAGTGAAAGGGCGAAGCAGCGTTCAACTATCCAGCAATGCCTGCAGACGCGCTTCGTGCAGCGCCTCTTTGATTCGCTCCGGCTGCCCGTGCTGCGCTTTGGCTATGGCGCCCGCATCAATGCTGCGCACGGCGTGAAGGCGCGCGCGCCATGCCTGAACGTCCACGCCGTCCAGCATGCATTGCGCGGCACCGATCAAATCCAGAAATCGATCCGGTTTGCGCAGCCCATCGCAGCGCTCGATCAGCTCCAGCCATGCCTTGGCCGGTAATGCGTCGGTTGCAGAACTTACCCCGGCCGCGGCATTAAGGGCCGCCACCACAAGCGGCAGCAGCCGTGCATAATCGATACACTCGGTGGGTGCGCGCACATGCCGCGCCACATGTTCAGGCTGTGGCGATACCACACACAACAACGCAAAACGCGCCGCCAGCCCAAGCTCGCGCTGCGCGCCACAGGCCAGATGCCGCGCGACGTCATCGTTGAACACCAGCCCAGGCATCACACGCTCCAGTGCGCCCGTATCGCACAGCACATCGAACATGCGTCCGGGCCGCGCGGCACTCAACCCCTTCGCCACCTCGCGCCAGACGCGCTCGGGCACCAGCGCATCCACCTCTCCGTTCGCGACCAGGTGGCGCGCCAGCGTCATGGTTTCAGGCGCAATGGAAAAATCGTGGAAGCGCGCAGCGAAGCGGGCCAGCCGCAACAGACGTACCGGATCTTCCGTAAAGGCGTTGCCCACATGGCGCAGGACCCTGGCCCGTACGTCGGCCTGGCCATCAAGCGGATCGATCAGGCGCCCATCAGGCGCGCGCGCAATGGCATTAACCGTAAGATCGCGTCGCCCCAGATCCTGTTCCAGCGTAACGTCCGTGCCGGTGTAGAACGTGAACCCTTTATAACCGCGCCCAGACTTGCGCTCGGTGCGGGCCAATGCATATTCTTCTTTGGTTTGCGGGTGCAGGAAGACCGGAAAATCGCCGCCCACGGGAATAAAACCGCGCCGCGCCATGGCCTCGGGCGTGGCGCCCACCACCACCCAGTCGCGATCACCCGCCGGCAAGCCCAACAGATCATCACGCACCGCGCCCCCCACCACGTAAACTTCCAGGCCAGTGGTGGCGGCATCGGCTGCCGCGCCGGGCTTGACCACGTCGTTCCTCCCCGGCACTAAGGCAACGCCACGTTTGTCGTGGGTTCGGGTGTGATCGTGCCCAGGCGCGCCTTGAGCGACTGCGGCTTGCCGCTGAACAAAATAGCGTAGTACACCGCGTTGGACATCACGTGCTTGACGTAAAGACGGGTTTCGGTAAACGGAATGGTCTCGGCAAAAATGGCGCCTTCCACCGGACCACCAAGCTTGGCGCGCCACTGCACCGACCGCCGCGGCCCTGCGTTATAGCCCGCGGTGGCCAGCACTTGCGAGCCGTCCAGCTTGTTGAGCACCATGCTCAGGTAGTTGGTGCCCAATACCGTGTTCGTGTCGAAATCGTTGACCGACGAGGGCGAGAAATTCTTCATGCCCAGCTTGCGCGCCACCCAGCGCGCCGTAGCGGGCATAAGCTGCATAAGTCCCGATGCCCCCACATGAGAGCGCGCGTTGGTAATGAAACGCGATTCCTGCCGGATAAGCCCGTACACCCAGGCAGGGTCCAGATCAATCTGCTTGGCCTTCTCGGCAACGCGACCTTCGAAAGGAGCAATGAAGCGCTGGCGAAAATCGATTTCGTCCCGGGTTTTCAACGACGTGTTCACGACGCGGTCATAAATCTGTTCCGATTTGGCGTATTCGGCCGCTGCCAGCAACTGGCGGTCATCCATGCCGCGCAGGCTGAAGTTCCACTCGGGCACAGCCTCGGACCGCCAGCCCAGATCAAACAGGCGCACCGCACGCTGCAGCCCCTCGTTCGAGCGTGCCCGAGCCAATTCAGCCTTGGTCACCGCCTTGGGTTCCCGTGGAATCGGAATGCGGCGATGGAGTTCTTCGTTCGCCAGCTGTCCGTAAAAGCCGTACACACCGGCAATGGATTCAAAATGCTTTTTGGCGGCCTCGGCGTGACCCTGCGCCTCCATGGCGCGGCCATGCCAATACACCCACACAGGTTCAGCCTGCTGACGGGCGGTCATTTTCTCGATGGCCTTGGCCACCCAACCCCAGTCGATCTTAGGCTGGCGCAATTCGGCGCGCACCTGCCAGGCATGGTTGTAGTCGGTCATGGGAACATTGCCTGAGCGGCGATACCACCCGGAGGCGTCCGAATCGACGTTCAGGGCAGCCACCAGACCAAACTGCCCCCATACCCATTGCATATTGGATTTGGGCATGGAAGCCGACCAGACGCTTTTCACATACGCCGCCGCGGCAACGCGGTTGTCGTCACGTGCCATGCGTGACAACGCCAGGGTTACCAGTTCGATTTGCGGACGCGTCGTGGGCCGCTGCTGTGTAGCCAACCACTTGTCGGGCGATTTCATTAACGCGTTATACGACGCCATTTCATCGGTCGTAAACATAAGCGAGGCAATACGTCTGGCATTGCCCGTCTTGGACGTTTCCAGCGTCGCCCGCAGCAATGGCTCCAGATTGTTCCAGCCCACCACATTTCGATCCACCATCTCGCCAAGCAGGGTCCAGCACGTGCTCACCGGCTCAAACGCGGTCATGACCTGATCCGCGGTGACAACTGTGCCCGTCATGTGCTCTGCCATCAACAGCGCGCAATCAACCTGGGCGCTGGGGCTTATAACCGGCCCCAGCCGGTTTATCGTGGCGTAGTCGCCCGTGCGCATGGCGGCGACGATCCAGTCAGCCTTGATGCGATCGGCCAGATAGTCATCTTGCGTAGCCTTCATGAACTGCTGCAACGACGCCGTGGGTATGGGCGCTGTAGAGTCCTGAAGCTGCTGACGCAGCAGCCAGTACTGAACATACGAACCAAGCAGGGGGTCAGTCTGGGCTTGCGGCGCCAGGCTGGCCAGACGCGACCACTGTTTCTTTTGCATGGCCTCGCGCGCACTGGCAAGCGCCTGCAGCGCCTGCGGCGTCGACGGTGGAAAGACGCCATGCCGCGCTTGCGGCGGCAGGGCAGAGGGAAGATGCAGCCGTGGGTCATCCTCGGGGGTCTTCGCAGGTACCGGATCTTCCGCTTCGTGTTCCGCTATTGAAGCCGCGTCGGTCCCGGACGTCGGAGCCTGAGCGCCCGCACACCCCACCAGCCCTACCGACAGCAGCAGCCACAGACCAACATATCGCGCCAAGCCAAATCCCCGGCGGGAAAGATTCCGGATTTTCTGATAACGTTGACTCTGCTTCATTAACATTGTGCCTGGCTTCCGCTAGATATCGACCATGAACGACAGTATAGAGAATAACGCCGCCGCTTTACGCACGCGCCTGAAAGAACTTCGCAAGGCCCAGAGTCCTCACGACACCCGCCGCGGCGCGCTGCTGATTCGCGGCAGGCTGTACACGTGGCTGGCAACGACGCGTGCGGCACTGCAGGCTGCAGGCCGCCCCACGCCAACAAATGTTGCGGCATTCTGGTCAATGGAAAGCGAACCCGAATTGCAACCGTTGCTGGCTCAGTGGGTGGAAGACGGCATAAGCGTTTCACTGCCGGTAATCAGCGCTGCCGACAGCCCCCTGCAGTTTCGCATATGGACCCCCGGCACCGCCATGCAGACAAGCCCTTACGGTTTTGAAGAACCCGTAGGCCTTGCCGCCCCGCTGCCCGACATCATCCTTGTGCCCACGTTGGGCTACACGCGCCATGGCGATCGCATTGGCTATGGCAAAGGGTATTACGACCGTACACTGGCCGCCCTGAAGGCAAAGTCCCACGCCTTCACCAGCATAGGCATCGCCTGGGCTTGCGGCGACCTGAGCGGACAAGACCACACACCCGCCGCGCACGACGTGAAGCTGGATTCCATCCTCACGGACAAGGGCTGGGCCGTGCCCGCACCGAAGCTTGCCTGAAAAACAAAGGGCCCGTCTGCGCCAACGTCTGCCTGCACCGGCGTCTCTCTGAGCCGGCGTCTGTCCAAGCCGAAGCTCGTCCGCGCTGCTCACGTACTTAAAAAGCGGCTTGCGTAGCCACGGCAGCACGGCGCGCGCACCAGACGATCACCGCGCCAGCAACTTCGAAATGGCCATGATCGATTCGGCGCTATTCAGCGTATAGAAATGCAGGCCAGGCGCCCCCTGGTCCAGCAGGTTCTGGCACATGCGCGCTATCACCTCGACGCCAAACGCCTTGATGGACGCCCTGTCGTCCCCGAATTCGCCCAAACGGCGCCGAATCCAGCGCGGCACTTCCGCGCCACACATCTCTGAAAAACGCACCAGCTGAGAATGGTTGGTAATGGGCATGATGCCCGGCACTATGGGTACGGTCACACCCCTGGCGCGCACGCGTTCCACAAAATTGAAATACGCGTCGGCATTGAAAAAATACTGCGTAATCGCGCTGTCGGCCCCCGCCTCGATCTTGGCCACAAAGTGATCCAGGTCGGCGTCGGTGCTGTGAGCCTGCGGATGCACTTCGGGGTAGGCTGCAACCTCTATCTGGAACCAGCCCGCACTGTATTCGCGAATAAAACGCACCAGCTCGCTGGCGTAATGCAACTCACCCTGGTCGCCACCCATGCCCGACGGCACGTCGCCGCGCAACGCCACAATGCGCCGCACACCGTTCTCCCGATAGGTGTCCAGAACCTCGCGCAACATGGCGCGCGAAGCGCCAATGCACGACAGGTGTGGCGCGACCTCCAGCCCGAGGTTCTGCATGATGTGCACGGTATCGATGGTGCCCGAACGCGTCGAACCGCCGGCACCAAACGTAACGCTGACGTATTCCGGCTGCAAGGCCAGCAACTGCTTGGCCGTACGCACCAGTTTCTCGCGCGCAGCAATATCGCGCGGAGGAAAAAACTCCAGACTGATGGTCTTCTTTGCTGATGTAGAACCTGGCACCATTTACGAGAACACCCTGGACAGTAACCCTGAAATAATGCTGTAAATAAGCGCGCCCAGCA
Source organism: Burkholderiaceae bacterium (assembly GCA_004322135.1). GTDB lineage: Bacteria > Pseudomonadota > Gammaproteobacteria > Burkholderiales > Burkholderiaceae_B > Eoetvoesia. The sequence continues at coordinate 46,692 of SCSG01000020.1, read as the reverse complement.
TGGCCCACCAAAAACCATTGACGTGGAAGCCTTTAAGCACGGAACCGGCAAACCAGAACACCAGCGCGTTGACCACCAGCAGGAACAGTCCCAACGTGACGATGGTGATGGGCAGCGTCAGGATAATGAGAATAGGCTTGACCAGCGTGTTGAGCAGGCCAAGAACCAGGGCGGCAATAAGCGCCGACCAGAATGACGCTACCGAGATGCCCGGCAAAATGTAAGCCACGATCAACAGGGCAACGGCGTTAAGAATCCAGATAAGCAGAAGTTCCACGGTCTTACCCTCCCGGTAGTCGCCGGCGGCAGCTGAAAATTTTTATCAGCTGCCGCACCGGACACTGCACAAAAATGGTTTAGTAGCGGTAGTAGTCGGGCTTGTAAGGACCGTCCACCGGCACATTGATGTAGTCGGCCTGCGCCTTGCTCAACTGGCTGAGATTCACGCCAAGTTTCTTCAGATGCAGACGCGCCACCTTTTCGTCAAGGTGCTTGGGCAATACGTATACCTTGCCCTTCTCGTAGGCTTCACCATGCGTGAACAACTCAATTTGTGCAATGGTCTGGTTGGTGAACGACGCCGACATCACGAACGAAGGATGACCCGTGGCGCAGCCCAGGTTCACCAGGCGCCCCTTGGCCAACAGAATGATGCGCTTGCCGTCGGGGTAAATAATGTGGTCGACTTGCGGCTTGATTTCTTCCCATTGCAGGCTTTCAACGGAAGCCACATCAATCTCGCTGTCGAAGTGTCCGATATTGCAAACAATGGCCTGGTCTTTCATGCGGTCCAGATGCTCGCGCCGGATGACGTGGTAATTGCCCGTAGCCGTCACGAAAATGTCACCCTTGTCTGCCGCTTCTTCCATGGTGACGACACGGTAGCCTTCCATCGAAGCCTGCAACGCGCAGATCGGGTCGATCTCGGTTACCCAGACTTGCGCGCGCAACGCGGCAAGAGCCTGTGCGCAACCCTTGCCCACGTCACCAAACCCGCACACAACGGCGATCTTGCCGGCCACCATGACGTCGGTGGCGCGCTTGATGCCATCGACCAGCGACTCGCGGCAGCCATACAGGTTGTCAAATTTGGATTTCGTGACCGAATCGTTCACATTGATGCCCGCGAAGGCAAGCTCGCCCTTCTGCGACATCTGATAAAGACGATGTACGCCCGTGGTGGTTTCCTCGGTCACACCCTTGATTTGTGCCAGACGCACCGAATACCACTTGGGGTCGCGCGCCAGCGTTGCCTTGATGGAGGCAAACAACACACGCTCTTCCTCGCTGGTGGGCTTGGCCAGAACCGAGACGTCCTTCTCGGCCTTGGCGCCCAGATGCAGCAACAGCGTGGCATCACCGCCGTCGTCAAGAATCATGTTGGCCTGCTCGCCGTTCGGCCACTCGAAGATCTTGTGGGCGTAGTCCCAGTACTCTTCCAGCGACTCGCCCTTGACGGCGAAAACCGGCGTGCCCGAAGCGGCAATGGCCGAAGCCGCGTGATCCTGCGTGGAAAAAATATTGCACGATGCCCAGCGCACCTGGGCGCCCAGAGCAACCAGCGTTTCAATCAGCACGGCGGTCTGGATCGTCATGTGCAGGCTGCCCGCAATGCGGGCGCCCTTCAGGGGCTGGGCGGCAGTGTATTCTTCGCGCGTAGCCATCAGGCCCGGCATTTCGGTTTCGGCGATAGCAATTTCGCGACGTCCCCAGCCAGCCAGGGCAATATCGGCAACTTTGTAATCCGAGAATTTGATGTCAGCAACAGTGTTCATGGTGGTGTCCCAATAAACCTGCGCAAGCGGTGGTGCAAACGGTTCTGCTCACCTTCGCCTGCATGCAGGAGATGATGAGCGCCGTTAAATCAGAAAACTGTCCTGAGCCTGGCGGAGCGGCGGCGTAAGCCTGCCTGGACCCCGGTGCAGCGCTCCTCAGGAAGCATGAATTGTAGCGTAATTTGGCGGTGGGCTAGCGGCGCGGATAGCCTTGCGCCTTGATGCGAACCCAGACAGCCTGCTTTTCTTCGTCGGAAAGAAAAACCCAGTTGGCCACTTCCATTGTTGTGCGGCCGCAACCGCGGCAAATCTCGTCGTAAAGCGTGGAGCAAATTGCGACGCAAGGTGAATCGCTGACGGCAAGACTGCGGCTGTGATCGATGGAATGTTCTGGCGTATCGCTCATGGAAATAAATAATACTCCTTTAGTCCTGATTCGCCACCGCCCTGTGGCGCGCAAGCCGCAGCGAGCCGGAAAACCGGCCGCCGCAGCCCGCGCGATCAGGCGGCTTTTTTCAGCACCACAGCCTTGTCGGTCGCTTCCCACGTGAACTCGGGTTCGTGACGGCCAAAGTGGCCGTACGCCGCCGTTTTCGCGTAAATGGGACGCAACAGGTCAAGCATGTTGATGATGCCCTTGGGCCGCAGATCGAAATGCTCGCGCACCAGCATGGCGATTTTCTCGTCGCTGACAACGCCCGTGCCGTCGGTATCCACCGTGATGTTGATGGGCTCGGCAACGCCGATGGCGTAGCTGATCTGCACCTGGCACTTGCGCGCCAGGCCCGCCGCCACAATGTTCTTGGCCACATAACGCGCCGCGTACGCGGCCGAGCGGTCCACCTTTGAAGGATCCTTGCCCGAGAACGCGCCACCGCCGTGAGGGCACGAACCGCCGTAGGTATCGACGATAATCTTGCGGCCGGTCAGGCCACAATCGCCCTGCGGGCCGCCAATGACAAACAGGCCCGTAGGATTGACCAGGAATTTGGTCTTGGGCGTGATCAGGCCTTCGGCAAAACTTGGCTTGATGATGTCCTTGATGACCGCTTCACGGATTTCACCCTGGGAGATGTCGGGCGAGTGTTGCGTGGACAACACCACGGTATCCACCTCGACCGGCTTGCCGTCGACATAACGGAACGTAACCTGCGATTTGGCATCGGGGCGCAGCCAGGGCAGGCGGCCGTCCTTGCGCAGTTCGCTTTGGCGCTGCACAAGGCGGTGCGCATACCAGATCGGTGCAGGCATCAGATCGGGAGTTTCGTCGCAGGCGTAGCCGAACATCAGGCCCTGGTCGCCAGCACCCTGATTCATGTCTTCTTCAGGGCTGCGGTCAACACCCTGTGCAATATCGGGCGACTGCTTGTCGTACGCCACCAGCACCGCACAACCTTTATAGTCGATGCCGTAATCGGTATTGTCGTACCCAATGCGCTTGATCGTGTCGCGCGCCACCTGAATGTAATCGACGTTGGCTGTCGTGGTGATTTCACCAGCCAGGACAACCAGCCCGGTATTGCACAGCGTTTCAGCTGCAACCCGCGCGCGCGGGTCTTGCTGGAAAATCGCGTCAAGGATGGAATCGGAGATTTGGTCCGCCACCTTGTCGGGATGCCCTTCGGAAACGGATTCGGAAGTAAAGAGAAAGTCGGTGTTTGCCACAGCAGTATGTCCTTATAGCTGGATTCCAGCTTTACGAGGTTGAACGGAACGCGTTGCACCTCGGGACAGCGTATGGCTTTGACTGTGGGGCGCGACGCTTTAGCGGTTTTAGGCAGTACCCTATTACGTACGAGTGCTGTCGTCGCTCCGCAAGTTGTCGGTTAACTCAGCGATGTAATTTATTTTAAGCGAAAATAGCGCTCAATGCTTTGCACCCATTAAAAAGACTACAACCAGACCACACCCCGCCGCATGCTGCTTACTGTATTTCGCCTGCTCGCCTGGCTGCCCCTGCCCGTATTGCACGGGTTGGGGCGCCTTGCCGGGCGCTTGGTCTATGCCTTGCCGGGCAAGTACCGCCAGCGCCTGCGCGCCAATGCGGCGCAGGCCGGCTATACCCACGCGTCCTTTGCGCGCCAGGCGGCCGCACAGGCGGGCGCCATGATCACCGAACTGCCCAAGGTATGGCTGCGCAACACACAAAGCCTGAACAAGATCGTCAGCGACGACAACGCAGTCGTTGAAGCGGCGCTGGCCGAAAAACGCGGCATCCTGTACCTGACCCCCCACCTGGGTTGCTTCGAAATCACCGCGCGCTACCTGACACGCCACGGCCCCATCACCGTCATGTTCCGCCCACCCCGCAAGGCCATCCTGGCACCCGTCATGGAAATCGCGCGCAACACGTCGGCGCTGCACGCCGTGCCGGCCACCCTGCAAGGCGTACGCGAATTCGTCCGCGCGCTTAAACGCGGCGAAGCCGTGGGCATGCTGCCCGACCAGGCACCCGGCAAAGGTGAAGGGGTCTGGGCGCCGTTCTTTGACCGCCTTGCCTACACCACGACGCTGCCTGGCAAACTGGCCGTGCAAACCGGCGTGGCCGTCATACTGACTGCCGGAGAACGCCTGCCGGCCGGCCGCGGATGGCGCATTCACTACGTGCGCCTGCCCGAGCCGCTGCCTTCAGACCCTCTGGCTCAGGCAACGCTCATCAACCAGACCATGGAAACCCTCATACGTCGCTTCCCTGCCCAATACCTGTGGAGCTACAACCGCTATAAAACGCCGGCCGGGGCCGCCCCCGCGCCGACGCCGACTCACCAATGAAATTCCACAAATCCCATCTCCTCGTCGCGGTTTTCTCTTATTTCGGCCGCTGCCCCACCTCGACCCGCCTGCGCTGGGGCCGAGCGCTGGGCTGGCTGTCAGCCAGATTGCTGCGCTCGCGCGCCCATATCGTGAGCACCAATCTCGCCCTGTGCTTCCCGTCCCTTTCCGCGCAACAGCGCGAGGCCTTGCAGGCCCGTCACTTTCGCCTGCTGGCCCAGTCCGTGCTGGATCGGGGCCTGCTGTGGTTTGGCCGGCCCGAGCGCGTTCTCGACACCGTCCGGATCAACGGCCTGGAACACCTGGACGCTCTGCTGAAGGCCCAACGCCGCATCATCCTGCTGGCCCCTCACTTCATCGGCCTGGACGCCGCGGCCACCCGCCTGACGCTGTTTCTCAAGGAATCCGCCACGCTGTACACCCCGCAAAGCGATGCCGACGTCGATGCCCTGGTGCGCGAAGGACGCGGCCGCTTCAATCGGGTTCACCTCATCAGCCGCCGCGATGGTGTGCGCGGCCTGATTCGCCAGTTGCGCGCGGGCGTGCCGGTGTACTACCTGCCCGACATGGATTTCGGCCTGGAAGGGGCCGCATTCATACCGTTTTTTGGCATGCAGGCCGCTACGCTGCTTGCCACGGCACAGATCGCCAAAAACTGGAACGCCGCGGTCGTGCCCATCATCAGCCGCCTGAACAGCGAAACCGGCCAGTATCAGGTAGATATTCCGCCACCCCTGGAAGACTTCCCCGGCGACCAGTCCCTGGAAGACGCCACGACTCGCCTGAACCAGCTTATCGAGTCGTGGGTGCGCCCCGATCCCGCGCAATACTACTGGGTACACCGCCGATTCAAGACCAGGCCGCAAGGTGAGGCCCGCCCCTACTGAGCATTCAAAAGTGGGCCCAGGCGCTACCAACTTGGTCGTGCGCCTGTTAAGCTTTCAGATTATGCCGCGTACGGATCCTTGCCTACTTATGCATCCACTCACCCCAACAGCCCCGCGCGGCCCCCACACACCATGATCTGGAACTTCACCAAGATGCACGGCGCCGGCAACGACTTTGTCGTCCTCGACGGCGTGCGCCAGTCAATTGAAATGACGCCTGAACGTGCCCGCGCCCTGGCTGATCGCCACTTCGGCGTCGGCGCGGACCAGATACTTCTGGTCGAAACCCCGCTGCACCCCGAGGCCGACTTTCGCTATCGCATCTTCAATGCCAATGGCGGCGAAGTCGAGCACTGCGGAAACGGCGCCCGCTGTTTCGTCAACTTCGTGCATGAACAGGGCCTGTCGCGGCGCAACCCGCTGCGCGCCGAAATCTGCTCGGGCCTGATCACGCTGGACGAGTCCGAATCGGGCGAGGTGGAAGTGGATATGGGCCCGGCCAGCTTCGGGCCCGCCGCGGTTCACTTCGATACACAAGGCCTGAGTTCCCGCCCCATGGCTGACGATACGTTATGGACGTTGCCGCTGCCCGGCCACGACGCAGCCGAAATTTCCCTTGTGGCCATTTCCAATCCGCACGCGGTCCAGGTGGTGCCCGACGTGGACAACACCCCCGTCGCCCAAACCGGACCACTCATCGAATCGGATGTGCGCTTTGCGCAACACGTCAACGCCGGGTTCATGCAAATCGTCGACCGTCACACCATCAATCTGCGCGTGTACGAACGTGGTGCCGGTGAAACGCTGGCCTGCGGTACCGGCGCATGTGCCGCTGCCATAGCGGGCATCCGCCGCGGCTTGCTCGACACCCCCATTCTGGTCCATACTCGCGGCGGTGCGCTGACCGTTTCCTGGGACGGCACCGCGCCGCGCCTGGGCGGCCCCGTCGCCACAGTATTCTCGGGCCAGATCGACATTGATGCCCTGACCAGCTCGTTCAACTTCAAGGATGCCAGCACGCTATGAGCGCCGCCAATTTCACCGCCGAAGACGTCGCCAATTTCCTCACCGAAAACCCGGATTTTTTCCAGGAACACGCCGACCTGTTCTCATCATTGCGCATTCCGCATCCCAACGAAAGCCGCGCAATCTCGTTGGGCGAACGGCAAATACTGACCCTGCGAAGCAAAGCCAAAGAGCTGGAGTGGAAACTCTCCAACCTTATCCATAACGCCTCGGGCAACGAAAAAATCAGCAAGACACTCATGGCGTGGTGCAGCCGCATGCTGGCCGAGCCAAATCCGATCAACCTGCCGGGCCATATCGTGCGCAGCCTGGGCGACATGTTCGATCTGCCGACCATCGCGCTACGCCTGTGGGATCTTCCCGCGCTGGGCAGCGACAGCGAATTCACCCAGGACGTCACGAGCAGCATCCGCCAATACGCGCAGGAACTCACCCACCCATACTGCGGCCCGCTTGAGGGTCAGGAAGCCGCCTCGTGGCTGGGCACAGCACCCGCGTCGCTGGCCATCATCCCACTCAAGCCACACAACCGGACCCAGCCCTTCGGCTTATTGGTGCTGGGCGCCGACGACCCCAAGCGCTTCAGCCCGAACATGGGTACCACGTTTCTGGACACCATCAACGAACTGGCCAGCGCCAGCCTTACCCGACTCGACAGCCTGAACGACGAGCCCGAACGGGCCTGACGCCGCATTCCGCCATGCACACGCTGCCCACGGCAATGGAACAATGGCTGGCACACCTGGAAACTCACCAGCGCTATTCCGGCCACACGCTGCAGGGCTACCGGCAGGATCTGAATCACCTCATACAGATCCACCCCGGCATAGAACTATCGAACTTTACTGAAAGCCACATCCGTCAGGCACTGGCGCGGCTGCACGCGCAAGGGCTCAAGCCGCGCAGCCTGGCGCGGGCACTGGCCGCCTGGCGCGGTTTTTTTCAGTGGTGGGCTCCCGGCGCGGGCATGGAACGCAACCCCGCAACCGGCGTACGCGCGCCCAAAGTACCCCGTAGCCTGCCCAAGGCGTTATCGGTGGAACAAGTTCAGGTTCTGCTCGACAGGCCGGGCCTGCCCGCGCCCAGGACGCCCGTGGAATGCCGCGACCAAGCCATGTTCGAAGTGCTGTATTCCAGCGGCCTGCGCCTGGCCGAGCTGGTCAGCCTTGACTGGCGCTACACGCACGACGGCGCCTACAAATCACAAAGCTGGATTCTGCTTGAAGAAGCCCAGGCCACGGTTCGCGGCAAAGGCAGCAAGACGCGCAGCGTGCCACTGGGCAGCAAGGCCGTAGAGGCCATCAAGCACTGGCTGGCCGAGCGCCCCAAATTCGCCGCTTCCGGCGCCCACGACACGAACGCCTCGGCCGCCCTGTTCCTGGGTGTGCGCGGCCAGCGCATTTCGCCACGCGTCGTGCAAATACAGCTGAACAAACTTGCGGCACTGGCGGGTCTGCCCATGCACGTGCACCCGCATAGCCTGCGCCATAGCTTCGCCAGCCATTTGCTGCAATCGGCTCAAGACCTGCGCGCTGTTCAAGAAATGCTGGGCCACGCCAACATCTCCACCACCCAGATCTACACCCGCCTGGATTTCCAGCATCTGGCCAAGTCGTACGACCAGGCCCACCCGCGCGCAAATCGCAAAAGCAAATAAAAAACGACGAAATAAAAGTTGGCGTTAACGCCGCAGCGCCAGGGTCTTGGCACGGGCACTACGGCAGTGCAGTCAGCCGTGCTTCACTTTGCAACGCCCGGCTTCAGCGCGTAGATCAGCCGGCCCGCGTTCCACGAGAACATGCCAAGGTACGTGCCGGCCGGCCGGTCGGGCGCAGCCAGGGCATCAGAATACAAGGTACCACCCACCTTGGCCCCAGTTTCACGGGCTATCTGCTCGACCAGCTTGGGGCTGGTGACATTCTCCAGGAACACGACTTTACTGTGGCTTTGCTTTACAAGCTTCACCAGCCTGGCCATCTCCTGCGCGGACGGCTCAGCGTCATTGGAAATGCCAAGCGCGGGAATGAAATGCACCCCGTAATCGCGGCCAAAATATCCAAAGGAATCATGCGAGGTCACCACGTTGCGGCTATCTGCGGGAATCGTCGCCAGAGCCTGCCGCACTTCCTCGTCCATTTTCTTCATTTCAGAAATATAGATTTCAGCGCGACTGCGATAATCCTTGGCGTTCTTCGGGTCGGCCTTCATCAGCGCACTGGCAATATTCTTGGCATAAATCATGCCATTGGACAGGCTTTGCCACGCATGCGGATCAATGGCGTTATGCCGGCCAGCAGCGTCAGAACCCGTCTTGTCGGCATGATCGTGACCCGTAAATTCAGCCATCTCTTCGTCGGTAAGCAGACGCGGCACAATCCCGTCGGACGCCACCACCGTCACGCCGCTAAAGCCTGAAGCCTTTACCAGCCGCGGCAACCACACTTCGAAATTCAGGCCGTTGACGACCAGCATCTGCGCATTCGCCAGCGCCTTGGCATCGCTGGGCCTGGGCTCGAACGAATGCGCATCGCCATTGGGGCCAACAATGGTCGTCAACGAAATGTGGTCGCCACCAATCCGGCTGACCATATCGCCCAATATCGAAAAACTGGCAACCACATTCAATGGCGCCGCTACGGCCGGCGAACCGGCCAGCACGCATGCCGCCATCAGCAGCCCAAGTCGGCGGGCACAACCTTGCATTATTATTTTCAACATCGCAACACACCGATAAAAAAATTAGTGAAAAAGACAAACCATCAACAAGCCAGCACTACGCCGCTAGCCAGCCTCGGCAATTTTCGACAGATGCCTGCGCCGTGCACGCGCCTGGCGCGCCACCTGCAACAGGCCGCCGTAGGGCCCCACCACTACCGAAAACACATACACCGCGCCCGCCGCCAGAATAATGGCGGGTGACGCCGGAACATTCGCCCGATACGAAACCAGCAAGCCAACGTACGACGACAACGACGCCACGGCGGCCGCCAGAATCATCTGCTGACCGGACGATCGCACCCAGAAGCGGGCCGACGTGGCTGGCAACATCATGATACCCACCACCATCAACGTACCCAGAACCTGAAAGCCCGCCACCAGCGTCATCACCAGCAGGACCAGAAACAGCATGTGGCTGACTGACCCTGCGCCGCGCTCGGCGCGCAAAAACCCCGGGTCGAAACATTCCACCACCAGCGGCCGAAAAATAAGCGCAATGACAACCAGCGTGATGCTGGCGCTGATCGTGACCAGCAGCAACGCCGCATCGTCCAGGCCCAGCACCGTACCGAACAACACGTGGATCAAATCCATATTCGAGCCGCGCAGCGACACCAGCAGCACGCCAAGCCCCAGTGAAATAAGGTAAAACGCGGCGAAGCTCGCGTCTTCACGCAGCGGCGTCAGACGTGCCACCAGCCCCGCCAGCAACGCAACCACCAGGCCGGTAATCATGCCTCCTACCGTCATCGCGCTTAACGACAGGCCTGCCGTCAGAAAGCCCACGGCAACCCCCGGCAAAATCGCATGCGCCATGGCATCGCCCATGAGGCTCATGCGGCGCAACACCAGAAACACACCCAGAGGCCCCGCCGCAAACGACAAGGCCAGCGAGCCCGCCAACGCACGGCGCATGAAATCGAACGCCACAAAAGGGCCAAACAACCAGTCGATGAGGCTCATCACAAGTAGTCCCCCGCGCACAGGTGACGCGCAAGATGCAGGTTCTCGGGCATAAGCACCGATTGTGTATCTCCCCACGCCACGACCTGCCCAGCCAACAGCAGCGACTGCGGAAACGAAGCACGCACCATTTCAAGATCGTGCAGCACTGTAATAACAGTGCGCCCTTCTTCGTTCCACGTCTGCAACAGCGCCATCAAATCGTCAGTGGTCGCGCGGTCCACCGCCGCAAATGGTTCGTCCAGCAACAGAATACGCGCATCGTGCAGCAACAGGCGCGCAAACAGCGCACGCTGCAGCTGCCCCCCCGAAAGCGTCCCCACCGTGCGGGTGCCAAAATCGGCCAGTCCCACCGTTTCCAGTGCCTGCAGGACACGCTCGTGCTCTGCCGCGCTGAAGCGCCGCCATGGCCCCACCCGACGCCACGCGCCAATGGCCACAAGATCGTAGACATTGATGGGAAAATCGCGGTCCAGTTCACCAACCTGCGGCAGACAGGCCATTTCGGAACGGGCCCCATCTGCAAGCCGGATCTGGCCACGCAGCGGGCTTAGCGTACCCATGATGGCCTTGACCAGTGTGGATTTCCCCGCACCGTTTGGGCCGATGACCGCCGTCAGCGAACCGCGCGCAAACGACCCCGTGATGTCACGCAAGGCGACACGGTCGCGCCAACCCAGCGAAACCTGATCGAACTCGATAATTGAATGCGCCATGCTGCCTTTCCTACCACCACCCGGCAGCCCATCCGGTCAAACCCCACAAACACATCACCGCCACCAGCGCGCGGACAATGCGCTCAAAACTGGAGACCAGCAGGATTGAGCCCCGATAAGAGCGCCCGGTACGGGAAGACCTGAAAAAACGAGGCATACAGAAAGGGAGTTCAAAAACGGTGTAAGGGATTGGGATGGAACAAGAGATTGGCGCTGCGAATAGGCTATGTTATAACATAACTATCGTTCAACTTGGATCACACGCCCATATTTCATTGCTTGTGCCAATACGCCGCAAACAAAAATTACACCGGCCAACCAGACATCCTTATGTCAACCCAATATGTCAGCCCGTCACTCAACCCTCATCGCCGAACAGCTCGACACCGCTGAACAGCTCTGCCAGCAGCGCGGCAAGCGCCTGACGCCCATACGACGCAAGGTACTGGAAATACTCCTGCGGCAAAAACGTAGCGTCAAAGCGTACGATCTGCTCGAAAAGATCCGCAGCGTCCAGCCCGGCGCGGCGCCACCCACCGTTTACCGCGCCCTGGACTTCCTGAACGAAGAAGGGCTGGTCCACCGGCTCGATGCCGTCAACGCCTGGTCCGCCTGCCTGGACGCGGGTGGAAAGCCCCACGACCTGCTGGTCATCTGCACACAATGCGGAGCGGTTGCCGAGCTTAGCGATCCGGGCCTCAGCCATCAGCTTGCCAACAAGGTGGCCAGCGCCGGCTTCGTGCTGGCCAGCCAGGAAACCGAGCTACGCGCCCTGTGCGGCAAGTGCCAGCGGCAGGCCGAACTCGACCACCCGCATTAACCCGACCGCATCCACGGCAGCGGTCCATTTTCCATGGCGTTACACGCCCGCCTCCCCCAACACCCCGACAAACAGGCCACAATTACCAATGATCAACTAGTATTTCCCCTTAAAATACAAAGAGAAGCGCTAAAGTTTGCTCTTAAGCGTATGCTGTGCTGTAATCGCACGTTAAGTGTTTTTTTACGCGGTCTAGAATAAAGTAGTCGTCGGAGTAGTCGTCGCTATTGCCAGCGCATTGCAATGTTCGTTCCGCGTTAAGCGAGTTCAACAATGAATGCCGTCCCTAGCCTCGAAAAAATGGTACCCGTCACAGTCTTAACCGGTTTCCTCGGAGCCGGTAAAACCACCCTGCTCAAGCGTATTCTCAGCGAATATCACGGGCAGCGCATTGCCGTCATCGAAAACGAATTCGGTGCCGAAAGCATCGACAGCGACCTGCTGGTGCAAAACAGCCAGGAAGAAATCGTCGAGCTGAACAACGGCTGCGTGTGCTGCACGGTGCGTGGCGACCTGCAAGTGGCACTGAACGACCTGCACGCCCGGCGCGCATCCGGCAAAATCAAGTTTGAACGCGTCGTGCTCGAAACCACGGGCATGGCCAACCCAGGCCCGGTCTGCCAGACATTCTTCATGGACGAGGACGTCGCCCAGAACTTCCGCCTGGATTCCGTCATTACCATCGTCGATGCCAAGCACGGCATGGAAACCCTCGACAAACAGGAAGAAGCCCAGAAGCAGGTTGGCTTTGCCGACCGCATTCTGGTGTCCAAGAAGGATCTGGTCAACGAGGTCGACTACAAGGCGCTGCGCTCGCGTCTGGTGCATATCAACCCGCGCGCGCCCATTACCGCCGTCAATTTCGGCGAAACCGACATCAAGTCGCTGCTCGACATCAGCGGCTTCAATCTGAACACCATCCTCGACATCGACCCGGAATTCCTGGCCGACGAGCACCCGGACGCGCACAGCCACCACGACCACGATCATGATCACGGCGATGACCACGATCACGACCACGAACATCACGATCACGAGCATCACGACCACCATCACGCGCACCACACCGACCAGATCGGCACCTTCCTGTTTCGCTCCGCCAGGGCATTCGACCCCGAGCGCCTCGAGGATTTCCTTGGGGGCATCATCCAGGTATACGGTCCCGACCTGCTGCGCTACAAAGGCATCCTGTACATAAAGGGCAGCAACCGCCGCATGCTGTTCCAGGGCGTGCACATGATGATGGGCGCCGAGCCCGGAAAACCCTGGCTCGCCAACGAGAAGCCGGGTACCAAGATGGTATTCATCGGCCGCAAGCTCCCTGAAGACATCTTTACTTCAGGACTTGAGCAATGCCTGGTCTGACCAGGCGCTAAAGCGTATATACTGCCACACTGCGAAACCAGCCGAAGAACAGAACGACAGTTTATTGAAAGGGGTAACACCATGGCCACCAAATCGACCGCCGTTAAACTCGAAAATCGCCCATTGACGGAAAAAGAACTTCTGGCGATGCCTGAGTCTGACTACATGAACGAGGCTCAGCTATCCTTCTTTCGCAACCGTCTCAAGCAGCTGGAACAGGACATTCTCAACAACGCCGACACCACTACCGAGAATCTGCGCGAAACACAGTTCGTGCCCGACCCGGCTGATCGTGCGACGATTGAAGAGGAACACGCCCTTGAGCTGCGCACCCGCGACCGCGAACGCAAGCTGCTGAAGAAAGTACAGCAGTCCATCACCCGTATCGACACGGGCGAATACGGCTGGTGCGAAGAAACCGGCGAACCCATCGGCATACAACGCCTGCTGGCCCGCCCAACCGCAACGCTTTCACTCGAAGCGCAAGAACGGCGCGAAATGCGCCAAAAGCTGTACGGCGACTAGTCGGCAGCCAGTCGGCCACGCACAGGTAACCGGCCGTCGGCCCACCGGCGGTCAACCTGGCCGCCACAGAAAACACGATCCAGAGCGGGCCTGCGCACAAGCTTACGCAGCCCGCAGACCCCAACGCACCGCCCTCAAATTAGCGCCTGCGGTACGCATTCACACCGCCCGGCCGCCCACGCGCCAACCGCCCCCACTGCTGCCGCCTCCCCCGCATTGCGCTATGCTGGGTCATGAACTTTCGTGTGCCCTTGAACTTTCACGGTTCGACCCCACCTGAAACGCTCTAAGGAAGAATTCATGGAACAATTTCACGCCACCACCATTATTTGTGTTCGCCGCGACAATCAGGTCGCCATTGGCGGCGACGGTCAGGTTACTCTTGGCAATATTGTTTTCAAAGGCACCGCGCGCAAAATCCGCCGCCTGTACCACGACAAGATCCTGGCCGGGTTTGCCGGCGCCACCGCCGATGCCTTCACCCTGCAGGAACGCTTCGAAGCCAAGCTCGAAAAGCATCAGGGGCACCTCATGCGCGCCGCGGTGGAATTGACCAAGGACTGGCGCACCGACCGCGTGCTGCGCCGGCTCGAGGCCATGCTCATCGTGGCCGACCAGGAACACTCGCTCATTCTAAGCGGCAACGGCGACGTGCTCGAACCCGAAAACGGCGTCGCAGCCATTGGGTCGGGCGGCGCCTACGCCCAATCGGCCGCTCTGGCACTGCTGGGCAACACCAGCCTGCCACCCGCCGACATCGTCAAGAAATCACTCGAAATTGCCGGCGACCTGTGCATCTACACCAACCAGAACCACATCGTCGAAACGCTCTGAACACGACGCCGCCTCACCCGGCGACGCCGCCCAATCGGGATACCCACCCATGTCTGCACTGAATATGACCCCCGGAGAAATCGTCTCCGAACTCGACAAGAACATTGTCGGCCAGGACCGCGCCAAGCGCTCGGTTGCCGTGGCCCTGCGCAACCGCTGGCGCCGACAGCAGGTCCCGCTGCCGCTGCGCAACGAAATCGTGCCGAAGAACATTCTCATGATCGGACCAACCGGCGTCGGCAAGACCGAAATCGCCCGTCGCCTGGCCAAGCTGGCCAGCGCACCTTTCATTAAAATCGAGGCCACCAAATTCACCGAGGTGGGCTACGTTGGCCGCGACGTCGACACCATCATCCGCGACCTCATCGAAATTTCCATCAAGCAGACCCGCGAAGTGCAGATGCGTCACGTACGCTCACAGGCTGAAGACGCCGCCGAAGACCGCATACTGGATGTGCTGGTTGCACCTGCGCGCAACAACCAGGGTGAGCCCATACGCGAAGAAAACGCCGCACGGCAAACGTTTCGCAAGCGTCTGCGCGAAAAGCAAATTGACAACCTCGAAATCGAGATCGACGTCGCCCAGCCCATGCCGCAAATGGAAATCATGGCCCCGCCGGGCATGGAAGAAATGACCGAACAGCTCAAGGGCATGTTCGCCGGCCTGGGTCGCGAAAAGAAAAAAACGCGCAAGATGACCGTGAAGGAAGCATTCAAACTCATCGTCGAAGAAGAGGCATCACGCCGCATCAACGAAGAAGACCTGCGAACCACGGCCGTGACCAATGCCGAACAGAACGGAATTGTTTTCCTTGACGAAATCGACAAAATCGCCAACCGCGAAGACCATTCCGGCGGCGATGTCTCGCGCCAGGGCGTACAGCGCGACCTGCTGCCGCTTGTCGAAGGCACGACGGTCAACACCAAGTACGGTGTCGTGCGCACCGACCACATCCTGTTCATCGCCTCCGGCGCCTTCCACCTTTCCCGGCCTTCCGACCTTATTCCCGAACTGCAGGGACGCTTCCCCATTCGTGTGGAGCTCGACTCGCTGACCGCGCAAGACTTTGTTCGCATCCTGTGCGACACCGATTCATCGCTCACCAAGCAATACCGGGCGCTGATGGCCACCGAAGACGTCAAACTGGAATTCACCGACGAGGGTGTGCAGCGGCTCGCCGAGCTGGCGTTCGAAGTGAACGAGCGCACCGAAAACATCGGCGCGCGCCGCCTGTATACGGTCATGGAAAAACTGCTGGAAGACCTCTCGTTCGATGCCACCGCCAGCAGCGGCCAGACCATCACCATCGACGCCGCCTACGTCAACGACAAACTGGAAGAAGCCGCCAGCAGCCAGGACCTTTCCCGCTACGTGCTGTAAATACAAAGGCAGGCCCTGCACGTCTGGAGCTGATCGGCGCCATGCAACATGTGGTGCCGATCAACTTTGAATTCATCAAATAAATAGACATAACTCCCACCCACCCCATCGCGCAACTTGCGTGCCTGCTCGGGCGCGACTACAAGAACGTCTACGGTGATATCGAAAAGCTGATTGAGGGCCTGCGAGCCTTACATAACTTTCAAAACAGCAGGCACTGCCCGGGCACGAACGCCCGGTTACTTGCTGATCTTCGTCACAACGTAGTTGCCGCCTTCACGCTTGGCCGTGAAGGTAACTTTGTCGCCGGGCTTGATGCCCTTGAGCAGGTCGGGGCTGATTCGATAGACCAATATCATGGCGGGCAGCTGCAACTCGGCAATCGCCCCCGCCTTGATGGTAATTTTTCCGGCGGCCGCATCAACGCGCCGCACTTCGCCCGAGCTGGTGCCTTCTTGGGCAACCGCCACAACACAATACGTTGAAGTCGCAATCAAGACAGCCGCTAAGGCACTCTGCAAATAATAGGGCGGACGCATCAACGCTGCTCCCTTTCAATATAAAGTGATGGTCATCAACACCGTGTGTCAAGTGGCATCAATAATGGCCATAAAAGAAAGTTTTAGCACACATCGCCCTTGACGCGAAGACCTGGAATTGCCTAAGCACAGGCCACGCAAGTCACGGGCCAGAGCCCCATGGTTTCGCCCAACCAACGGTGCGGGCCACTCTCCTTAAACGGCTCCTGCACCAACGCCAATCAACGTCTGGCACAGGGTCTTTGCGCCAGCTGCGCGAAGACCTGACATTACTCGAGCGCAGGTTGCGCAACGCATAGACCAGAACCTCGCGGTCTTACCGGCACAATTTACAGCGACTTGGCCGCTACCTTCGCCGAAAGACCCTGCGCCAGGCGTTGCGCGAGCTGCTCACCCACCTGCTCCATTGAAACGTGCACGCCGCACGTGGCCATGTCCACGGTTCGCAGGCCCGCATAGCCGCAGGGGTTGATGCCCAGAAACGGTGACAGGTCCATGGCCACGTTCAACGCAATCCCATGATAAGCACGGCCATGGCGCACCTTGATGCCCAAGGCGGCAATCTTGGCCAGCTCGCCGCCCCGATCGGCCATAGGCACATACACGCCGGGTGCTCCCGGTTTGAGGCAAACGCCGGCAACGCCCATGTCCGTCAGCAGCTCGATCGTCACGTCTTCCAGCAACGCCACGTATTCCTTAACGAACAATCCGGCGCGATGCAGGTCGATCAGGCAATACGCTATGACCTGGCCCGGCCCATGGTAAGTAACCTGCCCGCCACGATTGGTGTGGACGACGGGAATTGACCCGCTGTTCAGAATATGCTCGGGCTTTCCGGCCTGCCCCAACGTATACACGGGCTCATGCTCGACCAGCCAGATCACGTCGGGCGACTGCTCGTCGCGGCTTTCGGTGTAATCGTGCATGGCACGCCAGACATCCAGGTACGGCGCCGGACGCGGCAGCCACTTGTAAGTAATCACCTGTCAGTGCCTTTATAAAACGACAGCTACCATGGGGTGGCTGTGCAGGGCGCGGTACAGGTTATCAAGTTGTTCGCGGGAAACAGCCCTTACAACAAACGTCAGGCCAACATACGTGCCGTTCTTGCTTGGCCGCATCTCGACGGTGGCAACATCAAACTCGGGGTCGAACTGCAAAACCACTTCTGCCAGGGTCTGTGCAAACTCGGGGTGCGACTTGCCCATCACCTTGATGGGAAAATCGGTGGGATACTCAATAAGCGAAGGCCTGGACGGAACCTCAGGCGAAGACCCATTCACCACACATTACTCCACGGCGCGATCGTAGCCTGCGCGCAACTTCGCGTAAACACTGCCGGGGCGGCCGGTGCCAACCGGCTTGCCGTTATACGCGACAATGGGCAGAACCTCTTTCGAAGCAGAGGTCAGCATCAATTCGTCGGCGTCATCCACTTCTTGTTCGGAAATGGGCCGGGCTTCAAAAGGCACGCCAGCCGCTTCGGCCAACTGCACCAGAAGCGCGTAGCGCACACCTTCCAGAATCAGATTATCGCGCGGCGGCGCCAGCAGCGTGCCGTCTTTTACGACCCAGATATTGCAGGAAGAACCTTCCGACAAAAAGCCATCGCGAAACTGCACGACTTCGTCCACACCGGCGTCAACAGCCGCCTGCTTGGCCAGCACGTTGCCCAGTAAAGACGTGGTCTTGATCTCGCAGCGCAGCCAGCGAATGTCGGGCAGCGAAGCCGCCGTCAGGCCCTTCTCGCGCTGCGCCGCGGTCGGGCGCTTGAAGGGCGACACCATACAGAATATCGTAGGAGCCACCTTGCCCCTGGGAAACGAGTGCTCGCGCTTGGCGACGCCGCGCGTTACCTGTATGTACACCACACAGTCGCCGCCCGGCGCGCATCGGGCCACCATGTCGCGAACCAGGGTCTGCCATTGTTCGCGCGTCCAGCCGGTGTCGATCTGAACGGATTCCAGACTGCGCAGCAGGCGCGTCAGATGGCCTTCCATGCGAAACGGCTTGCCCTTGTATACGGGCACGACGTCGTAAATGCTGTCACCGAAAATAAAGCCTCGATCCAGCACAGAGATCTTGGCGTCGCCCAGGCGAACGAACTCGCCATTCAAATACGCAATGCTGTCGTTATCGACATCCGGAATCATTTTCTACACGCTCTGAACTCAAAGTAGCAAGTTTAATCCTTGTTCAGAATATCAAACGAATCTTGTCGATCATGCGGCCAAAGAAGCCCGCCTGCGGAACGGCGCTCATCACCAGCAAAGGCTCCTCGCGAAGCACCTTGCCGTCCAGCGAAAATGTGACGGTGCCAACCTTCGCGCCCTTGGCCAGCGGTGCTAGCAAAGGCTGGGTGTAGTGCGCCTCGGACTTTATGTCGGCGCTTTTGCCGCGCGGCACCGTAACCCAGACCGGCACGGTCTTGCCCAGACCGACCGTCTTGGCCTTTCCTTCCCAAACCCGGGCCTGTAAAAGCGGCTTCGAGTCATCCAGCACCTTAACCGTATCGAAATTCTGGTAGCTCCAGTTCAACAGCTTCAGGCTGTTCTCGGCGCGTGCCGCATCGGAGGGCGCTCCCACCACAACCGTCACCACACGGCGGCCATCACGCAGCGCCGTGGCAACAAGGCAATAGCCGGCCTCGGACGTGTGGCCAGTCTTCAGGCCGTCAACGGTGGGGTCGCTCCAGAGCAGACGATTGCGATTGTGCTGCTTGATGTTGTTGTAGGTGAATTCCTTCTCGCCGTAGAAGTGCAGATACTGCGGGAAATCAGTCACCAGATGATCGGCCATGACCGCCAGGTCATGCACCGTGGTCTCGTGGCCGGGTTCGGGCAGGCCTGTCGAATTCACGAAGTGTGTGTGCGTGAGCCCCATCCGGGCCGCTTCCTGATTCATCATCGCGGCGAAGGCCGACTCGCTGCCGGCCACTGCTTCGGCCAAGGCCACGGTCGCGTCATTGCCCGACTGCACAATGATCCCTTGCAGCAGATTCTGGACGCTGACCTGCGTGCCAACCTTGATGAACATGCGCGAGCCCCCGGTTCGCCAGGCCTTCTCGGAAACATTCACCATCTGATCCAGCGCCAGGCGCTTGTTCGCCAACGCCTGGAAGATGACATACGTTGACATGATCTTGGTCAGGGACGCGGGCTCAATCATCTGGTTGCCGTTGTCGGCGGCAATAATCTGATCACTGGTCGCGTCCAGACTGAGCCACGCCGTGGCGGTCAGATCGGGAACCGGAATCTTGGATAGCTGGCTTACCGTGAACATGCCACCCGACGCATCTGGTGCCGGCGTCACCGCTCCGGCAGCGCCCGCTGCGGGTGCCGCCGCAGTCCCTTTCGCCGATGTGCCAGCAGCGGGTGCTGCCGCGGCGGCTGTACCTGACGAAGGCGCTGGAGCGGCGGCCTTCTGCTGCGCCGCCACCAGCGCGGGAGAAAGTGCCAGCGCCAGGCTAATTGCCAGGCAGCGTGAAAGCTTCGTAACAGGGAACAGGGGTGCGGTATGTTTAGGTGACATAGGAATCAATAAGTCCGTCCGGGAAAATTCAAGGGAAACGCACGCAATACCCGCTTATTATAGGCAGTGCACCCCACGTAAGGGGCGCTGAAACCCAGTGTTTTCCGCATCAACACGCAATCATTTGCTACGAAACCCATTAAAAAATTACGCTGGCGTCCTGTCTCTCTGGATAGTTTGAGCACTTAAAATTAGCCGGACAGGGCACTAAGTCAAAGCGTCAGCAAGTAATCCTGCACCAGTCGTCTAAGCAAAATAAGCTTGCCGTGAAAGAAATGCGA
Organism: Burkholderiaceae bacterium; assembly: GCA_004322135.1. Lineage (GTDB taxonomy): Bacteria > Pseudomonadota > Gammaproteobacteria > Burkholderiales > Burkholderiaceae_B > Eoetvoesia. The sequence goes on along the minus strand of SCSG01000020.1, from coordinate 26,559 downwards.
CGCGTCGGGCACCATGACAACCGGCAGATCGTGCGCGCGCGCAAAATCGACGGCTTCGGCGAACGGCACCACTTCGTCTGACTCGCCATGAATCAGCAAGGTGTTGCCCGGTACCACCACCTCTCGAAATTCGAACCGCCGCACAGCGGTCCCAACCAGAACCAGGGCGCCTGGAAGCACACCGCGCGAAGCATCGGCCCCTTCTTCGGGCGTTGCCGATGGCACACCCGCGTCCGCCTGCGCCTCGTGCGTCTCCTGCTCCAGCATTGAATACAGCTGCGCCGCCACGGCCGTGCCAAAGGAAAACCCCGCCAACAGCCACTTGCCCGCGGCCGCCTGCGGATAGCGCTGCGTAAACTGGCGCACCAGCTCGCGCATGTCCAGCGTTTCACCCACGGCGTTGTCGAACTCGCCCGCCGACGCGCCCACCCCGCGAAAATCCGGCCGCACCGCCACCAGGCCGCTTTGCACGCAGGCGCGCGCAATAGTCGTCACAATCTTGTTGTCGCGCGCGCCGCCGTGCAGGGGATGCGGGTGCAGCACCAGCGCCCAACCGCGCACGGGGGTTTCAGGCCACTCGATGGCACAGTCAATGGCGCCCGCCAAGCCCTCGAATGAGGTATCTTCCATGCTCACGCTCTGATCCATCCACAAAAAGAACATCATACCGGGCAACATGCCCGCCACGAAACAAGGCCGCCCACACCCGTCCGCCACATGACGCACGGAAACGCAGCATATGGAAAACGATAAGATATAAAATTACCGTCGGGCAAGACCCATCATTCACGAACGCGGCCCGTCGCAGACATCCTGCGCCGCATATTCATTCCACACCAACCACAGCCGAACGAACACCGCCGCCACCATGCCAGAGACGACATCGCCGACACTGCCTGCACCCGAGACCCTCGTGCCGCTATTGCGCCGCGACCTGCCGCAATTCAAGCAAATCGAATGGGTCGAGCGCACCACGTCCACGAATGCCGAACTGCTGAACAAGGCTCGCACGAACCGGCAACGCCTGGCGCGGCCCTGGCTTTCAGGCGCCCACCTTCAGGAGCAGGGGCGCGGCCGGGCCGGACGAACCTGGCAAAACCGCGCCGGCGCCAACCTGATGTTCTCGTGCGCCTTCGACGTTTTCCTGCCAATCAAGTTGTTGCCCGCCCTGTCTCCCGTGGCCGGCATCGCCGCCTGCGAAGCCCTGCGCCGCTTCATCAAGCCTCCCCAGCGCGACAACCTCACCATGAAATGGCCCAACGACCTGCAATGGAAAACCGGGAAGCTGGCAGGCATTCTGGTTGAAACCACGCGGGCAGGCACCTCGCGCCTGTCGTCGGACCACCATGTCGTGATCATTGGAATCGGCATCAATCTGGACGATGCGCGCGCCCTGAGCCTGGCGCTGGACCGGCAGGTGGCCGACTGGTGCGAAATCGCCCGCGACAATGCACTGCTTGAAGACGTGCCCGTCGCAACATTGGTCACCTCCATAGCGCACGCCTGGTACGAAGCCCTGAACACCATCATGCACAGCGGCTTCGAGACCTTCCCCGCCCGCCATGCGCAAATCGATACGCTGGCCGGCCAGCACGTTGACGTCCTGGATGAAGGCCACATCATCGACTCGGGAATCGCCTGTGGAATCAATCAGTTCGGGCAGCTGCTGCTGCGCACCCCAAAGGGCGAGACCCCCATCACCATCGGCGAAATTTCGGTACGCCTATGATCATATTGATTGATGCCGGCAACACACGCCTGAAGCTTGGCTGGGTCCAGCCAATTACCGGCCAGCGTGAAGTCGCACCTCTGGCCTTTCCCTATACAGGCCTGGACCAAATTGGCGCCTGGCTGCATGACCTGCCCGCCACGCCCACTGCCGCGTTCGGCGTCAACGTCGCGGGCAATGCTATTTCCAGCCGCATCAGCACCAGACTCGCCGCAAACGCGCTGACCATAAATTGGGTCAACAGTCAGCGCGCCGCCCTGAACGTACTGAACGGCTACGACAAACCCGAGCAACTCGGCTCCGATCGCTGGGTTGCCCTGCTGGGGCTGGCGCAGCACCTTGAGCGCACACTTCCGGACAATCGCGCTCCCGCCATCCTCGTCAGCTTCGGCACTGCCACAACCATCGACACGCTTGTCCCCAAAGACGCCGCGCCCACCCGCCCCGGCACCCAAGACGCAGCGGTAGCGGACTCCAGCCCTGCCAACCCCCGCAGTACCAGGCAGCCTTCGGGCAATGACAAGGCCGGCACCAAAGAGAATAGTACCGGCGGCTACACATTCCGGGGCGGCGTGATTCTGCCTGGCCCGGCCCTGATGAACTCATCGCTTGCCCACGCCACCGCCCAGCTGCCAAAGGCCCAGGGGCACTCGGCCGACTACCCCACGCATACACACCAGGCCATCGCCACGGGTATCGCCGCGGCGCAGGCGGGCGCCATCCTGCGCCAATGGATGATCGGATTGGATGTGTACAGCCAGGTGCCGCGCATTTACGCAACGGGCGGCGGCTGGCCCACCGTCAAGGACGAGGTCTTGCGCCTGATCCACACCGCCCAGGCACGATTCGGGCTGCCGCCCGCTCCCATTGAATGGCTGGACAGCCCAGTGCTGGACGGCCTGGCCTGCCTGGCGACGAGCAGCTCGTAATCAAGCCGCAAGCCAAAAACCCGCCGATGGCTTAAACTTTGGTGTCACTCCCAATGCCACTGCCATGCGCTTTCTGTTTCTAGCCATCGTCATCGCCAACCTGGCCGTCCTCGCGCTGGGTGAGGGTGTTTTCGGCCAACCGCCGCATGCAAGCGGCATGCAGATCAACCCTCCCAGCGAAGTGAACCCGCAGGCCGTTCGCTTGGGAACACCGGTTTCCGACACGGGATCCCCCAACACGTCAAACAGCACCACCGGCGGTCCCGGCACGCCAAACAATGCGACCCCGGCCACCACCACTCCCCGTGCACCATAGCACGCCACACCGCGGCGAGCACGCATGAGATGCGCCGCTGCGCATACGACCTGAGGCCCCTTTAGCTACGCCACCGGGGCGTGCCGGGCGTTGGGTAAGCGCGGAAAATCAATCGTCACGCGCGGCAGGCCGCCATAGGCCATATCGAACACCAGATTCCCGGCGGCAATGTCCGTTGACCCGAAGAGATCCTTGCCACTATTCATGACGTGGCCGCTGGCCAGATCCAAGGCCAGCGCCGCATCCTTGCCCAGGATGCTGTTCAGCAGCGCGTCGTGCCCGGCCCAGAACTCGCCAATATGCTGCGCGTAATCCGCTGCAGGCGAACGGTACGGGTTGATCCGCTTGCGGATCAGCAGAATCTGTTCAACCAGAAAACTATTGCCGCAAACGTAATACAGGGCCTCGTGAAAGGCCTTGTTGTAAGCCAGGAAGCCTTCAACGTCACCCTGATCCACTGCCGTCTTGCCGGTTGCGTGCAATTGGCGCAGCGTGGCGATCTGCTCTTCATTGATGCGGTGAATGACCAGCCGCGCAACCAGGCCCTCAAGCTGCGCCAGCACCTCGTACAAAGACGCCAGATCACGCGCGGACAAAAGCACCACATAAATTCCCGAGCGCGGGATAATCTGCACAAAGCCCATGGTGGACAGTTGCAGCAACGCTTCGCGCACCGGCGTACGCGACACAGCAAACATTGCGCCCAACTGCGATTCGTCAAGCGGTGCCCCAGGCGGCATCGAGCCATTCACTATACGAGCCTCGATTTCCGAGCGCACGCGGTCAGCAGCAGAAGCGAACATTGTTATTTATGAATAGTAGGAAACAACAAGAGAAACCCTTCAGGGCGGCACACAATGTTTTCCCCGAACCATGCACCGTCCCACGGCAAACCCCAGATCCCGGACAAGAACCCCTGGAATTGACGCAGCTCATATTGTCAGGCAAAGCCCACAAAAATAAGCGCCGAGCACTGCCTGAAATTCCCCCTTCATTACAACACTGGAATTCATGGCGCTACTCCGCCCAAGACCCCGTTCCTCTACAATAAGCGCGAACGGTATAACTATTTCTCGCGCTCATCGCCGCGCATCGCTGATTTTTCCCTATGAAACCAATTCGCAAAGCTGTCTTCCCTGTTGCGGGCCTGGGTACCCGTTTTCTTCCGGCAACCAAAGCCATGCCCAAGGAAATGCTGCCAATTGTGGACAAACCGCTAATCCAGTACGCGGTGGAAGAAGCGGTTGCAGCCGGCATCACCGACCTGATATTCATCACCGGCCGCAACAAACGAGCTATCGAAGATCATTTCGACCGGGCACCCGAACTTGAAGCCGATTTGACCGCCAAGCACAAAACCAGGCTGCTCGACATCGTGCGCAACGTCATTCCGCCGCACATCAACTGCATTTACACGCGCCAGCCCGCGCCGCTGGGCCTGGGCCACGCCGTCCTGTGCGCGGCACCCATTGTCGGCAACGAACCGTTCGTCGTACTGCTGGCCGACGACCTCATCGACGCCAATACCGCGGCCACGCTGCAGCTTGTCGAAGCCGCGCACCAGCAGAACGGCAGCATCCTGGCCATACAAAACGTCGAACGCGAATCCACGTCAAAATACGGCATTATTTCAGGCGATCGGATCGCCGATCGAACCACCCTCGTCAAGAGCATCGTCGAAAAGCCGCAGCCGGCCGACGCGCCTTCAACCCTGGCCGTCGTGGGGCGCTACGTGCTGGAACCCGAAATATTCGAACACCTGCGGCACACTCAGGCCGGCGTGGGCGGCGAAATCCAGCTTACCGATGGAATCGCCAGCCTGCTCAAGGCACGCCACGTGTTCGGCTACCAGTACGAGGGCACGCGCTACGACTGCGGCAGCAAGGAAGGATTCTTCCACGCAACCATAGAACTGGGCCGCAAATACCACGGTCTCTGACACTTCCACGGCGGTCTGCCAGCCATTGCCAGAGTGTGACGCGGGCACCATAATGGTGAAGTAAGCCAATAGCACACCGCAGGACAACGCGCCATGGAACAACTATCAAACGCCACCCTGGGCCTCGTGCCGCATGCCGTGGTCACGCCGTCCTATGACCGGTCGGTCGTGCCCACGCGCATCGTCCACCTGGGCACTGGCACGTTCCACCGCAGCCACTCGGCCATCTACACCGACCAGGTCATGCAACTGGAAGGCCCGAACTGGGGCATCTTCGCCACCAGCATACACAACCCCGCTCTGAGCCTCGCACTAGCCCCGCAAAACGGCCTTTACACCGTTCTGGTGGACGACAACGACACCCGCAGGGCGCGCGTCATTGGCAGCCTGAATCATGTCGCGTGTCTGGCTCAATCCCGGGACGAAGTCATCAACGCACTGGTCGCACCACAAACTGAAATCGTTACGCTTACCCTTGGCGCAAGGGGGTATGGTTATGACGCCTCGCACGACGGCCTGGACGTGTCCCTTCCCGACGTGCAGCTCGATCTTCATTCGCCGCAAAGCGCGCGCTCACCCATTGGCGTGCTGGCGTGGGCCATACTCCAGCGCAAGCTCAATGGCCGCCCGCCCCTTACCCTTCTTAGCTGCGACCACCTGCCCGCCAACGGCAAAATCCTGCAGCGTGTGCTTGAACACTACATAGACCGGGTCCAGAACGACCTGAACGCCCCTGACCTGCTGCAATATTTCCTGGACCAGTACGCGTGTCCGTGCTCACTGGTAGACCGCACCGCGCTGGCCGCCTCGCCCGCCGACGTCAGCTCGGCCGAAGCACTGCTAAGCGTGCACGATGCCGCGCCCGTCGTCACCGAACCCTTCTCGCAATGGATCATCCAGGACTGGTTTTCGACCGATCGTCCACAATGGGAAAAGGCGGGCGCAGTGCTGGTGACGCACGTGGCACCGTTCGAGCAGGCCCAATCCATCATGCTGCATGCCGGCCACTTCGCGCTGGCGCACCTGGGAGCGGTTGCAGGCTGCAAAACGCTGGCGCAAGCCATGCAACATCCGGAAATTGCCCGCTACATCGACGACCTGCTTGAAGACGCCATCTTTACATTGCCCAAACACACGCGCATCGACTGGGACAGGTACAAGCAAAAACTGCTTCGACGCTTCGGCAATTCTGCCCAAACCATCACCACGGCGCAAACAACCATAGACAGTTCCTCCGTCCTGGTGTCGGGCATCCTCGAACCCCTGAAAATCCGCATGGTGCACGGCCAAAGCATCGAGCACCACGCCACCGCCGTCGCCGCCTGGATGCGCTATCTTACCGGCTACAACGAACGCAACGAAGAACTCCGCGTAAGCGACCCGCTGCAGGACGAACTGCTTCAGGCAGTGCTCTCGGCGGGTGGACGCACCGCCAGCGCATTCGATCTGGTGGAAGCGCTGATACACGTGCGGCCCATCTTCGGCACCACGCTGCCCAAAGACCTGGAATTCACGCGCCGCGTCACGGCGGCACTGCAGGACATCATGGACGAACGCGTCCTGGGTGCACTTAAATTGCTGAACAGCCCCAATCGGCGCATCCAGGCGTCCTAAGCAAAAATGACATCGCGAAATCTACTTATAATCGCGGCATGACGAAAAAGATACTCATAGTACGTACGTCGTCGCTGGGCGATCTGGTGCACATGTTGCCGGCAATCACCGATATCGCTGCACACGTTCCGCAAGCGGATATCGACTGGATCGTCGAGGAAAATTTTGTGGAAATTCCCGCGTGGCACCCGGCCGTGCATGAAGTCATTCCCGTTGCGCACCGGCGCTGGCGCAAGCACTGGTGGTCAAAGCAAACCCGCGCCGAACGCGCGGCGCTGCGCGCCAATCTGCAGGCACGCCACTACGACATCGTGCTGGACATGCAGGCGCTGATGAAATCCGTATGGCTGCTGCGCCAAACCCATGGACTGCGGCACGGCCTGGACTTCAGGTCCGCGCGCGAACCACTTGCGTCGTTCTTCTACGACGTCAGACACCGGGTCAAGTTCTGGCAACCGGCCGTCATCCGCCAGCGTGAACTGGCTGCGGCCACCTTTGGCTATACTTACGAAGGCGACCCCGACTTCGGCCTGACGCATTTCACTCAGGGGACAACGGTGGAACCCTATGCCGTCATCATGCCGTCGGCCAGCCGCGACGACAAGCTATGGCCCATCAACGACTGGCTTACTGTGTTCGACGGCCTGCAACAGCGCGGGCTGGCGCTCAAGCTGCTGGCCGGCAATACGCAGGAAACCCAGCGCGCGCAAGCCCTGATCGCACGCCGGCCAAACGCCGAAGTCCTTCCCCGCGCAAGCCTTACCGATACCGCCCACGTGCTGGCCAAGGCCAGCATCATGGTGGGGCTGGACAGCGGGCTTACCCATCTGTCGGCAAGCCTGGGGCGGCCCACCATCGGCATCTACAAGGCCTCCACGCCCGTGCGCACGCCACTGCAGGGGCCCGCCTACAATGCCAGCCTGGGTGAACGGGACCACGCCCCCTCGGCCCAAACCGTACTAAGCGCCATCGACCAGGCTCTGCCCAAGAAAGGCCGGGAGCTCTCCTTTTGAATCGCTTCCTTTACAACGCGTCCATACGCCTTCTTTCTCCGGGCCTGATGGCCTGGATGGGGCTGCGCGCGCGCCGCGCGGGAGGACATTGGGAAGTCATGTCGGGCACACGCTTCGGCTACTACAAAAACTCCCCCACGTTGCATCACCCCATATGGGTGCACGCCGTAAGCCTTGGCGAAACCCGCGCCGCGCAGCCCTTCATTCAGGCGCTCCTGGACCAGGGCAACCAGGTGCTGCTCACCCACATGACCGCCACCGGCCGCGCGGCAGGCGCGCGCATGTTCGCCGAGGCAATCGCCAACAACCAGCTTGCCCAGCAATGGATGCCCTATGACTTTCCGGGCAGTGCGCGGCGATTCCTGGAGCATTACCAGCCCGCCATCGCCGTGCTGATAGAGCGCGAAATCTGGCCCAACATCATTGCTGCCGCACATCGTGCAAGCATCCCCGTCATGCTCGCCAGCGCGCGCTTCTCCGACAACTCGCTGCGCCAAAGCCTGCGCGCCGGGCGCGTCATGCGCGAGGCCTACGGCACGCTGCAGGCCGTTTACGCGCAGTCGTGGCAGGACGCCCAAAGGCTGGAACAGGCTGGCGCGCCAGCGGTGCGGGTATCGGGCAACTTCAAATTCGACGTCTCCGTGCCCGCCGACCAGGTCGAGCGCGGTCACGCCTTCGCCGCAGCACTGCAGCGCAAAGTCATCACCATAGCCAGCACGCGCGAAGGAGAAGACGAGCTCTTCATTCAGGCCATTTCCAAACACCTGCGGCGTGCCAACGCACAAAGCAATGAGCTTGATCGGGAAGTGTTGTTCTTCCTCATCCCGCGCCATCCGCAGCGCTTTGACGAAGTGGCGGGGCTGTTGGCCAAAGCAGGCCTGCCGTTCGTGCGTCGTTCGGAACTGAGCGGGAACAGCTCGACCACGTCGTCAAGCGTGCGCCGCTGCAACGAGGCAGCGGTGCTGCTGGGCGACAGCCTGGGCGAAATGCCGCACTACTACGCCACCAGCCAGGTAGCGATTGTTGCCGGCAGTTTCATGCCGCTGGGCGGGCAGAACCTGATCGAAGCCTGCGCCATCGGCACGCCAGTGATCGTGGGACCCTACACGAAAAACTTCGAACAGGCCGTCGTTGACGCCATTGACGAGGGTGCCGCGCTACGCGGCAGCAACCCCGACACGGCGCTGCAACTGGCACTACACCTTCTGAACGACCCTCAACGACTCAACAAAATGAGTGAGGCCGGCGCCCACTGGGTGCAAAAGCACACGGGCGCCGTCGCCCGTGTCGTAGCCGGCCTGAACGAATTGAAAGCGGAACGCGGCGACGCCTAGAAAACCCACCGCATGTTCAGGCGCACGCCATGATCGCGCACACCGCGCGCGAACTGCCCCGCGTACGCCAGCGACACGCTTGCATGCCTGGACACGTTGCCCGTAACACCCAGATCCAGCGACCAGGCACTACGCATCACAGGCACGCCGTGCGAAGCAAACTCAACGCGTCCCGCACCCTCGCGAAAATACTGCGTGGCGGCCACCTGCCGCCCACCTCCCGCATGGCGCCAGGCCAACTGCCCCTGTAGACGCAGCATGCCATGACGCGTTTCAACGTCCTGCGTCATTCGCACCCCCAACGTGGAAAACGAAACGGCTTGCTTCACCGGCAACACCGATAGCGCCGCCGCGCCGCCGCGCTCATCAAAGCTGTCGGAGCTCAGGCGAACATGGGCGAACCCAACGAAAGGCTCCAGCAATAACGAACCGGGGCGGCCAACGCGGCCGCCCCGATCCAAAACACCTGCATCATCGCGCGTGGCGGAGGGAGGGTGCACAACATCCTGCCACCACACTGGCCAGCCCACTTCCGCAAACATCTGCGTGACGCCAGCCTGATAGCTGGCACGCAGGCTCTCATCCAAGCGGCCAAAGGCAACCCGACGCTGGCTTTTGACCGTATGCCAGGTGTGCGCGGCACCCGCCGACCACCTTAATGGCTGCCATTGTCCTGACGCGACCAACCCCAAATGCACCCCTTGCACCGTGGCGGCGGCCTGCCCACCTTCAGTGCCGGAATCATGGCGATAGGCACCATGGCCGCCGCCGATTGCGCCAACCCCATCGCGCCGGTACTTCGCCTGCTGCACGCCAAGGTAGCCTCCCACCACCACATCCCCGCCCACCTCGCGGTTAACGCCCACGACCAGGCCCTGCAACGTGCGCGTATCACCCGCGACGCCCTCCACCCCATCCCGCCGCGACGAGGAAAAGAACGCGCGGCCCCAGGCTCCCGGAGCCCGGGCATTGCCCAGCGCCGACTGTCGGAGGAATCGGCTATCTTCCGCCAGGCCAGACCGCACGGATGCCGACCAGCTCCCTGAAAGCTGCTGCAATGCCTGACGCGCCCGGGCCCGGTCCAGCACCAACAATTCGTCGCGCAGCACCGGATTCCCGTCAAAAGGCGAGCCGCCGGGACCAGCCGGGCCCTCGCCATCGATCACGTCCGCCACGTCCTTTTCATCGGGTGTCTCGGCCACGTCGTCCAGTGCCTTGCCATTGCGCACCAGCGTCAACGTCACCGTGTCAAGGTCATACGAGAGCGTGGGCTCCAGAAACGCAAAGTCCTTGTGCACCGACACGGAATCAAAGCGCGTGCCATCCAGTCCGCCTGCCGCCGTCAGCAAGGTATAGCGCGTACTGGCCTGCCAGTCGCCGGCGCTTGCCAGTGCCATCACATCGCCCGCCAGAAGCGCCTTGCCGCCCACCAGCACCGCATCACTGGTGCCATCCGGGTCAACCTCTACTTCGAAATGCCCGCCCGACTCAAAGTGCAGGTCGCCGTTGATCATCAGCGTTCCAATGCTGTTGCCCGGCGCCAGCGTGCCGCCCGACCGTATCCGGGTCGAACCCACCATACCCGCGCCTTCCAGACGCGCTCCGGCATCCACGGCCACCGATCCGCCAAACATCTCGTTGACAGCCAGCGTGCCGCCGCTTACCAGCGCCGCGCCGCCATACCCCATGGCATCGCCCACAAGATTCAGCCGCCCGGCCCCAAGCTTTACGAACGGGGCGCTGCCCTGCAGCAGGCCCGCGTGCACCGCTTCACCGCTTTCAACCGCCCAGCGCAACTTGTCCGCATGCTCGGGCGCCACCACCGCGCCGTACGAGCCCGACGGCGCCCAGTCCTCCACCTTCATCGCCGTCACGTGCAGCGGCGATGACATCACCACGCCCGGCGCGTACTCCAGCCTCGTTCCCACCGCCGCCTGCAATGACGCCGATCCCCAGGCACTATTGCTGCGTACCTGCAAGCCACCCTGCAGCAGATACGTTGTGCCCGAATAGGTGTTGGCGCCCGACAGGGCCAGCGTGCCGGCGCCCAGCTTCATCAGGCCGGGGGACACGGTGCCACGAATCACACCACTTAAGTGCGCGTTGACGTCGTCATGCGTATTCACGACCGCGGTGCTGCCATCGATCACATAATCCGCATCCGACTCGAACTTTGGGTCAGTTATATGCATGACGCCCGAAAATGCAAAAGGCGCCATGGGTTCCCCCAAAAGCGCCTTGCCAAAATCTTTGCCGTCCAACCCCGCTGGTGGCGGTTCCGCCAGCCCCTCGAACAGCGGCCCGTGCCGCCGCAGATCCAACCCCTCGGCCAACGACCCGGCACCCGCTGCCGCCATCAACCCACAATTCAACACCCAGACCGCCACCAGCACCCGCGCAGCGCGCCTCAGACCATCCACCGCCCGCCAAAAATCCAAACAGACGTTAACCTCAAGCCTACTATTTCCCACCCCCGGCAACATCGACAATCTTGCAATCATTGTTGTTTCCTCCGATAGACAAATAAGTCACGCTTGTGACAGACGGATTATGAAACAAAATGGATTGTTTGGAAACTATTTGTCGATAAAAAGGCAGAATTTCCCCAAAAGCCGCAAACGAAGAACTTGCGAAAGGCAACGGATTCTGGCCCAGGCCGCGCGCTTCGCCCACGCGGGGCCCAAGACGTTCAAGAATGACAATCGTAAAAAAACAGGCTGCGCCCCAACGCAGCCTGTCTGCTTGCCTGCCAGCTACTCACCCCGCAGAACAAGCAAAGAGCGAAGTCCTCTAACAACGCTACAGCGCTCCAACCCTTTAATCGTCAAGCAACCTGAACTTGCCGTCCTTGATGGTTACCAGCACACTGCCGCGCTGATCGAAGCCGGAATGATCCTGCGGCGTCATGTTGTAAACCCCCTGCGAAACCACGAGATCCTTGGTGGCTTCCAGGGCATCGCGCAGTGCCGAGCGAAACTCTTTGGTGCCCGGCTTGCCTTGCTTCAGGGCCGTGGGAATGGCGTTTTGCAGCAGCAGGCCGCCGTCATAGAACGCCGCGCCAAACGTCGGGGGCGTTGAACCATACATCTTTTGGTAGGCAACCACATACTGCGTGGCCACTTTCTTGGACGGGCTGGAATCGGGAATATCGGGCAGAACCAGCATGGGGCTTGCCGACATGATGGTGCCCTCTACCGCCTTGCCGCCCACCTTGATGAAATCGGGTGAAGCCGAGCCGTAGGTTTGATAAACCGCGCCCTTGTACCCCATGCCGCGCAACTGGATGGCGGGCAGCGCGGCGCCTGCGCCCACACCCGCCACAAACACCACGTCGGGCTTGGCCGCATACAGCTTGGTGGACTGGCCCGTCACGCTGCTGTCGGCGCGGCTATAGCGCTCGTTAGCCGTAATTCGAATATTCTGCTTTTCCAGCAAGGGCGCCATGGTCTTGTACCAGCTCTCGCCGTACGAGTCGCTGTAGCCAATGAAACCAACCGTCTTGACTCCCGCCTTGACCATGTGTTCGACCAGCGTCTGCGCCATGATATTGTCGTTCTGCGTGGTCTTGAAGACCCAGTGCTTCTGATCATCCATCGGCAGCACAGCGGCCTGCGTACCCACCACCGCCAGCATCGGTGTGGTGGCAGCCGCCACAAACGGGATGGCCGCAATGGCGTTGGGCGAACCCGATGGCCCCAGCAACGCATCAATCTTGTCTTCGGTCAGCAGCTTCTTGACCAGGCGCACGGTCTGTGTCGGATCGCTGGCATCATCATAAAAAATATACGAGACATCACTGCCGCCAATTTTGGCCGGCAGCAACGCCAGCGAATTCTTGTGCGAAATCCCCACAAATGCAATAGGCCCTGTAATCGACGAAATCACGCCGATTCGTACGGGCTCTTGCGCCGTGGCGGCGCACGTTGTGAAGGCCAGCGTAAATGCCAACATGGCATGGCGTATTGTGTTGTTCTTCATGGTTTTGTCCCGGGTAATTTGAATGCGCCCCCTGTACACAGCGGTGCGCGCGAACTCGTTATGACTTGTCGTGAACGTAACCTTTCTTGATGAAGGCTCGTTACTGCATGATGTGGGCTCGAATGGCCCGTTATGGCCGTACGCTGTGGCTGTACGTTGTAATGATGTGCACTGGCTTGCGGCCCCCTATACCGAACCGCTGCTTAGCTCCTTGTGGATGAAAAGAAACCATTTGACCGTAGCGTACTCATCTTCAAGAATCGTGCGCAACATTTCCCGCGTTTGCAGATCTTCTTTAATGGTGTCGATAAGCGTGGTAAGAGGCTCGAAGAAATCATCGAGGTCATCGAAGATATGCACCAGCATATCCATTTTTTCAAGATCGCTGCGCACGGGCGACGCAAAGAACGGAATCTGAGTGGCCTTGCGCTCTTCCGAGACATCCACAAACGTCGTCTCGCCCAGCTCGCGCAACCGTTCCCGCATCATGCGCGCGTGCACGCCTTCGCGCGCCTGAACAATACGCAGCCCGCCCCTTACCGCTTCGCTGGGGCTGACTTCGATCCAGGGCAAAATGAACGTGGCGTTGAAATGCTCGGTAGAACGGTACATTTGCATGAAATGCACGATCCGATCTTTTTCCGTTGGATTTTCTTTGCCCTGATAGCCGGCATACACCTGCCGCCGCCGAACGGCCTGATTTTCAGCTGCCATGGAAGCCCCCCCTCATGTCGAAATGAAAATGAACAGGGGCATGAATGCCCCCACAGCATCAACCTACGGCGCCGTCTTTTGCCAGCGCAAAGCCGGCAACCTTCTTGTAATCTTCGGAGATCTTTCGAAGCTCTTCCTGGCTGACCACATCGTCGATGTTGTCAAATGGCTTGCCGCCAGTCAGCTCTTCCACCTTGATGTTGATGAAGTCAGGAGGCGTGCTTCGGTTCGTCTCTACCACCTTGGCCGTCGCGGGCCGCCTGATGGCGTCGTATTTAACCATGGCAGCGTTCCAATCGCCGTTCGACTCCAGCAACAACTGTGCCAGCACTCGCCCATCGATGATGGCCTGGGCCGAGCCGTTCGATCCTCGTGGGTACATGGGATGAGCCGCATCGCCCATCAACGTGATTCGGCCAAAGGTCCACTGGGAAACCGGATCTTTATCCACCATGGGATGCTCGAAAATCTCATCTGCCGTAGCCAACAGATTGGGGACGTCCAGCCATGGGAACTTCCAGTCTTTGTAGACGTCCGCGAAATCCGCCAGCTCGCCCTTCTTGTTCCAATCGTTCATGCCACAATCGGCACGACGAATCTCGGTTGCCCAATTGATAAGCTGGTTGCCGTTGCCATCGATATTGTCGATGATCGGATACAGCACAATCTTGCCGGTCTCGATGGACCCGATCCGAACATAACTTTTGCCTGTAAGGATAGGTTTGTGTCGAGTAATGCCGCGCCAGAAGTTGATACCCGCGAACATAAGTTTCTCGTGCGGGTAGAACTGCTTGCGCACAGCCGAGTTGACTCCGTCGCAAGCGACGGCAATGTCGGCCTTGATGGAGGGTAGCGGCTTACCGGTGGATCCCTCGATGAAATGTACTATGGCTTCGTTTTCGTTCTGCTCGACGCTGACACAGCGATGATTGGTGTGAATCTTGTCGGCGCCCAACCGTTCAATGGCCGCCTCGTATAGCACCCGATGCAGCCGTCCGCGATGAATGCCTACCTCGGGAACCTTGTAGCCTGCGTACCGGCCGCGCGGTTCCTTGTAGATGAACTGACCAAAGCGGTTGAAAAATACACTTTCTTCGTTTTCAATGCCCAACGACTCCAGCTTGGCTTGCAACCCCAGTGCCGCCAACTCGGTCATCGCGTGGGGCAAGATGGTAATCCCCACGCCAATTTCCTTGACTTCGGGTACGGCTTCGTAAACTTCACAGTCGAGCCCCCGTTTGTGCAGGCCAAGCGCAAAAGCCAGCCCGCCAATCCCACCGCCTATCACTGCAACTTTCATGTTCTTTCCTCTGGATCAATCCATACAAATGTTTGCTACCTTGGTCTGAGCCTTCCAACGTCGCGTCCTTCCCGACGTTCTGGCGGCAACTGATCCGACCATATTGCTTCAGTATATCGAGCCAGGAATCAAAAGATAAATTTAATTTTCTTAGAAACTATTAACTAAAACTTAACAATCGAAGTGTATGCAGAACGGAACCCAGGGGCAACGAAAGCTCGCCGCCCCCCACACGCTTTGCGCCTAAACCCCCAGGTACTTCTGCTGTGCCGACGTATCGGTCCGCAATTCGGTCGACGTTCCGGACCAGACAATCCGGCCCTTTTCAAGAATGTAATGCCGGTCTGCCACCCTGAGCAAATGATTCAGGTTTTTATCGACGACAAGAATAGACTGGCCAAGATTTTTAAGCTCGTCCAGGCAACGCCATATCTCGAGGCGGATAAGCGGCGCCAGCCCCTCGGTGGCCTCATCAAGAATCAGCAACTGCGGGTTGGTCATGAGCGCCCGCGCAATGGCCAGCATCTGCTGCTCGCCGCCCGACAGCTGATTACCATAGTTACCCAGGCGTTCGGCCAGCTTTGGAAACAGCTCGAGGACCCGCTTCAAATTCCACGGATTTTCGGCATGATGGCGATTTGCCGCCGTGGCAATCAGGTTTTCACGCACGGTCAAGTTCGGGAAAACATGCCGGCCTTCGGGCACCAGCCCAATTCCCGCCTGAGGAATCTTATAGGCCTTGATCTGATGCAGCGGCCTGCCATTGAATTCGACCGTGCCCGTGGCATGAATGAGCCCCATCGTGGACATGATGGTCGACGTCTTGCCCATGCCATTACGCCCCAGAAGCGCCACGACTTCACCGGCGTCGACATGCAGGTCGATGCCGAACAACACCTGGCTTAATCCATAGCTGGCGGTGAGATTGCTTATTTTCAGCATTCCGACTCCTCACCCAGATACGCCGCCCGCACTTCTTCGTTGTTGCGAATGGCCAAAGGAGTATCGGTGGCGGCGCACCGTCCGTAAACCAGCACGCTGATCCGATCCGCCAGGGAAAATACCGCTTCCATATCGTGCTCGACCAAAACCATCGTGTACTGCCCCTTAAGCCGCTGCAGCAAGCTGATCATGCGCTGACTGTCTTCAATTCCCATACCGGCCAAAGGCTCGTCCAGCAAAAGCAGTGTGGGATGCGTGGCCAGCGCCACGGCCAATTCCAGCTGACGCTGCTCGCCGTGCGAGAGCGAATGCGTCATCGTGCCAGCGCGCGATTCCAGATCGACCAGCTCCAGGAACCGATGCGCCTCGTCGCACAATTTGCGCACGCCCAAGGCGGGCCGAAAGAAATGAAACGCGTGGCCATTGTGAGCCTGCGCCGCCAACATGACGTTCTCGAGCACATTGAGCTGCGGCCACAATGAGGTAATTTGGAACGACCGCGCAATGCCCAGGCGCACCCGCTTCACGACATCCAGCGCGGTAATGTCCACACCCTTGTACAGGATGCTGCCCGAAGTGGGCTGCACCTGCCCGGTAAGCTGAGCCAGGAAGGTGGTTTTCCCCGCCCCGTTGGGACCGATGATGGCGTGAACTTCATTGGCTTCCACCGACAGCGACAAGTCGTCGGTAGCAGCCAGCGCGCCAAAATGCTTGACGAGATGACGAACTTCTAGAATGGGAGTGCTCATACCTGCTTCCTCGCCGCTTTACTCATGAATGCACCCGCAATACCCCAGCGCGCATACAGCACGACCAGTATCAATAGTGGCCCCAAGTACATTTGCCAGTACTCGGTAATGTTCCCCAGTACATATTGGGCGGTCAGATAAAAGAATGCGCCAAATATCGGTCCGAACAGCGAGCCCATGCCGCCCACGACCACCATGACGATATAGTCGCCGGACTGTATCCAGGCCATGTCCGCCGGGCTGACAAACGATTGGCTGCTAACCAGCAACACCCCGCCCAGGCCGCCCAGGGTTCCAGAAATGACAAACGCCACCAGCCGGTACCAGAACACCGGCACACCCACGGCATGCAAGCGGTTTTCGTTTTGGCGGCTGGCCTTGAGCACCAGGCCGAATCGCGAATTGACAATGCGGTGACACAGCAGCAACACGCCCGCCAGGCACACCCACACCACGTAATAAAGCGAGGTGAAGTCGCCCAAGTCGATCCAGCCCAGCGTCTGCGTGCCCAGTACCTGCAGCCCATCTTCGCCGCCGTATTTCTGCATGGACACCGCCAGGAAAAACAGCATCTGGGCCAGCGCCAGCGTAATCATAATGAAATACAGCCCACTGGTACGCAACGCCACCGTGCCAAGGATCGCCGCCACGATGGCCGTGACAATAAGGGCAATTGGCCAGGTGATGAGCGCCTCAAGCGACCCGTCAAACGAGAACGGGCCAATGATAAGGGCCTCGCTGTTGAAGGAGTGATACGCCAAAATGCCCACCACATAGGCGGCCACGCCCACAAACATGGCATGCCCAAACGACACCAGGCCGCCATACCCAAGAATCAGGTTCAGGCTAAGGGCAATAATGGAAAATATCATCATGCGCATCAAAAGACGCACATAAAACGGCTCGCCAATAGCCGCCGCGATCCATGGCACGCAAGCCAGCGCAATAAAGAAAAGGATACCAAGCGCCACGCCAACAGGATGCTTGGCGGGAGCGACCCCCGATGACGAACCAGCGGGGGGAGTGCGAGACATAAGCAGGGATTTAAGCATGCGACGGGAACAACCCACGAGGGCGCCAGAATAGGATTACAGCCATAAGAAGATAAATAATGATGTTGCCAAAGCCGGTAGGCAACATGACCCGCCCCAGCGTGTCAATGACACCCACGCCAATGGCAGCCACCAAAGACCCCCGAATGGAACCTATGCCGCCAATGACTATTACCACAAGGGTAAGAATAAGAATTTCATCGCCCATGCCCACCTGAACCGCAAAGATCGGCGAAGCCAGGATGCCGGCCAACGCCGCCAGCGCCGCGCCCAGCGCGAAAATCAGCGAATACAGCAACGATATGTTCACCCCTAGGCCGACGATCATTCTGCGGTCGGACGCCCCGGCGCGAATCAGCATCCCGATGCGGGTGTGCTCGATAAGCAGGTACAGCCCAAAAGCCACCACAAGGCTGACCGCAATAATCGCCAAACGGTAAACGGGGTAGCCAATGCCCAGCAAGGTTACGGAATGATCCAGCAAACTGGGAATATCCAGGCGCAGCGGCGTAGGCCCCCACACCATCCGGGTGAACTCGTTGAAAAACAGGATAAGGCCAAAGGTGACCAGAACCTGATCCAGGTGTCCGCGCGAATAAACCGGCCTGATCACCAAAAACTCGAGTATGAGGCCAATGATGGCGGTAGCGGCAATGGCAAGCCCCAGCGACAACAGGTACGAGCCCGTCAGCGCCACGAACGTGACCATCAAAAATGCGCCCAGCATATACAGCACGCCGTGAGCAAGGTTGACAAGATTCATGATGCCAACGACCAGGGTCAGGCCCGCCGCCATCAGGAACAGCATCATCCCAAACTGCGTACCGTTAAGCAGTTGTTCCAAGAAAAGTAACAAGACCCGGCTCCTACTGAATTAATGTGGCATGTGGATGCGACTGACTGTATGCACAAGTGCCTGAAAACAACCTTGCAAGGTATCATCCTTGCAAGGTTCAACGTAACTTACTTCATTGGGCACTGCTTGTAGTAGGCATCCTTGGCGTCGGAAAGAATTTTTTCCTGAGTCACCTGTTCCATCTTGCCATCGGGCCCTTTGATGGTTTTCAGGATGTAGAAGTTGCTGATCGGGTAGTTATTCGTATTGAACGTGAATTTACCGCGAATCGAAGGATAATCTGCCTTTTTCAGTGCCGCAGCAAAAGCGTCTTTATTGGTAATTCCGCCCGCCTGCTTCAACGCCGCACCGATCATGCGCGCCACGTCATACGACTGCGCGGCAAAATTCGTGGGAACGTAGTGATACTTGGCCTCGAATTTCTTGACGAAATTCTTGGTGGCCTCGTTCGGGAAATCGACATTCCACAGATTGCTTTGGTACGTGCCGTCTGCCGCTTCGCCAATAGCCGGCAGCGAAATGCTGTCGACCGTGGAGTTCGAATACATGGGAATCTTGTGGGTCAGGCCAGCCTGGGCATATTGCTTGGTGAAATTGATGCCCATGCCGGCAGGCAGGAAGGCATACAGCGCATCGGGCTTGGCCGCGCGAATCTTGGAAATTTCAGCCGCGAAATCAAGCTGCTTCAACGCCGCGTACGTCTCGCCAACCACCTTGCCGTGATAAGCGCTCTTGAAACCGCGCAGCGCATCATGACCCGCAATGTAATCGGGGGCAATCAGATACACGCTTTTCACGCCCTTCTTTTGCAGATAGGCACCCATGGCTTCGTGCGGCTGATCGTTCTGCCAGGACGTGTTAAAGAAATACGGGGAACAACCCTTGCCAGCCATTTGGGCAGGCCCGGCGTTGGGGCTGATGAAAAACACCTTGGCCTGAACAGCAGATTTAACTACCGCCAATGCCACGTTGGAATAAATTGTGCCAGTCAGGATCTGGATCTTGTCCTGCTCAATAAGCTTGTTGACCATTTGCAAAGCCAGGTCGGGCCGTAGTTGAACGTCGTTGACAAGTACCTCGGTGTCGAAACCGCCCAGCTTGCCGCCGGCCTCGTCCATGGCCAGGTCGAAGCCGTCGCGGATGTTCTGGCCTTGCGCGCCGGTGGGGCCGCTAAGTGTGGTGATAAGCCCTATTCTGACCTGATCCTTCGATTGGGCGCTTGCGGGAGCACCCAGCATACCAACAGCCGCGACTAATGCAGAAGCTACCAAAAGTTGCTTGCATTTCATGATTGTTCTGTCTCCTAGACTAATTTAAGTAAGCCGCAAGGTGTCGGACGATACACAAAAACTTTCAAACCAAGTGCAAACCGGGTGCGAACCCGATTCAGCCTTGTTCCAGCCGCCTGTAGCCCCCAACAAATTGTAAACCCACCGCCCGACCGGCCGGCCTGAAATTCAGGCCACTCAGCCTCTGAACGGCTTATGCCAAAAACCACGTATTACCTGAGCGTTGGGCGCGTTCAGACGCAGCCCTTGTTACTAACCCGAACAACACCGAACGTAATTAAATTTCTATGATCCCGGCATTGCCCGTGCCACCCAGTGCGCCCCGCAGCGCACCAACCCACTGCTTCCATTGACCCGCCCTTGCACGGCGCCGGACACCACGCCCGGCGCGACGGACCCAGAACCTACAGTCATGGCTCGACAGCCTTCGTAATCATCCGACACATTCCATTTACGATGACAATGATAAATCATTTATCATTTTCCATTCATAGGAGTAACCCTTAAAATCAACGGGACACTCCACAAATCGGGCTGTCACAACATGCCAGACCGGGCACCAGCACCCCGGCCTGGCCATGCTGCGCAATACCTTGTGGGCACCCTCAAAGAGGCCGCCCGGCCCCACCCCTGCAAGGGATTACCTTGCAAGGATCAAAGCGCCTTACTTCATCGGGCATTGCTTGTAATAGGTGTCCTTGGCGTCGGAAAGTATTTTTTCCTGGGTAACCTGCTCCATCTTGCCATCGGGCCCTTTTATGGTCTTCAGGATATAGAAGTTACTGATCGGGTATTGGTTCGTGTTGAACTTGAACGAACCACGCACCGATTTAAAGTCCGCCTTTTTAAGTGCCGCGCGGAAGGCATCTTTATTGGTGATGCCGCCCGCCTGTTTCAACGCCGCGCCGATCAAGCGCGCAACGTCGTACGACTGCGCCGCAAAATTGGTGGGAACGTAGTGATACTTGGCCTCAAACTTCTTGACGAAATTCTTGCTGGCCTCGTTCGGGAAATCCGAATTCCACAGGTTGCTCTGGTACGTGCCGTCTGCCGCTTCGCCAATAGCCGGCAGCGAAATGCTGTCGATCGTGGAGTTCGAATACATCGGGATCTTGTCGGTCAAACCCGCCTGGGCGTACTGCTTGGTGAAATTGATCCCCATGCCGGCAGGCAGGAAGGCATACAGCGCATCGGGCTTGGCCGCGCGAATCTTGGAAATCTCGGCCGCGAAATCAAGCTGGTTCATGGCCACATAGGTCTCGGCCACCACCTTGCCCTTGTAGGCGCTCTTGAAACCGCGCATGGCATCATGACCGGCGACGAAATTCGGCGCAATCAGATACACGCTTTTCACACCCTTCTTTTGCAGATAGGCGCCCATGGCTTCGTGCGGCTGGTCGTTCTGCCACGACATATTAAAGAAGTATGGAGAACAACCTTTGCCAGCCATCTGCGCAGGCCCGGCATTGGGGCTGATGAAAAACACCTTGTTCTCGACGGCAGGCTTGACGATTGCCAGAGCCACCTGGGAATAAAGCACCCCGGTCAAAATCTGGATCTTGTCCTGCTCGATAAGCTTATTGGCGTCTTGAACAGCCAGATCGGGACGCAACTTGACGTCTTTAAGAATGACCTCGGTGTCAAAGCCGCCCAGCTTGCCCCCGGCCTCGTCCATGGCCAGGTCGAAGCCGTCGCGAATGTTCTGGCCCTGCGCACCGGTGGGACCGCTAAGCGTAGTAATAAGCCCTATCCGGACCTGATCTTTCGATTGGGCACTTGCCGGGGCACCCAGCATACCTATGGCCGCAGCTAATGCAGAAGCCACCAAAAGTTGCTTGCATTTCATGATTGTTCTGTCTCCTAGACTGATTAAATAAGCCCCAAGGTGTCCGACAATAACAAAAGCTTTTTAAACCAGACGCAAACCCGGTTCAGCCTTGTTCCAGCCGCTTGTAGCCCCAACAATTGCAAACCCAACGCCTGACTGGCTGACCTGAAAATCAAGCCACTCAGCCGTTGAACGGCTTGCGCCAAAAACCACGTATTACCTGAACGTTGAGCGCATTCAGACGCAACCCTTGTTACTACCTGAACAACGCCGAACGTAATTAAATTTCTATGATCCCGGCGTTGCCCGTGCCACACCGTGCGCCCCGCTGCGCACCCGCCCACTGCATCCATCGGCCCGCCTTTGCCCGGCGCCGGACGCCGCACCCTGTGCGACGAACCCAGCTCCTGCGGTCATGGCTCGACAACCTTCGTAACTATCCGACACTTTCGATTCTTGCTGACAATGATAAGTCATTGATTATTTTCCATTCATGGGAGTAACCCTCAAAACTACAGGGGTACTCCGCAAATCGGGCGGTGGCAACACGCCCACCAACATCAGGACTCGGACCTGGCCATGTTGCGCAATACCTTGCGGGCATCCTCCGAGAGGCCGCCCAGACCCGCCCCTTCAACGGGAGCCGGGGCAATCGGGTCGGAGCCGGAGTTGCGCGGCGCCGTAACCAGCTTGGGCGCGGACGTATTCACGGTAAGCGAAAAAACGTCGGGACGGTTGTAATGGCCCGCAAAGTCGGTGATGAGCTTGGGTATCATTATCGCGTCGAGATCCACGTCGGCGTAAACAATACCTTCCCCATCCTTCGTGACCAGCGGCTCGGTCAACACCCGTCCAGTGGGAGAGATGATCGAGGCAAAGCCGCGATTCTTGCTTTTCTCCAGGAACTTGCGCACGTCATCGCCTACCTCGTAGGCATCTATCGTTGCCTGATCGAGCACACCCGCGGCGTTGATGACGTAGCACCCCATGGTGACGGCCAGCCCGCGGCTTACGGCGCTAATCATGTCGGACAGCTCGTGCGCCGGCGACAGGAACGCCGGCCACGCCGCCACATGAACCAGCGGGTAGTAGCTTGCTATTGTGGCAGT
Organism: Burkholderiaceae bacterium; assembly: GCA_004322135.1. Taxonomy (GTDB): domain Bacteria; phylum Pseudomonadota; class Gammaproteobacteria; order Burkholderiales; family Burkholderiaceae_B; genus Eoetvoesia. The sequence goes on along the minus strand of SCSG01000020.1, from coordinate 3,868 downwards.
GGCCAGCGGATTGGCATTTTCGGTGCAAACCATGCCGCTGAGGGCGCCAAACGGCGCGGGAAAAGCCTGCAGCGTGTCGCCCCAGCCCCCGGTGTGAACCAGCCGCTCGCCCACCGTGGGCATCAGCTTCTGGTGCTTGCCCAAAATAGTACCGTCAGCGCCGATGAAAAGCTGCGTATTGAACATAGTGCCAGTCGTATCGGGGCGCTTCTCGCACAACCCGACCACTGCCGTGATATTCGCATCGCGGCATGCCGTGGCAAGCCGCGCCGTGGCTTCACTTGGAATGACCACGGCGTTCTGAAACAGCTTTCGGGACAACCCCAATGTTGTCAGATCGGTGGCGGGCCTGACTGTGTACCACGACGGGTGCGCCGGGATGAACCCTTCCGGAAAACCAATGACGTTGGCCCCCGCCTTGCCCGCCTCGTGAATGAAACGGCACGCTTTTTCCACTGACGCGTCACGGTCAAGATGCACCGACGCAGCCTGCACAGCCGCCAATTTAATGGTGCCCAATTCGTCGCTCATACCCATCTCCTGTTATACGTCCGCCGCGCTTGAAAGCACGGCGCAGACATCGGCATGTAGCACCAACCCCGGCACGCATTGATGCCAACGGTTGGCACCACCAAGGATGCCACGTTATCTTGAATAGCATGGCCCTAAAAAAAAAGCAATATTCAGGTCGGTCGTCCAATATACAGAACGACTTCACTTCATCGCGCATTCCTGATAATAGGCGTCCTTGGCGTCGGCAAGCACCTTTTTCTGAGTCACTTGCACGATCTTGCCATCGGGCTGTTTCACAACCTTCAGCAGATAGAAATTACCTATTGGATAGTTGTTGGTGTTGAACGTGAACGAACCACGCACCGAATCAAACTTCGCCTGCTTCAGCGCCGCCGCAAAGGCATCCTTGTTGGCAATGCCGCCCGCCTGCTTCAACGCGGCGCCTATCATGCGCGCCACATCGTACGACTGCGCCGCGAAGTTTGAAGGAACATACCCATAGGCCTCCTCGAACTTCTCAACGAAATGCTTGCTGGCCTCGTTCGGAAAATCGGTATTCCACAGATTGCTCTGGTAGGTTCCCACGGCCGCCTCGCCAATGGCAGGCAGCGTCGTGGCGTCAACCGTAAAGGCCGAGTACATCGGAATCTTGTCGGTCAGGCCTGCCTGGGCGTACTGCTTGGTGAAATTGATGCCCATCCCGGCCGGCAGGAAGGCGTACAGCGCATCCGGCTTGGCCGCGCGGATCTTGGAAATTTCTGCCGCGTAATCCAGTTGATTCAGGGCCACATAAGTTTCCGCCACGACGTTGCCCTTATAGGCGTGCTTGAAGCCACGCAGGGCATCTTTGCCCGCCGCGTAATTCGGCGCAATCAAATACACGCTTTTCACGCGCTGCTGTTGCAGATAGGTGCCCATGGCTTCGTGTGGCTGATCGTTCTGCCACGACGTGACGAAGAAATAGGGAGAACACCCTTTACCGGCCAGCTGCGAAGGCCCGGCAACGGGACTGATGAAGAAGACCTTGTTCTGCGCCGCCGGTTTGGCAACTGCCAGCGCGACATTGGAAAACACGACGCCGGTCAGGATTTGCGCCCTGTCCTGCTCGATAAGCTTATGGGCCGCCTGCAGCCCGGTATCCGGGCGCACCTGGTCGTCTTCGACGATAACCTTGGTGTCAAAGCCACCCAATTTGCCGCCGGCTTCCGCCACGGCAAGATCAAAGCCGTCGCGTATGTTCTTGCCCTGTGACCCCAACGGCCCGCTAAGTGTAGTGATAACGCCTATCGTCACCTGCTCGGCAACGGCTGGCGCGCCCATGCCCCCCATGGCTACAGCCAACGACGAAGCAACCAAAAGTTTCCTGTAATTCATGATTAATATGTCCCTGATTTTTATCATTTATGAGGCGCATGGCAAATCTTTCGAACCGCAGCACGACGCATTCTACATATGGACGTATTTGCGCCGAGTGCGCCAAGCGGATCGGCCCCATTCCGACCGCTCATTACCCCTGGAGCCATTTGACTCGCGCATTCCCGTGCCGCGGACAATGGTCTCGTGCCGCGAATGGTAAATCATTTATTATTTTTCCCTTATAGGGGTAACCCCTAAAAAGCCCCTGGCGGCGCCATGCTACGCTTTGTGGCGCGTGCCTTTACGTACGCCGCTGAGCAACAGAAACAACCGGAGCAGATTCGTGGCACATTGGCCATCGTTTGACGAAAGTGATGCAAGTTCACGGAACGTGGCAGCACCCCACAGCAAGCGCAACCCCGAAAAGCCCCTTGCATCGCCCGTCCCGGCTGTCGAACGAACCATCGCCATCCTGCGCCTTCTGGAAAACAGCTCCGACCCGGCGTCCTGCACCGTATCGGGCATTTCACGCGCACTGGGCATGAACAAGAGCACGTGCAGCAACACCTTGCGCACGCTGGAATCCCATGGTTTCATCGAGTACGACACCACATCCAGAACCTACTGGCTCGGCGCCGGCCTGATCGGGCTCAGCATCAAAGCGCGTCATCGCACTTTTCCGTCGGTAGGCGCCACGCACATGCGGGCGTTGGTGCGCAAAACCGGCTTCACGTGCGTGGCGTTCGAGCAATTGCCCAACGGCGAATTCGTCATCGTCGATAAAGTCGACAGCCAGAAAGACATCAAGATAACCATCGACGTTGGCCAGCACTTTCCGCCCGCCGCGCCGGTCTTTGCCCGAATCGCCCTGGCCTGGTCCAGCCCGGCCGAGGTCGAGTCGTTCATCGCGCAAAACAATCTGCAGCGATTCACGCGCACGACCAAGACGGACCCCGACGGACTGCGCGCCGACCTCAGGCAAATCAGGCGCGACGGCTACTCCATCAGCGTCGGGGAATACTATCTTGCGAATACGGCCATTGCGGCGCCGGTGTTCTCCGTCCAGCGCGACGCCTGCCGCGGCGTGTGCATGATCGGCTTCACTTCGGAAATATCAGAGGACAGGCTTACGCAGTACGCGCAAGCGGTCGCCGATACCGGGCACGCCATCACGCAGGCCATGAGCGAAAGCCTGAGAGTTCGTTGAACAAGCCGGGGGACAAGTGCGCCCGCTGGTTAGCCACACGCGATCCTTGACCCCCGCCTTCTTCAGGATGGCGTTGGCGAGGATACGTGATAACAGATTGAACGGAACCGTTGTGGTATGGCGCCCATTTGAATATATTTCATGAGACCCTTTGCCATTCCGGACATAAGAAAACCCGGCTTTTTTTAGGAGCCGGGCAACCTGGTCATGATAACCGTTCATGCGATTGCTACGGGTCGATCCCGGAAGCTGAACCGTGGCGCGGCTTTCGTGTGCGGACCACCCGTGCGCCCGACTTCCGAATCCATGAGATCATCGATTGCCCCCCGCACCTCGTCCCGCAGCCCGTCCAGCGTCAGCGCTTCAACAGCCAGACCATGAAGACGCGGCGACGTGGCAAAGTAAACACTTGCCTCACCGTCGAAGAAAACACGTACGGGAACGGCAATGGTCACTCCTCGCCGAGCGGCGAGTTTCCAGAATGGCAATCCGATTCTATAAAGCATGTCATTCTCCCTCCGAGCCTTTACATCGTACCATCCAGTTGTCGGTCATTAACCGGGTGCCAAGCCCTTGAGCTGATCCAATTCAAGCCCTTGGCCGACGAAATGGCAAATGGGATGCAAATGTCCGCGTGCCAAATGTCCGCGCCCAGCATCCTGCGTAACGCGCCACGTCAACGTTACTGTTGCCGTTTATGTTCTGTATACAGAACATATAATTCTGATGAAGTTGAGAGGTAATTACATAGAATCTAGGTGTTTCCACCAATATTGACATGGTTGGAGCCGG
>SCSG01000019.1 GCA_004322135.1 Burkholderiaceae bacterium | reverse complement strand
CGGCGGAAACACGCCCTTGTCCTTCTCGAAGGTGTTGTCCAGTTGACCGAGATAGCGGCGGTCGCCGGTGCGTTGCATGTAGTCGCCGATGGTTTGCAGGGCGACCGCCGAATTCCACCAACTGGAGTGAAACCAGGCCTTGTTCGGGTCGTACGAACTCATCAGCACATCCGCCGCCACCCGGGCACGGGCGACGGCCGTGGGTCCATCGATTCGCGGGCCGGTTTCGGGTTGTCGGGCGTGCGCGCTTGCCACTGCGGTCAGCACCATGAACAGGGTCATCAGGCCGGTCAGGCCCGGCGTGATCGAACGGCGTATTCGCGGGGCGCCGAGCCCGCCTGGACGGATCTTCGGGAGCAATTTCAATCGATCTAAAAACGAGTGGAATTTTGTCGTCGAATGCATGATCGGAAGCTCTCCTCGTGGGAATACCCGGGAAAGGAATGGAGGCTGGATTGCCCCATCTTTCCATGGCCAGATCAGTGGCTTGGCGCCATGCCAGTCTGGAAAAGTGCACGTGTGGCGCAGCCTTCAGGGCACAAGTCGACGAAGCTGGCAGGCCCGTGCACCCGGTCGAGTATTGCCGGAGGATCCTTCCAATTGTGAGAACCACGCCACGGACTGCTCATCGATGGCCCCGGGCGCTTCGAATAGCCGTCCAAACACGGAGCCGCGGATGACCCTGTTTTGAGCGTCATTACTGCGAGACGCTTTTCAACAGCCAGAGGGCCGATCAAGTGCGCGTGCTGGACGAACATGACCAGAGTTCCGGCCGGACATGATCAACGCGCTGGTAATGATTGATGAGGAAAAAATCTTGCTGACGGGCCGGAGTCGACCCGTTATTGACGGCCGCGATCGGCTGCTTTCGGGTGAGTTTGTGGTCAGCATTCGACATCAGACCGCTCGAATGGTTGGGCGACAGCTGGTAGTTCCACAGGCCTGAGTAGCAAGAGAAGATTCCATGCCACATGCATTGTGATTACAGTCAACAGACTTTGTGTCCAGACGTACACAATTCCGAGAAGCACACCAAAGACCAGATGCTGAGCGAGAGCCCCTGCCTTCAAGATAGATCGACCGTGAATGGTAGCGAAGGAAATTGCGGAAAGCCCTATGGCGTAGGTGACATTCCAGCCAGCGCTTCTCAGAAGGGAAATTGCAATTCCGCGATAGATGAGTTCCTCGCAGATACCTGCAACAAGGCAAAACGCGACCCAACTAAAACGTTCTCGTCGCGTGACTGGAGCAATGAGCATCGTGACGCGGCCGGCTCTTTTGCTGCCATCGCTTGACGATTTTGACCGTGCCCTTGGCTCAAACGAGGCTATCAAGAGCCCTGCAACTGCCAAAGCGAGTACGGCCGGAACCAGCTTCCAGAACACTATCCCGACTTCAGCAGCCGTCCATCCGTGCGCTTTCAGCCAAAGAATTGATGCAAAGCTGATGGCGATATGCAGAACACAGACTGATACAAGGAAGGATGTCCGACGCGACCTGTCTCTACAAACAAATAGCTTTTTTGCCCAAGCCAACTCCGAGTTGATCCAATAGAGTGCTGGAAACAACACGAAAACAGAAAGCGTGAGCATCAGCACGGGCAGTGCGCCAGCGCGTCAGTGCGTGGCAGCATCAGACACCACGTGTGCACCACTATAAATATTCGTTTCATGCTCATAAATTTCGCGTGCGCGTGGTTATTGAATATTTGTAGCAGTGACTCAGTGCATACACCCAGCATAGCGCACCGAACGCGGTGCAAAAGCCATTGCTTTGAGACTTTTCGCGAGACTTGGGTGGCCCGGGCGCGGTTTCGACGGAGCAGGCGGCCCAGATGCTCAAGGGGTGGCCCTCGCCGTATTCTCAGCGGCCATGCGCCGGCGGTCAATGACCGCTATTTGGGGCTCGCCTGAGGTTGCGACCGGCAGCTCGTGGTCGATTCTGTTGAAAAACTCCGTCTTAACGAATGGGCGTCCAAATTATCGATCGCGATGTCCGCGGCAACCCGGTTCTGTGCAAATTCACATGCTCATGGCAACAGAAAGCGACTGTCGTAGGAGATTTTTCCGCCAGGGAAACTTCGAAATTTTAGAAGCGCGTTTTTCAACAGAATCGGCCGAGCCTAGCCTTTCGGCTGTTGAGAGCCGTTTGAGTAACAGAGATTTTCGATGCCCCTTACAGGAGCGCACCCTGTGCGCGAAAGGCTTTTCACGCTATCGATCCAAAAGCCTTTCGCGCACAGGGTGCGCTCCTACACGGTTGTGACGAGCCGGCCGTGGCTGGCATCAATTCTCGTCGATGGCCTTGATCAACTTGGCGAAGTGGGCCTTGACCTTGGGGTCGGCATGCGTCTGCTCGACTTCGGACGGCAGCTTCGTCAGTCGCACATTGAACGCCTTGACCAGCGTCGGCAACTGCTTGGGCTGGTAGTCGATCAGGCGACCGAGCTGCGCCGCCAACGACACATCGTCCGGCAGCGGGGCCGGTGAATTCCAGTGGTATTTCAGCCATTCGACCGCGGCCGCGGCACGTTTCATGCGGTAGCGCATACCGGCTACATCGACCGGGTGGTCGGCGAAATGCACGGTCACTTTCAACGGCTGATCTGCATTCTGCGCCGGCACGATGATGCGGGCCGTCAGCGTGTCACCGTCGTACTGCCAGCTGCCCGGACGGGCGTTATCCGCGCGGGTGTACGGCTTGCCATTGACCATCACGCTTTTCGGCAGCGTCGCGTCCGGCAATTCGATGGTGAATTGCTTGTCATGGGGCATGCCGGGATAGCTGCCCTGGCGCGGGCCGACCGTCAGTGTCGCGATGTGCGCGTCGCGCTGTCCGTCGATCGCGGTGAAGGCGTATTCGCCATGGCGATAGCCTTCGCTGTTGCCGGCGTCGGTGTAAAGCCGCGTGTGCGCAGTTCCGCCCGGGAACTGGCGCAGCACGAGGACGCTGTTGTCCATGTCCTGCAGTTTTTTCACCGAGGGCGGGTTCATCGGCACGATCGCACCGGCGCGGACGAACACCGGTACTTCATCCAGCGTGTAATCACGCGTGACGGTCCGTTCGCCTTGCAGCACGTCGCCGCGGTTGCGGTCGTACCAGCGGCCGGGCGGTAGCCATGTCGAGACGTTGGCCACGCCGTCCTTCATCGGTTGCGCGACGGGGGAGACCAGCATGTCGTCGCCGAACATGTATTCGTTGCCGACGTCGTAGGCTTTGGCCAGATTCGGCCATGCGTAGTACAGCGGGCGCATCAGCGATACGCCACTGTCGTAGGCCTCGCGCGAAGCCGTGTAGATGTAGGGCGCCAGGGCGTAGCGCAGATCGATGATCTGCCGCAGCGCGGCGAAATCCGCAGGCGGGAAGCGCCAGGGCTCCTTGCGCAGGCCGGCTTCCTTGGAGGAGTGGGTGCGCAGGATCGGGCTGAAGGCGCCGAACTGCATCCAGCGTACGTAGAGTTCCGGATTGATGTGGCGCTGGTCTTCCGGTGTGTCGTCGGAAAACATGTGGCCGCCAATGTCATGGCTCCAGTAGCCATAAAGCACGTTCGACGCGGTTGCCGTGAAGTAGGGCTGGTAGGCCAGCGTTTGCCAGGCAATCACCGAGTCGCCGGAAAAGCCCACCTGGTAGCGATGGTTTCCGAGGCCGCCCCAGCGGTGGTAGATCAGCGCGCGGGCCTTGTCCGCGTTCTGCATGTGCGTATAGAAGACGTAGTTGAGCCACCAGGTGTTGGACAGGCCCGGCAGCTTTTTCGCGTCGGGCCATTGCTGCCAGTCGAGCCACCAGAAGTTCACGCCCGAGGCGCGCAGGGGCGCGAGCACGATATCGAACAGGTTGCTCATGTAGCGTTTGTCGACGGTATCGATGCCGATGGCTTTGCCGTCATGCACGCCCATCGCCTTGGCAAAGGCGGGGTAGCGCGTCTCGTTCGATGGCACGCCGGACGCCGGGTGCAGGTTGAGCGTCACCTTCAGTTGCTGGCTGTGCAGCCACGCCAGGAATTTGGCCGGGTCCGGGAACAGGCTGTGGTTCCAGCTGTAGCCGGTCCAGCCGACGGTTTGCCCGAACGCGTCGCGCTTGACGTAGCGGGGATCCCAGCTGAGCTGGT
>SCSG01000001.1 GCA_004322135.1 Burkholderiaceae bacterium | reverse complement strand
AACGTGACGATGACGGTCAAGCTGATTGCCCCGATCGCCATGGAAGAAGGGCTGCGTTTCGCTATCCGTGAAGGCGGCCATACCGTGGGCGCCGGCGTGGTTGCCAAAATCATCAAGTAAGTATTACAATTGTCGATTCGGCGGCTACGGGCCACAGTCGTGCCCTTAGCCGCTACAATTGTCAGAGCAATCGCCGAAGCGGGCCACCTGCGTCGGCACGGAACCAGGCAAGTCCCGTCGCCGTTTTAGTCGGGGCACAGGTATAGGGGCATAGCTCAATTGGCAGAGCGTCGGTCTCCAAAACCGAAGGTTGTAGGTTCGATTCCTACTGCCCCTGCCACGTATAGCAAGCTAGCCGCAAAGCGGGATCACTCACTGGAATATGTCGAATACCAACGTAGAAACAGTTACAAGCACCTTTGATCGCGCAAAGTTGATCCTGGCGGTGCTCGTTATCGTTGCCGGAATCGTGTCATTTTCCGTGCTGGAAAGCAAGCCGGCGGTGGTGCGTGTCGGGATTTTCATCGCCAGTCTGATCATCGCGGCGGTCATCGCCTGGCTTAGCGAGCCCGGACGTCGGGCGATCAGCTTCGGCCGTGATTCGTACAACGAAACCAAGCGGGTCGTGTGGCCTGAACGCAAGGAATCCACCCGGATGACCCTGATGGTCTTTGGCTTCGTCATTGCCATGGGTGCGTTGCTCTGGATCGTGGACAAGATTTTAGGCTGGGTCATATATGCCCTGTTGCTAGGCTGGAGATAAAGGACCTAAATGAGTAAGCGTTGGTACGTAGTCCACGTCTATTCGGGGATGGAAAAGAGCGTGCACAAGGCGCTGGTCGAGCGCATCGAGCGCGCGGGCCTGCAAGCTGCCTTTGGAAACATTCTGGTTCCCTCCGAAGAAGTCGTCGAAGTCAAGGGTGGCAAAAAGGCCATTACCGAACGTCGTATTTTTCCGGGCTATGTACTCGTTGAAATGGACCTTACCGACGAGACATGGCATTTGGTCAAGAACACCAATCGGGTTACCGGCTTTTTGGGTGGTTCGGGGAATCGGCCCTCGCCCATCTCTGATCGCGAAGTCGAAAAAATCCTGTCGCAAATGGAAGAGGGCGTCGAGAAGCCCAAGCCCAAGGTTCTGTTTGAAGTGGGCGAAATGGTCCGCGTCAAGGAAGGCCCGTTCGCCGACTTCAATGGCAACGTGGAAGATGTGAATTACGAGAAAAGCAAGGTGCGGGTTTCGGTCACGATTTTTGGTCGGGCAACACCTGTTGAACTCGATTTTGGCCAGGTCGAAAAGACCTGATTTCAACCCCGGGGAGCTGGTGCCGCCGCAATGTGGCGACACAGGCGTTTGAACCCGCAAGGAGCATAGCATGGCGAAAAAAATCGTCGGCTTTATCAAGCTGCAAGTGCCGGCCGGTAAAGCAAATCCGTCCCCCCCCATTGGTCCCGCGCTTGGTCAGCGTGGCCTGAACATTATGGAATTCTGCAAGGCTTTCAACGCCCAGACTCAAGGCGTCGAGCCCGGACTGCCGATTCCGGTAGTCATAACAGCCTACGCGGACAAGAGCTTCACCTTCATCATGAAGACGCCGCCCGCGACGATCCTCATCAAGAAGGCTTCCGGCGTTCAGAAGGGCTCTGCCCGTCCGAACTCCGACAAGGTCGGTACCCTCACGCGCGCGCAGGCCGAAGAAATTGCCAAGGCCAAGCAGCCCGATTTAACCGCGGCCGATCTTGACGCCGCTGTCCGTACCGTTGCCGGTAGCGCCCGCAGCATGGGCATCACGGTCGAGGGAGTCTAGTCATGGCCAAGCTTAGCAAACGTACTGCCGCCATTCAGGCAAAAATAGACCACGCCAAGCTGTATCCGGTTGCCGAGGCAATTGCCCTCATCAAGGAAACCGCCGTCGCCAAGTTCGACGAATCCATCGACGTGGCGGTTCAGCTTGGTATCGACCCCAAGAAATCCGACCAGCTGGTGCGCGGCTCTGTCGTCTTGCCGGCGGGCACGGGCAAGACGGTTCGCGTGGCTGTTTTCGCTCAGGGCGAAAAGGCTGAAGCAGCCAAGACAGCCGGTGCCGATATTGTCGGCCTGGAAGATCTGGCTGAAAGCATCAAGGGCGGCAATCTGAATTTCGACGTGGTGATCGCCTCGCCCGACACAATGCGTGTCGTCGGGGCTCTGGGTCAAATTCTCGGGCCGCGCGGCTTGATGCCGAACCCCAAGGTTGGCACGGTAACGCCCGATGTGGTCACGGCCGTCAAAAATGCCAAGGCAGGTCAGGTGCAGTACCGCACCGACAAGGCCGGCATTGTGCATGCCACCATTGGCCGCGCGTCATTCGGTGTCGAGCAGTTGCAATCGAACCTGGCTGCGCTGATTGACGCCTTGAACAAAGCTCGCCCTGCAGCCTCCAAGGGTGTCTTTTTGCGCAAGCTGGCCATCTCGTCCACGATGGGCGCCGGCGCGCGCGTTGAAATAGCTACGCTTACCGCCTGATCAGGTTTCAGGCTGCAGGCAAAACAGGACTTTGGGCTGCATCCGGATTTTTCGGATGCTGCTGTCAAAGACCGCTGGAGCCCCACCCCGATTGCGTTCACACAATTGGTCAGGGGCTTAATCCCGGGTTATTCGTAATCCGGATCCAGCGCAGACGGCGCCCATGGAAGAATTCTTGTCAAAGAACTCGACCAGAGGTGCGCCGCATTCGGTAGACGCAAGAGACCCTCTCTTGCGTCATTAGATGGAGTGTTCAAACCGTGAGTCTCAATCGTAAAGAGAAGGCGGTAGTCATCGAGGAAGTCGCTGCGCAGGTTGCAAAGGCTCAATCGATCATTATCGCCGAGTATCGTGGTCTGGACGTTGCTTCCGTCACCGTATTGCGCAAGCAAGCGCGAGAGTCGGGTGTGTTCCTGCGTGTTCTTAAAAATACGCTGGTTCGTCGTGCTGTGGTCGGTACGCCTTTCGAGGCGCTAACGGCTCAGATGGCCGGTCCGCTAATGTATGGCATTAGCGAAGATCCGGTTTCGGCGGCAAAAGTACTCGCTGGTTTCGCAGAGACGAACGAAAAACTGGTCATACAAGGCGGGGCATTGCCCAATAACGTCTTGTCCCAGGATGGTGTGAAGGCCTTGGCCACCATGCCGTCTCGTGAAGAGTTGCTGTCGAAACTGTTGGGCACCATGCAGGCACCCGTCGCGCAATTTGTGCGTACGCTCAACGAAGTTCCCACCAAGTTCGTGCGTGGCCTTGCCGCCGTGCGCGATCAGAAAGAAGCGGCGTAAGCAGCTTCGGGGCTCGTTGAACGACCAAGCGACACCCAACCCTGGCATTTATTTATATTTGGAGTTCTAAAAAATGGCATTAAGCAAAGCAGAAATCCTCGATGCGGTCGCTAGCCTGACCGTGCTCGAATTGTCCGAGCTCATCAAGGACATGGAAGAAAAATTTGGTGTGTCCGCCGCAGCCGCTGCGGTGGCTGTTGCGGCTCCTGCCGCGGCCGCTGCTGCCGCTGCTGAGGAAAAGACCGAATTCGACGTCGTCCTGACCGAAATTGGCGCTAACAAAGTCAGCGTCATTAAGGCTGTTCGCGAAATCACGAGCCTTGGCCTGAAAGAAGCCAAGGACCTTGTCGATGGCGCTCCCAAGACGATCAAGGAAGCGGTTGCCAAGGCTGACGCCGAAGCGGCCAAGAAAAAGCTTGAAGACGCCGGCGCGAAAGCCGAGCTCAAATAAGACTTTTGCTGTTGGCCCGGAAAGGCAAAAGGCCTTTCCGGGCTTTTGCGTTTCCACAAAACCCGTGTTTGGCGTTGTATTCAAGCCGGATTTTGTGGAGTCGTAAACCGGGGCCGTGGTTGACGGCCCATGTAACCCCCTCGAGTCGGAGTGCTCATGCCTTATTCGTACACCGAAAAAAAGCGCATACGTAAGAGCTTCGCCAAGCGTGAAGACGTTCAGAACGTCCCCTACCTTTTGGCGACTCAGCTGCAATCATTCTTAACATTTTTGCAGGCGGATACACCGCCATCCAAACGTAAAGATGAAGGCCTGCAGGCCGCCTTTACCTCTATTTTCCCCATAGTCAGCCACAATCAGATGGCACGCCTGGAATTCGTCAGCTACGCGCTGGGCGAGCCTGTGTTCGATGTCAAGGAATGCCAGTTGCGCGGCCTGACCTTCGCTTCCCCATTGCGCGCCAAGGTGCGCCTGGTCCTGATGGACCGCGAAGTCAGCAAACCCACTGTCAAGGAAATCAAGGAGCAGGAAGTATACATGGGCGAAATTCCGCTCATGACCGATACGGGTTCATTTGTCATCAATGGCACGGAACGCGTCATTGTTTCGCAGTTGCATCGTTCACCCGGTGTGTTCTTCGAACACGATCGCGGCAAGACGCACAGCTCGGGCAAGCTGTTGTTTTCGGCCCGCGTGATTCCCTACCGTGGTTCGTGGCTGGATTTCGAGTTCGACCCCAAGGATGTTTTGTTTTTCCGTGTTGACCGCCGTCGCAAGATGGCAGTCACCATCCTCCTGAAGGCTATCGGCATGACGTCCGAGAGCATCCTTGCGCATTTCTTTGACTTCGACAATGTCGAAATCAAGAACGAAGGCGCGATGCTCGAGTTCGTGCCCGAACGCTGGAAGGGCGAAGTGGCACGCTTCGACATCGTCGACCGTGCGGGCAAAGTCATTGTCGAAAAGGACAAACGCATCAACGCCAAACATCTGCGTGATCTGGCGTCCGCCAAGGTCGAGCATGTTTCCGTACCGGAAGACTTCCTGCTGGGCCGGGTGCTGGCCAAGAATGTGGTCAATGCAGAAACCGGCGAAGTGATCGCCAACGCTAACGACGAGATCACCGAAACGGTGCTCGCCAGTTTGCGCGCGGCCAACATCCACACGGTGCAAACCCTGTACACCAACGACCTCGATCGTGGTCCGTATATCTCGCAAACCTTGCGTACCGATGAAACCGCCGATCAGATGGCGGCGCGCGTTGCCATTTACCGCATGATGCGCCCTGGCGAGCCTCCCACCGAAGAAGCGGTTGAAGCCTTGTTCCAACGTCTGTTCTACAGTGAAGACGCTTACGACCTGTCGCGCGTGGGCCGCATGAAGGTCAACAGCCGGCTTGGACGCGGTGACGACATCACCGGCCCCATGACTCTTACCAATGAAGACATCCTTGATACCATCAAGGTGTTGGTCGAGTTGCGCAATGGCCGCGGGCAAATCGACGATATCGACCACTTGGGCAATCGTCGGGTGCGCTGTGTGGGCGAACTGGCCGAGAACCAGTTCCGCGCGGGGCTGGTGCGTGTCGAACGCGCAGTCAAAGAGCGTCTGGGCCAGGCTGAAACCGAAAACCTCATGCCGCACGACCTCATCAACTCGAAGCCGATTTCCGCAGCAATTAAGGAGTTCTTCGGCTCGAGCCAATTGTCGCAGTTCATGGATCAAACCAATCCCTTGTCCGAAATCACGCACAAGCGTCGTGTTTCAGCCTTGGGGCCAGGGGGCCTTACCCGCGAGCGCGCGGGGTTTGAAGTACGTGACGTGCATCCCACGCATTATGGTCGTGTGTGCCCGATCGAAACGCCTGAAGGCCCGAACATCGGCCTGATCAACTCCATGGCGCTGTACGCCCGTCTCAATGAGTACGGCTTCCTGGAAACGCCCTATCGCAAAGTCATTGACGGCAAGGTCAGCAAACAAATCGATTACCTGTCCGCCATCGAAGAAAGCAACTACGTCATTGCCCAGGCCAACGCCGAGCTTGACGAAGCGGGGCGCTTCACTGACGACCTCGTGGCTTGCCGCCAGGCCGGTGAAACCATGCTTACGGCTCCGGGCAATGTCCATTACATGGACGTTGCGCCGTCGCAAATCGTGTCGGTGGCTGCGTCGCTCATCCCGTTCCTGGAACATGACGATGCAAACCGTGCGTTGATGGGTGCGAACATGCAGCGTCAGGCAGTACCCTGCCTTCGTCCCGAAAAACCATTGGTTGGTACGGGTATCGAACGTACTGTGGCGGTTGACTCCGGCACGACGGTGCAAGCCGTGCGTGGCGGTATCGTCGACCACGTTGATGCCGAACGTGTCGTCATCCGGGTCAACGACGACGAAAACGCCGCTGGTGAAGTCGGGGTCGACATCTACAACCTCATCAAGTACACGCGCTCCAACCAGAACACCAACATCAACCAGCGTCCAGTCGTGAAACGCGGCGACCTCGTCGCGCGCGGCGATGTGCTGGCCGATGGCGCATCGACTGATCTGGGCGAACTTGCCCTGGGCCAGAACATGCTGATCGCGTTCATGCCCTGGAATGGCTACAACTTCGAAGACTCTATTCTCATTTCCGAGAAAGTCGTTGCCGACGATCGTTATACGTCGGTTCATATCGAAGAGCTTACCGTCGTTGCCCGCGATACCAAGCTTGGTGCCGAAGAAATTACACGCGACATAAGCAACCTGGCGGAAACACAGTTGAACAGGCTGGATGATTCCGGCATCGTGCATATCGGCGCAGAAGTTCGTGCCGACGATGTGCTGGTTGGCAAGGTAACGCCCAAGGGCGAAACCCAGCTGACCCCCGAAGAAAAGCTGTTGCGCGCGATCTTTGGCGAAAAGGCTTCGGACGTCAAGGATACGTCGCTGCGTGTGCCTTCGGGCATGATCGGCACGGTCATTGACGTGCAGGTCTTCACGCGCGAAGGGATCGAGCGCGACAAGCGTACCCAGTCCATTATTGACGACGAGCTGCGCCGCTATCGCCAGGACCTGAACGATCAATTGCGCATCGTCGAAGATGATACGTTCGATCGCATCCGCAAGTTCCTGGTTGGGAAAACCGTCAATGGCGGGCCTCGCAAGCTTGCCAAGGGCACGGCACTGACCAAGGAATATCTGGCCGACCTTGACCGCTGGCAATGGTTCGATATTCGTCTGGCGGACGAGAACCACGCCGTGCAGCTCGAACAAGGGAAAGAGTCGCTTGAACTCAAGCGGCACCAGTTCGATCTGGCTTTCGAAGAAAAGCGCAAGAAGCTTACGCAGGGCGACGAGCTGCCGCCGGGTGTGCTCAAGATGATCAAGGTATACCTTGCCGTCAAGCGCCGTCTGCAGCCGGGCGACAAGATGGCTGGACGCCATGGCAACAAAGGTGTGGTCTCGCGTATTGCGTCGATTGAAGATATGCCGCACATGGCCGACGGCACACCCGCCGACATCGTCCTGAATCCCCTTGGCGTGCCTTCCCGCATGAACGTCGGGCAGGTTCTTGAGGTTCACCTGGGCTGGGCTGCCAAAGGCCTGGGGCACCGCATCGCTGAAATGGTCGAAGACGAAAAGTCGTTTCAGGTGAAGAATCTTCGCGCCTATCTCGAAAAGGTTTACAACACCAGCGGTACACCAGCACATCTCGAGCAGCTGACCGACGATGAAATCGTTGAGATGGCACGTAACCTGGAAGACGGGCTGCCGTTGGCCACCCCTGTTTTCGACGGCGCCACCGAAGAAGAAATCGGCAAGCTGCTTGAACTGGCCTATCCGGAAGACGTCGCCGACCGGCTGGAACTGACGACGGGTCGTACGCAAGCCTGGCTGTATGACGGCCGCACGGGCGAGCGCTTTGATCGTCCGGTCACCATTGGCTACATGCACTACCTGAAGCTGCACCATCTGGTCGACGACAAGATGCATGCACGTTCCACTGGACCGTACTCACTGGTTACGCAGCAGCCTCTGGGCGGCAAGGCGCAATTTGGTGGTCAGCGCTTCGGCGAAATGGAAGTCTGGGCGCTGGAGGCCTACGGTGCCGCCTACACACTGCAGGAGATGCTTACGGTCAAGTCCGACGACATCGCCGGTCGTACCAAGGTCTACGAGAACATCGTCAAAGGTGACCACGTCATCGATGCCGGTATGCCCGAGTCGTTTAACGTCCTGGTAAAGGAAATTCGATCCCTGTCTCTCGACATGGATCTGGAGCGTAAATAATGAAAGCGCTACTCGATCTTTTCAAACAAGTCTCTCAAGACGAGCAGTTCGATGCCATCAAGATCGGCATCGCTTCGCCTGAAAAAGTTCGTTCGTGGTCCTATGGCGAGGTGCGCAAGCCCGAAACCATCAACTACCGGACGTTCAAGCCCGAGCGCGATGGCCTGTTCTGCGCCAAGATTTTTGGCCCGATCAAAGACTATGAGTGCCTTTGCGGCAAATACAAACGCCTCAAGCATCGCGGTGTAATCTGCGAAAAATGCGGCGTTGAAGTCACCGTGGCCAAGGTACGCCGCGAGCGCATGGGTCACATCGAGCTGGCCAGCCCGGTTGCGCACATCTGGTTCCTGAAGAGCCTGCCGTCGCGTCTGGGCATGGTGCTGGACATGACACTGCGCGACATTGAACGTGTGCTGTATTTCGAAGCATGGTGCGTCATTGAACCCGGCATGACTCCGCTCAAGCGCGGTCAGATCATGTCCGACGATGACTACCTGGCCAAGACCGAAGAGTACGGCGACGACTTTCGTGCCCTGATGGGTGCGGAAGCCGTGCGCGAACTGCTGCGTACCATCGATATCAACCGCGATGTCGAAACGTTGCGCGCCGAGCTCAAGGCCACGTCGTCCGACGCCAAGATCAAGCGCATATCCAAGCGCCTGAAGGTGCTGGAAGGCTTCCAGAAGTCGGGCATCAAGCCCGAGTGGATGATCATGGAAGTGCTGCCCGTGTTGCCGCCCGACCTGCGCCCCCTGGTGCCGCTGGACGGTGGGCGTTTCGCCACGTCCGATCTCAATGACCTGTATCGCCGCGTCATCAATCGCAACAATCGTCTCAAACGCCTGCTTGAGCTCAAGGCTCCGGACATCATCCTGCGCAACGAAAAGCGCATGCTGCAAGAGTCCGTCGACTCACTGCTCGACAACGGCCGTCGCGGCAAGGCCATGACGGGCGCCAACAAACGCCAGCTCAAATCGCTAGCCGACATGATCAAGGGCAAAAGCGGTCGCTTCCGTCAGAACCTGCTGGGCAAGCGCGTTGACTACTCGGGCCGTTCGGTCATCACGGTGGGCCCGCAGCTCAAACTGCATCAGTGCGGTCTGCCCAAGCTGATGGCGCTTGAGCTGTTCAAACCATTCATCTTCAACCGTCTGGAAATGATGGGTCTGGCGACCACGATCAAGGCGGCCAAGAAATTGGTTGAGGGCCAGGAACCTGTGGTATGGGATATTCTGGAAGAAGTCATCCGCGAACATCCCGTCATGCTCAACCGTGCGCCTACGCTGCACCGCTTGGGCATTCAGGCGTTCGAGCCGGTACTTATCGAAGGCAAGGCCATCCGGCTGCACCCGCTGGTTTGCGCCGCCTTCAACGCCGACTTTGACGGTGACCAGATGGCTGTCCACGTTCCGCTCTCGCTCGAGGCGCAGATGGAAGCCCGCACGCTCATGCTGGCTTCGAACAACATTCTGTTCCCGGCCAACGGCGAACCGTCCATCGTGCCGTCGCAGGATATCGTGCTGGGGCTTTACTACACGACGCGCGAACGCATCAATGGCAAAGGCGAAGGCATGTTCTTCACCGACGTGTCCGAGGTGCAGCGCGCCTATGACAGCGGCGTGGTCGAATTGCAAACCCGCATCACCGTTCGCCTCAACGAATACAGGAAGGACGAGGCCGGGCAGTGGCAGCCCGTACTGGGTCGCTTCGAGACAACGGCCGGCCGTGCGCTGCTGTCCGAAATCCTGCCCAAGGGCTTGCCGTTCTCGGTGCTCAATCGTGCGCTGAAGAAGAAGGAAATTTCGCGCCTCATCAATCAGTCGTTCCGTCGCTGCGGTTTGCGAGCCACCGTCATTTTTGCTGACAAGCTCATGCAGTCGGGCTTTCGTCTGGCGACCCGCGCCGGCATTTCCATTGCCATGAGCGATATGCTCATTCCCGTGGCCAAAGAGGGCATCCTGGGTCAGGCCAGCAAAGAGGTGAAGGAAATCGACAAGCAGTATTCGTCGGGTCTGGTCACCGCCCAGGAACGGTACAACAACGTGGTGGATATCTGGGGCAAGGCTGGCGACAAGGTCGGCAAGGCCATGATGGAACAGCTTGCTACCGAGCCCGTCGTCAATCGCGCTGGCGAAGAGGTGCGCCAGGAGTCTTTCAACTCCATCTACATGATGGCCGACTCGGGCGCGCGCGGTTCGGCCGCGCAGATCCGCCAGCTGGCGGGCATGCGTGGCCTGATGGCCAAGCCTGACGGCTCCATTATCGAAACGCCTATTACCGCCAATTTTCGTGAAGGCCTGAACGTACTGCAGTACTTCATCTCCACACACGGCGCCCGCAAGGGTCTGGCTGACACGGCGCTCAAGACCGCCAATTCCGGTTACCTTACGCGGCGTCTGGTTGACGTTACGCAGGATCTGGTCATCACCGAGGACGATTGCGGCACGACCAACGGCTACACCATGAAGGCGGTGGTTGAAGGCGGCGAAATCATCGAGCCTTTGCGTGACCGGGTTCTGGGACGTGTCACCGCCAGCGATGTCGTCAATCCCGAAAACCAGGAAACGGCCATCGCTGCCGGCACGTTGCTGAACGAAGATCTGGTCGACCTGATCGACGACCTTGGCGTTGATGAAGTCAAGGTGCGCACACCGCTTACCTGCGAAACACGCCACGGGCTGTGCGCGCATTGCTACGGCCGCGATCTGGGCCGGGGCTCCATGGTCAATCGCGGCGAGGCTGTCGGCGTTATCGCCGCGCAGTCCATCGGCGAGCCAGGCACGCAGCTCACGATGCGCACCTTCCACATTGGTGGTGCGGCATCGCGTGCCGCCATGGCAAGTTCGGTCGAAACGAAGTCGGCCGGTACGGTTGGTTTCGCGATCACCATGCGTTATGTCACCAACGCCAAGGGCGAGCGCGTCGCCATTTCCCGGTCAGGCGAAATCGCCATCTTCGACGACAACCGCCGCGAGCGCGAACGTCACAAGATTCCGTATGGCGCCACCATCACCGTAGGTGACGGCGACGTCGTCAAGGCCGGTCAACGGCTGGGTACGTGGGATCCTTTGACGCGCCCGATCGTTTCCGAATACGGCGGTACCGTTCGCTTCGAGAATATCGAGGAAGGCGCAACCGTTGCGAAGCAGGTTGATGAAGTCACGGGTCTGTCCACGCTTGTGGTCATTACGCCCAAGACGCGTGGTGGCAAGACCATGCTGCGTCCGCAGATCAAGCTCATCAACGATGCGGGCGAAGAAGTCAAGATTGCCGGCACCGACCACTCGGTGAATATTTCGTTCCCGGTGGGTGCACTGATTACCGTGCGCGATGGCCAGGTGGTTGGCGTTGGCGAGGTGCTTGCACGTATTCCGCAAGAATCGCAGAAGACGCGTGACATCACCGGCGGTCTGCCTCGTGTGGCCGAGCTCTTCGAAGCGCGTTCGCCCAAGGATGCCGGCATGTTGGCCGACATCACTGGTACGGTCTCGTTTGGCAAGGACACAAAGGGCAAGCAGCGCCTGGTCATCACCGACCTGGATGGCGTCAACCACGAGTTCCTGATTCCCAAAGAGAAGCAGGTTCTGGTTCATGACGGCCAGGTGGTCAACAAGGGCGAAATGATTGTCGACGGCCCCGCCGATCCACACGATATCCTGCGTCTGCAAGGTATCGAGCGTCTGGCCACTTACGTGGTCAACGAGGTTCAGGACGTCTACCGTCTGCAGGGCGTGAAGATCAACGACAAGCACATCGAAGTGATCGTGCGTCAGATGTTGCGGCGTGTGAATATTGTCGATGCGGGTGATACGCAGTTCATTACGGGCGAGCAGGTTGAGCGTTCCGAGCTGCTTAATGAAAACGATCGCATGGACGCTGACGGCAAGATTCCGGCCACGTACGATAACGTGCTGTTGGGGATTACCAAGGCGTCACTGTCGACGGATTCGTTCATTTCGGCGGCGTCGTTCCAGGAAACCACGCGTGTGTTGACCGAAGCGGCCATCATGGGCAAGCGCGACGATTTGCGCGGTCTGAAGGAAAACGTCATTGTCGGCCGTCTGATACCGGCTGGCACTGGCATGGCCTATCACCTGGCCCGCAAAGAGAAAGAGCGCCTTGAGGATGCCGAGCGCCTGGCCGCCCGTGCATTGGCTAACCCGTTCGAGGATGCGCCAGCCGAAGCAGAGGCCGAGCATGCAGACGCGGCTGTTGGCGAACAGGCTGGTCCTGCTGAAGAGTAGTCGGTAGCTGGCCGTAGTCGTGTAGGGCGCCAGGCGTTGAGCCTGGCGCTTTTTTTTGCGCGGAAGGATTGGATGGAGTGACGATGCCGCACTCGGTGGAACGTAAGGCCAGGTTGTGACCGGACCGTGTTTCGCGTTCAGGCATCAAGGGCAAGAACTGATTGTTATCTATATTTTTAAGTGCTATAACCGGTGTAAATGCATGTGTTATTACACATAAAAGGATCGGATAAGGCTGAGTGGCGTGGTCTGCAGTGCACGTATGCATCACCACCACCGCAGTACGGCTCTCGCAACGAAGAAACAGGCTGAGGAGGTCGGGACAAGCATGGACGGGTTAGAGACCAAGAAGTACATGATCGCTACAGATGTAGGCGGTACCTGCACGGACACAGTCGTGTTTGCGGCAGGTGAGCCGATCAGGATAGGGAAATCATTGTCCACACCCCCGGACTTTGCGACGGGCATCTTCGATTCGATTCAGTCGGCAGCGACCGCAATGGGCAAAAGCCTTGATAGCCTCCTCGCCGAGACCCACCTGTTTATCCACGGCACGACCGTCGTCGATAATGCCATCCTGACCCGAGGCGGCGCGAAGGTCGGATTAATCAGCACGGAAGGGTTTGAAGACACCATTCTTGTGACGCGTGGGGCTTACGGCCGTTGGGGGGGCTTGACCGAAGATCGTATCAAGCACATTGTCAAGACAGAACGTGCGGCGCCTTTGGTCGATCCCGGCCTGATTGTCGGCGCGCCGGAACGAGTTGACGCCGTTGGTGAAGTGGTCCAGGAGCTGAAAGAGTCCGACGTCGAGAAAATGTTGAATTTTCTCATCAAGGAGAAAGGGGTAGATGCTATTGCAGTATCGCTGCTCTGGTCTTTCATCAACCCGGTCAACGAACGCCTCATAAAAAAAGTCGCTGCGCGAATCGCGCCAGACGTCTACTGCACCTTGTCGTCAGACATAGCGCCGCGCCCGGGAGAATACGAGCGTACGTCAACGGCGGTGATAAATGCCTACGCGGGCCGGATTACGCAGAGCTATCTGACTGACCTCGAAAAGAAACTGGCAGAGACCGCTTACCGTGGGCCCATCATGGTAATGCAAGGCTATGGTGGTTTGCTTCCGGCGGCCGAGGCTTCGGATCGATCGGTGGGTATGCTCGAGTGTGGACCTGCCGCAGGCGTTATTGGGGGCAAATCCCTGGGCCAGCTTCTGAATCAGCCCGATATCATCGCGACCGACATGGGCGGCACAACTTTCAAGGTCAGTGTGATTCAAGGTGGCGAGATTGAATACGCCCGGGAACCCATGGTAGACCGGTTCCATTACTCCGCACCCAAAATCGAAGTCGTATCAATTGGGGCGGGCGGCGGCTCGATCGTGAGTATTGATCCCGTCACAGGCGAGCCAAAAGTTGGCCCGCAGTCCGCTGGCGCGCGTCCCGGGCCGATCTGTTATGGGCTTGGCGGAACTGAACCAACGTTGACCGACGTGTTCATGTTGATTGGCTATATGGACCCGAATATATTCCTTGGCGGGACCATGCGGCTTGACGTGGAATCGGCGCGTCGCATTTTCGAGGAAAAAATCGCCAGGCCGCTAGGCATGAGCGTTGACCAGGCAGCAATTGGCGTTTACCGCCTGGCGTCCGCACAAATCACCGATCTCATACGGGAAATTACGGTTGAGCGCGGGCTGGATCCTCGCGACTTCGTTCTTCATTCTTTCGGCGGCTCGTGCGGCATGTTGTCTTCCATGTTTGGTGCCGAGTTGGGCGTGAAAAAAATTGTTGTGCCCTATACGGCATCCGTAAACTGCGCCTTCGGTCTGGTGTCCGCGGACATCGTCCATGAATACTCGGCCACAAAGACCCTGCGTGCGGATGCCCGGGCCGATGAACTGAACGAGATCTATGAACCCATGGTTCGTGCAGCGACCGAACAGTTGAAGCGGGAAGGATTCAACGCGGATACGATTCAGATGGAATGGTCCGTGGACTTGCGATATGCGCGCCAGGTTCACGAATTGACCACCCCGGTACGAGCGCCGACACCGCTTGACGAACAAGGCGTCGCCACGCTCATTTCGGATTTCGAGGCGCTCTACGAGCGAAAGTACGGCAAAGGTTCGGCCTACCGGGAGGCAGGCATCGAAATGAAGCTGTTCAGGCTCACTGCACGTGGGTTGCTGCAGAAGCCCGAGATACCGTCCCTTCCGTTCGGTAGTGCCGATTCGAGTGGAGCATTGGTTGGCAGCCGGAATATCTTTGTAGAGGCCGAGGGCGGCCTGGCCCGCGCCGATGTTTACGACTTCGAGAAATTGCAGCCCGGGAACGTTCTGACCGGTCCGGCAGTCATCCATACGCCGATCACGACGATAGTCTTGCAAGCCGGCCAACGGGGCAGTGTGGATGGGTATCGTAACGTCATCATTGAATTCGAGTGAGGCAAGACATGGATCCTATTACCTATACGATCATTCGCCACAGACTGTTCCGGGTTGTGGAAGAGGCTGTGATAACGCTGAAGCATGTGTCGGGCTCGGCCACAACCAATGAAGGCCACGACCTCATGGTTAGCCTGTATCGTGCTGACGGCTCACTCTTGATGGGCGGCGTGGGCTTTCTCCACCACCTGACTAGCGCTGCCGAGGCTTGCAAGTCCATAATTCGTCGCTTCGAGGGCCAGATTGAGCCGGGCGATCTTTTCATGTTGAACGATCCGTATACGGCTGCGCTTCATACGTCAGATGTATATATGCTTGCGCCTATCTATCACGCAGGTGTGCTCGTCGCGTGGAGCGCCTGTTTTGTGCACGTAACCGACATTGGTGCCATGAATCCGGGAGGCTTTGCTCCGGACGCCAGTGATATTTACAGTGAAGGGTTCAGCAGCCCCGGACTGAAGCTGGTCAGCAAGGGAGAGTTGAGGCGCGATGTTTGGGATACGTTCCTTAACATGGTACGCAACCCCGAGATGGTTGCGCTCGATTTGCGCTCTTTGATTGCGTGCAATAACGTTGCGGGCGAGCGCATGCTTGCCCTGATTGAAAAGTATGGAGCCGATGCGGTTGACGAAGTGGGTCGAACTCTTATCGAGCAATCTGAACGGTTGCTGCGACAGCGCCTTCTGGAGTTGCCGAATGGGAGTTGGCAATCTCGTCAATATATCGAAGTCAAAGGCGAGATATCAAAAATTCTGCTTACGATGACAAAGCAGACGGACACGCTGACTTTCGATTTTACGGGCTCAAGCCCGCAGTCGCCGCATAGTGTCAACTGCACGAAATGGGCGGCACTCGGTGGCTTGTTTGCGCCACTCTTCCCTTTACTTTGTTACGACATTACGTGGAATCAAGGTGCGGTTGCTCCCGTCAGGATGATTGCTCCCGAGGGTTCCATTGTTAACTGCACGAGGCCTGCTCCAGTTTCGGTCGCCACCGTAGGGGCGATTCAGTCGGTAAACAACGCCGCTTGCTCGGCAATCGGGAAAATGCTGGCTGCAAGCGGGAAATACGCTGATGAGGCGACTGCGGTCTGGCATGCCAATCATTTTGCCGTCTTTTTGTTTGGTCAAACGCGGGAGGGGCGGCTTGCCATCGACATTATGACGGAGACGTTCGCTGGGGCCGGTGGCGCCAAAACTTATGGCGACGGCGTTGATATTGGGGGCGAAATGCCCAACCCGATTTCGCGGATGGCGAATGTGGAGACTGTCGAAGGCGCGCTCCCGGTACGTTACCTGTTCCGTCGCAGGATGCTGGATTCGGGTGGTGCCGGAGAGTACCGTGGCGGGCTGGGCGGCGAGTTGGCAATTGTTCCTCATGGCAGTCCTGGCGGCGGCATCAACTTTGTGTTGTCCGGGAAGGGTTCGAAGTTTCCGATGAGTGATGGGCTGGCGGGTGGCGGTTCCGGCACATCCAATGACTATGTTCTTGTTAAAGGCGCAGACAGTACCTCCGATCGTCACGAAGAGACGGACTTCGCTTCGCTAAGCGGGGAACGAACGCCCATTAGCTGGGGCGTGTTTGCGCTCGAGAAGGGCGATGCGTTTTACTTGCGGTGGAATGGTGGCGGTGGTGTTGGCGACGCGCTTTTGAGGCCGCTGGAATCTGTTCGGACTGACGTCATGAATGGCAAGGTTTCCGAGAAGGCCGCGAAGGAAATATATGGCGTGGTTCTGAAGGATGGTGAAGTAGACGACGTTGCGTCGGAAGTTTGCCGCACGCGACTTAAGGCGGCTCGCCTCGAGCAAGGAGTAACAGCATGATGACCAGGATCTCTCCGTCCCTTTCAGCCGAATCTTCATCAGGCGACATTTGCTGCAATGCTTGCAACAGTAGCGTGGCGCCGAACACTCCGGGTGTCCATTGGAAGGACAAGGCTGTGCTGGTCAGCCGACAGGTCTTTGGCATGCCGGGTTGGCCTGAGTCGGTGCATCGCGATCTTGTTCTGCGCGAATTTATGTGTCCGGCGTGCGGCCATCTTCTCGATAGCGAAGTAGCCCTGCCGGAAGATCCGTTTCTTTACGACGTCGTCGCTACCGAATAGTCGCGGGTTCCTGAGTCACGGGGCTCGTAGGTTGTGTGGGCTCATATGGCAGCGTCTGTGTCCTCTGATGTACTTTGGCTTTTCCGTTTATCAGTACTAAATAGAAGTTTGCTTTGGGTGTTGCAATACATGTGTGTGTTAAGTCGCGCCCTTTCGTGGACAAAAAACCTAGGAGATAACGCATGAGGAAGCTAAGTGGATATATGTTGGGAATCGTCTGTTCGCTATTGTTTGTAGTTGGTGGTAGCGATGCACAAGCTCAATCGGCGCCTACGGTTATTCGAGAAGGCATACAGATCGGCGCGCTTGGTGCGCTGCGGACGACGTTGCCTATAGTCGCTTCCAAGGAAGGGCTAAAGTTCGAAATTAAAAATTTCAGTGATAGCAGTGCAACTCTTCGCGCGTTGGCTCAGGGCGATCTCGATATTGCTAATACAACATCGCAACACATGATCCGAGCGATCACTGAGGGACTTGATGTTGTTTGGGTCATGGGGTGGGGCGGCGGCTACAACGTACTTGTCGCCCGAAAAGGCTTTGCCGTGCCGGCTAACGATAGTGTTGCGTTGAAGTCGATCGTTGATCGACGTAAGGAGACTTCACCAGTGACGATTGCCGTTCCGACGGGGTCTCTTCAGAACGCGAAACTTATTACTTATCTCAGGAATGTTCATATTGATCCCGATCGCGATGTGAAAATTATCAATGTAGGATTTGCTGACCAGCCTCGAGCGCTCGAAGCCGGTCAGGTAGACATGGCGATGACCTTAGCTCCCTTCGGATCATTGGCAATCGAAAAGAATGGTGCCACTTTGGTAAAGCACCTATATGGCGGCGCTTATGGTAAGCAGGAAGTCGGGTTTATCGTGCAAAGAAAGCTAATTGAATCGAACCCTGCCCTTGTTCAACGCATCATCAATGCGCATGTAGACGCCATGAAGCTTTTCGTCGGGAATAAGGACGAGCAGGTGAAGTATGAAATGATGTATTCCCGTTTTCCCGAATCAGTCGTCAATATGACTGAGCGCCAGTTTCTTACCTATGATTGGCGTACGAATGTTGTCGACTTGAAGCTGATGGCTCATGAGATGAAGCAACTTGGCTGGGCCAAGGAAGACGTTTCGGCGCAAATTGGGAAGTCACTGGATCTCACGTTTCTTAGTAAGGCCACAGGTCAGTCGGTCGATGCGCTTAGTCATTGGTGAGCAGGTTGTAGCGATTGCGGGGGGGTTCCGATAGGGGGAATTGATTACCTACCGCTGGAAATGATGTAGCCACGTTCTCGAGTGTTTCTTTTGACCCTATAGGTTGCGCGAAGGTGGATATGGGAGCGCGGAACCAGCGGTACTGGTCAAAGCGCTGCACAAAGATTAATTCTTCACATGGGGGGATCGCCGAGAGGCTGGCTGGGTGGTCGTACTGGTGGCGTCGTTGGTTCGGTGGGTACATCTAAACTTGGGTGGCGAGTGACGTCCCACTTGTACACGCTTGATGGCGCGTTTGTAAGTGACCTTTGTCAGGTTGGCAGAGTTGTCTTGTCGATCATCATACGCGAAAACCCAGTGAGCTTAGAAGCGTTCATAACGATTGAAATTCTCATCAGTTTTACGCTTGTCGGCAGGACTGCGGATGGACTCGGCAGACTCCGTTGGCGCTGAAAAGAAATTGGCACTGTTCGACGAGAATGATCTTGTGTCGGATAAGAGGCGTAGCCGCTATTCGCGAGTAGTATTGCGAGCAATTCAGTATGGTTTCTTTCCGGTCGCATTATTATTAATCTGGCAACTAGCTACGGAGCTCGGATGGGTTAAACGGAACGTCATACCGCCGCCACTCGACGTCCTATCCGTATGGTACGACCTCGTGACTGGAACGACGAGGCTTGCCGGACGCTACTCGGGTACCTGGCTGGACCACGCGTTTGCTAGTACTTGGAGGGTATTTGCGGGGTTTGCATGGGGAGTATTGTTAGGTGTCGTGCTGGGACTTCTGATAGGGTTGTCGAAAGTTGTAGAGCGGATGCTTGATGGGACGCTACAGGTTTTTCGAAATATTCCAGTGACGGCGTGGGTGCCGTTATCGCTTGTGTTTTTTGGGATTGGTAATGCGCCCGCCATTTTCCTTATAGGGTTGGGGGCTTTCTTCCCAGCAGTAATAAATACGACCCTTGGCGTTCGTCAAATCAACAAGACGCTTGTTAAAGCAGCGCTCATGATGGGCGCCAATCAGTGGGAGTTACTGTATCGAGTGGTCTTGATAGGTGCGTTGCCTTCGATATTCGCTGGCATTAGGCTGTCGATGGGCATAGCTTGGGTACTTGTTGTAGTGGCTGAAATGCTTGCGGTGAACAGTGGGCTGGGCTACTTATTGAACGACTCCTACCAGTTTTACCGGAATGATGTGCTGATCGCGACGATGCTCAGCATTGGGGTTTTGGGGTATTTGTCTGATCGAATCGTAGTGGGTGTTCGTGATCGTGTCTTGCGGTGGAACTCTGGGGAGACGTACGGTGGCTAATATTGAATTCAAGGGCGTCCGAAAGTCTTATCCAAGTCGCGGAGGCGAGGTATTGGCGCTGTCCGACGTACAACTAGAAGTAGCCGATCAGGAGCTAGTGACGATAGTAGGTGCTAGTGGGTGTGGTAAGTCGACTCTTCTTAACATGGTCGCTGGTTTCGATTTTCCCAGTTCTGGTGACGTGCTATTTGATGGGCGTGCGGTTTGCGGCCCTGGCCCGGATCGAGGTGTCGTGTTTCAGCAGACTGCTCTTTTTCCGTGGCTTACTGTTGAGCAGAATATTTCATTTGGTCTAAACCTTCGAGTTAATCGTCAAAAGGCCCTCAATCAGCAACAGACTGTTGACTCCCTTATAGCGAGGACGGGGCTATCCGCATTCCGCCATAGATGGCCCTCTGAGCTTTCAGGCGGTATGCGTCAGCGGGCAGCTATTGCCAGCGTTCTTGCGATAAACCCGTCGGTTCTACTTATGGATGAGCCGTTTGGCGCCCTGGATTCACTGACGCGTTCGCTTATGCAAGACTTTCTGTTGGAGTTGTGGGACGCTGATCGGAAGACTGTTCTACTTGTTACGCATGATATAGACGAAGCGATTTACCTTGCGGATAAAGCGGTGGTTATGACAGGGCACCCGGGTCGAGTCAGTGAGGTGATTGCTGTAGATTTGCCCCGGCCGCGCCACTTTAACATGCGCTCTGACACCAGGTTTGTTGAGTTACGAGACAAAGTGCGTGATCTTGTTAGAGCTGAGGCGACGCGAAATATAACGTTGGGTTGACTGCTTGGACAAGTGTCTTTTTTTAGTTGCGTTGTCTTGATCGCCGAGTGAAATGTGGTTACCACATGTGGAGAAATTTCATGGAAATTCGAAATGAAGACTTATCTAAAGTGCGGGTTCTGCGGGGCGCACGGGTCATTGATCCAGCCCAGTCGATTGACCGTGTTAGCGATGTTCTGATTCGCGATGGAAAGATACTTGATATTGGGGACAATCTGGCTCCTCCAGAATCGGAAGTGATCAACTTGCAAGGTGAAACTCTAACCCCTGGGTGGATTGATAACCATGTTCACACGTATGGCACGTTGGGTTTCGCAGACCCTGATAGTATTGGGGTTTGGCAGGGGGTTACTAGTTTCGTTGATGCTGGTGGGCCAGGGATTGCGTCGATGGACGAGTTTATGGCGCTTATGCACGGCCAGACAATTACGAATCTTTATGCGGGGCCTTACATACGACCGATGGGGATAATTGGTGCTCAGTTTACTGAAGGGGATGTCCATAGCCTTAACGGATTTCCCATTCCTGACTGGTTGGATTTTGTCGGCAGTAATCCTGGGGTTGTTCGATATCTGAAGATTGCTGCGTTGAGTGGTTATGGTACTGGCCCCATCAAGATGGGAAAGGGGCTAGCCGAGGTCATTGGAGTACCCCTATATTCACACATTGGTGAATTTCAAATGCAGCCAGAAAATCCGTGTGCGTATGAGGTCTTTCGGGTAAGCGAAGCGGGAGACATGATTGCACACTGCTATCACAACAACGGCGCTCGAATTCTTGACAGATCGAAAAAGTTGATGCCAGTGGTGGTAGACGCGAAAGAGCGGGGTGTTCTTTTTGACATTGCGTTCGGAAGCTACAATTTTTCCTGGGATGTCGCCGAGGCCGCATTTGGTCAAGGGCTGGCGCCCGACATCATAAGTTCTGACCTGCAGCAATTCAACGCAATCGGGCCTGCTTATTCTCTCTCACATGTTATGAGTATGTTGTTACGTCTAGGCATGAGCTTCGAAGATGTCATTAAGGCGGTAACCGCGACACCTGCCCATGCGTTGCGCCTGGAGGATCGGGCAGGAAGTTTGCGCCGCGGCATGCCAGCGGAGATCACTGTGTGTCACGTTGAGCAGGGCAAGTTCGAATTTGCTGACACGGAAGGTAAGATGCGCGCGGCCGATAGGAAGATTATTCCGGTTGCGGCGTTTATGGGACATAGAGAGTATGAGACAGATTTAATTCGTTGCCAGAGTGAAGATAATTGGCTTCTTCAGATTGCGGAGGATCATGTTCCTGCTGCGGCCGCCAAGCTAAGCCAGCACCAGATTTTGTTCCTAGACCACTTGCGGCAGTCGCTATCCGTTGTCGAATGGGTATATGACTTAGAGAACCTTAACATCAAGAAGGCGCACGAGTTGCGTGCAGTGTTTGATAAAGCACGCAATGGGGCCAAGTTGTCTTTGCGTGATGCTCTGCTTGCTGTATTTGCCTGTTTTCTGGACCGCCCTTTCACTATGCAGATCGGCTTGTTCTTATTGCATCTTGAGCGAGACTTGTTACTTGGCAGATTGAGTGAAATAGTGACCTCAGCAAGGGTAACAGTATGAGTGATATTAAGTGTACAGATAACGTTAAGTCGTGGGCGCGAGTAGATGGATTAAGCTCAAGTGCTACGGCATTCCCGGCCGTAGCAAAAATCGGCGACCTGAGAGTCGTGATTCTCGATACGGGAAATGGACTGCGTGGTGTCGAGCTTGCGTGCCCTCATATGAAAGCGCCGATGAGTAACGGCATCATGATGGGCCAAGGTACTATGGTTCGTTGTCCTAAACATAATTTTATTTTTCGGTTGAGCGATGGGAAGGGAGTTAACTGCGTTGGGCTGAATCTGAAAGTGTATGAGGTCCGTCGGGATGGAGATGGCGTGGAGGTGCTTGTTTAACGGAATTGGCAGCGTCTCTTGTGACGGAAGCAAATTTAAGTCTGGTTATCTTTAAACTTTTGAAACAGGGTGTGCAAATGCACAATATTCAAGTTCGGCAGGAAATCCTTGATCGGGTGATGGCGCGGCGCGGCCGGGTAAATTTCTTTGAGGAGATGGCCCCGTCGCAGACGGCCTTGGTGGTGATCGATATGCAAAATACGTTTTGCGCCAAAGGTAGTCCTGCAGAGGTCGCGCCGTCGCGGGGAATTGTGCCCAACATCAATGCACTGACGCCGCAGCTTCGATCCGTAGGTGTGCCGGTAATCTGGGTCTTGCATGCCAACACCCAGCACGCTGGGAAGAGCGATTGGGATCTCTTCTACAACCATGTGGTCGCTGGCGAGGTCCGTAGTCGAACGTTGGTCAGTAACGCGCCGGAAAATCAGGCCATATACTCAGAGCTGGAAGCAGAAGACAACGATATCGTCATAGTAAAGAACAGGTATAGTGCGTTGATCCCCGGCTCCTCGTCGCTTGAGCGGGTACTGCGTAGCATGGGTGTAAATACGATTCTGGTCGCCGGAACCAAAACTAATATCTGTTGTGAATCGACAGCGCGCGATGCAATGATGATGGATTTCAAAGTTGCCATGTTGTCAGATTGCTGCGCGGCCTTGTCGGACGAAGAACACCGCGCTGCATTGGAAAACATTATTCAGCAGTTTGGTAATGTCATGACCGGCGAGGAAGCACTGCGCATGTTGAAGAGTAATTAGCCGCTCTTTATTCCCGAATACGGGAGTTCATAAAAAAGCCATGGGCTGCATATTGCGTCTTCTGTTTTGTTTGGGAGGCTCTGAACTTTACATATAATTGCGTATATGCCAACTCAAAACTTAATTCCGCCACATCTTAGCCCAGAGCGTAATGTTGCCTTCCTGATGGCGTCGATTATTTCAAAGCTTGAGCAGGAGCTTCGAAACTCGACATTGCGCAAGCTTGACATGACGTATATTCACTTTCGTGTCCTGCAGTACCTGCTCGGCGAGGATGGCAAGAAGGTGGGGGATATCGCGACAGCGATTGCCGCCAGGCCTCCAGTGGTTAGCCGGGTCGTTGATCAAATGGAGGAGCGTTCTTTGGTAAGAAGAGGCGTTGACCCCAGCGACAACAGGCTGACACGGGTGTACTTGACTGCCGACGGCCGTGATAAGTACGCGTTGGCCTGGCCGGCTGCGCACAAATTGATTGAATACGCTTTGGACGTTTTGGAGCCAGAGGAAAGGGAAGAGTTTCAGCGGTGTTTGAGGAAGGTTGGAGAGCACGTCTGCAGCTAGCGCTGTGGCTGGGAATGGGCTTGTGTTGTCAGTAGCCGGGACAAAAGCCACACGTGCATCGTGCTGTTGACCATATTTCTTCTTTCATGCTACTATGGCAAGCTTATCAAAGTATTCAGATACCAGCTAAGCCGCCCTTAGCCCACCCGTAATTGCCTGAAACCGGCAGATGTAGAAGCTGGCAAAAATGGTAATCGGGCTAGTGAAGGGGCCGGAGCGGGGGTTTTCTGGGTACTTTAAGTTAGTTTTGCTTTGCCGCTTTATTTTGCCGCAAGACCCGCTCTTTACGTATCTGTTTACAGAACCTGGGCGGTTTTTGCAAAAACCGCCCAGGTTGTATTTGCCGCCACGCTTTTGTGTTGCGTGGGTACGGTAAAGACAATCGGCTGGGTTAGCCCTGCCGGGGTGCTTCATTCAAATACGTAAAATCGGTACGCAGTTTGTTGCGTACGGATCAAAGGATGCGTAAAGGTCATGCCAACCATTAGTCAACTCGTGCGTAAGCCGCGCGAAGTCAGCCGCGCCAACAGCAAGAGCCCCGCGCTCGAAAACTGTCCCCAGCGTCGCGGTGTGTGCACTCGCGTGTATACCACTACCCCCAAAAAGCCTAACTCGGCGTTGCGTAAAGTCGCCAAGGTTCGTCTTACCAACGGCTTCGAAGTCATTTCGTACATTGGCGGCGAAGGCCACAATCTGCAGGAACACTCCGTGGTCCTGGTGCGTGGCGGCCGTGTCAAGGACTTGCCTGGCGTGCGCTACCACATTGTTCGTGGCTCGCTTGACTTGCAGGGTGTCAAGGACCGCAAGCAGTCGCGCTCCAAGTACGGCGCCAAGCGCCCGAAAAAGGCCTAGGTCTCGATCATTTGTCGCGCTGGCCCCGGCCAGTTGCGCCGGTGCGGCTGCGGGTATGGCCCGCAGCATGTAAGTGGCCATCTTCATGGGTGGCCA
Source organism: Burkholderiaceae bacterium (assembly GCA_004322135.1). Classification (GTDB taxonomy): domain Bacteria; phylum Pseudomonadota; class Gammaproteobacteria; order Burkholderiales; family Burkholderiaceae_B; genus Eoetvoesia. The sequence continues at coordinate 2,836 of SCSG01000001.1, read as the reverse complement.
AGACCGTGTGAAACACGGATCAACTGAACTGTCACAAGGAAATTGAAATGCCCCGTCGTCGCGAAGTTCCCAAGCGCGAAATTCTCCCCGATCCCAAGTTCGGGAGTGTGGATCTCGCCAAGTTCATGAATGTGGTGATGCTGTCCGGTAAAAAAGCCGTTGCCGAGCGTATTGTTTACGGCGCGCTAAGCCAGATTCAGACGAAAACCGGTAAGGAACCCATCGAGGTCTTCAATACCGCGATCAATAACATCAAGCCTGTCGTTGAAGTCAAAAGCCGCCGTGTTGGCGGTGCCAACTATCAGGTGCCGGTCGAAGTGCGCCCCGTGCGTCGCCTGGCGCTTGCCATGCGATGGCTGCGCGAAGCTGCCAAGAAACGTGGCGAGAAATCCATGGACTTGCGGCTGGCTGGCGAGTTGCTTGATGCCGCCGAAGGTCGCGGCGGTGCAATGAAAAAGCGTGAGGACACGCACAAAATGGCTGAGGCCAACAAAGCATTCAGTCATTTCCGTTGGTAATCTAAGGACATAATCATGGCTCGTAAAACTCCAATTTCGCGTTATCGCAATATTGGTATCTCCGCTCATATAGATGCTGGCAAAACCACTACGACAGAGCGTATTTTGTTCTATACCGGCGTCAGCCACAAGATTGGCGAAGTTCATGACGGCGCTGCCACCATGGACTGGATGGAACAGGAGCAAGAGCGCGGTATTACTATTACGTCGGCTGCCACGACGGCCTTCTGGAAAGGCATGGCGGGCGACTATCCCGAACATCGCATCAACATTATTGACACCCCGGGACACGTCGATTTCACGATCGAAGTGGAACGCTCCATGCGCGTGCTTGACGGCGCCTGCATGGTGTATTGCGCTGTGGGCGGCGTTCAGCCGCAATCCGAAACCGTCTGGCGTCAGGCCAACAAGTATGGCGTGCCGCGTCTGGCGTTCGTCAACAAGATGGATCGCACCGGTGCCAACTTCTTCAAGGTCCACGATCAGCTCAAGCAACGCTTGCAGGCCCATCCGGTGCCTATCGTCATTCCTATCGGCGCTGAAGACTCGTTCACCGGCGTGGTCGATCTTGTCAAGATGAAGTCCATTACCTGGGACGACGCGACTCAGGGCATGAAATTCGAATATGGCGAAATCCCGGCCGAGCTCGTCGATTCCGCCAACGAGTGGCACGAGAAGCTGCTGGAATCGGCAGCCGAGGCCAACGAAGACCTCATGAACAAGTATCTCGAAACGGGTGTGCTCACCGAGAGCGAGATCAATCTTGGCATTCGTACCCGGACCATTGCTGGCGAAATTCAGCCCATGCTGTGCGGTACGGCGTTCAAGAACAAGGGCGTGCAACGCATGCTGGATGCCGTCATCGACTATTTGCCTTCGCCCGTGGATATTCCGCCGGTTGAAGGTACCGACGATGACGGTAACGCTGTCAGTCTGCCTGCGGATGATGACGCCAAGTTCTCGGCCCTGGCCTTCAAGCTCATGAGCGATCCGTTTGTCGGTCAGCTGACTTTTGTGCGGGTGTATTCGGGTGTGCTGCATTCGGGCGAAACGGTCTACAACCCCATCAAGGGTAAAAAAGAACGTATCGGCCGCATTTTGCAAATGCATGCGAACAATCGCGCTGAAATCAAGGAAATTCTGGCGGGCGACATCGCTGCTGTGGTAGGTTTGAAAGACGTCACCACCGGCGAGACGCTTTGCGATGTGGGTCAGCACATTTTGCTGGAACGCATGGAGTTCCCCGAGCCGGTTATTTCGCAGGCCGTCGAGCCCAAGACCAAGGCTGACCAGGAAAAAATGGGTATTGCCTTGCAACGCCTGGCTCAGGAAGATCCGTCGTTCCGTGTGCGCAGCGACGAGGAATCCGGCCAGACCATCATCTCCGGCATGGGCGAGCTCCATCTGGAAGTCTTGGTCGACCGCATGCGTCGTGAGTTCGGGGTCGAAGCCAATGTAGGCAAGCCCCAGGTGGCTTACCGCGAAACCATTCGCAAGACGTGTGAAGAGGTCGAAGGCAAGTTCGTCAAGCAGTCTGGCGGCCGTGGTCAATATGGCCATGTGGTCCTCAAGCTTGAGCCCCTGCCTCCTGGCGGCGGCTACGAATTTGTGGATGCCATCAAGGGCGGTGTGGTTCCTCGCGAATACATTCCTGCTGTTGACAAGGGCATTCAGGAAACACTGCCGGCTGGTGTGGTGGCGGGCTACCCGGTCGTCGATGTGAAAGTGACGTTGTTTTTTGGTTCCTATCATGATGTTGATTCGAACGAGAATGCGTTCCGTATGGCCGCTTCCATGGCGTTCAAGGATGGCATGCGCAAGGCCAGCCCTGTGCTGCTCGAACCCATGATGGCGGTCGAAGTCGAGACTCCCGAAGACTACGCCGGCACGGTGATGGGCGATCTGTCCTCACGCCGCGGCATGGTTCAGGGTATGGATGATCTGCCGGGCGGAGGCAAGGCCATCCGGGCCGAAGTGCCTCTGGCGGAGATGTTCGGTTATGCGACCAGCCTGCGTTCGCAAACGCAGGGTCGCGCAACCTACACAATGGAGTTCAAGCACTACGCTGAGGCTCCGAAGAATGTCGCTGAGGAAGTTATCAGCGCGCGCGGCAAGTAAAGTAATACAGGCTCCGCCCCAGATCCTTTTACGTGGGCGGGTAAGTTTTTTGTTTCCTTGAAAATATCGATGGGATAAATCATGGCAAAAGGTAAGTTTGAGCGGACCAAGCCGCACGTGAACGTGGGGACGATCGGCCACGTTGACCACGGCAAGACGACGTTGACGGCGGCGATCACGACGGTGCTGGCCAGGAAGTT
>SCSG01000018.1 GCA_004322135.1 Burkholderiaceae bacterium | reverse complement strand
TGTTCAGCTTCAACAGACCGTTGACTTTCGGCTGTTCGCCTGGCGTGTAAGGTGCCAGGTCAGCGATCCGGTCACTCCAGAAGCGGCTCACTCAAGCCTCCTGAATATAGGGGTTATGCGAGGATTTGAATTCGATGCGTAACGGCGTGCCATCCAGCTTGAACTCGGTACGAAAACGCGTTTCAAGATAACGCCGGTACGAATCGGACACCGCGTCAAGCGCGTTGCCATGAATAATGATGAGAGGAGGGTTCTGCCCACCCTGATGAGCATAACGCATTTTTGGGCGAAATATCCCCTTGCGTGGTGGCGGCTGCTGCTCGACGGCAGCCAGTAGCGCACGGGTAAGTTTGGGCGTGGACAGTTTGGCAAACGCTGCCGCATGCGCCATGTTGACCGATTCAAGCAGTGCCTTGACGCCACGTCCATCAAGTGCCGAGATGGTATGCATTTTGGCAAACGACAAAAACCTCAGCTTGCGATCAAACTCGCGCCGTATGTTGTCGCGCTTCTCACCGTCCAGGCCGTCCCACTTGTTGATGGCCACAACCAGTGCCCTGCCCGTTTCAAGAATGAATCCGGCGATATGCGCATCCTGATCCGAAACACCCGATTGCGCATCAAGCATCAGCACCACGACGTTACATGCTTCAATCGCTTGCAGCGTTTTTATGACCGAAAATTTTTCGATCGTTTCGAACACCTTGCCACGGCGGCGCAAACCCGCCGTATCGATAAGCGTATAGCCGCGACCTCCACGGTCGAAAGCAATTTCGATCGCATCGCGCGTCGTACCAGGCAAATCGAAAGCAATGACGCGGTCCTCGCCCAGCAAATTATTGACCAGTGTGGATTTGCCGACGTTGGGCCGACCGACTATGGCCAGCTTGATGCGGTGGGGCACCGGAGCACCACGCCTTTTCCCGACAGCCGCGTTCACTTGAGCGTCGTCCTCGGCCAATTCCGCAGGCGCGGCGCCAGCGACACCGGCGCCCTCGGACCTGGCCAGCCCCGCATCGTCCCGTACATCGTCATTACGCGGAGCTTCGTCAAGAAACGACAACGCATGTTCAATCAGGTCGGCCACCCCGTCACCATGCGCCGCGGAAATGGCAAAAGGCTGTCCCAGACCCAATTCATAAAACTCGGAAATGGCTGCGTCGAACTTCATTCCTTCAGCCTTGTTGACCGCAAGCACCACGCGCTGGCCCGAACGACGCAACAGATCGGCAATTTCGTGATCGCGGGCGTTGAGCCCCGCGCGCGCATCAACCAAGAAGATGACCACATCCGATTCGGCTATGGCCTGCTCTGTCTGGCGAGCCATCTCGCGCACAATACCCGTCTTGGCGACCGGCTCGAAGCCGCCCGTGTCGACGGCAAGAAACGGATGTTCGCCCATGCGTCCCTCGCCATAATGGCGATCCCGCGTCAGGCCAGAAAAGTCGGCAACGAGCGCCGCCCGTGAACGGGTAAGCCGATTGAACAGCGTGGACTTCCCAACGTTGGCACGACCCACAAGGGCAACCACCGGCTTGAACGCAACATTAGTCAATTGACACCAATCAGGACAAGGGAGCCGCTACCCGTCTGCACCAGGACCCCCCGGTTGGTAGACGTAAGCGGAGAAACGATTGCATCGCTTCCAACCTGCACGCGTCCAAGGAGATGGCCATCGGTGCGCGACAGAAAATGCACATAACCTTGATAGTCACCCACGGCAAGCGCCTGCGGGATGACTGCCGGGCCACTCAGGGAGCGATTCAGCAGGGCGTCCTGCTTCCAAACCTGACTTCCATCGGCCAACCGGAACGCATATACAACCCCGCGCTGATTCGACGCGTAGGCCTGCTGACTATCGGTGACCATGCCTGTTGCACTGGAAAACGGTTTGTCCCAGAGGGGGCGGCCACCCTGCGAAACATCAAAGCACGCCATTTTTCCCTGATACGATACGGCGCACAATAGCGAACCCTGTGTCTGAGGCGAGCCGACAACGTCACTGACGCGCTCGAGATCGGTGGCCCCCTGAGACACCGAAACAGTACCTTCCCACTGCACGGCGCCCGTATGCAAGCTGATGGCCATAAGCCGACCATTGGGCAATCCCGAAATAACCAGCCCCTCGATGATCACCATGCGCATATTGGTCCGGAGCGCCAGTGCCGGACCCGGCCGCTGCACGTTCCAGAGAGGGTTGCCCGAATTTTCGTCGAACGCCTGAATGCGATAATCGCTGCTGCGAACCACAACCACGCCTTCGCCGACGGCAGGCGGAATATCAACCTGACTGGACGCCGCGGCGCGCCACTTTTCGGTACCCTTGTCATCGAATGCAATGACGGTACCATCCGGTGTCGCGACGGCGGTTACGTTACCGTCGGAGCCCACGCCCGCCGAAAGGCTCTTGCCCGCATTGGCCTGCCAGCGGATCGCCCCCGTGGCAAGATCAACCTTGGCCACTGAGCCGCTGGGCGTGGCGGCATAAACATTGTCGCCCACCACTTGGGGGCCAAACCCCGAACCACCGCCGCTGCCGATCGACGCGGACCAGACCACGTGTGCAGAGATGCCCGCCGGATACTCGGTTAGCGGAGCGGGATCAAAACGCGGATCGGGGCTTGAAAACATTGAGCAGCCGGCCAGAGCTGTCACGCCCAGCGCCACCAGGGAACGGCAGAGAACACGACGAGCAACGGAAATCAGCATGAATTAAGCTCCACCTAAAGCGTCAATTTTCAGTTGAATGATTTGTGTAATGGGGTCGGTGCCGAGCAACTTGAGCGCGCTTTCCCAGGCCGCCTTGGCGTCGGCCTTTTTATTCTGCGCCGCCAGAATATCACCGCGACGGTCGGCATACAGCCCGGCGAAAGGTCCGGGCGGGTCATTCAATTGCGCCAGTGCCTGATCGTACTGCTTCTGGTCAAGCAAAATACCAGCAAGGCGCAATTTCGCCAACGGCAAAAGCGCCTTGTCGGAGCCGTGGGCAACCAACCACTGCAATTCGTCGCGCGCACCATCCAGATCCTTGCGAACGCGCAAGGCCTCTGCCGCAATCAGCAGGGCCCGCGATGTGTAACCAGACTTGGGGTAATCCTTGCGCAAAGTCGCACTAGCCGCCTTAATGCGCGTCACAGCATCTGTCCCTTCCTGTCCTGTGGCAGCTTCAAGAGCTTCAAAATAGCCCATGGCTTGGGTGGCCTGATGGCCCTGATACCATTGCCACCCACGCCAACCGGCAAAGACCGCCACCGCGACCAGTACCGCTATGGCCAAGGAGTTGCCGTAGCGATCCCACCACATGCGCAGCGCGTCCAGCTTCTCCTGCGATTCCAAATCGTATGCCATGCCTCAAACCCTTTGTTTCAATTCAATAACCAGACGATCCTGCGGGATCGTTTCTTGTTGTGCCTGACCTTCCGGCGCCTGCTCTCGCAACCACTTGACCCCAGCCTTGCCCGACGCAAGCTCGTCGGCGCCCAGGATAACCGCAACCGTTGCGCCGCTGGCATCCGCCTTCTTGAACTGCGACTTGAAGCCCGACGACCCGGCATGCACAATAACCGCGAGACCGGCATCACGCAATTTCTCTGCAAGCCCGGCAGCGACGCGCTGCGCTTCGTCAGACTGGTGAACCATGTAAACCTGGCACTCGGGGGCGGCAGCCGATCCAGCCGACTGCTGGCAGAGGTCAAGCAGCCTCTCCATACCGATGGCAAACCCGACGGCAGGCGCCGATTTGCCACCCAGCAACTCAATCAGGCCATCGTAACGACCACCCCCACATATCGTACCTTGCGCACCGAGCTGATCCGTGACCCACTCGAACACCGTCAGATTGTAATAGTCCAGGCCCCTGACCAACCGCGGATTCAGCGTGTAGCCAATGCCGGCGTCGTCAAGACGCTTGCGCACGCCATCGAAGTGGGCCAACGACTCGGCGCCCAGAAAATCAAACAGGCGTGGCGCATTATCGGCCATTTCCTGCATCGCCGGGTTCTTGGTGTCGAGCACGCGCAACGGATTGGTATACATACGGCGCGACGCTTCTTCATCAAGGATGGCCTTGTGCTGTTCCAGGTAGGCAACCAGTGCCTCGCGATGCGCGGCGCGCTCGCCAGCGTGTCCAAGCGAATTAAGCTCAAGACGAACATCTGCAAGGCCCAAGGTTTTCCACAAGCGGGACAGCATGACGATCAGTTCGGCATCGATGTCGGGACCTGCAAAACCCAGTGCCTCGACGTCTATCTGATGAAACTGGCGATAACGTCCCCGCTGCGGTTTCTCGTGACGGAAGACGGGGCCCATTGCATACACCCGCTGCGGGCGGTCGTACAGAATGTTGTTTTCGATGGCTGCACGCACGATGCCGGCGGTAAACTCCGGCCGCATGGTCAGCTGCTCGTCATTGAGCGCATCGGTGAACGAATACATTTCCTTCTCGACAATATCGGTCACCTCGCCGATACCACGCGTAAAAAGGCGGGTGTGTTCGAGCACGGGTGTCCTGATATTGCGATAACCGTATGCGGCCAGCCACTGGCGAACCGTATGCTCGAGTTGTTCCCATGAAGCGCTGCCGTCGGGCAAAACATCCTTCATGCCGGTAATCGCATGGACCTTTTTAAACGGCTGCGTCATAAATACTCTGTTTCTAAAATCGGTTTTGGCGTGGCGCAAAATTCAACGCTGACCCGAAACCCCGTATCGCTTCTGAACGTAGTTTTCAACGATAGCCTGGAATTCCTGGGCAATGGTGTCGCCCTTGAGCGTGACCGTACGCTCTCCGTCGACGAAGACCGGCGCAGACGGTATCTCGCCCGTACCCGGCAGGCTGATTCCGATATCCGCGTGGCGGCTTTCACCTGGTCCGTTCACGACGCAACCCATGACGGCGACGTTCATGTTCTCGACACCAGGATAGAGATCTTTCCAGAGAGGCATCTGCATGCGCAGATAGCCCTGTATGCTGTCGGCCAGCTCCTGAAAGACCGTGCTGCTGGTGCGCCCGCACCCCGGGCAGGCCGCGACCATGGGCGTGAACGCGCGCAAACCCATCGTTTGCAGGATTTCTTGCGCCACAATGACTTCGCGCGTGCGGCTGCCGCCCGGCTCGGGCGTCAGCGAAATGCGTATCGTATCGCCTATGCCCTGCTGCAACAAAACTGCCAGCGCAGCAGTCGAGGCAACAATACCCTTGCTGCCCATGCCTGCCTCAGTCAGCCCAAGATGCAGGGGATAGTCGCAACGAGAGGAAAGATCACGATAAACCGCGATAAGGTCCTGAACATGGCTGACCTTGCAGGACAGCACGATGGCGTTCGGTGAAAGCCCAAGCTCTTCGGCACGTCGGGCATTGCTGATTGCCGACACGATAAGGGCATCGCGCATGACAGCCTGTGCACTCCACGGCTCGGATCGACGGCCGTTCTCGTCCATCATGCGCGCCAGAAGCTCGTGATCCAGGCTGCCCCAATTGACGCCAATACGCACGGGTTTCTCGTTGCGACAGGCAACTTCGATCATTTGTGCAAAGTTGTCACTACGCTTCTTGCCACCCCCCATATTGCCGGGATTGATGCGGTACTTGGACAAGGACTGGGCACAACCTGGAAACTGCGACAGCAACCTGTGGCCGTTGTAGTGGAAATCGCCTACTAGCGGCACCGAAACACCCATACTGTCAAGCCGCTCGCGGATGGCAGCCACCTCACGTGCCGCTTCGGGAGTATTGACAGTAATTCGCACCAGCTCGGAACCCGCCTGCGCCAGTTCTTTAACCTGATTGGCAGTCGCCACGGGATCGGCGGTGTCGGTATTGGTCATGGACTGGATCACGACGGGAGCATCGCCACCAATTTGGACCGAGCGCGACCCCCACCGCACGGTAACCGGACGGGTGTTGCGCCGTACGGCAACCCCGGGTGGCAACGTTGCCAAACCGGCCTGAACAACCTTTGGAGCCCTAGTCATTGCTTTAGTGACCTCAGCCAGTCAAATACCAGCCATGTATCCGGCACCCAGCCACGCTCAATCGCGTACAGCCCTGCAACGATCAGCAGGATCAGGATGACAACCAGCCACCCCCACGACGAGCGCGGACCGGCATCCGACAGCAGGGCCAGGTCAGCGGACGACAAGGACTCCGTTGTCAAGACAATTGGCGAGGTGGTGGGTGCGCCAACCTGGCTTTCAAGCATGGCCAAAAGCGCATCGACATCGGTTTCAAGAAACCGCGCATAATTTTTCACAAGCCCACGCAGCGGCACACCCGTGGGCAGCGCATCCCACTGCTCGGCCTCGAGTGCCTCAATCTGGCGCGTGGAATATTTCAGGCGTGCCGAGGCATCGGCAATTGAAAGCTGCTTTGCAATGCGCAACGCCTTGACCGTGGCGCCCACGCCATCCGGCATGGATTCCGCGTCGGCCTGTTCGAGTTTGGCGGCGCTGTTTACTTCTCTTAACAAAGGTTGGGTCATTCGCGCTCCTCGTTGATAACGATGGTGCCCTGATTGGGCAACCGTTCGCGAATGCGCGTCCGGTCCTTGACATCCCCAGCCAACTGTCCGCAGGCCGCCGCGATATCATCGCCGCGAGTTTTACGTACCGTCGTCACCACGCCGGCGTCGAGAAGACGCTGCGCGAACAACCGTACCCTGGCTGGCGGTGAACATTTCAACCCCGACTGCGGGAAGGAATTGAACGGTATCAGATTGAATTTGCAGCGCACCTGCTTTGCAATCTCAACCAGCCCGCGAGCCTGTTCGTCAGCGTCGTTGATGCCGTCAAGCATAATGTATTCAAAAGTGATGAAGTCGCGCGGCGCATGTTCGAGGTATCGATTACACGCCGCCAGCAGCTCGGACAACGGATGCTTGCGATTGAGCGGCACAAGCTTGTCGCGCAACGCGTCGGTGGGCGCGTGCAGTGACACCGCCAGCGCAACCGGGCAATCGCGCCCAAGCCTGTCCATCATGGGAACCACCCCTGACGTGGACACCGTAACCCGCCGGCGCGACAAGCCGTATGCGTTATCGTCGAGCATGAGACGCAAGGCTCCCAACACCCGGTCGTAATTGAGCAATGGCTCGCCCATTCCCATCATGACGACGTTGCTGATAACCCGCGTCGAGCTGGCAGCAGTATCGTCAAGACGCGCGCTTTGCACGTCAGCCTCGAGCTCGCGTTTGGCATACCAGAGCTGGCCGATGATTTCGGCCGTAGTCAGGTTGCGATTGAACCCCTGGTAACCCGTAGAACAGAAAGGGCAGCCAACCGTACATCCGGCCTGACTTGAAATACATAACGTGCCACGATCGTCTTCCGGGATGAAAACTGTTTCGATGGCATTGTTCTTGCCCACGTCGAACAACCACTTGCGCGTGCCATCGGATGATCGCTGCTCGGTAGCCACATCCAAAGCCTTTACCGTGCAATGCCGCGCAAGCTGCTCGCGAAACTCGCGAGCCAGGTCAGTCATGTCGCCGAACGAATCGACACCGCGCTGATAAATCCAGCGCTGCAACTGCTTGGCGCGAAAAGGCTTGCCGCCCCACGTGCCGACAAGTTCAGCCAGCTCGGCGGTTCCAAGACCCAACAAATTAATAGGTTCGCGCAAGACAGTTGGCATAAGAGCGGTATGGTGCAAATAAGGCCGGCCCTACGACCGGATGAAATCAGCGGCTGTGAACGCTGCTTTCGGAGAAGAAAAAGGCTATTTCCACGGCGGCCGTGCTGGCGGCGTCAGAACCGTGAACCGCATTGGCATCGATGCTATCGGCGAAGTCGGCGCGAATCGTGCCTGCGTCGGCCTTTTTGGGGTCGGTGGCACCCATCAGGTCACGATTCTTCTGAATGGCGCTCTCACCTTCAAGAACCTGCACGAACACGGGGCCCGAAACCATAAAATCGACCAGATCCTTGAAAAACGGACGCTCTTTGTGCACAGCGTAAAAGCGTTCGGCGTCAGCACGCGACAGATGCATCATGCGCGCCGCGATAACCTTGAGCCCGGCCTGCTCGAAGCGGGAAACAATCTTGCCAATAACGTTCTTGGCGACCGCATCGGGTTTAATAATGGAAAGGGTGCGTTCAATAGCCATAAAATATCCAGGAAGAATAAGGCAACAGTTCGATGTTGAAAATGTGTATATTCAATAAAAACAAGAGCTTTGATAAAGCTTTTGGCAACCTCGCATTTTAACATGCTGCAAAAACATCACCACATCTTAAAATACGGGCACCAGCCAGTAACAACTTCGTAAGCCAACGTTACGTGGTGCGGCGGGAAGCCGCATCGGTGACGGCACCGCGCGCCCCCCACTGTAACGCACCACACCCGCCGCCCTTTCCATTTGTTTACACTATGGGCAAACACCCATCTCCATTTCTGAACCATGACAACGAATCACGCCCTGAACGACCCTGCACAGCTATCCAAAAGCTTCGAACCGCACGAAATTGAATCACGCTGGTACGCCGAATGGGAGCGCAGGGGCTATTTCAAGGGCGGGCAACACGTCCGGTCGGCTGGCACCAGCATGCCCTTCGTCATCCAGTTCCCGCCACCCAATGTCACGGGCACACTGCATATGGGTCATGCCTTCAACCAGACAATCATGGACGGCCTGGTGCGCTACCACCGCATGCGCGGCGATGACACCGTTTTCATCCCGGGCACCGACCACGCGGGCATCGCAACCCAGATTGTCGTCGAACGCCAGCTCGATGCGCAGAAAGTCTCACGTCACGACCTCGGCCGTGAAAAATTCGTGGAAAAAGTCTGGGAATGGAAGCGCAAGTCCGGCAGCGCCATTACCGAACAGTTTCGTCGCCTGGGCTCTTCAGCCGACTGGGAACGCGAATATTTCACCATGGACGAAAACCTGTCGCGCGCTGTGGTGGAGGCCTTTGTGCGACTGCACGAGCAGGGCCTCATCTATCGCGGAAAACGCCTGGTCAACTGGGATCCGGTATTGGGCACAGCTGTTTCCGATCTGGAAGTCGTCAGCGAGGAAGAAGACGGCTCCATGTGGGAAATCAGCTATCCACTGATCCAACCCGAAAATGGCCTTACGCATCTGGTGGTAGCCACGACGCGGCCCGAGACCATGCTGGGCGACGTGGCCGTCATGGTGCACCCCGAGGACGAGCGTTACGCCCATCTGGTTGGCCGCAAAGTGCGACTTCCGCTTACCAACCGCGAAATCCCGGTCATCGCCGACGACTATGTCGACCGCGAGTTCGGCACGGGCATCGTCAAGGTGACTCCCGCCCACGACTTCAACGACTACGCCGTCGGACAACGGCACAATCTGGCCCAGATCAGCATCCTGACACTGGACGCCAAAATGAATGACAACTGTCCCGCCGCCTACTGCGGCATGGACCGCTACGACGCGCGCAAGGCGATCGTGGCCGATCTGCAAAAGCTGGGGCTCCTGGCTGGCGTCAAGCCACACAAGCTTATGGTTCCGCGCGGCGACCGCACCAACACCATCATCGAGCCCATGCTGACCGACCAGTGGTTCGTTGCCATGAGCCAACCCGCGCCGGCGGGAACACTTAACCCGGGAAAAAGCATTACTGACGTCGCCCTCGAAGTCGTTGCCGACGGCCGCATCAAATTCTATCCGGAAAACTGGACAACCACTTACAACCAGTGGTTGGGAAAAATACAGGACTGGTGCATATCGCGCCAACTGTGGTGGGGACATCAAATTCCGGCATGGTATTCGGAAGACGGAAAAATATTTGTCGCCCGCAATGAAAAGGAAGCCATGGAAAAGGCCGCAGCAAGCGGCGTGACCGGGCCACTGACGCGCGATCCGGACGTTCTGGACACCTGGTTTTCCTCGGCGCTGGTTCCATTCACTGACCTGGGATGGCCGCGATCAACGCCGGATCTCAAGCGCTATCTGCCCTCAAGCGTTCTGGTTACGGGCTTTGACATTATTTTCTTCTGGGTTGCGCGCATGGTCATGATGAGCATGCACATGACCGGACAAGTGCCATTCAGGACTGTCTACGTACACGGCCTGATCTGCGACATGGACGGCAAGAAAATGAGCAAGTCCAAGGGCAACACCATCGATCCGGTCGATCTGATCGACGGCATCGGCCTGGATGCCCTGCTTGCCAAACGCACGGTGGGCCTGATGAATCCAAAGCAGGCTGCGAGCATCGAAAAGAAGACCCGCAAGGACTACCCCCAGGGATTCCCCGCGTACGGCACCGACGCACTGCGCTTTACGATGGCGGCTTATGCCTCGTTGGGGCGCAATATCAACTTCGACCTGAAGCGTTGCGAGGGCTATCGCAACTTCTGCAACAAGCTCTGGAACGCGACACGCTTCGTGTTGATGAACACCGAAGGACAGACGCTGACGGGCCACCACAAGGGCGATCTCTCCTTCGCGGATCGCTGGATAATCAGCCGATTGCAAAATCTGGAAAGTGAAATCCAGCAGGGATTTGACGACTACCGTTTCGACAATATCGCCAACGCGTTGTACCACTTCATCTGGGATGAATATTGCGACTGGTATCTGGAACTGGCCAAGGTGCAAATCCAGAACGGTGATGCCGAACAGCAGCTTGGCACTCGGCGTACACTGATCCGCGTGCTGGAGACTCTGCTGCGGCTGGCTCACCCTATCATCCCGTTCATTACCGAAGAGCTCTGGCAGAAAGTTTCGCTGGACGCCGGAAAGCGCGGCGCCGATAAAAAGGCGAGCATATGCATTCAACCCTACCCAGTTTCCAACCCCGAGCTGATCGACGTCCAGGCCGAAAGCCAGATCGGCGAGCTCAAGGCACAGGTCGAAGCCGTACGTGCGTTGCGCGGCGAGATGAACGTGTCGCCGGCGCAGCGGGTTCCGCTGATTGCCCACGGCGATGCAACCGTTCTGCAACGCAACAGCGCGTATCTGCTGGCTCTGGCCAAACTGAGCGAAGTCCAGATCGTCGAACATCTGCCCAACGTGGAAGCGCCGGTGCAGATCGTGGGCATGACTGAACTCATGCTGCATATCGAAATCGACATCGAAGCCGAGCGCGCACGCCTGCACAAAGAGATAGAACGCCTGGAGAGCGAAATCGCCAAGGCCAACGGCAAGTTGTCGAATACGCGTTTCGTCGAGCGCGCGCCCGCCGCCGTCGTAGCACAGGAAAAGGCTCGCGTCGCGCAGTTTGGTGAAACGCAAGCCAGGGTTCGCGCGCAACTGGAGAAGCTGGGGTAACCCCCCGCAACCGGATGCCTGCCGCCGCGCAGCGACAGCGCTACGCGCCAGATCTACGACGCGGCACTACCCGCGAGGCGGGCCAGAAATCGTTCATCGGCGTCGGTCAGCAGCCCTGCCTTGCGCGCCTGCTGAAGCAAATCGGGCCGCCGGTGTAACGTCAACGTCAGAGACTGTTCGCGACGCCAAACGGCTATCCTGGCATGATGCCCCGATAAAAGCTCTGCCGGCACCCGCTGATTTTTGTACACTTCGGGGCGCGTATAGTGCGGGCTATCCAGCAAGCCGGCCAGAGCCTCGTTGAAGGAGTCCTGACGCGCCGACTCCGCATCGTTAAGGGCCCCTGGCAGCAGCCTGACGGACGCATCCATGATTGCCATGGCGGGGATCTCACCACCCGAAAGGACGAAATCGCCCATCGACACTTCGTCGGTGACGCAACGATCGACAAAGCGTTGATCCACGCCTTCATAACGCCCACAAACGAGAATCGCGCCGCCACCATCCACCAGGCTTTGGGCCAAGGGCTGGTCGAACCGCCTTCCCCTGGGACTCATCAACAGGACGGGCCCTTGCCGCAACCGTTGCGCCCGGGCCGCGTCGACGGCCTGCTCAAGCGGATCCACCATCATGACCATGCCCGGCCCCCCCCCGTAGGGGCGATCATCCACGGTCCGGTGTGCATCGTGCGTGAACTCGCGCGGATTCCACAGCCCCAGTTCCCACAACCCTTGTTTGAACGCGCGACCCGTGATGCCCTGACCACTTACGGCGGCAAGCATTTCTGGAAAAAGGGTAATGACGTCAAAGCGCATGGCCACCCAGCCTAGAATTCGGCGGGCCAGTTGCTGTCCAGCCGCTTGTTGGCGATGTCGACTGCGTATACGTGGGCTTTTACAAAAGGAACGAGAACGTCGATGACGCGCCCCTTGTCATTGCGCAGCAGCTCGGGCCCCTGTTCACCAGCCCGTACACGCTCGACCCGCAACACAGCATGTGCGCCATTATCGACGACTTCAGCCACCTGACCGATAAGAACGGGCAAGCCGTCGGCCTCGCCAAACAATCGGCAGCCGATAAGATCAACCCAATAGTACTCACCGTCGCCTGCCGCCGGAAAGCTTGAGCGCTGCGCCCACACGCTTTGCCCCTTGAGCGCCTCGGCAGCGTCGCGGTCAGAACTGATGTCGAGCTGGGCCACGACTGCCGACCCCTGAAATCGTGCGGACTGTACCTTCACAGCGCGCGGCTGCGGCAGGATGTCTGCGCGTTGCACCGGGGCCTGCGGCGCCCTCAGCCACCACAGCGTGGTGTTGAGCAGCACTTCGGCCCGCGCGGAATGAGGCTGAATCCTGACCCAGCCCTTCAGGCCATACGCCGACGTAATACGCCCCAACTCCACAAGATCAGCCGGAGCCGTTGTGTGGTCAGACATTGCGCATGGTGCCGCTTGCGCCAATGCTGCGATCAGGCAGCCGTTTTGGCGGAATATTCTTTGACTAGGCGAGTAACGGCAAGCGACATCTGCGCACCGTTGTCGGTCCAGTGTTTCACGCGATCAAGCGCCAAACGCAGGTTTTCCTGGCCTTCCTTGCCAATTGGGTTGTAAAAACCCAGACGTTCAATAAAACGGCCATCGCGACGGTTACGCGAATCGGCTGCTACCACATTGTAAAACGGACGTTTCTTCGAGCCACCGCGGGCCAAACGAACCACCACCATAGGTAATCCTTTGAAAATATTGTGAAAAGCGTTCGATTTTAGCACTTATTGCCACTGTTTCGCAACCAGCGCGGCAACATCCGGCCGGTCACCAACGGCGCAGCATCCGGACGCTATCGGCGCACCAAAAAATGCACTGCCACGCCGGCCGACTCGGTTTGCTGTCGTAGCGCATTGCCGGTTTGTTTGGCAAAGGCCTGGAAATCACGAACCGCGTGCGCATCGGTGGTAATGACCTTGAGCACTTGCCCGCTTTGCAGCTTGGACAACGCCTTCTTGGCCCGCAAGATCGGCAAGGGACACTTCAGCCCCGACGTATCGATTTCCAGGTCGCAGTCCGGCGCATTGGTGACATCGTCCATATCACTACCCCTCCAGGCGCTGGCTCACCCAGCCGTGAAGCTGTGCCATCACCGCCGGCAATGCCGCTTCATCCGCACCGCCGCCCATAGCCATGTCGGGGCGACCGCCGCCCTTGCCTCCTATCTGCCCGGCGACCATGCCCGCCAGATCACCGGCCTTGACCTTGCCGACGAGGTCGGGAGTTACACCGGCTACCAGACTTATCTTGCCACCAGCTGTAGCTGCCAGCAGTACGACCGCCGACTTGAGTTTATCCTTCAACTGATCGGCCATATTGCGCAAGGCCTTGGAATCAGCGCCTGGTATGACCGCAGCCAAGAGGCTGGCTCCGCCAGGCAGTTTGACTGCCTTTTCAAGCAGATCGTTGCCAGCAGCCGTTGCCAGCCTGGACTTGGCCTGGTTCAGGTCATGCTCAAGCGATTTGACTTGCGCCTGCATCTGTACGATTCGGTCAGGCAGATCATTAGGCTGGCTTTTCAGCAGCGCCGAGGCCTGCAGCAAATCGTTGTTGATCTGCTGAACCCAGGCCAGCGCGTTGTCGCCGGTAACAGCTTCGATGCGCCGCACGCCCGCTGCCACACCACCCTCTGATACGACCTTGAACAAACCAATGTCGCCGGTGCGCTGCACGTGCGTGCCGCCACACAGCTCGCGCGAGAAGCCAATGTCGAGAACACGCACCACGTCACCATATTTTTCGCCGAACAGGGCAACCGCCCCGCCCTTGACCGCATCGTCGTAGCCCATGACCTGGGTCACCACAGGTTGATTGGCAAGGACCTGGTCATTGACGATCTGCTCGACACGCACAACCTGCTCGGGCGTGACAGGCGCATCGTGCGCAAAATCGAAGCGAGTCTTGTCGGCATCCACAAGTGAGCCACGCTGTCGCACATGATCGCCCAACACTTGGCGCAAGGCCTTGTGCATGAGATGCGTTGCCGAATGGTTGCGCATGGTGCGCGCGCGCCGTTGTCCATCCACCTGGGCATCGACAGTATCGCCCACGGCAAGACTGCCCTGCAGCAGGGTGCCATGATGGCCAAAAACGTGAGTCTGTATCTTCCGCGTATCAAGCACCTGAAAGCGGGCGGAGCCAGTGCCAACAAGCATGCCGGCATCTCCTACCTGCCCGCCCGACTCTGCGTAAAACGGCGTGCCATCAAGCACCACGACCGCAGCCTGCCCCGCCGCGATGGTGTCAACCGCAGCTCCGTCCACATACATTGCGGTGACTACGCCCTTGCCCTGCAAATGCTCGTAACCATCAAAGCGGGTCTCGACGCCGTGGTAGCTCAGCCCCTCGGCCGCCTTGAATTTACCGGCAGCACGAGCCTGGTCACGCTGCCGCCCCATGGCTTCGTCAAACCCCTTGTAATCGACGCCAACCGAACGTTCGCGGCAGATATCGGCAGTAAGATCCACCGGAAAACCGTAGGTATCGTACAGCGTGAACAACGTCTGTCCGTCTAGCATGCCATGTTCAGGGACGTCGGCGAGCGCCGCGTCAAGTATGCGCATGCCGTTTTCCAGGGTCTCGCTGAAGCGCTCTTCTTCTTGTCTGATGACTTGTTCAACACGGCTCTGGTTGCGACCAAGCTCGGGGTAGGCATCGCCCATTTCAGCCACGAGATCGGCCACCAGTTTGTAGAAGAAGAGGCCTGTCTGCCCAAGCTTGTGCCCATGACGCAAGGCGCGGCGAATGATGCGCCGCAGAACGTAACCGCGACCCTCGTTACCCGGAATGACACCGTCAACAATGAGAAATCCGCAGGCACGGATGTGATCGGCAATTACCTTGAGCGAATTGTCGCCCAGGTTCGACGTACCGGTTACGCGCGCTGCAGCCTCGATGAGCGACTGAAAGAGATCAATGTCGTAATTGGAGTGTACATGTTGCAATACAGCCGCCATGCGTTCAAGACCCATGCCCGTGTCCACACAGGGTTTGGGCAGCGGCTTCATGTTGCCACTGGCGTCCCGGTCGAACTGCATGAAAACCAGATTCCAGATCTCAATATAGCGATCGCCGTCTTCTTCGGGAGACCCAGGCGGGCCACCCCATATTTCGGCACCATGATCAAAGAAAATTTCGGAACAGGGGCCGCAGGGACCCGTATCGGCCATTTGCCAGAAATTATCGGACGCGTAACGTGCGCCTTTATTGTCGCCAATGCGAATGATGCGCTCCGGCGGCACTTTCATTTCGTTGGCCCAGATACCGTAGGCCTCGTCGTCTTCCTGATAAACCGTCACCCAGAGCCGCTCGGGGGGCAGTTTGTAGACTACGGTCAGAAGTTCCCAGGCATAACGAATGGCATCGCGCTTGAAGTAATCACCAAAGCTGAAGTTGCCCAACATCTCGAAAAAAGTGTGGTGCCTGGCGGTGTAACCTACATTCTCCAGATCGTTGTGCTTACCGCCCGCGCGTACGCAACGCTGTGAACTGGTCGCGCGTTTGTATGGCCTGGTTTCCTTGCCCGTAAATACGTCCTTGAACTGCACCATCCCCGCATTGGTAAAAAGCAGGGTCGGGTCATTTGCCGGGATGAGCGGTGAAGAGGCTACTACGTGATGGCCGTTAGACTCGAAAAAGGACAGGAACTTGTGACGTATTTCAGATGTTTTCATTAGACAAAAATGCTAAATGAGAAGTAACCATTGATTATAGAGGATTACCTGACTCACCCAGCAAAGGCAGCAATTGCGCCACCACCGAAACAGCAATGACGCTGGGCAGTTTGCTGGAAGTGGCAACCAGCCCAACAGGGCAGTGCATACGACTTACCAGCTCGGGCTCGAAACGACGCTGCAACTGTGACACGAAGCGCGCCTTTTTTGTCGCCGAGCCAATCAACCCCAGAAACATGAAAGGCTTGTAGCGGAACACCTGCTCAATGATTTCAAGATCCAGCGCGTGGCTGTGCGTAAGCACCAACCAATAAGCATTGTCGGGGCACTCCTGGACGTCGTCGGCATCGCCTTGCAAGCAAACGACGTTATCGGGAATGGCGGGCGGCCACCAGTCGTCGCGTGGGTCCAGCCACACCACACGCACGGGCAGCTCTCCCAGCAGACGTACTATTGCACGCCCGACATGGCCCGCACCGCACACCACGACATCAAGAGCCGGACCGCCGACCACATCGACCAATAGGCCGCTGCGTTCGTCCCAGCACGAGATCTGGTTGCCGCCCGGTGCGGCAGCCACCGGGACACACGCACCATCACTGGGATAAATGACACGACCGTCAGCCGCAATGATGGCCACGTCACTCGTTCCCTGATCGACGAACCCCGCGGCATCAACACCACCGAGGGAAACCACAACCTGACGCCGAACAGGCCCTCCATTCGCAAGCGCCAATTCCAGGGCGTTGCACCACGCCAGATCACGCTGATCAAGGTACTCGAAAGCGAGCCAGACGACACCACCGCAACACTGACCCAGCCTTGCGGCAAGCGGATAGCGGATGGTCTGGCGCCTAAGCCGACCGCCATCGACCAGAATTTGCCTGGCAGCTTCAATGGCCTGCTGTTCGAGGCGGCCACCTCCGATGGTGTCGTGCGCACCGGACGCATTGACCCACATCCTGGCGCCCGCATCACGCGGCGCAGAACCTTTGACTTGCGCAACAGTCACCAGTACCTGCGCACCACCATCGTCCAGCCCCTGCCGCACAGCCCGCAGCCAAGCTGGCCTGCGTACCGGTTTGCGCAGCGCAACTGCCTCAGACATAACCAGGCCCCGGACCGGCCACACCCATGACCGGCGCGACCACGCTCTCACCCGCATCTGCCAGCACGTCCTCGGCCGCTATATCGGCGCCCAGGGCCGAGCCTTCGTTCACGGCCTCGATCGCCCACAATACGCGCTCGGGCGTGGCGGGCGCATTCAGCGGAACTGTGACACCCGGAACCGCTGTGGCCGCTATGGCGTCGCGTATGGCCATGAAAACCGAAACAGCAGTGGGCAAAGGCGGCTCACCCACAGCCTTGGACTGAAAGATATTGTTCTCGGTGTTGCCGTTATCGAAGAACTCTACGTGCAACAACTCGGGGCAGTCGGACACCGACGGAATCTTGTAGGTGGACGGGGAGTGCGTCATGAGCCTGCCCTTTTCATCCCAGAACAGCTCTTCACTGGTAAGCCAGCCCATGCCCTGGATGAACCCGCCCTCGATCTGGCCGATATCGACGGCCGGGTTGATGGAACGGCCGCCATCGTAAAGGATATCGGCACGCAGTAGCCGGCTTTCGCCGGTAAGCGTATCGACGACCACCTCGGAGCAGGCCGCTGCATAGACAAAGTAGTAGAACGGCCGGCCAGTAAGGGTTTCCAGGTCGTAGTGGATTTTGGGAGTCCGATAGAAGCCCGAAGACCAAAGTGGCACACGTGCGTTGTATGCCTGCTGTACGAACTCGACGAACGGCAAGGTTATACGATCTTTGCAGATGACTTCGTTGGAACGAAAAACAATATCGGTGGCATCGCAGCCATAATGGTCGGCGGCGTAGGCGACGAGGCCCGCTTTGACCTTGCGCGCGGCATCCTGCGCGGCCTTGCCGTTGAGGTCGGATCCGGTGGACGCTGCCGTGGCGGATGTGTTGGCGACCTTGGACGTATCGGCAGCCGTAACACGAACGTGGCTGATATCGACGCCAAGTTCCTCGGCCACAACCTGAGCCACTTTAGTGTTCAGCCCCTGGCCCATTTCGGTGCCACCGTGATTGATGAGCACCGAACCGTCGGTATAAATATGCAGCAAGGCACCCGCCTGATTCAAGTGCGTGGCAGTGAACGAAATGCCGAACTTCACCGGTACCAGCGCCAAGCCCTTTTTAAGAACCCGACTCTGCGCATTGAACCGATCTATCTGCTTGCGGCGCTCGCGGTATTTGCTGCTGGCTTCGAGTTGATCGACAAGTTCGTGCACAACGTTGTCCTCGACCACCATCCGATACGGCGTAACGTTGCGCTCCGTGCGCCCATAAAAATTGAGCTTGCGCACATCAAGCGGGTCTTTGCCAAGGCGCCGCGCAATATCGTCGATGACATACTCGATACCCAGAATGCCTTGAGGACCACCAAACCCGCGAAACGCGGTGTTGGACTGAGTATTGGTCTTGACCCGCAGGGAGAGGATGTCGAACGTTTCAAGGTAGTACGCGTTATCGGTGTGGAACACCTGGCGATCGCCAACAGCTCCGGAGAGGTCAGCGGAATAACCGCAACGCAATCGCTGCTCGAACGTAATGGCTTTGATCAGGCCCTCGTCGGTGTACGCCACATCGTAAAACACGTGAAAGTCATGGCGCTTGCCCGTGATCATGAAATCGTCATCACGGTCGGCACGCAGCTTGACCGGACGCCCCGTGCAGCGCGCCAGCAGGGCCGCCGCCACGACAAAGGGCCAGGACTGGCTTTCCTTGCCCCCAAACCCGCCTCCCATGCGCCGGCACTGTACCTTGACCGTGTGCGCCTCCTGACCGAGCACGCGTGCCACGGTGTGCTGCATCTCGGATGGATGCTGTGTGGAGCAATACACCTGCATCTCGTCGTTTTCACCAGGCCAGGCATAGGCAACCTGGCCTTCAAGGTAGAACTGCTCTTGTCCGCCGGCACGGACCTCGCCCTGATGTCTGTTCGGGCCCGCCGCAAGCACGGCCTGCGGATCACCGCGGGAAATATGCACGGGCGGCAGCACATAGGATTTTCGATCCGCCCCTTCGTCGACGGTCAGCACCGGATCGAGATCTTCGTATTCGACACGGACCAGTCGCGCAGCACGGCGTGCCAGGTCATGTGACGTGGCCGCCACCGCGAACAGCGGCTGGCCGAGATATTCAACAATGCCGTCGGCGAACACCGGTTCGTCGTGCAGATACGGCCCCACGTATTTCTCGCCAGTGATGTCGTCCAGCGTGACGACGGCGGCCACGCCAGGAGCGGCCATCACCGCACTGAGATCCATGGAAACAATGCGCGCATGCGCGCGGGTCGAGGTCCCGAGCGCCCCGTGCAAGCTGGCATTGATCTCGGGAATATCATCGGTATATTGTGCAGAGCCGGTGACGTGCAGATGCGCACTTTCGTGCGGCAGCGGCTTTCCGACGGTTTGATAGCCTTTGTTAGCCATGATTCCCCCTGACTAGATGCGAGTATCGGTCGTGCCGGTGCTCTCGAGATAAAAACGGTACAGTAAGTTACGCGCGGCCTTCAATCGGTATGCATTGGAAGCGCGCATATCGGACATGGGCTGATAATCGTTCTCAAGCGCCTGCATGGCCCTGGCCACGGCCTCCTCGCCCCATTTCTGTCCATCAAGAACCTGCTCGGCGTGTGGGGCTCGGCGCGACGTGGCCGCCATACCACCGTGGGCAATGCGCACCGAGGCCACTTTACCTTGGTCAACCCGCAAGGCATACGCGCTGCAAACAGCAGAGATATCCTGGTCATTGCGCTTGGAAAGCTTGTAGGTAGCCACCTGAATGTCGGCAGAACGCAGCGGAACCAACACCGCTTCGACCAACTCGCCCGGTTCGCGATTCTGCTTGCGGTAATCGACGTAAAGGTCTTCAAGTGGCAGCTCGCGCCGACGTGCCCCCTTGCGCAGCACTACACGCGTTTGCACCGCAATGAGAAATGGTGCGGTATCGCCAATGGGCGAACCGTTGGCCACATTGCCCACCAGCGTGCCCGAGTTGCGTATGGGCATGGAACCAAACCGTTTCCATAGCTCACGCACTTCGGGATATTCGTTCGCCAAGGCTTCGTAGCCTTCATTCAACAAAACCGTTGCACCAATACGCAAACAATCGTCATCGCGTTCGATCTGGTTAAGCTCCACCACCGCACCCAAATAAATGACTTCATTCAAGGTACGAAGCTGCTTGGTGACCATGAGGCCGACATCGGTGCCACCGGCGAGCAATACTGCCTGTGGATGTGCCTCGTACAACGCGGCCAGTTCATCAAGGCTGTTCGGCGCAAAATACCGCTGATCCGTTCCAGTGATGCACAGCGACTCCTGGCATTGCTCTTGCAGCTCGAAGAGCTGCTGCTGTATTTGTTCGAGGTCGAGCCTGGCTTCGGGATAATTGCCCATGTTGAGCGCCGCATCGATAATGGGCCGGTAACCTGTGCAACGGCACAAATTGCCTGAGAGATGATCAAGAACCTCTTCGCGCACCGGACTGGTCAGGCCATTCTGGTACATGGTGTACATGGACATGACAAAACCCGGCGTACAGAATCCACATTGCGAGCCATGATGATCCACCATGGCCTGTTGAACGGGGTGCAGCCGCCCACCACTGGAAAGCGACTCGACAGTCCATAGGGCGTGCCCATCAAGCGTGGGCAGAAAGCGGATACACGCATTGATCGCCCGGAACACAACCCGACCGTCCGGGTCGAGGCTTGCTTCGGTTACCGTGCAGGCCCCGCAGTCGCCTTCAGCGCACCCTTCTTTAGTACCGGTAAGCGCCATCTGTTCACGCAAATATTGCAACACGGTTTGCGTGGGCGAAACGGGCATCACGTGCTGCACCATCCCGTTCAGGTAGAAACTGACAACCTGCCTTTGACTCATGGCAATCTCCTGCCTTTGCGACCGATCATCACAAGACGGTCAGCGGAATTGCACCGCCGTCCCTGGATGATCCATCCACTGTATAGTTTCCATCCAAATTACGTTCATCGCAATTGGGATCGCTGCCGATGCGATCAATCACGACGAACTTCCCTGCTCTTCCCAGGGTTATCAATGGATGGTGCCAAGTTCCCAGGAAATAATTGACACCCTGACTGCCATCGGCATAAAACGCACGCAGCGCTGATTCATCGGGTGCATCATCGACGCCATTTGGTGCCACGACGACCAGGAACGACGCGCCATCAAGAGGAATCCATGACTGACTGCCCAACGGGTGGCGCTCCAGCATGGACACTGTAAACGGAACGGCAATCGCCCCCCCCAGCGCCAGGCTGATGCCGGCCTGGCCATCGGCGCCAAGGATCTGTACCGTTCCCTGATGGTGGTAGCGGCGCGTAACCCCCTGGTTGATATAGAACCAGTCGCGGCCCGCCATTTCGATGACTTCACCAAACGGCTCGAATTCGGACTGTGTCAGACGTTCTAATTTCAAAACTGGCACGTTAATGTCTCCTGGACTGCTTGCACTTCCCACCACGCACTTCGACCTTGTCTGCATGCGCTGGGCGGTGGCACCCCCGCACGGCGCAACACATTACTGCGCCGCCAGAACTCCCCATATGCGCAATCGGCTAACCCCGCCGTCGGGGATCATGTTCAACTTGATATGCGTAACCAGCCCCAGCGGCTGGATTTGTCCGCCCGAGTAGAAATGCTGTGTATCCGCCGCCATTTTCTGTGCGTCGAGCAAGGTCGGCCAGAACATGGCCTGAGTAATGACAGACTGATCGGTGCCGCTAACCACCTGTGCGGCCTGCACGGAAACGGCTTCGGGGTAATTGCCCTTGAAATGCGCGGTATCGACCTCGATCTTTTTTACCTCGGCCGCATGACCAAGCTGAACGATGCACCAGTCGTGGCCAGGTTCGCGGCGCCGGCGAGTTTCCCAGCCATCACCCATGTTCACTCCCCTGCCCGGCATGATCAGCCGAAAGGGCGTGCCGAAATGGGCATCGTTGTAACCCACGATGCGCCCGCCGCTGGCCAGCGCCGAAACTTCATGCAGGGCCCGTGGGTCAAGCGAGGCCCAGTCGCACACGGGTTGGCCGTAGACACGAAAGCGGGCTATTCCGCCATCGGGATAGATACTGAGACGACAGTGAGTCCAGACCTGATCGTTGTGGACTTCGACAAAGTGGTGGGCATTACCGGCAAGCGACAACGCCGGTACAAGCTCGGTCCAGATGGTGGTTTGGTCGGGATCGCCATGGCTATGACATACCTGCACCGATGCCGCCGGCGGGAAATTCCCGGTGAAATGACTGGTGTCGATATCGAAGCCCTTTACCAGACCCGACATGCCGAGCCTGATCACCACATGATCGTGCCCCACGGCACGCTTGCGGCGAGTTTCCCAGCCATCCATCCACTTGCCGTGATCGTCGAACTTACCCACTACGAACACGGGTTCGGACGCCTGCAGCATGCGGCTGGCCGCCGCAAACCATTCATCCGAACACGACACGACCTGTGCTCCGAAGTCGGCCAATGCGAGGTTGACATGCCGGGT
The DNA here is from genome assembly GCA_004322135.1 of Burkholderiaceae bacterium. Taxonomy (GTDB): domain Bacteria; phylum Pseudomonadota; class Gammaproteobacteria; order Burkholderiales; family Burkholderiaceae_B; genus Eoetvoesia. Next base: position 16,308 of record SCSG01000018.1, on the reverse strand, counting down.
GGCAAACTCGGGCAATTCAACACTGGCGGCGTTCAGGACGGTGCCTGACGGTAAATTAGCAGCTGCCATTGCGGTCACACTCCTAGCGAAAAATCTTGCGGGAAAGGGCCTGGCCCTGGTAACGGTCAACCCAGTATCAGGTCATCCAGCCTCAACCGCGCAATTTTGTATATTTGGGTCAAATTTTCGGCCATCTCGACGCCTGGGGTCGATGCAAGGCGACGCCGGAACTGCTCGATGATGCCAGCCCTGTCGTAGCCCCGCACGGCAAGAACGAACGGAAAACCGAATTTCTCGCGGTAAGCCTGGTTAAGAGCCATGAACGTTGCGAACTCGTCGGACGAGCACTGATCCAGACCCGCGCCAGACTGCTCGGAGCTGGATTCGGGAGTCAGCCCACCCGACACGGCCGCCTTCGTCGCTAATTCCGGATGGGCACGAACCAGCAGCAACTGCGCTTCGTGGCCCGCTGCCTGCACACACTTGATCATGGCCCGATGCAGCATATCGACACTTGTGAATGGACGCTGCCCGGCCACTCCACGCGCCACCCACGGCGAATGCTCGAACACCCCGTCCAGGACCCGCACGAAATATTCCTCGGGCAGGGCATTGAGTGCAGCAAGATTGATCGTATCGGCCATGCTATCCCCCGCGCCTGTATGGGTGCTGTTTTGCCCAGTGCCGCGCAACATCGACGCGCCGGCAAACCCAGACCCGGTCATGACTTTGCACGTAATCGAGAAAGCGCTGCAGGGCAACGAACCGCCCCGGGTGTCCGCTGATACGACAATGCAGGCCAACGGACATCATCCTGGGCGCAATTTCGCCTTCAGCGTACAACACATCGAACGTATCTTTCAGGTACGTGAAGAAATGTTTGCCGGTATTAAACCCCTGGGGCGTCGCAAAACGCATGTCATTGACATCGAGCGTATACGGAATGACAAGATGCGGGCTGACGTCACCATTGGTTTTTGTGACTTCCATCCAGAACGGCAGATCATCGCCATAATAGTCGGAATCGTATAGAAAGCCGCCTGCGTCAGCGACAAGACGGCGTGTATTGGGGCTGTCGCGCCCGGTATACCATCCGTAAGGATGTTCCCCAACAAGGGACCGGACTATCTCGACACAGCGCTGCATGTGATCGCGTTCGACTTCTTCAGGCACCGACTGGTAATGGATCCAACGATACCCGTGGCAGGCGATTTCGTGGCCAAGCTCCACAAATGCGCGCGCCACGTCAGGATTGCGTTCAAGGGCCAAACCGATTCCGAACACGGTAAGCGGCAAGCCGTGCCGTTCGAACTCGCGCAGGATTCGCCACACCCCTACACGTGAACCGTATTCGTACATGGACTCCATGGACATGTGCCGGGCGCGGTACGCCTCGGCGCCAATGATTTCCGACAGGAACTGCTCTGACGCCACATCGCCGTCAAGCACGCAGTTTTCGCCGCCCTCTTCGTAATTCATCACAAACTGCAGCGCCAGTCGAGCCTGACCGGGCCATGCCGCCTGCGGCGGAGTTTTGCCGTAGCCAATCAAGTCACGAGGATACGGCTTATTCATGAAACCTCGGGGCCAGGCTTGACGCTGAACGCGGCCCAAGGATTGGCAGACCCGGCCATGGGGCCGTGCATGCGCTGCTCGCAATCTTGCAGGTGATGGCGCATGGCCGACTTGGCCCCCCTTTTGTCGCCCTTGGCGAGAAGGGACAATATTCGCTCGTGCTCGACATAAGAGCAGGTACTGGAACTGGGCGTGTCGTAAAACGCGATGATCAGCGTCGTGCGCGAACACAACCCGTGCATCATTTCGGTGAGCACATCGTTACCCACAAGACCCGCCAACTTTACATGAAATGCGTTTGAAAGCCGCAACCAGCTAATGCGATCGCCGCGTTCGAAGGCCTGACGCTCGTGTGCGACCATTTCGCTCAGCGGCCGCAGCCTTTGCGGCAGGTCGGACATTTCAAGAAGCTTATCAATCAGCAGGCATTCAAGTGCGCGACGCGCCTCGAAGACATCTTCGGTTTCCTTGGCGCTGGGCCGCCAGACAAAAGCACCACGGTTGGGCAGCTGCACCACCAGTTTGTCATGCGCCAGCTGCGCCAAAGCGCCGCGAACAGCGGCGCGCGAACAACTGAAAATGCCACACAAGGTTGATTCGGTAAGTTTTGCACCGGGTAATAAGCGCCTGTCCATGACCGCATCGAAAATATCGGCATAAACGCGATCGATATCCGAGCGCGAGGTGCCGCCATCAAGCAGTGACGAAGCCCGCGGCGCCGTGCTGTCGGACGCCAAATCCCAACGCTGATCCAGATAAAGCATTGCTAAGACCCTTCTCGTGCCAACATAAGGAAATCGACTATTGACAATTATTGCCACCTAAAACAGAATCGTCAACATAAATTGTCAACAATCTTGAATAAACCTTGCGTGCACTTCTGGCGCAAGGCAAGCAACTTTTGGAATGTGCTTCTACGCCCGTTGCCGTACGCCAATCGGAGATCTCCATGGGAAAGCTTTCCACACACGTGCTGGACACCATGTACGGCAAGCCCGCCAAGGGGGTACTCGTCCGGCTGTACGCCATTCACGACAGCGCCCGTCTCCTGCTCAAGCAGGCAACAACCAATGACGACGGGCGCTGCGACGCCCCACTGCTTGAAGGAAGCACCATGCAAGCCGGCGTCTACGAACTGGTGTTCAACGCGGGCGACTACTTTGCCGCAATGGGGGTGAATGTGCCACAGCCGCGCTTCGTGGACGAAGTCGTCGTGCGCTTTGGCATCGCCCAGCCCACCGAAAACTACCATGTGCCGCTCGTCGTAACGCCATGGACATACTCAACATACCGCGGCAGCTAAGAGCCATGCGCCGCTGCCCGCGATCGGCGCGGCCGTACCATTGGCCCCCACCGCCCGACGAGACTACCGGAATCAGGACATGGATGCGTATCTGATAGAGTTCGGCAACCTGCTGCTGCGCTGGCTGCATGTGGTGGCGGCCATCGCCTGGATTGGTGAATCCATTTATTTCGTCATGCTGGACAACAGCCTGCATCCGCCCCAGTCCGACGAAAGCAAAAAGCGTGGTGTCTTCGGCGAACTTTGGTCCGTGCACGGCGGCGGCTTCTACCACGACCAAAAATACCTGACCAATCCCACCGAACTGCCGGACGACCTGCATTGGTCGTTCTGGAAAGCCTATACAACGTGGCTTTCGGGCTTTGCCCTGTTTGCCGTACTCTACCTGGCCAAGCCTTCCTTTTACCTGGTCGACACCGCAAGCAGCTGGCCCTGGGCCGCGGCCCTGGCCGGCTGGCAGGCCAGCCTCATTGCCGTACTGTTTCTTGTAGCGGGCTGGATCATTTACGACCAGCTTTGCCGGCGCATCAGTCCCAACATGGAAAATGACGGTGCCCTTAGCGCTGCCGTTGCCGTCATGATGGTTCTGGTCGCCTACCTAAGCTGCCATATCTTCCAGGGGCGGGCAGCCTTCCTCATTACCGGCGCGGTCATGGCCACCAGCATGTCGGCCAACGTGTTCTTCTGGATCATCCCCGGCCAGCGCCGCATGGTCAACGCGCTGAAAAGCGGCCTGACACCCGATCCGCTTGACGGCAAACGTGGCAAACAGCGCTCGGTGCACAACACGTACTTCACGCTGCCCGTCGTATTCCTCATGCTCAGCAACCACTACTCATTCACGTTTTCCAGCCCCTACGACTGGATCATCATGAGTCTTTTCATCTTTTCAGGCGCTGCAATACGGCAGTATTTCGTGCTGCGCCACATGGGGCAGAACAAACCCATGTATCCGGCAATCGGCATCCTGCTGCTGGTTGTCATTGCCTGGCTGGCCAAGCCCACCGTACCCACCGACGCCACACCCGCGTTAAGCAATGGTGCAACAGTGGCCGAGGCCACCACAACTGCGCAGGTCGTTGCCATCGTCCATGCGCGATGCATAGAGTGCCACTCGGCAAAACCAAGCCAGCCCGGATTTGCCTCGGCACCGGCCGGCATCCTGCTTGAAACCGAACAAGAGGTGCTGGCTCACGCAGCGCTCATCAAGCAGGTCGTCGCAAGCGGATACATGCCGCTGGGCAACATGACCAAGATGACCGACGCGGAACGCGAACGCATTGGCGCCTGGCCCGGGGAATAGCCCCCATTACTGTCAAAAGCACAATCACACGCTTTCGATGCGGCGCCCGGTTTCAGAAACTGGCCATATAATTTCATGATCGACTCCGCCACCTGCCACCAGCCCCAAGGCGCGGCCGGCAGACCGAAGCAATCAATGGATCCCCATGATGCGCATTGCACTCATTCATGCCCTGGCTCAATCCGTGGCACCCATCAACAAGGCGTTCGCCCGCCTGTGGCCCGACCCCACTCTCATGAATCTGCTGGACGACAGCCTGTCCGCCGACCTGGCCAAAGGCAGCCTGGACTCGCACATGCATGACCGGTTCATGACGCTCGGCGCCTACGCGGTTGATTGTGGCGCCAACGCCATCCTCTTCACATGCTCGGCCTTTGGGCCATGCATCGACGCCGTCGCGCGCCGATACTCTGATATTCCAGTCCTTCGTCCAAACGAGGCCATGATCGCCCTGGCAAGTAAAAGTGGAAAGCGCATCGGCCTGACAGCCACGTTCGCTCCAACGTTGGCTTCGATGCCGGCCGAATTCCCCGACACCGTGGTGGTGGACGTCGAGCTGGCGCAAGGCGCGCTGGATGCCCTGAATGCCGGAGACACCGCGCTCCATGACGAGCTTGCCTCTGCCGCAGCCAGACGCCTTTACGCGCGCGGCTGCGAAATAATAGCTGTGGCGCAGTTCAGCATGGCGCGCGCCGCCCCGACCATAGCCAGAGACGTCCCAATACCCGTGCTGACCACCGTAGACAGTTCCATCGAACTACTACGGGCACGGCTGGCGGCCTGATATTCCTCGTAAGCGCTCCTTGAAGGCGCTGGGCACTCAGGCGCCAGCCCACTGCATAGCGCAATACAGGCCACTAACTCACGCAAAGGTAGCCGCGCGTCAACCCTTCGGCAGCCATGATGGATCCACTTTCGGCGATACGGATCGCGCCATAACCTTCCGGACAGGAACAGGCACCCGTCACAAGGTTGTAGGTTCCCGCAACGCACCCCGTCTTGCTGTTGGTCGAATACCCGCCGCCCCCGCGACCTCCTGCGGACAACCATATTTTGTTGCGGCACACGAGAAGCCCACCGGTATTTGACCGCGCCACTTGTGCATCCTGCTCGCAACTGCTTCGCTCCCGGGCTTCGGCGTCAAGTGAAAGAAAGCCCTGCACACTGACGGAAGCCTGTGCGCGCACATCTCCTGCCACAGTCACCTCTGACTGGAATTGGGGGTCGCGCCTGTCTCGCACCCGCAAATAGTCCACAACAGCCAGTTGTTCGGTGGTTACCGCCATGGCAACCGTTCCGGCAGGCAGAGCGTCCAGACCCGAAGCGGGGGGATTGGGAAACTCAAATGCCGCACCCGCCACACGATGCGGCCTCGCGCGCGTTACGGTTCCACCGTAGCCCTGAGCCGCCATGAGCCATTGAGCCACCATCTGCTCGTCAACCACGGTTGAAGTATTGAACGACAAGGCAGCATTACTGTGAATCAACGCTTCAACGCGACAATCGCTGCCCGGGCACAGCCCGCTGCGCAAGACCTGAACAGTAACCTCCAGACCCCGCAGGCCGTGTTCGGGGAAGCCGGAGGACAACAGCCCTGCGGCCTTGAGTTCGGCCACACTGGGCCGACTCCAATCGGCATAACCCAAATGCGCCACATCCGTCGCGCCGCTGGCTTCCTGCAGTGCCAACCTGTGACGATCGATGTAGGAAAACGCCGCCATTCTTACGGATGCCATCCAGACTGCAGCGGCTTGCGCCGCGGCATCGTTGGCACGATTGACGAGCTGGCTCGCGCCCCACACGGCCAACAACGTGGCAATAAGCAGGGCCACGGTCAGTTCGAGAATGGCGAACCCCCGCTGCGCATGTACGCCGTTCACTAGCTGGCCACGAAAACAAACGTGTTGACATCGCCCTGGGCGCAGTGCGATTCGGCACTCAACGCGCTATAGGGCGTCGTGGCGTCCTTTACGACCGTGGCCGCTTCGCTACCCGCCGAGATGGTAATGGACTCGGACACCCGCTGCATGACCGAGGCGATGGAAGGACACGCCGCATTGTTGACACGGGTCAGCGTAATGGCGAAGGCCTCGCCCGATTGCGCCGGCTCTATAGTCACCTCGCCATTGCTGCCCATGCCATGCAGCACACGAGCCGACGACTCGCTGCCCGAGACGGAAAACACGCTCGAGCCCCTTACAAAGCTTGCGAAGCGTCCCGTATCCATGTCCAGATAAGGCGTCGTGGACCCGTTCAGGGCATTGACCTTGGACTGCACGATAAAGCGTGCCAGCTCTTCTCCTACCTTAGGCACTTTGTTCTCGATGATGTATCCGCCAATGGCCGGAATGCTGATGATCGCAAGCAGCAGCATAATTGCCGTGACAATTGAAACTTCGACCAGCGAAAAGCCCCGCTCCCGCGCGATATTGCGGCGAACAACCGTTATATTGAATGCAGACATGTTGGCTCCTGGAATAAAGCCAGCCCCTATTGGCTGGCATAAAAAAACATAAGCGAGCGGCGCAACTCGTCGATGACGGCGTAATGCCACAGCGCCATGCCGACCAGGCCCGCCAGACACCCCAACAACACGGCCCAGCGCATCGCTCTGGCACGCACAACGATGGCGCCAAGGATTCTTCCTTTAAGCCGTTGACGCACGAGAACGAGGGCATGAGCAAGTCCGTGCGCCGAAGCCATGTCGCAAAGAAACCAGTACAGGTCGCGATCAAGCACACCCGTGTCAAAGGTGTGGGCGCCGGTCATCCCGGCGTCTACACGGGCGAGCATTGCATCCAGATGCCAGCGCAACCACGGTGACCCGCCGACCCTCTGTATGGCCAGCGCAGTTCGCAGCTGCGTGGACGCGGAATCCTGATGCGCCAACACTATGGTTGTAAGAGCCAGGAAACGCACGGCCTGCACACTGCGATAAATGCGCCACACGGACCAGCCATCCAGACGACACCGCACCCTGCCTGTAAGGTTGGGTAATGACCAGACCAGAAGGCAGAACACACCAACACCCAGGCCCAGCGCTACAGCCCAATTCGACTGAACCAGCTCTGAGAAGCGAAATAGCGAACGTGTCAGTACCCCATGAAACTCGGCGGGGACAGCGCTGAATACTCGCCGCAGCTGCGGTACGGTATATAGCGGAACGGCCATCACCATAGCCAACAGCACGCACAAGCCAAGCGCCGCCGACCACAGCGTGGCAAGTGCGGCACCACTGGCCTGACGCACTAGCGTAATGGCGTCGGCCAGTTCACTTAGCGTGCGTGTCAGCGCGCGATTGCCCAACAACTGCGCCACGCGCACCAAACTCAACTCGGCCAGGGAAAAGCACCCCAGCCATGTTGCATAAAGATCCCCGCCTGTCATCTGGTACGCGCGGGCCCAACGATGTGACAACCTCCCACGCACGGTACCCATGCGATACCGGCGAGCGTCCTGCTCGAAAATACTCTTGACCGTGAGGCGGCCATGCGCTCTTTCAATCAGCACGGCCAAGTACTCGAAATAATCGGCGCGCTGTGCCGCGAATCTGATGCGATCCAACCCGAAGACTACCTGCTCGATCCAGGTTTCGAGGCCGAATGAAAAGCGCGGCGGTCTCACGCCAGCACCCTAAGGGAGGACACGCGACGAAAATCACGCGAGTCGTGAACATGAAGGGAACCAAGACGCTGCTCTACATCGCGCACATCGACTTCCGCGCGAAAGGCCTTGCGCACGCCACACTCGAGCACTGTTTCGTCGGCTTTGCCAGCCTTGCCCGAAAGCGAATCACGCCAATAGGCAAGGCTGTCATTCTTCTGCACACATTCCAGGAATCCCGGGGCCTTGATCGGTTCAATATATTCAGCAACCACCGTACGCCCCGCGTATCCCACCAACGCAGATACCTGCTCCTTCCGGCAGGCCCGGCAACCCCGAGGATTGCGTATGCGCATGGTGGTCACGTCGCCACCAAAATTCTGTACAACATGGTCGACCCAATGCCGCCATTCGCGGCCCGTGCGCCACGCATCGTGCCCCGGCCCATCACCGCTCCAAAGCGCCGAGATGGGCAAAGCACACTCTGCACACAACTTGGGAAGCAGCGCCTGGTATACGAGCAGCTTGAGCACCCCTGGTGTTGCCAGAAAATCGCGCGACACGCCGATAAAATCCGAAGCCAGTCGTTCCGTGATGAGTGCTGCGGACAAGGCATGCGTCGTGGTGTAAAGATTGACGCCCGAGCCGGCCAGGTCCATGAACGCATCACCTGTTTCGCGATCACGTACTTCACCTAAAAGTACATCGTTCATGGCCGAACGTTTGAGCGCACGCAGCTTGACGGCGAACCCTTCGGGAGCGCCCGCACCGAAGTCACGCACCACAGTATTTTGTATGGCCCTGGGGATGAGGTACTCGACGGGATCCTCAAGCGTAACCACCTTGCGTTCATCGGGGAGCCTGCCCATAAGTGATGCAAGGGTCGTAGATTTACCCGAACCCACCGCGCCGGCGAAAATCATGGCCCCACCTTCTGCACGTAATGCGTGCTCAATGGCCTCTATCTGATCCGGCATATAACCGAGCTGTTCGAGCGTCAAACCGACTGTGCCCGCCTGACGTTCAAGCAGTCTGATGCACACACTGGGGCCCTGGTCCGCAGACAGCGACGCCCAGCGCAAAAGCACTACCCGGCCATCCACCTGCTTCAACAGGCTGCCCTGTTGCTCGGACAGGGGGTCGAACACGGCGCCATTGCCGCCGCGAATATCCATCCACGCCACCGACAACATGTCGACCAGCATGCTGGTTGGCATCCGACGAAACTGCTCGGGCGCGACATACCGCCCTGACAGGGTGTACTTGACTTCCGACTCTGCCTCGCCGTGCCTGATGTTGATGTGCAAATCGCTGGCACCATGACGCACGCCCCAACCAATCATGTCCTGAAATGCCTGCGCCAGCGCCGTGCGGGAATGTTCATGCTGCGGTCCGCGCGCCTGCCACGACTGCTGCGCGCCGGCCTGATTACGCGAAATCGCCAGCAGCAGTGGTGCGGCCAGCACATACCGCTGTGGCTCGGCGAGTATGTACCCACGCTGCGTGACGCGGCGCGCCAACTCGTCTGCCTGATCGCTGCCCACATGTTCCGGCAACGACAGAATGGCCACAGATTGGTCCGCCATCAGAACCGGGCACAGCCGAGACGACAGATCCTCGACGTGCAATTCCGTACTCAATGGCCTGAGCAACCCCGGCTCGAGCGCTTGCAGATCATCGAAGCTGGAGATGGGCACGGCTTGCGACGCGTCAAACCGCACTTCAGGAGCCACAGCGCCGAAAACACGTGGCCGAGCGGGACGTCTCCACGGAACACGCATGCGCCTACCCTCCATAACCCGGCCGCCCCGCGAGACAAAGCTCGAGCTCCCGGGCTTCCTTTTCAAGACGCACACACGCATTGTCCATGCCGCGCAATACAAACCCCGCTTTATCGGCTGTGCGCTGCCCCACCGGAAACGGATGACCGCGCATATATACATAGGTGCGCGTGCCGACACGCACTTCAGCCGCCAGCTTCTTGCCAACCCCATAGATGGCCGTCAATACGGGGCCTCCTTCACGCGTACGCGATGCTTCACCGGCGTTACCGGAGCTTCGCGTGGACTCGTGCAGTTTCTTCCTGACCTGGCTTAGCGCCAACGCCGTATCCAGTCGCATGAGTTCACGTACGGATATCTGGTCAGCGGCAAGTTCATCGACTTCGGCGTTCTGCGCCTGCGCCAGCCCCAAACCCGCTGGCAACGACATCACCAACAGCAATCGGAACATATGAAAAGCATCAGGGCGGCGAGACGTCTGCGGCTGCGTGTGCCGACGGCGCAATCGTGGTACCGACACTGTCTGCGGGTTCGGACTGAATTTCATAGAGATCTCCGTGCAGTGATAGGGTCAGACGGCTGGACTTGAGGTCGACCGTGCGCATATCGTGAATCGACAGCACAAGTTTTTTCCAGCTGATGAATCCGGTATAAGGCAGCAACAGACTTGCCGAACGCAACGGTCCGTCAAAACGCACTTGACGCAGTGTGTACACAGGCAATCCGCGGGGACGGTCGATGGGCCTGGCCTGCGCGTCGCGCGGCGCAATGACCCGCATCGGCACCGGTCTTCCCAGCTGCATGCTGGTGAATGCCGGCTGTATAGCCTGCAACGCACTCCACAGGTGGCGTTCGTTATGAGCAGCGTCATGCACGGACACCTGGCTCAACGACACGGCCGCTGCGCCCACCCTCCAGGCCGGTTCAGCCTGGTCGATGGAAACAAAATCAATATCCCAGCCAGGTAATGCGGCCTGAATCAACGCCGAGTTGTCGGCCCGCAGACCAGTGCGCTTATAGCGGGCGCGACACTGCCAGTGGGAGGGCGCCGGCTCACAGCTTGCATTCACCAGGGACCATCCGGCCACCCGGACGGGGAGCCGATAGAAACTGTCCAAGACGGCCCGGGTTCCCGGCACACCTTGTATGGGAACAGCCCGCCCGGCCCGCTTGTGCGCCGCGCGCCAAACCTGGCTCGCATCCACGATTGATACAGGTTGTGCTTTCTGGGCCGGTGGCCGCAGCACCGCCCACACCCTGGGCAGCAGCAATGCCAGAATCAGTGCCGGCAAAATCCATCTGGCCAGCGTCGGCAAGCCGAAATACCCGCGCCCCACCCGCTGCAGGCGTGAGTGGCCACCACCTGCCGCAGCAATCGCAGATAGCTCCAGCACCTCTGGCGACCGTGCCTCGCCCAGTACTACCAGCTGCGGGAAAGCCTGTCGGAGCTCGTCAAGCTCGTGCCGGGCCTGCTGGGCCGAGACATACATTTTGTCGGTACGCGCAACTACAGCGCCGTCATGCACCGCCACCAGCCAGTGATGGTTTTCGCCCAGTTCCAGCAGCAACGCCACTGTCCCTGTAGCGTACAGCCGCGCCACGTTCTGCGCGGCGGAATACAGCGGCCGGCGTCTATCACTGCCCTTCAACTTCAGGCAGGCAAGCCCGACCGCCGCTGCAGCATCGCCGGCAATGACCAGATGAGTCGCACGATATTGCCTGGCCATGCGGCGCGCGATACGCCCGGCCCGGCCACTAAGCACAGGCAGCCAATCGAGCCCAAAAGCCAGGGACACGGAGGAAACGGATCGAATCAGCGCGTCGTCCATGCCGCACCTGGCTAGAAGCCTTCTTCGACCTGCGCCGTCACGACAACGATGGTAGCCAGCCGTTGAGACGAGGCTCGGTCGCTGCCGCCCAACGCCATGGGCACCCCGGGGTTCAGCCTGCGCCCTTCGGTTTCTTCGCTGGTGCGGTCAAAGCCCGAAATGACTAGCGGTTGCCCCGGGCGCAGCGCTACCTGCTGCACCGTACCGTTACCATCAATGGTGACTTGCTGGAGTTGCAACGGATTGGCCTTATCACCGAAGGTGACTGACTTGAGCGGTTGGGCAACCGTATTGTCGTAAGCTACCGACAGGAGGATCTGACCATCGTCCTGTGCGTCGGGAACCAGAGTCAGCAACGAACCCACCGTCTCTTCCTTTTGACTTACCGATACGGCTGGAAGCGCCGTGCCGGAGCCGCTGGGCAGCGCAGTGGTTTCAACTCGGTCGATATACGAAAAGGTGGTCCTGACGGCATGCGAAACGGGGCGGCGGTTTAGTGTCAGCACCGGCAGACTGCTGCGCCGAACGATTTGCCCAACCCGACTCAACGCCTTGACTACGGCTTCCGACCCCTTGAACGAGCCGTCGGTCAGGCCCAGGCCAAAGCTCGCGGCCTCGGCTGCCGCCGCATCAGGCATCGAGGCAGCCGCGACAACCTTTGCGCCGGAGAACACCAGATTCCAGTCAAAGCCAGCCTCGGCCGTGTCACGCATTGAAAGCGTAACCTCGTCAAAGACCAGCCGCACGCGGCGAGTCAACGCGCGATTTTCCTGTTCAAGGTACAAGGCAATGCGCTGCAGGACTTCCGGAACATCCGTCACAACAATGGATGAGCTTGCGCCGGACTCGGCAACCAGCAGTCCAGCCCGAGAAAGAAAAGGTTCGATGCGCGAACGCACGACGTCGAACAGTTCGCGTTTCCCCGCCGACAAGGTTGTCCGCGACGTGCTGGTAAACCCTTCGGCGCTACCGGCACGACTGGACCCCAAGGTCGCTTCGGCGTTGGCATTGAGTGTAAGTGCCCGAACGCTGAACACGCGAGTTTCAGTGCGGTAAAACTCGATGCGCCCACCCGTGTAGCGCCACATGACGCCCAGGCGAGCGCCAATGCGATCCAATATCTTCGCCAAGGGCTCAGGCCCGGAGGATGAATGGATGGCGGGGGCCACGGGCAAAGCCACCGTCCTTTGCACGGTGGAAGAAGCCAGGCGCGGCGAGAAGGCATCAAGTGGCATAAGCGCATCGGGACGCACATAAACCGGAATCCCCGTTGCAACAGTAATGCGCTGGGCCAACGCAGACAGGTCGGACGGTGCGCTATTGAACAACAACGTCGTATTGACGTTGGCACGCAGGGCCGCAGGCAAGGTCACCTCACGTGCCAAGGGTTGTGCGCGGCCTGCCAGCCAAGGCTGGGCAACATCCTGAGCTGCAAGGCGTACATTTCTGTCGGAGATCGAGTTTTCAAACCCTTTGCGGCTGGCCTGGATGTGTTCCTGGGCACGCCCAACGGAAAGGGAAATCTGTCTTATTTTTTCGCTTAGCGCACACGATGACACGCTTAGACAAAAGAAGGACACCAGACACATTCTCACGAAGGATTTCATGAATCCCCCGACAGCAGCGCCACGCGATTGCACGGCTGTGCATACGGCACAATGCGCAATACCTTATTCGAGTAGAAACACGGCTGCAGCGGACGGTCAGCCAGCTCGGTCGCTGCCATGAGTGCCTGCACCGCTTCTTTGAAACCGGACTGGAATTGCGCCGACCCGGCAAGGGGAATGTCGACATCAACAGACCAATGCTCTGCGTCGAAGGTCCAGCCGGCTGAGTCAGCCCAGCGCGACAGCGCAAGCCGCATGTTCCGATCCTCTGGCCCAACGCTGTAGATCGCTGCAACACTGCCGTTTGGCACAGCTGCGGCCAGATCGACGGACGCTTCGGGTAACGATACCTTAAGGGGCAGCACCCCCGCAGGTAACGGCCTCGCATCCGGGGAATTTCCTTCACCCGAAGACGACGGGACTCCCAGAGCCACACTTCCCGACGACGACGGCGCCCCCAGCGACGACTTTGGCTGTTGAGTCGCCGATACGGTTTGCGACGACACCACCATTGATGACGGCTGCACACCCGACAACGCTCCCTCTTGGGGCCGCACTGAGACTTCTGGCCGCGACCGTCCTGCTTCCACGCCAAACGACGTTGCAGGCCCCGTCACCACTTGTGGTGGCCGGTACCCCGATGACGCCTCATTTTCATGAAGCTGCACCGGATCGTCTGATACAACAGCCCCGACGCCTGGCCGGGGAAACGTGGGCTCGCCCACATCGCCCACACGATCGATCCGACTTTCCAGGGACCCACCTCGAAGTAATAAATGCGGCCACACGCGCCCGACAACGATGTACGGGCCCTCACGCTGATAGTCGACGACACGATCGCCTTCCGGCGTACGTGCAAAGATGGCCGGCACGGCTTGCTCCGCGGCAAACTGCAGCCACATTCGGACGCCGTTATCGAACACCTGCAACGGCGCGATTTCCGGGTCGCCTGACAAACGCCACGCAAAACTGAATGTGCCGGGAACACGCGTGCCAATCTCCTGTCGGTGCGCCGGAGCAAAGAGGCTCCAATCGGGCAGACCAGCACAACCGCCAAGCGTCAGGGCAAGCAACGTCGCAAAGAGCTTCAGGACCATAATCCATGCCTCAGGCAAGACCACCGTTCAAGGGTTTGAAGGATGCTGCCATCTTGCATGCGGAAATTCTGGCCCACCAGACTGAGTTATACGAACGGCAGTTTTTGTCACAAAAAATTCTGTGTGCCAAAAAAGGAAATTATTTCTTCGGAATCAGCAGATTGGCCAGGATACTTAAAGCGTAACTTACGGACGGTGGAGACAATGTGGATGCAAAGTCCGACAAATCGTTTAATCTGGAGTTTCCGTCGAGTGATGTTGTCACCGGCTGCCTCACTACAGGAGACTCACATGAACGCATTCGTTGAGCGATACTGGGCCAGAGCGTTGAAAATCACACGCCAATACGAAACGGGCGAATTCGCATTCGCCGACCTGACAGGCATGGGAGAAGAGTTTGCTGCTTCGTTCGCCGAAGAAATAAGTGAATTGCCCGAACCAACCCGCAACGCCACAACAACCGCCATGGAGGCCAAGCTGCATCAAGCCATGACAGCCAGCGACACAAGTGAAAACGCGTCCCAGGCTCTGGGCGAATTGCTGGTTTCCATCAACCGTACCCCAATCTACTAATCGCAGACCACGATCGGGTCAATTCTTGCATAGCTGGGCGTGAAAATAGCCATATTGCTGTTTGGTATTCTGACCGCCACCTGCACTTGGTGGTGGGCCACGCGGCGCCAACGCCCAGGCACCCCCTTGGCATTCCCACAGAAACTGCAGGTTCTTGCCAAAAGCGTCATGGCTGGCGTTATTGTCTACTTCGGCCTTCTGCTGATCCTGCTGCTTTACCTGGCAATAACGTCCCGCTAACTCCGGTCTGGCCCATACTGCGCGGCAATTTCATACCCGCACCCGGTGGCCTGTTCACGATCGACTTGCCCAGTAGCCAAAATTGCCATGTAATAACCTTACAGGGCGTGGCAATTCATGCCCAAACGCAACAACGTTCGACGCACACACCACAAGCGCTTGCATCACGTACGCGCGTATACAAGCTTCAGGCACTTACTCGCACAATTTCATGCATCAGCATATTTCGATCACCTCTCTAGCTCTTCTGCCTGCCGCGCTGCTGGCCTACGGCTGTGCCACCGCGGCGGTGCGCGACAACTGGCCGCCATTGCCATCCCGATTGAACGTGGTCACGCCCTATGGCACGCTGGACATCAAGTCGCACGGCTACATCTACGAAGCACGGCTGCAAATCGACAACACCGAAATCGCTCCACCCATTGAGGGGCTGTTGAATATTACCTACGCACTTAATCTGCCACACGCCAAGGCGGCCCTGGTATCCATCAACGACGGCAGCGATCGCTGCCCCATCAGTTTTCGCTGGGTGATCCTGCGCAGCACGGGCTATACCGTCTCGCCCGCATTCGGATCATGTTCGACACGGATCAAAGTCTCGATCAAGGGACGACGCCTTTACCTGCAAACCCCCAACTACCAAAAGCCGGATAAAATGGACGTGTACATCTACGACGGGAAAACCCTGAAGCAGCGCCACTAAGACCTAGGGCCAGCCCGTCGTACGCATGCGGCGGCGATAGTCCACTCACTTAGCACCACGCAATCCGGCGCCTCTCCGACAACCCGCAAAACACAGGAATGCACGATCTTGAACCCGACATCCATCGAATCATGGGGCTTTCATCACCCCGAATGCCACGGTTACAATGCCATCCTTTTTTTTAGCTGGGACCTAGCCAAAACTATCGAACAACAATTCAAGCTGCATGCCGACCTGCCTCTGACCAAGCAACTGGCCCGTGCCCAGAAAGCCGTGGACAGCCTGCTGGATCAGTACGTGCAGATCCAGGCAAATCCCGCAGCCTTTGAAGGCCAGAGCATCACGTTGAAACTCGAAAAAGACGGCCTGCAAACCGAGGGTACGCCCGTGCTGGCGCTGAAGACTTCACCAAAGCTGGAAGAGCTCATCCTGGCAATGCAATCCCGTCTGCAGTCCACCCAAACCATAAACTGACACATCCAACGGCCATTTGCCACTGCCTCTGCCGGACTCTGTCGGGCACAAACCGAATAAAATCTTAACAGCCGCAACAAACCAGGCCGGTATTGACCGGATCGGCATAGGGGGCAGCCTTTATAGGCTGCACCCCTGCCACACCACCCGGCATGCGGGTCCGCACCGGGCGGTTCGAGAAGTTAAGGTTATGAGAGCCGGGGCAATCCCAGCCGGTCGA
>SCSG01000017.1 GCA_004322135.1 Burkholderiaceae bacterium | reverse complement strand
TCCAGGTGGCAAGCGTTGCGGCGGCCAGTGCTGGCTCAAGTGCCAGCAGGACGCCGAGCGCCGTCGCAACACCCTTGCCGCCTTTGAATCTCAGGAATATCGGGTATACGTGCCCCACGAATACCGCGACTGCACAGAGCGCGACCACGGCTATCGGCAGATCGACACGTTCGGTGAGCCGCGTTGCAAGCCATACGGCCAGCCAGCCTTTGGCGGCGTCGCCGCACAACGTCAAGGCGGCCGCCGGTTTGTTACCGCTGCGCAGGACATTGGTTGCGCCCGGGTTTTTGGAACCGAAGGTCCTGGGGTCGCGCAGCCCCATGCAGCGGCTCACAAGTACGGCAAACGGGATGGATCCGATAAGGTACGAACACAGGACGGCAACCAGTGCCAGTCCGGTCAGTGCAATCGACAACATATAAGCAGGTTCCTCCTGTGGTTCAGTATGATTCTACCGTGCGAACGCGCCAGATCGTCAAAGCGAGCAGGTACAATTGGCTACGTTCTGTTGAATCTATGGAAGGGCAATGCGCATATTGGTAGCTAACGACGACGGTTACAATGCTCCGGGCCTCGAAGCCCTGGTCGGCGCGCTCAAGGGGCTTGGTGAATTGACTATCGTTGCGCCCGAAACCAATTGCAGCGGCGCATCCAACTCGCTTACGCTGAACCGTCCGCTGTCCGTCCGGCAAGCCCCCAATGGGTTTTATTTTGTCAACGGCACGCCGTCCGATTGTGTGCACATTGCGCTGACCGGCCTACTTGATTTTCGTCCAGACTTGGTCGTGTCGGGCATCAATAACGGCGCCAACATGGGTGACGACACGTTGTATTCGGGGACTGTCGCGGCGGCTACAGAAGGTTTTTTGTTCGGCATCCCGTCCGTGGCATTTTCCCTCGTCAGGAAGGGGTCCGATCACCTCGATAGCGCCGCGCGCGTGGCGCGCCAGATTATCGAGCGCCAACTTGCGCAGCCGCTTGGTGCCATGCTGCTTAATGTCAATATTCCCGACATACCCTTCGAAGAAGTGCAGGGGCTGGCCGTTACCCGCCTTGGCAAGCGCCACCCGTCCGAGCCTGTCGTGAAAAGCAGCACGCCATATGGCGATCCGGTGTACTGGATAGGCCCCGTCGGCACTGTTTCCGACTCGTCTGCCGACACTGACTTTGGAGCCATAAAGCGGAACATGGTTTCTGTTACGCCGCTGCGTTTGGATCTGACTCACTACGAGCAGCTTCAAAGTGTAAAAGATTGGATGCAAACGTTATGACCCGGCCGACAGATCGCCCGCCATTCCCAGGTACGGCCAAGAGGTCGGGGCGTGTGGGTCTTGGGCGCGGTTTTTCGGCAGCCAACAGCAATACGCGTATCACGCTCCCGGGCAGTGCGCGTGTCGCGGCCGCACCGCTGGTGGCGACGCACTCGGCCAATCTGGGGCTTAATTCCGACCGCTTGCGCTTTCGGATGATTCAACGCCTGCGCAATCAGGGGATTCAGGACGAGCGTGTGCTGGCGGCTATGTCTGCCGTGCCGCGTCATCTTTTCGTTGACGAGGGGCTTGCCAGCCGTGCCTACGAAGATGCGGCATTGCCCATAGGCCACGGGCAGACCATTTCGCAGCCTTGGGTAGTGGCGCGCATGATTTCCGCGATGTGCGAAAATCGCATACCGGTTAAAGTTCTCGAAGTGGGTACGGGCTGCGGCTATCAGGCTGCGGTGCTGGCTCAGTTCGTGAAAGAGGTGCATTCTGTCGAACGCATTCGGGGCCTGTACGAACTGGCACGCGATTGCCTGCGCGCCCTGAAGCTTGTAGGGCGTGTTCGCCTGTCGTTTGGCGACGGCATGCTGGGCCTGCCCAATGTCGCGCCCTTCGATGCTATTGTCGTGGCGGCTGCGGGCGTTAAAATTCCGCCAGTACTACTGGAGCAATTGGCGATCGGGGGCAGGTTGATTGCGCCAGAGGGTGGAACCGCGCAGCGTCTGATCCTTGTCGAGCGGACAGGAGCAGCGGTGTGGCATCGTGAAGAATTGGAATCCGTCCGCTTTGTTCCCCTCAGGGCCGGCACACAATCATAGTTAGGAGAGTCACATGTATGTACGGACGTCAAGGTCTACCGTTATGCAGACAGATCATCGCACTGCACGTCAATCGCGTCGAGCCGCTTTTCTGGTCTCGGCCATAGTGTTGACCGTGCTGGCGGGCTGCGCATCGCGTCAGACGCGGGCGCCCGTCACCGACTTGTCGAATGGTGCCAACCAGAGCCTTCAGTCTTCCAGCAGTGCCACTACTTATGTTGTCAAGCCGGGCGACACGCTTTATAAAATTGCGCAGGCACACGATGTCGATGTGGCAAGTCTGGTCCGCATCAATAATATTTCTGATCCGAGCCAATTGCGGGTGGGTCAAACCCTGAAACTCACTGGGTCTGCCACATCACGTGCACCGGCGGCATCCGCTGTGCATCCGGCGTCTTCCACTCACATGGAGCCCGAGCCGTTGCCTCCACCGCCTCCTCCTACCGAGCCAGCCACACCCTCGCGTGCGGCTGATGCCGGTGTGGTGTCGTGGGGCTGGCCGGCCTCGGGCAAGATCATTCAGGGATTCAATGCCAACACCAAGGGCATAGATATCGCGGGTGCCGTGGGTGCCCCGGTATTGGCCGCGGGCGCGGGCAAGGTCATGTACGCCGGCAATGGTGTGCGCGGCCTGGGCAACCTCATTCTGCTGGGTCACGCGGGTGGCTTCATCACAGCCTATGCGCATAACGACAAGCTGCTCGTCAAGACAGGGCAAACAGTGAAGAAGGGCGCCAAGATTGCAACCATTGGCCAAACAGACACGACATCGCCACGCCTGCATTTCGAGATCCGGCGCAGTGGCACTCCGGTCAACCCGCTCGCTTACTTGCCTCCGCGATGATTCCCTCATTGGTGTTCGATCTTGAAACTATTCCGGACGCCGATGGCCTCCGGCGCTTGAATGGCTCCGATCCGGCCCTGAGCGATGTCGAAGTCGTCGAGGCTGCGCTGCAGGCGCGCCGTGAATCCCATGGCAATGATTTCCTGCCGCTGCATCTGCATAAGGTTGCGGTAATTGGGTGTGTGTTCCGTGATGACAGCGGGTTCAGAGTTAAAACCCTGGGCCAGGCCGATGACCCTGAAGCAACCCTTATTTCGGGTTTTTTCAAGACTATCGAGCGCTACACGCCGCGGCTCATCAGCTGGAACGGCTCGGGTTTCGATCTGCCGGTCCTGCATTACCGCAGCCTTATTCATGGCCTGCAGGCACCGCGTTATTGGGATACTGGCGAGGACGACCGCGATTTCAAATACAACAACTACATCAATCGCTATCACAGCCGCCATATCGATCTCATGAATGTGTTGGCCAAATACAATGCGCGCGCGAATGCACCTCTTGACGAAATGGCCAAACTGTGTGGCTTTCCGGGCAAGCTGGGAATGGATGGCGGGCAGGTCTGGAAGGCCTGGACTGATGGCAGGGCCGACGAGGTGCGCGGCTATTGCGAGACGGATGTCGTCAATACCTGGCTCGTGTATTGCCGCTATTGTTTGCTCAAGGGTGAACTCGATCAGGCTGCCTATGCCGCCGAGCTGGAGCTGGTGCGCGGAATCCTGCAGGCTAGTGATGCGCCGCACTGGAAGGAATACATGGCGGTATGGAACGGCGCATAGCTGTTCATTTTTACGGCCTCTGGGCGGTTGGCGTGCATCGGGCGCACAGTGGTGATTTTGTCCTATTTCGTTCTGTAATCGACTGAAAACTTATTACCGTCGGTGAAACAGGTTGGTAACGGGAAATGGAGAACAATGGGTTCTCTTCTTTCTACAAGGAACGAACCATGAAGAATCACGCGAACTTTCCCCTGCTGATCAAAGTTGCGGCTGTGGCCGCCGCGCTTTCGTTGCAAGGTGCCGCCATGGCGGCTACGGCCGATGCATCCAGCCCTGCACCTGTCGCGGCAGAGCAGAGTGTTACCGCACCGTCGGGCCAGGGCTCGCATGCCAACAAGAACTGGCGCCGGGGCGGCCATCACCACGCCAGGATGGCCATGCGGGTGCCGGGTTATGGTGCGTTAGGTCAGGATGCCGTCAAGGTGCTGAACCTGACCAGCACGCAATCCAAGCTGTTGGCCGACGCCCAGGCAGCCGAGAAGGAAGCGCGCAAGACTCGTTTCGAAACCATGAAGGCAGAGCGTAAAGAACGCTTCGAACAGCTGAAGGCTGGAAAGATCGATCCGCACGCGGCTGCCAAACAGCGTGACAGCGAGCGCAGCAAAGCGGTCGAGGCGCGCAGCAGCATTGAATCGAAATGGTTCGCGGTGTGGGATTCCCTGGATGCGACGCAGCAGCAGAAGGCCGCGACGTTGCTGAGTGAGCGTGCAGCACGATGGGGCGACGCTGCCCATCATAGGCATGGCGCAAAGTCCATGCACGGACAAGGGCAGCATCCCATGCATTCGGCTCCCGACGATATGCCCGCCTCGTAGCTTCTGGCGCATGTAACGGCTGTATTACGCCCCGTGCAAGCGGGGCGTAATCGTTTGCGAGCGCCATATCGGCATGCCGATATTTGTATCGGTGCTGATCGGGCGTGGTTGTGTGCGAACGTCGTACGGCGTTGCGGGCTTGCGAATCGCGCCAGCGGACTCGCACGTTGGCATAAAATCTGATCTTTGCCGTACGAACCAACCTGGATTCTTATGCCCGAAGTATTCGATGTTGACTCCCTGGATCTTGAAGCGCGCGGTGTCGCCCGCAGGGATGGCAAGGTTGTGTTCATTGAAGGGGCACTGCCGGGTGAAGTGGTGCGCGCGAGAGTCATTCGGAGTAAGTCTTCGTTTGATGTGGCGCGCGTTGAACAGGTGCTTGCCCCATCGTCTCAGCGCGTTGTGCCGCGCTGCCTGTATTTTGGCGTCTGTGGCGGCTGTTCAATGCAGCATCTGGATCCGGCGGCCCAGGTGGCTGTAAAACAACGCGTGCTCGAAGACGCGCTCTGGCACATTGGCAAGGTCACCCCCGCGTGTATTTTGCCCCCGCTACATGGGCCGTCGTGGGGTTACCGCCATCGGGCGCGTCTGTCCGTGCGGTTTGTCGGAAAGAAAGGCGGAGCGCTGGTGGGATTTCGCGAGCGCCGGGGCAGTTACGTCACCGACATGCAGCACTGCCTGGTGTTGCCCCCGCACGTGTCTGCCATGCTTATGCCCTTGCGTGCGCTGGTGACCTCCTTGTCCGACCCGCGCTCCATCCCGCAGATCGAAGTGGCTGTGGGCGACGCGACGACGGCTCTGATACTGCGTCATCTGAAGCCGTTGACGGCAGCCGACTTGGATTTGCTGATGGAATTCGGGCGGAGGTACAACGTGTCGTGGTGGCTTCAACCCGCGGGCCCCGAGACTGCTGTTACGCTTCGTGCCGAGGACGCCGAAAAGCTTGCGTATCTGTTGCCCGAGTATGGGCTGCGCATGCCTTATCGGCCAACTGACTTCACGCAGGTAAACCAGGAAATCAATCGGGTCCTGGTTCATAAGGCGTTGTCTTTGCTGAGGGTCATGCCCGAAGATCGCGTGGCTGACCTGTTTTGCGGTTTGGGGAATTTTACTTTGCCCCTGGCTACGCGCGTGCGCGTCGTGGTAGGCATTGAAGGCAGTAAGGCGCTGGTGGAACGCGCCCGTGAGGCGGCGCGGCAAAATAACCTGGCCGAGCGGGTGAGTTTTGCCGTGCTGAACCTGTTTGCCGTTGATGCTCAGTGGCTGCGCGACCTCGGGCACTTCGACCGTGTCCTGATCGATCCGCCGCGAGAGGGGGCCGAGGCAGTGGCGCGCGCACTGGCCGCGCTGGCCGTGCCTGAACGTCCGAAACGCATTGTCTACGTATCGTGCAGTCCTTCGACCCTGGCACGTGATGCGGGGATCCTCGTCAACGAGGGTGGCTATCGGATGTTATCGGCAGGCGTGGTTAATATGTTTCCACATACCGGCCATGTAGAGTCAATCGCGGTGTTTCAGTAATCACGATGCTGCGGTTCAGCCAAGGTCTGTTTCGTCCAGTATGCGCCGGGCTTCAAGCCTGACGCGTTCAGGGGCCGTGCCGCCGATGTGCTTGCGCGCAGCCACCGACCCTTCGAGGGTAAGCACGGCGAACACATCCCGTTCGATGCCGGGGTGGAAGGCTTGCAGTTCTTCCAGCTTCAGTTCAGCCAGATCGCAGCCTTTTTCTTCGCAGGTGCGTACAGCCCGGGCCACGGTTTCGTGTGCGTCGCGAAACGGCACGCCCTTTTTTACCAGGTAGTCGGCCAGATCGGTGGCTGTGGCAAAGCCTTGCAGCGCGGCGGCGCGCATGGCCTCGGCCTTGACCTTGATGCCACCTATCATGTCAGCGAAGATGGTCAGTGTGTCGCGCACTGTGTCGGCTGAGTCGAACAGGCCTTCCTTGTCTTCCTGGTTGTCCTTGTTGTAGGCCAGCGGCTGACCTTTCATGAGCGTAAGCAGCGCAACGAGATGCCCGTTGACGCGCGCCGTCTTGCCGCGCGCGAGCTCGGGCACATCGGGGTTCTTCTTTTGCGGCATGATGGAACTGCCGGTGCAGAAGCGGTCGGCCAGATCGATGAATGCCACACGGGGATTCATCCACAGGACCAGCTCTTCCGAGAAGCGTGAGATGTGCGTCATGATGAGTGCGGCAGCGGCACAGAACTCAATGGCAAAATCGCGATCGGAAACTGCGTCCAGCGAATTGCGGCATACGCCGTCGAAGCCAAGCGTCTTGGCGACACGTTCGCGGTCTATGGGGTAGGATGTGCCTGCCAGAGCTGCAGCGCCAAGCGGAAGGCGGTTGACGCGCTTGCGGCAGTCGGCCAGGCGTTCGGTGTCGCGCGCGAACATCTCGGCGTAGGCCAGCAAGTGGTGGCCAAATGTGACGGGTTGTGCAACCTGCAGGTGAGTGAAGCCCGGCATGATGGTGTCGGTGTGTTCAAGCGCCAATTGTGCCAGTGCGCGGCGTAATCGGCGCAGCAGGTCCGTGATGGTGTCGATTTCGATTCGCAGCCACAGCCTTATGTCAGTGGCTACCTGATCGTTGCGTGAACGGCCCGTGTGCAGCCGCTTGCCCGCATCGCCAATCAGTTCGACGAGGCGCTTTTCGATATTCAGGTGTACATCTTCGAGGTCGAGCAGCCAGGTGAATTGCCCAGTTGCGATCTCTTCAAGGATCTGCTCCATCCCCTTGTCGATGTCGGCCTTGTCCTGGGCGCTGATGACCCCGATGGAGGCCAGCATGTCGGCGTGAGCCAGTGAGCCCTGGATATCGACGCCAGCCATGCGTTGGTCAAAGCCGACCGACGCGGTGTAGCGTTTGACCAGGTCTGAGACAGGCTCGGAGAAGCGTGCCGACCAGGCGTGGGCTTTGTTGGCGAACTGGTTTTGCGGGGATGAAGGCGGCTTTTTTTCCATGATGCAGGAATTATAAGGGACAGCGCGATATGAACGTGTGATACACGCTTCGGCGGAATGCCGTGCACGGGGAGAGCTTCCCGGGGAGGCGAACGTATTGCAGGCGGGGTGATTCCACGTTAGTGGTGGGGGCAGGGCGCTATCGTGCGATAATTTTGCATTTATTCCCCAATATATAAAGGTTTGGTTAAATGACGGCGGTAAAGGTTGGGCTTGCACAGATCAACACTACGGTGGGCAATGTACGTGCGAATGCCGCCAAAGTCGTGGATGCCGCGCGTTGGGCACGGGGCAAGGGGGTCGACATACTCCTGACGCCCGAGCAGGCGCTTACAGGGTATCCGGCCGAAGACCTGCTGCTCAGGCCCGAGTTCGTGCGCAGGCAGACGCAGGTTTTGGGCCAGTTGCGCGAAGACCTGGCGCTTTTTCCCGACCTGCACGTTGTCGTGGGGCATGTTTGTGAACGGGATGGCAAGCTTTACAACGCGGCCTCGGTTTTCGTCAATGGCCGCGTGGTTGCCCAGTATTTCAAACGTGAGCTGCCCGATTACGGCGTTTTCGACGAAAAGCGCTATTTTCAGGCGGGGAGCGAGCCCAGCGTCTTTGAGGTCAAGGGCGTACGGTTTGGCCTTAATATTTGCGAAGATGTGTGGTTTGCCGAAAGTCCAGCCGCCGCCGCCGCGTGCGGGGCGCAGGTGCTGCTTATCCTGAATGCCTCGCCCTACACCGTTGGCAAGCAGGCTGAGCGAATCGAGCGTGTGGGGCACAATGTGCGTGGGATGTCCGCTGTGTACCTGAACAAGGTCGGCGGGCAGGACGAACTGGTGTTTGATGGCGGGTCGTTCGTCATGGATCCGGCGGGTGTCGTGACGCAGCGCCTGCCCGTGTTTGAAGAGAAACTGGCCATGGTGGATATAGGTTCGCGAGGCGAACTCCTGGCACCCCTTCCGGAAAGTGATGCGGCATGGCCCGAACGGGTCGAGCAGGTATACAAGGCGCTGGTTCTTGCGCTGCGCGATTATCTCGGTAAATCGGGTTTTGCTCGCGTCGTCCTGGGGCTTTCAGGTGGTGTTGATTCCGCTCTGGTGCTGGCGGTGGCAGTGGATGCCATTGGGGCTGGCAACGTGCATGCCGTCATGATGCCCTCGCGTTATACCGCTGATATTTCCCAGGTTGATGCACGCCAGATGGCACTGGGTCTGGGCGTGCGCTATGACGAGATCAATATTGCCGCTCTGGCCTCTGCGTTCGACGCAGCACTGGCGCCGCAATTTGTGGGCCTGGCGGCGGACGCCACCGAAGAAAACATCCAGGCGCGCGTGCGCGGTACTTTACTGATGGCGCTATCCAATAAATTCGGGTCCCTGGTGGTCAATACGGGGAATAAGTCCGAGCTGGCTACCGGCTATTGCACGTTGTACGGCGATATGGCTGGGGGCTTCGCGTTGCTCAAGGATGTGCCCAAGACGATGGTTTATGATCTTGCGCGCTGGCGCAACCGGAGGGTTGAAGTCATACCCGCACGCATTATTGAGCGGGCGCCTTCGGCCGAACTGCGCGCGGACCAGACTGACCAGGACAGCCTGCCGCCTTACGACGTGCTGGACGCCATTATTGACTTGTACGTGGGAAAGAACGCGTCCGTGGAAAGCATCGAAGCAGCGGGATTCGCGCCCGATGTGGTGGCGCAGGTGGTGCGACTCGTGCGCGTCAATGAGTACAAGCGCAGGCAGGGGGCCATCGGCCCGAAAATCACGGCGCGCGCGTTTGGACGCGACTGGCGTTATCCCATAACCAACGGTTTTCGCGAGCTGACGCCGCTGGCACAGACTGAACCAGGGAATCGAACATCATGAAACTTATTGTGGCTATCATCAAACCATTCAAGCTTGACGAAGTTCGCGAAGCACTGGCGGAAATCGGAGTTAGCGGCCTGACAGTGACCGAGGTCAAGGGCTTTGGCCGGCAGAAGGGCCATACCGAACTGTATCGGGGCGCGGAGTATATCGTGGATTTCCTGCCTAAAATTCGCGTTGAAGTTGCCTTGCCGGCCTCCATGGCCGAAGGCGCCATAGACGCCATTGTCAAAGCGGCACATACCGGCAAGATTGGTGACGGCAAGATTTTCGTTATGCCGCTTGAGCAGGCCATACGTATTCGTACGGGCGAAAGCGGCGCAGATGCGCTTTGAGTTGAACTGATGGCGCTGCGTGCGACGATTTTCAAGCTGGATATGCATATAGCCGACATGGTGCGTGGCTATTATGAAAGCCATGCCCTGACGCTCGCGCGTCATCCCTCCGAGACGGACGAGCGCATGATGATGCGGGTGCTGGCCTTTGGCTTGCTGGCCGACGGCCAATTGGCCTTCACGCGCGGCCTGAGTTCAGCTGAAGAGCCCGCACTGTGGCGCAAGGATCTGACTGGTGCAATACTGACATGGGTCGAGTTGGGCCATCCGGATGAGCGGCGCCTGCTGCAGGCCTGTGGCAAAGCGGAGCACGTCGTTGTGTTCTGTTATGGAGGCACTGCCAGCCGCATGTGGTGGCAGGGCGCAGAGGCTGGCCTTGCGCGTGCCCGCAACCTGAACGTCTACGCCGTACCGTCCGAAGCGGCCAAGGCACTGGCTGGGCTGGCGCGCCGCGCCATGACGTTGCACATCAGCGTTGATGAGGGGGTGGCCATGGTATCGTCGCAGGACGGAAGTGTTACCGTCGAAGTCGAGACCTGGCGCTGAGGCTTTGTGCGACCCGACGCAAGGAGAATAATCATGAAGAGGATCACTGCAATTCTAGCTGCCGTTGCCATGATGGCAGCCACCGTGTCTACCGCAAATGCACAAGGGCGCCTTGATAAGATCCGTGCAAGTGGCGAGGTGACGCTGGGATACCGGGATTCGTCCATTCCATTCTCGTATCTTGATGACAACCAGAAGCCAATTGGCTATTCCATGGATATCTGCCACGGGATAGTTGCGGCACTGAAGAAAGATTTGAATCTGCCTGATTTGAGGGTCAAGGAAGTTCCCGTCACGTCGTCCACGCGGATTCCGCTCGTTGCCAATGGCACCGTTGATCTTGCCTGCGGTTCTGCTACCAATAATGCCGAACGCCAGAAGCAGGTGAGTTTTGCTCCGACCACTTTTGTGACCGCCACGCGTTTTGTCGCGTTGAAGTCCGCTCATCTGAAGGATCTTGCCGACTTTAAAGGCAAGACGGTCGTCTCGACGGCGGGCACCAGCAATCTGCGCTGGCTGACGCAGACCAATGCGCGGGAAAAACTTGGCATGCGCATCATCGCAGCCAAAGACCACTCGGGTGCTTTCCTCACCGTTGCCAGTGGCCGTGCCGTGGCTTTCTTCATGGACGATATTCTGCTGGCTGGCCTGGTGGCCAACTCGCGTACTCCCGCGGACTGGGTCATCAGCGCCAAGGCTTATACGATCGAGCCGTACGGAATCATAGAGCCCAGGGGGGACGGGCCGTTCAAGACTGCGGTGGATAACGCGGTAAAGGCGATGATGAAGGATGGCACCCTCAAGGCGATTTACGCAAAGTGGTTCACCAGGCCCATTCCGCCGAAAAACATCAACTTGAACTGGCCGATGAGCGACGAACTGGCGAAGGTTGTCGCCAACCCCACCGACACCCCTGATCCGGCTCATTATATGGGGCATTCACGACAATAAAGGCGTATGGAAAAAGTAAGGATTTCGAAGTTGATGGCCCAACAGGGGCTATGTTCGCGGCGCGAAGCGGACGCCTACATTGAACGTGGCTGGGTACGTGTGGATGGCGTAGTGGTGTCGGAACTTGGCAGTCGGGCCTATCCGGGCCAGAAAATCGTACTGGACCGGCAGGCGCAGCGCCGCCAGACGTCGCGCGTAACAATACTGCTGAACAAGCCGGTTGGCTACGTTTCCGGCCAGGCCGAGCAGGGCTACAGGCCGGCCGCTTCGCTGATTACTGCGCAGACGCAGTACCACGCCGACCGTTCTGCCTTGCGTTTCGATCCAGCACATTTGCGCGGACTGGCTCCCGCGGGGCGGCTGGATATTGATTCACAAGGATTGCTGGTGCTGACCCAGGATGGGCGCGTCGCGCGCCAGCTCATCAGCGACGACTCTGAAATCTGGAAGGAATATCTGGTGCGGGTCGAGGGCAAGATGGCAGGCAATGGTCTCAAGCTGCTGAACCACGGTCTTAGCCTGGACGGCAAGGCGCTTCGGCCTGCAAAGGTGACGTGGCAAAACGATGATCAGTTGCGATTTCAGCTTCAGGAGGGAAAAAAGCGCCAGATTCGCCGCATGTGCGAACTGGTTGGCCTGAAGGTCGTAGGCCTTAAACGTGTGCGCATCGGGCTCATTGTTCTTGGTGACCTTCCTGCGGGGCAATGGCGCTACCTTCGAAGCGGCGAACATTTCGTATAGCGGGGCCGGATTTGCCGCATACGGCGTTTAGCGACCGGATCAGGGAGTCTTCAGTCCGGAATCAGTTGAGGTCTTGGGCGACGGCTTGCCAGCCCTCTTGATATGGCGGTTTTTTTTCACGCGTTTTGCCACGGCGGGTGCTTCGGCAGAGGGTGACAGCGTCAACGTGTAGGCGGCGCGTTCGTCCTGTCCCAGGATCTTGACCAGCCACGGCATGGCCTCATTCAGGGCCTTGTGCAGCGTCCAGGGCGGGTTGATGACAAACATGCCGCTGCCGTGCAGGCCGTAACCATCGTCGGCGGGTTTGCTCACGGCTAGTGAGGCATGGATCCATTTCACGTCCAGGTTTTCCAGCGACCGCACCATTTCCTGCGCTTCAAGCCTTTGGACCAGGGGGTGCCAAATGGCGTAGCAGCCTGTGGAGAAGCGCGCCAGGTTTTCCTTGATGCTTAACAGCGCGGCGCGATAGTCGTTTTTGTTTTCGTACGAAGGATCGATGAGAACGATGCTGCGCCGGGGTTGTGGCGGCAGCAGGCTTTTCAGGCCGGTAAAACCATCGACCTCGTGCAGGGTAGTTTGTTCGATGGCGCGTCGCCCTTGTTGGGCGAGGTTGTCGCGCAGCACGTTGATTTCCGAAGGATGCATCTCGAAAAGATGCAGCCGGTCTGTCTCGCGCAGCAGGTGCAGCGCCAGCCAGGGAGAGCCAGGATAGAAATTGGCGACGCCATCGGGATTGAAGTGCTGGACGCACTGGAGATAGCGCTCGATCAGGGCCGGCATGGACTCGGCACCCAGTAGTCGGTCCAGCCCCTCGGTGAATTCGCCGTTCTGTGTTGCCCAGTCGCTGGTCAGGTCGTAGATGCCCGCCCCGGCATGGGTGTCGATGACCCAGTATGGCGTTTCCTTGTGGTTATAGTAGTCAAGGATATGGACGAAGATGGCGTGCTTGAGCACGTCGGCATGGTTGCCGGCGTGGAAGGCGTGGCGATAGCTGAACAAATTGGAGCCTTTTGGGGCGAAAGATTAAAAATCGGGCCTGGCGGGTTTGATATCGTTGGTAAAGAGGGCATCGCAGCCCCATTCAAGCAACTCGTGTGCGCGGGCCGGCTCGTCTACAGTCCATGCAGCTATTTTATAGCCTTTGGCGTGTACTTCGTGTACGAGCGCCGCGGTGACCACGGTTTCGTGGACATTCAAGGCCACACACCGCAGGCGCTGCAGCCGCTCGGGCCAGTCCTTGGGGACCGTTTCGCCCAGCAATAGTGCGCGCGGCAGTTGCGGGGCCGCGCGCAGTGCCGCTTGCAAGGCAGGCTCTGAAAATGACGAAATCAGTGGCGGCACGTCCGCATTGCTCCAGAGCTGTGCCGCAAACTGCGCGATGCGCCGCCCCGTGTCGGCATCTGTTCCTGCACTGGGCTTGATTTCGATATTGCTGCAGAGATTGTTGGCCTGGGTAAAGGCGGCTATGGCGTAAAGCGTGGGTATGGGTTCGCCGGCATACTCGCGGGAATGCCAGCTGCCAAAATCCAGCTTGGCCAGCTCCCGATAGGTCAGATCACATGCCCGGCCCTGGCCGTTGGAACTGCGGTCCACGGTGTCGTCGTGCAGCAGCACGGGTACGCCGTCCAGGCTGAGTTTCAGGTCGTATTCAACCATGGTGTGGCCTTGGCGCGCGCCTGCCCGCATGGCGGCCAGGGTGTTTTCTGGGGCGGCATGGCCGGCGCCGCGGTGGGCAATGAGTTTTGGGTAGGGCCAGCTCAGGTTGGAGGCAGTCATTGTCGTGTTCGGGTAGTGGTAAACTCGGGCCTATTGTGGGTATTACCCAGCAGCGGTGTGTGGCGGCGAACTTGTTCGCCCTTTTTTTAATGTACGCTGCCTGGCGTTTCAGCAGATTCGCGAATCAGAGAGTTCTTAATGTTTGATTTTATCCGTAACCATCAGCGCCTGATGCAATTGATTTTGCTGGTACTGATTTTGCCCTCGTTCGCCTTGATTGGTGTCAGTGGCTACAGCACTTATGTATCGGGTGACAAGGACCTGGTAAAAGTTGGCAAATCGAACATCACTCTCAAAGAGTTCGACGACGCCAGAAGCAACCAGTTGCGGCAGTTGCAGTCGCGCGCCGGAGGGGCATTCGACCCGGCAGTGCTGGATACCGTTGATGCGCGCAAGGCGTTGCTGGATTCACTCATCGACAGGCATGTCACGGTCACTGTGGCGAACAAGGATCATTTCAGCGTGTCCGACGCTGTGTTGCGCCAGACTATTGCGTCCATTCCCGACTTTCAGGTTGATGGCCGTTTCTCGCCTCAGCGCTATAGCCAGGTGCTGACGTCCATGGGGGTTACCAGCCGCGATTTCGAACAGGGGCAGCGCTCTGATCTGGCCCTTCAGCGCGTGTTGGGGCCGGTCACCATGACGGCAAGTGTGCCGGTGCCGGTCATGCAATCCATTGAGCGGGCCCTTACCTCTGAACGCATTGTGCGCCTGCGCACGTTCCCGTTCAGCAGCTTCGAAAAGGGTGTGCAGGTCAGTGATGCCGATATCAAGGATTGGTATGACAAGAACCAGGATCAGCTCCAGGTTCCGGAAAGTGTCTCGGCGCAGTACATACTGCTGGATGAGGCGGCTGCCATGAAAACGGTGACGAGTGTCAGCGACAGCGACATGCACAAGTATTATGAGCAGAACAAAGGCCGTTATGTGTCGCCGGCGCGGGTTCTGCTTAGCCATATTCAGGTAAGCCTGCCCAAAGACGCCACCCCAGAGCAAACGGCCAAGGCCGAGGCTCGTGCAGATAAAATCGATAAAGAGGTAATGGCTGACAAATCCAAGTTTGCCCAAATCGCACGCGCCGAGTCCGACGACGCCGGAACGGCCCAAGATGGCGGAAAACTGGGTTGGATCACACAGGGTACATGGTCTCCCGAGCTTGAAAAGGCAGTTTTCGCGCTCAAGAAAGGCGAAGTAAGCGGGGTGGTCAAAGGCCCGGACGGCCTGCACATATTCATGGCTGACGACGTGCAGCCCCAGCACGGCGAAACCTTTGACCAGGCCAAATCCAAGGTTGAGAGCGAGATTAGGCGCCAGTTGGGGGCCGACCATTTTGCCGACATGTCGTCCAAGCTGACCAGCCTCGTCTACGACAATTCCACAAGCCTGAAGCCCGCGTCCGAAGCGTTGGGTCTGCCACTTAAAGAAGCCAATGGTATTGCGGCCGGTGCTTTGTTGCCTGCCAACGAGGTTGATGGCGCGGCGGCCATAGACAGCCCCGATGCGGCAGTGCTCAAAGACCCGCGTGTGCGGCGCGCACTGTTTTCAAATCAGGTCTTTACCGATAAGAGCAATTCGGGCGTGATCGAGATTTCGCCTTCGGTGATGATTGTGGTGCGGGTTGGCAAGATTACGCCCAAGCATGTGCAGCCGCTTCAGAAGGCCAGTGCGTCGATTCGTGAACGGTTGATTCAGGAACGCGCCGCGGCGGCTGCCGAAAAAGCGGGCGCTGCAGCGCTGGCAACGCTGCAAAGCCATCAGATAACGGCTTCACTGGATGGCTTTGCCCCGGCCCTTACGGTTAGTCGCGTTAATCCGCAGGGGCTAAGCAAGCAGGTGCTTGAGGCGGCGTTCACGGTACCCACTATCGGGCTGCCTGCCTACACGGGTGTCAAGGGCTCCGATGGCTACGTGGTGGTGCGTGTCGAGAGTGCCGCTGCTGGTAAGCCCAATCCCGTCATGCAGGCAAGTTTACCGACGCAATTGGCGCAGATTCTGGGCAACACCGAACAGCAAGCCGTCCTGCAGGCGATGAAAGCTTCTGTTGGCGTGAAGATGCTGCCCGAGTCCGAAAAGGCTTTGGCCGGCGAAACCAAGGACCAGGGCTGACACACGGTGTGGGGCTGGCCACAGCGGTAAAGTCTTCGTCGGCTCGGGCATGACGGCGACAGCCTGGTGCAGCCGTGACCCCGAACGGTGCACCGCAGCCGGCTAATTGGCGGCGCGATCCTGATTGCGGCTGCCAGCGTGCCTCGCGTCCAGCATCGGGGCGAGATACCTCCATACATTTTCGGCCAGAACCGGTTGGCCCTTTTCGTTGGGATGAAGGCCATCGGACTGGAAAAGTGCCTTGTTTGTAGCCATTCCTTCCATGAGGAAGGGGACCAGCGGAATGTGGTAGTGTGTTGCGACCTGGACGAATAAATCGCGGAATTGCCCGGTGTAGCGGCGCCCGTAGTTCGACGGAATCTGCATGCCCACGAGCAGTGCCCGCGCGTCCGATTTTTGAATGGCGGTAACCATGGCGGACAGATTGTCTTTTGTCATGGTCAACGACAATCCGCGTAGCGCGTCGTTGCTGCCCAGTTCAATGACGACGATGCCCGGCTTGTAGCGCGCCAGTTCGGCACTGAGGCGGCTAAGGCCGCCACTGGTTGTGTCACCGCTGATGCTGGCGTTATGGATCAAGCCTTTGTATTTCCTTGATTTCAGTTTTTCCGCCACAATGGATACCCAGCCCGAGCCTTGTCTTAAGCCGTATTCCGCCGAGAGGCTGTCGCCTATGACGAGGATGTCCCTGCTGTGTGCTGCGGGTGGCACATTCTGCGCCAGGGTGGGCAGGCAGACAAGGCTGAATAATAGCGTGATGAACGAACGGCGGCTTGCAATCATGAGATGAGAATTCGGTAGAGAAAAGTTTGGCTTGGATGAAACCTTCGATATATGAACAACACGTATTCCATTGAGGTGAAGGGCCTGTCCCGTCGGGTGGCGGACTCGTCGGGGATCCTGGATATTTTAGATAATGTCAGCTTTTCGATTGTTACGGGGGAGGCGGTGGCCATTACGGGAAGCTCAGGCTCGGGCAAATCCACCTTGCTGGGGCTGATGGCGGGCCTTGATACCCCCACGTCTGGTGAAGTCATCCTGCTGGGTGAATCCCTGTTTGATTTGAGCGAAGAACAGCGTGCCGCGTTCCGCGCGCGCAACGTTGGGTTTGTTTTTCAGTCATTTCAATTGCTGCCGAACCTTACGGCGATTGAAAACGTCATGCTGCCGCTGGAACTGGCCGGCAGGCCCGCCCGTGATGCTGCCCGCCACGCCCTTGAAATCGTAGGCCTGACCGAGCGTCTGCATCATTACCCGCGAACGCTTTCGGGTGGCGAACAGCAACGCGTTTCGCTGGCGCGCGCGTTCGTGGTCCAACCACGCCTGTTATTCGTGGATGAGCCTACGGGCAGCCTGGACGAACACAATGGTGCCCTCGTCATCGATCTAATGTTTTCGCTATTGGAAGAGCGTGAAACCACGTTGGTGCTCGTCACCCACGATCCATTGCTGGCAGCGCGCTGCCAACGTGAAATACCGCTGCATGGTGGGCGCGTGGTCGCGCCTCATGCACACGTGTAGTCTTCGTAGCGATTTGGGCGCGCGGGATTCCTGAGGGTGGCCGGGTTGGCACGAATGTAATCGCCATGCCAATGCCAATGGTGCTTGGCGCGTTGGGCGGTGTCCGGTCAACCTTTCAGACGAACTATCTTCTGCACTTGCGGCACGTGCCGTATCGCGCGTATTACCTGTGCAAGATGCTTGCGGCTGTCTACCTGAACGGTAAGATGCAGCACGCCTGTGGCGGTGGCCTCGTCCTGCATGGTCAGGTGAATGATATTGGAGTCTGCATCGGTGATTTCAGCTGCCAGCCGTCCCAGTACGCCACGCTCGTTGATGACGGTCACGTCAAGCCGCGTGGACAGGTGGCGCGCCGTGTTGGTGCCCCATGCAACGGGGATCCAGCGTTCCGGCTCACGGGCGCGCTGACGCTGCGCGACGGCGCATTCTTCCATGTGCACGACCAGGCCGTGTCCCAGACGGATGCCGCCAATGATGGCATCGCCCGGTAGTGGCCCGCAGCAGGGAGCCAGTTGTACGGCCTGGCCTTCGTTGCCCTGGATCAATATGGGTGTATTGGCCGTGGCGGTGATTTCGTCAACGGCAGCTGCAGTAGTGGCCAGCATGGAATTTTCAGGTGCGAAGCGTCGTGCCACGACGGCGGCCAGGCGCTTTCCCAGGCCGATATCTGCCAGGATTTCCTCGCGCGAACTGGCGCCCGAGCCTTTGGCAAGCTTTTCCCATTCTGGATCGTCGTCGGCCGGGTGTGGCAGGTTGAGTCCGTCGAAGGCTTGGTTGAGTAGCCGCTGCCCGAAGGCTACTGATTCCTCATATTTGACTGTGCGCA
Organism: Burkholderiaceae bacterium; assembly: GCA_004322135.1. Classification (GTDB taxonomy): domain Bacteria; phylum Pseudomonadota; class Gammaproteobacteria; order Burkholderiales; family Burkholderiaceae_B; genus Eoetvoesia. The sequence goes on along the minus strand of SCSG01000017.1, from coordinate 1,733 downwards.
GATAATGGCGGATTTCCGAGCGGGCGCGTCCCGTGCGTACGTAATTGAGCCACTGGGCGCTGGGGCGCGATGCCGGAGAAGTGATGATTTCAACGGAATCGCCGCTGCGCAACTCGGTGCGTAGTGGCGAGAATTCGCCGTTTATTTTTGACGCGATAGCCTGATTGCCGATGTCGGTGTGGATGGTGTAGGCGAAATCAACAGGGGTTGCGCCGCGGGGCAGCGAAAGGATTTTTCCCTGGGGTGTGAATACGTAGACGGCGTCCGGGAAGAGGTCTACCTTGACGTGTTCGAGAAATTCGCCCGAGTCGCCTGTCTGGCTCTGTATGTCGAGCAAAGACTGCAGCCACTGGTGCGTGCGTTTTTGCAGGTTGTTAAGCGACGCATCTTCTTCTTTGTAAAGCCAGTGGGAGGCTACGCCTTCTTCGGCGACGTGATCCATTTCGCGGGTGCGGAACTGGAATTCCACCGGCGTGCCGTACGGGCCCACCAGAGTCGTGTGCAGCGACTGGTAGCCGTTGATTTTTGGGATGGCGATGTAGTCCTTGAATTTGCCCGGGACGGGACGGTACAGCTGATGCAGGGTGCCAAGCGCCAAATAGCATTCGGGCAAAGTATGGACAATGACGCGAAAGCCGTAAATATCCAGCACGTCGGAAAACGACTTTTTCTGCTCGGCCATTTTCGTGTAGATGCTGTACAGGGATTTTTCACGACCTGTGACTTCGGCCTCGATACCGGCTGCCGGCAGTGCTATTTTGACGGCTTCGGTAATTTTGCCAAGGACTTCGCGCCGGTTGCCCCGTGCGGCCATGATGGCCTTGTGCAGGACTTGATAGCGATTGGGATAGATTGCCTGGAAGCATAGGTCCTGAAGCTCACGAAAGAGTGCGTTCAGGCCAAGCCGGTGGGCGATGGGAGAATAGATGTCCAGCGTTTCGCGCGCCACGCGGCGGCGCTTTTCGGGGTCGACCGCGGCAAGCGTCCGCATATTGTGCAAGCGGTCGGCGAGCTTGATAAGAATGACGCGGACGTCGCGCGCCATGGCCAGCAGCATTTTGCGAAAACTTTCGGCCTGCTGTTCGGCTTTGGTGGCGAATTCGATACGGTCCAGTTTGGACAGGCCGTCGACGATTTCTGCGACATCGGCGCCAAATTTTTCGGCCAGTTCCTGCTTGAGTATGCCCTGATCTTCGATCACATCGTGCAGCAGCGCAGCCATGAGCGAATCGGCGTCCAGCTTCCAGCCGGCGCAGACTTGGGTAACGGCTATGGGGTGTGAAATGTAGGGTTCGCCGCTTTCGCGAAACTGGCCCAGATGCGCGCGGTCAGCAAACCGGTAGGCTTCCTTGACGCGCTCGATTTCCTTGGGGGCCAGGTACTGGCTGATGATTTGATTCAGCGGACCCAGTGAAGCAATTGTGTTAGGTGCGCTTTCGGCGACAGACAGGGCTGGCGCGAGGCGTTTCGTGGGGTGGCGCCGACGTAGGCGTGGCCCCTTCTTGAGTACGGCTAGAAGCCCTGACGATGCACCGCGAAGACTGGAGAACGCCATGAGCAGGCTGCCCGATTATGACGGTACTTTACGCAGCATTTCCAGGCCGGTGACGCCTTGCGCGACTTCTCGCAGAGCCGTGACGGTGGGCTTGTCATCTGTGGTAATGCGGGCCTCATGGCCCTGCGCCAGTTCGCGTGCGCGGTAAGTGGCCGCCAATGTAAGATTGAAGCAGTTG
>SCSG01000016.1 GCA_004322135.1 Burkholderiaceae bacterium | reverse complement strand
TCGACCGGCTGGGATTGCCCCGGCTCTCATAACCTTAACTTCTCGAACCGCCCGGTGCGGACCCGCATGCCGGGTGGTGTGGCAGGGGTGCAGCCTATAAAGGCTGCCCCCTATGCCGATTTCTGCTGCGGGGTGTTGGAGCATAAGAATCGCCTTATGCTCCAATCGTGCTCCAACGCGCGAGATTTTTTCATAAATCTCGCATGAAAACTGATCCTTTTGCCTATACCGTACTTCACGTTTTTTGGAGTCCGCTACCCAGGAAACGTATATTCACCGTGGGCGCCTTCGCAAGAAAGGTAAAGATGCTGAGACGTTCTTGCCTTCGACTAAACGTGATGATCTGGTTCAGTCCTTGCCATCAAATATGATCGCATTCCCAGAGAGAAGGAGAGCTTGAACGGGTCTGCAGGTTTGTTTTCAGCCAGGGATTAGGTGATCAATTCCTGGCTGTGGAATCCCAGGTGAATTTGAATTAATCGCACGAATCTTGAAATGACAAGACCTCAAGGGATAGGGCTGGCGAAGGTTTCTCATGCGTAACTTAGCTTGTTGTATAAGCCCGCATTTGATAGAATATTAGCCATCAAATGATGACGACCGTGGAGGTTTCCATGACTGACTACATTAACCACGCCAAACATGGACGTAACGGCCCCGGCAAACTGCCGGTCCATGCCTTTTGGAAGATGGCTCACAACCTGGGAGCCATGAGCGAATCGGACCGGATCAAATCCATCAAAACAGGCTTTGCGGTGGAAATGGCCGATGCCACAAAGCATACGTTCAGACTAACCCCCCAAAGCATTGGGGTGCTGCTGAACCTGTCCGTGGCCACCTTCGAACGTCGGCGCAGGGATGCCAAGCCACTTGACGTTGTGGCCTCAGAGCGCCTGGATCGAATCGCTACCATTGCGCTGATGGCTGAAGAGGTCTTCGAGGACTCGGCCGCAGCGTCAGAATGGATGGCCACGCCAAACCCCGCGCTGGGCGGCAACACGCCGATCATGCAATGCGAGACTTCAATCGGCGGCCGGCAGGTACGGCGCATTCTTAATTCGCTGGAGTGGGGCGGAGTCGTTTGATGTTTGCCTGGAGAATTGCAAAGGCAAAGCGCGCTGCTGACCTGTCGGGTAAGGGTGCTGCGCTCGATGGAGGGCGTTGGAACGACGTCGATGTGCCCGCGGTGTATATGGGCCTGACCCCAGCAATTTGTGGCTTGGAAACGTTCGTACATACAAGCCAGTACCCCAGGCTGCTTCTGAAAATCATTCGGTTCGAACTGCCCGAGGATGAGGAGCTGTATTTTGAGCCTGCCCCGGAAAAGTTGCCTGTAGGCTGGCAGGCGATCCCGCCTGACCGGCCCAGCATGACATTCGGAACGGAATGGCTACTGGCAGGGAAGCATCTGGGTCTGATTGTGCCGTCGGTGGTTTTGCCCTTAGAGCGCAACATTGTGATCAATCCCAAGCATCCGGCCATTGACCAGGTCCGCCTCGATGTACAGTTCGATTTCATGTACGACGAACGTATGTTCCTTCCCCGGTGACGACCCATACCCATACAAAGTGTGCGGGGTGCGCAAGAGGAAATCTCAGAGATCGGGAGCTGGCCGGCGGCTCATAGGGGTACAGTTTTAGTCCTATAGTACGTACAGCTTTAATGCTAATCACCATCGTTGGTTGAATCCCCCCGGGTTTTGAGGAGGCTCCAACCTCTGAGAGAATGGAGCCATGATGGCCAAGAATCAAGTGGACGGTGCTGCCACGTGGGGCGAACGCAAGAGCATGGACGCTGTTCTGTAGATAAATGAAAAGTGTCGAAAAGCACCGCGATCCGCACGGGCTGGTCTTTACCCATCACGGCACCCAGCCCTTGCCTAGAACCGGTAGCTCACCCCCACCTGCACGGATTGGGCCGAGACGTTGCCCGTACGCAGCAATGCATCATAGCGAATGGTTGCCTTCGCGGTCTTGCCAATGGGTAATACAAAGCCCAGACCCGTAGTGACCATTCCGCGCGAATCCACAGTGCCTGGCACCGCAAAGCTGGTCCCGTCAGCCGCTGTCAGCAAAACCGTACGGTTCACGTTTTGGGTTTCGTAGGCGTAACCCACTCGCGCCTGAAACGAGCCAGATCGTTCGCTGCTTAGCTGGAATGGGTAGTCCAGGGTCAGGCCCACATATGGCTGCAGGCTGTCGAGCGACTGCCAGTCGACCGAGAGGCCCTGGCTCGCCAGGCCTGATTTGCTTGCGGCCAGTCCGTTGATGTGCGCATAGCGCACCCCCAGGTGCGGAGTAAGCACTATTGGCCCTACGGACCATGGCATGCCGGCCTGGACGCCGGCATTGAATTCCTGGTCATGACCGCTGCCTTTGGTATTGCCGAATGGGCCAAAAGAGCGAATAGTGGACAGAAAATCGTAGGCATAGCCTAGCGTGCCCGCTATGTTCACCGGGCCCAGGCGTTTGCCGGCGTAGGCGGCAAGACGCAAGGTGTCGATCTTGCCCGAGGCGTCGCCCGCATTCTCGCGCACGTCGCCATGGCTGTAGCCGGCCGCCAGCCCCACGGTCCAGCCTTTCCATTGCCGGTCCGCCCCGGCCAGGAAGCCGTAGCGGTCGTCCCGGACGTCGGGCACGCCGTGGTTGCCATCGACGTGGGTGAACGTGCCGTTGGCCTGGATCCACAGCCGCTGGTCCGGGCGCGTACAGCCCGTGTCGGCCGACGACAGACAGGCGCGGCCCAGCCGGTCGAGCAGCGCGCCGTTGACCCGCTGGGCCTCGCGCAGCGTGGCCGATCCTATGGCGCCGAAGATCGTCGCGTTGGGGGGGGCGATCACACCAGTCAGTTCGAGCATGACGGCGTTGGACGAGTAGGTCAGGCTTTGGGTGAAGCCGTCCGGCAGGTTGCCCGAGACGGTTGCAAATTTCCCGTCGACAGCCCCTGAGCTGACGATCTGATAGGTTCGGGCAGTATAGGTGCCGGGCCCATGCAGCACATTGAGCGATCCGCCCAGGGTGGCGGCGCCGCCCACCTTCAGTTGCGACGCCGCGATGGGGCTGACATTGATCCTTAGCGTGCCCGAGGGGGACTGCGTGTAATTGCCGCCGACGGTCAGGGTGCCGATAGAGCCGCCGGGCCAGACCGTGCCGGTGTTGTTGACCGCGCCCCCCACCGTGCCGTGGCCGCGCAGCGTGCCGCCCGGGTTGACCTGCACGTTGCCCAGGATGCTGGCCGTGGGCGTGGCGGCATCGCCGATTTCAAGGGTGCCTGTATTGATGGTGGTGCCGCCCGTATAGGTGTTCACCCCATTCAGGATCAGGGTGCCGGCGCCGTCCTGAATGACCGAGCCGTTTCCAGTGATGACGTTGCCCAGGGTTTGGTCGTCTGGCTGGTTGAACGTGACGCTGCCATCGCCGTCGATGGCCACATTACCGGTCAGAATCGACCTGTTGAGCAGCGTGAGCGTATTGTTGCCGCCGGTGAACTGGATGGCATTGGCTCGCGTCGAACCGTCGCCCGAGAGCCCGCCGGAAATGGCGCCGCCATTGATGACGGTGAGGTTCGAGCCTACGACGCCACTCCCCCCAGCGCCCGCCATGCCGGGTTTGTAGCTGGCGCCACCCGCACCGCCATTACCGCCGGTGATTGATCCGTTATTCTCAAGCGAAGCGCCCGGATTCGTAAAGTAAAGCCCGATTCCCCCGTCGCCGCCCGCGCCGCTATAGCCATGTCCGGGCCCGCTGACGTAGTTGATACCCGGCCCACCTGCGCCACCCGCACCACCCGCGCCACCCGTTGTCAGTTGGCCTGAACCATAAATAAAAGCGGCTGTGACCGCGCCGTTGGCGCCTCCACCACCGCCACCGCCTCCTCCGCCACTGCCAGATGAGCTCTCGAGGATTGATCTAGTGGAAAGTCCATCGCCACCAGCTGTTCCATTATCGGCGGGAAAGCTCCCCCCGCTGCCAGCGTCTCCAGACCCTACGCCGAAGTTCCCAATTGCTCCCGGCCCGCCATTGCCACCTCCCGCCGCACCGCCGCCACCACCATTGCCAAGGTCCGTCCTGTCAGCGTTTTCGCCTGCCTCTCCCGCGTAACCTGTACCGCCAGCGCCCCCGGTAATATCAACTGGAGGTGGTGCAGAGGTGATGCCCGCACCGCCGCTTCCGCCATTGGCCCAGGCCGTAGCGCCAATCAGGCAGCCCGCGAGCGCTATGGCCATTGCCGAAGGCGCGATACGCCATCCGGGACTCGACGCTACAGTATCAGCATCGCGAGCTTCGCCGTGTTCAGTGCATACAGAAGTCAATGTCCCTTGCGTCACATTTGATGCCTGGCCTCGGGTCGGACTGTTCCCGCGATTCACCACTTTTCTCCAGAAATAATCAGTTGGGCAGCACCCAACGACGATGACTAAATCCGCGACCGAAGTAGGGTGATTGAAGTAGAGCTTTGGGACGATCGGACAATTACGAGTCCGAAGTATGAAATGTTGTTACGGAGCCGTTCACGCCAAACACAAGTAACATAATACTGCCGTAGTCACAAAACATATCAGTCACTTCTATCACGGCAATTTGAATTGATTATTTTTTAAACGAGTTTGGCCCTGTCCGTGCGTCTGCCGATCTCAAGATCGTGATTACTGAGGGCAAAGCGGTGGCGAACCGTATGCGTGCGTGGCGCGGACATAAACCCCTTGCGCCAGAAGCATTAAGGGCAGGCCTGTCGACACTTTGTGGCACGATAGGCCAAACGCTTTCATGCTTTTTCATTCGATACGGAGTCAACCATGCTTATCAAATCGGTTCAGGACAAGGCGCAGTTCGGCAAAGACCACTTTCAACCTGTGCCTTTGGCGAAAACCGAACACGGCGCAACCATGGTGGTGGGCCTGGAGCCGGGGCAGGCCATACCTGTTCACCATCCGGGCAGCGACGTTACTATTGTTGTTGTGTCGGGAGACGTGACGCTGGTTTCCGGCGACGAAGAACTTGAACACGCCGGCCCTGGCGCGGTTCTGCATGCCAAGGGCGGAGCGGCGCGCGGCATTCGCGCGAACACCCGCACGGTCGTCGTTGCGGTGTCATGCCCGCCCGCCACTGCGGAAGATCACCGCGAAATAGCCGAGCATTTCGCCAAGGGCACCTGGCGGTAGTCGTCGCGGCGTCCCGCGCGGGGCGCTTCCCCATGCTTTTTTCCAAGGCCATACCTGTGCGAAACTTTGACGATCTTCAAGGCAATTCCTGGAGTGCTGCCCTGCTTAGCGCATCGTACGGCAGCATTATGCTGATTTTCAGCCCCTTGCATGGGGACGATACACGTCAGCTGTTGATGGCAGCTGCGGAAAGCAGGGAACAAGCCGATGCGCAGTTGGCCGCGTACGACGACACCGAGCTGCGCGAGCTGCTGGCTCAGTCCAAACCGTGGGATCCCAACTCCAGCGGCCTCTGAGCACCGTCGCACACATTTTCGCGGCCACCTTGCCCCTTGGCCGTTCGGCCATTCGCAGCCCTGATGGGTGGTTGCTGACCCCGCGTGGCGAACGGGCGGGTCAAAGATAACAGTGTTAAAAAGGGTATTATTACAAACCCCCGCGTTCGTGCGTCCGCGCGGGCGCACTACCGCACCTATTTATGCAACAGCCCCGGAACACAACAGCAGTATCCCCAGCGACAGATGACGCATTGCCGCCGACGGACGATACGCCGTCCGGTACCGCGTCTTCTTCCGCGGCCGGGAAGGCTGTGTCGTCAGTTGCCCGGCCCATCGTTCTGTTTTTTGCCATCGTTTACGTTGCCACCAATCTGCGCCCGGCATTGCTGGGCGTGGGCCCCCTGCTGGGTTCCCTGCAGAAAGACCTGGGCCTGTCGTCAGTCGCATCGGGTGTTCTGATTACACTTCCGGTGCTGTGTTTTGGGGTGTTCGCCCCTTTTTCGCCGAAGCTTTTGCGCTATACGTCGGCCGAGCGGCTGATTCTGTTGAATCTCATTCTGCTGGTGCTGGGCCTGGCCCTGCGCAGCGTGCTGGGGCTTTTTGGCCTTTTTGCCGGCACGTTTGTCATCGGCTTCAGCATCAGTGTGGTCATGGTGCTTCTGCCAAGCATCATCAAGCATCATTTTTCCGCACGAGCCGGTACGATGATGGGGCTGTATTCAACAGCGTTGGCCCTGGGTGCCACGATTGCTGCGGGCGTTACGGTGCCGCTGGAACAATGGCTCGGTGGCTGGACGCTTGCACTGGGATTCTGGCTGGTCCCGGCCCTGATTGCCGTGTTTGTCTGGTGGCCGTACGCGCAGGAGGGCGGTCACGAACGTGGCCGAGCCAGGCCCGCGCTGCCAAAGCTGCGGCATAGCTGGCTGGCGTGGCAGGTAACGTTGTTCATGGGTTTTCAAGGGGCCATCGCCTACAGCCTGTTCGGCTGGCTGCCCCTGATTCTTATTGACCATGGCCTGAGCACGCTGGAAGGTGGACTGGTGCTGTCTGCCACGATGCTCGTCCAGGTACCCTCGTCCATGGTCGGCCCGTGGCTGGCCGGCCGCATTCGAAGTCAGAGTCTCGCCATCCTGCTCATGCTGCTCCTGGTGCTGGTCGGCTATCTGTCGATGGTCTACGCACCTGTCCGCTGGATCTATGTGTGGAGCACAGTGTTTGGTGTAGGCTTTGGCGGCATGTTCAGCCTGTCCATGGCACTGCTGGTGTGGCGCTCACCCACGGTGCTGATCGCCGCCAGCCTGTCGGGCATGGCGCAAGGGGTGGGCTATACGCTGGCTGCGGTGGCACCGCTAGTAATGGGTATACTGCATGGCGCCACGGGCGACTGGAATGCGGCGAGCCTGTTCATGGTGCTGCTGATCATCGGTGCCGCGTGGTCGGGCGGGTTGGCCGGGCGCGAGAAGTTCATCGAGGCCGATGCGGCGCCCTGACCACTTCAAGTGATGCCGTGACCGGTGAAGCCGACGGCGGCGAAGAATGACGGCGCGACTTGCACTATACTTGAATGCACTCGACACAATACACATGAACTTAGGCATCGCAGGGGCGGGCTTGCTTGGCCGCCTGCTTACATACACCCTCACTCAGCAAGGCCATCACGTCAGCGTCTTCGACCCCGCCTCCAGCCCAACGGCCCGGGGCGCGGCGGGCTGGACGGCTGCGGGCATGCTCAGCCCTACCTCCGAACTTGAATCGGCCGACATGAATGTGTTCGAGCTGGGCGTGCGCTCGCTCGAGCGCTGGACTCAGATCGTTCCGCAATTGAAGCTGCCCATGTCGCTGAGTCATGCGGGGAGCCTGCTGCTGGCGCATCGTCACGATGTGGGTGCGGCGCAAAGAATCATTCAGTTGCTGGCGCGCAAGGCTCCTGCCGATTACCAACCCGAAGCCATTTCGCTGCAGCAGCTTGCACACTATGAGCCCGACGTGCAGGGGCCGTCGCACGCGTGGCTGCTGCCCCGCGAAGGGCACCTGAACACCGTGCAGGGCATGCAGGCGTTGTACGCCTCGGCGACCGGTGCCGACTGGCACTGGGATGAGCCGGTCACCGAGATTGCCGCACATACCCTCGTTACCCGGCAGCGCCGCTATACGTTCGACTGGGTGTTTGACGTGCGTGGCCTGGGTCAAAAGCGGGCAACGGGCGGTGAGCACGCCAACGAGGTTTCGTGCCAGAACGTGCGCGGCGTACGCGGCGAAATATTCTGGCTGCACGCGCCGGGCGTCACGCTGAACCGTCCGGTACGCTTGCTGCATCCAAGGCATCGGGTGTATCTGGTTCCGCGGGTCGACGACATTATCGTGGTGGGTGCCACCGAAATCGAGAGCGAAGATCGCTCCCCCGTTTCGCTGCGAAGCACAGTCGAACTGCTGGCTGCCGCACACAGCGTCATCCCGGCTCTGGCCGAAGCGCGCGTCGTGCACAACGAAACCAATTTGCGTCCGGCGCTTATCGACAATTTGCCGCGCATCGAGCACGAAGAGGGCCTGACCCGCATTAATGGCCTGTTTCGCCATGGCTGGATGATCTCGCCGGCGCTGGTCGACGATGCGCTGGCCCATGTTTTCTCAAGTACCTGATTATGTCCATAGGCCCTACTGTCAGTACCATTTCCATTACCGTCAACGGCATCCCGCACACTATCCCCGGCACGCTCACGCTTGGTCAATTGCTGGATCAGTTGAACGTCACCTCCGGTGACACGACGATTCCGGTGGCGAGCGCGCTGAATGGGCAGTACGTTGCCAGGCGCGCCAGGGCCAGTGTGGTGTTGAACGATGGTGACGCGGTCACCACGTTCGAGCCGATTACAGGAGGTTAATCATGTCGTTTTCCATTGCCGGCGTTGAGCTCGACAGCCGCTTCCTTCTAGGCACGGCGGGCTATCCGTCGCCGCTCATTCTTGAGCAGGCCATTCACGCCTCGGGGACGCAGATCACGACGGTAAGTCTGAAACGGCAAGTCAGCTGTGCCGGCGCGCAGCCGCCAGCCGAATCCGGCCAGCAAAGCTACTTTCGGCTGATCAAGGAAAGTGGCGCTCACCTGCTGCCCAATACGGCCGGCTGTCACACCGCCGCCGAGGCTGTCCAGCTTGCGCAAATGGCGCGTGAAATCTTCGACACCAACTGGGTCAAGCTGGAAGTCATCGGCGACACGTACACCCTGCAGCCCGACCCCTTTGAACTCGTTACTGCCGCAAGGGAACTGGTCAAACTGGGTTTTGAGGTCTTCCCCTATTGCACCGACGACCTTGTGTCCTGCTATCGACTGCTTGATGCGGGGTGCCGCATTCTGATGCCGTGGGGCGCACCAATCGGGTCGGGCCTTGGACTGGTCAACCCGAACGCGTTGCGTACCCTGCGCGAGCGGATCACCGATGTGCCCCTGATTGTGGATGCGGGCATCGGCTCGCCGGCGGATGCCGCACAGGCCATGGAGATGGGGTTCGATGGCGTGCTGTTGAATTCCGCCGTCGCGCATGCGCAGGATCCAGTCCTGATGGCGGAAGCCTTCAAGCTGGCCATTGACGGTGGTCGCAAGGCGTATCTGGCAGGCATTATGGCTGAGCAGGATATGGCTGTGGCCACCACGCCGGTAACGGGCCGACCCTTCGTTTTGTGACCTGGCGCGGGGTGTTGACCCCGCTCGCAATCCGGTTGAAAAAAGCTTTGTGCAGTGCGACACTACGTTTTTCCAGGGAGATCAACATGACAACGACCAAGCGTTTGCGGTCCGCCAATATTACTCAGGGTGCGGCGCGGGCGCCTAATCGCTCTATGTATTACGCATTGGGCTACAAAGAAGAAGATTTTCAGCGACCCATGGTGGGCGTGGCCAACGGCCACAGCACGATTACCCCATGCAATAGTGGTTTGCAGCGGCTGGCTGACGCGGCGGTCGAGGCCATACACAAGCACGGCGGGAACGCCCAGATGTTTGGCACGCCTACGATTTCCGATGGTATGGCCATGGGTACCGAGGGTATGAAGTATTCGCTGGTATCGCGCGAGGTTATTGCCGATTGCGTTGAAACCTGCGTTCAAGGGCAGTGGATGGATGGTGTGCTGGTTATTGGCGGCTGCGACAAAAACATGCCGGGCGGCATGATGGGCATGCTGCGCGCCAATGTGCCCGCCATTTATGTGTATGGTGGCACCATCCTGCCGGGCCGTCTCGACGGTAAAGACCTGAATATTGTCAGCGTGTTCGAAGCCGTGGGTGAAAATGCCGCGGGCCGCATGAGCGACAAACAGCTCAAGCGCATTGAGCTTCACGCGATTCCCGGCTCGGGTTCGTGCGGCGGCATGTACACGGCCAACACCATGAGTTCGGCGTTCGAGGCTCTGGGCATGAGTCTGCCGTACTCATCAACCATGGCCAACGTCTACGACGAAAAAGTGGGGTCGGCGGCAGAGTCGGCGCGTGTGCTGCTCAAAGCCATCGAACTGGATCTCAAGCCGCGCGATATCGTTACGCGCGAATCCCTTGAAAATGCTGTGGCGGTGGTCATGGCCATCGGTGGCTCAACCAATGCCGTGCTGCATATATTGGCCATTGCCCATGCGGCGGGCGTTGCATGGACCATCGACGATTTCGAGCGCATCCGCCTGCGCGTGCCGGTGCTGTGCAACCTGAAGCCTAGCGGCCAATACCTGGCGGTTGACCTTCATCGTGCGGGTGGCATTCCACAGGTCATGAAGCTTTTGCTCGATGCGGGCCTGCTTCACGGCGACTGCATGACAATTACCGGCAAGACCATTGCGCAAACGCTGGCCGATATCCCCAGCGAGCCGCCTGCCAATCAGGACGTCATTCACACTATTAAGGATGCGGTGTACGCGCAAGGCCATCTGGCCATTCTCAAAGGCAATTTGTCGCCTGAAGGGTGCGTTGCCAAGATCACTGGGCTGAAAAACCCCGTCATGACTGGTCCGGCGCGCGTTTTTGAGGACGAGCAAAGCGCGCTGGACGCCATTCTGGCGCGGCAGATCAAGCCGGGTGACGTCATGGTGCTGCGCTATTTGGGCCCGAAGGGCGGGCCGGGCATGCCCGAGATGCTTGCACCCACCAGCGCGCTCATTGGCGAAGGTCTGGGCGACTCGGTGGGCCTGATCACGGACGGCCGGTTTTCAGGTGGAACCTGGGGCATGGTGGTGGGGCACGTGGCACCCGAGGCGGCGGTTGGCGGCTGTATCGCGCTGGTGCACGAGGGTGATTCCATTACGATTGATTCACATAAGAACCTGCTTCAGCTTAACGTGCCTGACTCAGAAATTGAGGCGCGGCGGGCAGTCTGGAAGGCCCCGGCGCCACGCTACACGCGCGGCGTGCAGGCCAAGTTTGCCTGCAATTGCTCCTCGGCAAGTACGGGTGCAGTTCTGGACGCCTTTTAAGGCTCTTAAGTGGTCGCCGGGTCTGATCTACCCGGCGGCCAGGTTTGCTGGAATCCGCTGGCGAGACACTCGGCCCAACAAGGTTATGACAATAGCCAGGTTCAGCAGATTCCAGGCAATGCCGTTCACGAACGCTGCGTGGTACGACCCGGTCAGGTCGAACACCTTGCCTGACATCCAGCCGCCCAGGGCCATGCCCAGCAGGGTGGCCATAATTACTGTGCCTGTGCGTGTACCGACCTCGGCTACAGGAAAGTGCTCGCGCACGATGATGGCGTAGGACGGCACGATTCCGCCTTGGAACAGGCCAAAAAGCGCGGAGATGACGTACAGGGACACCAGGCCGTCGAACGGCAGGAACAGGAACAGCGCAAATACCTGCAGCGTCGAACCCAGCAGCAATGTTCGCAGTCCCCCTATGCGGTCACAGATGACACCAGAAATGAGGCGGCTGATGATGCCGCAGACCAGCATCAGCGATAGCATTTCGGCGCCGCGCGCGGCGCCATAACCCAGGTCGGAGCAGTACGCCACAATATGAACTTGCGGCATCGACATGGCAACGCAGCAGCCAACGCCTGCTACGCACAGTAGTAATTGAGCCTTGCCGGGGCTGTACCCGAATGGTAGTGGTGCCGTTGCCGCAGCTTTACCGGCGTGCGATGAGGCGGATTTCGTTGCCGCGGGCGGCATTTTCGAAGACACCATGGGTGGCCGGCGGTTCATCAGCAGGGCAAGACCCGCCATGACGACGAAACTGAACGCCCCCATGTACAGGAAGGTTTCGCGCCAGCCTATTTCGTAGGTGAAGTGCTGCACGATGGGCGGCCAGACTGCGCCACTGAGGTAGTTGCCACTGGCACAAATTGCCACGGCAACGCCCCGGCGCTTCGCGAACCACAGTGAGGTATCGGCAATAAGAGGAGCGAATGTCGATGCACAACCCAAAAAGCCAACCAATAGCCCCTGCGCCAGCGTGAATGTCCAGATATTACCGGCCATGGCGCTTAGGCCATAGCCCAGCCCCATGCCAATGGCACCAATGAAAAGAGGGGTCTTGATGCCGAAGCGGTCGGCCATCCAGCCCATCAGCATGCCGCCCACGCCAAACCCTATCATCATCAGAGTGTAGGGCAGGGACGCATCGGCCCGAGTCACGCCAAAGTCGGCCTGTACCGACGGCAGGACCACGGCAATGACGTACATGCCGCTGCTGCCCATGGTAATAAGCGCCACGGTGACGATAAGGCGAAAAACAGCGTAGGGTGAATCAGGAATTGACGGACGCGCCGCGGCAGTCATGAGAAGGTTCCAGCGCCGGGCGCACCATTTGCGCCCGGCGGTTACATTGAAGGCTTCCCGTTTGGGGGCCTATGGATACCCCCGGAAGCTTAGAACGGATATTGACGGGATGTGGTTTGTACGGATACCCAGCGCAGGTCGGTGAAGGCTTCAATGCCGGCCTTGCCGCCAAAGCGGCCAATACCGCTGTCCTTGACACCACCGAACGGCATTTGGGCTTCGTCGTGGACAGTCGGGCCGTTGACGTGGCAGATGCCAGCCTGGATACGTTGGGCCACCTGTATGGCTCGGCCAGTGTCTTTGCCAAATACTGCTGATGCCAGCCCGAATTCGTTGTCGTTGGCCACGGCAACAGCTTCTTCCACACCCTTGACGCGCACGATGGCCTTGACCGGACCGAACGTTTCTTCGTAGTAGATTCGCATGGCCGGGGTAACGTTGTCCAGGAGCGTGGCCGGCATAAGCGTATTTTCGGCCTTGCCGCCGCACAGTAGCTTGGCGCCTTTGGACAGGGCGTCGTCAATCATGGCGTTGCAACGTTGCACCGTGGACATGTCCACCACCGAGCCCAGGACGGTCGGGCCCTTGCGTGGGTCGCCCAGAGGCAGGCTGGTAGCCTTTTTGACCAGACGGCCAATAAAGTCGTCCGCAATTTTTTCATCGACGATAAGGCGTTCGGCCGACATGCAGATTTGGCCCGAGTTGACGAAAGCGCTGAAGGCGGTCGCGTTCACTGCTTCGTCCAGGTCGGCGTCGTCAAGTATGACCATGGGCGCCTTTCCGCCCAGCTCGAGTACGACGGGTTTGAGGTACTTGGCGCAAACGGCGGCAATGATTTTGCCCACCCGGGTGGATCCGGTGAAGTTGACGCGGCGTACGGCTGGGTGCGCAACCATGGCTTCCACCAGTTTGCCGGCGTCGGCCGGAGCGTTGGTAATGAAGTTGACTGTGCCTGTGGGCAGGCCGGCATCCTGCAGTGCCTCGATGATGAGCCCGTGCGTGGCCGGGCAGATTTCAGAGCCTTTCATGACAACGGTGTTGCCGCACGCAAGCGGCGTGGCGATGGCGCGTACGCCCAGAATGACCGGAGCGTTCCACGGAGCCATGCCCAGCACCACCCCAGCCGCCTGGCGCATGCCCATGGCGAGGTTTCCGGGTACATCAGAGGGAATGACTTCCCCGCTTATCTGGGTAGTCAGCGCGGCCGCTTCATGGAGCATGCCGGCGGCCAGGTGCGCGTTGAATTGCGCCCACATGGCGCTGGAGCCCGTTTCGCCCGCCATGGCGGCGACGAAGGCATCGGTTTTTGCTTCCAGGGCGACAGCCGCCTTGGACAGCAGTGCGCGGCGTTCGCTTGGGCCCATGCCCGACCACACCGGAAATGCCTTGGACGCGGCCTCGACCGCGGCAATGGCGTCGTCAACCGTAGCGGCCGGGGCAGTGGTGGCAACCTTGCCGTCCATGGGGCTTTTGCGCTCGAAGGTGGCGCCGTTGCTAGCCTGCTTTTTTTTGCCGTCGATTAACATGGAAATGCTTGACATGAATACTCTCCGTTAAGTAGTTATGAAGTAGGTGTGGCTTGCAGTTGACACAGAAACGTACTGGCAGTACTTCTGGGTACTGGACGGCATGGTTTCCTGGAGTCTTGTTTGATGGACTTTTTCTGAGCCGCCGGCCACATTCCTTCTTTTTCCAGCATTGCCGTCGGCAGTTTGGTGCCGCATGCAGTGTTGTTGACCTCAATATGGAGCATAACTCATGAGTAGCGGAATTTCAGCTTCTTTGGCCGGCGTATTCAAACTTGGCGGTGACTTGCCCGTTCATCGCCTGGGTTTTGGCGCGATGCGCATAACCGGCAAAGGTATATGGGGCGAGCCCGCGAACCGAGCCGAAGTATTGCGCACGTTATCAGCGTTGCCGGGGCTGGGCGTGAATTTCGTCGATACGGCCGACAGTTACGGGCCCGACGTCAGCGAAGAACTTATTCGTGAAGCCTTGCAGCCCTACGCGAACGTCGTGGTGGCCACCAAGGGCGGGCTGACACGTCATGGTCCGGATATATGGAAACCCGTGGGGCGCCCTGAATACCTGCGTCAGTGCGTGCTGATGAGCCTGCGGCGCCTGGGCCGCGAGCAGATCGACCTGTGGCAATTGCACCGGATTGACCCACAAGTACCGCGCGAAGAGCAGTTTGCCTGCATTGCGCAAATGCAAAAAGAGGGCCTCATTCGTCACGCAGGCCTGAGCGAAGTCAGTATCGAGGACATCAAGGCCGCCGCGCCGTACTTCAAGGTGGCTACGGTGCAGAACCGCTTCAATCTTATCGATCGCACCAGCGAAGACGTGCTGAATTACTGCGAGAAACAGGGCATCGGCTTCATTCCGTGGTTTCCGCTGGCCAAGGGCGCTCTTGCCAAGCCCGGTTCGCTGCTGGATACCGTGGCCAAAGCGCATAAGGCATCGCCCAGCCAGGTAGCGCTTGCCTGGGTGCTCAAGTGTAGCCCGGTTACGCTGCCCATTCCGGGCACTTCGCAGCTCGTGCACCTGCAGGAAAATGTCGCGGGTGTAAACGTCAAATTGTCCGATGACGAGTTTGCCGCGCTTGATGCTGCAGGCAAGGACGAATTCAAGCGCGCGGGGGCAACCGCTTCGGCCGCGTGATGCAGCCTGCAGGTCACCGTTGCATTGATCCGCTTGCGGGTTCCCGAACTCGGTCCGGCCTGGCATCTGGCACTATATAATCGTGGCGCTGAACCATGGGAACAACTGAATGAGATTTGTGGCAGGGCGCGTGCTGGATCGTTGGGGCGGTTTTATTGCGGTAGCGGTAGCACTAAGCCTGTGCTTCTCGGTCAGTTCGCTGCCCACGCCGTTGTACCCGCTGTATCAGTCGACGTGGGGCATTCCGCCCAGTTCACTCAGCTATATTTTCGCCGCATACATGCTTGGTGTGCTGCCGTCGCTGATCTGCTTTGGGCGGCTGTCCGACACGTTGGGCCGCTATGGCGTCGTGATGACATCGTTGTCGCTGCTGCTTGTGGGGCTGTTCCTGTCGGCCATCGCACCGGGCGAAGGGGTACTGATTGTCGCCCGCTTCATTATCGGGTTTGGCAATGGGCTGCTCACGACGGCTGGCGCCGTGGCCCTGGTCGAGGCCCATCCGCTGCGCAACAGGCACATGGCGTCGGTGGTCACGTCCATGGGTATCAGCGTTGCCTTTGGAATTGGGCCGGTAGTTGGCGGCTCGCTGGCCCAGACCGGGTACGCGCCGCTCGTTCTGCCTTATGTCGTACTTTTTGTCGCCGCGCTGCTGAACGTGGCGCTGACTGTGCGGTACCGTGCCCACTTGCTGGGGCCTTTTGGCAAACGGCCACCGCTTTCAATCCGGCCCCAGCTGGCCATACCCAGTCCGGCCAAGCGCCCGGCGTTTTTCCTGGCCTGTGGCGCGGGGTTTGCCACGTTCTCGGTATGCAGCCTGTTTGCATCCATGGTGCCGTCGCTACTGTTGCAGGTGCTGCCCTGGAAGGGGCCGCTGGTTGTGGGCCTGGCATTCCTGATCATGGCCCTGGCATGCGTGCTGGCCCAGATCACGCAGCGCGATGTCGAGCCCTTCAAGGGCATGTTTTACGGCATGATCGCCTTCGCCCTGGCCGTGATTTCGTTGGCGGTAGGGGTGGCGACAAGTAGTGTTTTCGTGCTGGCTCTCGGCATGATTCTGGTGGGGACTGGCCAGGGCCTGGGCTTCATGAGTTCGGCCGTCATCGCCAACATCAACGTCGACGAAAATCAGCGCACCGCCAATATGTCCACCTATTTTCTGTGTGCCTACATAGGCGCCACGGCGCCGATCGTGGGGGTGGGCGTGCTGGCCGACCACATTGGCCTGGCTGTTGCGGTTTATGTCTATGTGGTGCTCATGACGTGCGTATTGCTTGGTCTGGGGTTTCTCGCGGCACGTCAGCCACGTCCTCGTCGTTTGTAGAGTCGGGTATTTCCCTATTATTATTTTCTTCGAAAATCTAAAAATTAAGATTAATATCGAAATGTATACACGCTGTTGTTCCAGAAATCTCTGTCCGCCGGGCGCGCGACAACTTATAGAGCATCTATCACAGGAGTAAAAAAAAGTGGAAGCTAGGACAACTCCGGCGGCGAACGTGGCCGCCAAAATTGACGAAATCACGAGCTATAGCTGGAAAGCTCTTGCCGGTTCCGCCCTGGGCTACGCCATGGACGGGTTTGATTTGCTGATTCTGGGATTCATGCTGTCGGCAATTTCGCTCGACTTGCATTTAAGCCCGGCAGAAGCGGGCTCGCTGGTCACGTGGACCCTCATCGGGGCGGTGATCGGCGGCCTCATCTGCGGTGCACTAAGTGATTATTTTGGCCGTGTTCGTGTTCTGACCTGGACCATTGTTCTATTTGCCGTGTTTACAGGCCTGTGTGCTTTCGCGCAGGGATATTGGGATCTGCTGGTGTACCGCACTATTGCCGGCGTTGGTCTGGGTGGCGAATTCGGTATTGGAATGGCGCTGGCCGCCGAGGCCTGGCCGGCCAGTCAGCGTGGCCGCGTGTCTTCTTACGTGGCACTAGGCTGGCAGGCTGGTGTGCTGGCTGCGGCAATCGTCATTCCGTTTTTGCTGCCGCTTATCGGCTGGCGCGGCATGTTCCTGGTGGGTATCGTGCCCGCGCTGGTTGCGTGGTTTGTCCGCAGTCGCCTGCATGAACCCGAAGTTTTTGTGCGCAGCATTCAAGACAAGAGTAAAAGTCGGGCGTTCAGTCTGTTGGTTAAAGATGGGACGACGGCTAAGCATAGTATTGGCATTGCCATACTTTGCTCAGTGCAGAACTTTGGTTATTACGGCATCATGATCTGGATGCCTACCTACCTTGCCAAGCAAATGGGCTTTAACCTGACCAAATCGGCAATCTGGACGGGCGTAACCATTGTCGGTATGGCCATTGGTATTTGGGTATTCGGTCATTTGGCCGATCGCATTGGCCGCAAGCCCAGCTTCCTGCTGTTCCAGTTGGGTGCAGTGATCATGGTGCTGGTCTATTCGCGCCTGACCAATCCCGATGTCATGTTGTGGGCAGGTGCGTTGATGGGTGTCTTTGTAAACGGCATGCTGGGCGGATACGGCGCACTCATGTCCGAAGTCTACCCCACCGAAGCGCGCGCTACCGCACAGAACACGCTGTTCAACATTGGCAGGGCGGTCGGCGGCTTTGGTCCCGTTGTGGTGGGTGGCCTGGCTGTCATGTATTCGTTCCACACAGCCATCGCCTTGTTGGCAGCCATCTATGTGCTCGACATGATCGTGACAATATTCATGATCCCCGAGTTGAAGGGTGTAGAGCTGGAGTAAGGCGAAGTCTGCCTTGTGCCGGAAGACTCGGTCTTCCGGCGGTTGTTTTTATTGTGAGGAAGCTCCATGACCGATAGTGTCTCTTTTCATCGGAACTCGGAGAATGTAGCGTCGTATCGTTGCAAGGTTGTTGAGCATCGGTGGGTGAATGACCGATACAAGTACCTGCGCCTCTCGGCGCAGTCCGATCTGGCGTCGGCGACCAGGCCCGGCCAGTTTTATCAGCTCAAGTGCCCGGTTACCGATCAGCAGCAGCCCTTTTTGCTACGCCCCATGAGCGTCTATGGGGTCGGGCCGGAACCCGGGACCATTGAATTCCTTTACAACGTCACCGGCGTTGGCACGAAAGCCATGTCCAGTCTGGCTGCGGGCGACCATATGGATATTGTCGGCCCGCTGGGCAACACGTTCGTCCTCGAGCCCGAGTTCAAACGCATTCTGGTTGTCGCGCGCGGCGTCGGGCTGGCCACCATGGCCCCATTGCTGCCGTACGCGGCAAGTTGTGGCATTCAGATCACGGCCATCATGTCCGCACGCGAACCCAAGGACATGATGCGCGACGAGTTCTTGCGGGGGGTATCCGCCAAGGTACATTGCGTCTACGACAACGACGGGTCTTCCGATGTTGGGGCGGTCGAAGTGCTTGTACGCCGCATTCTCGACGAAGCCCACTGCGATGTGGTCTATACCTGCGGGTCGCACAGGCTGCTGATGCTGCTGCAGCGGGTTCTGGCTGATTATCCCCGGACCCGCGGCGAGGTTGCCATGGAGCAGCACATGGCTTGTGGCATGGGGGCTTGCCTGTCCTGTGTGCGTATGTTCGATATTGATGGGGACAAGCAGTTCCTGCGCGTTTGTCGCGAAGGCCCCGTGTTTTCCGTACGCGACGTGGTTGGGGAGGTGGAATTTGGCTAATCTGGAGGTCCGGGTCGGCGATTTATGCCTGCGCAACCCGGTAATGCCCGCGTCGGGGTGTTTTGCCATTGAGCACAGTGAAGCAGTTGATTTCGGCAAGCTGGGCGCCCTGGTCGTCAAAAGCGTTTCGCCCAAGTGCCGCGCGGGCAATCCTACGCCGCGCGTGGCCGAAACCCCCAGTGGCATGCTCAATTCCATCGGTATTCCCAGCAAGGGGCTGGATTACTACCGCAGCAAGGTGCTGCCGGCTTATACAGAATTCGGCACGCCGGTGGTGGTGTCCATTTCAGCAGACACGGTTGATGAGTTCGCCCAGGCGGTGTCCACCATGTCGCTGCCCGAAGTTGCCGTCATCGAAGCCAATATTTCCTGCCCGAATCTTGAAGCCGATGGCATGGCGTTCGCCATGGACGTCGATACGACCTACAAGGTTGTCAGCGCCATTCGCCGCAGCACACATCATCCCTTCTGGGTGAAGCTTACGCCCAATGCCTCGCATGTGGGCGTAATAGCCAAGGCGGCCGAAGAAGCTGGTGCTGACGCCATTGTCATGGGTAATACGGTATTGGGCATGTCCATTGACGTGCATACCCGCAAACCTACACTGGGCAATGTCATGGGCGGTCTGTCGGGCCCGGCCATCAAGCCGATCGCAGTGCGCATGGTGCATCAGTGCTATCGCAGTGTGCGTATTCCCGTTATTGGGTGCGGCGGCATCAGCACGTCCGAGGACGTGGTGGAGTTCATGCTGGCTGGTGCCAGTGCTGTCCAGGTGGGTACGGCGTCGTTCATTGATCCGGGCATCATGCAGAAAATCATTGATGGCCTGCACGATTTATGCAGGCAGCTTGACGTAGAGGACATTCACACGCTGACCGGGCAGGTCAAGCTCGACCGGCAGTTATCGGACCGCTGGCTGCGCTTTGCGCAGCAATCGGGCTAGTGTCGGGTGGGTCGGTCGGGAACGTCGCAGCATCAGTGGCAACACTTAATATTTAGTAGCGATCATCATGAATCTCCTTCAGTTCCGGTCTCTGGCAGAAAAAATCTTCGCCGATGTGCGCGAATTGACGTTCGATGGCGTGGGCGTCACCCGGGCGAGCTATGGCGAGGGCGAGGCTGCGGCGGCTGATTATCTGCGCCAGCTGGCGCTGTCCGAAGGGTTGGAAGTGTACGCCGATCGCGCCGCCAATCTGATTTTTCGCCGGCCGACGTCCGAGCCCGATGCACCCGTAATCTGGGTTGGCTCGCATATGGATTCCGTGCCACAGGGCGGCAATTACGACGGCCTGGCCGGCGTGACCGCCGGATTGCTTTGCCTGATCGCGCGCCAGCGCGAGGGCCGCACTGACGCGTTGCCGCTGGAAGTGGTGGGGTTCCGGGGCGAGGAAAGTGCCTGGTTCGGCAAGGCCTACGTTGGGTCGAGCGCCTTGTTCGGCAAGTTAAGCGATGCCGATCTGGCGCTGCCGCAGCGCGTTTCAGGAGCGCCGTTATCTGAATACATGGAAAAAGCTGGCGCCGACATGGACGCCGTGCGTGCCCAGGAGGTGCTGGTCAACAAGGACCGTATCAAGGCTTATCTGGAAGTGCATATCGAGCAGGGTCCGGTCATGGTGGCGCGCTCGCTGCCGCTGGCAGTCGTCTCGGGTATTCGCGGTAATTTTCGGCACAATCACGTTGTCTGCGTGGGGGATGCGCAGCATTCAGGCGTAGTTCCGCGCTGGCTGCGCCACGACTCCATGTTCGCGGTGGCCGATCTCATCATGCGCCTGGACGAGCATTGGCGTGTCCTGCTGGAACGCGGCACAGATCTGGTGGTGACGGCCGGCGTAGTTAATACCGATCCTGCCGAGCATTCCATTTCGCGCATCCCCGGTCGAGTAAACTTCAGTATTGAAGCCCGCAGTAAAAGTACCGATACGCTGGAAGCCTTTTATCAGTTGATGCGCGCCGAGTGCACCGCCATTAGTCGCGAACGCGGCGTGCGCTTCGAATTCGATCGCCGGGTGCTTAGCGACCCAGCTACCATGGACGAAGACGTCTGCAAGGTGCTGTCCGGTGCCTGCGCCGCGCAGGGGATTCCTTTCGAGGTTATTCCCAGCGGCGCAGGCCACGACGCGTCGCTCTTTGCCAATGCGGGAATTCCCAGCGGAATGCTGTTTGTGCGCAACCAGAATGGGTCGCACAACCCGCGGGAGGCCATGGAAATAGAAGATTTCATGCTAGGCGTTCAAGTGTTGAGTGATTCGCTCGACGAATTGCCGCAGACCAAAGCGTTGGTTGCGGGCTAGAACGTACGCACGGTTTAGTTGATAGAGGATATATGACACTGTTTCGTACAGAACATGATCTGCTGGGGGCGCGCGAGGTCCCTGATGAGGTGTATTACGGCGTGCACACATTGCGCGCCAAAGAAAACTTTCAGCTCTCCGGCATTACGATTGAGTCCTACCCCGACCTGATTTTTTCGTTGGCCGCGGTCAAGCAGGCATCAACCGAGGCGAACACGGCGCTGGGGTTGTTGTCTGTTGAAAAGCGCGATGCCATCGTGGCGGCCTGCGAGGAAATTCGCAAAGGCGCGTTGCACGACCAGTTTGTGGTGGACGTCATCCAGGGGGGCGCTGGCACTTCCACCAATATGAATGCCAACGAGGTCATCTGCAATCGGGCGTTGGAGATACTGGGGCATCGACGTGGGGAATATCAGTATTTGCACCCGAACGAAGACGTCAACATGGCGCAAAGCACCAACGACGTCTACCCGACTGCCATACGAATTGCCACGTGCCTTGGCATTCATCGTCTGCTGCGTGCCATGGAGCACTTGCGCCGCGAGTTTTCCGCGAAGGCAACAGAGTTTGCCGGCCTGCTCAAAATAGGCCGCACACAGCTGCAGGACGCCGTTCCCATGACCTTGGGGCAAGAATTCTCCACCTATGCCGTCATGCTGGACGAAGATATGGCGCGACTGCGCGAGGCCGAACTGCTCATACACGAGATCAACCTGGGCGCAACAGCCATTGGCACGGGCATAACCTCGCACCCGGCCTACGCCGCCAAAGCGCTTGCGGCGCTGCGCGACATCACCGGTCTTGAATTATCCACGTCGCCGAATCTTATTGAGGCAACGCAGGATTGCGGCGCCTTTGTTCAGTTGTCGGGGGTACTCAAACGTATTGCCGTAAAGCTCTCGAAAGTGTGCAATGACCTGCGCCTGCTTTCCAGCGGTCCGCGCGCAGGCTTTGGCGAGATCAATTTGCCGGCCACACAGGCCGGCTCGTCGATCATGCCCGGCAAGGTCAATCCGGTCATTCCGGAAGTGGTCAATCAGATTTGCTTCGAGGTGTTCGGCAATGACCTTACCGTAACGTTCGCCGCCGAAGGCGGGCAGTTGCAGCTTAACGCCTTCGAACCCATTATTGCCCACGCACTGTTTCGCAGCTTCAAGTACCTGACCAATGGGTGCGACACGCTGGCGGATCTTTGCATCAAAGGCATTACCGCAAACCCCAAGAAATTGTTGTCCAATATGGAGAATTCAATTTCCCTGGTCACGGCACTGAACCCTTATATCGGCTATGAAATGGCCACGTCGGTGGCCGCCGAAGCGTTCGCCAATGGAACCAGCGTGCGCGAAGTTGTGCTGGCGCGCAAGCTGATGACGCCTGCCCAGCTTGATGGCGCCCTGCGGCACGAGGTCCTTACGCAGCCCTGGGCTTACGACGTAAGGCACACCACATCACAACCGCCCAAAGAAAAGTCCTGATCATGACAGAAGCCTATTCGCCCAGCGTCGACAGCCGTACGGTGGCGGCCGCTTTGCTTGATTCCGGCTGCGTCATGACGCGCACGGACGAGCCGTTTCGCTTGCCTTCGGGCTGGGCCAGCCCGGTATACATGGATTGTCGCCGGCTTATTTCGTTCCCGGCTGTGCGGCGCGACCTGGTCTCGCGCGGGTTGCGTCTTCTTCAAGAGCACGACGCGCTGAATGGCGTCGCAGCGGTGGCAGGCGGCGAAGCCAGCGGTATTGCGCTGGCGGCCTGGATGGCTGAAGCACTTGATCTTCCGCTGGCCTACGTGCGCAAGAAGCAGGCGGGCCAGACTCGCATTGTCGGGGTCATCAAACCAGGTGACAAGGTGATCATGGTTGACGATATGATGGCCGCGGGCCATTCCAAGCTGGCCTTTTGCAGGGCGCTGGCCGCAGCGGGGGCAGTGGTTCAGGATTTGTTCGTCGTCTTTGACTACGGTACGTTTCCTACCCACCACATTCTGGATACGCTGAACGTGCGTATCCATGCCCTGGCTACGTGGCGTGATGTGCTGGCGGTGGCGCGCGAGCGTGGTGATCTGAACGTGAAGGCGCTGAGCGAACTGGAGGAGTTCCTGCATGATCCAGGTCGCTGGTCGCAAGCGCACGGTGGAATTGCTGCTTATCGCCTTGATAAGTAATGTGTGGACGCCTGTGACGTGCAAAAAAGTCTGGAAAAGAAAATAGGCACTGCCATCGACGGTTTCAAATCGTCGGTTGATTACGTGTCGCTGGGGAACCGGTTACGCGCCTACCGGATAGGCGCGTCGCTTCAGGCCGAAGATGTCGCTCAGCGTCTTGGCGTTTCGCGCGCTGCAGTCTATCGCATGGAAAAGGGCGAAATCGTCAAGATAGAGATGTTGGAGCGACTCGCCCAGTTGTTGGGAACGTCGATGGCGTCGCTGCTTGGCGTCGAGGTTGAGTATTACGCCAACGCCCTGGGGCTGTTCGAGCGCATGCGTCAAATCGAGCAGACGTCCGATCGTGTCTTTGTGCACTTCGAGCCGGTGTCGCTGCTGCTTACCTCGGACAGCTATGTGGAATATCTGCGCACCATGCTGCTTGAGGCAGCACCCGGTCAGCGTGGCAGGGCACCCAACACCAAAGAAGTGGACGAGATCATTCGCATCCTTCGCGAGCGCAAGCAGGCGTTCGAAGTGAGGCGCATCCATGTGCTTTGCCTTATTGGCCTGCGCGAGCTTGAACGCTTTCTGCAGACGGGTCTGGTGGGGCGTGTGGATTTGCCCGCCGGCGTGCGCGCCGAGCGCATGAAGGCCGCGCACTGCGAGGTCAGCCGCATTGCCGATCTCATGGAAAGCGAGCCCATCAATGTTCAGATTGGCCTTATCGACGATCCCATGCCGGCTTCGACCTTTCAGGTATTCTTTGGAGCCACCCATAAAATGCTGGCGGTCAGTCCCTTCCGGCTGGGCGAGCTGCCCAACGTCAGCAACGGCATTGCCACCATTACCGCCGCGCCCGAGGCATTGAAAATGTACGACAGCCTGATTTCCAGGTTGTGGAAGGGCGCCTACAAGGGTAAAACCGGTGCGGCCCATCTGCGTGCACTGCTGAGCAGGCTATAGGCGGGATGTGGCTTGTGTTACTGTGATTTCTTTGGTTTTCAACACGGTTCGGTGTTTTTCGGGCAAGCCGGATTTAGCGGCTTTGCCGGCACCCAGTTTCGTTTCGATGTGGAGCAGTCACGAAAATGACATTTAAAGAAATAGCGCAACGCTTCGAGCGTTCCGAGTCGGGAAGCGACTCATTCAAGGTCTTTTACAAAGAGGTATTTGAACTCATGAAAACAGACACGCCAAATGCCGGTCTGTATTTCGTGGTGGGCATTGCCGCGCAGACCTATGTCATCAAATACGAAGACCAGGCCGTCGATCCCGGGTTCGCTGACCGCGCCAAGGCAACTCTTGAGGGCTTCAACCGGCGACTGCTGGAGTCCCTGGGGAAGAATGCCGACGAGCGCCTGCGCACGCTTGGCGAGGTGGCGGTCGATTACGAGTGGAAGGTTGATGCGTTTTAAAGCAAAGGGCCAAAGCCGCTGAAGTGGGAGGCATGCCCGTGCCGCGTCGGCCGCACAAAGCGCCGATGGTATCGTGCAGTGCCTTTTTTCAGGATTTATTCTGATCCTGCGTGAAGGGCTCGATCAACTGGCGCGCGAGTTCCACATCCTCGTGCGCCACCAGCAGAATCAGTTCGTTAAGGCTCGTGGAAAACGGCCCCGGGTACATGGAACTGAAAGCTTCGCCCTGCATCACGTAGCGAATGTCGTGAGCGTTCATTAGCGCAGCGATAACACTGGCTTCGCTTTGAGATCGTGGTGTGTATATGGGCGTCATATCCATAATGGGCCTCTTATAGTCGGCGAATGTGTTCGCGCGGCGCGGTCTGCGTGCCCCTGCGACACGGTTTCGGGAGATTCCCCTGCGTCTTGTCATCATCTCGCATCGCCGGGTGAAATGCTACTAGGATGTTCAGCGCCTGCGAGATTATTTATTGCGCATATGTTTACGATGATACCTGCATCATTGAATTTATATATGTCCTAGCCTATCATTTGCTGATGCAACGACAAATATCCCAGGGAGAGTGCAGGTGCGCGAATCGACTGGCATGGATAGTGGCTGGCGTGGCGGTGGAATCAGGGTGTCGATGTCATGAATGGTCCGCTGAGTCGTATTGACGGTGTCGTTTACTCCACGCCCGAGCAAACTAAATTCTATTTCGGATGTGGGGCATGGGCCCGTCAGACCGTTGGCGACGCCCTGCGTCAGGTGGCCACAGAGGTGCCCGAGCGAACTGCGTACGTGTGCGACGAACGTCGGATCAGCTTTGCAGAACTGAATGCCGCGACGGATCGCGTGGCCGTCGGGCTACGGGCCCTTGGCCTGAAGCTTCACGATCGGGCCATTTTCCAGATGGGCACCAATATCGAGACGATCATAGCGCTCTTCGGGTGTTTCAAAGCGGGCATCATTCCCGTTTGCAGCATTCCGCAGTTTCGCGAGGCCGAGATCGGGACGCTGGCCAGGTTGACCCAGCCGAAAGGCTACTTCGTGCAAGCCGATGCGGGCGGAAGCTTCGATCTGGAATCGTTCGCCCGGAACATGGCTCAGCGTCAGAACATTCCTTACGTGATCACCACCGCCATCCACGCTGGTCAAGGCGCACATTCACTAGAGGCTTTGTACGCCGGCTCGCCCGATACCCCCGCCCTGGATACGTCGGGCGAGTTCGATTGCGAAGACGTGGTTGCTTTCCAGCTGTCCGGCGGGTCCACGGGGGTTCCGAAAATCATTCCACGCTTTCACGCCGAATATCAGGGACACGTCCGCTACTGGTGCGACCGGTATGACATGGAGGACGGGGACATCGGAATCTGGGCCTTGCCAGTCATGCATAACGCGGGCATGATGTTTTCCGTCGTGCGCACGGTGCTTTATCGGGCAACCACCGTATTGCTTCCCCGCTGGGATGTTGCAAGCTACTTCGACATGATCGAGCGGGAAAAAGTGCAGCACGCGTTCACCATAGGCCCGCATGCGCCGGCGATTGCATCGTATCAGCATGTCGACCGCCATGACCTATCATCGCTCAAGTCCTTGTTCACCCTGATGGGAGCCGAACCCATTGAGCAAGCCATCGGCGTATGTTCGATCAACATGTTCGGCATTACTGAAGGGTTGGTGTTGACCGGAACGCCGCATTCGTCGCCGGAAATCCGGTATGGAAGCGTGGGGATGCGGTGCTCGGTCCATGACGAGGTGCGCCTTCTTCAGCCGGGCACAACGGTGCAGGTGGCAGTCGGCGAAGCCGGAGAGCTTTGCTTCAGAGGTCCCTCCTCGTTGCGCGGCTACTATGCAGCGCCGGACGTCAACGCAGTCAGTTTCACGCCAGACGGCTTTTTCAGAAGCGGAGATATGATGCCGCGCGCGGCTGATCGACGACGAGCTCGTGTATTGCTTTGAGGGGCGCATGCGCGACAACATCAATCGGGGCGGGGAAAAATTCGGCACAGAGGACCTCGAACATTTCATCGCGCGCCACCCGGCGGTGGCGGATGGCAAGGTCGTTGCCATGCCTGACGAGATATACGGCGAGAAGGCCTGCGCGTTTCTGGTTGCGCGTGAGGGGTGTACGCTTCCAACCGTGGCCGAGTTGGGGGAGTTCCTGCTAGCGAAGGGGCTGGCCAAATACAAGTTGCCAGAGCGGATCGAAGCGTGCGAGTCCTTTCCCGTCACGCGTGTCGGAAAGCTCGATCGCGCGGCGTTGCGCACAATGATCGCCAACAAGGTGGCCGAGGAGGCCAAGCACAAGAAAAGCGTCGGCTGACGAGGTGTGGCGACGCGAACTTCTTTCTTGCGTCGCTGATCGCGGCAAGGCGGACGATGTCAGCCTCTATTGTTATGAATCCATGTAGGGCAGCGTAGCTGCCCGATCGACGTTGGCGGATGTACTTAGAAGTTGTTTAAGCCCAGGTTGGCTGGGCTTGAAGATCCGTCGCGCGGCTGGTTGCTACACCAGCTTGGCGTTCATCGTGATAGTGGCGTTCAGCACTTTGGAGACCGGGCAGCCTCCTTTTGCCTTGTTTGCGATTTCCTGGAATTTGGTGTTGTCGATGCCTGGAATCTTTGCGGTAACGGTCAGTTCGCTGGTCGTTATCTGGAAGCCACTGGAATTCGAAACCAGCGTCACTGCCGCGTGCGTTTCAATTTTTTCGGGCGTGAAGCCGGCCTCGCCAAGCATCAGCGACAGCGCCATCGAGAAGCAGCCCGCATGCGCCGCGGCAATCAGCTCTTCAGGGTTGGTGCCCTTGCCGTT
>SCSG01000015.1 GCA_004322135.1 Burkholderiaceae bacterium | reverse complement strand
CGCGGTGTACTGCTTGGCCGTAATGCCCATCGGGGCAATGCTGTCGCGTATCCGTCGGCTAAGCATATGATCAAGCCGCCCAATCAGGTAGGCGACGCCGCTTGGTTTGTCCACCTGCTGCTCCTTTGGCTGTGCATTTGGTTCATAAATTCTTCTTGCCAGTGATTTTTTCTAAGTGTAGTATAAGCTAGATATCAGGTAGTCTGATATATTGTAATAAAGTATAGTATCGTCAGGATCGCGACCAATCAACAAATCGCCAACAAGAACGCGCTACGCGCGGGTACGAGACAGCTGGGTCGACAACACGATTGTCACGGCAACAACAGACTTCCAGGGCGAACACACAGAGAAACAACATGGCCACAACCCCCAGCTATCGCAGCGCTGCGCTTGGCAAACTACCCGTGGAAAAATCGAAGGGTGCCAACGGAATTATCCACGTTAAAACCCCTGTACCGCTGGGCGACTACCCACGCCGTCTAACAGACCGCCTGATCCACTGGGCAGACAAAACTCCCACCCAGACCTTTATCGCCAAACGCGACGAATCGGGCACGTGGCGCCGCGTCAGCTACGCGCAGCTGCTGGACGCCGCCCGCCACATTGGCCAGGGCCTGCTCAATCGAGGGCTGTCGGTTGAACGCCCGGTACTCATACTGTCGGAAAACGGCATCGAGCACCTGCTGCTTGCCATGGGATGCCAATACGCAGGCATTCCCTACGCGCCCATTTCACCGGCCTACTCACTGGTATCCAAAGACTACGCCAAGCTACGGCACGTCCTCAACGTCGTCACGCCTGGTTTGGTTTTTGCCTCCGACGCCAAACGCTACCACAACGCCATCGCCGCAACGGCCGCTGACGGCATCGAATACATGTTCACGCACGGTTCATCCGCTTCAGTGCGCTCCACCTCATTCGAAACGCTGCTGGCCACGCCCATTACCAGTGCGGTCGACGCCGCCTACGAAGCAACTGGCCCGGACACCATCGTCAAGTTTCTGTTCACGTCTGGGTCCACCTCGTTACCCAAAGCCGTCATCAACACGCAGCGCATGATGTGCAGCAACCAGAAAATGATTGCGTGCGCCTGGCCATTCCTTGAAACAGAGCCCCCTGTGCTGCTCGACTGGCTACCCTGGAACCACACTTTCGGGGGCAACCACAACCTGGGCATCGCGCTTTACCACGGTGGCACCGTCTATATCGACGACGGCAGACCCACCGACCAGGGTATTGCCGAAACACTACATAACCTGCACGAAATCTCGCCAACCATGTACTTCAATGTACCCATAGGCTGGGAAAAAATCGCCAACGCGCTGGAAAGCGACGAGGCGCTGCGCACCAACTACTATCGCAACCTGAAAATGCAGTTCTACTCGGGTGCCGCGCTGGCTCAGCCCGTATGGGACAAACTGCACGCCACGGCCGAAAAGGCCTGCGGCAAACGCATCATCATGACTACCGGACTGGGGATGACCGAAACAGCGCCGGCTGCTATGTTCGTACAGACCGAAAGAGCTCTGGCAGGCCAGATCGGCGTACCAATGCCGGGCATGGAAATGAAGCTCATCCCCAATGGCGACAAAATCGAAATCCGTTATCGCGGTCCAAACGTCACTCCCGGATACTGGCGCTCTCCCGGACAAACGGCCAAGGCCTTCGATGAAGATGGCTACTTCTGCTCAGGCGACGCTGTGAAATGGCTGGATCCCGACGACCCTAACAAAGGCTTTGTATTCGATGGCCGCGTGGCTGAAGACTTCAAGCTCAACACAGGAACATGGGTAAGCGTCGGGCCACTACGCGCCATCGCCGGACGCGAAGGCGCCCCCTATCTCCAGGACTCTGTCATTACCGGCCACGGCCAGGCCGAAGTCGGCCTGCTGATAGTGCCCAATCGCATCTTGTGTCGCCAACTGTCGGGGCTGGATGCCAGCGCCCCGGACGACGCGGTGCTGTCCTCGCCACCGGTGCGAGCCTTCTTCCAGGAACTCGTCGACCGCCTGTACGCCCAGGGCACCGGCAGCTCCACGCGTATTGTTCGTGCGCTGGTGCTTACCCGCCCCCCCTCACTCGATCTGGGCGAGATTACCGACAAAGGGTCCATTAACCAGCGCGCCGTGCTCACCCACCGCAAAGGCCTGGTGGAGATGCTCTACGCAAACACGGACCCTGCTGTCATCACACCTGCGGCCAAATAAGTTCGTAAACCGCCACCCTCGCGTTCATGCAAAAGCAGCACCAGTTCCTGGCCAGCGCCTAATACAAAAAACTGCGCGAGCTTGATAT
The DNA here is from genome assembly GCA_004322135.1 of Burkholderiaceae bacterium. Lineage (GTDB taxonomy): Bacteria > Pseudomonadota > Gammaproteobacteria > Burkholderiales > Burkholderiaceae_B > Eoetvoesia. The sequence continues at coordinate 327 of SCSG01000015.1, read as the reverse complement.
CCGGAATGGTAGGGAGCAGCCCCGGGCCAAAGCTAAAGTGTCAGCCCGCTGAGTCCCCGGACCATTGCCTTCAACTGCACGTACAGCGGCCCCTGGTCTTCTCTCTGCACCTCGGCCAACAAGGCGGCCTCGACCACCACTACAGCCTCATCGCATTTTTTCAACAGGTTCAGCCCTTCCTGCGTCAGCCCGATCTGAATCATGCGGCCATGGCCGGACGGCGACTCACGCGCAATCCAGCCGCGCTGCTCCATCATCTTGACCATTTCATTGGCCGACTGCGGCGACACCATCGAGCGCTCGGCCAGTTGGGCATTGGACAATTGC
>SCSG01000014.1 GCA_004322135.1 Burkholderiaceae bacterium | reverse complement strand
CAATTTATCCCGTAAATGCAAGTTGGCACCCACGCCGCCTGCCACCACCAAACGTGTAAGGCCTGTCTGCGTCATGGCCTTGAGGGTCTTGGCTGCCAGCACGTCCACAATGGCCGCTTCGGTGGACGCCGCCAGATCAGCCTTGTGCGCTTCATCAAACACACCTTCCTTCTGCGCGGACTTCAGGCGTGTGAGCACTGCAGTCTTGAGGCCGCTGAAACTGAAATCCAGATCGGCGCCATGCAGCAATGGCCGCGGCAAATCGTAGGCAGCAGGATTTCCATGCCGCGCCAGCTGTGAAAGCGCCGGGCCGCCCGGATAGCCCAGGCCCATCAGCTTTGCCGTTTTATCAAAGGCTTCGCCCGCCGCATCGTCCAAAGTTTCGCCCAGCAGTTCGTAGCGACCCACACCATCGACCCGCATCAACTGAGTATGACCCCCGGACACCAGCAACGCCACAAACGGAAACTCGGGCCCCGGCTGCACCAATAGCGGCGACAGCAGGTGCCCTTCAAGGTGATGGATGGGAATGGCGGGCAGCTCGCGCGCCCAGGCGAACGCCTGCGCCACACTGGCCCCAACCAACAATGCGCCCGCCAGGCCGGGTCCCGCGGTATAGGCCACAGCATCGATATCACCTATTGACAGCCCCGCCTTATGCAGTACCTCGGTGGTCAGGGGCAGGATACGCTGGATGTGATCGCGCGAAGCCAGCTCCGGCACTACCCCTCCATACTCGCGATGCATAAGGATCTGGCTGTGCAGGGCATGCGCCAGTAAACCGCGCTGCGTGGACGCAACAGCTACACCGGTTTCGTCACAGGAGCTCTCGAATCCAATAATATTCATAGCGAATAAGTGTACATCCGGACACAAAATCGCCTTAGAATGGCACTCGGCTTAAATCAATTGCCACATTTGAACGTTGACAACCATCTATCGGCAGTCTTCTGGAGACAAAGGATGCTAGAAAAACTCTTCAAGCTAACAGAGCACGGTACAACTGCTCGCACAGAGCTACTGGCTGGGGTAACCACCTTCCTGACCATGGCGTACATCATCTTCGTCAATCCCGCCATCCTGTCGACAACCGGCATGAACCACGACGCGGTGTTCGTAGCTACCTGCATCGCGGCAGCAATCGGCACGCTGATCATGTCATTCGTCGCAAACTGGCCTATCGGCATGGCCCCCGGCATGGGTCTGAACGCGTTCTTCGCGTTTACCGTTGTCGGTGCCATGGGCTACAGCTGGCAGCAGGCGCTGGGCGCGGTCTTCATTTCGGGCGTGGTGTTCGTCATTCTTACGGTCAGCGGCATCCGCACCTGGCTGATAGACGGCATTCCCAAATCGCTACGTTCGGCCATCACGGTGGGTATCGGTCTGTTCCTGGCAATTATTGCCCTGGGGCCCAACGGGGCCGGCGTGGTTGTGGCAAACAAGGCCACCATTGTTGGCCTGGGCAACCTGACCGCCACACCGACACTGTTCGCCATCCTGGGGTTCTTCATCATCGCAGCGCTCGACGCGCTTAAAGTACGGGGCGCCATTCTGCTGGGTATCGTCGCCATTACCGTTCTTTCGATGCTGACCGGCAACAATCAATTCCACGGCGTTTTTTCCGCACCCCCAAGCCTCGACCCCACATTCTTCAAGCTTGATATTCTGGGCGCGCTGCACACCGGGTTCCTGCACGTCATTCTCGTGTTCGTGCTGGTGGAAGTCTTTGACGCCACTGGCACCATGATAGGTGTCGCCAAACGCGCCGGACTCATCCCCGAAGGAAAGCCCAACCGCCTGGGTCGCGCCCTGCTGTCCGACAGTACGGCCATTGTGGTGGGTTCATTTCTCGGCACCAGCAGCACCACAGCCTACATTGAAAGTGCGGCTGGCGTGCAGGCCGGTGGGCGCACCGGCCTCACGGCCCTTGTCATTGCCGCGCTGTTCCTGCTTGCGCTGTTCTTCTCGCCTCTGGCAGCATCGGTTCCAGGCTACGCCACGGCACCCGCCTTGCTTTACGTTGCCGGCCTCATGCTGCGCGAAACCGCCGAGATCGACTGGAGCGACGTCACCGAAGCCACGCCAGCGGCACTGGCCGCGCTCGTCATGCCGTTCACGTACTCCATCGCCAACGGCCTGGCCTTCGGCTTCATCAGCTACGTCATCCTGAAGGCCATTACCGGCAAATTCCGCCAAATCCACATGGCAACTCTTATCGTCGCCATCCTGTTCATCATCAAGTATGGGTTTTTCCCCGGTTGATTTTCCGCACTGACGACATCTACTAGGAAAACGGTACACTAGAACTCACACTTCAGTGACCGACCACCCCAAGCGGCCCTGACGGGCCGCTTTTTCTCGGACTTTTCCCATGAGCACGACCAAACTGGACAAAAAATCCTTCCAACGCGCTGTCGAAGACGGCAAAACCCTAATTGTGGATTTCTGGGCATCCTGGTGTGGCCCCTGCATGAGCTTTGCGCCAGTCTTTGACGAAGCGTCGAAAAAGCACGAGGACATCATCTTCGGCAAGGTCAATACCGAGGAAGAGCAAGAACTTGCGGGCGGGCTGGGCATCCGCTCGATCCCCACCCTCATGGTGTTTCGCGAACAGGTGCTGCTGTTCAACCAGGCGGGGTCGTTGTCGCCCTCTCAGCTCGAGGAACTGATCACCCAGATCAAGGCGCTGGACATGACCAAGGTACACAGCGAAATCGCCGAAGAGCAGAAGAAAAAGGCTGACGAGCAGCCCGCACAATCGACCTGAGGCAACGGGCCGACCTGCAGTTGGCGCACAAGCCTCAAAGGCTCTGCAGTGATCAAGTGCGGTGAAACGCGGCACGCGCGAGTCGCGCATGCACTGCGCAACATCCTAGTTTTGAATGCCGCGCGACGCCAGGTAATCGTCGTAGCCGCCCTTGTAGTCGACAACCTTTCCGTCCAGAATCTCGATGACCCGTGAGGCCAGCCCCGACACAAACTCGCGGTCATGCGAAACGAAAATCAATGTGCCCTTGTATTTCTCCAACGCATATTGCAGCGATTCGATCGACTCCATATCCAGATGATTGGTGGGCTCATCAAGCAGCATCACATTGTGGCGGCCCAGCATAAGCCGGCCAAAACTCATGCGGTTTTTCTCGCCGCCCGAAAGCACCTTGACAGCCTTGACGATATCGTCGGAAGAAAACAGCAACCGCCCCAATACTGAGCGCATGGCCTGGTCATCGTCGCCGGGCTGGCGGTAGTCGGACAACCAGTCAAAGAGGTTACGGTCCGAGTCGAACCACTCGGACACATCCTGCGCCATGTAGCCGATGTCAGCATTCTCGGACCACTTGATGCTGCCCGAATCGCTGGCCAGGTCCCCAGCCAGCATACGCAGCAGCGTCGTCTTGCCCACGCCGTTGGCGCCGACAATGGCAATTTTCTCGCCCGCTTCCACCATGGCCGAAAACGGCTGGATGACCGGGTGGTCAAACGCCTTCGAGATCGATTCAATGGTTACGGCCTGGCGGTGCATGACCTTGTTCTGCTCAAAACGAATGTAGGGATTCTGCCGCGAAGAAGGCTTGACCTCAATCGTTTCCGCCTTGATGCGGTCTATCTGCTTGAGCCGGGAGGTAGCCTGGCGCGACTTGGATTTATTCGCCGCGAACCTGCGCACGAAATCCTGCAACTCAGCCACACGTTCCTTGGCCTTGGCATTTACCGCCGTAATCCGCTCCCGTGCCTGCGTGGACGCCATCATGTAGTCGTCATAATTGCCCGGGTAGACACGCAGCTCACGATAGTCCAGATCGGCCATATGGGTGCACACCTGATTCAGGAAGTGCCGATCATGGCTGATGATGATCATGGTGCTCTGATACCCGTTAAGCACATCTTCCAGCCAGCGTATGGTGTTGATGTCCAGATTATTGGTCGGCTCGTCCAGCAGCAGCACGTCGGGGTTGGAAAACAGTGCCTGCGCCAGCAATACGCGCAACTTCCAGCCCGGCGCAATTTCACGCATGGGCAAATTGTGCTGTTCCACGGGAATTTCAAGCCCAAGGAGCAGCTCGGCTGCGCGCGCCTCGGCGGTATAGCCGTCGTATTCGGCAAACTTCGCTTCAAGGCTGGCCGCGTGCATATAGTCGTCTTCGGATGCCTCGGCATTGGCGTAAATGGCATCCCTTTCGGTCGCCACCTGCCACATTTCCTCATGGCCCATCAGCACGACATCCAGAACACGTACGCCTTCGTAGGCAAATTGATCCTGGCGCAGCTTGCCCAGGCGCACGCCCGGATCCAGCGACACGTTGCCCACGGAGGGCTCCAGGTCTCCGCCAATAATCTTCATGAAGGTGGATTTGCCGGAACCGTTGGCACCGATAAGGCCGTAGCGGTTGCCGTCGCCAAACTTGACGTTGACGTTTTCAAACAAAGGCTTGGGGCCGAACTGAATGGAAAGATTTGCAGTCGATATCACTTAAATTCTATTTACTTGAAGGGACGAAATAAAAAAACGGGAATAGCCTGCTAGTTTAGCAAGCTTTGGGCAGATGACGCGACGCGAGCCATTCGAACGTCAGAAGTGCTCTTCGAACACCAAATGAGCCATGCCCGCTTCGGTGGCAATACCCACCTTTCTGCCTATAGGCAGCGTTGCCTTGACCTTCACGTGACCATATGGCAAACCGGTTACCACCGGCACCTTCACCGTCTGCCGAAGCCATCGAACCACCGACGATAAATCGAAACCGTTATCAATCGCAGCAAGGCGATAGTCAGTAAAGCTTCCCAAGACAATAGCCTTCTGCCGTGCCAGCACTCCGGCATGCCACAGCTGTGTCAGCATGCGCTCCACCCGGAATGGGTGCTCCGATATGTCTTCAAAAAACAGGATGCCCCCGCGGATTTTCGGAAGATAGGGCGTCCCCACCAGCGATGCGACCATGGCCAGATTGCCGCCCCACAATATGCCGCGCGCATCTACCGGATCGGAGTCAGGCGATTCAAAGCCGAGTATCTCCAACTCACCGCGCATGGTCTCCAGGAACAGATCGACAGTCAGAGCATCCGGTTTCTTGACGCCAAAATCAAAAATAGCCGTTGGACCGGCATAACTGCACGCACCTGTCCTTGCCAGCAGCGCAAGGTTGAACGCCGTGAAGTCGCTTTGCCCAATAAAGATTTTCCCACTGTCGGCCACGGCATTCCAATCAATGCGCGACAACAGACGACTAAGCCCATAGCCACCGCGCGTGGCCATGACGATAGGCTGCCTCTGGACGAGTGCACGCGCAATGCCGGCAAGGCGCTGCGTATCGGTGCCCGCGAAACGCTCATGTATCGCCAGCGCCGCGCGATCAAGCACGGTCCTGAAACCCAACTCTGCCAGGCGCGCGCGCGCCATCTCCACTCGCGGAGGGTCAGCCACGGCACCAGAGGGAGAAATAAGATAAATGCCCTTGGGGGACGAGTGACTATGGTGAACAGAACGATCGTGCTCGTGCTGCGCCGACGCATGCGTCATGATTGAATCCGTTTTGGAAAATTGGCAGAAAACGTAAAAAAAAGCGAGAGGCCGGAAAACTGACAAAACCCAAAGGGTCCAGGCCTCCCAGCATGGGCACCAGTATAATTGAGGCGCTCATTGACGTCGTTGCGGCCAGCGCCATGCCCTATTTGCCCGAACGGGGCCGTCGTTACTTGAGGCAACGCCGTTACTCGCCCGAATGCAGCGCCTGCCATGCGTCTACAAACAGCGCTTGCTAACTTCCGGACAGAGAAGACTTCGTGCGCTTCGCGTCGGCACGGCGTTTACCGAAAAAGCTACGCAAAAGCTGACCGCACTCGGGCTCCAGCAAACCTGCCTGCACTATGGTCTGATGATTGACCGGGCTTGCATGAACATCCAGAACACTACCGCATGCGCCAGTCTTTGGATCACGTGCGCCGTATACCACCCGCGCCAACCTTGCGTGCAGCATGGCCCCCATGCACATGGCACACGGCTCCAGCGTTACGTATAGGCTGGCCCCCGGCAACCGGTAATTGCCGACCGCCGCGGCCGCCATGCGCAGCGCAACGATTTCCGCATGCGCCGTAGGATCGCGGTCGCCTATACAACGATTAAAGCCGACTCCGACGACCTTACCACTACCGTCCAGCACGACGGCACCGACCGGCACTTCACCGTTCGCTCCGGCCAGTTCTGCCTGCGCGAGCGCGGCCTGCATCGCCCGAACATCGCTCTGCAAAAACACCTGCCGGGCCGCCTCCGACGGGACGCTATGACCTGTCCGTACACCACCCGACGATACATCGCGGGATGACGTATCATCGGTTGAGGTTCCACCGGACAACACACCGCGCGAAGGCGTACCCGCGGGCAGGCCGTTCTCCGACGCAAGACTCCGAGGTGGATTGCCCGCGGACAAATCAGCCACCATAAATACGTGAATTGAGCGAAATGCGCCCGGCCAGGCTTTCGACCGCCTCTTCAAGCCATTGGTACAGCTCAGCCTGCTCGTCATAACGCGCCTGGTTCAGGTTGGACACGCGTCCCTCCTGAATAAAGCCCCAGGCCCGACTGCGTTTTTCCTTGTGGCGCGGATCCCACACTCCAAACGCCACACCGCCTGACTTGCGTATCAGGGAAAAACACGGAATATCGGTATATCCATCCCCCACAAAAATCATTTGCTGGAATGGCACACGCAGCTTGTCCTGGTCAACCTTCTTGTTGACCTCAAAAGGCTTGTTGCGTGACGCCGGCCCCACGATGCCTTTCTGGATGTGAAACAGATAACGCGTCTTGTCGGTAAAGCTGACAATACGGCGCGGAAAGCAAATGCCGCCATCCTCGCCATAAATAAATTCGGAAGCCCAGATGTCGGTGAACTCGTGCGCGATGGACGTATTGCGCACCACATCGCCAATGCCGCTGGAAATAATGTAGAACTCGATCTGCACCTGTGGCTGCTGCTCTTTGACGAGCGCACGCAGCCGACTGAACAGTGTCTGCACGCCGTCGTGCAGCGGCAACCGCTGGCCCCACTGCACCAGGCGGTCCTGCGTAATGAGCCCGTGACGCCCAGCACGTGACAGCTCGATCATTTGATGCAAATACGCCGGAACCGGATCCCAGTCGTACTGCGACAATAACGGCCCAACCTCCTGCGACCAGAAATGACCCGCATCCACCCCAATGTCGGACAGAAAGCCCGTCGTACTGTCGGGGGCCAGCGTATCGTCAAAATCAAAAACCAGCGCGATGACGTCGGACATATTTTTCCTGGAATTAACACCCGCCCATCTTGAGAACAAGCGTCTGGGTGAAGGCTGAGTCAAGCACGTGTCAGTGTAACGCAGGGGGTCAGCACGCAAACATCAGGCACGCGCAAAAACCCTTTGCACATCATGACGCCTATAGTACGAAACACAGGCAGGCTCTATACTGAAAATGCAGATCCCAGCCAAATCAAGCATCAAAATACACAGTATATTCAGGCACAGCGTCATTACCCTTACAGGAGACCACCATGCTCGGCCGTATAGCACTTGATCTGACCAAAGATCGCAACCATCAGTTGCGCCTGGAGGCCACCATACAGCTCGCCGCCAAACACAAAGCCGAGCTCGTCGGTATTTACTCCTCCCCTGTCACCAATCAGTATCTGCGCGACGACACCGTGGTGCCCAACGAAGTGGCAACGCTCATGCGCAGCTATGTCTCTGGCGAAGCAGCGGAAATCCGCGACAACTTCACGCGGCTGGCGGCTCTGGCTGGCATCAAGGCCAGCTATCGCGCGCCACAGGGGCCCACCGAAGAAGTGCTGGCGCTGCATTCACGCTACTGTGACCTGCTTGTCATGAGCCAGGCTGGCAGCGTGGATGGACCTTCCTACAGTCTTCGGCCAAGCCTGACCGAGGCGGTCATTACTTCGGCGGGCCGGCCGGTACTCGTCATTCCGTATATCGGCCACCTCAACCCCATCGGCCGCCGTGTGCTTTTTTGCTGGGACAACGGACGCCGCGCAGCGCGCGCCCTGGCCGATGCCGCACCCATCTTGCACGAGGCCAGCAACCTCATCGTCCTGAAGGTGGACGAGAACCTGGCACAGATACAGGCCCAGGACATCACGCCACAGGATCTGAACGCCTACTGCGCCTCAAAAGGCTACCCAGCTCCCGAAGTCATAAAGAAGGAAAGCCTGAATTACGGCATTGGCAATACCATCCTGAACGCCGCCACCGACCAGGGGTGCGACCTTATAGTCATGGGAGCCTACAACCGCAGCCGCGTACGCGAATGGGTGCTGGGCGGCACGTCCAAGACCCTGCTGCAATCCATGACCGTGCCTATCCTCTTTTCCCACTAGCCAAGCAAAGCGCGCCTGCCCGTCAGGCGCGATCTGGCACAGGCACAAGATGGGCGACGTGCGACATTGACGCCTGTTTGAGCTGGCGCAGTACCTGCGGCAGCATGGCGGGCAGATCTTCGGCGATCAGCCCCGGGCCGAAACGCTGCGCCGCCCTCCCGTGCAGCCAGACTGCCGCCGCCGCTGCGAAAAACGGCTCCAGGCCCTGGGCCATGAGGCCGGCGACAAGACCCGCAAGAACGTCCCCAGTGCCACCCGTCGCCAGGTCTGGCGGAGCGTTGTCGTTAATAATGACACGGCCATCAGGCGAGGCAATGACCGTGTCGGGTCCCTTCAGCACAATGACCGCTCCGCACTGCGCCGCGGCCGCCCTGGCCCGTTCCAGCTTGCTGCCCTGACACGTAAACACGCGGCCGAATTCACCCTCATGCGGTGTCATGACACATGGCCCCCTGATCGCCGAAAAGAGAGTCTGCGGCACAGTCCTGAACGAGGTAATGCCATCGGCGTCAAGCACCACACCGCGCCCAGTATTTAGCGCGGCAAGCACGTGCTGACGCGTCGCTTCCGACACACCGGCACCCGGACCTACCACAATCACATTGCGCCCGCCATCTTCCAGCATCTGCGGCAGGCTGCCTACGTCGTCAAGGGGCTGCACCATGATACTGGTCAGCGCCGCCGCATAGACCGCCCAGGCGGGTTCGGGCACCACCAGGGTAACCAGGCCCGCACCAACCCGTGCAGCCGCCATCGCCGAAAGGCGCGCGGCTCCCGTCATGATTTCGCCACCCACCACCAGCACGTGGCCACGTTGGTGCTTGTAATCATCCATACGCGGCCAGGGGTAGGCGGACAGCCACAACCTGGGTGAATTGCGAAATACGGTCGACGGAATCTGTTCAAATACCGAACCAGGAATGCCAATATCAGCCAGCACCAGGCGGCCGCATAGCACACGCCCTGGCAACAGGACGTGCCCTGGCTTGCGACGGAAAAAAGTCACCGTGATTTCCGCTGGCGCCGCGGCCCCCAGGACCTGGCCTGTACCGCCATCCACTCCGCTGGGTACATCCACTGCACAGACCGGAAGCTTCCGCGCAGCAATTTCCTGAACCACGGCATAAGCCTCATCCTGCAGGGGCCTGGACAAACCGGCTCCGAAGAGCGCGTCGACGACAATACTCGCACCGTCAAGCAAGGACACCGACACAGGTTCTACAGCACCTTCCCACAGCGCGGCGTGGTGCGCGGCACTGCCGGCAAGTGCCGCGGGCTCACCCAGCAGCCCGAGCCTGACGGGCCAGCCCCATTGAGCAAGGTGACGAGCCGCTACGAACCCGTCGCCCCCATTACTGCCCGGGCCGCACAACACGACGACCGGGCCTGGTTGCCAGCGGTCGCGCACAGCATTGGCGACAGCCAAACCCGCCGCCTCCATGAGCTCGTCGCCACTGATTCCCAACGATATTGCCGCCCGGTCGGCCGCCGCCATCTGCGCCGGCGTCAACAAAACATTCTTGTCCATCCCCATAATCGCCACGTCCTCGGTAAACTACTAGCTTCAATCATAGCTGGCACAGGCGCCAGACGTATGACGCATGGTAACGGACGCCCTTTATGTCACCTGTCATTCTAGTATCAAATCTTTCCAAGGTTTACGCCTCGGGCTTCGAGGCCTTGAAGGGCGTCAGCCTGGCCATCAATCGGGGAGAAATTTTCGCTCTGCTAGGGCCGAACGGTGCCGGCAAGACCACGCTCATCAGTATTATCTGCGGGCTCGTCAAGGCGACGGGCGGCACGGTAACGGCCGACGGCTACGATACCGTCACCCACTATCGCCGGGCGCGCGAGCGCATTGGCCTGGTTCCACAAGAACTGACCACCGAGGCCTTTGAAACCGTGTGGGATACGGTCAGCTTCAGCCGCGGGCTGTTCGGTAAGCGCCCCAACCCCGCCCACATCGAGAAAGTGCTCCGGGCCCTGTCGCTGTGGGATAAAAAAGACAATCGACTCATGACGCTTTCGGGAGGCATGAAACGCCGCGTGCTGATTGCCAAGGCCCTGTCGCATGAACCGCAAATTCTGTTCCTTGATGAGCCCACGGCTGGCGTGGATGTCGAACTGCGCAAGGACATGTGGAGCCTGATGCGCTCGCTGCGCAATGAAGGCGTCACCATCATCCTCACCACGCACTACATTGAAGAAGCCGAAGAAATGGCCGACCGCGTCGGCGTCATCAGCCACGGCCAGATCATCCTGGTTGAAGAGAAAAGAGAGCTCATGCGCAAGCTGGGGAGAAAGCAGCTTATCCTTCAGTTGCCCGAACCCCTGGCGCACATCCCCGACCAACTGAACAACTACAAGCTGGCGCTATCCAGCGACAAAAAGGAGCTTATCTACACGTACGACACGCAACAGGAGCAAACGGACATCACCACCATGCTTGCTGACCTGCGCAATGGCGGCATTCGTTTCCGCGACCTGCGCACTGTGCAAAGCTCGCTTGAAGACATCTTCGTCGATCTGGTCCGGGAGACGCCATGAACGTGCAAGCCATCCGTGCAATCTACCTGTTCGAAATGGCCCGCGCCTGGCGCACAGTGATGCAAAGCCTGATTGCCCCTGTCATTTCCACCTCACTGTATTTTGTGGTGTTCGGCGCAGCCATCGGCCACCGCATCACCGAAGTGGGCGGCGTGAGTTATGGTGCATTTATCGTACCGGGCCTGATCATGCTGTCCCTGCTTACCCACAGCATTTCGGTCGCGTCATTCGGCATTTATTTTCCGCGCTTTGCCGGAACCATCTACGAAGTGCTTTCTGCGCCAGTTTCCTATATGGAAATCCTCACCAGCTATGTCGGTGCGGCGGCGACCAAGTCGATCATTCTGGGGCTCATCATCCTGGGCACGGCCACGTTCTTCGTGCCCATGCGCATTGATCATCCCATCTGGATGCTGCTTTTCCTCGTCCTCACCGCGGTCACATTCAGCCTGTTCGGCTTCATTATCGGCATTTGGGCCGACGGCTTCGAGAAACTGCAGCTCGTGCCACTGCTTATCGTCACGCCTCTTACCTTTCTGGGCGGCAGCTTCTACTCGATCGACATGCTGCCTCCATTCTGGCAAAAGGTGACGCTTCTGAACCCCGTCGTCTATCTCATCAGCGCATTCCGGTGGAGCTTCTATGGCGTCGCCGACGTCAACATAGCAGTCAGTGCCATCATGACCCTGATATTCCTCCTTGTCTGCATAGCCATCGTCGCCTGGATGTTCAAGACGGGGTACCGGCTTAAATCGTAGTGTGTGGTGGGTGCGTGGTGTAGACTTATATCACCTTTGGGGGCCTGCATTGCGGGCCTCAATTCTCTGCCTTCGGAGAAATTACTGTGGCACGAAAAACACCTCTTGAACGGTACCGAAATATCGGCATAAGCGCGCATATTGACGCGGGCAAGACCACCGTTACTGAACGCATCCTCTTCTACACAGGCATCAATCACAAGCTGGGTGAGGTGCACGAAGGCATGGCCACCATGGACTGGATGGACCAGGAACAGGAACGCGGCATCACCATTACCTCGGCCGCCACCACCTGTTTCTGGAAAGGCATGGGAAGCAACTACGAAGAACACCGCATCAACATCATAGACACCCCGGGGCACGTCGATTTCACGATCGAGGTCGAACGTTCCATGCGCGTGCTGGACGGTGCCTGCATGGTGTACGACTCTGTCGCAGGGGTGCAACCGCAATCCGAAACCGTATGGCGCCAGGCCAATAAGTATCACGTTCCGCGCCTGGCCTTTGTCAACAAAATGGACCGGGTGGGTGCCGACTTCCTGCGCGTGGTCAAACAGATACGCGATCGCCTCAAAGGTAGCCCGGTCCCGGTGCAGCTCCCCGTGGGCGCCGAAGATACCTTTCACGGTGTAATCGATCTCATCAAGATGAAGGCCATTCTCTGGGATGATGCAAGCCAGGGGGTGCATTTCGAATACACCGACATTCCGCCCGCCCTGGTCGATAGCGCCCGCACCTGGCGCGCCAACATGCTGGAAGAGGCCGCAGAAGCCAACGATGAACTTCTGCAACTTTACCTCGATGGCAAGGAACTGACCGAAGGCCAGATCAAGGCCGGCCTGCGCCAGCGTACCCTTGCGGGCGAAATCGTGCCTGCACTGTGCGGCAGCGCCTTCAAGAATCGCGGGGTTCAGGCACTGCTGGACGCCATCATCGACTTCCTGCCCTCACCCATCGACATCCCGGCCGTAAAAGGCATGGATGCAGACGAGCACGAAATAGTACGTGAAGCCAGCGACAGCGCGCACTTCAGCGCCCTTGCATTCAAGATCATGACTGACCCATTTGTCGGACACCTGACCTTCTTTCGGGTGTACTCGGGCGTCATGGCTTCGGGCAGCACGGTCCTGACTTCCGCCAAGAATAAAAAGGAACGGATAGGTCGACTGCTGCAGATGCATGCCAACCATCGGCTGGAAATCGACGAGGTTCGCACTGGCGACATTGCGGCGGCAGTCGGCCTCAAAGATGTCACTACGGGCGACACCCTGTCCGACCCCAGCCACCCCATCACGCTCGAGCGCATGGTCTTCCCCGACCCCGTCATTTCCGAGGCAGTCGAGCCCAAAACTCAGGCTGACCAAGAAAAAATGGGCGCGGCGCTACACCGGCTCGCAGAAGAAGACCCCTCTTTTCGCGTCGACACCGATCCGGACTCGGGCCAGACCATCATTTCCGGAATGGGCGAACTGCACCTGGAAGTCCTTATCGAGCGCATGCGGCGCGAGTTCGGCGTGGACGCCACAGTAGGCAAACCACAGGTGGCATTTCGCGAAACCATACGCAAGGTTTGCGAATCATCTGAAGGCAAATTCATCAAGCAAACAGGCGGGCACGGCCAGTACGGCCACGTCGTGCTCAAAATCGAGCCACAGCCTGCCGGCAAGGGATTTGAATTTGTCGACGCGATCAAGGGCGGCGTCATTCCGCGCGAATTCATTCCGGCTGTGGAAAAAGGCGTGCTTGAATGCCTCAACAGTGGCGTGTTGGCGGGCTACCCCATGGTCGATGTAAAAGTGACTCTGGTGTTCGGGTCGTCCCACGACGTGGACTCCAGCGAACACGCGTACCGCATGGCGGCGGCAATCGCTTTCAAAGAAGGCTGCCGAAAAGCGGCCCCCGTGCTTCTGGAACCCATTATGGCGGTCGAAGTAGAAACGCCCGAAGAAAAAATGGGCGACGTCATGGGCGACCTGTCGGCACGGCGCGGAACCATCCAGGGCATGGAAGATCTGGCCGGCGGCATGGGTAAATCCATTCGCGCCGAGGTGCCGCTGGTCGAAATGTTTGGCTACTCGACCACGCTAAGGTCTCTGACCCAGGGACGCGCCACTTACACGATGGAATTCCACCACTACGCGCAAACCCCTGAAGCTATTGCCACGGCAGTCGCCCAGGCGCACGGTCCTGGAAAATAGCACGACGTCTACTCAATCGCGAAAATTCTCGAACTGCAGCGGAAGATCCACGTCGGATTTGCGCAACAGTGCGATGGCCGCCTGCAGGTCGTCGCGCTTCTTGCCGCTGACCCGTACTTTTTGGCCATTGATTTGCGACTCGACCTTAAGCTTCGCATTTTTCAATGACGCGATCAGTTTCTTGGAAACGGCCTGCTCTATACCCTGCTTCACCGTAACCTTCTGCCTGGCACCACCCAGATTTTCATTCGGTTCAGCCACGTCCAGGCAGCGTATGTCAATACCTCGCGCCGCCATGCGGCCACGCAGGATGTCCAGCATCTGCTTGAGCTGGAATGCGCTGGCCGCGGACAGCGTCACGACAAATTCCTCCAGCTCGAACTTGGCGTTGACCCCTTTGAAATCAAAGCGGGTGGCCAGTTCGCGATTCGCCTGATCAACGGCATTGGTCAGCTCGTGCTTATCGACTTCAGAAACCACATCAAACGACGGCATGGCTATAGTTCCTTTATCTGCGAAACCCAAAACAACGGCTTGAGTGTACAACCAATACCTCGCCACGCATCACGCAACGCAGGCTGGCCGAATCGACAAGCCAAGGTGTAAATGCCAAAATGTGAACTTACTACACGCAAATTACTACACGCAAATCACAACACGTGCCGCCTAGCAACAACTCGTTCAACCTAAGAAAAATAGCTCTGGCCGCGTTCGGGCCTTCATTGCTTTTTGGCGTATGCGAAGGCGCCATCTATCCAATCATTGCCTTGAGCGCACGCGCACTGGGTGCATCCATCGCAATCTCGGGGATCATTCTCGCGCTGATTGGCGTGGGATCGCTCATCAGCAACATCCCGGCATCCATTCTGACTGCCATCTATGGCGAGCGGCGATGCATGGTGAGCGCGGCGGCGTTCAGCGTCCTGGCACTGCTGCTGTGCGTGTTTGCACACACCGTTTGGATGCTGGCAGTCGGCGTACTCATGATAGGCATGGCGCAATCGGTATTCTTGCTGGCAAGGCAAACCTACCTTACTGAGGCTATCCCGATTTCGATGCGGGCACGTGCACTTTCCACACTAGGCGGCGTCATGCGCGTGGGGCTGTTCATTGGCCCATTCATTGCCGCGGGGCTGATGCAATTCATGGGCATACCCGGCGCGTATTGGACGGCGATCATCGCTGTCGCTGCGGCAGGTGTGCTATCCAATATCCTGCCCGATCTGGAGGCCAGAACACCAACGGGCAGTACAACCCTGCCGCACCCGTCGCCAAAAGTTGGCGATATCGTGCGCACCCACAAAATGTCGCTACTGACACTGGGAGGTGGCTGCCTGCTGGTTTCCGCCATGCGTGCCTGCCGTCAGATCGTCATTCCGCTCTGGGCCGCCCACATCGGGCTCGACGCCACGACAACCGCCCTGGTCTACGGCCTCATGGGCTCCATCGACATGCTGCTCTTCTACCCGGCTGGCCACATTATGGACAGGCACGGCCGTCACTGGGTAGCGATACCCAGCATGCTGATCATGGGCCTGTCTTTCATTCTGATGCCGTTAACCACCACGCTGGGCTGGTTCACGGCCGTCACCATGCTGATGGGCTTCGGCAACGGAGTGGGATCGGGCATCAACATGACGATCGGCGCCGACGCGTCGCCGTCGGCAGGCCGAACCCAATTTCTGGGTATCTGGCGCTTTATCACGGACGTGGGCACGTGCGGCGGGCCTGTCCTGATGTCGGCCACCGCTGCAACCATATCGCTTGGCGCGGGCATCGTTGTCATCGGCGGGGTTGGCTTTGCCGCTGCCGCCGTATTCTGGAAGTGGCTGCCGCGCACGAGCAGCATGCGAAACGCACCGTAACTTCCGCGCCAAAACTGCAACCGCTCTGTAGTTATTTCAATGCTCCAATGCATCTGTGTCAGCGAGCCAGCGCTGTCCGGGCGCACCCCAAGCTTCTCCCGGGCACACTGGCGCCCCGGCACTGTCGGCCACTCCGGCAAGTGACTTCGACAAACTCGAGAAGGAGCTTTACACATGAACCGAAAAATACTTGGCCCAGCCATTTTTGCTGCGCTCGTAGCGCTGGCAGGATCCCCGGTGCTGGCGCAACAAGGGCGCGACTACGACAGGCATCATGCTCCCACGCACAATATCCACCGTGGTGGACCAGACCATCATGCTCATCCCAAGGCACGCTGGCGCGGCGCGGGACCACGGCACAACTTCTACAAGGGGGGCCGGCTCCCGGCACACTATCGGAGTCGCCGCTACATCGTCAATGACTGGCGCGCCCGTCGCCTGAGCCCACCGCCGCGGGGCTATTACTGGGTACAGACCGGCAATGACTTCGTCCTCGCCGCAATTGCCACGGGCCTCATCGCGCAAATCATCCTGCACAATTAACCTGCCAAACGCGCGTTTCCCGTCCGCCAGACACTGGCGTTTGGCGGTGCGCCACCGGAAACCAAAATGCCTACAATAGGGGGTGACCAATAAGCAGTAACCCGCTACTGGAGGTGTTGCAGTGGACGCCAACTTCTGGCTCGAACGATGGCAAAAAGGGCAGACAGGGTTTCATCAAAGCACTGTCATGCCCTTGCTGCAAAAATACTGGCCGCAGCTGTCATTGCCAAAGGACAGTCAAGTCCTCGTTCCACTTTGCGGAAAATCGCTGGACATGCTGTGGCTTGCGCAGCAAGGCTTTCGTGTCCTGGGCGTGGAGCTGTCGCCGCTGGCGATCAACGCTTTCTTTACCGAAAACAACCTGCAATCCACCGCACACGACTCACCCGAGGGGCGCCGTCACGTTGCAGGCCGCATCGAAATCCTCTGCGCCGACATCCTGACGTTAAATACCGCGACGCTGGCGCAATGCACAGGCGTCTACGACCGCGCGGCACTGGTGGCACTGCCACCCGACATGCGCGCACGCTACGTGCAGCATGTTTATATGCAGCTGCCACGTGGATACCGTGGCCTGCTGTTGACGCTGGATTACTCCCAGGAGCTTATGGACGGACCACCGTTTGCCGTGGGCGACGCCGAGGTGCAGGCACTATTCGAGCGGCACTCGACAGCAAGGCTCATCAGCCGGCGCGACATTCTAAGTAAAGAACCACGCTTTGCACAACGCGGTCTGACCCGACTGGAAACCCTGATCTACGACTTGAGCAAGGTCTGACGCGTTTCATGCCCCGCTAGCCACAGGCCCAGGCCTGCAATTGAACCAGCACGGCCTGGCGACGAGTCAGCTCAGCCTGGAGGCCACACGCTCCATCAGAATGCCCGCATCCTCATGCATGCGCAAATCCATCGGCGCCGTGACGCCGCCCACCTGCAGGCCAATTGCCGGCGACTGGTCTTCGAATAGATCGGACAGACGGCGCAAGCGTTGCTCCACTTTCATGCGTGCCTCGCCGTCCGTATAAGGCAGTAGCAGCCAAAGGGTGTCGTCTCCCGTTTGGGTGCACCTGTCGGCAGCGCGTACCGAGTCAACAAAGCGCACGAGCAATGAGTCGACCAACGCCTGCCCCTGTGCTTCGCCCAGCGCCGCTGCAACCTGCGGCATATTGGACAGGCGCAGACAGATCAGCGAGAACACGGGCTCGCCATAACGCCGATGTGCCTCAAGCAGCCAATCCAGCGAATATTCAAACAGTTCTACATCCAACTCACCAGGCCCGCTATCCAAGCCGCGGCTAAGAGATATACGCATTTTTTTCACTCATAATCACTGGTGTGAAAGCACATCGAACCAAAGATACAAAATGTATCACACGGCTATATTATCACCAAGATCGCGCGAACAAACGCTTTTTATGCGATAAACGTAGCTTATTTGCATCAAGCTGCGACGTGAGAGGTCCGCGCGACGATGCCCGATCCGCGAGAATGAACCAGACAGTACGGACAACCATAAAGAAAAGTGATGGAAATGCGCTCCACGGGCTAGCCTGCCCGCCCCGAATGCCTCATCGAATTCAGGAAACCTTGCCGATCAGCTTCTTAATGCTGCCC
This sequence comes from Burkholderiaceae bacterium, assembly GCA_004322135.1. Classification (GTDB taxonomy): domain Bacteria; phylum Pseudomonadota; class Gammaproteobacteria; order Burkholderiales; family Burkholderiaceae_B; genus Eoetvoesia. Next base: position 19,122 of record SCSG01000014.1, on the reverse strand, counting down.
GGAATCTGATTGGCATGGCCTGGAACATTATCCATAGGCAGGGCCTCGGGCGCCTGAGTCCACCCGACGATAGAGGCCGGGTAGAGCTTTATATTTTTCTCTCCGAGAACTTCAGACAGGGCAAACCAGTCAATGGCCGACCAGTGACCGGTATTGCAGAACGCAATGGTCTCATTCGACGGCTTGGGAAGATCACGCGCCGCGATCTTGCGGGCCTGATCGATGGACACGAAAAGTGAAGTGCCTGGCACGAACCAGCGGTCATACGACAAGCTGATGGCAGTGCGGATGGTGCCAGCTCTTCGGGCAGCCGGCACTTTTACCTTACCCTCAAAAAAGTCCAACGGGCGTGCGTCGATGAGCCGGGCATGAGGATTGCCGATTTGCGCAAGTACCTGATCCTGTGCCGCCAGCACGGCGGTATTCAGAACCGGCCGATAGCTGCTGGCCGCGACCTGCACAGCGGTACTGTCCTGCGGCAAACCCGCATCGGCCCAGGCCTTGACGCCGCCGTTCAGTATGGAAAGATTGTTCAGCCCCAGATACTTCAAAGTCCAATAGACACGTGCCGATGCACCGAAATCAGTCGCGTCGGCACCCGATGACACGACCACGGCATGGCTGGTTTGGCCAAGCCCAAGGCTGCGCACCAGCGCAGTCAGCGCCGCAATGGACGGAACCTCGCCCGGATTGGTGGCCGGTCCACGCCACCGTCCGTATGGCGCTGACACGGCCCCCGGGATGTGGTCGGCCCCATACTCTTGCCCGGATCGAATGTCGACGACGCGCACTGCCGGATCGGCCTTCAGAGCATTGAGCTCGGCGGGAGTGAGCAAAGGCGCGGCAGCACTTGCGGCGCTGAACACAATGGCTGCAGCGCAGGCGAAAAAAGCCAGGAGTTTCATGGGAAACGACCTAATGAGAGAAGGACTACGTTATTTTCCCACATGCTGAGAGGTGCGGGAGCCGAAAGGTGCGGGAATTCAACGACCGCGAAAATTCGTATCCGTGGTTGTGAGAACCGTCCTCCTTTATAAAAAAAACGACTTAGCTACTACAAAACGATTCGTTCATCTTAAAGCCTGTGCCCGTTAAGCTAACCACCCAGAAGCTTTCGGCTGCAATCCCCACTGCCCTCAAGGTAACACTCATGTTGTCAAGAAAAATCGTATTGTCCGCTTTGACGCTGGCGTTTGCCGCCGCACCCGCCGTTCATGCGGCGCAGATTCAGCTTTTGAACGTTTCATACGATCCCACTCGCGAGCTGTACCAGGAATATGACAAGGCCTTTGCCAAAGAATGGAAAGTCAAAACGGGCGACGACGTGGTCATCAGGCAATCTCACGGTGGGTCGGGCAAGCAGGCGCGCACCGTCATCGACGGCATTCCGGCCGACGTCGTAACGTTGGCACTGGCCTCCGACATCGACGCCATTGCACAGCGTGGGCTCATGGCCAAAAACTGGCAGCAACGTCTGGCCCACCACAGCTCGCCCTATACGTCGACCATTGTATTTCTCGTGCGCAAGGGAAACCCCAAAGGCATCAAGGACTGGGGCGACCTGGTCAGGCCGGACATACAGGTCATCACACCCAACCCCAAGACTTCGGGAGGCGCCCGCTGGAACTTTCTGGCGGCATGGGGCTACGCGCTTCGGCTTCCGGGCGGAACGGCCGAAAGCGCGAGGAAATTCGTTGGCCAGATATACAGCCATGTTCCCGTCCTGGATTCAGGCACGCGTGGCTCGACCACAACATTTGTAGAACGCGGCATTGGTGACGTCCTGCTCACGTGGGAAAACGAGGCCTTTCTGGCAATCAAGGAGCTGGGCGCGGATAAAGTTGAAATCGTCGTGCCCTCGGTCAGCATCCTGGCCGAGCCGCCCGTGGCGCTGGTTGACAAGAACGTTGACAGGCATGGAACACGCAAGGTCGCACAAGCCTATCTGAACTATCTGTACAGCGATGCCGGTCAGGATATTGCCGGCAGAAATTACTACCGCCCGACATCGGAAAAAGCCGCCAGGAAATACGCAAAGCAATTTCCTAAAATCAATTTATTCACGATTGAAGACGTGACCGGCTCGTGGGACAAAGCACAGAAGGAATTCTTCGGCGACGGCGGTGTCTTCGACCAGATCTACGCGCCTGGAAGCCGGTAAGCGCGGTCGGCCACCTTCATCGCGCAAAACCCATGCGCGCACCGAGGCTCCATATCCGGCAAGTGGCGAGTGACATGCGGCAGGTGGCGGACGACGTGTAGCTGGTGGCAAATGGCAGGCATCCCGGGGAGGGGTCAGCTTTATTTGATTCGCATCTATCGACATAGATAAAAATTCGTTCGTTTTATTGCAGCAAGATGCAACCATGCTTAGTACCGCGTACTCCCCTTCATTGATCCCGAATCTTCATGACTGCAGCAACATTACCGATACACAGAAACCGGCCATCTCGGGTGATGCCAGGCTTCAACATCACTCTGGGCTTTACGATCCTCTATCTAAGCCTCATCGTCCTGATCCCATTGTCGGCCATTTTTCTGAAGACATTTTCGCTAAGCTGGCACGAACTCATTCAGGCTACCACTTCACCACGTGTCATGGCGTCGTACCGGTTAAGCTTCGGCGCGTCGCTGGTTGCCGCGGCGGCCAACGCTGTCTTTGGCAGTATCGTGGCCTGGACGCTGGTCCGCTACAAATTTCCCGGCAGGAAACTCATCGACGCGTTAGTCGACCTGCCGTTTTCCTTGCCTACAGCCGTGGCCGGCATCGCACTGACGACACTGTACGCTCCCAACGGCTGGATCGGCGGTGGCCTTGAAAAAATGGGTATCAAGGTTGCGTTCACGCCACTCGGTGTCGTAGTGGCACTAACCTTCATCGGTCTGCCTTTCGTCGTGCGGACCGTGCAGCCGGTACTGGAAGAGTTCGAAGCCGAATACGAAGAAGTCGCCGCCAGCCTGGGCGCGAACCGCCTGCAAACGCTCATCCACGTCATATTTCCGGCCATCGCCCCCTCACTCGTTACCGGGTTCGCTCTGGCGTTCGCGCGCGCTTCAGGCGAATACGGATCTGTCATCTTCATTGCGGGCAACATGCCAATGGTCTCCGAAATTACACCGCTGCTTATCGTCACCAGGCTTGAGCAATTCGACTACGCCGGTGCCACGGCGATCGCCATGGTCATGCTGCTCATTTCGTTCATCATGCTGCTTACCATCAACCTGTTGCAGGCGCGCTCGCGCAGACGCGGCGAGCGCCTACGAGCCCGAGCATGAACGACACAACAACTCTTACGCTGCCCGTCCGCGTCGGCCGCTCTGCCCGAACGCCCTCAGCCACGACTGATCCGGCCTGGGTCAAGGGTCTTCTCATCGGCATCGCACTCGCCTTCGTGGCTCTGTTCCTGCTCATGCCACTCCTTACCGTGTTCGCGGAAGCCCTTCGCAAAGGCTGGAGCGTCTATTTCTCTGCCGTCGTGGAGCCTGACGCGCTTTCCGCCATTCGCCTGACGCTACTCACAGCGGCCATCGCCGTGCCGCTGAATCTGGTGTTCGGCGTGGCGGCGGCGTGGGCCATCTCAAAGTTCGAATTCCGCGGTAAAAATCTTCTTTTGACATTGATTGACCTGCCGTTTTCCGTATCGCCGGTTATCTCTGGACTGATCTACGTACTCATTTTTGGGGCGCAAGGCTGGATGGGGGAATGGCTCAACGACCACAACATCCGAATCCTGTTCGCCGTGCCCGGCATTGTCCTGGCCACCATATTTGTCACGTTTCCGTTCGTGGCACGCGAGCTGATTCCGCTCATGCAGTCCCAAGGCATCGAGGAAGAAGAAGCCGCCCTGGTACTGGGCGCCACAGGCTGGCAGGCATTTCGCAAAGTCACGCTACCCAACATCAAGTGGGGGCTCCTGTATGGCGTCATCCTGTGCAACGCGCGCGCCATGGGCGAATTCGGCGCCGTATCAGTAGTGTCGGGCCACATTCGCGGCGAGACCAACACCATGCCGCTGCATGTCGAAATTCTTTACAACGAATACAACTTCTCGGCAGCCTTTGCCGTTGCGTCGCTGCTGGCGCTGCTTGCACTGGCCACGCTGGCTGCCAAATCCTTCGTCGCATGGCGCACCCGCAACAAAGAGCCCGAATCCGTTCCACCGGAGAGAACAAATGAGTATTGAAATTCGCCACATCAGCAAGCGCTTCGATGATTTCGCCGCCGTTAATGACGTCTCGCTCAACTTCCCCGACGGTGGCCTGACCGCCCTGCTCGGCCCCAGCGGATGCGGCAAGACCACGCTGCTGCGCATTATTGCCGGACTGGAGCACGCCGACAGCGGCATGGTACTGCTGGACGGTGAAGACGCCTCATCACGCCGCGTACGCGAACGCCATGTGGGTTTCGTATTCCAGCACTACGTGTTGTTCAAGCACATGACAGTCTTCGAAAACATCGCGTTCGGCCTGCGCGTCAAACCACGCGGCCAGCGGCCTCCCGAACGGGCCATCCATGAACGTGTCACACAGCTACTGAATCTGGTTCAGTTGGGCTGGCTCGCCAATCACTATCCGTCCAGCTTGTCGGGCGGCCAACGCCAGCGGATCGCGTTGGCCCGCGCGCTGGCCGTCGAACCACGCGTGCTGTTGCTGGATGAACCCTTCGGCGCGCTGGACGCGAAAGTCAGAAAAGACCTGCGCCGCTGGTTGCGCAGGCTGCACGACGACCTGGACATCACCAGCATTTTTGTCACGCACGACCAGGAAGAAGCCCTGGAAGTGGCCGATCAGGTCGTCGTCATGAACAAGGGAAACATCGAGCAGATCGGCACACCTGCGGACGTTTACAACCACCCGGCGTCGCCCTTCGTCTATAGCTTCCTCGGCAACGTCAACCTGTTCCGTGGCCGCATACACAACGGTGTGCTGGAAGCGGGATCTGCGTCGTTCAACATCCCCGATCACGCTCAGGCCGACAACGTGCAGGGTGTCGGCTACGTACGGCCTCACGATCTGGATGTACAGCGCTACCGGCCGGGCGAAAGCGGCATCGTGGCGCAACTGCGCCATACCCATGCCATTGGCCCGCTGGCCCAGTTGGAACTCGTGCGTGAAGACAACCACGAAATCGTCGTAGCGGTAATTCCGAACAAGCAGTTCCGGGAAATGGGCTTCAAGGTAGGCGAAAGCCTACTCGTTAGCCCGCACCAACTACGAGTTTTCGTTGGGGAGGCTGCGTAGGCCAGGCAAAGACATCCGCTGTGTATTGGGCGACAATAACGGCAGATGCTGATGAAGTGGCGCCAGGGCGGCATCGCACCCGACACGAGAGCATCGCCGTTGGCCACGCCACCCCAGCTCGATTACCACTTTGCCCATGAAAACGCTATTCATTATTATCGGCACGATTGCGGTCGTGCTTGCCATTGCCGGCGTGTTCCTGCCGTTGCTGCCAACGACGCCATTCCTGTTACTGGCATCGGCCTGCTACCTACGCGGCTCAGCGCGCCTGCACCGCTGGCTGACCCACAACCGCCTGCTGGGTCCATATATCGCCGCAATGGAAAGCCGCGCGGGCATGCCGCGCTCTGCCAAGCTCGTGGCCCTTGTCCTGCTCTGGGCGTCGCTGTCGTATTCGATCTATCTTATTCAGATCGACTGGGTCAGGATTGCACTGGCACTGATGGGATCAGGCGTAAGCCTGTACATACTGCTGCGCATCAAGACACTAACGCCACAAAATCGCCACAGGCAATGCGGACGTTGACACAGGTATCGCAAGCCCGATTGAAAGCATCAAAAAAACGATAACGGCATCCACGCATTACGGAACAATCCCAAAGAACCAGCAACGTTTGCGCATTAAATGACAATAGATGCGCGGCCTGCGCCAACTCACATTGTTTTTGCGGGTTTAACACTGAAAAATCTGCAAAATACCGTATTATTAGAAGCAAAGTCTCCCTATTGTCATCAAGGCTTAGATGTTGCTCATTCTCATTCTCGCATTGCCCTTCGCGGGCAGCCTGATCGCTGCCCTGTTGCCGAGCGATGCGCGCAACCTCGAAGCCTGGCTCGCGGAAATCGTTGCGTTGGGCAGCGCGGCGGCAGTCATCGCACTCTATCCGGCCGTTGCCCATGGCGGCGTTGTCGAAATCACGTGGCCATGGATTCCCGCCGCCCTTGAAATCAATTTCGTATTGCGGCTGGACGGCTATGCCTGGCTTTTCACGCTGCTCATCACGCTGATGGGCGCATTGATCGTCCCGTATGCGCACTATTACCTGTCGCCGCAAGACCCAGCACGCCGATTCTTCGCTTTCCTTTCGTTGTTCATGGGTTCAATGCTGGGAATCGTGCTGTCTGGGAGCCTCCTGCAACTGGTCATGTTCTGGGAGCTGACAAGCCTCTCATCCCTCATGCTCATTGCCTACTGGCACCACCGTCTCGACTCACGGCGCGGCGCACGCATGGCGTTCCTCATCACCAGCGCAGGGGGCCTATGCCTGCTGGCCGGCGTACTGATGCTGGGGCACATCGTCGGCAGCTACGACCTCGACATTGTGCTGGCCTCGGGCGACCTCGTGCTTCACCACCCTTGGTACCCCGTCATACTCGTCCTCATCGCGCTGGCCGCGCTGACCAAAAGCGCTCAGTTCCCGTTCCATATCTGGCTGCCCAACGCCATGGCTGCGCCGACACCAGTCTCGGCATATTTGCACTCGGCGACCATGGTCATGGCAGGCGTATTTCTCCTGGCCCGCTTCTGGCCAGTACTCGCAGGCACCAGTGAATGGTTCTGGATCATCGGTGGGCTTGGCACGTGCTCACTCCTGCTGGGTGGCTACGCGGCCATGTTCCAGCGCGACATGAAAGGCGTGCTGGCGTACTCGACGATCAGCCATCTCGGTCTGATTACACTGCTCATAGGAATGAACAGTGCTCTGGGACTGGTAGCCGCCATCTTCCATATGATCAACCACGCCACCTTCAAGGCCTCACTATTCATGGCCGCCGGAATCGTCGACCACGAAACCGGCACGCGTGACATGCGGCGGCTCTCGGGGCTTGCCAGGCTCATGCCGGTGACAGCCACTCTGGCCGTTGTGGCTGCCGCCGCAATGGCGGGCGTACCGCTGCTGAACGGTTTCCTCTCCAAGGAGATGTTCTTTGCCGAAACGGTATTCATCGACGGCAATTTCTATACCGAGTACGTGCTGCCGATCGCGGCAATCATTGCGGGGATCTTCAGCGTTGCCTACTCGCTACGCTTTATCAACCAGGTCTTCTTCGGCCCCCCAGCTACCGATCTGCCGCGCGCCGCACACGAACCCGCCTTCTGGATGCTGGTCCCCAGCGGTCTGCTTGCACTTGCCTGCCTGATCGTGGGCATCTTCCCGCGCACCACACTAGGGCCGCTGCTGAACATTGCCACGCTGTCAATCCTCGGCACCAACGCGCCCCAGTACGACCTGAAAATCTGGCATGGCTTCAACCGTCCACTGGCGATGAGCATCATCGCTCTGGTCGGCGGCATAGCACTGTACTATGTGCTGCTGGCGCGTCGCCACATGCATCCGGATAAAACGCCATTCATCCACAGTTTCGACGGACGCCGCAGCTTCGAAGGCTTGCTTGAAGGCATGGACTCAGTCTTCGGCTGGCTGCTGCAGAAAGTGTATTCACCACGCCTGCAGCGCCAACTGCTCCTCGTCATCCTCATCACACTGGGCGCGGCCCTGACACCGCTACTTCAGGGAAAATGGGTATGGGCCGGGCCAGCAACACCGCTAGACCCGTCTTTTATCATCCTGTGGCTGGTGGGTGGTGCCTGCGCAATTGGCACGGCACTGCAAGCCAAGTACCATCGTCTTTCCTCACTGATAATGGCAGGCGGCGCAGGCCTGACAACGGCCATTACATTCGCATGGCTGTCCGCCCCCGACCTTGCCCTGACCCAATTGGCCGTTGAAACCGTGACGACGGTACTGATTCTACTGGGGCTGCGCTGGTTGCCGCCACGCGTCAAACGCGATGACGCGGGCGTGACCCCACCGACATTAATTCGCCGTTCGCGCGATGTCGTGGTGGCCATTGCCGGAGGCGCCGGCCTGGCCGCTTTGGCTTATGCGGTGCTTGTACGGCCAAAACCTGACGGCATTTCGAATTTTTTCATCAAGCATTCCCTCTCTGAAGGTAACGGCGCCAACATCGTCAACGTCATCCTGGTCGACTTCCGCGGCTTTGACACCCTGGGCGAGATAACTGTTCTGGGTGTTGTGGCAATCACCGTCTACGCCCTGCTGCGCCGTTTCCGGCCACCTCCCGAAACTATCCCCATTGACGAGCCACACCGCCAACTGGGAATAAACGCCAGCCTGGCGGCCGTACGGCACAAACCGCCACATCCTGAATCGCCACTACCTGAAGGCGCAATGCTTGTGCCGGCCGTATTGGCACGGTTCCTGCTGCCCATAGGCGCGCTGGCTTCGCTGTACTTCCTGCTGCGCGGGCACGACCTGCCGGGCGGCGGCTTCGTTGGCGGCCTCATCCTGGCCACGTTCGTCATCGTGCAATACATGGTGGGCGGCATAAACTGGGTGGAGTCGCGCCAAAAAGTCGGCCCGCAGTACTGGATAGCCCTGGGCCTGCTGGCCGCGGGCGCTGCCGCGGTCGCGGCATGGTGGAGCGCCCTGCCTCTGCTCTCGGCAATTACGCTTGAAGCCACGCTTCCCATCATCGGAAACGTTCTACTACCCAGCGTACTGCTGCTGGACATAGGCGTCTATATGCTGGTCGTCGGTGCCACCATCCTCATGCTGGTCGCGCTGGCGCACCAGTCCAGCCGATTCCACCGCAAAGTGGCCACCCCGCCCACACTTTCTCCCCACGACGGAACACGATAATGGAAATCATCCTTGCCCTTGCCATTGGCGTGCTTGCCGGATCCGGCATCTGGCTGATCCTGCGTCCACGCACATTTCAGGTCATCATGGGGCTTTCACTGCTTTCGTATGCCGTCAACCTTTTCATTTTCAGCATGGGGCGCCTCTCGATCGGCGCCGCACCCATTATTCAAGCCAGCAAGGGCGCCGACCCAAACCTGTACGCCGACCCGGTACCACAAGCCCTCGTCCTGACTGCCATTGTCATCGGCTTTGCCACGACCGCACTGTTTCTGGTGGTGCTTCTGGCCGCGCGCGGCCTTGGCGGCAACGACCACGTTGACGGCAGAGAGGCGGATCTGTGATCGACTGGTCAAGCCACCTGCCAATCCTGCCCATTGTCATCCCACTACTGGCCGGGGCCAGTCTGCTGCTGCTCAAGGATACGCACCGCTGGTTGCGACTTGGCGTGTCCTACGTCTCTACATTGGCGCAACTGGTCATTGCCGTCGACCTGCTGCTCATCACCTCTGGCGCGCAAGCGTCCTCGTGGCCAGGACGTATACCCGTATACCTGCTCGGCAACTGGCCCGCGCCGTTCGCCATCGTCGTAGTGGTGGACCAGTTAGCCGCCATCATGCTTACCCTGAATGCCGTGTTGGGCATCGCCGCGCTGTTGTACGCGAGCGCACGCTGGGATCGTGCAGGCGTGCATTTTCACCCACTCTTCCAGTTTCTGCTGATGGGGCTGAATGGCGCGTTCCTGACCGGCGATCTATTCAACCTGTTCGTGTTCTTTGAGATTCTCCTGGTCGCTTCCTACGGCCTGATGCTGCACGGTTCAGGCGAACTGCGGGTCAGGTCGGGGCTGCACTACATCGCCACCAATCTTGTCGCATCGTTTCTGCTTCTTATCGCCATTGCGTTGATCTACGGTATTACCGGCACGCTGAACATGGCCGACCTGGCCACTCGGGCCGGCAGTTTGGCCGGGCCCGATCGACGGCTTTTCGAAGCAACGGCGGCCATTCTGGGCATTGCGTTTCTCGTCAAGGCAGCGGCCTGGCCGCTGAACTTCTGGCTGCCCAACGCATACGGCCATGCCTGTGCCCCCGTAGCCGCAAGCTTCGCCATCATGACCAAGGTCGGCATCTACGTGCTGCTGCGCCTGGGTTCGCTGCTGCTTCCCACAGGAGCACCAGCGGCGTTCGGGGGCCAGTGGATGTTCCCGCTGGGTCTGGCGACCCTGGCTTTCGGCACTATCGGCATACTGGCCACACAACAGACCGAACGCATGATCGGATACTGCGTCATCATTTCATCCGGAACACTGCTTACGGCATTGGGCATGCCCGGTGTCACCCTGACTGGTCCCGCGCTCTTTTATCTGATCAACTCGGTCCTGGCACTGGGTGCCTTCTACCTGCTTGTCGAACTCGTGGAGCGAACGCGCAGTTTCGGCGCCGACGTGCTCGCAATAAGTCTGGAAGCCTTCGACCTTGACGACCCGCTTTCGCCGGACCGCTCGGATGACGTCGTGGGTGTTTCCCTGCCCGCAGCCATGGCGTTTCTCGGCATGGCCTTTATCGCCTGCGCGCTGCTCATTACGGGGCTACCGCCACTCTCGGGCTTTGTCGCAAAATTTTCATTGCTGTCAGCGGCCTTGCAGACATCCAGCATCGATACCCCTTCACTGGGGGCATGGCTTCTGGTAGGCGCAGTGCTGGTCTCCGGCCTTGCCTGCATTATTGCGCTGACCCGGGCCGGCATCCGCATGTTCTGGAGCTCTGAGGACTCCGTCGTTCCGCGTCTGCAGATCAATGAGGCAGCGCCGGTGGCATTCCTGATACTTTGCTGCGTGGGGCTGACTATCTGGGCCGGCCCCATCCTCAATTACCTGAACAACACCGCGCTGGCGCTGGACAATCCGCAGTCCTACATCGAGGCAGTACTGCACCGGCAGCCCGCACTCATGACACCGACGGGGGCAAGGCCATGAAGCGCGCTCTGTATTGGCTGCTCTTGCCAGCAATCCTGCTGGCCACATGGCTGCTGCTCAACGACACCGTGGAGCGCAACCAAGTAATTCTAGGCGCGGTGCTGGCGCTACTGCTGTCGTGGGCGGCAATGGCGCTGCGGCCACTGCGCTCGGCCCCCAAACGCCCCTTCGTCATTCTGCGGTTGCTGGGCCACGTCATTGCCGACGTCACCCGATCCAACGTTGCCGTCGCCCGGCTCGTTTGGCTCGGGCCGTCGGCATACACATCGGGCTTCATCCGCATACCTGTGGAAATCCACGACCCGCACGCACTGGCCGCACTGGCCTGCATCATCACCTGCACCCCGGGAACAGTCTGGGCGGGCTACTCGCAACACAGCGGCATACTGACGCTGCACGTACTGGATCTCACGGACGAGAACGAATGGATAGAGCTTGTCAAGCGACGCTACGAGCGCCCATTGAAGGAGATATTTGAATGAAGACCCCTGCATCCCGAACCTTACTCCCAAGCCATGTCATCCTGTTGAATGAGGTGCCAAATTGAACACCGCCGCCATCCTTCATTGGGCGAGCCTTTTCGCGCTGGGCTGCTTCGTTCTGGCCCTGGGCTGCGCTGCACTGCGACTGCTTCGCGGCCCCACCCCACAGGACCGCGTGCTGGCGCTGGATGCCATGTACATCAACGGCCTGCTCATATTGCTTGTCCTGGGCATCCGCTTCAGCAGCAGCGCTTACTTCGACATCGCGCTGCTAATCGGCCTTGCCGGCTTTGCCGGATCGACCGCCCTGGCCAAATTTCTGCTTAAAGGCGAGGTAATACAGCCATGACAATGCTTCCACTATGGGCAAGTCTTCCCGCCGCGCTTTTACTGATTCTAAGTGGGATCCTGACACTGACCAGTTCTGTCGGCCTGTTACGCTTCAAGCGCTTCTACCCACGCATGCACGCCGCCACGCTGGGCAACACAATGGGTGTCGGCCTCGTACTACTCGCCTCAATTTTCGTGTCTTCTTCCATAGAGGGGCATATAGTCATCCACCAAATTCTCATTACATTTTTGCTAATTATTGCATCACCTGTAACAGCCGTCCTGCTTATGCAGGCGGGGTTGCGACGAGATGCCCGGCGCCCCGTTGCCGACGATTGACACACATCAACATCTGGTTACGTAACCGCATAGGGATTCTTCTATACTGAATTTCGATTCCTTCAGTCCACAAGACTGCTACGTTACCAAGGAGATGGTTATGAATCATGCAATCACGCATCACCCGCATGCTGCGCTTTTCCACTCGCTGTCTGTTGCGTTCGTCCTCTGTCTGGGTACGGCAACAGTGCCCGCATTCGCCGCCAACGCTGGCGCAGCGCCCAGCCGCATCACCCAAGCTCAAACGCAATACCAGCGTGACATGGCTGCCTGCAAAAGCGGCCAGAGCCAGGAAAACAAGGCAACCTGTGAAAAAGAAGCTGGCGCTGCATTTGAAGCGGCAAAACATGGCCAGCTTATCTCCGCCCCGGCCGGCAGCTATCAGGAAAACGCGGACAATCGCTGCGCGAACCTGCCCGGTGACCAACGACAAGACTGCATGACGCTCATGAGCGATCCAAACGCCAAAGTGCAAGGTAGTGTGAATAGCGGCGGCATCCTGCGTGAAACCACCATTACAATACCCGGCCAGCCAGAAGTTGTGCCCGCAACGCCCCGTTCCGAATCCATGTAGCATCCGAGTACTGAAAGCGCTGCCGCCCGTTACAGCGCCAGCGCAGCACCCCCCGCGGCCGCCTGAAGCGGTCGCTTTTGTTTGGTGGCGCAGGCAGCCAACAAAATATCGAAGCCGCGGCCAACACGCCATCGCCGCTCAAACGACGTGCTAAAGCTCCAATTGCATACCCATTTCCACCACACGATTTGGCGGAATTTTGTAGAAACGCGTACTGCGGCTGGCATTGCGCGCCATGAACGCAAAAAGGCTGCGCCGCCATCGCATGCGAAAGGGCAACCTTCTAACCACGATAATCGTTTGCCTGGACAAGAAGTACGAGGTCAGCATGGGATCCAGATTGACTTCGGGGTGCTCTTGCGCCAGCAGTTCAAGCAATTGCGGTACGTTGGGCTCCTGCTTGAATCCCCATTGGGCAACCACCTGCCAGCTGCTGCGTCCCAACCTCTCCAGCTTGTAGCGTTCGTCGAACGAAACATACGGCTTGTCGGCGCTTTGCACATTCAGGAACAGAACTTGTTCGTGCAAAACTTTGTTGTGCTTCAAGTTGTGCAAAAGCGCTGGCGGTACCGTATCAACGATCATGCTCATGAATACCGCCGTCCCCGGGACACGAACGGGTGGGTATTGCTCGATGGCTTCGACGAAATCCTTCAGCGGCTGCTGGTCGCCAGCCAACGTCGTGTGCATTTTGTCTCGCCCCTGTTTCCAGGTAAGCATCAGCGTAAACATGCTCACACCCACTACCAGCGGGAGCCAGCCTCCATCCACTATCTTCAGCGTGTTGGATGAAAACAGCAGAATATCCAGCACGAGGAACACGCTCAACAGAAGCATCCACAAGGCGCGGCGCACCCCTGTGCTTCTACGCGGCAGTACCGAAAATGCCAGCAAAGACGTCATGAGCATCGTGCCCGTCACCGCAAAACCGTAGGCCTGAGCCAGGTTTTCGGACGACTCGAACCCCACGACCAGCACGAGAACCGCCACACATAGCAGCTGGTTGACACGCGGCATATAGATCTGCCCTTCTTCCTTGGCGGATGTATGCTGAATGTCCATGCGCGGCCACAGCCCCAACTGAACCGCCTGTCTCGTCACGGAAAAGGCACCCGAGATAACAGCCTGCGAAGCCACAATCGTGGCGATGGTCGCCAACCCAACCAGAGGCAGCAACAGCCAGCTGGGCGCCAACAAGAAAAATGGATTGCGTATCGCCGTGGGGTCAGCGAGCAACAAGGCCCCCTGGCCAAAATAACAAAGCACCAGCCCAGGCAGAACCACTATGAACCAGGCCCGCCGTATGGCGGGTCGGCCAAAATGCCCCATGTCCGCATACAGGGTTTCAGCTCCCGTCATGGCCAGCACGAGTGCACCCAGCATCAGAAAGGCCACCCACGGTCCATGCAGGACGAACTCCACGGCCCACATCGGATTAAGCGCCTGCAGGATTTGGGGTTCGAGCACAATGCGCCAGGCGCCTAATCCGCCAATGCAGAAAAACCACAGCGCCATAATGGGCCCGAACAATTTGCCAATGACGCTGGTACCATGCGACTGGGCCATGAACAGCGCAACAATGATAACCACCGCCACCGGCACCACCCACGGGTCCATGGTGTGCGACACGATGTCTATGCCCTCGATGGCCGAAAGCACCGAGATGGCTGGCGTGATCATGCTGTCACCATAAAAAAGGCCCGCGCCAATAAGCCCCAGCACCACCAGCACCATGCGTTTGCGGCCCGACCGGCCACGTGCCGCAAGTTCCATCAACGCCAGGGTTCCGCCCTCGCCATGATTGTCAGCGCGCAAGACCAGCGTGACATACTTCAGCGAAACCACCAGCATCAGCAGCCAGAACAGCAGGGAAAGCACACCCAGAATCTGCGCCGGGCCCAGCGACGGGTATTCCGTGAGCGATGCCCGCAGCGTATATAGCGGGCTCGTCCCTATGTCACCGTACACCACGCCAAGCGCACCGATCAGAGCCGCCTTGCCAAGTGAGCTCGCAGGCCCGCTGCTGTTAGGTTCCGCGCTCACGGTCTAAGCCTACCTCTCACGTCGCGTCAACCCGGCGCCCTTGCGTGGGCCCGGGAAAACAACGCTGATTCGAGTGCCGTGGAATTCGGGGTAGCTCGTCAACCCCCACCACGCGCCATGAGCCAACGCAATTTCACGAACGATGGCCAAGCCCAGCCCTGACCCTCCGGCAATGGCTTTTGGCGACCGATAAAAAGCCTCGAACACCCGGTCCCGATCCTGCGCATCTATCCCCTGCCCGTCATCTTCCACCATCAGTGAAGGTGGTGTGGCACCCACCTGAACGCGAATGTGCTGGGCTCCGGTCCCATAACGCAAGGCATTGTCGATAAGGTTACTGAGCATCTCCTCAAGAAGCAGCGGGTCGGCCTCAACCCACACGTGCTCTTCCGGCGCCAATAGCTGAAGGTCAATATTGCCAGTGCGCGCTGCCGGAATCCACTCGGCCGCGCTCAGGCGCGCCCACTCGGCCAGATCAAGCCGCTGAAAACTATCCTGAGGGCGAACCGACGAGTCGGCACGCGCCAGGACAAGAAGCTGCTGGCCCAACCTGATCATGCGGTCGGTTACCGATTTGATGCGCTGGGCACGCTCACGCACGTTGTCCGGCAAATCCCCCGCCAACATCAACTCGGATTCCAGCTTCAGACCGCTAAGCGGGGTTCGGAGCTGATGCGCCGCATGCCCGATAAAACGCCGTTGTGCAAGCATGGAGTCGTTCAGCCGAACTAACAAGTCGTTGATGCGCGTCACCACGGGCGTGATTTCAGTGGTAAGACCAGCGACGCTCACTGGCTGCAAATCATCGATGGACCGCTGATTGATTTCATCCGACAGACGATTGATGGATTTAAGCCCGGAACGCACTCCAGCGATCAATACCCCGGCGATGAGCAGAACCAGCAGAACCTGGCCAAGCAGCAGCACCCAGAAAATATCATGCAGCACCCATTCGGAAAGCTTGATGCGGCTTGTTACCACCCAAGTGACGATCAGATCCAGGACAATCAGGACGAGCACTGGCGGCACAAGCCGCAGAATAAGATGGCGAGCAAGGGAACCAGGTTGCAACAACGCGGCCAGCCTTGCATGAGGTGCCAGTTTTCCAGGCGCGAATTGCGCTGAATCATGAGTCATGGGCAAATGGCGTTGAGTTATTCAGGGCGCCCATACGGCGCCCCCAGCCATCGAGAGCACTACGCGGCACTATCAACATCAAGCAGGTAGCCAAACCCGCGCACTGTCTGTATGCTGGCGCCAGTGCCCTCCAGCCGTTTGCGCAGGCGGTACACGTAGACTTCGACGGCATTTTCGCTGAAATCGGCGTCCCACGCAGAAAGTGAATTGACGATCTGACGCTTCGTGACGACCCGCCCCGCCCGGCCCATAAGCATTTCAAGCACGGATAATTCGCGCACCGACAGGGCCAAACGCTGCCCACTGACGCGGACTTCGCGCCCGACGCTGTCAAACACGAGCGGCCCGACTTCAAGCAGCGGCTGCACCTGACCGGCACGGCGCCGTGCAAAAGCCCGCACCCGCGCCGCCAGCTCGGCCAGTTCAAAGGGTTTGGTGACGTAATCGTCGGCCCCCGCATCGAGGCCGGCCACACGATCCTCGACACCATCACGCGCGGTGAGGATAAGCACCGGAACCTGCTGTCCCTGGGTGCGCAACTGACGCAAAACATCCAGTCCGCTCATGCTGGGCAGATTAAGGTCAAGCAGCAGCAAGTCGTACGCCTGGCCAGTGACAGCGCCCAGCACAGGCTCGCTATCCTGCAGCCAATCCACAGCGTACCCTTGCCCAACCAGGAACTCCTGCAAAGCATGGCCAAGCGTCGCGTCGTCTTCTATAACTAATACTCGCATGCCGTGATTCTATATCGAACCAGTCACCTTTTAGCAAAGAGCAGCAATTTATACGGCGCTTCGTTACAAACCTGACAAATGCCTTATTTTTGCAGCTGATTGGTGGAACACCAAAACGCGACCTGTACGCCCCCCTTCGGGGTTCACCGCAACCGCCCGTCAAGCCCGGCTACAGCCCGAGGACAGGGCCCCGAGCCACCGATCAATGCCTCGCCGGAATGGAAGCGGCTCCTGCCGGCGCAGCCTCATCCGGCCTCGTGATGAAACCCAGACGCTTCAGCCCAGCACCCTTTGCGCTGCTCATGACGTGAGCCAGGACCTCATAACGCGTGTTCAGATCGGCGCGAATGCGTAATTCAGGCTGAGGGTCGTGCGCCGCTTCAACCCTGAACTTCGCCTGCAGGTCATCCAGAAGAACTGGCTGGTCATTCAAAAATATCTGTCCCGCATCGTTGACCGCCAGATCGATGGACAAAGGTTTGGGGTCGACTGGCGCTGCGTTTGCCTGAGGCACATTGATTTTGATCGATTGACTAAGCAAGGGCGCCGTAATAATGAAAATGACCAGCAGTACCAACATGACGTCAATAAGCGGCACCATATTGATTTCGGTCATCGTGTGGTTTTCGCTCGTACTACTGTTGAAACCTCCGAAAGCCATGATCAGCCCTTCCTGGAAGCGGCCAGCGACAGGCCACGCAGATGCGCGCGGGATTCGGCGCGCGATTCGACAACCTGCTGCCCTGTGGACAGAAAAGTAAACAAGTCGTGGGCAAAGGCATCAAGCTGGGCGAGATACACCCGGTTGGTGCGCACGAAGGCGTTATATGCCAGCACAGCGGGTATGGCTACAGCCAGCCCCAACCCCGTCATGATCAGGGCTTCGCCCACAGGGCTTGCAATACGGTTGATATTCACCGCATCGGTCAGCCCAATTCCAACCAGGGCGTGGTAAACCCCCCATACTGTGCCGAACAAGCCAATAAAAGGAGCCGTTGATCCTATGGACGCCAAAACTGTCAGGCCATTCTCTAGCTTGGCCGTTTCCTCGTCGATAACCTTGCGGATGATGCGCGTGACGAAAGCACCTGTCGAGCCCTTTTCCTCGAGCCTAAGCGCCCCGTATTTCACATGATGGTTGCGGGCGTGAATGGCGTGGCTGGCCACGTGCGCGAACGGTTCCGTGGCGCCGTGAGTGTTGATCTCGTTCTCAACCTGCTCAAGCGAGCTCGCCGACCAGAACAAGCTCAGGAAGCGACGCGAATGCCGGTGCACGCGCATATTGTTGAACGACTTCACAAAAATAAAAAACCAGCTTACGAGCGACATCAGGACAAGAATCGCAAACAGGCTCTTGCCGACCAGATCGCTTTGCGACACAAAGTGTGTGAACCCGCTGTCCTGAACTGCTCCGGCCGCGGTCCCGGTACCAGAAGCCATAGCACCCATCGCGCCCGCCGCGGCCGGAGCAGCCGCTTGGCCGACTTGCGCCACGACCTGCAGCAAACCATGCACTAACTCAAACATAATAGTTCCTATAGAACGAAATCAAATGGGAT
The DNA here is from genome assembly GCA_004322135.1 of Burkholderiaceae bacterium. Lineage (GTDB taxonomy): Bacteria > Pseudomonadota > Gammaproteobacteria > Burkholderiales > Burkholderiaceae_B > Eoetvoesia. The sequence goes on along the minus strand of SCSG01000014.1, from coordinate 1,040 downwards.
ATCGGCCAGCGCCGGGTAAGCAACGCCGTTTACCGTATAGGGTTTGAACCGCGCGAGGCGCGCCGCCCTGAGCGCCGATTCGTCCAACATTCCGTAACCAGACGACACGCGCAGCTTGACGCTGGCAACCGTGCCTTGCGGCGAAATCAGCACCCTAACGACAACCCGACCTTTCTCTCCGCGCCGCTGGGCCTGGCGCGGATACTCCGGCATGGGCCGCTGCCCCAGATAATTGACGTGCCCGATAAGGTGCGGGACGTTCCGGTCTGGAGCTGGCGCCTTGGGCGTCGCCACGGCCGTTGCTGTTCCTGTCGGCGCAACGGACGGCGCTTCAACTGGCTTGATCTGTGGCGCCGGTCTCACCGCCTTTAATTCTGGCCTTGGCTTGGGTCTTGGCTTCGGCTTCAGCTTCGGCTTGGGCGGCTCGCGCGTAATATCGTGCGGATCGGGCGGTTGTACCACGGGCTCAGGAGGCACGGGTGCTGGCTCTTCCTGGGGGCTCGGCTCAGGCTCGGGTTTAGCTGCGGGTTCGGGGTTGGGCGCCGTGTCAACAACGTCTGGCGCAATCTCGACGAACTGAATCGGCAACGCTTCGGGAAGCGCCATATCGGGGCGAGTGGCTATGCCTGGTGCCTTCAGAATGGCACCGAGCACAGCCAAGTGAACGCCTATCACGCAAACAGCGGCGACAACCCTGATTTGTGCAGGGCGAGACTTTGGGTAAAGGCGCAAGAGCAACAAGCATCCAACAGCAGAAGGTTCATTTATACGTTAGGGATGCATGGAAAAAAGCCTGGGCAACCCGCCGATTCTTGCGGGCAATGCCGCACAAAACACATTCAAGCCACTCCAGGAACCTGACACCGGAGCAGCAAGGTTGTACGATATCAAAAATGCGAACCATTCGCAATCATATTTTTATTGCGACTCCGTTTCCACCCAATATGGAGGCCTTGCGTCTCCCCTGCTAAGAAAAATAATCAGGAAAATCAATAAACTACCCGAAAATAGCCGCTAAACAATGTGATGTGCCAACTTAG
>SCSG01000013.1 GCA_004322135.1 Burkholderiaceae bacterium | reverse complement strand
TAACTCTTTTAACCCTAAGATAGAATCTAGTGGGGACATCGGCATTCGCTCCATTAAGCTCGTTCTTCGTAAAAACAAGTCTAATGAATGTCGGTGTCCCCCGTTAATGATGTAGAGCCACCCGCCAACTGGTGGAGGGCCTTCATTAAATGCAATTTATCGCGCCGTTCCAGCCGCATCGAGCCGAGATTCCCTCATGGCGGATTTCGGAATTTCTGAAGAAATTGGCGGATCTCCCTAAAGCTGAAGGGCCCCGTCGATCAAAGATAACCAGGTGGCGGAACGAATCCCCCTGTAATCTGGGCGAGGAGCCTTGCGAACTCGATTGTTGTGCGGTCTTCCAGGTAGGGTCCGACGATCTGGATGCCTACTGGCAATCCACTGGGTGTACGTCCTACCGGAGCAGACGTAGCAGGAAGATACGGCAAGGTGGCAATGGCCGCCCAAAATCCCGGAACGTGCAAATTGAATTCCTCCGCGCGACCGTTCACCATAAGCTTGCGTTCGGGGCGCTCGCGGTGGTCGTGCGGGAATGCTACCGTCGAGGCAACGGGGCATAGCAGCACGTCATAATCTTGAAAGAACTCAGCCCAGGCAGTGCGCACTGCTTCGCGCGCCTCGTGCGCCTTGAACCACGAGTGATGATCCTGTACTACCCCTCGTAATTGGTTCGCACTGGCGCTTTGATCGTTCGTGGGTAATTGTGCGGCAGAGATACGCGCCTGCGCGTAAGCCTCGTCGTCGAGCATCGCACCGGACGCACCTCGCAGCAGCCTGGTGTACAGTTCGTATGCATGTGCGGTGTCGAATTTCGGCTGTTCCTTGTCGTTTATTTTGGCGCCAGCCTTCGCGAGCGCGTCGACAGCCATCTGGAGCTGGTCGGTCACCTCGTGATCGACAGCGAAATTTGGATCGTCGAGCTTGACAGCAATACGGAAGTCTTCAAGCGCAGACTTGCGTGGACGTGGCAAATTCAGAGTCCAGGCCACTTTGTCCATTGGTTTTGGACCGGCAAGAACATCCAGTGCAAGAGCAAGATCCTGCGCGCTGCGAGCGAGCGGCCCACAAACCGACATATCCATATCGACATGCCTTTTCGGTATCCAATGGCCGCGCTGCGAAACAACGCCGTAGCTGGGTTTGTGGCCATAGATGCCGCAGAAATGGGCTGGGCATCGGATCGAAGAACCGATGTCGCTACCGATCTCAAGTGCGGTCATCCCTACAGCAAGCGAAGCCGCCGCGCCGCCCGACGAGCCGCCCGAAGTCCTGGTGAGATCCCACGGATTGTTGGTGGTGCCATAGATACCGTTGAAGCTTTGCCAGTCGCTAAGATACAGTGGCACATTTGTCTTGCCAAATATATTTGCACCAGCCTTCAGCAGTGCGTCAACCGCGCTCGCGTTCGCGTTCGCGATATTGTTGCGCAATGCTGGAACACCCCAGGTCGTTGGCAATCCGGCAACATCGTAAGACTCTTTCACCGTCATCGGCACACCGTGTAGTGGCCCGAGATCATCCCCGCGTGCGACGGCCGCGTCAGCTGCCACTGCGCGTACCCTGGCGCGATCTGCGTCGAGCACGATGATTGCATTCAGCTCTTTGTTGTGTTGGTGCACGCGCTCCAAATAAACATCCAATAGATCAACGCAGCTGACCTGGCGTTCACGGATAGCTCGCGCCAGCTCGGTTGCCGTCTTGTAGTACCAATTGCTCATTTCAGTTCCTCTTGCTGGTCAGCTGGCGCTTGGTAGCACCACACCGTCCGTATTTATGACGTCCCTTATCATTGCTACATTCCTAAGTAGGCCTGCTTGACCTCGGGCCGCTCGAGCAGGTCGGAGCCTTCCAGGAGTACGCGGCCATTCGAGAATGCATAGCCGCGATCAGCCAGGCGCAGTGCCATTTGCACATTCTGCTCGACGAGCAATACGCTACGCCCTGCGGTGTGCAGGCCGGCCACCACGGCCAGCACCTCGTCCACAAGTTTTGGCGAAAGGCCAAGCGAAGGTTCATCAAGGATAAGGAGCTGTGGCTCTGACATGAGTGCACGTCCGATAGCAAGCATTTGTTGCTCCCCGCCGCTCATGAGTCCAGCAAACTGGTTTAGCCGATCACTGAGCCGGGGAAAAATCTCGAATACCTTCTTCATCCTCCGAGGTGCATCACTGCGCATCCGTGGAAGATAGGCCCCGAGGAGTAAATTTTCTCGTACAGTCAGTTCCGCAAAGAGACGTCTACCTTCCGGCACCGTCGCAATGCCGCGCCCGACGAGCTCATACGGTGAGCAGCCGATGATTTCCTGTCCGTTTAACCGGATCGACCCGGCGTCAGGACGTAGCAGTCCAATGATCGTCTTGACGAGTGTCGTTTTACCCGCACCATTAGCGCCGATTACCGCCATGAATTCTCCGGCGTCGACATGCATGGAAATGCCGTCGAGCGCTTGCAACCCATGGTAGGAGACGGTGAGCCCCTGTATCTCAAGCATGTGCGTATCCCTTACCGAGGTAAGCTTCAATTACTGCTGGGTGGGCAGCGATTTCAGCCGGAGACCCCTTGGCCAGGAGCTTTCCCTCGTGCAACACCAGGATCTCTTCACAAAGCGCCATGACCGCCTGCATGACGTGCTCCACCAGTAGCACCGTCACGCCTTTGTCGCGAATTTCGCGCACCAGGTCGACCGCCTGCCGTGTTTCGATTGAGGTCAGCCCCGCCATCACTTCATCCAATAACAGCAAGCGCGGCTCGGTCGCGAGCGCGCGCGCCAGTTCTAGCCGCTTGCGGTCCGCGGTACCCAAGGTGCGTGATTCAGCACGAATGCGATGTGCGAGGCCGACAAACTTCAACACAGACTCTGCCTTATCGATTGCGGCGTGCACATTGGGCTTTCTCACAAGTGCTGCGATTGTCACGTTCTCCAGGACGGTGAGATCCAGAAACGGCTTCGCGACCTGGAAGGTACGCGCGAGACCGCGCTCACAGATTTGGTACGGACGCATCTTCGTCACGTCTTCGCCGGCGAAGACAACGTGGCCGGAGTCTGTGCGAACCGCTCCTGCGATCAGAGAGAAAAGAGTACTTTTGCCGGCACCGTTAGGACCTATCACACCGACGATACGAGCCTCTTCGACTTGCAGGGAAACATCGTGGACTGCATAGAGGCCGCCATAGTGTTTACTTAGTCCGGAAACATCAAGAAGCACCATAGTCTGCCTCCTGTTCGTTCGGCCGTTTGCGTGAGAAGCGCCGTATCAAACGCGTGATCGCCGGCACGATGCCTTCGCGTAGCCCCAACATCACGACAACAATTGCGACTCCGTAGACAAACAGATTGAGGCCCTGGACGTCGCTGTATTGGTTGCGTAGGAATGCTGAGAGTGGCATAAGCAGTATTGAGCCCACCAATGGCCCCCAAACGCTCGACGCGCCACCGATGAAGGCGACAAGCATGAATTGCAGCGAGACGTCGAACCCGAACACCAGACCCGGATCGATAAAGCCGCTCAGCTGAGCGTAAAACGTGCCGGCAAGTGCCGTGAAGAATCCGCTCCAGGCCGCTGTACGCACCTTGTAGCTGATAGTGTTCACGCCTATGGCTTCGGCAGCATCCTCGTTCTCACGGATGGCCCGAAGATAATAGCCGAGTCGGTTTCTAGCCATGTGAAGGGTGAAAGCTATCAGCACAACGACCAGCACAATGCCAATGTAGTACATCGGTGTGTAGCTGGAAAACTCGAAGTTGATCCAGTCGCCATGGGGGTTCGAGATCGACAAGCCCTGCGGTCCGCCAGTCAGGCCTGTCAGTTTCGTTGCCAGTGTCTCGAACACGATCAGCAAGCCGATCGTTGCGAGCACGTAGAACGGGCCCCGCAGTCGGAAGCACATGTAGCCAATGCTGGCTGCTGCTACCGCACCGAGAATACCGCCGGCCCACATCCCCAGCCAAGGGCTGATACCAAGATCGAGGAACAGGATGGACGAGGTATAAGCACCCAGGCCGAAGTAGATACCGTGCCCGAGGGAGAGCTGCCCTGCATAGCCGCCGAGTAGATTCCAGGCCATGCCAGCTGCAGCATAGAGCAGCACGATACACGCTACATACACCATGTATTGACTCTGGAGTACGTAGGGAAGGGCGAGCGCGAGGATCAGCACAGCCGCGCGTATGGCGTTGGGGCGTGTCATCGTGTAGTGACCTTGCCGAACAGTCCTTGCGGCCGCAATAGCAGCACGAGGACAAAGAGCGCGTATACGACGAAGTTCTCCCATCCGCTCGGAAGGTAAGTCCCACTGATCGATTCGACCACGCCGATAAGCAACCCACCTACGAGCGACCCCGAGATGCTGCCCATGCCCCCAAGGACCACGATTACGAACGACTTTAGAATGAACTGTATGCCCACTAATGGAAAAATTGGGAAGAAAACCACAAGGGCGTTGCCCGCGACGGCGGCGACGCCGACGCCAAGCCCGAAACTTGCGGCGTCAAGCCTTTGCGTGTTGATCCCCACCATACGCGCGGCTTCACGGTCCTGGGCGAGTGCACGCATGGCGATTCCGATGGTCGTCCTGTTCAGAAATATGACGAGTAGCGCAAAAGCAATCAGGCTGATTACCATGGCCCCGATTTTGCCAGCGTTGATCCGGATGCCGAGAATGGGTAATTGCAGGGTTAAATTCAGATACGCAGTGTGTAGCGTGCGGAAATCGGATTTCCATAACATTAGTGCGCCATTCTGCAGGATCAGCATGAGGCCCACGAGGATGACCAGGACGATCGATGGGTCCGGGGGTGCCCAACGGATCAGCGTGCGCTGCACCAGGACGCCGAAAGCGAAGAACAGCACGAAATTCACAGGCAGGAGGAAGTAGGGATCCACGCCAAGGTAGTTGACCAGGAAGAACGTGCTGTACGCGCCGAGCATCAGGAACTCGCCGTGTGCAAAGTTCACGACGCGTAATACGCCGAAGATAATGGTGAGTCCGACCGCCGCCAGGGCGTACACCGAACCCATCACTAACCCCGAAACAACAGCAGTTATCAGTACATCCGACGCGTCGTACATAGCCTCTCACCGTTTCGCCCGACCTGATTCAGGAGCGAGGCCTCAAGCTGTTTTCCGCGTCGGGGGAAACAGGTCCGCATAGCGTTCACTGCGATATCGGATAGACGAATTTCTTGGTGGCAAGCGCGTCTGGCCACACGGTGACGAACTTGCCGTCCTGGACCTGGACGATACGCGCACTTTTCAGTCCCTGACCGTTCTTATCGAACGAAATTTTGCCTATGGGCGTCCAGGCATTCACTGTTCTTAGCGCATCGCGGATCTTGTCGCGGTTGGTGCTACCCGCCTGTTTGATGGCGTCGACGAGCATAATCGCTGCGGCGTATGCATTGGCATCGAGCTGATTCGGCACGGCACCGTATGCGTCCTTGAACGACTTGATGAACTTCGGCGATACAGGGCTCGCCTTGTCGTCCACCGCCCAAACCGCAGCAGTCGCATAGCCCTCCGCAGTCTTGCCGGCACCCTTGACGAAGGTGAGTGTCGAATAACCGCCGCCTGCAGTGACCACTGCCTTTACCTTGACGTTCTGCTCTGCGATTGTCCTGGCGAACAGAATTGCGTCGTTGTCGTAGCCAGCGCCGATCACTACCTCCGGCTGGAAGCGCTTGATCTTCTGTATGAGGGGGTCGAAATTGGTCGTGTTGACGGCATAGGCCTCGTCAAGCACTATTGGCATGTTTGCAGCTTTGAGCTTCTCCACTACCGTCTTCATTACCGATTGGTACGAGTTGGTGTCGGCGTAGATGAGCGCCACGTTCTTCGGCTTGAGCTTCTCGATTACATAACTGCATATTGCCGTGGCGAAGTCTTTCGACCGCGGTCCGGTGCGGAAAACATATTTGTAGCCCTTCTCGGTCAGGGAGTCCGCGATCGCGGTATCGATCATGAACGGGATTTTGTCCTTCTCTGCCACCTCGGACATGGTGACCGCAAGAGGACTGTAGACGGGCCCAATCAGTGCAGAAACGTCCTTCTCGGACGCGAGGCGTTCGGCTGCGGCACGAGACACTTCGGGGCGGCTCTGAGCGTCCATGTACACGAACTCCAGCCTGGCCCCGCCCAGTGACTTGATACCACCGTCCGCATTTGTCTCTTTCTGGTATAGGTCGTAGGCACGCTTGACGTCCTTGCCAGAGTCGGCGAAAACGCCGCTCAGGGGCAGCACAGCGCCGATCTTGACTACCTTTGTGGGTTGAGCATAGCCGACACTGCTAAACGCCATGGAAGCCGCCGCCAGAGATAGCGCCAGCAGAGACCGAATTTCGTGAATTTTCGGGTTCATTGTCGTACTCTCCCAAGGAAAGTTAATTTATGCACTGAGGATGTGGTTGCGCCAGGTTACCGGCAACGCCGCTGCTATTGCCCGTGGTGCGATAATTCTCGAGTTAATTACCCTTGTAGTCTTTGTCTCCTGATCAGGATACTTGGGTGCTTAATTCTCTAGCAATTGAGTTTTACTCCCACCCTGTCATAAAAACTCACGCTTAATGAGGGGTGCTTTCTTGATGATGTGGGCGGGGACGCCGAGGGGTCGTTCTCGCCATGGTATTGCGGGGGTATCTCCGGAGGCGTTATGTCTGTTGATTCCGACGAACCCGATTGGTCACTTGCGCCGCCCGGCTGGAACTGGACGGCTCAGGACGAGGACGGGCGCTGGTTCTGGTATCGGATGGAGCCCAAGCCGGGCATTGGTGGCGGCATCTGGCGGGCGAATTCACGCGCGCAAGTCTTTGCCAGGCAGGGCAAACCCAATCGGGAGTGGTACGAAACCATGCGCCATCGCGAATCGTAGTTCTCGATTGGGCTGGCTTCGCGCGGCTGTGGGCTGTGATTTGGCAAGCCACGGCATTGTGCTCTACGCCTATTCGGTTGCTTGCAACCTGTGCGCACCGTAAACTGCGCTTTCAGGAATGTAAGGATATGGCTTATGGCCCAGTTGTTTGTTGTCCACCCCAAGAACCCTCAAGTCCGATTGTTGAAGCAGGCTGGCACCCTTCTGGCCAAAGGCGGCCTCGTTGCAGTGCCCACCGACTCCAGCTATGCGCTCGTTGCGCGGCTCGATGATAAAACGGCTGCCGATTCCCTGCGCCGCCTGCGCGGGCTGGACGAACGCCACCACCTTACCCTGCTGTGCCGCGATCTGGCCGAAATCGGCCATTTTGCCCGCGTCGACAACCGCCAGTACCGTTTCCTCAAGCTTGCAACACCCGGCCCGTGGACTTTCATCCTTGAGGCTACCCGCGAAGTACCCCGTCGCGTGTCGCATCCGTCGCGCAAGACCATAGGCATCCGTGTTCCCAGCCACATGGTGGCGCTTGGCCTGATTGAGCAGGCTGGGTCACCGCTTATTTCCACCACCTTCATCCCTGAGGGCGAAGACGTACCTCTGAATAGCGCCCAGGAAATCCTCGACCGTTACGCCAATCAGCTTGCCGCGGTGATTGACGGAGGCCCGTGCTCGCAGATCCCCACCACGGTCATCGACCTGACGGGGCCCGAGCCCGAGGTCCTGCGGCGCGGGCAGGGCGATTTGTCCGCCTTGGGCCTGAGCTGACGAACTAATCCCGTTGTTGGCGGCCCAAGCTAGTGGCCGCAGTATGATTGGCCCGCACCACTTACCGGAATTTACATGGAATCACTGATACAGGCCATTACGGTCTATGCGTTGCCCGTGCTGTTCGGCATCACCCTGCATGAGGCTGCCCATGGGTATGTCGCCCGCATGTTTGGCGACCCCACGGCGTACCAGGCCGGGCGCGTCAGTCTCAACCCCATTCGCCACGTCGATCTGGTTGGAACAATTATTGTTCCATTGGTGTTGCTGTTTGGCACAAAGCTGCTGGGAGGCGGGGGCCTGCTGTTTGGTTGGGCCAAGCCTGTGCCGGTGGACTGGAGCCGGCTCAACCGGCCCAAGCGTGACATGCTGTGGGTGGCGCTGGCCGGTCCCGCGTCGAATCTTCTGATGGCTATTCTGTGGGCGGTGGAATTGCGCCTTCTTACGAGCGGTGGGGCCGGCATGAGCAGTTTCTGGGTGCAAATGGCCATCGCTGGAGTTCAGATCAACCTGGTTCTTATGGCGCTGAATCTGTTCCCGCTGCCGCCGCTGGACGGTGGCCGGATTGTGTTCAGCCTGTTGCCGGGCCCGCTGGCTTACAAGTATTCGCGGCTGGAACCGTATGGTCTTGTAATCCTTCTCGTTTTAATGATGACAGGGGTCCTCTGGAAGTTGCTGATACCCTTACTCATGTTGGGGCAGACGATTGTTACGTGGTTCCTGTAAAAACTATCGTGACGCATGTGCATGTTTGTTGTCTAATCCGGTAAACTTGCATGTTAGGTTCGTTTTGGTTGGGTTTTGGGCAGGTGGGCGTATTCGTCATGGAACATGCCGGTTGCCTGGCGTGCTTACAGCCGCCTTATTTTTTTAAGGCGGGTGAGCTTACGGAGACGGTTTTTTATCATGGCTAGTACAGATTCTGCGATTCCAGCCTTACAGGGCAGCATGGTTGCCCTGATTACTCCCATGCATTCCGATGGCAGCCTCGATTTTGACGCCTATCGAAAGCTTATTGATTGGCACGCGCAAGAAGGTACGGACGCCCTGGTCGTGGTGGGTACCACAGGTGAATCGCCCACGGTCAATATGGAAGAACACTTTGACCTGATTCGTGTGGCGGTCGAGCATTCGGCTGGGCGCATGCCGGTCGTGGCGGGCGTGGGGGGCAATTCCACGCAAGAGGCCATCGAGCTTTCCCGCCACGCTCAAAAAGTGGGCGCCCAGGCCGGCCTTTCTGTCGTGCCGTATTACAACAAGCCTACCCAGGAAGGCATGTACCAGCATTTCCGGGCCATTTCCGAGGCCGTCGACCTGCCGGCCATCCTGTACAATGTGCCCGGCCGTACTGGCGCCGATCTTGGCAACGAAACCATTTTGCGCCTGGCGCAGGTGCCCGGTATTATTGGCCTGAAGGATGCCTCGGGCAACATCGCGCGCGGCACCCGGCTGCTGCACAGCAAGCCGGCGGACTTCCGGGTCTTCAGCGGTGACGACCCCACTGCAGCGGCGCTTATCCTGCTGGGCGCGCTGGGCAACATTTCGGTTACGGCAAACGTTGCGCCGCGCCTCATGCACGAGCTGTGTGCGGCTGCGCTGCAGGGTGATGTGCCGCGTGTGCGCAAGCTGAACGGTCGCCTCGCCCAATTGAACAAAGTACTTTTTGTTGAATCCAATCCGATTCCCGTGAAGTGGGCCGCGGCAGAAATGGGCCTTACCGAACTGGGCTATCGCTTACCTCTAACTCCCTTGAACGAGCAGTATCAGACTGTGGTTCGCAACTCGTTAAAAGACGTGGGTTTAATCTGAAAATGATGAAAATGCGCATAAACAAATGCTTTGCCAGCTTGACGGTTGGCCTGGGGCTTACCATGCTGGCGGGTTGTTCGCAATACAATCAGTTGATGGGGCGTGAAGAGGCGGTCGATTACAAAAGCACGGTCGTGGTCAGCGATCCCCTGAGCATTCCGCCCGACCTGGTTCAGGCCAACAAAGACCCACGTTACAAAGCGCCTGAAGGCACGGCCACCTACAGTCAGTTTGCGCAAGACAAGCAAAAAGCGGCGACGGTTGCGCCACAAGATCGTGTGTTGCCACAAACACCCGGCATTCAGGTCATGCGCGACGGCAACATACGCTGGCTTGAAGTCAGCCAGCCCGCTCAGGTGGTCTATCCCAAGGTCGTCGACTTCTGGGGGCAGCAGGGTTTTACCATTCATAGCCAGGATCCGCAGGCGGGTGTCATGGAAACGGATTGGGCCGAGAATCGCGCCAAGATTCCCGAAGACTGGATACGAAGTGCCTTGGGCAGCATCCTTGATTCGGTGTATGACAGCGGTGAACGCGACCGGTTTCGTGCGCGGCTCGAACGCGTCAACGGTAAAACTGAAATCTACATCAGTCACGATCATATGGTTGAGACGGCCACGGCCGACCAGCGCAGCTGGAAATGGGTTGCGGGCAAGGAAGACCCTGGTCTGAATGCCGTAATGCTGGCCCGCCTCATGGTTTTCCTGGGTACTGACGTCAAGACTGCCCAGGCCAAGGTCGAACAGGCCGAGAAAGCGCCGGGCACCGTGCAAGTGGTCAAGGCCGACGACGGGCGTGCGGTCCTCACGTTGTCCGAGCCGTTCGATCGCGCCTGGCGCAGGGTGGGCGTGGCCATCGACAACGCCGATTTCTCGGTCAACGATCGGGACCGCTCCGCCGGTGATTACTATGTGCGCTATCTGGATACCGATTCCGGTGCAAAGATCGAGCAACCCAATTTCCTTGATCGGCTTTTTGGCGGCAAGGGTACGGCTGAAGCCAAGGTGTACCGCATACACGTGGCGCAGCAGGGTAGTGGGTCGCTGGTAAGTGTATTGGATAAAAATGGCCAGCCAGACAACAGCGGCACCGCCAAGCGCATCATCAGCGTGCTGAGCAGCCATATGTAACGTGTGAAGGCCGCGCGAGAAGCGTGGCCGCCTTCATACCACGTCAGGGCTTGCGTTACTCACGGGCAACTAGTGCTTCCCGCTGCTCTGTCCTTGCGGCGAACCAGTGCAATGTATTCGCGAAGGCGGCGACTTCACCCACAATCAACATGGAAGGGGCTTTCGGGCAGCTTTCCGCCACGATACCCGGAAGGTCGCGCAGGCAGCCTGTCAGCGTACGTTGGTCGCTGCGTGTTCCGTTCTCGATCAGTGCAAACGGCGTGTCTCCAGAGCGCCCATGGCTGATGAGTTGCCCGGCAAGCTGGCGTATTTGGCTTACACCCATATAAAAGGCGAGCGTCTGTTTTGCGGCCGCAAGCGAGTGCCAGTCCAGGGCGTCGCTTTCTGTCGCACTGTGGGCAGTAATGAAGCGCACGGATTGCGCGTATTGGCGGTGGGTCAACGGGACGCCCGCATATGCCGCGCAGGCAATGGCTGCGGTAATTCCCGGGACGACTTCGTATTGAACGCCGTTGGCGCGCAGGAATTCCAGCTCCTCACCGCCGCGTCCGAAGATGAAGGCATCGCCGCCTTTCAGCCTCACCACGTGGCGACCGGCTCGTGCGTGGTGCAGCATCAGTGAGTGAATACGCTTTTGTGTGGCATCGTGGTTTTCGCCAGGAGTCTTGCCGACTGAAACCTGCGCGGCGTCGCGGCGCGCAAGCGCGCGGATCTGTGTGCTGACCAGGCGGTCGTACAGGATGACGTCTGCCGTGTTCAAGGCGTGCAACGCTTTCAGTGTGATCAGGCCCGGGTCGCCGGGGCCTGCGCCCACGAGCGTCACTTTACCCAGTGGCGAGCTCGTGTCGTGCTCCAGTTCCCGCTCCAGCAGTTGTTCCGCCTGTGTTGGCTGCCGCATCCGCAGTGCCGCGGCGACCGGTCCGTCCAGCAACCAATCGTAGAATTGGCGGCGCTGGGGCTGGCCGGGGCGCAGGCGCCGTATGGTGTGACGGTGTTTGCCTGCCAGCGCTGTGAGTACGCCCAGGGATTCGTCGAGCAGTGCCTCCAGTCTTTCACGCACCCGGGTAGCGAGAACGGGTGCGTTGCCGGATGATGAGACGGCGATCATGAGCGGAGAGCGGTCAACGATGGCGGGCATCTGGACCGTGCAGAGTTCAGGGTCGTCGACAACGTTGATGAAGCAGCGGGCTTCTTCGGCCAGGGCGGCAATACGCCGATTGGTGTCGCGGTTGTTTGTGGCCGCGATAATGAACCAGGCGCCCTGCAGCCATTCGGGCTGGAACTCTCCTGTACTCAGGGAAATCGCTTCTGACGCGGCAAGTTGGCGCAGCGTCGTGGTGAATGCGCGCGCGCCAACCCGCACACGCGCTCCGGCCTTCAACAGCGCGGTAACCTTGCGTTCGGCGACCAGGCCGCCTCCGACGACGACCACGAGTCTGCCGTCCAGGTTTGCAAAGAGTGGAAATAGGGTCATACGCGCTCAGTACCGGACGGTGGGGCGCCGTTTGGGCGGGTCAATAATACCTGAACGCGCGACGAAGTCGCCGAAGTGCTCGTCGACTTCACGCTCGCTGGCAAAGCGTCCGAATACGTCGTCGAGCGCCGCGAGAATCGCTGCTTCTCCGACGTTTTCTTTGTAAAGTCCGTTCAGGCGCTCGCCGATGTGATCGGCGCCAAGACGCAGATCATACTTTCCGACAGCACGGCCAATCAGTCCAATTTCGCCCATGTAGGAACGGGAGCAGCCGTTCGGGCAGCCTGACATGCGAAAGTGAATGGGCTCGTCCCGTAGGCCGTGTTTGTCCAATAATTCTTCCAGCTTTTCAAGAATGTGTGGCAGATACCGTTCAGACTCTGCCATGGCCAGGCCGCAAGTCGGCAGCGCCACGCAGGACAATGCGTGCAATCGCAATCCGCTGCCACGCTTGTAATCGTCAAGTCCGTATTGCTCGACCAGGGTGTTGATGGCGGCACGGTCTTCGGCCGCCACGTTGGCGATGATGAGGTTCTGGTCGCAGGTCATGCGGATCTCGCCTTTGTGAACGCGGGCAATCTCGCGCATCCCCGTCTGGCGGAGGTGGCCTTCGACATCGAGAATGCGGCCGCTGGGGACCTGCAAGGTCAGGTGCCAGCGGCCATTTGTGCCGTCGATCCAGCCCAGGCGGTCGCCATTGTGTTCGAAGTGGTACGGGCGCGGTGGTTCGATCCTGAAGCTCAGGCGTGACTGCAACTCGTCGTGAAACCACTGCAGGCCGCGATCATCGATGGTGTATTTCAGTCGTGCGTGCTTGCGGTCCGTACGGTCACCAAAGTCCCGCTGTACGGCCACGGCATGCCAGCACGCCTCGAGCAAGTGATCAGGGGTGACAAAACCGATCAGATCGGCAAGTGACGGGTAGGTCTTGGGATCGCCCGCGCTGGCTCCCATGCTGCCGCCTGGTGCGAGGTTGAACCCCTGCAGCCTTTTGTCGCTGCCAAGAATGGCAATGAGGCCGAAATCCTGTGCGAAGACGTCAATATCGTTGTAGGGTGGGATGGCAATGCCAAACTTGAATTTGCGTGGCAGGTAAGATTTGCCTAGCAAGGGCTCGTTGTCGTCGTCTCCGCTGCCTGCCTTGTGGTCGATCCAGAGGTCACGGTAGGCCGTGGTCTGCGGCTTGACGTGATTCATGATCCTGATCGCCCACTCGTGGATTTCTGCATGAACGGTCGAGAGCTGCGGATTCACTGAGCAGATGACATTGCGCACATCATCGCCGCACGCTGCCAGCGTGGAAAGGCCGGCGGCATTGATGCCGCCAATCATGTCGCGCAAGTGCTCCTTGCGCACGCCGTGGAGCTGGAAGGTCTGGCGAGTGGTGATGCGCAGGCCGCTGCTTGCGTACTCATTCGAGAGCCGATCCAGGTCCAGCCATTGCTGTGGTGTCAGCACCCCTCCGGGCAGGCGTATGCGCACCATGAAGCCGTAATCAGGTTCCAGTTTCTGGCGGCGCCGTTCTTCGCGCAGGTCACGGTTGTCCTGTTGGTAGCTGCCATGGAATTTCAGGAGCTTGGTGTCGGGTTCACTGATGGAGCCTGTCGTGGGATCCGCCAGGCCTTCTTCAATGGTTCCGCGCAAAAAGCGGCTGTCCGCCTTGATATGCTCAAGTCGGGAAAGCGTGATGGGGGTGATCTGTTCGGGCACGAAGTTCTCCAAGGCGTGAATGCGGTAGCGCGGCCACTGCCAGCTTGTTGTGGAAATAGGTGTTGGGAGCGGTCAATACACGTCTCGGGCGTAGCGGCCTTCGGCCAGCATCCCATTGAGCCACGCGGCGGCGTTGTCGGCGGACTTGTGGCCGTGTTCAGTTGCAATCTCGATGAGAGCCGCGTGGACGTCGGGTGCCATATGCTCGGCATCGCCGCATACATAAACGTAAGCGCCGTGTTCGATCCATTCCCAGATCTGCGCGCCGCGTTCGCGCAGTCGATGCTGCACGTAGATTTTCTCGGTCTGATCGCGCGAGAATGCAACGTCCAGGCGCGTGAGAACGCCCTCCTTGAGCGCCTGCAACCACTCTGTCTGGTAAAGGAAGTCGCTGCGGCGATGGGGGTTGCCGAAAAAGAGCCAGTTGCGACCGCCGGCTGCCTCGGCCTGGCGCTGCTGCAGGAAGGCCCGGAATGGCGCCACGCCGGTGCCCGGGCCAATCATGATGACATCACGGGCGGTGTCTTGCGGCAGATGGAAGCGCTCATTGGCCTCAATGAACACGAGCACGTGAGCACCCTCGGTCGTGTTGCACAGATAATGGCTGCCGGCGCCCCAGTACCGCCCGCCTTCCCGTTCGAATTCGACGAGCGCGACGGTGATGTGTACTTCGTCTTCAACGCGTTCCCGGCTACTGGCGATGGAATACATGCGTGGCGCCAGGGGCCGCAACGCGGCGACCAGAGCCTCGGCGTCCCATTGGGTTGGGTATTGGCACAGGAGATCAATGAGCTGGTGACTATTGAGCAGATGGGCGAGTTCGGCGGCGGCGTGCGGCTGCAGCAGCGCCTGCAGCTCCGTGTGGTGGCCGCGTTCGGCGTGGGCAGCGACGAACGGACGTGTCAGTATCGTGAGCTCGCGTCGTTGCCCAAGCCATTGCGCGAGCGGTAGGCGCTCGTTGTCCTGTGTCACTTCCGTGTCCCCCGCCAGACCGAGTGCCGTGAGTATGTGATCTGTCAGTTCCGGCGCTTGCGTTGGCCATACACCAAGCGCGTCACCTGGTTGGTAGTGCAGACCGCTGCCGGCCAGCGACAGTTCGATGTGGCGCACGTCTTTTTCGCTGCCGGTAGATACGATGCGCTGGTTGGCAAGCACCTCGGCGGAAAAGGGGCGTTCACGTGACCACGAGGCGTGTGTCGGCCGCAACAACGTGACGCCTCCGCCGGTTGCGGGAGTCGGTCGTCTCGCGGGGTCTCGCGGGGCGAGATGTTCTTGCGCGTGGCGCAGCACTTCCCTGGCCCAGGGGCCAGCAACGTGCTCGATGTCCACGTCCGCCTCGGCGCGTTCAAAAAGCCGATTCGCGCCAAGTGCTTCCAGACGCTCGTCGATGCGCCGGCCGATGCCGCAGAAGTCGGCATAGCTGGAATCACCAAGCGCCAACACCGCGTAGGACAGATCCGGAAGCTTCGGTGCGCGGCGTCCGGTCAGAAACTCGAAGAATCCGCGCGAGTCGTCAGGCGGTTGAGCGGCGTCGCCTTCACTGTGTGTGCTGACGACGATGTAGAGGAATTGTTCTTTTTTGAGGTCGCTGGTGTGGAAGGCGTCTGCACGTACCAGGCGCACCCGAACGCCACAGGCCTGTAGCTCCGCGGCAAGCCGTTCGGCCACGCGCTTGGCGTTGCCGGTCTGGCTCCCGTAAAGGACCGTAATTTGTTGTTCTGTGGGGGCGGGGACTGGGACGGCGCTGACGGGGGCCGAGGCCGCAAGCGGGGCAGGTTGCAGCGCGTGGGCTGCGCCCGCCATGTAGCCCGATAACCACTCAAGCGCATGGCTGTCCAGACCCTGTACCAATTCGGCGGCGGCTTTTGCTGTTTCAGCCGAGATTGGCAGCAATGCCAACGCCGCGTTACTGGATTGTGTCATGGGAAACTCCGTGTGAGCTGTGTGGGAATGAATGTCGTGTCGGCATTCATTCTAGGGACTCACGCGGTTTGCGCGAACGACTGGATAATTATTTTCTTATTAGCAATTTATTAATGAATATTAATTATGTTTTATGGTGTGCGTTATGGCACGTAGTGCAGCCAGCCTTCTGTCAGCCATGATGCCAGCTCCCTCTTTTCGCCCTGCGTCAGGCGTTGGGCCAGGCGGCTTGTGCACGAAATCCGGCGTTCGTTGGCCAGGTGGCGCAACGGCGCCGAGGCTCGCGATATGGCCACTTCACCGTTGATGAAAAGTGTCGTGCCCCGGTACATTAGGCGCGTGCATCGATCCAGTTCCAGCGCCCCTGTCATGTCGGGCTTGATGGCAAAGTTGGGCCGGGCTTCGTCGGGTTCGAACCACGCCGCGTTCGAGGGCGTGGTAAGCCATTGACCCAGGAAGCGCACGGCCAGCTTCTCGTCAAAACGTATTTTTCCAACGGCCTGGAGTGATGCGTGGATCAGCGCGTCGGGCAGGTTGGCCGGGCTTGCCGTTGCCGGTGTTCCCGGGTCCTTGAATCTGCCCGACAATACTGGCCCCGGTAGCGGTGGGGTTGAGTACAGGCCTCCATCGTTACCCACGCGCGCCATGACCTGGTCCGACGCCGCCTCCATGATGCCGCATGCCAGCGTTGCCAGTGTCGGTGCGCGAAAACCAATGGAAATGGTCATGCAATCGCCCTGGGCGACCCCGTCGTGCCCGATGTGTGGCGGCAGGTACAGCATGTCGCCAGGTTCGAGCAGGTATTCATGTTCCGGCTGGAAGCTTTTCAGGATCTTCAGCGGCAGTCCTGGCGTCAGCGATAAGTCTGGCTGGCTGCCGATGCGCCACCGGCGCTTGCCGTGGGCCTGCAGCAGGAAAACATCGTAGCTGTCGAAATGCGGGCCGACGCCACCGCCCTCTGTTGCGATGCTTATCATGGCGTCGTCCAGCCTGGCATCGGAAATGAACCGGAACTGATGCATCAACTGTGCGGTGGCGTCGTCGTGAACGTCGACGCTTTGTACGAGCAGCGTCCAGTCGGGATGTTTTGCAGAGGGCAAACGTGTAAAAGGACCTACCTTCATTTTCCACGCGCCCTTGTCCCGCCAGATCAGGCGTGACTCGACCTCTTCGCGCTTTGCCAACTGCCTGATGTCGGCAATGCTCAGGCTGGGTTCGTAGTCCGGGATGGCCTGTCTGATCAGCAGCGGCTTGCGTTGCCAGTACCGGTGCATGAACGCCCGGGGTGTGAGACCGCCCAGCAAGGTAAGAGGCTGATCGGTATTCATGAATAGTCGGCGCGCAGCTGGTAAAGGATATCAAGTGCCTCACGTGGGGTGAGTTCGTCCGGATTGATGGCCGCAAGGCGTACCTTCAGATCATTCAGTCTCGCGACAGATTCCGGGTTGTAGCTGGCGTCATTTGATTTCGCATCGTTACCTTTAACCGCGGCGTTGCCGTCAGGCCACGAAGCGTTGTCAGCGTCCTGTCTGGCCTCGCCATCACCGGCAAAGGAATCCTCTTGAGTCGCCGCACTCTTGAACAGATCGAGCTGTGGCGTTGGGGCGCCCTGTGCTTCCAGCCTTGAGAGCTCCTTGCTGGCCTGGCGGATGACAGCGGAGGGTATGCCCGCACGCTGTGCGACCTGTATGCCGTAGCTGCGGCTGGCAGGCCCTGGTTGTACCTCGTGCAGGAACACGATGCCCGACGGCGATTCAGCCGCGGCAAGGTGAACGTTGGCTGCGAACGGCTGCTCGTTGGGCAGGCGGGTAATTTCGAAGTAGTGTGTAGCGAATAGCGTCAGTGCCTGGTTGTGGGTGAGCAGCCGGTGAGCGATGGCGCTGGCCAGTGCCAGCCCGTCATAAGTGGACGTGCCCCGGCCGATCTCGTCCATCAGGACCAGACTTTGCGGGGTGCTTGCGGCCAGGATGGCGGCAGCTTCAGTCATTTCCATCATGAAGGTTGAACGCCCGCCCGCCAGGTCGTCAGCCGCGCCGATGCGTGTGAATATGCGGTCTATTCGACCTATGCGTGCGCTGCGTGATGGGACGAAACTGCCTGCGCGCGCCAGTAGCACTATCAGCGCGATTTGTCGCATATAGGTGGATTTCCCGCCCATGTTGGGCCCGGTGACAAGCAGCATGCGGCGCTGCGGGCTTAGCTCGCAGTCGTTGGGTGTGAAGTGTTCGAGGCTGTGTTCAACCACCGGGTGACGGCCGGCTTCAATAATGATTTCGCCTTTTTCCGACAGCTCTGGTGCCACCCAGTCATTTAGCCGGGCATGTTCGGCCAGGGCTGCCAGTGCATCGATTTCGGCCAACGCATTCGCGCAGGCCGAAAGGGCTGGAGCGTAGGGGGCGAGTTGGTCGAGCAGATTCTCGAACAGCCACTTTTCGCGTGACAGGCTGCGATCTTTGGCCGACAGCACTTTGTCCTCCCAGGTCTTCAACTCGGGTGTGATGTAGCGCTCAGCATTCTTGAGCGTTTGGCGTCGGCGATAATCGGCTGGTACTTTGTCGGCCTGCCCGCGTGAGACTTCGATGAAAAAACCGTGTACGCGGTTGTATTCGACACGCAGTGTGGCAATGCCGGTGCGTTCACGTTCGCGGGCTTCCAGAGCAAGCAGGAACTCGCCGCTGTCGCTGGCAAGGCGCCGCAGTTCGTCAAGCTCGGCATCAAAGCCTGCAGCGATAACGCCGCCGTCGCGCACCATAACCGCGGGTTCGGGGTCCAGTGCTTCGTGCAGCAGGGCTGTCAGGCTGGGCGATACGTCAAGGTCGCGTGCGTATTGTGCAAGCCGGATCGTGTGCTCGAACGAATCGGTGATGTGGAGGATGATGTCGGGCAGCAGCGCCAGGGCTTCGCGCAGGCTGGCCAATTCCCGCGGGCGCACGGATCGCAAGGCGATGCGGGTGGTAATACGCTCGATGTCCGGATAGCGGTTCAGCTCTTCGCGCAGGGTATCCAGCGTGTCGACCGGGCTCAGTGTCTTGCCGTTTGCGGTGGGCACAAGCAGCGAGGTAATGACATGTTGCCGTTCAAGCGCGGGTGTGTTGTCGCGTAACGGGTGGTGCAGCCAGCGCCGTAGCAGGCGGCTTCCCATGGGAGTCTTGCAGTGGTCCAGCGTGGAAAAAAGCGTCGGACTTTCTTCACCGCTCAGGGTTGCGGTGAGTTCAAGATTCTTGCGTGTCACTGGGTCAAGTACGACGTATTCGCTGGCGCAGTCGACGCGGATGGATTGAATATGAGTGAGCGCCTGTGTCTGGGTGTGGCCGACGTAGCGCAGCAGTGCCCCGGCCGCGCATGTGGCCACAGGCAGATCGTCCAGGCCGAAACCTGCCAGCGAGTCCACGGCGAAATGCTTTTGCAGCACGTTGCGTGTGTTGTCCGGCTCGAAATGCCAGTCCGGAACAGTGCTGATGGCCATGCCGTCTTCGGCGAGCACGCGATGGCTTTCGGCGCAGACAACCTCCGCTGGCGCAACCCGGTGCAGTTCGGTGTCCAGCATGTCGGGGGCGCATTCGGCAACGTTGAACTGGCCGTTGGCCAGGTTCATCCACGCAAGGCCGGTGCGGTCCTTGCGGTTGACGCGCATGGTCCATACCGCCGCGATCAGGCGGTCGGCCTTGGCCGGCAGCAGCGCTTCATCGGTAAGCGTGCCTGGCGTGACAATGCGCACTATCTTGCGCTCGACGGGGCCTTTGCTTGTGGCCGGATCCCCAATCTGCTCGCAGATTGCCACTGATTCGCCCATCGCCACCAGCCGGGCCAGATACCCTTCCACCGCGTGATAGGGGACGCCTGCCATAGGGATGGGCGTGCCATTGGATGTGCCGCGTTTGGTAAGCGTAAGGCTCAACAATCGCGCTGCGCGCTGCGCGTCGTCATAGAACATTTCATAGAAATCCCCCATCCTGTAAAACAGCAGATGCGCGCCAGCTTCGTTTTTCAGGCGCAGATACTGCTGCATGACAGGCGTGTGTGAAGAAACGTCTGATTTATTCATTCAAATCGATGGTGTGTTCAAGATTACAAGAACTGGGTGGGCGGATTTTTTATATTTTGGCACGTTATGAGCGCGCCCTCTGTGATGCGCGCCTGTTCTTCCTGTGATCCATGATCCGTCCAGTGGCCACGTGGCTGCATGGGCACCGAGCTGTTGCTGTGCCCCCGGGCGGACAGATGATATCTGCGCGATCACACGCGATGTTGTGGATTATACGGTCAATGCGTGTGCCGGGAGCCATTGCCGGGGCAGGGTGCCGCGGGAGCGGCACGTCTTGTTTCCCGCGGTGGTGGTCAGTCGGGGGCTGAAGGTACGGCAGTTTCGCGCATGATTGCCTCGGGTGTCCGGTAACGCTCGGCCATTTTGCGCTCTTCGGGAGTGTGTGGCTGGCTTTGCATGTAGGCGCCCAGCGCGCGGGAATGTCCAACGATGTACGAGCCGAAGGCCAATCGTGGCGTCTCATATGCGCGCAGCGCCTTCGCGATGTTCGCTTCGGCTTGTAGCGCCTTGACCAGCGTCATGGCGTCTCCGGCAGCTTTGGTGACCCCCATGCCGCAATGGGGGCGGGCTACGAAGGCGGCATCGCCGAGCAGCGCGATCCGGCCGATCGCCATACGGGGGCTTTCCAGGTCAAAGATGGGCTGAAAGAACAAGTCCTCGGCTGTCTCCACGACCTCTGTGAACTGTGGTGCAAGAATGTCGTGAGCGGCTTGACGGGCTTGCGTCACCAACGCGGGACGGATCAGTGGCGGCGGGATGCCATCCATCCAGACGCGTCCGTTGGCATCGGTGACCATGTCTTTGAAAGTCGTGGTCTTTTCCGCAGGTCTGTACCAGACAAAGTTGAACCGCCGCTTGCCGGGCTCGGTGCCGTTTTCCTGTCCGGCGACGGGGTACGCAATCATTTGTTCATGCGGCGGAATGCCGAACGCGAAGTAGGGGAACAACTCAGTTCGTACTCGGTCACTGAGCGCCGACTCTTCGACCAGTCCGCGCCATGCGATGTAGCCCGCATATACCGGCTTCACGGCGGGAAGCAGCGCTTGCCGGATCGTGGATCGCAGGCCGTCTGCCGCGACGACGAGATCGGCACTGAGCTGACGGCCGTCGGCAAATGTAAGTTGAACTGCAGCGTCGTTTTGTTCTATGGACGTCAGCGTGTGCCCGTTGTGGTAGCGATTCGCCGGCAGCCGTGTCTTCAGAATATGGTAGAAGTGTCCCCATGCGGTCAGGACCTGAGGCAATGATCGACGCCCCAGAACTGTGCCGTCCTGCGCCAGCGTTATTCGCTCTTGCACGAATACACCAATGTCTTCACTGGGAGGAACGCCGATTGCAGCCAGCACATCCATCAATTCCGGGTGCGTGACGATGCCTGCACCTCGGCCTTCGAGTTCTTCGGCGACCTTCTCATAGACATGGACGTCCCATCCTGCACGCAGGAGCAGATTGGCCGCAAACAGTCCACCCAGCGAGCCGCCGATGACGATGGCCTTGCGTGGCTCAGACACGTGGCTCTCCGTCTGCGGCTTCAGTGGCAGGGAAATTCAACTCAATGGTGATCCCCGAAGGGTCTTCAACGAACACTTGATGCAGCCCAAGGTCTGGCACCGTACGCTCGCGGGACTGCAGGCCGGCCTGCTTGAGGCGTAGCCGCATACCGGCAAGGCCTGTCGCAAGAAAGGCGATGTGGTCTACGGCTCCGCTGCCGTTCAGGCTGGATTCAGCCTTGTCGCCAAGGTGGTCCTTGAGCCCCTGCGGGTCATCTTTGTCGATTCCAATAATATGCACGATGCCGTAATCGGCTTCGTCTCCGCCCCTATAGAGCCACAGGCCGGGAAACTTGAATGCGGGCCTATACCCTTCCTTGAAACCCAGAACATCCACGTAGAATTGGCGGGAGGCCTCAATCGAGGTAGTTCGCACGGAGAGGTGCGCCAGCTTGGTGATTGGCATGACAGTCTCCTGTTGGTAAGTTATCGATAGATAAATAGTAGCGTGATGCATTGCCCTCGGCAAGACCCCCACCGTTGGTCCTGGTTGGGGTTTTCCCGTGCTGCGGGACAGACAGCGTGCCGTCCATCAGGACCCGTTCGTCCCTATTGACGGTGGCCTTTTGTCAGCGCTTGTGGCGGTCCGTTCCCATTGGTGGGGCAAGTGTGGATTTACGGCGCAGTTCCGACATCACGTGGGGCGCTCCGTGGAGAAAGGATGTCACCTCAGTCCGGATCAAGAGGTCCACATCTTTGGGAATCTGCAATCCGTAGATCCATTTGCGAACCCCCAGGTAGAAGATGCCGGCGTGAAGCGCCCAAACGAGCTCTATCTCGTGCTCCAGTTCGGCGGAAGTCCGTGGTTCGGGTATACCGAATTCGTGTCGAACTTCAGCCAGGACAGGAAGAAAAACCTGCGAGCGCAAGCGACTGAGATATTTAGTATTGATGCCTTCGCGGGTGAGCCCGGCGAAGATGAAGATGCGACTCCACTCTTCACGCAGGATTACATGGGCATACTCGCTGTAAAACCGCTGCAATCGTTCGGTCAGCGGCAGTGCGCGATTGGTCAAATCGACCTCCCAGTTCGCGCACCAGCTGAATACCTCGTTGTAGACCCGGTCTATCAGCGCTTCTTTGCTGGGAAAGTAGCGGTACAACAGGGGCTGGGTAACGCCCAGTTCGCGCGCAAGCTCGCGCGTGCTGCCCGAGAACCCATGCCGTGTGAAGTGCTTGATGGCCTTTTCGACGATCTGCCGCTCACGTTGTTCGGGCGCCAGGCGCCGCGCGGTGGGTGCGGCGCCTGCCTTGGGGGTTGCAGATTTCAGGGCTCTGGCCATTGCGTTTGGTAGTGGGTGGTGGAAGACAGTTTGAAATTATCAAGCGATTATTAGTCGATCCTCTGCACGATCTCACGCAGATGCCGCAGCGTCAAGCTGTAGAAGACAGTCCAGCTTTCTGACCAGGCTGGCGTGTGCCGCTGGCATTGGCCGTGCGTCGTACACCTGACCCGTTCTGGTGCAAATCCCGAAAGGTTTCTTGTCCTGGGTGGCGTGGCTATGATACGTTGACTCAATTTGTATCTATTAATTTGTTAAGTTTTTCACAGAAAACTCTAGTCTTTGTTCGACTAACAAACTTTGTCTCACAGTTTATTTTCGTGTTGGGAAGCTGCGATGCAGCTCGAATTGGGCAAACTTTCGCCGTTCACGTTCAACATTTCCCGTGCCCGGTACGAGCGCGCGGGTATGCGGTGCGGCGTGATCGCACGTGTCCAAAAATCTTCCCTGTGCATTTCCTATTGTCGGCGCACTGTGTTGTGCGGCGCACCAGCAAAGTAGGTGCCGCCGTGCTTTTGTTCATTGCGGTCTGATTTCCGAGGCGCTGCCATCTCTTACATGTCATTAAGCTAAAAAGTTGCGATGAAAAGCAATCTGATATTTGCATTGCTGGTTTTTTTGCTAGCGACTTTTCAGCCAGCCTTGTCCCTTTCACAGCAACTGGACGCTTCACCTACGGCGATCAATGCGACTGCCGTTTCAGCGGATCAGCAGCTGAATAAAGCGGCTGTGTCCAGTGCGGTCGGGCAGCCTATATCGACTATTCTGCCGTTTTCCAAATTGAGCGCTTTTCGGCCCATGCACCTAAAGGGCATTTCCGACAGCAAGTCCATTGGCGTCGGAGTACGGCTTGACCGCATTGTGACTGGCGCACGGTTGCGGCTCACTTACACGTATTCTCCTGCGTTGGTTTTTGCGATGTCGCATATTCGTGTCCTGGTCAACCAGCAGGTGGTCGCGACTGTGCCGTTCAAGGCCGAGAACGCGGGGAGCCCGGTTGTGCAGAATATTGAGCTCAATCCATTATTTTTTACCAGCTTCAACCAGATTACCTTTCAGCTCGTCGCCCATTACACAATCAACCAGTGTGAGGATCCCGCCAATTCAGCGTTGTGGGCCGACATCAGTCCCGTCAGCGAACTTGTGCTTGACGAGCGGACCGTGGCTCTTGCGAATGACCTGGGCGTGTTGCCAGCCCCGTTTTTCGATCGCGGTGACAGCACGCGCCTGGTGCTGCCCTTTGTGTTGGTCTCCACTCCAAGCAATGAGTTGCTGCATAGCGCTGGTGTCGTCGCGTCGTGGTTTGGCATGCTGGCGAACTATCGGGGGGCGCGGTTCCCGGTGGCTAATACTATCCCGGCTGACAGCAATGCCGTGGTAATGGGTATCCGTTGCGTCTTGCCAAATTACTTTCCGAGATTGACAAGTTTGCCGACGTCGTTCAGGCGTCCGGGCGTAAGGCTGTACTGGTTTTCGTCCCCGAGCATGATCGCTTGCCTGAAATCGACCCGCGCTATTACTTCGATCGGCGCGAGTACAGCGCTTTGCAGGCGGCGCTGACCGCATGGCCTACGCTCGCCAGACTGATGGGATTGAGTTCCGCCGGATCGGAAACTAAGCGTCAATAGGCAGTGCTGTCGTGTACTTTACGCGCTTCAGTGCGAAGCTGGAGCGGATTTTCTTTATGCCCGGAATCTTGGTGAGGTGGTCGAGGATGAAGTGCTCGAGTGCCTGAATATCGGGCACGACGATGCGCAGTAGATAGTCTTCGTCGCCGGTCATCAAATACACTTCCATGACCTGGCTGAATTGGGTGACGTCGTCTTCGAAGCGCTTTAGCGTTGCGGACTCCTGCCTGTCCAGGCTGACCTGTATGAACACCGTCATTTTCAGATTCAGCGCCGCTGGGTCGACCAGCCCCACGTAGCGCGAGATGATGCCGTGCGCCTCCAGGTTCTTGACCCTGGCCAGGGTTGGCGAGGCCGAGAGATTGACTCGTTTTGCCAACTCTACATTGCTGATTTTCGAGTTTCCCTGCAGTATTTGCAGGATACGAAGATCTGTCGTATCTAGCTCCATATGTGGCATATCCGTCTGTTATTGCAGGATGGAAAGTACATTATGCTTATTTATTACATTTTATAAGATAATTTCGGTTCCACATACTGCGCGGTTGCTCCTATTCTATTTTGGATGGCCGAACCAGGAGTGGACGTTATGGACTTGTCAACCGCCAATCATTTAAGCAGTGATGTCGATGAGCTTGAAACCGCCGAGTGGCTTGACGCGCTGCGAAGTGTCGTGCAGTTTGCCGGCCCAGAGCGCGCCCGCTATCTGTTGACACAGTTAAGTTCAACCGCCCGGGAAATGGGGTTGGGCTGGCGTCAGCCCCGTACCACGCCCTACGTAAATACCATAGGCGTGCCCGACGAACCGCCGTTCCCCGGTGGGTCCGACGCTCTGGAGGTGGAAGTGTACTTGGGTAGTCTCATCCGCTGGAACGCTCTGGCCATGGTGGTGCGCGCCAATCGGGCGCACAGCGGGTTGGGGGGCCACATTGCCAGCTACGCATCGGCCGCCGATCTGTTCGAGGTTGGCTTCAACCACTTTTTTCGTGCGCGCACGGATACCTTTGGCGGCGATCTGGTGTATTTTCAGGCGCACTCGGCACCCGGCATTTACGCTCGCGCTTTTCTCGAAGGCAAGCTGAGCGAAGAAGATCTGTCCCTGTTCCGGCGCGAAATCGAGGCCAGGCGGCACGGCAAGCGTGGCCTGTCGTCGTATCCGCACCCCTGGCTCATGGACGACTTCTGGCAGTTTCCGTCGGGGTCCATGGGAATCGGCCCGATCAGCGCGATTTACCAGGCGCGCTTCATGCGTTATATGGAAAATCGCGGCATGATGGCGCCCAAGGGCCGCAAGGTATGGGGCGTGTTCGGCGATGGAGAAATGGATGAGCCCGAGTCGCTGGCCGCGCTGAACCTCGCATCGCGTGAGCATCTGGACAATCTGGTGTTCGTGGTCAATTGCAACTTGCAGCGACTTGACGGCCCGGTGCGTGGCAACGGCCGCATTGTCGATGAGCTGGAAACCACGTTCGAGGGTGCGGGCTGGAACGTCATAAAGCTATTGTGGGGTGCGGATTGGGATCCGCTTTTTGCACGGGACGAAACGGGTGAACTGGCCGACGCGTTGGGCCGCATCGTGGATGGGCAGCTGCAGACGTTCGCGGCCAACGATGGCGCGTATAACCGCGAGCACTTTTTTGGGCAGGCGCCGGGCCTGCGGGCCATTGCCGCCAGACTGACCGATGACGAGATTGATCGCCTGCGGCGCGGTGGCCACGACATGAAGAAAATCTACGCCGCTTATCACGCGGCGGCGAATCACCGTGGGGGTCCCACCGTCGTGCTCGCCCTGACCAAGAAGGGCTTCGGCATGGGCGCGTCGGGCCAGGGCAAAATGACGACGCATCAGCAGAAAAAGCTGGATTCCAGCGCGCTGCTTGAATTTCGCGACCGCTTCCGGCTGCCGATTTCTGACGCCGATTGCGAAGCGCTGGCCTTTTACAAGCCAGCATCCGATAGTGCGCAGATGAAGCATCTGCTGAAACGGCGCGCCGAACTGGGCGGGTTCGTGCCGCGACGCAGCGTCGTGCATCAGCAGCTGAGTGTGCCGCCAATCGAGTCCTATGCGCACTTCGCGTTGCAGGCCGATGGCAAGAAGATGTCCGGCACCATGGCACTGGTGCGCATGATGGGTGGCCTTCTGAAGGACCCCGCGCTAGGCAGGCATGTGGTGCCCATCGTCGCTGATGAGGCGCGCACGTTCGGAATGGCGAACCTCTTCCGACAGGTGGGCATTTATTCTTCACAAGGCCAGCTTTACGAACCCGAAGACATCGGCTCCATTCTGGCGTACCGCGAAATCGTCGATGGGCAGATTCTGGAAGAAGGCATCACCGAAGCCGGTGCGATTTCGTCATGGACCGCTGCGGCAACCAGTTACTCGGTGCATGGTGTTCCCATGTTGCCGTTCTATATCTATTACTCCATGTTCGGCTTTCAGCGTATTGGCGACCTCATCTGGGCGGCGGCCGACCAGCGCGCACGCGGCTTTCTGGTTGGCGCCACGTCTGGCCGTACGACGCTGGAGGGTGAGGGTCTGCAGCACCAGGACGGCAATAGCCATCTGCTCGCTTCGACAGTGCCCAACTGCGTTTCTTACGACCCCGCCTATGCATACGAAGTGGCAGTCATCATGCAGGATGGCATGCGGCGCATGCTGGGCGAGAACGAGGACGTCTTCTACTACATCACCGTGACCAATGAAAACGACGCGCAGCCAAGCATGCCAGACGGTTCACAGGAAGGAATCCGGCGCGGCATGTATTGCTTGCAGCCGGTCGAAAATGCCGACGTGCGCCTGCTGGCCTCGGGGCCAATACTCAAGGAGGCGGTTGCGGCTGCGGCATTGCTCAGGGAGCACCTGGGCGTGAACGCCGAAGTGTGGAGCGTCACGAGCTACACGGAGCTTGCGCGTGATGGCTTTGCCGCCCAGCGCAATGAACGGCATGGTGCCGCGGCGCCGTCGACGGCATATGTCACGCAGCAGCTTGGCGGCGGCGCGGCGCCAGTCATTGCCGCCAGCGATTACGTACGGGGCGTTGCCGAAAGCATACGCGCCTTCGTGCCCGCCGCTTACGTTACTTTGGGTACTGATGGGTTCGGGCGTAGCGACACACGCGCCAACTTGCGCGACTTTTTCGAGTTGGATGCGCGCTGGATAGCCTACACGGCGTTCAGCGAAATCGCACGTGGCGAGAATCCCGAAAAAGTGAAAGAATTCGCTCGGTCGATGGATCTGGATCTGGCCAAACCACTGCCGGCGACCGTATGAAGGGCTGAAGGCAGGGCTCGGCCGGGTATGGGCCGGTCAGGCCTTGTCGACAGCAATGTCGTTGATGAGCGGGCGATCGTGTTCTACGGGCTGGCTGGGTCGCCGGCCTGAATGGCTTGGGCGCGTGTCGTGAAGCGACTTGGAAAATCGTCATGAATCGAACAATCGATCAGGATCTTGCCGGCGTTCATTGCTTACCCAGTTGACGCAGCCGCAGCAGTTTCAAGGCGTTGCCAAAGTACAACTTGTCGGTGTCCTGCCCGCTAAGGTTCAGGCTTTCGATGGAGCGAATGCCTTCGCGGATGAACATCGGACCGTGTTCCGGGTCGAACGGGCAGTCTGACGCGAACACGATGTGGTCGGCACCGAAAAAATCCAGGCCGCAACGCAGCGCCGACGCCGAACCGCCGAGCACCGTGTCGCCGTAGAACATCTTGAAGTATTCGAGCGGCGGCTTCGACAGGCGTTTGAGCACCTGGGCCTCACTGCCATCGACGCTGCGGCTGCCAAGTTGTGCCCAGAGCGTTTCGGCCCGGCCCGCAAAATAAGGCAGCATCCCGCCACAGTGATGCGTGATGATGCGCAGGCCCGGAAGTTTTTCCAGCAGCCCCGAGAACACCATCCGGGCCATGGCCACCGAGGTTTCGAAGGGCCACCCCAGCACTTGCCAGACTTCGTACTTCGAGCGGTCTTCGCCCGCGTAGTCGGCAATAGTGCCGGGCCGGAACGGATGCATCCACACGGGCAGGTCGTGGCGTGTCGCCATGGCCTCGAAGATGGGAAAGAACTCGGGGTCGTCCAGCGGGCGACGGTTGACGTTGGTGACGACCTGGATCCCGCGTGCTCCAAGCTCGTTGATGGCGCGGTCCATTTCGCGCATGGCCTCGGCTACGTTGTTCATGGGCAGGGAGGCGACAAACGCAGGGAACTGGTCAGGCCAGCGCCGGCAGATTTCCGCCATGCCGTCGTTCGCGACGCGTGCGAATTCGGGAGACTGTTCCGGTCCGCCCAGCAGATCGGGGGATGGCAGGCTTAGGGTGAGCACCTGGACGACGTCTGGAAATTGATCGGCCAACATCGCCGCGCGTGCTTCAAGGTCCCATAGCAGACGCAAGTTGACCATGCGCTTGACGATGCCCGCATCTTTAGAACGCGTCTTGACCAATTCCAGATAGCTGGGGGGAAGTACATGGTTGTATATGTCGATTTTTTTCATGGCCGGTTTATTGATTGAGCCTGGCGGCTGTCGAAATGGCCGTGTCGGCATGAAGGGCGGAAGTGCCCCGGCTTCGATAGGTTGTCTCGCGATTATGTTTGTTCGGGCTTCTGCATTGGGGTTGCAGGTTTGTAGTGTAAACGGATGACTGGCGACGCGAAAGATGAAAGAAACGATCTGGCCGACTGGCAGCTGGCCGAACCGGTGCGGCACGCGCTTGAGCGGCCGCCACTACATCGTGGAGAAGGGTCGCGTGGGGTGGAACGGCACCTCGGATGTGCCGCGTGAACAGCCCATGGTGCTAAACGAGCAGCTTGGGGTTCAGAGTGGGGGTGATCGCGTCTATTGGGCGGCCTCGACATAGGGTGCCATTTTTTCGGCGATCTGGCTGCGCCATTCTTCGTACGGCCGATACCCTTCGCTGGATTCGCACAGCGACTTGGTCAGTTCTTTGATTTCTTCGTCGGTTTTGCTGAAGTCGAGCGGAATGAGGAAAGGCTGTTTGATGTACCAGTCGGTATCGACGAAGAATTCAAGATTGTTGCCTTCGGGATCGTGGGCGTTGATGCTCCATGCGATGCCGTGGTTTGCCGGAAAGATGCTGTTGCCTCCGCCTTTCGGCGGGTTCGGCATGAATATGGGCGTGGGCGACGCGGTCGATCTGGGGTGGAAGCTGGCAGCGGTGCTGCAGGGCTGGGGCGGCGCGAAACTGCTGGATAGCTACGAGCGCGAACGCCGCCCGGTGCACAAGCACGTCATGAACGAGGCCACAGCCAATCACAGCCTCCTGAGTAACGCGTTGCTGGAAGAAGGCATGGAGGACGATACGCCCGAAGGCGAGGCGAGGCGCAGACATGCTGGCCAGCGCATCCGCGCCGGTAAGCTCAGTGAGTTCTACACGCTGGGGACCATTCTGGGTGATTGTTACGCCGATTCGCCTGTCATAGATCGTGCTGGCCATGCCAGGCCTGACGACGCACAGCGCGACTTTCTGAACTATGTTCCCTGTTCCGAGCCCGGCTACCGCGCACCACATGCCTGGTTGCACGATGGCAGTTCGCTGTACGACCACTTCGGGCCGGGCCTGACGTTGCTGGTTTCCGCAGCAAGGAGAGAACAGGCTGTCGCGGCGGCAAGCGCCGACGCCGCGCGGCGCGGCATTCCGCTTGTCGTCGTACGGCCCCACATCGGAGCGACTCAAAGTCTCTATCCCAATGCCTTGACCCTCATTCGGCCGGATCAGCACATCGCGTGGGCGGGTGAGAAGTGGCCTGCTGGAGGCGGGGCCCTGGCTTTTGCGCTGGGCCTGGAGGCGTGAGGTTGACTGCAGGCGGCCAATCCTGGGCGGTAGCTGTAAGGGGCCGGAAGTGGCGCGGGAAAGCCTGTTCGTGTGGCGGTTTGCCTGATGTTCCAGATGATGCGCGCCGACTCGACGCTTCTGGCGCTCATGTCATGACGCCGCAATCGTTGCTAGAATAAGCGCGATGTGGTTCGTTCATTAACGAGGCAAGACATGACCAAACAGGTGCCCGAAGAGGCTCTGACCGACCTTTACATTCAACCCGGCCACCTATTGCGCCGGGCGCAACAGATCTCCGCCTCGATGTTCCATGACGAACTGGGCCAGTTCGTCACCCCCGTCCAGTACGCCATCTTGCGCACGCTCATCGATCACCCCGGCATCGATCAAGTGTCTCTGGCCGGGCTCGTCGCCATGGATACGTCCACGGCGGCCAGCGTGGCCATCCGCCTCGAAGAAAAAAAACTGCTGGTGCGCAACATCGACCCCAGCAACCGCCGCCAGCGCGCGCTGTTCGTCACCGACGCCGGCATGGCGCTCATGCGGCGCACCGGCGGGGGAATCGCCCGGTTGCACGACCGCCTCTTCGAGGGCTTCACCGACGCCGAGGAAGACACGTTCATGGCGCTGCTGCAAAAGCTCGTGCACATCAACAATTCGCAAAGCCGGGCGCCCTTTGCCCGCCTCAAGAAGCAGCCGTCGTCCATGCCGCGGGCCATCGCGCCCCAAAAAGAAAAACTCGGTTCCTAGGGTAAACCCCAGTAGATATAAGCGTTCGCAAGCGTAAAAATAATCTCAAGTTCAGTGTACTGAATATATAGAAAAGAAACACCGCTATCCGCCGTTCAGGTTTGGGCAAAGATGGTACACGTGAACAGTACATGCCGAGTTTCGGCTACGGATTGCCGCTGCGGAACGGCTAGGCTGCTGCGGACCCTGTCATTTCTATTTTGCGAGGTAGTCATGTTTCCCAAAAATACCTGGTATGTCGCCTGTACGCCCGACGAGATCGATGGCAAGCCGCTGGGTCGTACGATCTGCGGTGAAAGAATTGCGTTTTTCCGCGCCTCCGAGGGGAAAGTTGCGGCTGTCGAAGATTTTTGCCCCCACCGCGGTGCGGCGCTTTCGTTGGGGCGTGTGTATGACGGTAATCTGATGTGTGGTTACCATGGGCTTGTCATGGGGCCCGATGGCAAGACCGTTTCCATGCCCATGCAGCGTGTCGGCGGTTTTCCTCAAATCAAGGCGTATCCTGTTGCCGAGCGCTACGGTTACATCTGGGTGTGGCCGGGTGATGCAACCAAAGCCGATGCATCGCTGATTCCCCATCTCGAGTGGGCAGTCAGTCCCGAGTGGGCCTTTGGCGGTGGTTTGTATCACATCAATAGTGGTTACCGCCTCATGATCGACAACCTTATGGACCTGACCCACGAGGCGTATGTTCACGTTGGCAGTATTGGTCAGAACGAAATCGACAATTCCCCTGTCATCACCAAGGTTGATGGCGATCATGTTTACACCAGCCGCGTTATGCAGGACATCATCGCGCCGCCGTTCTGGGCCGCAGCGCTGCGTGCCAATGGCATGGATGACAAGGCCCGTGTCGATCGCTGGCAGATTTCCCGCTTTTCGCCGCCCAGTCATGTGCTGATTGATGTGGGTGTGGCTTATGCGGGCAAGGGTGGTTTTGACGCTCCCAAGGAAGACAAAGTGTCGGCTGTCGTGGTGGATTTCATCACCCCCGAGACCGAGAATTCGCACTGGTACTTCTGGGGCATGGCGCGTCATTTCAAGCCTGAAGACAAAGAACTCACGAAGTCCATTCGTGAGGGGCAGGGGGGCATCTTCGGCCAGGATCTGGCCGTGTTGGAGGCGCAACAGCGCAATGTGCAGGATTACCCGGGTAGGAGCCTGTTAATGTTGAATATCGACGCGGGTGGCGTACAATCACGTCGTGTCATTGATCGCATGATCAAGGCAGAGCAAACCCCCGCCGCTGAACCCGCTTAATACTTATAATATTATTCATTTCGCGTACCAGTGTTTCTCGTACCCGCAGCAATGCGGGTATATTGGCTTCAAACTGTATAACTGATGAGACAACTTTCCGTAAAAGTAGTTAACAAGGTGGTGGAGGCTAAAGATATCGTCAGCCTCGAACTCGCCAGCGTTGATGGTCAACCGCTACCGGCATTCAGTGCCGGTTCTCATATAGATGTTCAGGTTCAGCCCGATGGCTCAACCCGACAGTATTCGCTTCTTAACGATCCGTCCGAGCAAAACCGCTACATGATCGGTGTGCTGCGCGATCCAGCGTCGCGCGGCGGCTCTATTGCCGTGCACGATTCCATCAACGTTGGCGATGTCCTTAACATCAGCGAACCGCGCAATCATTTTGGGCTGGTGCCAGCCAAGCATACCGTGCTGCTGGCGGGCGGCATTGGCGTTACGCCCATCTTGTGCATGGCGCGGCGCCTTAGCAAAGTTGGCGGCGGCTTTGAAATGCACTATTGCACGCGCTCGCCCGAGCGCATGGCATTTCGCACCCAAATCGAAAAATCCGCATTTGCCGATAAGGTAAGCTTTCATTTTGATGACGGCGCCGACGATCAAAAGCTCAAGCTCGAAAGCGTTATCGCCAGGCCCAGTGCCGATACGCACATTTATGTCTGCGGGCCTACGGGCTTTATTGATTACGTGCTTGGCGCCGCCAAGAAGCTGGGCTGGCTCGACAGCCAGGTTCACCGCGAGTATTTTGGTGCTGTCGAGCAGGACACCACCGGCGACGTTACGTTTGAAGTCAAGATCGCCAGCACGGGGCAGGTGTTTGCCATTCCTGCCGACATGCCCATTACCAAGGTTCTTGAAGAAAACGGTGTTTTTATTCCTGTGTCTTGTGAAGAGGGTGTTTGCGGCACGTGCCTGACCCGCTTGCTTGAAGGCATTCCCGATCACCGTGATCTGTATCTTACCGATGCCGAGCACGCTGCAAACGATCAATTTACGCCGTGTTGCTCCCGATCCAAAAGCCCGATGCTGGTGCTTGATATCTGATCGCGGCGTTATAAATGCGGTACCGGCCCCCTGCGGGGGGCCATTTCATTAAATAATAAGGCGAACAGGTCAACGACACCCGCCTTGGGGAATACACAGAAATCCCCGGATGGTGGCTGGCTTGTGGGTATGAGCCGGATTCATGTCCGCGGGTTTTGAGTTGCAGCCACTTTTGTATTTTTGTATGTCGTTAGTCAAAGAGAATTCAGATATCCAAAAAGGAGTGAGTAAACCATGCTAGAACACACTGCCGTTGGCATAAGGCCGTTGTCCAGCGATCAGCTTAGGTGGCCACCATGCTAGGAAATTTCATCGGTGTATTGTTTGATGGCATAGCCTATGGCAGCTTGCTGTTCCTGATCAGCGTTGGCTTGTCGGTAACGATGGGACTCATGAATTTCGTGAACCTTGCGCACGGCGTCTTCGCGATGGTGGGCGGGTTTGTGACAGTTGAACTCATGAATCGCATGGGCGTTCCGTTTCTGGTTACGCTGCCGATTGCTTTTGTGATCAGCGCACTCGTTGGTTTTATTCTGGAGCGCTCGCTGTATCGAAGGCTGTATCAGGCCAGCGAGCTCGATCAGGTTCTGTTCTCCATTGGGCTGGTTTTCATGGTGGTGGCCGCGGCAACGTATGTGTGGGGGCCGTCCCAGCAGCCAGTGCACTTGCCGGAATGGCTCAAGGGGCAGGTCGCCATTTTCGGTCTGGCGGTGGGCATCTACAGGTTGTTCCTGATTGGCGTCGTCGTTCTCATAACGCTGGCGTTGGGCCTGCTCATTGAACGCACCCGGTTTGGCGCGCAGATCCGCGCGTCGGTCGACAACCAGCAGGCATCAAAGGGGCTGGGCATCAACGTGAATCGGGTGTTCAGCCTGACTTTTGCTCTGGGCTCCGGCCTGGGGGGGTTGGGGGGCAGCCTTGGTATCGACGTACTTGGCCTGGACCCCACGTTTCCGCTCAAATACATGGTGTACTTCCTGATTGTGGTTGCTGTCGGTGGCGCGGGCACCATACGTGGCCCTTTGCTTGCCGCCATACTGCTGGGTGTCTTTGATGTGGCTGGCAAATATTACGTGCCGGCGGTCGGCGCATTCGTCATCTACGGGATGATGGTGGTGTTGTTAATCCTGTTTCCGGCAGGTCTTATATCGAGGCGCTCATGAACAAGCCATCTTTGTCTCCTACGCTGGTGACCGACTGGTTGCCGGTGCCGCGAGTACCCAACGATCGCTGGCACAAGCTGGAAGTAGTTTTCTGGCTCTTGCCATTTGTCGTGTATTTCGTGTTCCAGGGCTATCTGGTGCTGGCGTCCCAGATCATGATACTTGGCATATTCACGTTGTCGCTTGACTTGCTGATGGGCTATGCGGGTATCGTGTCGCTGGGCCATGCCGCGTTTTTTGGACTGGGTGCGTACACCGCTGGCTTACTGTCGGTGCACGGCTGGGGCGAGCCCATCAGCGGTGTTTTGCTCGGGGCGCTGGTTGCCGGCATATTCGGCTTTCTCAGCAGCTTTCTGGTGGTGCGCGGCAACGACCTTACGCGGCTCATGGTGACTCTTGGCATCTGCCTCATGCTGTACGAGGTGGCTAATAAGGCAGCGCATATTACGGGGGGTGTTGATGGCCTGTGGGGCATCAGCATGTGGAAACTCTTCGGCGTGTTCGAGTTCGACCTTGCCGGCAAGACAGCATTTTTCTACAGTTTCGTCGTGCTGTTTCTCATGTTCCTGCTCATTCGGCGCATTGCCAGTTCCACGTTCGGACTTAGCCTTATCGGCATACGCGAAGGCGGCAAGCGCATGCCTGCCATCGGAGCCGACGTTACACGGCGGCTGATCATTGTCTACACGGTTGCAGCGGCCATAGCGGGTGTTGCTGGCGCGCTATTGGCGCAAACGACGCAGTTCGTCGGTCTTGACTCGCTTGGCTTCAACCGCTCGGCTGATTTACTCATTGTGCTGGTGCTGGGCGGTACGGGGCGTTTGTACGGCGCATTGGTTGGCGCCATTGTGTTCATGGTTGCCCAGGATCAAATCGCCAACGTCAACCCGGTTTACTGGCAATTCTGGGTCGGGCTGCTGCTGGTCGTCATCGTCATGGTGGGACAGGGCGGAATTTTGGGAGTTTTTGATCGGATTCGCGATAAATGGCGATCGCGTGCGGCACCGCAGGAGGAACATGCATGAGCACCACGCTGCGTACTGAAGGCATAACCAAGACGTGGGGTGCTTTTCAAGCAAATAGCGACATCACGCTGGCATTTACTCCGGGCGAGCGCCACGCATTGATCGGGCCCAACGGGGCGGGCAAGACGACCTTCATCAATTTGTTGACAGGGGCCCTTTCACCGACTTCCGGCAAGGTATTTTTCGGTGATCGCGACATTACGAACGTACCGCAGTACCAACGGGTCAAGCTGGGCATGACGCGCACGTTTCAGATAAATACTCTGTTCAAGGGCCTGACCGTACTGGAATCGGTCGTTCTGGCAATCAGTGAACGCGAGGGCTTGCAGAGCGTCTGGTACAAAACCGTCGAGCATCAACCCGCGATCATTGAAGAGGCTGTACAGCTACTTACCAAGCTCAAGTTAAGTGCCGATATCAACACGGTGACCCGCAGTCTGCCATACGGTAAACAGCGTCTGGTTGAAATCGCGCTTGCGCTGGCAACCAAGCCCAAGGTGCTGTTGCTCGACGAACCGGCTGCAGGGATTCCCTCGGCGGAAAGCGCGGAACTCTTTGAAGTCATTGCACAATTGCCGCGCGACGTCACCATCGTGTTCATTGAGCATGACATGGGGCTGGTGTTCCGCTTTGCCGAGCGCATTACGGTACTGGTAGGAGGCAAAGTGTTCACGGAGGGGACTCCAGCTGAAATCTCCGCCGACAAGCGGGTCAAAGAAGTGTATTTGGGCGAGGCCGAGCATGAATAATAAAGGGACGGGCGAATTGCTGGCGCTGGATAAGGTCAGCGCGGGGTACGGCGAATCCGTAGTGCTCGAGAACATTTCCTTCACGCTTAACGAAGGTGACAGCCTGGCGCTCCTTGGCCGCAACGGGGTGGGTAAATCAACTTTGCTGCTGACCATGATGGGGCTGACTCATCTGCATCGCGGTACGGTCAAGTGGCGTGCGCACGACCTCCGGCACGTGCCAACGTACCGGCGGGTTCATAACGGGATGGGATGGGTTCCACAAGAACGTTTGATGTATCCGTCGCTGACCGTCGAAGAGCATCTCACGGTTGTGGCTCGCCCCGGTGAATGGGATATAGAAAAGGTGTATCGACTCTTTCCGCGGCTGAAAGAGCGGAGCAACAACATGGGCAATCAGCTTTCGGGGGGCGAGCAGCAAATGCTGGCCATTGCGCGTGCTCTTATGGTCAACCCCCAGCTGTTGCTGCTGGATGAGCCCATGGAGGGCCTGGCACCGATCATTGTGCAAGAGCTGCTCGAAGTCATAAAGCGTCTGGTCATCGATGGTGGCATGACCGTCATTGTGGTTGAACAACATGCGCGCATGGCGCTTGGGCTTACCAAGCGCGCCATCGTGCTCGACCGCGGCCAGATTGTGCATGATTCCGATAGCCAGTCGTTGCTCGACGACCGTGAAATGCTCGATCGCCTGGTCGCGGTAGCGTAAATATGCCAGCGGCAGCGGCGCTGGCGCTGGTTTGGCCTGTGGTGTTTGGGGCGACTCAGGTTGGCGGCTGCCCTGCGCCGATTGACGCGGCTACGAGCCCGTCTTCTGCGCATGTGGTGCTCGTAGCCACGTCGGCACGTCATCGCCGGCCATAGGCTTGCCAAGGTGGTAGCCCTGAGCATAGTCGCAGCCCAGGTAGCGCAATAGCTTCAGCAAGCTGTCGTGCTCGACGCCTTCAGCCGTGACGGTCAGGTCAAGGTTGTGGGCTAGGGTAATAATTGAGCTGACAATAGATCGTCCTCCTTTTTTCTGATTGATCTCCACCACGAAAGAACGGTCTATTTTTACGTTATCGACAGGCAGCTTTTGCAGGTAGGCCAATGACGAGTAACCCGTACCGAAGTCGTCAATGGAAATCTGTATGCCGATTTCGTGCAGTCGCTTGAGCACCTCCATGCTTCGATCGGGGTCAGAGATAAGTGAGCTCTCGGTAATTTCGATTTCCAGGAACCTGGCCGCCAGATCATGCCGGGTCAGCACCTCTTCGATTTTTTCGGGGAGCCGCAGGTCAAGCAGGTTGCGGGCCGATACATTGGCCGCAACTACCAGGTCAAGACCCTGTTCATGCCAGCGTTTGCATTGCTTGACCGCGCTTTCTATTACCCATAGCGTGACCGGGTGGATGAGGTCGCTCAATTCAAGCGTAGGTACGAATGTTTGCGGGTGTACAAGGCCGCTGGTCGGGTTCTGCCAACGCAACAGTGCTTCGAAGCCAGTGATCCGGTCGGAGGCGAGATCGAGTTTGGGTTGGTAATGGAGAATGAATTCGTTTGCGGTAAGAGCCTTGCGCAGGTGTGACAGCATGAGCAGCCGTCCCGGCTCGGGGTCTTCCTGTGAGGCGTCGTGCATGACGTAGCCGCTACCCTCGCGCTTGGCCCGACGCATGGCTGTGCCGGCCTGCAGCATCAGGGCGTTGGGGTCGGTTCCCGATTCGGGAAATTGCGCTATGCCGGCGCTAGCACTGATTTGAACCTCGATGCCGTCAAGAATATAGGGCTGTCTGAGCAGCCCAAGCGTGCCTTCGGCAATTTTCCTGATACGCTCGACGGGGCAGTTGTCGGTGATCACGAATGTAAATTCATTGCCGCCCGATCGGGCGATGTCGCCGTGAATGCTTTCGATGGAACATAGGCGTTTGCTGACCTGCACGAGCAGGTTGTCTCCGACGGAGTGGCCAAGGGTGTCGTTAATTTCCTTGAAGCCGTTCAGGTCGACGATGAACACGGTAACCTGTCCATGGGTGCTGGAGGCATTTTTTATGGCTTGGGCAATACTGGGCAGGAGGGATGCCCGGTTGTACAGCCCGGTCAACATGTCGTGCCGTGATTGATAGCGCAGCGTGTAGCTTTGGCGGCTATGCTCGATGGCGATGGCGGCCAACCCCGCAGCCACTTGTGCGGACTGCCGTTCTTCCAGGGTGGGGCCGCGAAGTTCTTTGCCGAAGATAGTAAGCGAGCCGAGGACCCGTTCATCAGGAGAAACGATGGGGTGCGACCAGCACGACTGCAGGCCGCTGCCTGGAATCAGATCTTTGTGGTTGGTCCAATGGGGTGACGAATTGATGTCGGGAACGACTACGACGCGCTTTTCACGCATGGCTTCGCCCCACGAACCAACATCGTGACCATCGGGTGATTCGATTAGAAGTCTGGTGTAACGCTTGGGCAGGTTGGGCGCAATACACGATTCAATGTGGTTGCCATCGGATGCCGACAAAATGAAGCTTGCCACCGTGCCGGTATTTTGCTGTTCGGCGAATCGGGCCAGTTCTGCCAGGGTGTCGTTCAGGTTTGTATTGTAGAGAATCATGCGCAGAATTCGGTTACGGCCTTTCTGGTGCTGTATGGAGGCGGCCCATTGCAGTTGTTGCTTGCCCAATTCGCTGGCCATGGCATCGAAGCGGCGGCCTATTTCCTTGAATTCGGTGCCGCTGAGCACGTTTTCGATGCGAGTGTCGAATTGGCGTTCGCGGTAACGTTTGGCGGCGGCAGTCAAATGCCGCATATTGCGCCCCACCAGTGCTTGCACACCCCACCAACCTATCAGCAGGGCGATGGCGGCAAGCCCCATGGTGGCAAGCACGCTTAGCCAGAAGCTTCTGTTGGTGGCGTCCAGCAGCGAACTTACTGGCTGTCGATAGATGACGGTCAGCGCTTGCGGATCATTGTCGAAGCCGGCAAAAGAGTGGCTTACCAGCCAGCTTTTGCCATCTTGCAGCGTGATGATCACCGCGCCTTGATGCTTCTCTTTCGTCAGGGCAAGGATGTTTGCGTCGGATAACGTAGTTCCTGTGGTTCCTGCAGTTTCGGGAATGGTATTCAATACCGTGCCGTTCCTGTCCAGGATAGCCATATGCGCGTCGTGAGCCAGCTGGACTTCGTGCCGGTTGTGGGCAATGGAGTCCAGGTTCAGCGCCGCGTAGAGCACGCCGTTTATTTCGTGCTTCGGATTCGTAAGCGGCATGGCTACCATGATCATCTGCTGTCCCGACAGCCGGCCAACCTGGTACTCGCCCACTACCGGACCCTTTGTGGCAATAGCCTGCCTGAAGTACCCTCGATCCGCAAAATTAGTGTGTATGGCGTTCGCGTTGCGGATCCCTTCACAGACCGCATCGCCGTTGGCGTCAATAACGCCAAAATTGACGTACGTTGTTTGGTTTTTCAGCAGGTTGGCCAGGAATTCGTGGCATTCCGGCACTTCCCTGCTCTGGATGATTGGCGTGGACGCAATGGACTGCAGAAGGACTTGAGTGCTGTTGAACAGCCAGCCTTCGTCGTGGGCCGTCAGGTTCGTGAAACGCAGCGTGGTTTCTTCTGCATCCTTGACCAAATAGTCGTGCTGCAGGTAAACGTAGAAGGACAGCCCAAGAAAGGTGGGGATGACCGCAGCGCATATTACGATGAACATGCGCAGGTACAGGCTTTCAAGGTGTGCGAGTCGTAGTCGCATCAAGGCCCCTCTTTGGTGCCGACAGTCTCGGCCTTTGGCGGTATGTGTCACCACCTGGATAGTGACGACAGGCGCCACGCTAACTTTAGGGTTGACCCTGACAGGTGTTGCGTGGCCGACGTATTTTTGCGCGTGTAATGTAATCTACTGTTATGAAAGGGCTATTCCAAGTAGCTAACGTTTTGTCCCCCGGCTTTCCCACAATTTTCGTGAATAAGTTGTCCGTTTCCTGGGTATTTTTTTAACTTTGCCGACAACACGTTGATTTGTTGCCGATTTTCAGACTAGCGCGCAGGTTGTCAGCAGGCTTGTCCACAGACCGCGTGGATAAGTCCGCCAGTCGCCGGAGCGATGAAAGTGACCGAACACCGTCGCCGCGTGTACGCCCGATCACCAGTCTGGTCCCGTAGTTTCATTCGGGGGCCGGGTGGGTCTTGATCATGGCGGTACACACGCCGCGAAGCATATCGACTTCGT
This sequence comes from Burkholderiaceae bacterium, assembly GCA_004322135.1. GTDB lineage: Bacteria > Pseudomonadota > Gammaproteobacteria > Burkholderiales > Burkholderiaceae_B > Eoetvoesia. Next base: position 131,186 of record SCSG01000013.1, on the reverse strand, counting down.
CGTTGCTGAGTGTACCGCGTAGAAGTAGGTGATGCATGCGCGGCATGAGCTTTTTGGGATGCCGTGGATCGAGAAAGTGGACGGCCACAAGGGCTTGTTCCCAGTGCGTCAGCAGCGCCCGAATTTTTTCGTTGGATGCGGGTTCCGTACCCGCCGAGTGCGACGATTTTCGGGTGGAAGGCATTAGCGGCAGGTGTGCTTCCACGGCCAGCGCATAACGCAGTTCCCACGCGGCCAGCTGCAACGCCTGGGCGACATTCAGCGAACTGTATTCGGGATTGGCGGGAATGTGACAGATACTTTGACACAGCTCGATGTCTTCATTGGTAAGGCCCGATCTTTCCGTGCCCAGCACGATGGCGATTCTTCCGTTGGGGTGGGCGTGCAGGTGTTCACGACTTGCGCTGGCGGCCTGGCGAATGTCACAGGGAGGAGGCCCCAGATCGCGTGCGCGCGCAGTGAGCGCGAACGCCAGTGTGGTTGATTCCAGCGCCTCTCCCAGCGAGTCGACGATCCTGGCCGAGGCCAGGACGTCCGCGGCACCGCTCGCCAGGGCGTGAGCGTCGGGCAGATCGCAGATGTCCGGATGGCGTGGCGTGACCAGGCACAGTTCGTGGAACCCCATGGTTTTGATGGCGCGCGCGGCGGAACCAACGTTTCCTGGGTGGCTCGGATGCACCATGATGAAACGTACGCGGGAAAAGATTACGCCATTTTGAGGCGGCGGGATGTCGGTCATTTAGAGAATGCGCTTATGTCATTTAAAATAAACAGTTTACGTGCAAGCGGTTTGTGCCGCTGGCGACGTTTTGGCGCTGTACCAGTGGTATACACTGGCGCGTCCTTGTCTTTAACGGAATTGTATGCATCCGATGCTTAACACCGCCATCAAGGCGGCACGCCGCGCAGGCACAATCATCAACCGGGCCAGCCTGGATCTGGAGCGTGTGCACGTGGCGCGCAAAGGACCCAAGGACTACGTTACGGAAGTTGACCAATCTGCCGAAGAGGCTGTAATTGACGTGTTGCGCACGGCGTATCCGGGGCACGGATTTCTTGGTGAAGAGTCGGGTGAGCATTTCGCTCCCGGTCAGACTGAGAATGGCCAGACCGAATACCAGTGGATTATCGATCCGCTTGATGGCACCACCAATTTCATTCATGGGTTCCCCATTTATGCGGTTTCCATTGCGCTGGCGTATCGCGGGCAAATAACCCAGGCCGTCATTTACGACCCGTCCCGCAATGAGCTGTTCACGGCAAGCAGAGGGGGTGGCGCCTTTCTCAATGACCGCCGAATTCGTGTTTCAGGCCAGACCCATTTCAACGATGCGCTGATCGGTGCGCACGTACCCGGTTCTGCAGGCGGCGGTACGTCGCATTCCCGGTTTTCGGGGATGTTGTCCGAATGCGCCAGCGTGCGGCGCATAGGCTCCACGGTTCTGGGTTTGGCTTATGTGGCCTGCGGCCGGGCCGATGGCTTCTGCGGGGCGCACCTGCAGCCCTGGGACGTGGCCGCCGGCAGCCTGCTGGTGCTGGAGGCTGGCGGGCTTGTGGGCGACCTGGATGGCGAGCAGACTTGGCTGAAGTCGGGCAATGTTCTGGCCGCCACGCCCAAGGTGTTTACCCGGATGTTGGCCCACTTGCAAGTGTAGTTGCCATTCACGTTTTCTGTAACGGAGTTTTTTGATGGAGTGGATACTTGACCCTTCTGCATGGGTCGGTTTGCTCACCCTTATTGTTCTTGAGATTGTCCTTGGCATAGACAACCTTATCTTCATCGCAATACTGGTAGAGAAATTGCCTGCCAAATTGCGTGACCGGGCGCGAGTCCTGGGGCTGTCGCTGGCGCTGCTCATGCGCCTGTTGATGCTGACCGTCATGTCCTGGCTGATCAAGCTGACTACGCCGGTGCTGTTTCTGGGGCCGTTCGGCTTTTCGGCGCGCGACATCATTCTTATTGTCGGCGGCTTTTTCCTTCTGCTCAAAGGGACAGTTGAGCTGCATGACCGAATGGAAGGGCGGGTGCGCAGTGCCTCGGGCGCGCGCCTGCACGCCAGCTTCGGCGTTATCGTGACGCAGATTGTACTTCTGGATGCCATCTTTTCCATTGACGCGGTCATTACCTCGGTTGGTATGGTGGACCATCTTTCCATCATGATGATTGCTGTCACGGTGGCGATGGCTTTGATGCTGTTCGCGTCCAAGCCGCTGACGCACTTTGTCAATGCCCATCCCACGATAGTCGTGCTGAGTCTCTGCTTTTTGCTGACGATAGGCTTTTCGCTGGTTGCGGAAGGGTTCGACTTTGCCGTGCCCAAGGGGTATCTGTACGCCGCCATCGGTTTTTCGGTCGTGATTGAAGTGGTCAATCAGATGACGCGTCGCAACGTTCGCCGCGCTGAGGCCCGCATACCGCTGCGCGAGCGCACGGCGGAGGGGATAATGCGCATGCTGGGCAAGCGGCCGCCCATTGACCCTGAGCTTCAGGAAGAAATGGACGAGGAACCCCCGGATGAGGTGTTTGGCGACGAAGAGCGCAATATGGTGAGCGGGGTTCTGACATTGGCCGATCGGAGCCTGAACTCGGTGATGACGCCACGACATGATGTTTCGTGGGTGAATCTGGACGATGATCCCAAGACATTGCGGCAGCAGATCATCAAGACGCCGCACAGCTTTTACCCCGTGTGCCGTGGTTCGCTGGACGATGTGATTGGCATCGGCCGCGCCAAAGAGATGATTGCCGATCTGATTACTCAGGGCGCTGTGCGCCTGTCGCGTCTGCGCGATCCCATCATTGTGCACGAATCAATAGGCATTTTGCGCGTTATGCAGACACTCAAGCGCGCGCATGGACAACTGGTGCTCGTGACCGACGAGTTCGGGACGATTGAAGGGGTGGTAACACCCGTTGATATTTTCGAAGCGATTGCCGGCGAGTTTCCCGACGAGGATGAGGTTCCTGACATTATCGTCAAGGACGAGAACCATTGGCGTGTGGACGGGGCCGCAGACCTCCACCATCTGGAGCAGGTGCTCGATACCGAGGGTCTGGTCAACGACGACGAAGATTACGCAACGTTGGCAGGCTATTTGCTGGAGCGTTTTGGCCATCTGCCCGCTCCGGGCGACAGTTGCGAATTGACACAACCGCACGCGACATATAGGTTTACAGTGTTGCGTCTTGACGGACGGCGCATTGCAACAGTCCTGATCGAGCGCGTTCCCGCGACGTTGGGAGAGTACGAAGATGAAGAGGCGCAAGCCTGACTCCCCGCACCAGCCTGAACGGGTTTGCCGAGTACCTGCCCATTGTGGAGCAGGTTTTTTTTGTCGTGAGCGGATATGACTGACAGCGTTATATTTTTCATTAAGGCATTGTTTCTTGGCCTGGTCGAAGGGGTCACTGAATTCTTGCCTGTTTCCAGTACGGCTCATCTGCTGCTGGTGGGCGACTGGATCGGCTTTCAGTCCGGCAGCGCCAAGGTGTTTGAAATAGTCATACAGCTTGGCTCAATCCTGGCGGTCATGTGGGTATTTCGCGAGCGGTTGTGGCAGCTTGTGCACGGCACGTTCACAGGGGTGCGCAGCGAAGTACAGTTCACACGCAATCTGATCGTCGCATTTTTGCCCGCCGCGGTTATTGGCGCGGTGGCCATCAACTATATCAAGGCACTGTTCGTTCACCCCGGTGTTTTCGTCGTGACACTGGCCGTGGGCGGGGTCATTATGCTGTGGGTCGAACGCAAACCGCATTTCGCGAAGGATGCCGATGCGGATGCCGTCGCGTCCGGGCATATTTCGGCACGCACGCTTGAAGAAATAACCTGGAAGCAGGCGCTGATAGTGGGGTTTGCGCAATGCCTGGCCATGGTGCCAGGCACGTCGCGCTCGGGGGCCACAATTATCAGCGGGATGCTGGCCGGCATACAGCGCAAGACGGCAACCGAGTTTTCGTTTTTTCTGGCCATGCCAACCATGCTGGCGGCAACGGTGTACGACCTGTATAAAAACGGTGGGACGCTGACGAGCGAGGTTTCCATCGCTATTGCCATCGGGTTTGTCGTTTCGTTTTTTTCGGCGCTGGTGGTCGTCAGGGCCTTGCTCTCATTCATTTCCCGGCATACGTATCGCCCATTTGCCTGGTACCGTATTGCCCTGGCCGTGGTCGTTCTGGTGTGGCTATGGCTAAGCGCCGCGTAGCGTGATGGTTTGGCGGTCGATGACCAGCCATCCCCCTCTGGGGGGGGCTGCCAGGTCGTAATCCCAGTCGGGCAGCACGTAACGCGTGCGGGTTTGCCCATCCACCAGCAAGGTGTGTCTGGCCGGGCGATGTGTATGGCCATGCACCATTATGGTCAGACCCGTGCTCCGAAAGGCGTCTTCAATGGCGCGAGGCGTCACATCCATGATTTCCGCGGCTTTATGGTGGTTTGCCGCCATGCTGCGCCGGCGTGCGTAACCGGCTATGCGTGAGCGCAGCTTCAGGCTTAGCGACTCGAATGCGCGTTGCACCCACGGGTTGCGGACAATGCGCCTGAATCGCTGGTAGCCTACGTCCGCCGTGCAGTATTCGTCGCCGTGGCTCAGCAGTATTTTGCCTGCGTCCGTCGCAAGGCATGTGGTTTCGGGCAGCAGATGCGTGCCCAGAGACTCTGCAAGGCGCGGACCCAGCAGAAAATCACGATTTCCGCGCCCCAACCATAAGGGAATCGTGCTGGCGGTCTTGCGCAGTTCTTCAAGCGAACTGCGCAGCCAAGGATCCGGCGAGTCGGTTGCCGCGTCGTCCCCAATCCACGCGTCGAAAACGTCTCCACACAGGATCAGGGCGCTTGCCTGGTGGGTGGCCTCGTTCAGGAAAGCGTGAAACGCGGCCTGAGTGGCTGGCGTATGGGGGCCGAGGTGGATGTCCGAGGCCAGCCAGACGACGCCAGGTAGTGAAATGCTATTCAACAACCGTCGCTTTTTCGATGACGACGTCATCCACCGGCACATCTTGGTGGAAGCCCTTGGTGCCGGTTTTTACGACTTTTATTTTATCGACGACGTCGGTGCCGTCGACGACCTTGGCGAAGACAGCGTAGCCCCAGCCGCTGGACGTGGGGGCGGTGAAGTTCAGGAATTCGTTGTCGGCCACGTTGATGAAGAATTGGGCTGTGGCGGAATGCGGGTCGCTGGTGCGGGCCATGGCCAGTGTGTAGCGGTCGTTTTTCAGGCCGTTGTTGGCTTCGTTTTCGATGGGGTCATGGGTCGTCTTTTGTTTCATGCCGGCTTCGAAGCCGCCGCCCTGGATCATGAAGTTGTTGATCACGCGATGGAAGATAGTGCCGTCGTAGAAACCTTCGTTTGTGTATCTCAGAAAGTTTTCGACCGTTTTTGGTGCTTTTTCCTGGTTCAGTTCGATCACTATGTCACCGAAGTTGGTTTGAAGCTTGACGCGGGGGCTTGTGCTCATTGCGGATTTACCTTGTAAGGGAGTTGAAGGGGCTGCCTGGGCAGTGCTGCCGAAATTAAGAACCAGCACGGCGGCAAAAAACAGGCCAAAGGTGCGTGCAAAGGGGTTCATAATGCGAAAAATGTACAGAGGCATGGTATGGGACGAAGTTATGGGATTGGGCGGTTGGATGAAACGGCATGACTTTTGGTCAGGCTAGTTTGGCGGACCATCGTTGTCGTAACAGAGGATTATTTTTGCAGGATGACTTTCTTGATTTCGCTGGCTTTGTCGTGAGCGCTACTTGAACCCAGGGTAGCTGCCTCGTGGAAAGATCTCTGGGCCAGCATTAGTTGGACTTCACCCATATTGGCCCTGGCCGTGGCGTAATTGGGGTCGGCTGTTAGCGCCATCTGCAGCGCGTCGCGCGCCATGTCCAGTTTGCCCTGCTTTGTGTATTCGGACGCCAGGTTGTTCCAGGGCTCCGGAAGCTCGGGGAACAGCACCGTCATACTCCGGTATGTGGCGATGGCTTCGTCATGGCGATTCAGTGCGGCCAGCGCCCGGCCTTTCAGAAAAAGCAGCTGCACGTCAGTGCCGACGGCGCCACTGGCTTTTCGTTGGGCTTCACGCTTTTCGATGATATTCAGAGCCTCCTGGTTTTTGCCCTGGTCGAGCATGGCGGCAATGCGGTCGGTGATTTCCGAAGGGGTAAGTGGTATGGATGTATCGGCGCTTGGGGCCAGGGCCTCCAGCAGATTGGCCAGCCCCTGCCAGCCGCCGTCTTTCTCGGGGGCGTCGTTGAATAGCTTGTCCTGCGCAAAGGCGCCAGGCACGATGACAAAGCCCATTAGCAGTGCCATGGCCAGAAGGGGGCTGCGTAGGTTTCGAAGCACAGACTTGCACCTTGTAGGTAAAACATAAAGGATACCCTGAACAGGCTGATGTATGCCGCGCGTTGGCATGGTGGAGCTCCTGCGGATTTATTCAGGTAATGCTCAAGTTTAGCCGCGTGGCGTTATTTTTTCTGCCCACTTGCTATACTGATCGACCAACATTTTAACCGTCGCCCGCCTTTGGGGCTACACGGTGCAACCGGAATTGGGGCCGGTTTTGCACTGGATTGTCGATATACCGAGAATTCTCATTTCGCATGCTGCATATTTATAACACCTTGTCTCGTACCAAAGAGCTGTTCACGCCAACAGAGCCGGGGCACGTGCGCATGTATGTGTGTGGGATGACGGTCTACGATTTTTGCCATCTTGGCCATGCACGCATGCTGGTAGGCTTTGACGTGGTGCGGCGCTGGCTGTTGGCTTCGGGCTACCGCGTTCGGTACGTGCGCAATATTACCGACATTGACGACAAGATCATTCGTCGGGCGGTTCAGTCGGGCCGTAAAATCGGCGAGGTCACGTCGTTTTTCATCGATGCCATGCACGCCGACGAGCGTGCGTTAAGCGTCGAGCCACCCGACTTCGAGCCGCGGGCGACCCAGCACGTTCCCGAGATGGTCAGTATCATCAAGCGCCTGGAGGCCAATGGCCTGGCCTACCAGTCAGACGACGGCGATGTCAATTACTCCGTGCGCGGTTTCAAGGGGTACGGCAAGCTGTCGGGGAAGTCGTTGGATGACTTGCGCGCGGGCGAACGTGTTGCTGTGGCTTCCGGCAAGCGCGATCCGCTGGATTTTGTCCTGTGGAAATCGGCCAAGGCCGACGAACCGCCCGAGTCCAAATGGGAGTCCCCATACGGGGTGGGCCGCCCCGGCTGGCATATTGAATGCTCGGCGATGAGTCGGTCGTTGCTTGGTTTGCCCCTGGATATCCATGGTGGCGGCCCCGACCTCAAGTTTCCGCATCATGAAAACGAGATTGCGCAGACCGAGGGGGCGTTTGGCGGCAAACTGGCCAATATCTGGATGCATTGCGGTCCATTAATGGTTGATGCCGAAAAGATGTCCAAGTCGCTGGGCAACTTCCGCACCATACGCGATACGGTGTCGGTGGCGTCGTCGTTGTCCGATACCGTAGCCGACTACGAAGCCAATCCACGCGAAGCTGAGATGTTGCGGTTTTTCATTGTGCGCAATCACTACCGCAGTATCCAGAACTACACTCCGGACAACCTGCGCGATGCGCAGAACGCCCTGGATCGCCTCTACCATACCCTGCACAACGTGCCGGCAGCCCCCGTGGACATTGACTGGGCTTCGCCTGACGCCCAGCGTTTCCGCGACGCCATGGACGATGACTTCAACACGCCTGAGGCCGTAGCGGTGCTGTTTGACCTTTCTTCACAGGCCAATCGCACGTCGTCGGCCAAAACATCTGGCCTGCTCAAGGCTCTGGGCGGTACGATAGGACTGCTGCAGACCGGGCCGGGCCTCTACCTGAAATCGTCCACACGCTACCTGGGACATGATGCACAAGTGCAAGAACTGCCCGAAGAACGCATTCTGGCATTGATCCAGGCGCGGCTGGAAGCCAAAAGGACCAGGAACTTTACCGAAGCAGACCACATCCGCGCCCAATTGCGCGATGCCGGCATTGAGCTCGAAGACAAACCTGGTGGCACCACTCAATGGCGCCGGGCATAAGGGATTGAGCATGACCGATATTATTACCGCTGGCGACAAGCCCGATTTTTGGGATGAGGCATCCGCTCAGCTCATGCGGCGTGATCGCATTCTCAGGAAACTCATTCCTCTGCATTCCACTGAGGCTCTACGAGTATCAGCAACCCCGTTCATGACCCTGGCCCGCGCCATTATTGGTCAGCAGTCCAGTGTGGTGTCGGCCGAGACTATGTGGCGGCACTTCAAGGAAAAATGTGGCCGCAGGCCAACACCCAAACAGGTTTTGAGCGTATCAGGCGACGAGCTCCGTGAAGCGGGCTTATCCAAACGCAAGTCGGAGTACCTACTTGACCTTGCCACACATTTTGCGGAAAAGAAGATTCGCCCCGCCGCGTGGGTAAATATGGACGATGAAGCTGTGGTGGCCGATTTGTGCGCCATTCGCGGTATCGGCCGCTGGACGGCCGAGATGTTTCTCATTTTTAGTCTCAGGCGCCCCGATGTCCTGCCGCTGGACGACACCAGTTTGCTGAAGGCAATTTCGCTACACTACTTCAGCGGTGAGCCTGTTTCACGCTTCGAGGCGCGTGAGGTTGCCCAAGCGTGGGCACCTTGGCGTACGGTGGCAACGTGGTATTTGTGGCGTAGTCTGGATGTCGTGGCAAGTTAGGGCCACTTATTGCCTGAGCCCAATTTTTCGGAACGAACAAGCACACTTATGCGTAATACCTTTCTGGAATTCGAACAACCGTTGGCTGAACTTGAAAACAAGATAGAGCAACTGCGCTTTGTCCAGACCGATTCGGCGGTTGATATTTCCGACGAGGTAAGCCGCTTGCAGGAAAAGAGCCAGGCGTTGGCCAAGAGCATCTATGCCAAGCTCACGCCATGGCAGACCGCTCTGGTGGCTCGCCATCCCCAGCGGCCCTATACGCTGGATTACGTGCGGGAAATTTTCACTGACTTTCACGAATTGCACGGTGATCGTGTTTATGCCGACGATTTGTCCATTGTGGGCGGCATGGCCCGCTTCAATGGCAACCCGTGCATGATCATTGGCCATCAGAAGGGCCGCGACACCAAAGAGCGTGCCATGCGCAATTTCGGCATGCCACGCCCCGAGGGATACCGCAAGGCCTTGCGCCTGATGCGTCTGGCCGAGAAATTTGGTATGCCGATCTTCACGTTTGTGGATACCCCAGGTGCCTATCCGGGAGTAGGTGCCGAAGAGCGTGGCCAGTCCGAGGCGATTGGTCATAACCTTTATGCCATGGCCGAACTGAAAGTCCCCATTATTTCCACAATTATCGGCGAGGGCGGCTCGGGCGGTGCGCTGGCAATTGCCGTGGGCGACGTCGTCATGATGTTGCAGTACTCCACGTATGCCGTAATTTCCCCTGAAGGCTGCGCCTCCATTTTGTGGCGCAGCGCCGACAAGGCTCCCGTGGCGGCTGAGGCGCTGGCGATTACGGCAACACGCCTGAAAGCCCTGAATTTGATCGACCGCATCGTCAACGAACCCGTGGGCGGCGCGCATCGCGATCCCGTCACCATGGCACGGCAGCTTGGGCGCGCGCTGACTGATGCGTTGCGCCAGGTCTCGGGCCTTAGTACCGAACAGCTACTTGAGCGGCGCCTGAAGCGCCTGATGTCTTATGGCAGCTTTCAGGAGGTTCGTGCTTAACGGTCTTCCGGACGCGGCGTTTGGGTCAGCTGACTTGACCCAGGCCATTGCCCGTTCTGTGGCGTTGCTGGCCACATCTCCCGCCGCCCTGGCCGTAGCCCTTAGTGGCGGCCCCGATTCGGCCATGATGGCTGTACATGCGGCCATGTACGCCAGGCAAAATCGCATACCGCTTTCTTTCTTTCACATCCATCACGGGTTGCAGCCGGTGGCGGCGCAGTGGCAGGCACACGTGCAGGATCTGGCGCGGATGTTGGGCGTGCCGTGCCACTGCCTTCAGGTTAAGGTCGGCATGTCCACGGGCGACGGGATTGAAGCTGCCGCGCGTGCGGCGCGTTATCGCGGGTTCGTCCAACTGGCGGGCGCGACGGGCGCAACACATATTTTGCTGGCGCATCACCGCAATGATCAGGCTGAAACCGTTTTGTTGCGCCTGCTCCGTGGCGCTGGCCCAACCGGCATGGGAGCCATGGCGTCGGAGACACGTCGCGACGGACTGGTTTACTTGCGTCCATGGCTGGATGTTGATCGCGCCGTCATTCTTGCTCAGGCAGAAAAATTTCGCGTGCAGACTGGCTGGCAGGCCGTGCAGGACCCCACCAACGTCGACGATAAGTACACGCGCGCGGCAGTGCGCGAGCGGCTTGTGCCCGAGTTGGATGCCCGTTGGCCGGCATGGCGCGGTAACCTTGCGCGCCATGCGCGCCTGAGCGCTGAAGCAGCGCAGGTCCTGGACGAGGTCGCAGCGCAGGATTTTCAGTTGCTGGAGCCGGCACCCGATGCGCGCAGTTTCTCGTTGGTGCGCTGGCGTACGCTGTCGGCGGCGCGTCAGGCTTTGGTGTTGCGCCACTGGTTGTCCCTGGCCGGGCTGCGCATGCCCAGCGAGGCAAGATTAAGCGATCTCATGCGCCAGATGCGCGGCCTGCATGCCCTGGGACATGATCGCCAGATGCGCGTCCGGCACGGTACGGTGTTTATTTGCTGTGTAAGGGGCAGGGTGCTGTTGGACGACGAGCCGTCGAGCGGCCAAATGGCCTGATCCGCTGCCAAACCAAAACGGCATGGCTGAAAACAGCTAAAATACTACGTTTTTGTCTGCCAGACTGTTGAGTGGCTTTTTCGTGCCGGTTTTAGTGCGGTGTTTGCGGCGTAAGCACTCGTATGACGCGCTACGCCAACGTGTGGGGCGGCCATGTAATGGCACCTTGGCGCGGCAGGCTTTCTAATTCAGAGTAAAAGATGTCCCTGATTGTTCACAAATATGGTGGTACGTCGATGGGCTCGGTAGAGCGCATTCAGAACGTCGCGCGCCGTGTTGCCAAGTGGCACGCGGCTGGCCACCAGGTCGTGGTTGTCCCGTCCGCCATGTCGGGCGAAACCAATCGTCTTCTGGCCCTGGCCAAAGAAATCAGCCGGCAGCCCGATGTGCGCGAGCAGGACATGCTGGCCGCGACGGGTGAACAGGCGAGCAGCGCGTTGCTGGCCATGGCACTGCTGGCACAAGGTGTTCCGGCGCGCAGCTATGCCGGATGGCAGGTACCTGTTACGACCGATTCAGCCTATACCAAGGCGCGCATCAAATCCATTGACGACACGCGTATTCGCGCTGACCTGGAAGTGGGGCGCGTGGTTATTGTCACTGGCTTTCAGGGCATAGACGATGGCGGCAATATTACGACACTGGGCCGTGGTGGCTCGGACACTTCAGCGGTTGCCGTGGCGGCCTCTTTGAAGGCGGACGAATGTCTCATTTACACGGACGTTGATGGGGTTTACACCACTGACCCGCGTGTCGTGCCCGAGGCGCGCCGCATGTCGGTGGTGTCGTTCGAAGAAATGCTTGAAATGGCCTCGCTGGGCTCCAAGGTGCTGCAGATCCGTTCCGTCGAGTTTGCCGGAAAATATCATGTGCCGGTGCGTGTGTTGTCGTCGCTGACCGACCCGCTGGTGCCACTTGAAGAAGAAATGGCTTCGGGCACATTAATCACTTTCGAGGAAGATCAAAAAATGGAATCTGCCGTCGTTTCGGGCATTGCCTTCAGCCGTGACGAATCGAAGATCACGCTGGTGGCGGTGCCGGACAAACCAGGCGTTGCCTATTCAATTCTCGGTCCGGTGGCGGCCGCGAACATTGACATTGACATGATTGTGCAGAACCAGTCCATTCGAGGCACGACCGACTTTTCCTTCACCGTCAATCGCAATGATCTGGTTCGCACTCAGGCGCTGCTCAATGGCCAGATATTGCCCGCCGTTGGCGCGCGCGAAGTTGTCGTGGACGAAAAGGTATGCAAGGTGTCCATTGTTGGCATCGGCATGCGCAACCATGTGGGTGTGGCCAGCCTGATGTTTCGCACGTTGAGCGAAGAGGGCATCAATATTCAGATGATCAGCACCAGCGAAATCAAGACATCAGTCGTGATCAATGACAAGTACATGGAGTTGGCAGTGCGCGCTTTGCACAAGGCCTTTGGCCTGGATCAGGACAAAAGCCAGGGCTGAACGGTTGCTTGCACGCTTTCGGGCATACGATTTCCCTATGCTAGAATAGCGGACTAATCCGGAGACATGGCCGAGTGGTTGAAGGTACTCCCCTGCTAAGGGAGCATGCGGCTTATACCCGCATCGAGGGTTCGAATCCCTCTGTCTCCGCCAGAACGTATTTTTCTTTTAAAATCAAAATGGCCTCCTTGCGGGGGCCTTTTTGTTGGATCCTTCAGGGCGTACCGGAGCCTTCGCCCGCGAGACAAAACGGCGTCAGTCCCTTAAGGATTTGCAGGCCGCCATGAAAGAGCAGGCCACACTACTCAATAGACTTTGACTTGGTGGCGCCGGCTTCATGTGAAACGTCATCTGCTGTTTCTTTGGAAAACTCTTTCGGATCAAAGCCCAAAACCGCAACAACAAGCGGATCGGTTACTTCCAGTTCTTCATCGTCTGGATCGGGATCGTCAAAATTGCGCCAGTCAGCAGGTTCTTCTGACGGCGAACCAAAATACACATCGGGAAGATCAATAGCCATTGGGTTTAATCCTTTCAAATACTTCTGGATCAATGTAGCTCTGAAGCGCAATCGCTGGAGTGTTGCCTGATATTTTCGATGTGTGAACAGCTACTTCTTAACGTCTTGTATTTTAACATAGTGGCCTTGTGAAGCCATGGTGCCTTACGGCATTTTAGCGGTTTCGGGATGGCTCGCCGGTAGCCTAAAAGACGCCTGGAAGCGCCTTCGGACATCCCAGGGCTGTTGATCGTAGAGCATAAAAGTCGGGGCAAAAATTTAGATGCCGCCTTTAACCAGGCGGCCGAGTATTTTGTGGCCTTACCTGAGGCGGAGCGCCCGCGCTATATCGTGACCAGCGACTTCGCCCGTTTCCGTCTTTATGATCTCAAAACGGATCAGCACAGCGAGTGCTCATTGAAAGACCTGGCCAGGCGCGCTGGGTGGTTTAATTTTTTGGTGGAAGAGAACGCCCCCGAGATCGTCGAAGAATCCCCCATTAATCGGCAAGCTGCCTACGTCGTTTCGCGTTTCCATGAAGCCCTTTTGCGTGCTAACTTCAAGGGGCGTAATCTTGAAGTGCTTCTTACCCGTTTGCTGTTTTGCCTGTTTGCCGACGATACCGGCATCTTTGGCGCTGACGGGCAGTTCCGCAATCTCATCGAGGCTACGCGACCTGATGGGCGTGACACCGGGGCCAGACTTGCGGAGTTGTTTGACGTTTTGAATACTGCCGAAGTGCCTGGGTATACAGCGTGTGCAAGATCGCGTGCACGGGTTGCGCAATTGACGTCAGCACCGTTTGGTAGTCGACGTGCATCAGGGCTCCCAAGAAGAACAGAAGCCAGATCGAAAGTGGAGTCAGCGCAATGGCGGTGAGTCGTTGCAACCACCAATGATGCACGCCCGACTTGGAGGAACCGAAACGGCGTGCAACCTTGAGCGGCGTGCGAAGCGAATCTTGTCCTGGATAGGCACTCATAGGGAACCTCCGACTTGCAACGCCAAGACGAGCCACACCAGTATGGTCAACAGCACACTAATACCGATGGCCATCCAGCCGGTGGACCAGTAGACAGGCTCATGTGTGCGATCGCGCATCGGCGGGCCGAAGTTCTTGCCCATATCGCGAACCAGATGCTGGATGCCATTGCACAGGTGAAACAGCAGCGACCACGTCCACAAGATCAGCAGCAATACGCCGAGCCAGCTATTGCAAAATCCGGCAAACACGCGCCAGGCCCATTCTCCCGATGCTGCAGCGATCAAGCCCCACGCTAGCAACAAGGCCCCCAGACACAAGAATAGGCCGGTAAGCCGATGCAGCGTGGACTGCAACATGTTGACGCGCCAACGGTAGACGCTGAGATGTGGTGATAGCGGCCGCATATTGGACATGTCCGGGCTCCCGGTGGCTGCCCACGCAACACGGCTTCAAAGGCGCAATGCTATGGGCAGGTGCATTACGTCGGGAAGCTTATCCTTCGCACAACGACTTTCGTACAACAACGGGTGTAGGTATCAATTTCAGAAATCAATGCAGCGCCCGTTTTTTTCCCAATCGCCGTAGCGCGTCGGGTCAAGGCCATCACCCTCAGGCGTTGCGTGTTCGCGGGCTGCCGCGCCCGGCGCAGCGGCAGGCGTAGCTTCGGGTGTGGGCGTGTCGGTTGATTCTTCTTCCATGGCCTGCCATTCGTAAAAAGTGCGATGCGGCTTGATCGGGCGGCTGCCAGCTGGCTTTGAAAACCCTGGCAGTATCACAGTTGGTGGCTACTGAATTTTTCACCATACGCTGACGGCTGTTGACGTGTCTACTGGAATTTGCATATTGCAAAGCCTGGTTTCGGCCGCGTCGGCTGCGGGTGTGCCATCTCTATCGAGCTATTGCGAAGGGCCTGTCGCAAGTACCGATTACCCTCGATGCAAGTACCGTATCGTGCGATCAGACTCAATCGTATCGCTCTGCCGATGTCGCGTTGGGCATAAGGCTGACGCATTTGTACCCGCGGCGAAAGGCTCCCCCACAGGATAAATGGCGGGTGTGGCAAATGAACCCGCTTTTCTCGGGGGACCCACCGGCATGGATTTTTTGCAGGCATCAAGATATGCCTGGGAGCTGATTGAAACCCTGCCGTGTCGGCCCTCCTGGGCCCTCTTTCAATAACTGTTGAGATAGAAATTATGACGCTGGTTGCCACCATGCTGCCTATCGCCCGTAAACAGCTCGTGAACCTTGATGTGGTCGCTCCAGTGCTGGAAGCCGCAAAGATTCTGAGTGCTCCTAATACCAATCTCGTCATTGCCTGTGATTCCGAAGGCCTGATGGTGGGCGTGCTGACCAAAGCTGATATCGTCAAGCAAATCAGCCACTGCACAGGATGTAGTTGTGTCACGGCCATTGCCGATATCATGACGCGAGACATCATAAAGTGCAGCCCGGAAGATCAATTGCAAGGCATCTGGGACGTCATGAAAAAGAGGGTGTTAAGGCAGATTCCGGTTAGCGATAGTCAATCAAGACCGATAGGTTTGCTTTATGCCAGCGACGTATTGCGAGCGCTCTTGGAAGAGGTTGAGTATGAAGAAGATTTGCTGCGCGATTGCGTGTTGGGTATTGGTTACCACTAGGCAGCTTCAGCTGCCTTTGTGCGCGACAGTAGTTGCATAATCACGAGACTGGGTCGTAGAATCGTTAGGATTGATGGGGATCATTTCATTCTGGTTCGGGCAAATCCGAGCCTGGAGGATGTCGCCATGGATGTTGCCACCGCTAAGATGCTTGCGCAGTATCGTGCCTGGGGGGAAAAGGTTCTTTATGAGTCCGTTGCGGCACTGCCGGCGGGTGAGCTGGAGAAACCGCACCCGACCCGGTTCAAGTCCATTCTGGGCACGCTCAATCACAACCTGCTGATTGACCTGGTTTGGCAAGCGCACATCGAAGGCCGCGACCATGGCTTCAAGGCGCGCGATGCCATGATCTACCGCGACCTGCCGACGCTACAGGCAGCACAGCGTGCGGCGAGTCAGTGGTGGATTGACTGGTGTTCGACACAAACCGATCAAAGCCTCGAGGAACCGGTACATTTCGACTTCATTGACGGTGGCGACGGCGTCATGACGCGCGGCGCCATCCTGATGCATGTTGTCATCCACGGCAGCTATCACCGCGGCTACATTGCCCAGATGTATTACGAAGACTCGCGTAAGCCGCCAACCACCGACCTGCCGGTCTTTTTGCGGCAATGCAGCGAGGCCACTCTGGCGGGGAAATCATGAAATCATCACCTACAGCCACGACTATTTCCGATCAGTCCGGTGTCAGCGAAACGACGGCTGCAAGTGCCCGCGAGGCGAGGCTTTTTGCGAGCCTTGATCGTTCGGCTTTCACGAAGCGGCACTCCTGGCTCTATGTCGTTCTTAACCTGGTCCATTTGACCGATGGGTTCGATATTTTGATGGTCGGCGTTGTGCTGCCTGGAATCATTGCGACATTTAAGTTAACCGCGTCGCAAGCGGGCTTCTTCGCTTCGAGTGTCTTTCTTGGCATGACGGTGGGGGCGGTCACCATAACGTATGTCGCCGATCGTGTAGGTCGCAAGAAGGCCATGCTGTACTGCGTCACAAGTTATGCAATATTTACCTTGATCGCTGCTTTTGCCTGGAGTTACGAGTCAATCGTGGTATTGCGCCTTTTGCAAGGTATTGGCCTCGGCGCAGAGGTCCCGCTGGTTCTGACTTATCTGCTGGAATTTGTTCCAGTACGCCATCGCGGTGTACTGGCGGCGGGAACCATCAGCCTTTGGCAGTTCGCAGGGCTTTTGGCTGCATTGGTTGCGATTCTCGTTATTCCGGCTTTCACCTGGCGCGGCATGTTTGTCGTGGCGGCCATCCCGGCATTAATTTTTATCGTCGCCTTCGCGTATCTTCCAGAATCAATCCGCTTCCTCGTTCACCGCGACAAGGTGGACGAGGCCGAAGCCATTGTGCGGCGGTTCAGCAGTGTCGATCCCGATACGGTCGCGAATTCGTCCCTGGTGAAAGAGGTAATCGTCGAAACTGGGCTTCGGGATATTCTACGTGGCAGGTATTTACCTCGCACACTGGGTGTGTGGATCATGAGCATTACCTGGGCGATGGCATTCTTTGGTTTGGTGGCGTGGTTGCCTTCCATCCTGATTCGCATGGGTTTCACCGCCGTACACAGCTTTGCCTACACGGCGGCGATCGTCGGCGCGGGGGCTGTCGGTGACTTCCTGTGCGGGTGGTGCATGGATTATCTGGGCCGCCGGCGCACCACTTCCACCTGCTTCTTCCTGGGTGGCATTAGCATGATCGCTTGGGGGTTCCAGACGACCTCCTCAGGCATTTTGCTTTTTGGCATGCTGACAGCATTCTTCGGTACAGGCGGCGTTGCGGGGTGTATGTTCACGTACATCTGTGAGCTGTATCCGACACAATTCCGGGCAACCGGCTCGGGGATCGCGACGGCCTGGCAACGAATTGGCGGCATTATCGCGCCGTCGGTGCTTGGTGTAGTGATTGCGGCAAACGGGTCCACCTTTGACTCCTTCTTGGTCCTGGGCATTATCTTGCTTATTGGCGGGGTGGCAGCGGTGGCTTTGATGTACGAAACGAAGGGCAAGACGCTGGAGGAGATCGCCGCCCATCTGGCCGGTTAGCGTCCAGACGTGTAAACACCATTGGTAATGAGACGATCAGGCGCTGGTCTGCAAAAGCCCGGCTGATACTGGTAACCGGGGACGGGCAGGAGTTCGGGCGTGTCCCCGGTTTTATGGTGGAAGGTTCCGGTTTTCCAGCCTCGCGGACAATCGAAAGAGAATAGTAATTTGATAAATGCATTGCGCTCCTGCTGAGGCGGGCTGATGGGGCGCAGCAGGTAGTGCCGTATTTCTTGCTTCCCTTTATGGCTGTGACTTTTTACACAGCCGATCCATCGACCGGAACGCCATGCGGCAGCCATTTTCCGGAGATGCTCGATCGCAGCATTTCCCGCATCAATCGGAGTACTCCGCAGGTCCAGCGCCCCACGTCGCTTGGGGTGCATTTGGCGATAACGCACCGTGGGAGAAGACCATGACTAACGTGCAAACCAAGAAGATAGATGCATTGAAAGACAGTTTGGAAGGAGAGGTCCTTGTTCCGGGCAATGCAGCGTATGACGATGCCCGGAAGATCTGGAATGCCATGATCGACAAGTACCCGGCAATCATCGCCCGCTGTGCCAGCTCGTCAGACGTTGTACATGCCGTCAATTTTGCAAGGGACAATGATCTCTTGCTTGCTATTCGCGGTGGCGGTCACAATATTGCCGGCAGTGCATTGTGTGACGGTGGCATCGTCGTTGATCTTTCGCGGATGAAGGCAACACATGTCAATGCCCAGACCCGCCAGGGTAGCGCCGAGGGTGGTGCCACGCTTGCAGATTTTGACGCAGCCACACAGGCTCACGGGCTTGCTACGCCGCTGGGTATTAACTCCACCACCGGGGTTGCGGGTTTGACGCTGGGCGGTGGCTTTGGCTGGCTGAGCCGCAAGTATGGCATGACAGTCGACAACCTGGAGTCCGCCGAAGTCGTGACCGCCGCCGGTGATATCGTGCGCGCCAGTGCAACCGAGCAGCCGGATCTTTTTTGGGCCCTTCGTGGCGGTGGTGGGAATTTCGGTGTGGTGACGCGTTTCGATTTTCGGCTTCATCCTGTCGGCCCCGGTGTATTGAGTGGGCTTATGGTGTTTCCGATCTCTGAAGCGAAATCAGTGCTGCTGCAGTATCGGGACTTTGCCGCCAAGACACCGGACGAGCTCTCGGTGTGGGCTGTTTTGCGTAAAGCGCCGCCGTTGCCGTTTCTGCCGGAACGGACTCATGGCACGGAAATTGTGGGGCTTGCGCTCTTGTATGTGGGTGACTCCGCTCAAGGTGAGGCCCTTATTGCGCCGATGCGCAAGTTTGGGCATTTGTTGGGTGAACATGTTGGGGTTCAACCTTATGTGAACTGGCAGAAGGCGTTCGACCCGCTGCTTAGTCCCGGTGCACGAAACTACTGGAAGTCGCACAATTTCTCGACGCTTGACGATAAGCTTTTCGACATTGTCATTGAGTACGCCATGAAGCTTCCTTCGTCCCAGTGCGAGCTTTTTTTCGGTGCAGTGGGTGGTGCCACCGAACGACCCGCTCCGGACGCCACAGCGTACATTCACCGCGATGCCAGGTTTGTCATGAATGTACATGGGCGCTGGGACAATCCGGCGGATGATAATCGGTGTGTCGCCTGGGCGCGCGATTATTTCAAGGCTTCGGCGCCATTCGCAACAGGAGGCGTCTATGTCAATTTTCTTACGGCAGAGGAGGGTGATCGTGTGCGCTCCGCTTACGGCAAGAACTTTGACCGTCTGGCCAGCATCAAACGCCAGTACGACCCTGGCAATCTCTTTCGTACGAATCAGAATATCGGGCCAGCCCCGCACTGAAGTGCTTGGTAATATTGGTGATGCATAAGCATTGATGCCGCTACGGCGGCATCACCTCGTCGATTGTCACCCTCCGCGCTTTGATTCGACCTTGGCGCGGAATTCTTCGAAAACATGCTTCGTTATTCGCTTTAATCAGTCGAAGTGATTGGTTACTATTTGCGATGCACGGGCACACGCGCTGTCGTTAGAATCAAGACAACAAAAGTTGATTGGGGGTGTGCGTGAGAGTGAGAGTCTTGTTGATAGTTGCGATGGTATCAGTACTGACCGGCTGTGTCGGGTATATACATGATCGGGGTGGTCACTATGATCATGACCGTCACGACAACGGCTACTACGATCATGACCATCACGACAACGGCCACTACGATCGATCACCGCATGACAATCGCAATGGTGGGTTTTGTCCGCCGGGCCAAGGGGATAAGGGCAACTGCTAGTTCTTATGTTGCGCCCGTGGGTCGTCCAGCGTCCTACGGGTGCAGTTCAGGCGCCTGTCTGGTGCGGCCGTCAGTCGATCGAATCCATCCGAAGAGCGGTCGTAGGAAGGGCGCTTTAAAAATGGCTGTTGCAATTTTGTGGGGTTAGAAATGTCCGTTCGAATGCTGGGCCGATTTAGTGTCATGCTGCTTCTTATCGCCCTTGTTTCGGCGTGTTCCTTGTTCGGCTCCCACAATTCGGAACGAACGACGTCGCTTCGCAGCAGTCAGTGCAGGCAAAGCCCGAGCAGTTGCATGTATAACGGCGCTTACGAGCCGGGGGAAAGGGACTACGCCGAGCACGAGGCGAAACTCCTGAATCAGGCATCCCTGGATGCGCTGCGCCGCAATTCTGTCAGATGACTATTGGTGGCATATGGGTTGCTTGACGGGCTGGCCATCAGTATCAAAAAGGTGCCAGTGAACTGCCAGATACAGACGATACGTCCGCTGTAAACGGCTGGATAGCGCCTGCAGCGGCGTGCCAGTCTCCGATGTTTTGCTTGCGATGGCGGTCAGAAAAGCAGCTGTTGAACGTGGCGTTTCTGTGCGGCGGCTGCGCTTAAATACAGCTTAAAATGCGCGTATACTGAATTGGCGCCAAGACGCACGGCATGTCGGTGGCATGTCGACATATCGATCAGTGGGAGGTGGTATGAGCATTCAGATTCTTTTGTGGACTACAGTAGTCTTATTCGCAATCGCGGCTGCCGGGGGCCTGATCATGGCTGGTATCCGGATATCTTCCGAGAGCAATCCGCCAGCCTGGCTTGCCATGTTGCATGGGTTGTTGGCTGCAGCTGGGTTAACGCTGTTGCTGTTCGCAGCCTTTACGGTGGGTATCTCGTCTACCGGCGTGTGGGCGTTGGTCCTGCTGATAATCGCAGCGCTTGGTGGCGTCTTCCTGAATTTGGGTTATCAGGAAAAACGCAACCTGCTGCCAAAACCGCTTATGTACGTCCATGCGTTGATAGCAGTCGTAGGGTTTATTTTGCTTATCATTGCAGCGATCGGATAGCAACGTTGACGCTGTATGGCGCCGCGTTGCCGAAGCGCCGCATCGACCCAAAGATTGGTGGTGTCGATGCGGCGCAGTTGCTTTAGTCGACGACGATTTTCGTTTAATGCTTCGTCAGACTTCAAGAGGCAGCCAGCGGCCGCGCTCGTAGCGCTGAAGCATATCTCCCTCGTAACGCCACAATAACATCCAGCCGTTATCGCACAAATTGCCGAGCACCGTGTTGCGCGCTATGACGCCTTGAATCGAAGCCGCGGGTGCGTCGATCACGACTGTCAGGCGAGCGGGCTGGTGGTACCAGCCATCGCCATTGTGCAACGATTGCTTTGGCAGGCCGATACGAAGATCGCCACCATTACCCTCGAACACACCGACATGGCCATCCACGACATTGTGCAATACCTTATTGCCTGCGCCGTAGTGCGTCGGGTCGCAGGTTGAAGCGTGATACTGCCAGGAAAGCCAGTGCGTAACCAGCATTGGCCCCATCATGAGCTTCTCAAGCACGCTGCCGTCCGGATCGAACCGCATGTCATAGTCGTGCAGGTAGGCGCGGTTGAGTATCCTGTCCTGACTGCGGGCGCGGGGGCCGATGATGAACGCCGCGTTGCGTGTGAGTCCCCACTCGGGGCGGGTCTGGGAGCCGTCATTCGCCCTGCGTCGGAACGATTTCAATAACGCCTCGGGTGCGAGGTTCGCATCCATCCACAGCGTTGGTGCGCGTTCACGACGAATGCGGTCACCGGCCTGTTCGAACACCACTTCCATCTTCTTCCAGCGCGCTTGTGCCGCGGGCGGCAGCAGGTCAAGGTCGAAGCCCGTCACTTCGTCGGTCGTCGTGTTGTGCAATGCCCCCATGAAGACTGTGCCGGGCGGGATATTGAGCCCGTGCAGGCGCATCCCTGCACGCACCTGAGGGTCGTTCAGCAAGTGTGCCAGTGCGCGTGCGTTGGCTTCGCCAGGCCGGCCGTAGCACGCGCCGCAATCCAGTGTCGAAGCGTGCGCGTTGTTCGTACTGTGCCCGGCGTGGCCACATAATATGACGAGTGGTGCCAGGCGGTCATCAAGGCCCATGGCGTGCAGGACGCCCGCTCCCAGTTCCGCCTGCTTTTCGATGCTGAGGCCCGTAATCATCGGCCGGCACTGTTCCTGCGTGGACGCGGGCAGGCCAATGCGATCCGTGTTGACGCGCGGCGTTGCCGGAGGCTTGATCCAATGTGCGATTTTGCCGAGGTAGCCAATACCGAACGCTTCGACGAACGCGAAGGTTGTATTTGACCAGCGTACGGTGCCAAGCCATTGGTCAAGTCGTGCCAACCGTTTCTGGCGTCCCAACCCCATCTGCAATGACCTGGCATTGTTGTCGCTGTTGGCGAGTCCCGACGCGGTCACCACGTCTTGCACCGCGATGCTTGGGTAGGACAGCCCCGGAAGTTGCGGCCGGTGGATGTCGGTACCCAGTGGGTTGTAATGAATGGGAATGCCAAAGAAGCCTGCGAACGCACGCGTCTGAACACCAGACCATACAGCTTCGAGCGAGCGCCGCATAGGCTCGCTGCGCGTATCGATGCAAAATACAGCCTGAACCTCTGGCTCCTGCATTGCGTCTCGTGGTGTTGTTGGTGTGCGCAGCGTGCGTGCGAACGTACGTTGAAAGCTCGTTTCAAGCGCTTGCTGCCACAGTTCGTCTACTACCAGTGCTGCATCTGCTTCGGCAATACGGCGGTCGAAATCCCGCCAGCTTGCCCCGAGCGTCGCGATTGCGCTGCGCCCTGCAGTGGCCGGCACAGAGCGGGCAAGTAACGCCTCCCAGGCGACCCGACAGGCAAGTAATTCAACCAGGCGCGGATCATTCTGCCCGGCGGGTATCTTCTGCCAACCGATATATGCACACCACGAAGCCCAGCCGTTGATCGACAGCAACAGCGCTTCGAAGTAATCCTCCCAAATCTGCTTTTCGAGCGAAAGCTCGTCTACCGCCCAGCTCATCGCATCTTCTGCCCGTGACGGCAGTTCGTGCAGATGCTTCGCGAATCCCGGCAGGCCCAATCTTGAACTCAGGCCGTGGTCGCCAACCATGCTTTCGCGCCAGAAGCCGTATAGGCTTGGGCTGCCCGAAGCACGCCAGTCCGCCTGATGGCGATCGAAGTAAGTCGCACAGGTCTGACTCATCTGGAACACAAGGGCGGCACACCAGGGCCAGCGTCTGTTCTTTTGTTCCATATCGTCAAGCAGATCCACCAACAAGGGTTCACGGCGTACGCGGGGCGCGGCCGCCAGCTCGGCAATGCACTGCTCCGCGGTAATTGGGCACGTCTCGTGTGCAGTATGGATTTTCAGCGCGGCATCCAGGTCTGCACGTGTAATGCGGCCTGCTTCCCACTCCAGCTTGATGTAATCGCGCGCAGGGAACACATGAAAGTCGCCCAGCACAGCCAGACGCGCCGCCACGCGGCGGATCGGCATGCCAACGCGCCGCCAGTGCGGGTTGACAGCTACCGCCTGATCCAGCGGCCAGGCCGGCATGATGCGGGAGCTCGCGCGCGCCGCAGCACCTTGTGGGGTGTCATCGCGATGGGAGGTAGTCGTCGCGTCTGGTTCGTTCACCGAAGTGGCGGCAAGTGCGACGGGACTCATGCTTCGGGCCGTCCGCAGGCGGATTCCGCCGGAATCCAGGGAATCGGCGCGGGTTGGCGGCCCGCTCCGGCCCAGTGGGCGGGCCATAGTCTCAACACCCAGTGGGTGTAGCCTTCATCCATATAAAAGCCAGCGTACACCCAGCGGCGCACCGCCACAACCGATTGCGGCCAGAGCTGGAATATTGTCATGGCGAGGTACATGGCGCCCATTCCGATCAGGGCGGTTATACCGGCGGCGGTCATCGGATCGTTACCCGCGCCAATTGGAGCGCGATCCATGATGCCGGCGGCGAGTGTCAGAAAGGCAGCGATCACCAGACCGGTCGTTATCCGCACGAGCACAACCCCGCGACGACCTTGCTGTACCTTCGGAACCCACAGCATCGGTGCCCACGCAAACGCCAGTACCACCGTCCACCACCACGGCCACACATGATTGCCCGTGACGTACTGGATGCCGAAAACGATGACAAGTGCAATGGGTACCGCGGCGATCATGCTCAAGCCCGAGTTTTGGGCCTCTCCGGTAATGAGTTTGCGATCGCAGTCTTTCACGGTGCTGGAGGCGTTCAAAAAATTGTGGGCCTTGTAAAGTGAATGGCCCAGAAGATGCAACGCAGCGAAGAGGTATAAACCTAGTCCGCACTCGAGCAGCATGAAGCCCATCTGAGCGATCGTGGACCACGCCAGGTGCACTTTCTGGCTGACACGCGTCAGCAGCACCAGTCCCGCTACCGTTGCGGAAATCAGCCCAAATACTACAAGCAGCCACCGCGCGGCGGGCGAGATGCCCAGCAAGGGCGCAAACAACACCAGCACATAGCCGCCAAGATTGACCACCCCCGCATGCAGCAGTGCCGACACCGGCGTTGGCGCTTCCATTACCTGAACGAGCCAGCCGTGCACGGGCATTAGTGCCGTGCGTGCAATAACAGCAAGCACCAGGCAGATACCACTCCAATTAAGGGCCGCGGAAGTATGTCCCGCTGCGATATATGCCCACAAGTCGGACAGCGACCCGCTGCCAACTTGCGACCATGCCAGTGCTGCGGCGGTAATGAGGAGTATGTCGGCCACGCGATCCGTCACCATCTTCTTGTGCGCCGCCAATAATGCGAACGGCCGGTCCTTGTAGAAACACAATAGGTGGTGCATCGCGTATCCAATGGCGGCCCAGGCAGCAATCAGGACGATCCAGTGGTTGGCCAGCAACAGCAGATGCACGGTGGCCAGTACGCTCGCGAGGGCAGCAATGTACACCGGTTGGTGCGGTTCACCCTTTAGGTTATTGGATGAATAGACGCCGATGGCCGTACCGAGCAATTGCACCAGTAGGCTCACCCAGGCGCCAAACTGGTTTGCCGCAAGCCAGCCGTGTCCGACCGGTTCCGCTGCGCTGAACGTGGGTGCCAACATCAATTGCGAGATGAGTCCGACTAGAGAAAATGCCAGCGCAGCGAGGGAAAATGCGTTGAATTGCCGCCACATATGCTGTACCGATGTGTGGCTGCTCCACACCCATAGCGCCACGCCTGCCATAAGCACCGCGGGCACCAATGCCAAGGTGAAATTCAACTCATATGGCAGATTCAAAACACGTTCTCCAAAACCTAACCTGTGTATTGTTCAGTTTTTCATGTATTCTGTATATTACATTTATAATATATTGGTATTCTATAAAACAGAACTATGGACATAAGTCAGCTGAATTTCCGGCATCTGTTCTACTTCTGGCGTGTAGCCAGGAGAGGATCGCTCACGCACGCAGCCAAAGAGATCCATACTTCGCAGTCCGCCCTCTCCACGCAAATAAAGCAGCTGGAGGATCGTCTGGGTAAACCGTTGTTTGACCGCCACGGGCGACGACTGGAGCTGACCGCGACGGGCCAGCAGGTCTTCGCCTATGCCGACAACATATTCGGGCTGGGTGAACAAATGCTTGGGTGGCTCGAAGGTCGTGACGAAGGCACGACGCACATCCGCGTGGGTAGCGTTTCGACTATGTCGCGCAACTTTCAGGTTAACTGGTTGCGCCCGTTGTTCCGCGATCCAACAGTCGTTCTTTCTGTCGAGTCGGGCTCGTTGCAGACGCTCGTCGAGCGCCTGTTACGCCATCAACTGGACGTGGTTCTTGCCAACGAGCCAATTCCTTCTGACCCCGCGCGCCCAGTATCTTCGCGTTTTCTTGGCAGTCAGGTCATCTCGCTGGTTGGCCGGGCCGACCGCTGGTCCGACACGACATTGCGCGTCCCACAAGATCTTGATGCCGTCGAAATGGCCATGCCAAGCACGCGCCACAGCGTACGCGCACAGTTCGATGCCATGTGCTTTTCAGCGGGTGTGCAGCCCAGGTTACGGGCCGAGATCGACGACATGACGATGTTGCGGCTGGTGGCGCGCGATAGTGGCTGGATTACGATCCTGCCGGAAGTTGTAGTGCAGGACGAGCTTCAGTCGGGCGCGCTAGTGCACGTTGGCCAGTCCTCAGAACTGACTGAGCACTTCTACGCCATTACGGTCCAGCACAGCCGTCTTGTGGGGCCGCTCAAACAACTCTTGCTGCGTGCGGTGGCCGAGGATGTCTTTACCTGACAAGCCTGCGGCATGCGCCCGAACTGCCGGTTGTTCACTTCTCCGTTCGCAGACGCAGGGCGTTCGAGATGACCGATACGGAGCTCAGGCTCATTGCCAGTGCAGCGATCAGCGGCGACAGCAGCCAGCCGGTCCATGGGTACAGTACGCCTGCGGCAATAGGGATGCCGCAGGCGTTGTAAATAAAGGCGAAGCCCAAGTTTTGCTTCATGTTCCTGATCGTCAGGTTTGATAGGATGCGGGCCTGCGCGATGCCGCGCAGGTCGCCTTTGACGAGGGTGACTGGTGCGCTGCTCATGGCGACGTCGGTGCCCGTCCCCATGGCCACGCCGATGTCGGCCTTTGCCAGCGCAGGGGCGTCGTTGATCCCGTCTCCGGCCATGGCCACGATTTTGCCTTCACGCTGGTACTTTTCGACCAGCGCGTATTTGTCGGCAGGGGTTGTTTCGCCGTGTACGTCGTCGATTCCAAGCTTCTTCGCAACAGTCAGTGCTGTCGTGTGCGCATCACCCGTTGCCATGACCGCGTGGATACCCATGTCTTGCAGGGTTTTGAGGGCTGCCGGAGTCGAATCCTTGATCGGGTCGGTAACCACGAGAAGGCCCGCCAGCACCTCGTTGGCGGCCAAAACCATGACACTTGCGCCTTCATTGCGCAGGGTTTCTGCTTGATCCTTGAGTGTGGAGATGTCGATTTTCCTGTTTCCCATTAGTGACGTGTTGCTCAGGACGAGCTGCACTCCGTCGATACTGCCCTGAACTCCCATCCCGGTGATGGAATCGAAATTGTCCGGTTTGCTGAGTGTTAGATTTTGATCCCTGGCGGCCTGCACGATGGCGTGCGCGAGCGGGTGTTCGCTGCCTTGATCAAGGCTCGCAGCGAGCTGCAGTACTTTTTCAGGTGTGAAGCCGCTGGCGGCTATCGCGCGATCGAACGTGGGGCGACCTTCGGTAAGGGTTCCGGTTTTGTCGACGATCAATGTGTCGATCTTGTGGAAGTTCTCGATGGCGGCGGCGTCCTTGAACAAAATGCCCTGCGAGGCAGCCCGGCCCGTGGCAACCATGATGGTCATGGGTGTGGCGAGGCCCAGCGCACAGGGGCATGCAATGATCAAAACCGCCACGGCGTTCACCAGGCCGAAGACCCAGCCTTGGGGGCCGCCTAGCCATCCCCACGCGAAGAAGGTGATGATGGCCGCGGCCACGACAGCCACCACAAAGTAGCCCGCCACCACGTCGGCCATGCGTTGCATGGGTGCGCGTGAGCGCTGAGCCTGCGCGACCATGGCCACGATTTGTGACAGCATGGTGTTGGCGCCGGTTTTTTCCGCGCGGATGACCAGCGCGCCTGTCGTATTCAACGTTGCGCCAATCACTTTGTCGTTGGCCTGTTTCGTGACTGGAAGGGGCTCGCCGGTAAGCATTGCCTCATCGACGGCGCTTCGGCCTTCGAGCACGACGCCGTCGACAGGTACTTTCTCGCCGGGACGCACACGCAGCGTATCGCCAGGGTGCACGTGGGTCAATGGAACGTCTTCTTCCGTGCCATCGGCCAGAATGCGGCGCGCAGTTTTCGGTGCGAGTCCCATGAGAGAACGAATGGCCTCGGACGTTTTTGAACGTGCCCGCAGTTCGAGCATTTGTCCAAACAGGGTCAACGAAATAATGGCCGCAGCAGCTTCGAAATACACCGACACACGTCCCATCTCGAAGAAGGTGGGTGGGAACACATGTGGCACAACGGTTGCGACGACGCTGTAAAGGTAAGCTGCGCCAGTGCCGATACCAATCAGTGTCCACATGTTGGGGCTTTTATTGCGCAGGGACTGTACACCTCGTACGAAGAATGGCCGGCCGGCCCAAAGTACGACGGGTGTTGTCAGCACCAGTTCGATCCAGCTCTGCGTGGGACCGTCGAACCAGTGCACGAAGTGCATCGACATGGCCAGCGCCACGACGATGACCGTTAACGGCAAAGACCACCAGAAACGCCGCGTGAAGTCTTTGAGTTCAGGGTTTTCTTCTTCGTCTTCGCTGGGGAGCATGGGCTCCAGTGACATTCCGCAAAGGGGACAATTGCCTGGATGGTCCTGCTGAATTTGCGGATGCATGGGACAGGTGTAGAGGACTCCTGATGCGGCGGCAACGGGGTTTGCGTGCGCATGCCCGGGTGTTGCGCCGTGGTGGTGGGCCTCGTGGCTGGCGTGGTCATGCGCTGAATGTGCATGGCCGGCGTGACCTTCGCCAACTTCCGATTCCGGTACAAGAAACATGTGGCAAGTAGGGCAGCGTCCGGGTTGTGTTTCGCGCACTTCGGGGTGCATTGGGCAGGTGTAAGTCACCCCAGCGCCATGTTCATGGTTGGTTGTGGCGGCGTGTTCCGCGGGTTTTTCAGTGGGGCGATGCGCCATGGGGCTTCTCCGGGGTAGGATTGCTCACTAGGGAGTTTTGCACAATAAGTTGGGTGGGCATTGCTTCTTCGGGAGAATGTTTTCTACGTTGCAAGTCTTATTGCTGTGGGGGGTCAGTCAAACAAATCGGGTCGCAGAAGAATGGAGCGGTCGACGTCCTGAAGGGCTGTACGACCGCAGAAGGCCATGGTTACGTCCAGTTCTTTGGCAATGAGCTCCAGGCAGCGCGTCACGCCTGCCTCGCCAAAGGCGCCCAGTGCGTACAGGAATGAGCGGCCAATCAGTGTGCCCTTCGCACCCAGCGCGACGGCGCGCAGAACGTCCTGACCCGAACGGATTCCGCCGTCGACCCAGACTTCAATGTCGTTGCCGACTGCTTGCGCAATGTGAGGCAGGGCGCTTATTGACGAGGGCGCGCCATCGAGTTGCCGGCCACCATGGTTCGAGACAATCAGTGCGTCTGCGCCCGTATCGACCGCGTGGCGGGCATCTTCAGCATCCAGGATGCCTTTCAGAATGATTTTGCCGCCCCATAGTTTCTTGATCCACTCGATGTCGTTCCAATTCAACGTCGGGTCGAACTGTTCATTGGTCCACGCAGCCAGCGAAGAGGTGTCGCTGACATTCTTGGCGTGGCCGACGATATTGCCGAAGGTGCGGCGTTTGGTTCCCGCCATGCCCAGGCACCAGTGCGGCTTGGTGAGCAGGTTCAGAATGTTGACCAGTGTCGGCTTGGGTGGCGTGCTGAGGCCGTTTTTTATGTCCTTGTTGCGCTGGCCCAGTACTTGCAGGTCAAGCGTAACCACCAGCGCCGAGCAGTTTGCGGCCTTGGCGCGATTGATGAGACGCTCCATATAGTCTTTATCGCGCATGACGTACAGCTGGAACCAGAATGGCCGCGTCGTGTTCGCCGCAATGTCTTCAATCGAGCAGATGCTCATCGTGGAAAGTGTGAATGGAATGCCGAATTTCTCGGCTGCCTTCGCACCAAGGATTTCGCCGTCGGCGTGCATCATGCCTGTCAGGCCCGTAGGTGCGATTGCCACCGGCATGGCGACGTCGATACCTATCATGCGGCATTTCAAACTGCGCTTTTCTATATTCACGGCCACGCGCTGTCGGAATTTAAGCTTCTGGAAGTCCGCTTCATTGGAGCGATACGTGCCCTCGGTCCAGGCACCCGAGTCGGCGTAGTCGTAGAACATTCGCGGAATGCGCCGCTTGGCCACGCGGCGCAGGTCTTCCACGCACGTGATTTTCGATAACTGGGTCAATCTGATCTCCCGATTTTCGGTGTATGTATTATGGACGCGCCATGGTGAGAGTGCTGGCTCTGGCCTGGCGGGTAACTTTATCAATCATATACAAAATCCGGGTGATGTTTTTAGACCAACGTGAGCCTCGGTGCCTCATTGGCGTAGATCGATAGGGCGGTTGTACCGTTCCACCAGAAGATGCGCGCCACAGTGACCCGCCGGGCAATTTCCAGGGCCTGGATGGCATCACTTTCGATAAAGTGTGTGTGACCGCGCGCGACAATGGCTTCCGCCTTGTGCTGCGCCGTTTGGGCGGCCGTGTACCGGGAAGCGTCCCGCATGACTAACGGGCCGTGAAAGCCGTGCCGATCCAGCCAGCTCTGGGTCCGGTCCCTGTCTTTTTCGGGGCGACCGGTGATGATGGTCAGTGTAGTCAGGTCCCGGTCAGGCAAGAGGGAGTTGGGCGGCAATTTGTCGCGTTGTGCCAGGGTCCCGGCCAGATCGCTCTCGTATTGGTCGACCGGCAGGTCCGGCAGCAGAATGCCGTCAAGGTCGATGGCCCACGAGGCGTATTCATATTCTGGCCTGTCGGGGCTGTTGTTTGTCGCGGCAAAAGCCGGTGTGACGGATTCGCGTTCCCACGGAAACCAGGCGCGCCAGCCCGGCGGGATCTCCGGGCCAAAATCGGGCTGCAGGCGCGATTCGGCATCGTGTGCCAGGGTGAAAATGTGGATCTTGTGCCCTTGGGCCGTTAAAAACGCGTGGCAGTCCTGCAGGGTGGTGCCTCGGCCGGCGATATCTTCAACAAGAAGAACGTGCGCGTCATGTGGTGGAGTCTGGGCGGTAAACCACGATACCTGGCGCGAGCGTCGTTCGTAGGCAAGCGCCAGCAGTGGTAGTCCCAGCGCTGTTGAAGCCATGACTGCCGGCACCAGTCCGCCGCGCGCTATGGCAACAATGGCGTCGAAGTCCATTCTGCGCCACTGCGGAACATAGTCGGACACAACGGATTCGACTCGAACGTAGTCGTATGAAAATGCGGCGGGCGTTGTGTGCATCGGTGATTTCCTGTGGCTTTATTGAACGTTGGTGCCGTGAATGAGTTTATTCCATGCGCTGTGCCAGGTGCGCAGCGTAGCCTGTTTAGGGCCTTTTTTGCTGCTGTCAAGCCAAAGTGGAAATGTTCGCCCGGACATTCTCACGTTGCGCCAACAGCGCCTTTTTCGCTGCGCGACAGTCAAAAAGAGTTATGTTATAGTTATGCCTCTTCAAATAACGCGGCTGTAGCTCAGCTGGATAGAGTACTTGGCTACGAACCAAGGGGTCGTGGGTTCGATTCCTGCCAGCCGCACCAGAATTTCCTTGTTGAATCAATGAGTTAAAACCGCTTAGGGCGTCCGGCCTCAGGCGGTTTTTCTTTGCGTGGGTAAATTTTGGGTAATTGCCTGTCTGGCCGCTTGCCCGGTCTGGTACTGCGCGCGGATGGCTTTCGAGTCTGCGCATGCGGGACAGCGCAAAAGAAACGCTTTCTGTGTGTTTGTTTGTCGTTTCGTCATTGCAATCTGCCATGCCGCTGCCTTTTTTCACAAAATCAATGGGTGGACACCGTAATAATAGCTGCATGAAAATACAGTACAAGTCGTTACGAGTGGATAACTTGTGGAAAGGTTTCGTAAGTGCGTGAGAATGCGCGAAGATTGCAATGGAGTAGGGAATGACCCGGGTGCAGCGGCAGACACCTTACTCGGGACGAGCGGACAAAGAGGGAAATATTTCGGCAGTCTTTCTGGTTGCTTCTTTATTTGTTTGGGTGTACATTTAATTCATGCGCACCGTTATTGAAACTCCCACATTTCAGAAGCAGGCCGATGCGGTCTGGAGCGAAGACGAGCGCGAGGCATTCATCGACTGGATCGCCGCTAATCCCGACGCTGGCGACGTCATCAAGGGCGCCGAAGGCGCCCGCAAGGTGCGGTGGAAGCGTGCCGGCGGTGGCAAGAGCGGTGGGGCGCGAGTTATTTATTTCCATCTGGTCGATGACCAGGTGGTGCTGCTTCTTATGGTGTATGCCAAGGCTGTACGTGAGACCGTTTCGGCCACGGAAATCAAGCGCACACGGAGGAAATCATGAAGACACTGAATAAGCTTGATGTGAACAAGGTCGCCGCAGCCGTTGAGGCTGATGCAGGACGGCCATTACCTGGTCTACGCGAATCGCTGGCCGAGGCTAAGGCTGGCAAGTATGCCAAGGTGCACACCCCGGAGCAGATCGTCGCACGTCGACGCGGACGGCCGCTGGGTAGCAGGCAGGCGACAAGGAAGGAAGCTGTCAAAATCCGTCTGGATGCGGATGTACTGGCTGCGCTGCGTGCTAGTGGCGACGGCTGGCAGACCCGGATCAATGACACGCTGCGAGCGTCCCTTGCGCTAAGCGGTAAGGTTTCCCCGGGTCTGTAATGAATGTTGATGGCAAAGAAAAACCCGCCGGAGCGGGTGGTGACTTTTAGCCGGGCTTTTAGATAATGTGTACTTTAGCGATTTTATCGCTCTTAGTACTAAATCTATCCATCAGGTGTTTATGCCCGGCAGATAGGTCACCATATCCGATAATGGCGCTCTGTGCGGCGGCAATAGCTTCTGCGGCTTCGAGGTAAACGTCTCGACGCATTGAAAGAATTCGTTCTTTGTTTTTTTGTTCTCGATCGTGATTGAGCTGTATGTACAGATTTTTAATATTATTACGATTTGTGATAGTTATTCCTATCAGAGTGAACAGCGAACCGATTACCACGCCACTCAGTGTTGCTGGCCACGAGGACATCCATCCCATTAGCACAGCTAGCACGTGAATGGGAGCGTCTATAAATGTCGGAGGCATGAAGGTTCTCGATTGAGTTTTATTTATGCTGCAAACAAATCGAGCTGCAAGTTGATCTCGGTCACCTGATCGTATACCACCAGCCCATCTCCATGCCGCCTGATT
Source organism: Burkholderiaceae bacterium (assembly GCA_004322135.1). Classification (GTDB taxonomy): domain Bacteria; phylum Pseudomonadota; class Gammaproteobacteria; order Burkholderiales; family Burkholderiaceae_B; genus Eoetvoesia. The sequence goes on along the minus strand of SCSG01000013.1, from coordinate 98,617 downwards.
CCCTTGATGGGCTTGTGCATCGCGATCCGCCCATGGCGCGCCAGTCCTTGGGTAAATTTTGGGTGGTTAACCAGTGCTAAACTGCACAAAACCGTACGAAAATGGCAGCGAACGCACAGTTAAACCTCTTTATAAATCAATATGTTAAGAGTAATATCTTGGCTACGAACCAAGGGGTAGTGGGTTCGATTCCTGCCGGCCGCACCATTTTGAAAGGGCCTCCAGACGGGGCCCTTTTATCTTGTCCTGTTGAAAGTGGGCTCTTCCTGCCAGGCCTCTGGTTGTTTCTACTACTGTTTAAGCTGAAAATGGATGACTGCCATTGATCCCGCGTTGCTGAAGGCCTATCGCGCATCCGAATATCGGGTTCAGGCGCAGCCGCCTTTTATCTTGCGCGTTGGTCACGCCAGTGTACCTTTGGCCAGCCTTCATGCGCAGTACGGCGTTGTCTGCAGCGCCTACATTACGGCCTGCAATCCATTTGGCAGGCAGGTCGATGCTGCGCTCAACGTCTTGCACCAGCGGCAATTGGCTGCAGAGCTGAATGCTCGCGGGGCAGTCTTTTTCCCCGGGGTGGGGATAGATCCCTCCGGCTCCTGGCTAGGCGAGCCGAGTTTCCTGGTGTTGGGGCTGGATGAGGACCAGGCCAGGACGCTGGGCAATCAACATGAACAGAACGCTGTGCTTTGCTGTGATGAGAAGGCGGTTCCCAGGCTGGTGTTTTTACGATGAAATTGCTGGGGGCAAGGCGGGTAACGCATCGTCAGTGAAGAGACTCGTGCCTGCCGGTACAAACCGGCCACATGCAAGGCGGTTGCCGCCATTATGCCGAGCTCGCCCCGGAACCGCCGCGCCGGCACTTTGGCTTGGTGCTGCGACGGGCTGGTCGCGATAGTGCCGATAAGGGTAAGCCCTGTTCAGGCTTGCGGGGTTTGGCTATACACTGATTTGGACGGGGATTCTGGGGCCGTTCAAAGGAAAATGTATGGCAGATACTTACGTGATTGTCCATGGTGCCTGGCATACCGGTGCCGAGATTGAGCCAGTAGCAGAACACATACGTTCGGCGGGGCACACCGTGTATTGTCCGACGGTTGCCGGCAACCGCGAAGATGACGATCGCAATACCAGCGGCCTCGAAGAGGCTATCGCCAGTGTGGCTGCTTATATCGAGTCGAGCAATTTGAACGATGTTCGCCTGGTGGGCCATAGTTACGGCGGCATGGTCATTTCTGGTGTGGCAGACCGTATTCTTTCCCGGCTGAAGCGGCTGGTTTACGTAAACGCCTTCGTGCCGCTTGATGGTCAGTGCCTGAACGATATGGTGCCGCCCCATTATGTGACGATGTTCGACGCGGTGGCGGCTGCCCAGAAAAATGCGGTAACGCTGCCGTTCGAGGTCTGGCGCGAGGCTTTTATCAATGATGCGGACCTTGCTCTGGCGCAGTCCAGCTATGCCAAGCTCAACCCCCATCCATACCGCACTTTCACCGACCCGATTTCGCTGAAAAAGCCTTTGGCCGAACTGGTCGTGGGAAAGTCCTATGTCAATTGCCAGCAGGATACTGCACTGCCACACAGCCTGCCATGGCATCCACGCTTGTCTGAAAGGCTGGGTCTGTTTCGGCTGGTTGAATGCCCGGGCAGCCACGAATCCTGGTTCAGCAATCCCAAACGCCTGGCGCAGGCCATCATCGAAGCCGGACGCGATTGATTCTCGTCTGCGGCTTCAGAATTAGCTGATCCTATGGGCTCCTGGCCGGGCGAGTCGAGCTTTCTGGTACTGGGGCTGGATGCGGAACGGGCGGCGGCATTGGGCAACCAGTATCGGCAGAACGCTGTGCTTTGCTGCGACGAGCGGGCGGTTCCCAGGCTGGTGCTGCTGCGGTGAATCCGTCCTGCCTGGGCAAATTCAGCCGGACGATGCTTTCGGGCCCAGATCCTGGGCCTACCTCGCCAAGCTTGTCGTCCGCCCCCTTACTTCTTCGAAATGTACTTATTGCCTTCCACGTAGAACCGCAACGGCTTTTGTGCCCATTCGCCCGCGTAGTCGACGCCGATGCGTGGGCGTTCTACAACACTTATCGGTTCGGCCGAAGGATCCATGGCGAAGTGGAAATCGTCGCCGCACAGGTCGCGGCCGTAGTCCGCCAGGGTGATGCCCATGGCCTTGCACAGCAGCGCCGGGCCACTGGTCTTGGCAGGTACGTTCTGTACGGGTTCGAGGGCGCGCAGCAGGATGGCAGTTCCTGTACCCTCGGGTTCGGTGACGACATTCATGCACGTGTGCATGCCGTAAACCAAGTAAACATAGGCGTGTCCGGGCGGACCGAACATGGCGCGCGTGCGGTGGGTGAGGCCTTTGGAAGTGTGGGCTGCGAGGTCAGTGGGCCCAAGGTAGGCCTCGACTTCGACAACGCGTCCGATACGTTGTTCGCCTTCGACGGTGTGCACCAGGAACGTGCCCAGGATCTCGTGGGCGACCAGAATGGTGCTGCGGTTAAAGAAGTTCCGGGGCAGCTTTTTTAGTTTATTGGGCATGGCTTTACAAATAAATTGACTTTTGCTGAGTTAATTCATACTATGAAAAACCAGATTTTCAAGTTTGTTGACGTTTGTACAAGCCAGTACCAGTAATCAGTACTTTTTTGCTCTTATTTCTTCTCCTTGAGAGTCTGTACCATGGAGCATGTTGCTCTTAATTATGAAGGATTGCAAAAGAATGCAAACAGAAACTGGTATTGTCAAATGGTTCAACAACGAGAAAGGCTACGGCTTTATCAAACCTGAATCAGGCGGCAAAGACCTCTTTGCCCACCACACCGACATCATCGGCACCGGATTTAAATCGCTCGAAGAAAATCAGCGTGTTTCCTACGTGCCTTCCGAAGGCCAAAAAGGCCCTCAGGCCAAGTCCATTCAAGTTATTCAATAACTGATCAGCTTGGAAGAAGCCGCCGCGAGGCGGCTTCTTTGCGTCTGGCGCCTTAAAGCAGGCCGTATTTTTATATCAAACCTTCCGCGTAGGCGCTTATTTCATCAAGCAGCTTGCGCTTTTGCTCTTCAGGCAGGAACGACGCGGTAATGCTGTTGCGCGCAAGCGCTGTCAATTCCTCGCGAGACAGGTCCAACGCCCGCGCGCACTCTGTATAGTTCTTCGCCACGTATCCTCCGAAGTAGGCGGGGTCGTCGGAATTGACCGTGACCAGGGCGCCTTGACGCAGTAGCCGGGCAAGGTTGTGCTGACGCAGATCCTCGACGACGTGCAATTTCAAGTTGGACAATGGGCAAACGGTGAGGGGTGTTTGGTGCGCAATAAGGCGCCGCAGTAGCGCTGGGTCTTCCTCGGCACGTATGCCGTGGTCTATGCGTTCCACGTGCAGCAAGTCCAGTGCATCGCGCACGTAGGAAGGCGGCCCTTCTTCGCCCGCATGGGCCACCAGGCGAAAGCCCAGCTCCTTGCAGCGGGTGTATATACGTGCGAATTTTTCGGGTGGGTTGCCACGCTCCGAGGAATCAAGGCCAATACCTATCCAGACGTCCCTGTATTGGTCGCGCAGCGGCAGTGCAGCCTCCAGCGTGTCGAACGCATCCTGCTCGGACAGGTGCCGCAGGAAGCTCAACAGCAGGTACGAGGTCATGCCCGTGGCTTTGTGCGCATCGCGCAGTGCGCGGACAATGCCTGCGAACACCGTTGCCATGGAAATGCCGCGTGCGGTGTGGGTTTGCGGGTCGAACATGATCTCTGCGTGGCGCACGCCGTCATAGTGTGCGTGCTTCAGGTAGGCAGTGGTCAGGTCGTAGAAGTCCTGCTCTGTAATAAGCACGCTTGCGCCGGCGTAGTACAGGTCGAGAAATGACTGCAGGTCGGTGAAGGCGTAGGCGCTGCGTAGTGCCTCTTCAGAAGAATAGGGAAGTTCGATATGGTTGCGTTGAGCCAGCTTGAAGATAAGGTCTGGTTCGAGCGTGCCTTCGATGTGCAGGTGCAGCTCGGCTTTGGGCAACCCGGCCACGAAGTCCGACAGGTTCTGAGTGTGCGAGGATGTGGGCATAGTCTTGTGAGATTAGGGTTAACTGGCACGGTAGGCGGCCAGAGCCACCAGGGCCCAGGCAATGATGAAGGCGCCGCCGCCGATGGGTGTAATGGCACCAAGCCATTTCGTTCCCGAAAGGACAAGTATATAAAGGCTGCCGCTGAAAATTATGATTCCCGCAAGCATGAAGCCGCCTGCCGCGGCTAACAGAGGCGAGCCAAACCGCGCGCCCAGCGCGGCGATGGCAAGCAGACCCAAACCGTGCACCAGCTGATACAGCACGGCCGTTTGCCATACGGACAGCATGTCGGGCGTGACGTTGCGTTTCAGGGCATGGGCGCCGAAGGCGCCAGCGGCCACTCCTATAAGCAGGATCAGGGCGGCGGCGACAACAAGCTGGCGGTCTGTCATGATGATCTTCCTCTAGAGGGGGTCTTTCCGATTGCACAGCGGTGCAATATTATTTATGAAGTCCTGCATGCAGGAAGTCAGGCCACTGCCTGCCCCTTTCATGTGTAATATAAAGTTGATTTCACTACGACTACAGGGAGTTGCCGGGTATGGTGGATACTGAAGCATCAGGGCAAGCAGAGCCTTCAAGTGTGGTCGCGTCCGTATTGTATCGCCGTGGTCAGCCTGCGCTGGACGTCCCGATTGAAGAAGCCGGACGCTATGCGGGCAATAGCGGCGGCTTGCTGTGGATTGGTCTTAGAGAACCCACGCCCGAAGTGGTGCGCCAGGTGGGAACACAGTTGGGCTTTCCGCACCGCGCCATTGAAGAAATCATTGAACCCCATCACCGGCCCAAGGTCATGGAGTATGGTCCTCTGACGCAGATTGTCGCCATTACCGTAGAGGTCGCGCACATGCGCCCGATTTTTGGCGAGACGCAATTGCTGGTGGGTGACGGATTTCTGGTCACGATACGGCGCGGCACGACAGGGGGGCATGCCCAATTGCGCGAACACCTGCAAAGCCTTCCCGAGTTGCTTGAGCGTGGCGGCGACTACGTAGCGTCGGCGCTGCTGGATATGCTGGTCGATAATTATTTATTGGCCATCACGCGGATGGAAAGCGGCGTTGAAAGTGCCGAGCAGCGCTTTTTGCTGCACGGGTTTCGTGGCCACGACGTACGCAAGTTGTATCGACAGCGCCGTGACCTGCAGCGCATCTATATGGCCATTTCACCTCTGGCCGAAATATGCCGGCGGCTTGCGCACGTCGATATCAAGTATTTTGACGTCGAAACCCGAAGTTTTTTCAATGAAACCGCCGATCGCGTCACACGCGCCAATGAATTTATCGTCAGCCTGCGCGAGGCGCTGGCTTTTGCGTTCGAGGCGGGGATTATGATAGGTCAGACTCAGCAGACCGATATTACCAAGAAGCTTGCGGGATGGGCTGCCATTCTTGCCGTGCCGACAGCAGTTGCCGGGATTTACGGTATGAATTTCCACGACATGCCCGAGTTGAGCCTGCCCTATGGCTATCCTCTTGTATTGGGCGTTACGTTCGCGGTTTGCTGTGTTTTGTTCTGGCGCTTCAAGAAATCGGGTTGGTTATAAAGCGGCTCGCGGCCGCGACGAGAGGTGGCAAGATGCCATGGGCGACACACAAGGTGACGAATCAGGTGCCCGAGCTGGGCGATTACAACCTATATCTGACTGACCGGATATTGCAGGAGGCCGTGCGGCGCGAGGGGGCGGGGTCGCACGAACCCGGCCTCACCCAGTATGGTGCGTGGCTTGGTGGGCGTGAAGTCATGGAGCTGGGCAGTCAAGTGAACCGCAGTGCGCCCGAGGCCGAGATATTCGATTGTCACGGGGTGCGGGTTGATCGCGTTCATTTTCATCCGGGTTGGCACGAGTTCATGCGTGCAGCGTTCGAGCACGGCATGCATTCGTCGGCGTGGTCCGGTGCGGGGCCGGGCGCACATGTTGGACGCGCCGCAGTCTATCTGCTGCATGGTCAGGTCGAGGCCGGTTCGTTGTGTCCCACCACCATGACGTCCGCAGCCATTCCCGTATTGCGTAAAGAATCCTGGTTTGAAACGGTACGGCCACTGCTTTATTCAACCCGATACGATCAGTCCGACGGGCCGCTTGCTTCCAAGACTGCCATGATGGTTGGCATGGGCATGACGGAAAAGCAGGGCGGGTCCGATCTGCGCAGCAACACGACACGCGCCGCGCCTATTGGTGCTGGCGGGCGTGGCGGCGACTATCGCATAACCGGGCATAAATGGTTTTTATCCTCTCCCATGTCGGACGCGCATCTGGTCCTTGCGACACACGAAGAGCAGTTTTCGTGTTTTTACATGCCGCGCTGGTTACCGGATGGCAATAGGAACGCGGTGCGCCTGCAACGTCTTAAAGACAAAATGGGCAATCGCTCCAATTCCAGCGCCGAGGTGGAATTCCAGGACGCCTGTGGCGTGCTGGTGGGCGAAGCGGGCCGTGGCATTGCCACCCTGGTCGAAATGGCTTCCTATACGCGGCTGGATTGCGTGCTGGGCAGTACCGCGTTGCTGCGCCAGGCAGTCGTTCAGGCCCTGCACCACGCGCAGCATCGCTTCGCTTTCGGACGGCCGTTGATTCAACAACCTCTCATGCGTGCCGTGCTGGCCGATCTGGCGCTGGAAAGCGAGGCGGCAACCGTGCTGGCCATGCGCCTGGCGCGGGCGTTCGATGATTCGGATTCTGTGCTCGAGCGCGCCTATCGGCGTGTGCTGACGCCGGCCTCAAAGTTCTGGGTGTGCAAACGCACCATTGAGGCCACCGCGGAATGCATGGAGGTATGGGGCGGCAATGGCTATATCGAGAACTGCCCCATGCCGCGGCTGTACCGTGAGGCCCCTGTCAATTCCATCTGGGAGGGATCGGGTAACGTCATGTGCCTGGATGTGTTGCGTGCACTGCGGCGCAAGCCCGAGCTGGCCGAGGCCCTGCGCGAATCGCTGGTAGGTGATTCGGCGGGTGAACCAGCGCTGGAACAGGCCGCGCGCAAGCTTGTCGACCTGTTGCAGGGCCCGGACGAAGGGCTTGAACCACGGGCGCGATTTGTGGCGCAACAGCTGGTATTGCTGGTTCAGGCCAATTTGCTGCGTCGTCATTCCACCAAGGCCGTTGCCGATTCGTTTATTCAAACACGGTTTTCTGGGGCTGGTGGGCGTGTTTATGGCGTCGTGCCCGAGAAAACGGCCACCGCCGCAATTTTTCAGCGCGCCTGGCACGAGTAGGTGTATTGGCTATGTTGTGTGAAGGCCGCTACGTATAATCGGCAGGAAGCTGGCGCGTGGTGAGCGCGGCCTGCGAATCAAGGAGCCAACGACGGTGTTGCTGCAAATTCTGTTATTTCTGCGTTTTGGGCTGTTGAGGCTGGCGTGTCGTCATGGCGTTCATGCGCTTTTGGTCGTGCTGGCGTTCTCCGGTTCCGGGGTGGCCTTGGCGTACGAGCATCCCGAAGCTAACCCCTTGGCGCGCAGCCATGCCGAAACGTACCCGTTGCGCGGCAAGGTCGTACGTGTCATCGACGGCGACACATTCACGTTGCTCTCTGATGGCCGCGAGGTTCGCGTTCGTATGGCCAGCATCGATGCACCGGAGACGTCCAAGGGCAGCAAGCGCCCCGGGCAACCCATGGGGCGGGTGTCCACCAAGGCTCTGGCCAATTTGATTGCGGGTAAAACGCTGGCGCTGGTCTGCTATGAAAAGGATCATTATGGCCGTGATGTCTGTGACGTTCCGCTGCCGGATGGCACAACCGCCAGCGAACGTCAGGTTGAATCAGGTATGGCCTGGGCCAATATGGAAGGGCGTGGCAAGTTCATGCGGGATCCGAAACTCCCCCGGCTGGAGGAAAAGGCCAGGCAAGCCAGGCTGGGCTTGTGGCGTGATCCCGATCCGGTCAAGCCCTGGGCGTGGCGCTACGATTGCTGGCGAAAGGGCCGATGCTGACTTTGTGGCGGTATGGCAGGGCGCTGGCGGGCGGCCTGTGTTTCGCGCTGCTTGTTTGCGGCTGTACAGTGGATGCTGTCAACAGTCCCTACGACAGCGGGGCGGAAAGCCGCAATGTGCTGTATACGGCGTTTGCCCAGCGCTCGCCCAAGTACCTGGATCCGGCCAGTTCTTATTCGGCTGATGAAACGCCTTTCACGTATTCGATTTACGAACCGCTGTACCAGTACGCCTATCTGGAGCGCCCATACAAGCTTGTGCCCAAGGTTGCGCAGGCGGTGGCGTTGCCCGCGTATTACGATGCGAAGGGCAACCGTTTGCCTGACGATGTGCCGGGCCAGCAGGTGGCCCTGAGCGTTTATGACATTCCTATCAAGAAAGGTGTGTTGTTCCAGCCGCATCCGGCGTTTGCGCGTGATGCAGCCGGGCATTATCGCTACTGGCCGCTCGCTGCGCATGAACTCGACAATAAGTTTTCCATCACGGACTTTCACGCGACAGGCACGCGCGAACTGACAGCGGGCGATTACGTCTACGCATTCCGGCGTCTGGCGAGTCCGCGCGTCGTGTCGCCCGCATTTTCCGTCCTGGCCGAACATATCGTGGGCATGCGCGAGTACGCTCAGCGTCTCAAGGATGCCAGCAACAAGGTCGGTAAAGGGGCGTGGCTGGACTTGCGCCAGTACGCGTTTGATGGTGTGCAAGCACTCGATGCCCATACGTTGCGCATCAAGGTCAAGGGTAAATATCCGCAATTCAAGTATTGGTTGGCCATGACCTTCACGGCGCCCGTGCCCTGGGAAGCCGATCGCTTTTACACGCAGCCGGGCATGGCCGAGCATGACCTTTCGCTCAATACGTGGCCGGTGGGTACCGGCCCATACATGCTTGTGGAGTCTATTCCGAATCGTCGTCACGTGTTGGCCAGAAATCCGAACTTTCGCGGAGAGCCCTATCCGTGCAAAGGTGCGCCGGGCGACAAGGCGGCGGGATTGCTTGCGGACTGTGGCAAGCTTACGCCATTCATTGACCGCATTGTGTTTTCGCTGGAAAAGGAAAGCGTGCCCTTGATGGGCAAATTCCTTCAGGGGTATTACGACATCCCCGAGATCGATGGCGGTGGCTATGGCGTGGCGTTGCGTGTGGCGGCTGGGGATTCGGCGCAGAAGGCTGCCTTGTACAAGGACCACGGCCTGCAATTGCTTACCTCCACCGAGGCGCAGATTTATTACCTTGGCTTCAATTGGCTTGATCCGGTGGTAGGCCGTGGCGATACACCGGCTCAGCAAGAGAAGAATCGTAAACTGCGGCAGGCCCTGAGTATTGCTTTCAATTGGGAGCAGTACGTGTCCATTTTTCAGAATGACCAGGCCCAGGTTGCACAGGGGCCGATTCCGCCGGGTGTGCCCGGGTATCAGGAATTGCCGGCGGGTCTGGATAAAAGTGTTTATGTGTATCGGGATGGGCACGCGCAGCGTCGCTCCCTGGATGAGGCCAGACGCCTGCTGGCGCAGGCCGGTTATCCGAACGGCCGTGATGCCGCAACGGGCGCGCCTTTGATCCTGCATTTCGATTCGGCCGGCGGGCTGGGATCGAACGCCACGCTGGACTGGATGCGCCGGCAGTTGCGCGCCCTGAATGTGGAACTCGAGGTGCGTGCGACCGACTACAACCGCTTCCAGGACAAGATGAGTCGCGGCAGTACGCAGATGTTCATGTGGGGGTGGGTGGCGGATTATCCCGATGCGGAGAACTTTCTGTTCTTGCTGTACGGCCCCAATTCCAAGGCCCGAAAGGGTGGCGAGAACGCCGCCAACTACGAAAACCCCGAGTTTGACCGCCTGTTTGAACAAATGCGTTATCTGGATGATGGCCCCGAAAAGAACAAGATCATTCATCAGATGGTGGCCATTGTTCAAACTGACATGCCATGGATGTTCGGGTATTTTCCCAAATCCGGTGGGGCCTATCAGCAGTGGGTGCGCAACGCCAAGCCGACCCAGATGGTGCGCAACACGCTGCAGTATTACCGTATAGACACCGCGCTCAGGGCCAGAAGCATCGCACAGTGGAATCGTCCGGTCCTATGGCCTGTGTGGTTGCTGGTGGCACTGGTGCTCGTGGGCATCTATCCCGCCTATCGGGTTGTAAGGCGTCGGGAAAGTCGTACCGCGCTGGATGATCGTCGGTCGGGGGAGTCGTCATGATGGCTTGGTTCATACGAGGATGCTTTGCCGCTTTGTGCGTGCGCAGGCGCTTCGCTGTGGGTCGACCATGACGGCGTATATTGTGCGGCGCCTGGTATATGGCGTGTTTATCCTGATCGGCGTGAATCTGCTGACCTTTGTGTTGTTCTTTGCTGTGAACACGCCCGACGACATGGCGCGCCTGGCCATCGGTGGGCAACGTGTCAGCGCGGACGCGATCGAGAAATGGAAGGTGGAGCGCGGTTATGACAAGCCACTTTTTTTCAATTCTGAGGCCAAGGGCGTTGATGCCTTTACGGATACGGTGTTCTACGCGCGGTCGCTGCCTTTGCTGAGATTCGATTTTGGTTTTTCCGACGGCGGGCGGGATATTGGTCACGAAATCGCGCAGCGCATGGGGCCAAGCCTCGCGCTGGCGCTACCCACGTTTGCCTTGGGATTATTCGCCTGCCTGGTGTTTGCCTTGCTGCTGGTGTTCTTCAAGGGGACGCCCCTTGATTTTTACGGGGTGGTGCTGTGCGTCGTGTTGCTGTCGATCTCAAGCCTTTTTTACATTATTGCGGGACAGTGGTTGTTCGCCAAGGTACTACGCTGGGTGCCTTATTCGGGTTTTGTGGATGGGTGGGACAGTGTGCGTTTTCTGGCACTTCCCGTACTGGTTGGCATTTTTTCCGGATTGGGCGGGCAGGCGCGCTTTTACCGCACTTTGTTTCTGGAAGAGGCAGGCAAAGACTATGTGCGCACGGCCCGGGCCAAGGGGCTGCCAGAGCGCGTCGTGTTGTTCCGGCATATTCTGCGCAATGCCTTGCTGCCGATACTTACTGGGACGGTATCGGCCATTCCGCTGCTGTTCATGGGCAGCCTGATTTCCGAATCGTTTTTCGGCATACCGGGCCTGGGAAGCTATACCATCGACGCGATCAATGCTCAGGACTTTTCCATCGTAAGGGCCATGGTGTTTCTGGGGTCTGCCCTGTATATCGTGGGGCTCATTCTGGCAGACATCTCTTATACGCTGGCAGACCCCAGGGTAAGGTTCGAGTAAGCCCATGCCAAAATTCGTCTTCCTGTGGACCGATGTTTTTATCTTCTGCCTGGTTGCGGGAGTGCTGATCTATGGGTTCAAGGTGCGGCGCAATGTGACGTTGCGCGCCACATGGGCCAAGGTTGGCCATCGTCCGTCGGCCATGTGTTCGGTCATGGTGCTGGGCTTTTTTGTGCTGATCGGCGTGCTTGATTCGGTTCATTATCAGCCTCTTCTACCGTCGGTTCCGGGTCAGTCGGCGGCGTATTCGCCAACGTTGCGCTCGGTGCTGGACGACGTATTGTCGGCAACGCAGATGGCGAGGGCCGAGACGACGTATTCCGCGCCGTTGGCCATAAGGCAGTTCACCAAAGAGACTGAATTGATCGACGGCGTTGCCGTACGGGATTTTCCGCGCCTCAAGCATGCGGGTACCCAGCTTCGAAGTGATGCGGACTGGCATGTTGACTTGGTCCGGCGCACATTGCTGGGTGTGGCGGCGGGCGTTGCGGTTGGTCTGGCCGTTGGCGCCCTCATGCTGCTGGCGGGCAGGTGGCGTGAGCGTCATGAGCAAGAGGCATCGTCATCACGGGTTGATGGGGGTGCACAAGTGCCGTGGCGCGCCATGTGGGTCACCTTCGTTATTCTGGCGGTGCTGGTGGGTGTGGTGATAGCGTTGAGCCTGGACTATCACGTGCTGGGCACGGACCGTACGGGAAACGACGTTCTGCGGCAAGGGTTGAAGAGCGTGCGCACAGCCTTGGTCATTGGCACGCTTACCGTTCTGGCCATGTTGCCTCCAGCACTGTTTTTTGGCATTGCGGCCGGCTACTTTCGCGGCTGGGTGGATGACGTCATTCAATACGTTTACACCACGATGACATCCATTCCCGGCGTCTTGCTGATTGCGGCGTGCGTGCTGATGATGCAAGTCTATATCGACAACAACGCCAGTCTGTTTACCACGGTGGCAACGCGCGCGGACCTGAGGCTCTTCGTGTTGTGCCTGATTCTTGGGCTGACGGGATGGGCGGGCCTGTGCCGGTTGCTGCGGGCCGAGACGATGAAGCTGCGCGAAATGGAATATGTGCAGGCGGCCAGGGCGTTCGGACTGGGGCCGTGGCGCATCATGCGGCGGCACATTCTGCCCAATGTCATGCATATCATTGTCATTACCATGGTGCTTGAGTTCTCGGGGCTGGTGCTTTACGAGGCCGTGCTCTCTTATTTGGGGATAGGCGTGGATCCCAGCACGCCGTCGTACGGCACCATGATCGACGCATCGCGCCTTGAAATGTCACGCGATCCCATGATCTGGTGGAATTTGCTGACCGCCTTCATGTTTTTGCTGGCGCTCGTGCTGTGCGCCAATATTTTGGCCGATGCGGTGCAGGATGCGTTCGATCCGCGTGCGCAGGTATTCCGGACGCGCCGTATCGGCCGGCGCGGGAAGTTGCGGCGGGTACGTCAACGGGGCGGCCTATGAACCGGGTATGGGACAAGATGCGTGACGCAAGCGATACGTCGGTGTTGTCGGTGCGGGGACTGTCGGTGCGGATTGCAGGAGAAACTGGCGTAAAGGAGGCTGTGAGCGCGCTGGATCTTGTCGTTCAACGCGGCCAGACGTTTGCCCTGGTGGGCGAGTCGGGTTGTGGGAAGAGCCTGACGGCGCTGGCGTTGCTGCGCCTGCTTCCCGAAGCGGCGCAAATTGGCGCAGGCTCGGTCACGCTGGGGCAGGTCGATTTGAACCGCTTGCCCGAATCGCGTATGCGTGCGGTGCGCGGCGGGCAGATCGGCATTATTTTCCAGGAGCCGTCTACCAGCCTGAATCCGGTCATGACGGTCGGGCAGCAGATCCTGGAGGTGCTGCACACCCACACGGATCTTGACCGCGCCGAGGCGGTGCGGCGCGGTATCGACTGGCTCAGGCGTGTTGGCATTCCCTCACCCGAGCGGCGCTTCAACGACTACCCGTTCCAGTTTTCAGGTGGGCAAAAGCAAAGGGTGATGATTGCCATTGCCCTGGCCGCGCAGCCGCGACTACTGATCGCGGACGAGCCGACGACAGCTCTGGATGTCACGGTCCAGGCTCAGATACTGCAGCTTCTTGCCGATATCCAGCGCGAGATGGGGCTGGCTATATTGCTTATTACCCACGACCTGACGGTAGTCAGACACGTGGCGGATTATGTGGCGCTGATGCGTGACGGGAAAATTCTTCTGACCGTGGACGCGCCCACTTTTTTTCGTGCTCCCGACCATCCCTATGCCCGTGAGCTCCTGGCCGCGATTCCGACGTTTTCCAAACGCGGCCAATCTTTGCTCCGGCCGGGCGAACAATTGCCGCACAAGGCAGGCGCAGGCCATGGTTCAGCGGCGTCGGCGCCTGCCTCGTTCACGACAGACGGCCATGCCGCTGGCGCGCACGGTTCCATGCTCGCCGTCCGGAACCTGACGGTGACGTATGCGCGTCGGGGCGGGCTGTTGAGGCGGCCCGACGCGTCCGTGCCGGTAGTCAGGGATGTGTCGTTCGAGCTTGCGCCTGGTGAGACTCTGGCTTTGCTGGGCGAATCGGGTTGTGGCAAGACAACTACCGCGAAGGCCTTGCTGCGTCTTCTGGGTAAAGCGGCTACAGTTGGTGGGCAGGTCGAGCTGGCGGGAGACCCTGTCCTGACGGCGAATGCCGCGACCCTGAAGCGCCTGCGCAGGTCGTTGCAGATAATATTTCAGGATCCCTACGCGTCCTTGAACCCCCGCATGCTGGTGGGTGAGATCCTCGACGAGGGCGTAGCCGCGCTGCGTTCGGATTTGTCGCGTGCCGATCGCCAATTGCGCATGGCGCAGTTGCTGGATAGGGTCGGGCTGCCGTCCGACACCGTACGGCGCTACCCTCACGAGTTTTCGGGTGGGCAAAGGCAGCGTATTGCGATTGCCAGGGCATTGTCCGTCCAGCCCAAAGTACTGGTATGTGACGAGCCCACTTCCGCACTTGATGTTTCCGTTCAGGCACAGATTCTGGAATTGCTCAAGGCGCTGCAGCTTGAATTGAACATCGGGTACTTGTTCATCACGCATAATTTTGGCGTGGTGGAGTATTTGTCGGATCGCATCGCGGTAATGCACGAAGGGCGAATTGTGGAAATAGGTACCACGAAAGCCGTCCTGATGTCTCCCAAGCATGTACAAACGCAACGCCTGCTGGCCGCCGTGCCGCGTTTATGACGCTGCGGCGTGTTGGACGCATGCCTTGCGCCTATAATTCATTCATCAGGCCTTGTTTTTTAGGCTGGCGCCCCAAAGTTGTAGCTATGTCATTAAAAGTATTCGACCTTCAGTGTGAATTCGGCCACGTATTCGAGGGCTGGTTCACTTCGTCTGAAAATTATGAAGCCCAGCAGGCGCAGGGCCTTCTAAGCTGCCCCGTATGCGAGAGCAGCCAGATCAGCCGCAAGCTTTCTGCGCCGCGCCTGAATATGGGGCGTGGCAAGGCAGCCAGTCACGCCGATCACAGCGAGGCCGGACAGGGCAACGCGTCCTCCGGCAAGACGTATCCCGTGGCGGCACCCGGCACCGGACAGCTTGCGCAATTGCAGGCCCAGCTGATGCGACACATGCGTGAGCTCGTACGCAACACCGAAGATGTGGGCAGTGATTTCGTCCAGGAGGCCCGGCGTATGCACGAAGGTGAAATCGAGGAGCGCGCCATTCGCGGTGTGGCTACGCCACAAGAACAGGAGTCGCTGGCGCGCGACGGGATAGCCGTCCTGCCCATACCCGATTATCTGGACGACGATCGTCTGCAATAGCAGGCCGTGGCGCGGGGGCACCGCGTTTACATGACTCGGCTGCGGTACTCGTTGGTGCGTGTGTCGATTTCGATCTTGTCGCCAATATTGCAGAACAGCGGGACGTTGATGGCTTTACCCGTGTTGATCTTGGCCGGCTTGAGCACCTTGCCTGAAGTGTCGCCCTTGACGGCCGGCTCGGTGTAAATGATTTCGCGCACGATAATAGTAGGCAGCTCTACCGAGATGGCACGACCTTCGTAGAACACGACTTCCACGGTCATGTTTTCTTCCAGATAGTCTAGCGTGTCGCCCATGCTTTCGGCTTCGACTTCGTACTGGTTGTATTCTTCGTCCATGAAGACGTACATGGGGTCGGCAAAGTACGAATACGTGCATTCCTTTTGCTCAAGCACAACCAGTTCGAATTTTTCATCCGCCTTGTAGACCAGCTCGCTGCCTGACGAGGTGAGCAGGTTCTTGAATTTGAGTTTGACAACGGCGGAGTTGCGGCCTGATTTGTTGTATTCGGCTTTCAGAACGACCAGCGGATCGTTGCCGACCATAACGACATTGCCAACACGCAATTCTTGTGCTGTTTTCATCTTTGAAACGACTCCGGAAAGTTTTGGCGCCCAGCAAAAGAGCTCTGTGGGCTGTAGCGTGAACTTCTAAAACCGACAATTTTACTCTTTTCGCCGATTCTTGGCGCAGAAGTCGACCAGGTTCTGAGCCAGGTCGCACCGGGAGGACAGTTCTTCGCACCGATATGCCGCGCGCTCGCGCCATTCGTCCATGACGGCCGGGGTCAGGGCCACGCGCAGTTCACGCAAGGCAAGAGTGGGAGTGGCTGAGTTCCACGCCTGCAGTAGTTGCGTGACGGGTGCGGAAAAACGCGAAAGCTCGAGCCAGGCACTTAGCTTGGCCAGATGGGCGTCGTGCTCCTGAGGGTATATTTGCCATACAAAAGGTCTGCCGGCCCAAATGGCCCGAACCAGGGAGTCTTCGCCGCGGACGAAGTTCAGGTCGCTGCACCACAGCAGGTGGTCAAAGTCCTCTTGTGATACAAAGGGGGCTTCAAAAACGTGTACCTTCCCTGTGGACCTGTCGCGTAACGATGGGTAGACACCAGAAGGCACGATCAGTACGGTGGGTGTGTCCTGGACGTCCAGCGCGTGGATCAGATCGTCGGCCGGCGCGCTTGGGTAGCAGAAAAGGTAAACCTGTCGCCATCCCGAACGCAGCCCGTCGATCAGTGGTTGCCCCATGCCGATTTCCTCCAGCAGGCGCCACCTGGAGTCAGGCTGGGCGAGCCACGAGTCCCGTGCCTTCAGCAGGTCGGGTTCGCGCAACAGGCCCCCTGTTGCGGTCGTAAAACCCGGAAAGAAGAAATACTTTCTCAGGCCGTTTTGTCCGGGTGATGGCAAGCCGTGACACCCTTCCACCCATTTCTCCGCGCTGAGATATTCCAGGTTGATGCAAAGGCTGTCGCGTTTGATCATGCGTGCAATAAATTGCTGTGGAAGGTCGCAGGCGAATGCTTCGATCACGACATCCTGGGGCGTTGCGTCGAGGGTGTTTTCCGTCCAGAGGGTGACGGCCACCCCACATTTCGTTTGCTCGCGCAGCGCCGGGTCGATGGTGGGTTCTATGCGGGCGAGGGCTTGCAGGTTATCTACCCGCAGACGTATCGTGGCGCCGGGATTCAGTTGCTCGAGCAGGCGCGCAAGTCGCCAGCAAACGCCTATGTCGCCGTAGTTGTCGACGACTCGGCAGAAAATGTCAAAGCCTGTGCTGGAGTTTCTCATGAGTCGTGAGCCGGCTTCATGCGTCATGTGTTGGGGCGAACCCTAGCGAGTGGGAGAGTGTCCGACGTTGACCGGCGATTATGATTGGTTGAAGTGTTCAGTGTAGGTGCACTGGGTCGAGGTCGATTTCTTCGGGCAATTCGGGGTGCAGCATTTCACCCTGGGGGTTGGGAAAGTAAGGTGCGCCGCAGTCGTCGCATACATCTGTGCCGTACAGCCCCGAGAGGCGGCGCACATCAACCACGCCAAGCTCGTGCAGCAGTGCAGCAATCTCGTCGGGTATGTCCGCCTGCTCCGCGTTGATGCTGTCGGCCACAGACTCTTCCTTGCTGAGAATCGGCCAGATGCTCCCGTAGATGACTTCGTTGCTGTGCTGAGTAGAAAAACCCACGCGATATTCTTCCAGTGTTTTTTCGCCGCAGGCGGCGATCGTCGCACGCAGCTTGTCGCCAGGCAAGTGTGCAACGGTTTGCAGCCATGTGACGGCAGCCTTGAGGGCCAGTGGACGTATGTGTTTGTCGGCTTCGCGGCTATTGACGTAGTACGCGTCGGGCAGCAGGTACTCGACCGTGCAGCCTGTAAACAAGGGCGTCAGGATACTCGCACACGCCTGCGTCCAGTTTTCCAGGCATTGCGTGCGCGTGGCGGCGGTATTTGCCGTCGTGTCATCCTGCCAGCGAAACAGCGGCCCACCCTTGCGCACTGCAATGGCGCCGACGACGAACCGGGCGTCGGCCAGCATGTCTTCGTTGTCGACAGGCACGCGAATTTCGCAAGGCTCGGATTTTTGCTCGAGTGCAGCCAGGCCCAGGCGGTGGGTCCAGGCCCACGCATCGTGGAACGTCTGCGGCATTTGATCGAAGCAGACCAATTCGCCCAGCAGCGCCAGTTTTGCGTCGGGGGCAAGGATGTGATCTTGCAGTTGAGCTGCGATCTTCGCGATATGCGGACGTAGTGAGTATTCGCGCGGAAGCTGGTAGCGGGTCCAGACGACGGCAGGGGCAGCGAACAACAAGACGTCGTAGTCCTGGCCCTGCACGGACAGTGACGTGGATTCGGAATTGCTTTCTGCCTGTTCGATCAGGATTTCATAGGCGTTGATATTGTTGGTGAGCAGATAGTCGAGGGCGTTTTCAACGGCCTGGTTCTTTTTGCCTTGCAACAGCTTGGATAAATGGGTACCGAGCAGGTGTTCCCAATAGACGTCTTCGAGCCGGCTGCCAGAGAGCGCCAGCGACTGGGCCAGTTTGACCAGACGCTGAGTGTCACGGGACAGGTGTTTGGGGTGTAATGCAGTCGTACGGGGCATGGATGAAGTGTGATTAATGTTGCTGTTTAGGGCGCTTAGGACGGTTGTGCGTGCGCCGGCTCGGGCGACAGGGTGAAGTTGCTTCAGGATGGTATTAGTTTAACCCGCTGTGAGGGGCGCGGTGCCCACCCCATCTGCCGATGAGGCAGGCTGCGGCAGCAAGGCTTGCTGTGGTCGGAGGTACCGGGCGCAGGCCGACACGTACGGCAGGCAGTATTCAGCGGAGTCAGGGGTGCCACCCGCCCGGCGCAGCCGGGTGGGTGTTGCGGCGGGAAGAAGGATCAGGCTGCCAGAAGCTCGCGCAGCACGTAGGGCAGAATGCCGCCGTGCTCGTAGTAATCGACCTCGGTAGAGGTGTCGATGCGCAGAAGCAGGGGTACTTCTTGTGACGTACCATCTTTGTGGTGGATGGTGAGCGTCACGTCCTGTTGCGCCTTGACGCCGTTTTCCAGCCCCGAGATATCGTAGGTTTCTTCGCCCGTGATGCCCAGCGAATCAGTCGTGTCGTTGCCTTTGAACTGCAATGGCAGAACGCCCATGCCAACGAGGTTGCTGCGATGGATGCGCTCGTAGCTGCGTGCAATGACGGCCCTGACCCCGAGCAGCTGGGTGCCCTTTGCCGCCCAGTCGCGCGACGAGCCGGTGCCGTATTCTTCGCCGCCAAATATGACGCACGGGGTGTCCGCCTCGATGTATTTCATGGCCGCGTCGAATATGGACATGCGCTCGCCAGTGGGTTGGTACAGCGTTTCGCCTCCTTCGAAGCGGCTGCCGTCGGCGTCGGGTGGAATCATGAGGTTCTTGATACGCACGTTGGCGAAGGTGCCGCGCATCATGACGTCGTGATTGCCCCGGCGGGAGCCGTAGCTGTTGAAGTCCTGCTTTTCGACGCCGTGAGCCTTGAGCCACACGCCGGCGGGAGACGATTCCTTGATGGCGCCAGCCGGCGAGATGTGGTCGGTGGTAACCGAGTTGCCGAAAATGGCCAGCGCGCGTGCGTTGTGTACGGCGGGTATGGGTGGCGGCGTCATGCCGAAGCCGGCAAAGAATGGGGGCTCGGCAATATACGTGGACGTAGGCCAGTTGTAGACGTCTCCGCTGACGCCTTCGATGTCTTTCCAGAGGCGGCCCGGGTTGGATTTGATCTGGCTGTAGTTGCTGCGGAACACGTTGGGGTCGAGCGCCGTGCCGAGCAGCGCCTGGACTTCGGCGTTGCTGGGCCAGATGTCGCCCAGCCAGACGTCGCCTTTTGTGCCTTTGCCGACAGGCTCGGTCATGAGATCGCGTTGCATGGTGCCTGCCAGGGCATAGGCAAGGACCAGCGGCGGAGACGCCAGGAAATTGGCCTTGATGTTGGGGTGGATGCGGGCTTCGAAGTTGCGGTTGCCTGATAGTACGGCAGCACACACCAGATTGTTTTGTGCGATGGCTTCGTTGACGTCCGCAGTGAGGTCGCCCGAGTTGCCGATGCAGGTGGTGCAGCCATAGGCCGCCACGTTGAAGCCCAGCTTTTCAAGGTAGGGCAGAAGGCCTGTCTTGACAAGGTATTCCGTAACAACGCGAGACCCCGGAGCCATTGATGTCTTGACAAGCTTGGGCACCTTGAGGCCAGCCTCGACCGCCTTTTTGGCCATCAGGCCGGCGGCCAGCATGACACTGGGGTTGGAGGTGTTTGTGCACGAAGTGATGGCGGCAATGACGATGTCGCCGTTCTTGATTTTGAGACCACCGCGGGTGGTGAAGGTCTCGCTCAGGCGCGCGTGTGGCTGATTGAAGCCGTTGGCGGATTGCTCCGAGAACAGGCGGGTAAAGGTTTTTTTCGCGTCACCGAGCTCAATTCGGTCTTGGGGGCGCTTGGGTCCCGCCAGCGACGGTGTGACGGTGGAGAGGTCAAGCGTGACTACTTTGGTGTAGTCGATGTTTTTGACCTTGGGGACGCCGAACATGCCCTGAGCTTTGAAATAGGCCTTGAAGGCTTCGATTTCGCTGTCGGTGCGGCCCGTGCCTTTGAAGTACTCGATGGTGCGGTCGTCAACCGGGAACAGACCCATGGTGGCGCCGTATTCGGGCGACATATTGCCGATGGTGGCCCTGTCGGTGACCGATAGGCTGGACGTGCCGGAGCCGCAGTATTCGATGAATTTGCCCACCACTTTCTCTTTGCGCAGCAGCTCCGTAATGGTGAGCACAAGGTCGGTGGCCGTGACGCCGCCACGCAGCTCGCCGGTGAGCTCGACGCCGACGACGTCCGGGGTAAGGATATACAGCGGCTGGCCAAGCATGCCCGCTTCAGCTTCGATGCCGCCCACACCCCAGCCCACGACTCCGATGCCGTTTATCATGGTGGTGTGGCTGTCGGTGCCGACCAGCGTGTCGGGGTAATAGATGTTGTTGAGCGTGTCGTGGTGGACGCCGCGCGCCAGGTGCTCGAGGTTGACCTGGTGGACGATGCCGAACCCCGGGGGGACAACACCGAACGTATCGAAAGCCTGCATGCCCCACTTCAGGAACTTGTAGCGCTCCTGGTTGCGATGGAATTCCAGTTTCATATTCTGGCCAAGAGCGGTTTTGGTGCCAAAATAGTCGATCATGACCGAGTGATCCACGACGAGGTCCACGGGAACCATGGGCTCGATGCGCTTGGGATCCTTGCCTTCTTTTTGCGCCACCGAGCGCATGGCGGCTATGTCGACCAGCAGCGGCACCCCGGTAAAGTCCTGCAGGACTACCCGCGAGACGACGAATGGGACCTCGGACTCGCGTTTGGCGTTGGGTTTCCAGTTGGCCAGCTGGCGGACGTGTTCTTCTGTCACTTTCTTGCCGTCACAGTTGCGTAGTACTGACTCCAGCACGATGCGGATCGATATGGGCAGGCGACTGATGTCCACCCCCAGCGCCTCGCCCAGCGCCGGGAGCGAATAGAAATTGGCGATCTTGTTTCCGATCTTGAATTTTTTCAGACAGCTGAACGTATTATTCGACATATCTTGCTCCATGCAATGGAAGGTCGTGAAAAATTGTGTTTGGGCGATTTAGTGTAGTGCTCCACCTGCCGACGAATGCGTATATTTTAGGCTTGATTACCGCGTTTTGTTGCAAAAAAAGCCCCCTGCGCTTCGTCGGCGCAGGGGGCTTGCCTTGTGGCTTACGCGGCGTGAAGGCTAAATACTGACTGAATCCGCCACTTCCTTGTAGTCGTCGATCTGGTCGAAATTCAGGTACTGGTAGATTTGGTCGCCGCTTTGGCCGATGACACCCATGTCGGTCATGTATTCGGTCTTGGTCGGAATACGGCCCAGGCGCGAGCAGATAGCAGCCAGCTCGGCAGATCCGAGAAAGACGTTTGCGTTCTTGCCAAGCCGATTCGGGAAGTTGCGGGTGCTGGTCGACATGACTGTAGCGCCTTCGCGCACCTGGGCCTGGTTGCCCATGCACAGCGAGCAGCCCGGCATCTCGGTACGCGCACCAGCCGTGCCGAAGACACCGTAATGGCCTTCTTCCGTCAACTTCTGGGCGTCCATCTTGGTTGGCGGTGCGATCCACAACTTGGTGGGGAGGTCACGCTTGCCTTCAAGCAGCTTGGACGCCGCGCGGAAGTGGCCGATGTTGGTCATGCAACTGCCAATGAACACTTCGTCGATGGTGGTGCCAGCCACGTCCGAGAGCGTTTTGACGTCGTCGGGGTCGTTGGGGCAGGCGACAATAGGCTCGTGGACGTCAGCCAAATCAATATTGATGACAGCGGCGTAGTCGGCGTCGGCATCGGGTTCGATGAGTTGCGGGTTCGCCAGCCAGGCTTCCATCGCCTTCACGCGCCGGGACAGCGAGCGTTCGTCTTCGTAGCCGTTGGCGATCATCCATTTGAGCATCACGATATTGCTGTTGATGTATTCGATGATGGGCGCTTTGTTCAGGCGTACAGTGCAGCCGGCCGCGGAGCGTTCGGCAGACGCATCCGTCAACTCGAATGCCTGTTCGATTTTCAGGTTCGGCAAGCCTTCGATTTCAAGGATGCGACCTGAAAAGATGTTTTTCTTGCCCTGTTTGGCGACAGTGAGCAGGCCTTGTTTGATGGCGTAAAGCGGGATGGCGTTGACCAGATCACGCAGGGTGACGCCGGGCTGCAACGTGCCTTTGAAGCGGACCAGCACGGATTCCGGCATGTCCAGCGGCATGACACCGGTGGCGGCGGCGAACGCGACCAGGCCCGAGCCGGCCGGAAACGAAATTCCGATGGGAAAGCGGGTGTGTGAATCTCCGCCAGTGCCAACCGTGTCCGGCAGCAGCATGCGGTTGAGCCAGCTGTGAATGATGCCGTCGCCGGGGCGCAGCGCCACACCGCCGCGCGTGCTGATGAAGGCTGGCAGCGTGTGGTGCGTCTTGACGTCGACGGGCTTGGGGTAGGCTGCCGTATGGCAGAATGATTGCATGACGAGATCGGCCGAGAAACCCAGGCAGGCCAGGTCCTTGAGTTCGTCACGGGTCATGGGGCCTGTCGTGTCCTGGCTGCCCACTGAAGTCATGCGCGGTTCGCAATATGTGCCTGGGCGTACACCCTTGCCTTCAGGCAGACCGCAGGCGCGGCCCACAATTTTTTGCGCAAGTGTGTAGCCTTTTTTTGTGTCCGCCGGGCTTTCCGGCAGGCAGAACTGTGTGGGTGCGGGCAGGTTGAGCGCTTCACGAGCCTTGGCGGTAAGGCCACGCCCAATGATCAGTGGAATGCGGCCGCCAGCGCGGACTTCATCGAACAGGGCTTTGGATTTGACGGAAAATTCGGTAATGACTTTGCCGTCCTTGAGAACCTTGCCTTCGTATGGGCGCAGTTCGATGACATCGCCCATGTTCATCTGCGTGACGTCCAGTTCGATTGGCAAGGCGCCCGAGTCTTCCATGGTGTTGTAGTAGATGGGGGCGATTTTTCCGCCCAGGCAGACTCCGCCAAAGCGCTTGTTGGGCACGAAGGGGATGTCCTGGCCAATGAACCATAACACCGAGTTGGTCGCGGATTTGCGTGACGATCCGGTGCCGACGACGTCTCCGACGTAGGCGATGAGATGGCCTTTTTTCTTGAGGGTTTCCAGCAGCTTGATCGGACCGACTTTGCCGGGCTCGTCGGGTTCAATACCCGGACGCGGATTTTTGAGCATGGCCAAAGCGTGCAGTGGGATGTCGGGGCGACTCCAGGCATCGGGTGCGGGCGAGAGGTCGTCAGTGTTGGTCTCGCCGGTAACTTTGAAGACGGTCAGGGTCAGGCTTTCGGGGACGGCCGGACGGCTGGTGAACCACTCTGCATCTGCCCAGCTTTGCAAGATGGCTTTGGCGTAGGTGTTGCCTTTATCAGCTTTTTCCTTGACGTCGTGGAAGGCGTCAAACATGAGTAGTGTGGATTTGAGGCCTTTGGCTGCAGTTTCGGCCAGCTCGGCGTCGTCCAGCAATTCGATGAGAGCACTGATGTTGTAGCCACCCAGCATGGTGCCGAGCAGTTCAGTGGCTTTTTTGCTGTCCACGAGCGGACAGATTTCGCTTCCCAGGGCGACAGCGGCCAGGTAAGACGCCTTGACCTTGGCGGCATCGTCAACGCCAGCTGGCACGCGGTGCGTGAACAGGTCGAGCAGATTCGCTTCTTCGCCAGCGGGCGGGCTTTTGAGCAGTTCGATGAGGTTGGCAGTTTGCTGCGCGGTTAACGGGAGGGGTGGGATGCCTAGTGCGGCGCGTTCGGCGGCTTGTTGGCGGTATGTGTCCAGCATGGGGTCTGCCCTTTTTATCGCGAATGAAGGAGAAATTTGTTGGCGCAATTGTAAGGGGTGAGGGAGTTTGAGGCAAATGTCTTATGTCTTATGTCTTATATCTTATATAAGACATTCGTATGGAGATTTTTGGGTTTTTGGGGACCTGTGCGCGGGATGAACGGGTTTCGGCGTGGCGTGCTCGGGCGTGGGGCAACCTAATGCCAGCCGCGCCCCATTAGGTCGCTTCAGAACTGGACCTTTTCTTGAACAATCTTAACTTCGTATCCCGTTTTTCGTCACCGCTTCACCCCAAAGATTGAATTAATGTCCAACTTTTGGGGTGCGGCTCAAGAATGTGGCTGTTTGATTGCTTTGGGCCGTATTGGAGGTGCTTAGGTTTCGTTCTTTGATGTCTGGCTGCTTCCGTGCACTTTGAAGTATGCGGAGTTTTGCATTGGCTGTCCCACTGCCTCTTCGTATGCTCGGCGGACGTTTTCCGGCTGACCTGCCTGAACGAAAAAATCACGCAAAAATGGGCCAAGTAGGGGGTGGGCATTCATTTCGGCACGGGTCAGTCCGTGAACGAGTTCGTCTTCGCATGCAGAAGGTAGTTCCACCTTGTGGTTCTTTTCAGGATCCCATATCAGTCCTTTCAATGGCTTCCCTTGCTGCATGGCTTCGATTTCTTCGAAGAAGCGTTTACGCATCATGACAATGCCAGTGTCGCTTTGCCCAAGTTTTTCACGTGTCCTGTCAGTGATGGTGCCTTGGCCGACCCAAGAAACAAAATCCTGGTTAGTGACGTGCGACGTAATCCAGCGATTGGTTTGTGGGTCTTTAATCGGACCATACCATGATGGTATACGCTTTTGCACGTAGGGTTCTTGCTCTTTTGGTACGCGGCAAAACACCCATAGGACGCTTAAAGTGTTGTTGTCATCAATGGGGATACGCCATTCGAATTGATGGCCGAGATAAAAACAGTTTGGCCAAAGCACCATACGACCGATTGACCAGAGAGGGTTGTTCTCCGTTTCGCCTTGACGTATGCGCTTATATATAAATCCGTGTTCGACCTCTTCGAATTTGAGTTTCAAGTGGGTAGGCACGTATGGGCCGTCAATGTTGTGCAGGCGCATGCCCCAGTTGTTGTGGGTCCACTCAAAGTGAACAGGATCGATGGAGTTTTCCTGACACTGAAACCAGTTACAAGGAATTTCCGCAAAAACAGCCTGTGCGAAGCCGTTCTCGTAGCTGAAAATATCCCAGTCGGGAAGTTGAGGGGCTGGTTGGGGGCCCATGTAGGCCCACAACATACCGGCTTTTTCCTGTACCGGGTAGGCTATAGTTTTGGTCGCCTTTCGCATTCTGCTTTGCGCGTCCACGGCTTCTTCGAATGGTTGGTGCAGACATTGTCCGTCTCGGTCGAACTGCCAGCCGTGGTATGCACAACGTATGCCATGTTCTTCCACGAACCCGTAAGAAAGATCTGCATTCCGGTGTGGGCAATGTCGTTCCAATAGGCCGTAATGCCCGCTTAGGTCTTTATAAAGGACCAAATCCTCTCCAAATAATCGCATTGCCTTGGTGGCTTTGTCGTCAAATTCACTAACACCAGCGATAGGGTGCCAGTAGCGCCGTAATAATTCACCCATAGGTTTGCCCCGACCTACTTCTGTCAATAGGCGGTTTTTTTCATCGCTAAGCATGGACAAGTCCTCCTCTTCAATTAAATGTGGCCTACTAAAACTAAACGATTCGATTCTTTGCGCAAACAGACCGCCGCGCAACTTAACCAGCGAGTGGTATTGCGGTAGAGGTAAAAACAGTTGATCCCTTGTGGATGCCGTCTTTAGGAAGCGAAAAGCATGACTGACCCGGCTACTAGCCAGAGTGGCAATCAGGCATCAGGGGTAAGTAACATTTGTCTCTTCAAGTGCATATCGTGTTTATGGTTTTCCTAGTGCTACGTATTTTGTCGGGCGTTTCTCCCGATTACTTGCAATAGCCGCAAAAGCTCCGTGATTTCGCTTTTCTTCAAACCCTTCAGAAGCATGTAGTTGATTTCTTCAACGTGTGGGAGCATTTCCTCCTTCAGGGCCCGACCTTCGGCCGTCAGGCATACGCGTATTGACCGCTTGTCGTCTTTATCTTTCTTCAGTGTGACTAGTTTTTGTCGCTGCAGTTTTCTAAGGGCCGCCAGGGTGGTAGGCTGGCTGACACTGAGCCAACCTGACAAATCAGACTGCGTGATATTGTCTTCCTCCCAGAGCGTGCGCAGGAAGAACCACATTCCGTAGCTAATTCCTTTGCCGCGTAGCCGATCATCCATGAGAGGCTTGATACGTCGGTGGTTTAAGCTAAGAAAATAGCCGATACTTTCGGATGTTGAGTAACTATGAACTCGTTCACCCTTTTTGACCTTATATGGCACGGATAACGCCTCCATCAACTTTGAGCGCAGCTCCGGTGATGTAGGACGCGCGCTCGGAAGACAAAAAGCAGACAGCGTCGGCAATTTCGTTAGGTGCGCCAAATCGGCCGATCGGCAAATCCGCCAGCTTTTTCTGTATGTACGCTTCGCGGCCTATTGGTGCAGCAGCAGCTCCAGAGTTGAATCTATCGGTCTCGATGCGTCCTGGAACGATAACATTAAGTAGTACGCCGTCAGCAGCTGCTTCATCCGCAACGTATTTGAAGAGGCTGGCAACACCGGGTCGAGTCGCTACGGATGAGACAAGATCGGGCACTGGCTCTTTGATGGAGCGAGATTGGACTGTGATTACTCGTCCCCAGCCGCGCTCACGCATACCCGGAACGACCAGTTGAAGGAGCTGCCATGCTGGAATCACTGTCATTTCAAATGCGGCACGTAGATCGTTAGTGTTGATATCGTTGAAACCTCCACGCTTGGGGGACCCACCGATGTACACCAGGATATCAACTGCTTTGAAGTGACCAAGGGTTGTTGTGATCAGATTGTTAAGATCAGCTTCTTTAGTTATGTCCGCCTGAATGGCTAAAACACGCTCTTCGCCGACCAAATTCTTGAGTGCATTCGCTGTCTGCGTTAGCTGGCCTATATTTCGTGCACAAAGCACTACATTGGTGCCTTCGCGCGCTAACGCGAAAGCGCATTCTCGGCCGATACCCTTGCTGGAGGCCGTTATAATTGCCGTGCGCCCCGATATGCCCATATCCATTATGGCCTCCTGTTTTCGACGAGTGAGCGTTCGAGAAATGATGTGTCGCACAATGACATAGGGGTGATGTGGGGAGTGTTCCGGCTCCCTTGCATGGATTCTATGACACGAGCCAAGCCGTCCACAGAAGGGAAGGGGTGGGCCTGAAAACGCTTGGCATAATAGGCGTGTATTGCAGTTGCTTGCTGGGTGTCTGCGAAACGAAGATGTTTTTGTAGGCTAGGTACGACGCTATCCGACGTGCGAAATAAGTTGAGCGTGTCGCAGTATGCGTCGACTACAGCTTGAACCAAGTTGGGGTCAGTATCACGCAGTCTAGCTGTTGTCGCAACGACAGGGCCTTGGTATTTCAACACTTCGCCCAGGTCAGCCAAGGTGTTGAGTCCGAATGCGATTTCGCCCGCAATGCGGTAGTCCGCTGTGAGTACGCCCGCATGCAGAGTCCCTTCAGCCAACCTTTGATAAATATTTGGGTAAGTGCTGCAGGGGACTAGCTCTACCGAATCGTTAAGGTGCCAAGTGCTGAGCATCTGCTTTGCGCTGTGGCCCGTTTGGCCTGCAACAGATAGGACTCCCAGGCACCCGCTCTTTAGTTCCTGCGGGATCTTGATGTTGTTGCGTGAAAGTATGTATAAGGCGGATTGTTGTTCGGCAGCCAACAAGATAAGAGGTTCGCCACCGTCCAAACGTGCACGAACGATAGGTACAGTACCAAATTCGGCAAAATCATACTCGTTGTTAATCAAGCCTCGTGCTCCTTCGGGACCTGCAGTTTCTTCTCGTACGATCTGCAGATCTAGGTTGTGGCGTTTAAAAACTCCAAGATCTCGCCCGATGACACCTATGCTTTGTGGCGTCGATCTTAAGCCAAGAGCCCACGTAACAGCGCGCAGTCTGGTCATGATCGATTTGTGCCCCTATTCATAAATTGCAATTCCGCAACCTGTATCCCATGGGACGATCGCCTCGTATGCAAGCGTGCGTGCCTTGCGCTCGTGTGCGACGCCCAAGGCAGTGATCCATAATCTGATTTCCCAAGATCCGAACCCGGCGTCATCCAAAGTAGCGTCGGGTATCGACAACAGTTCATGCCGGTTGTCTTTTTCAAGCAGGCTCAGGAAGTGCCGATCGAAATCTGGCTTGAGAGTTTGCAATTCAGGAGCCCCCGGTGCATGTGACAAGCCGCCACTACCGATAATGGCTACACGCAGCCCGCTGTTGTCAATAGCTTGCCGGATTGAGCGGCCAAACGCATAACAACGTTCAAGGCTCATCAGGGGGGGTACCTGGCAATTTTGCATGATCCAGACGATCGGCACATCGTAGCTTGGAGTCAACAGAGACAGCGGGATGATGACGCTGTGTTCGAGCATGACTTCTTCCGAGAACGCAGACTCGATTCCGTCTTTGTAAGATTGGTCAAGGATGGCCCTGCCCAGATCAGGCATGCCTGCGACGGTCAGTTCCGAGACCCCAAGCCACTTTTCTACCGGGCCGTGGTAGGCCGCGTTCAACGTGACACAGCTAGCTGGCATATTGTCGATAAAAAAATTGGAAAAATGATCGGGAGCGATAACGACGATCACGTCAGGATTGGAAGCCATCAACTTTTGACGCATGGTGTCGCAGGCGCTAAAGAAGCTGGACGCCTGTTCCTTTGATGCCGCGTCGCGGAAGGCTGCAATACCCGGTGCATGGCTCATTGCGCCAGCGAAAGCAAGAGATCCCTTCATAATCCTTCTCCCCGGGTGCTTTGCAGCTTGCGCTGCCCACGCAGTGGTGTGAGCTGTTCGATGTATTTTGGACGCGCTATGCCCATGATGCGTGAGTAGGGAGCAAGCAAAAGTGGGTGAACGCCAATTTGAAAAAGGTAAGGCAAGTCTCCAGAGACCAGTGCCTCTCTTTCTTCGGGTGTGAGTGAGAATTTATCCAAGGAAGATTTGGATTTTTCTTTGATCTGTCGAGCCATGATTTCATCCTTTTTCATGAGGAACATGACTTTCTGAACTTGGTACAGGCTCATGTCGTTTCCAGGTCGGCTTTTCTATAGATTAGTTATATGACTAAGTATATTTGATTTTGATGTGTGTGCCAAGATCGATGACGGTGGAATATTGCCTTTTTAGATACCCGTTTACCCTAATGGCCGGATCGGCTTTCGGCATTCATGAGCAGACGATATCTTTCGTGAACTAAGAGAATATGAGCCTTGTAGGGGTAATTACGTAAATTTTTTTATTGCAGGTGGAAAGGTAGTTCGATATATTCATGAGTTAGTTAGCTTGCTAATTAAATAATTACGGAAGCAAGTTTATTGGTCCGGAAGAATCCAGCTTTTTTGTGAGGTGGTTGGAGTGAACCTGCAGTCATTTACGACATGTGAGCTAGCCTATCGATTGCGTACCAACGACGTGCAGGTACGCGACGTGGTGCAGGCGACTTTAGACCGTATTGCTCAGACTAATCCGCAGATTAACGCCTTGTGCCACGTGTCTGATAGGAGTCAGCTGGCTCAGTCGGTCGAAGAGTCGACGCTACGGCTTAGAAGCGGTAAGCCGCGGAGCTGGCTGGAAGGCGTACCTATCAGTGTCAAAGACAATTTGTGGGTCAAAGACATGCCGGCTAGCTGGGGGAGTGAAGTATTCCGCAATCTGGTGGCGAATGTAGATGATCCGCCTGTCGGTGATGTGCGTAACGCAGGAGCATTGATAGTTGGGAAGAGTAATACTCCGGAATTGGCACTCGCCGGCATTACTGATAACCGCTTGCACGGCGTCACACGTAATCCGTGGAATTTAAATGTCACCCCAGGAGGGTCCAGTGGCGGTGCGGCGGCAAGTGTTTCTTCTGGTCAGACGACAGTAGCTTTGGCAACCGACGCAGGTGGATCAATTCGTCGACCATCAGCATATACGGGCACAGTAGGGTTGCGTCCCACGACGGGTCTGTTTTCGCGTCCACATGGCTTTCCGAGTACAACTCTGGACTTGCAGGTTGTTGGGCCTATTGCGCGTACTGTAGCTGATTGTGCGCTGCTAGTACAAAGCGTTGCAAGCAGCCCTTCATTGTCCAATCTTTTGTGTGATAACGGGGAGGGTTTGGTATTTCAGCCTACAGATATGACCGGGAAACGTGTACGTATCTATGTGGATGAAGCCATTCCTCACGATCAGGGAGTATTGCAAGCATTACATGATGTCGCCGACTGCATTCGCGAGTGTGGCCTGCGGGTAGATCGAGGTGATCTGCCGTTAGATATCGAGGAAGTGGACAAATGTTGGGCAACGCTGATAGCGGCTGGTACCGCTCATGCGTTGGAGCATCGCGACATGGCTGTGGAAAGTCTTACGCCCCTCATTCGTGGGTTGAGAGAGAGAGGTCTGGCTTTAACTGCTAGTGAGGTCTTTAGCACCGCCGGTGCCTTGCTCGATATGCGTCACACAAGCAGATTGATGTGGCAGTCGTGTGACTTCTTGTTGGCTCCAGCTTCACCCTGTGTCGCTTGGGCAATAGGGCAGGGCGCACCAATCACGATAGCTGGAACTCCGGTAGGACCTCGTGCCGCAGCTAGGTATGCGCCGTTTGTCAATGTAATGGGGGCTCCTGCAATCGTTTTGCCATGGACTGTCGATCAATTCGGGTTGCCGATTGGCATTCAAATTGTGGCAGCACCGTGGCGTGACGCTGAGTTATTGGCTCTCGCGGCAAAGGTGGAAAGATGCGCACCTATAGCAGATCGGCTGATCGCGAAACAAACGGCTGACTATGTTTAGTTGGCTTGGGAATTCGGGTCGATCGAGTTGTTTCTAATTAGAGTTTTTAAAAGGGAGGAGGTATGCAAACAGCTGGAAGTATTCAGGCCCAGATGGTAGGCCGATCAGGCGTTGTGGCGACGTTGGCACTTTGCTTCATCATTGCCTTGCTGGAAGGAGTCGATAACCAGTCAATGGGTGTCGCTGCTCCGTTCGTGGCGAGGCACTTTGGTTTTTCCCCGGCTCAAATGGGATTGGCATTCAGTATCGGGTCTTTGGGCTTGTTGCCTGGAGCGATGCTAGGAGGCAGGTTGGCGGATCGTTTGGGTAGAAAACCGGTTCTTATATATTCGGTCGTTGTTTTTGGCATTTTTTCGATTATGACCGCTCACATTTGGGATGCAAATAGCCTGATTTTTTCGCGCTTCATGACTGGACTGGGCCTTGGAGCGGCCATGCCTAACCTTATCGCGCTGGTGTCCGAGATTGTCCCGGATCGGCTAAGGCGCACCGCGGTCAGTTTTATGTATTGCGGTATCCCGTTGGGCGGGGCTATAGCTTCAGCTATCGGGGCCCTGTCTGTCGAAGGTGGCCAATGGAGGCACGTTTTTTATGTCGGCGGATTTGCCCCTTTGATATTGGTGCCGCTATTGATCTTCTTGCTGCCGGAATCGAGGAATTTCCTTGCTTCGACCGTGCAAAAGGAAGGTCGAATCCGCCCGGCGGCTATTTCTACGGTGTTGTTTGGTGAACGGCGCACCGTGTTGACCATAGCTCTGTGGGTGACGTTTTTCTTTACTTTGTCAATCTTGTTCTTTTTGATGAACTGGCTGCCATCGTTACTGGTGCGGCAAGGAATCAAGCCTGCTCAGGTCGGCGTAATACAGGTTCTATTTAACGTCGGTGGTGCTGTCGGGGCGATGGGATTCGGCTGGTTGATGGATCGTACACGTGCCTGGATGGTGGTGCTGTGCACCTATGTAGGTATCGTGGTGGCACTTGTGGTGCTATCTCAGTCGGGTGCGCTAGGTATGATTTATTTAGGAGCAGCTTTAGCTGGCTTGTTCTTGATTGGTGCACAGTCCATTTTGTACGGCCTTTCGGCTGTCTATTACCCGATAGTGATGCGCGGTACTGGCTCGGGGTCTGCCGTAGCAGTAGGCCGTTTTGGCTCATTTTTTGGGCCGTTTGCGGCCGGAGAGTTGTTAGCTATGGGCTTCGCTCCTCCCTTGTTGATTGGAGCGGCAGTTCCTTTGATAGTGATTGCGTTGATTTCGACTTTGGTTGTGGTGAAGCGACCTGTCGTGAAAAATTGATACATCATTCTGTGCTTCTTATTTGAAACGCGTCATTCGTGCAGCCATTTACTCAAATGGTTGCACGAATTTTTTGTAGTAGCTTAATCGGCAGAGAATCTACTCAAGAGTACTGATTTACTGCCGCTCCGATTTACTGTCCAACTGTATGGGCCACATCTAATAATGATTTATTACCTCTTGTTGGTGGCTGCCGGCTTCCTCGCTGGTGGACTTAATGCTATAGCGGGCGGTGGCAGTTTCTTGACTTTTCCGGCCCTGGTGTATGCGGGAGTACCGATTGTGTCGGCGAATGCGACGAGCGCTGTCGCGGTGTTCCCTGGATATCTGGGCGCGGTGGCGGGCTTCCGGCCCGAGATCGCTTCGGTCGAGCGCGTGATGCTGGTAAAGCTGATTGTGGTCAGCTTGGCCGGAGGCCTCGCGGGATCCTTGCTGCTTCTGGTGACGTCGAATCATACGTTCAAAATTCTTGTGCCATGGCTTTTGCTTTTTTCGACGCTGTTGTTCGCAACCGGCGATTATATGGTGGCGTGGAGCAAATCGCGCAATTTGCAGCTAGATAAATTCTTAATGCCTGGAGTGTTCGTTGTTTCAGTCTACGGCGGCTATTTCAACGGTGGCCTCGGTATCATGCTGATGGCGCTATTCGCGGTGGTGGGTATGCGCGGCATGAATCTCATGAACGGTCTAAAGAATGGTGTTTCTGTCATATTGTCGGCGATCTCAGTGGCGACGTTTGCTTGGGCAGGAATTGTCCAGTGGCGCGCGGCCGTTATTATGATGGTGGCAGCGACTGTGGGAGGATATTTGGGAGCTTTTGCGGCGAAGGCTTTGTCCAGGCGAGCGATCAAGGCGCTCATTGTCATCGTGGGACTGGTGATGAGCGCGGTATTTTTTTACGAGGCTTAATGAGCTAGAGGTGGCTCTGCGAAACGAGGCAGCTGGCTAACTGGGCATTCTTGGTCGGCATCTTGCAGCCACGGCCGCGCTCGAACGGCTGATCTAGAGTAGTTTCGATTCACTTAATTATTGTGCTACACGTAACAATGGCCTCCTGCATTCACCCGTCCTCTTTTGCTCCCATGCGCTATCAAGATTCGCAAACGATAGCGTTGTGTGTTTGGACGTGTCCAAGCTTCCGTCGCGGGAAAGCTCCAACATCTCCTGCATGGCCTCGTGTCGACGCAATCGTGGAATTTGATGGTTTGCGAACCCGAGCAAGTCAATCGTCTTTACTCGTATCAAATAACAAGGCAGATTTAATTCGTTGGCAGCGGCCTGACCAACTACGACATGACGCGCGCCTTTGGCTTCGGCCGTGAGGGCGGCTAACGCAGGAAGCCCCCATAATGCATCATATGTAATGGTTACTTCGCCGCCTGCTGCCAGCCTATATTTCTCTGCCAGCTCGTCG
Source organism: Burkholderiaceae bacterium (assembly GCA_004322135.1). Classification (GTDB taxonomy): domain Bacteria; phylum Pseudomonadota; class Gammaproteobacteria; order Burkholderiales; family Burkholderiaceae_B; genus Eoetvoesia. The sequence continues at coordinate 65,080 of SCSG01000013.1, read as the reverse complement.
CATCCGATATTTGGGGTCAGTTGCACAGTTGCAGTTGCCCCGGCATTGAGTGCCGCGTCAAGTGCCGCGGCATCTCTCGCTACTGCCACAACTGAGCTCGCACCGGCGTGTCGCGCGGCTTGCATGGCATACCATCCACTGGCACCAGTTGCACCGAGTATGAGTGCGCGATCTCCTTGGTGAACGTTTCCTCGGACACGCATCGCAAGCCACCCAGTCAAGGCGCTGTTGCCAGTTGCGGCAACAACTTCGGGGCTCACACCATCTGGAATGGGCTCTATATCGTCGTTGTCGATGACAGCGTACTCCGCCATTACGCCATTCGGTCCGTATCCCGCACGAAATGCACTAACTCTAACGACGGTTCCCACTGGAAATTGTGATGACTGTGTGATGCATGCAACGCCCTCTATTCCGGGAATGTACGGGACTTTTGGCCGACCAGCTGGAAACACACCCATCGCAACGCTTATATCGACTTGGTTCACTGCAACCATTAACATCTGAACGAGTGAAGTGTGTTGTTGATCCTCTACCCGCGGTAAGTCGATTGTGCCCAGTGTGGGGCCGGAACCAACGTTCGAGATAATCCATGCCTGCATAAAATGCCTCCGCCGACTGCTAAGTGATGCTACTCAAGTTCCAACCCACAAGCCTTCTCTACGATATTTGGCATCGCTGTTTCAGACCCATCATGCGCTACCCATGCCACGTAGTCGTCCGGTCGCACTAACACCAGCCGTGCCTCGTACCGGCGCAGTTGGCCTTCCGCCTTATCACGAATCACGGTAAGTGGCACTTGGTGCTTTTCAGCCGCGCGCCGAACCTTCGCAATCGACTCGTCATCGGCATCCAGCGCGAGGAGCGTGAAACCGTCACCTCGCACGTCATAGAAATTTTGTCCTGAGCTGAGCGTCGCCGGGGCCATGTGAAATCCTGGCTTGGCAACGAAACTATGCCCGCCTATCGCAGATGGTTCCGAGAACTGCTTTTCCCCAATCAGGATCTGCGTTGGTCCCGCTATGACTGGCGAGCCGACGTACTCACACGCAAATTTATAAACTGCTTCTTTTGCATGGTCCGCGCGGTTTCCCCACGCCTGCTTGAAGGCGGCCTCGTCCTTACTCGGGCTATAGGTTGCCAGGAATTGTGCGTCAAACGCAATCGGGCCAGCAATAAAGGTATCCGATGTCGACACGAACGTTGCTCGACGCTCGACACTGTAGCTGTCTAGTAGCTGCTCCCCACCCCAGCCGTTGACCCTAGCCGCCAATTTCCAGCCTAGGTTTCTAGCGTCCTCGAACCCGATGTTGATGCCAAATCCTCCGTATGGTGGATGGCTGTGGGCAGCGTCTCCCGCTATGAAGATCCGATCATTCCGGAATGTTTTTGCAACGGATACTCGCAACTGCCAAAGCCCACCGTACGTGACCTCCATGTCAAAGTCTTCACCGAGTACGTCTCTCACGAACTTTTGAAAATCCATGCTGCCTGGCTCGATATCTTCCGCGATTGGTGCATGAAAGAAGAAGTCGTGATTATTAGACACCCGTCCTATTGATGACCAGTACCCTGAGAGTTCTGGCCGCATAATGTTGAAGAAGTATCCACTCGGGTGCTCTGCGTTAAGCCTCTCATCCAGAGCCTCAGATCTGAATACGATTAACGCCATATGATCGTTGCGCTTCTCACTAGTTGTCTCAGCGATCCCGCCGCATTCGCGAACAACGGAGCGACTTCCATCGCAGCCTACAACGTACTTACAACTTACCGTTCGCGTTGTGGTCCCGCGATATTGACGCAGCGTAACCGTCGCGCCAGATTTTGCTTGGCTAACATCGACGGCTTCGGTACCAAAGACGACTGTTACATTTTCTAGATCTGACACTCGCGATCGTAACGCGTACTCCGTTTCGTACTGCGGCAAGCGGTCAGCACCGGCGTAATAATACTCACGCACCAAGTCTCGTGCCTGGAGCTGGTACCGATACTCGCTAAACAGTGAACCGTACAACGTAAACCCATTTGTATAACGCTTCGATAAAGGCCTGCGCTCTCTGATATTGGCTTCAATACCCCACCGGTTAAAATGCTCCATAGTGCGAGTCGTAAGGTTCTGGCCCTTTGGAACCATCTGCGGTTCGATGTGGCGCTCCACTACTAAGGTGACAACACCGCGCTGCCCCAGCTCGATTGCGAGCCCCATACCGACCGGGCCGCCCCCAACCACGACGACGTCATAGCTACGACCTTCTTCAAGGTTTTCAATTGTATTCATCGCGTTAGCGTCCTTCTTACTTATGATTAGTTGAGTTTCTAGTGCGTTCAGTACCGTTTGCAACTGCGTGTGCACACTCAGGAGCGTTTAGATGATGCATAACAGGTGAACGGTCGCCCGACGTTGGCACGTGATCGCTCGCTCCGCGATTTTCTTCGCGTGGATTAAAGTCATTAAACGAGGTTAATTGTTGGTCGTAAGTATTCACTTCCAGGTGGTACACATCGGGGCGGTTATAGTGGCCAGCGAAGTCGTGAGTACAGCGCATTCGAATACACGATTCTGCCGTCGCTACGGCATACAACAACCCCTCTTTGTCGCCATCGAGTGGACCAGCAACTATTTGCCCGTATGGGTCGATAATTGCCGCGCCACCAACGTACTTAGCATCCCTCAGGAACGCAGCATCCCGCTCGTCCTTGGCTAAATCATGAATCATTTCCTCAGAATTAATGCTGGTCGCGCACACAACGTAACAGGCGCACGCGTACGCAACATTCCTGTTTACGAAGAGACTCTGGTCACGCATGTTTCCGAGCCCGCTGGCAAAGTTACTAGGCCAGCTTGCTACATGGACGATCGGGTATTCGGTAACAATACGGGCTAGCGCAAATGGGTTAGAGTTTTCACCACATATGAGTGAGCTGACGGTGCCGACAGGAGTGTGGAAGGATAATTGTGTTGCGGCGCTTCCAGGAGAATGCACCAAGCGTTCGCCAACGGTCGGCACTAGCTTCTGATGCTTAGCCGAAATTGCACCCGTTTCGTCAATTAAAACTTGGGTGTTGAACAGCGTGCCAGTTGTGCCCGGTAGGCGTTCGGTCAATCCCATTACAACGTTGATCTTCCCGTCCGCCGCTGCCTCGCACAGCTCATCCATCTCGCCACTCGATAAGTCAACCGATTGCTCGAACAGACGCACTGCGAGCGCTCGTGCTTTCGTGCTCGAAGTAGTATGAAAGTGGTACCAAGATGGGTGTCCAGGGATAAATCCCTCTGGGAATCCGACGAGCTTGGCGCCATTCGAAGCCGCTTCTCTTATGATCCCAGCTGCCTTGTGGACAGTAGCTGTGCGATTCATCCACACTGGCGCGGCTTGGGCTGCTGCTATCGTCATCTCACGGATACCGCTTGTAGTTGCCATACCGCTCGCGTGTTGTACTTTCACTATTGCATCCTCACAGTTATCATCGCGCTCACATCCCGCGTGCTCACGTTACGAACTCATAGAAACGCATTCCTCTGCCGAGCCGCCTTACGCGTACGAAGGTACTATGCATGACCTCATACAGTCTCCCGCTGACGAGCTAGAGCGCGTGGTGCAGTTTCTCGCAGGAACAGGGCGGCCACTACTACGCCTATCACTAACGCAGCCATTGGTAAATAAAATAAAGTCTGTATCCCATAGGCATCGCTAATACGTCCAACTATGTAAGGAGCAATGCCACCTCCAAAAATGGCCGCTGTGCCGGACACCAACCCACATGCCAACGCAGTATTCGTAGCGTCTACTGCCTCTGATGCGACAGTACCCCCCCAGAACCCAAGCAAGCCAAACGGAAAGAACGCGCTTATGAATAGCGAGGCGAACAGTAGAGGCTTGGAGGCGTCAGGGTGGATAAGGAATAGGCTAATTGATAGGACTGGTATTATCATCGCGCTGATAGCGACGAATCTTCGCCCCAAGTAATCAGAAGCCCAAGGCACCATGAACTCTCCTAGCACGCCACCGAGTCCAAGAGCCGACACTACGAACCCCATATCTGTGGGCTTGTAGTGCAAGAACCTTATGAAATAACTCGGCAACATCACGGCAAGCGTCAGAATAAATGCCTCACAGCAAATCTCGCATATCACTGCGACGCGTAGGTTTCGCGAGCGCAACACGTAGCGCCAATGTCTGCGAGTTGCCGAAGTGGGTCTAGCCTTCCCTTGCAGGTGTGGCGGCTCGGGTATTAAATGCCACAGAAATGGCACCAGTATCAACCCCGGAATTATTGTTAAAAAAAATACGTATCTCCAGTTGTGCACGATCTCCATAAGCTGTGTCGCGATGACTGGTGCGAGCGCACTACCGAATAGCGCAAACGACGTCATGTATAGGCCTTGTGTAAGGCCCAAGCGTTTAGGCGCCGATACTTGCGTCACGACACCGGCGCTCGGTGCAAAAAATGCACCTTCGCTGATTCCAATGATGATTCGTATGAGTACGAACTCGGCAAGCGTCATTGCCAGGCCACTCGTGAACGACAAGAGTGAAAATACAATCGCTGCTGGAACTAGCACGATGCGCCGGCCAAATTTGTCGCTAAGCCAACCTGCGAGCGGCGCTGAGAATCCCCACGCTATGCCGAGTGCCCCTACGAGTAGTCCAAGGTCGGTATAGTTGAAGTGCAGGTCCTTACTTATGAATGGAAATAATGGGGCTATTACAAATCGGTCGAAGCTTACAAGCCCGAATGTCAAACTTAAGACCAGAATTACAGTAACCTCTCTGCCGGTTCCGCGGTGCCTGTCTGGCACTGCGTCCGGCAAATCGCTGCTCTGTGTCATTTCGCTGCTCTGTGTCATTTTTGCGAACCTCCCCCTCGAATTGCCACGCCACGTCGTGGTGCGGATGCGAATTGTATGTATTTGGTCGATAGTGTCCTGTTATTTATGGGACCGTAATATAGGCAGCACTGGGTTGCCTGAAGAAGGGTCGCGCGAGGGCGGGGCGATCGGCGATATCCTGCAGTTGGGCGTGTACACATTTGGTCAGTTGCGTACCTTTACCCAAGGAGTGATGTGCGACGCCGGTGCGTTTGGTTTCCAAATCAACTCATCACTTACCTCCTGCAGGGCTGTGGGCAGGAACGTGTGGACTCAACGCGCTCTCATGGAGATGTTGCGACAAGGCGGCAGCGCTTTACATAGACGAAACCGACTGGAAATGGTAATTTTGAGACTCAATTGTTACGGGTATTGAAGGCAGTTGAAGCTTCTGGGAAGATGAAGTTCGTCTCGTGGTACGGCGTATATTTGATTGCGACAGCACATGACTTCACTTGCAAAAAAATTAGCAGGCGCTCCCATCCCGCTGTATTCGCTGTATGGACGTGTGAATGCTGACGCTGAGCCGCGCTTTGTGCATCTGGGAGCTCTGGAGCAGGGCAACGAGAACCGTGACTGGAATATCCTTGCTCATAGGCATCACGACCTTTACCAGTTCATATGGGTAAGCGACGGATACGGTACGGTCGAGCTCGATACGCGCACCTTGCATCTGGAGTCCCCAGTGCTGATTTATATTCCACCGCTCGTTGTGCACGGCTTCCGGTGGAATCCTGGTAGCGAGGGCTTAATCCTCACGGTGGCTGGTGCGCTCCTTGGAGACCTCGTCGATCAGTCAGGAGCGCCGGAAATCATTTCCGCGCGGGATGAGCTTCTCGTCGTCGCCGGCAATACCTCTAGGCGAAGCGACGCTTCCGAAATAAAGGGGCTTTTTGAGTCGATCCTGGAAGAGTACATCGGCAATAAGCTGTGTCGAGAGGTGGTTATCTCGAGTGACATCTTGATATTGCTTGCGAAGATAGTGCGGTTACGGCAATCGTATCGAAACGGCGGGCTGACGTCGGAGACTTTCTTGGCCGAAGTGGAGCAGCGGTCGACCTACCGCCGTTTCGAGGATCTGGTAGAACGGCATTTTCGCGAACGCTTTCGCGTCGTGGATTATGCGTATTCCCTGGCTATTAGCGTTCGCAGCCTGGACAGGCTCTGCCTGAGGCTTGCAGCCCGTACGCCCAGTCAGATCGTACAGGGGCGAATCGTGCTGGAAGCCAAGCGCGACTTGATCTATACCGACAGAACAATAGCCGAGATTGGCTATGGGCTAGGTTTTGATGATCCGTCGTATTTCACCAAGTTCTTTGTTCGGAACGAAGGTGTGGCGCCGGCTGTGTTCCGTCAAGCGGGCAGAATGCGCGAGGGGCAGGATGGTTGAAGCCGCAGGGTAAACCTGCCGTTTCAGTAGTTGGCACGTAACAGCGATTGTTTAGAGTGTATGGTGTCAGGCCAGAAGGTCGGCGTATTCGGTGTGGCGGCGGATGTAGGCGTCGGCATAGGAGCATAGTGGCCGGACACGCCATCCGTTGGCGCGCGCGGTGTCGAGGGCGTGCATGGTGAGGTCTGCGGCGATGCCGCGCCCGCCGACGGCTCGGGGTACGCCGGTATGGTAGATGGTCATTATGCCGTCGTTCAGTTCGTACTCAAGCACGCACAGCATGCCGCTTTCGGTCCATTGGAAGCGCAATTGGTCGGGGTTATGTTCGACGGGGCGAGTCATGGTAGTTTCACAGAGGGTGGGTGCTGTCTATATTACATACAGGTCGACGTATTCGTGCACTGGCATCGCTTCAAGGCGTTCCTGGTTCAGCGATGCCTCCAGGATACGCCGCTGTTGGCGCGCGGGGAATTGGCGCGCGAGGTTGATGCGGAATTTGGCCTCGAGCAGCGGAATGCCCTCTTGCCGGCGGCGCTTGTGGCCGATAGGGTATTCGCACACGACTTCATCGAGTTTGCTGCCGTCCTGGAATTCCACAGTCAGAGCGTTGGCGATGGAGCGCTTCTCGGGGTCGTGGTAGTCGGCGGTGAAGGCAGGGTCTTCGACACAGGTGATTTTGTCGCGCAGTGCGTCGATGCGGGGGTCGGCAGCGATGTTGTCTTCGTAGTCGCTGGCGGTAAGGCGCCCGAAAAGTATGGGCACAGCCACCATGTACTGGATGCAGTGGTCGCGGTCGGCGGGGTTGTTCAGGGGGCCTTTTTTATCGATGATGCGGAGGCAGGCCTCGTGCGTGCGGATGGTGATTTTGCGGATGTCGTCGGGGGATTTGCCGGCGGCCTTGAGCTTGTGGTGAATTTCCATGGCGCATTCCACGGCAGTCTGCGAGTGGAATTCGGCGGGGAAAGAGATTTTGAACAACACGTTTTCCATGACGTAGCTGCCGTAGGGGCGCTGGAATTTGAACGGCTGGCCTTTGAAGAGCACGTCATAGAAGCCCCAGGTTTTGGCGGTCAGCACCGAGGGGTAGCCCATTTCGCCCGTCCTGGCAATGAGTGCGAGGCGCACGGCGCGGCTGGTCGCATCGCCCGCGGCCCAGCTTTTGCGGCTTCCCGTATTGGGGGCGTGGCGATAGGTGCGCAGGCTTTGTCCGTCGACCCAGGCCAGTGACACGGCGTTGATGGTTTCTTCGCGGTCAAGACCCAGCAGTTGCGCCACGACAGCGGTGGATGCCACTTTGACGAGCAGGACGTGATCCAGGCCAACTTTGTTGAAGGAATTTTCCAGTGCGATGCAGCCCTGGATTTCGTGCGCCTTGATCATGCCGGTAAGTACGTCGCGCATGGTCAGGGGAGCTTTGCCGGCGGCAACGGCGGTACGTGAGAGCCAGTCGGCCGTGGCCAGGATGCCGCCCAGATTGTCCGAAGGGTGCCCCCATTCGGCGGCCAGCCACGTGTCGTTGAAATCCAGCCAGCGAATCATTGCGCCAATGTTGAAGGCGGCTTGCACGGGGTCAAGCTGGAACTGGGTACCCGGAACCCTGGCACCATTGGGCACGATGGTGCCAGGAACAATGGGGCCCATCAGTTTCCTGCAGGCGGGATACTCCAGCGCTTCCAGGCCGCAGCCCAGCGTGTCAATAAGGCAGTTGCGGGCGGTTTCATAAGCCAGTGCACTTTTGATTTGATAGTTCAGGACGTAGTCCACGATATCGACCAGGACCTGATCGGGATCGGGACGGATGTTGGAGATGGCTGCCGACATAAATACTTCCTAGAGATCAGGCGCGTTGACGGACGACTTCCTCGAGCCTATTTGCGTTTTTCCAGGGGAATGAATTTCCGGTTTTCGGGTCCGACGTAGTTGGCGGTCGGACGGATGATCTTGTTGTCAATGCGCTGCTCGATAATGTGCGCCGACCATCCGGCGGCACGGGCGATGACGAACAGTGGCGTGAACATCTCTGTTGGGACGCCCATCATGTGGTAGGACACGGCCGAAAACCAGTCCAGGTTGGGGAACATTTTCTTGGCGTCCCACATGACGGTTTCGAGCCGGTCGGCGATGTTGAACATCTTCATGTCCTGCGCCGTTTTGGAAAGCTTGCGAGCCACTTCCTTGATGATCTGGTTGCGCGGATCCGAGACGGTGTAAACGGGATGGCCGAAGCCGATGATGACTTCTTTGTTTTCGACGCGCCGGCGGATGTCGGCTTCGGCTTCGTCCGGCGTGCCGTAGCGCTTCTGGATCTCGAAAGCGACTTCGTTGGCGCCACCGTGCTTGGGGCCGCGCAGCGCGCCTATGCCTCCGGTGATGGCTGAGTACATGTCGGAGCCTGTGCCGGCGATGACGCGGCAAGTGAAGGTCGAGGCGTTGAATTCGTGCTCGGCATACAGGTTGAGCGACGTGTGCATGGCGCGCACCCATTCGCTGCCGGGCTTGGTGCCATGAAGCAAGTGCAGGAAATGTCCGCCAATGCTGTCGTCATCGGTTTGCACGTCGATGATGCGGCCATTGTGGCTGTAGTGATACCAGTACAACAACGCTGAGCCCATGTTGGCGATCAGGTGATCAGCTATGTCGAGCGCATCGGGAATGTTGTGGTTGTCTTTTTCAGGCAGAATGCAGCCCAGCACCGAGACGGCAGTGCGCATGACGTCCATGGGGTGGCTGGCGGCGGGTAGCGATTCCAGTACCGTCTGCAATTGGGCTGGTAGGCCGCGCAACTTGCGCAGCTTTTCCTTGTAAGCCTTTAGTTCGGACTTGGAGGGCAGGGTGCCGTGCACGAGCAGATGGGCGATTTCCTCGAATTCGCAGGTATGGGCGATATCCAGGATGTCATAGCCGCGGTAGTGCAGGTCGTTGCCGCTGCGGCCCACGGTACATAGCGCTGTGTTGCCCGCGACAATGCCCGACAGGGCTACGGATTTCTTGGGTTTGAATGTGGGGGAGATGCCTTTTGCCGTCGTGCCTTTTGTTTCACTGGTTGCCATAGTGTTCTCCTGGTGCCGCGGTCAATGGGTGGTTTTGTCCTGCTGGAACAGTGCGTCCAGCTTCTCTTCGTAGGCGTGGTAGCCGATGCGTTCATACAGTTCTTCGCGGGTCTGCATCATGCCGATGACGTTTCTTTGGTGGCCATCGCGGCGGATGGCTCCGTAGACGGTTTCCGCGGCCTTGTTCATGGCGCGAAACGCCGAGAGTGGATACAGCACCATGTTCACGCCCGCGCCCGCCAGTTCAGGTACGCTAAAGAGCGGCGTCTGGCCGAACTCGGTAATATTGGCCAGTATCGGTACATTCAGTGCCTGCGAAAATCGCTGGTATGTCGCCAGGTCGTATGACGCTTCGGCGAAGACGCCATCCGCGCCGGCCGCCACGCATGCCTGGGCGCGTTCCAGCGCGGCATCGACGCCCTCGACGGCAATGGCATCGGTGCGGGCGATGATGAAGAACTGGTCGTCGGTGCGTGCATCGACCGCCGCCTTGATCCGGTCCGCCATCTCCTGTACGGACACTATCTCTTTGCCAGGTCGGTGCCCGCAGCGTTTGGCACCGACCTGGTCTTCAATGTGGCAGCCGGCGGCGCCAAACTTTATCAGGCTTTTTATCGTTCGTGCAATGTTGAAGGCGGACGGCCCGAAGCCCGTATCAATGTCGACCAGCAGTGGCGCATCGCACACGTCGGTGATGCGCCGCACGTCGGTCAATACATCGTCCAGTGTGTTGATGCCCAGATCAGGAAGTCCGAGCGAGCCAGCGGCAACGCCGCCGCCAGAAACGTAGATGGCGCGAAACCCTGCTCGTACGGCCAGTAGCGCGTGGTTGGCGTTGATCGCGCCGACGATTTGCAGGGGTTTTTCGTCTTGGAGTGCTTGCCGGAACAGGGCGCCGGCTGAATGTGGGGTGGTATGGGATGTGGGCATGGCGAAGTCTTTTTTGATTGACGGGTGCGGACGGCGATGGAACAAGGGCGCGACGCGGACGTACTGCAATCGCGGCCCTTGGTACATGCGCTAGCCAAACAGGGAACTAGCCACTTGTGGCCCCAGGATCCGCCTACTTGAGCATGTCTTTTATGCCATTTTGCTCTTCGAGCAATTCGTTAAGCGTCTTGTCCATGTGTTCTCGTGCGAATGCGTTTATTTCAAGTCCGCTGACGCGCGTGTATTCGCCGTTGGCGGTGGTAACCGGGACGCCATACATGATGTCCTTTGGAATGCCGTAGGAACCATCGGACGGAATGCCCATGGTGACCCACTTGCCGCTGGTGCCTAGCACCCAGTCGTGTATGTGGTCGATGGCGGCGTTGGCGGCCGAGGCGGCAGACGACAGGCCGCGCGCCTGAATGATGGCGGCGCCACGCTTGCCGACCGTAGGAATGAAAGTGTCGCGATTCCAGGCGTCGTCGTTGATGAGCTTTTCAAGGCTTTGGCCGCCGACGGTGGCGAAGCGGATGTCGGGGAACATGGTGGGCGAGTGATTGCCCCAGACGGCAAATTTTTCGATGTCGGCAACCTTTTTGCCTGACTTGGCGGCCAGTTGCGACAGGGCGCGGTTGTGATCCAGGCGCAGCATGCAGGTGAAGTTCTTTGACGCAAGGTCGGGTGCCGACTTCATGGCGATGTAGGCGTTGGTATTGGCTGGGTTGCCGACAACCAGCACTTTGATATTGCGGCTGGCCACTTCATTGAGCGCCTTGCCCTGATCAATGAAGATCTGCGCGTTGACTTTCAGCAGATCCTTGCGTTCCATGCCGGGGCCGCGTGGGCGCGAGCCGACCAGCATAGCAATGTCGGCGTCCTTGAACGCGGCGCGCGGGTCGCTGTAGGCACTCATGCCGGCCAGCAACGGGAATGCGCAGTCTTCCAGTTCCATCATGACGCCCTTGAGCGCCTGTTGGGCCTTTTCAGCGGGGATTTCCAGCAGCTGCAGAATGACGGGTTGATCATTGCCCAGCATTTCGCCCGAGGCGATGCGAAACAGCAGGGCGTAGCCGATTTGGCCGGCGGCGCCGGTAACGGCGACACGCATGGCAGGTTTGGACATAGAAAATCTCCGGTAAAAATATATAAGTGGACGAATAAGGACAACGAGGTGGCGCGCTGGCTTTGTACAGGCGTGAAAAGCGTGGCGGATATGTTAGTGTAAATCGTTTGAAGGTTAGAGGAAATTAAGGCCAAGGTCAATTGTCTTATATCTTATATAAGACACAAGAGTGTTAGACAGAATCCTTAAACCGTGCGAGAATAGACAGCTGCTTACATTCAATTTTGCTTACACTTAATACTTAATTCTTTACCGAGTGCCACTGCTGCCTGACTGCCATGTCCGATACTCACCCCGACGATCCAGCTTCGGACACTGATCACGTTGTCAGCAGCGCAGCCTATAGCCCGCTTTACCAGCAAATCAAGGGCCTGCTGTTGCAAGGTCTTGATCGCGCTGAATGGAAGCCCGGTGAGGCCATACCCAGCGAACTGGAACTCGCCGCCCGTTTCCAGGTCAGCCAGGGTACCGTGCGCAAGGCCATCGACGAACTCGCCGCTGAAAATCTTCTGATACGCCGCCAGGGGAAGGGCACGTTTGTTGCCACTCACCACGAGGCCAGGGTGCGTTTTCGTTTTCTTCGCCTTACGTCCGACGACGGTCAGCCCAAGATGACGGGCAGCCAGGTACTGGATTGCCGCCGCGTCAAGGCATCAGCCGATATCGCTCATCTGCTTGATCTGCGAGCTGCCGATGCCGTGGTGAATTTGCGCCGGCTGCTCTCGTTCGAGCAGGTGCCGACCATCCTTGACGACATCTGGTTGCCAGGCGCAATGTTTCGCGGCTTGACGGCGGATTCATTGGCACGCTATCGCGGCCCTCTGTATGGATTGTTCGAGTCCGAGTTTGGCGTTAGCATGGTGCGAGCTGAAGAAAAGATCAAGGCAGTGTCGGCAAGCGCCGATCAGGCCAAGTTGCTCAGGGTTGCCGCCTCGAGCCCATTGCTGCAGGTCGAAAGGGTGTCGTTTACTTATGGTGACCGTCCGGTCGAAGTGCGAAGAGGATTATATGTGACCGAACGGTTCCACTATAAAAATAGTTTGAATTAATACACTTTCTTTATCGATTTGATACAGACCCCCCAAATCGGGGAGAATATTGGCAGTATCTTGCAGTGAATCAATTGTTATAACCTTGAGGCCATCATGTCCGATTCAGCTTCCAAGCCCCGTCCGCAGTTCCGTAATATCGGTTTTCTGCAGATCCTGAGCTACCGTCTTCCCTTGGCAGGCAAGTCCTCCATCTTTCACCGAATAAGCGGCGCCTTGCTGATTCTGTGTCTGCCATTGGTCATCGTTCCATTGTTCGCGCTCAGTGTGACGTCTGCGGAAAGCTATGCGTCTATTGCAACCTGGATGGCCAACCCTCTTTGCAAGGTTGTGCTGCTGGTAATCATCTGGGCTTATCTGCACCACTTCTGTGCCGGTATCCGGTTTTTGACGCTGGATTTGCATCTCGCCAACGACAAAATATCCGCTCAGAAGACAGCTGGCGTTGTCTTCGGCGTCAGCCTTGTGCTGACAGTAATTTTCGGTCTTAAACTGTTTGGGGCTTGGTAATGTCTACTCAAGAACGTGTCGGCACAAAACGTCTGGTGGTTGGCGCCCATTATGGCGCGCTCGATTTCCTGGTTCAGCGCTGTACCGCGATCATCATGGCGGTGTATACGCTGATTCTCATTTTCGGTTATGTCTTTTCGTCAGGCATGAGCTTCGAAACCTGGCAAAGCCTGTTCACATTTCATGTGGGCGGGGTACCGCTGGGGCAATTGCTGGCGACACTGGCCTTTCTGTCATTGGCGTGGCATGCGTGGATCGGTGCTCGTGACATCTGGATGGACTATGCCCACGGAGCCGGCCTGCGCCTGTCGCTTTACATACTGACAGCGCTGTGGCTGGCCGGGTCTATCATCTATTTCGTAAAAATTCTCTGGAGTCTATAAAACGTGGCTGCTGTCAAAAAACCCTTGCCTCGCCGCCAGTTCGATGTGGTGGTTATAGGAGCCGGTGGGTCCGGCATGCGTTGTTCGTTGCAACTGGCCAAGGCGGGCCTGTCGGTTGCTGTACTGTCTAAGGTATTCCCGACCCGCTCACATACCGTTGCGGCTCAGGGCGGTGTCAGTGCCTCGCTGGGCAACATGAGCGAAGACCACTGGTATTGGCACATGTACGATACCGTTAAAGGCTCCGACTGGCTCGGCGACCAGGACGCCATCGAATTCATGTGCCGTGAGGCGCCCAATGCCGTGTACGAGCTCGAACACTTCGGCATGCCGTTCGATCGCAATGCCAATGGCACCATTTATCAGCGTCCATTTGGCGGGCACACCGCCAATTTCGGTGAAAAGCCCGTGCAGCGCGCCTGTGCGGCGGCCGACCGTACCGGCCACGCCATGCTTCATACTCTGTATCAGCGCAATGTAGCCGTTCGCACGCAATTCTTCGTCGAATGGATGGCGCTTGACCTGCTGCGCAACGAAGCGGGCGACGTCCTGGGTGTCACTGCCCTCGAAATGGAAACGGGCGATATCTACGTGCTTGAAGCCAAGACGACGGTTCTGGCTACCGGCGGTGCCGGGCGTATCTGGGCCGCTTCCACCAATGCCTTCATCAATACCGGCGACGGGCTGGGCATGGCGGCGCGCGCTGGGATTCCGCTGCAGGACATGGAAATGTGGCAGTTCCACCCAACAGGCGTTGCCGGAGCCGGCATTCTTATTACCGAGGGTGTGCGCGGTGAAGGCGGTATTCTGCTGAACAAGGATGGCGAACGCTTTATGGAGCGCTATGCGCCAACGCTCAAAGATCTCGCGCCGCGCGACTTCGTGTCGCGTTCCATGGACCAGGAAATCAAGGAAGGCCGCGGCTGTGGCCCCGATGGCAGCTATGTTCACCTGAAGCTGGACCATCTGGGTGCTGAAACCATTAATAAACGCTTGCCGTCCATTCGCGAAATCGCCATCAAGTTCGCCAACGTCGATCCCATCAAGGAACCGATTCCTGTCGTCCCGACGATTCATTATCAGATGGGTGGCATTCCTGCCAACTTGCATGGTCAGGTCCTCAGCCGCAAAAACGGCGAGAACTCAGTCGTCAATGGTCTGTATGCCATCGGCGAATGCGCGGCAGTGTCGGTGCATGGCGCTAATCGTCTGGGCACCAACTCGCTGCTCGACCTCCTTGTCTTTGGCCGTTCCGCGGGCAATCACATTGTCGAGTCACATCCCGAGCGCCAGCATGCGCACCAGAATCTGCCACAGACGGGCATCGACGAGTCGCTGGCACGAGTTGACAAGCTTGAAAGCCGCACGTCGGGCGAAAAAACGCCCGACGTTACCGCCAAAATGCGCAATATCATGCAGTCGCATTGTGGTGTGTTCCGTACGCTCAAGCTCCTCAATGAAGGAGTCGAGGCCATTGACAAGCTCGTCCCCGAGGTCGAGAGCCTGTACTTCAAAGACAAATCCAAGATCTTCAACACGGCTCGTGTCGAGGCACTGGAAGTGACCAACATGATCGAGGTGGCGCGCGCAACGACAAAGTCTGCAGCCAACCGTCTCGAAAGCCGCGGCGCGCATGCTCTGGATGACTATCCCGAGCGCGATGACGTCAACTGGTTGTGTCACACCTTGTGGTATTCGGAAGGGAGCCGGCTCGAATACAAGCCGGTACAACTGAAACCGCTTACGGCCGAGAGCATTCCGCCCAAAGCGCGAACCTTCTAAGCAGGAACTGAAATGAATCAAAAACGTATCGTCAAGTTTCATATCTATCGCTACGACCCCGACAAGGACGAGCGTCCGTACATGCAGAAACTCGAGGTTCAGCTGCAACCCACCGATAAGATGCTGCTTGATGCCATATTGCGTATCAAGGCCGAGGTCGACGACAGCCTGACTTTGCGCCGTTCCTGTCACGAAGGCGTGTGCGGTTCCGACGGCATGAACATCAATGGGAAAAACGGTCTTGCCTGCGTCACGAACCTCAACGACGTCGAAGAACCTATCGTTCTGCGGCCATTGCCAGGCCTGCCAGTCGTGCGCGACCTCGTGGTTGACATGACACAGTTCTTTAACCAGTATCATTCGATCAAACCGTATCTGATCAATGACGAGCCACCACCCGAAAAAGAGCGGTTGCAATCACCCGAAGCACGTGAGCAACTCAATGGGCTCTACGAATGCATTCTGTGTGCCTGTTGCTCTACGGCGTGCCCGTCATTCTGGTGGAACCCCGACAAATTCGTGGGTCCGGCCGGGCTATTGCAGGCGTATCGCTTTATTGTCGATTCCCGCGACAAGGCCACCGAGGAACGGCTCGACAATCTGGAAGATCCATATCGTTTGTTCCGTTGTCACACCATCATGAATTGTGCTGACGTCTGTCCCAAGGGGCTTAATCCTTCTGCTGCCATTAGCAAGATCAAAGAGCTTCTGGTCCGTCGCAGCATCTAGCCGCAGCCCGCATGAGCAAACTGTCCGAGCTCGAACGTGCACGCCTTCGATGGCGTGCGCGGCGTGGTCTGCTGGAAAACGACCTGATCATTACTAGGTACCTTGATCGGTTCGAACCGCAGTTGACCGATACCGATGTATCGGCCCTGTCTCAGCTTTTCGAGATGGGCGATAACGAGTTACTTGCCGTATTGCTTGGCCGTGCCGAACTTGAGGGCGTATACGATACGCCTGATCTGCGCCGGCTGGTCTCGCAAATGCGCGAGTTGTAATTTTTAAGGAATACTATGATGAAATTGTCAGATAAAAAAGCGACGCTGTCGTTTTCCGATGGTAGTGCACCCATCGAGTTCCCGGTGTATTCGGGCACGATTGGCCCCGATGTCATTGATATCCGCAAGCTGTACAGCCAAAGCGGCATGTTCACCTACGACCCGGGCTTTCTGGCTACGGCATCCTGCGAATCATCCATCACCTTTATCGATGGCGACAAAGGCCAACTGCTGTATCGTGGCTACCCCATTGATCAAATCGCCAAGAACTGCGACTTTCTGGATGTTGCCTACCTGATCCTTAATGGTGAACTGCCCAACCCCGCCCAGAAGACGGAATTTGATTCGTTGATCACGCACCACTCCATGGTGCACGAGCAGCTTCATTTCTTTTTGCGTGGGTTCCGCCGCGACGCGCATCCCATGGCCGTGCTTACCGGTCTGGTCGGAGCACTGTCGGCGTTCTATCACGACTCCACCGACATCACCAATCCCCGTCATCGCGAAATTTCCGCGATTCGGCTTATTGCCAAGATGCCTACGCTGGTGGCCATGGCGTACAAGTATTCACTGGGTCAGCCGTTCATTCATCCACAAAACGACTTGTCCTATACGGGTAATTTTGTACGCATGATGTTCGCGACTCCCTGCGAAGACTACAAGGTCAATGACGTGGTCGAACGCGCACTTGATCGCATTTTCATCCTGCATGCTGACCACGAGCAGAATGCGTCCACTTCCACCGTGCGTTTGTGTGGCTCGTCGGGTACCAACCCGTTTGCTGCGATTGCAGCCGGTGTGGCCTGCCTGTGGGGCCCGGCTCATGGCGGTGCGAATGAAGCCTGCCTGCAGATGCTTGAGCACTTGCAGGCCAACGGCGGTGTGGCCAAGGTTGGCGAGTTCATGGAAAAGGTCAAGGACAAAAACTCGGGTGTGCGGCTCATGGGCTTTGGTCACCGTGTTTACAAGAACTACGACCCGCGCGCCAAGCTCATGCAAGAAACGTGCAAGGAAGTGCTCAGCGCCCTGGGTCTGGAAAAAGACCCGCTGTTCAAGCTGGCCATGGAACTCGAGCGTATCGCGCTGGAAGACAAGTACTTTGTCGACCGCAAGCTTTATCCGAACGTGGATTTCTATTCCGGCATTGTTCAGCGCGCCATTGGCATTCCGCCATCGCTGTTCACCGCAGTGTTTGCTCTGGCCCGCACGGTAGGCTGGATTGCGCAATGGAATGAAATGTTGTCCGATCCCGACTATAAGATTGGTCGCCCGCGTCAGCTGTATATGGGTTCAGCTGTTCGCAACGTTCCCGCCAAACATTAGGCTTGTGGGCGGGCCGGCCGTTGCGGCCTGCTACCTGCTTGTATATTTGAAGTACGGCCCCTTGAGGCCACACCCCGAAGTCCCGATTGGCAAGATCCGGACTTCGGGGTTTTTTTAACGCTTGTGCCTCCTCAGGCGCGTGCGGCTGTGACCTGTGTCAGCTGGACTACAGGGTTTGCCTGGCTGGCTTCCTGCTGTGCATCGACCACTGCAAGCGCCGTCATGTTGACGATACGGCGCACCGTGGCGCTGGTGGTGAGGATGTGTACCGGGCGCGCGGCTCCGAGCAATACCGGCCCCATGGCCACGCCGTGGCTGCCCGTCATTTTCAGTATGTTGTAGGTGATGTTGCCGGTATCGAGGTTAGGCATGATCAGCAGGTTGGCGGGGCCCTTCAGGGTGGAGTCGGGGAAGGCCTTCAGGCGAACCTTTTCGGAAAGCGCCGAGTCGGCATGCATTTCGCCGTCGACCTCCAGTTGCGGAGCCAGCTCGCTGATGAGGGCACGTGCCTTGGCCATTTTGCGCGACGATTCAGTTGGCCGGCTGCCGAAGTTGGAGTGTGAAATAAGCGCCACTTTGGGAACGACGCCAAAGCGCCGGACTTCCGCGGCTGCCTGGATCGTCATGTCGGCAATTTCTTCCGCGCTGGGATTTTCGTTGACGTGCGTGTCGCAGATGAACAGGGTCTGGTCGGGCAGCATGAGCACGTTCATGGCTGCATAGGTTTTGACGTTGGGTTTGAGGCCGATGACTTCCTGAACGTATTTCAGCTGGTTGTCGAAGCGGCTTGCCACGCCGCAAATCATGGCGTCGGCATCACCACGCTGCAGCAGCATGACACCGATAAGCGAATTGTGCTTGCGCACCATTGCCTTGGCGATTTCGGGGGTGACGCCATTGCGACCTTGCAGCTTGTAGTACCCGTTCCAGGTTTCGTTGAAACGGCTGTCGTCTTCAGGGTTGACGACTTCAATACTTTCGCCAATGGCAAGGCGCAGGCCGAATTTCTCGAGGCGCATCTGGATGACGGAAGGGCGGCCAATAAGAATGGGCAGCGCAATTTTTTCGTCGAAAACCGTTTGCGCGGCGCGCAGCACGCGCTCATCTTCGCCGTCGGCGTAGATGACACGCTTGGGAGCGTTCTTGGCCTGCATGAACAGCGGACGCATGAGCTGGCCCGTGTGGTACACGATGCTCATCAGCCGCTGGCGGTAGGCTTCCATGTCGGCGATGGGGCGCTTTGCCACGCCCGAAGCCATGGCAGCCTCGGCGACCGCGGGGGCTATCTTGATGATCAGTCGGGGGTCGAATGGCTTGGGAATAATGTACTCGGGTCCGAACGAAAGTTCTTCACCCGAGTAGGCGTTGGCGACTTCGTCGTTTTGTTCGGCCTGCGCCAGTTCGGCGATGGCTTTCACGCAGGCGAGCTTCATTTCTTCGTTGATGACCGTGGCTCCCACGTCCAGGGCGCCCCTGAAAATGAAAGGAAAGCACAGGACGTTGTTGACCTGATTGGGATAGTCGGACCGGCCGGTCGCGATGATGCAGTCGGGGCGTGCGGCCTTGGCCACTTCAGGGCGAATTTCGGGTTCGGGGTTGGCCAGCGCCAATATGAAAGGGTGCGGCGCCATGGTTTTGAGTATTTCGGGCGTCAACACACCTGGGGCCGAGCAGCCCAGGAACACATCGGCGTCACGGCATACGTCGGCCAGCGTGCGTGCGCTGGTCTTTTGCGCATAAGCGGCCTTGGTGGGTTCCATCTTGGCGTCGCGGCCTTCCCAGATAACCCCGCGCGAGTCAACTACGTAAACGTTCGAGCGTTGCAGCCCCAGATGCACCAGGAGGTTCAGGCATGCGATGGCCGCGGCACCGGCTCCGGAGCAGACGAGTTTTACCTTGCTGATGTCCTTGCCAAGGACCTTGAGGCCGTTGAGGATGGCCGCCGAGGAGATGATGGCCGTCCCATGCTGGTCGTCGTGGAAGACCGGAATCTTCATGCGCTCGCGCAGCTTCTTTTCAATGTAGAAGCATTCGGGTGCCTTGATGTCTTCAAGGTTGATGCCGCCCAGCGTGGGTTCGAGCGCCGCGATAATATCGACCAGCTTGTCGGGATCGTGCTCGGCCAGCTCGATGTCGAAGACATCGATGCCCGCGAATTTTTTGAACAGGCAGGCCTTGCCTTCCATGACCGGCTTGGCGGCCAATGGCCCGATGTTGCCCAGGCCCAGCACCGCCGTACCATTGGTGACGACGCCTACAAGGTTGGATCGCGAGGTGTATTTGGAGGCGGCATCGTCGCCTTCGTCGTAAATGGCCATGCTTGCTGCTGCCACACCGGGCGAATAAGCGAGCGACAGATCGTCCTGGTTGGCGAGTGTCTTGGTCGGGGTGACTGAAATTTTTCCTGGGACGGGGTAGGCATGGTAATCGAGTGCCAGTTTTGAAATATCTGCGTGGGCGTCCATAGGGCGTGGCTCCTGAAGCGATTGCTGGTAAAGCGTAGCGGTGGAAATAATAAGGCTGGTTCGGTGGTTTGCGTTGTTCTTGGACTTTTTGAACGTGCCTGCCGTGCCAACCAACCATAGCAAATTATGTTGTCAGAGTTAAGTGTAATCTTTTCACGCTGTGGTGGTGAGGGCTGGCACCCGTGCGGTTCATGCTCGGCGTTACGCGATTTCGTCGCGGTTGGCGGCGACTTTTACCAGGTTTGAAAGGTCCTGACTGTGTTGGTTGAGGACGGGCAGGACGGGTCTGACCGGCAGTGTGTCACTTATAGTCAACGTCCGATCGCTCTTTGCGTGTTTTCAAAAGGCTTTCCGGCTATTGGTGTTACTTTCTATTCTGAATGTGGGTATACTTTAAGCAATACGGCTAATTAAGGCGTCGTACGTTGCCTTCTGCCCTGCTATCCGCTAAACGGTCTGGCCGTGTCGCGGAAGGTTGTTTCCTGCATCAAAAACGAGCGAGACGCTCGCACAGGTGAAGCGCATTTATGTCATCGGAAATAGAACTCCTATCCAACTCTTATCTTTTCGGCGGTAACGCCCCCTACTTAGACGAACTTTACGAATCCTACCTGGACAATCCATCGTCCGTGTCGGATCAGTGGCGGGATTACTTCGATCAGCTTCAGCATCAACCCGCCACAGATGGCCGCGAAATCACGCGCGACCAGGCCCATGCTCCCATCATCCAGTCTTTTGTGCAGCGGGCAAAGGCCAACACCTTCGTTGCGCGCGCACAAGAACCCGATCTTACGGTAGCGGGCAAGCAGGTTTATGTTCAATCCATTATCGCGGCTTACCGCTGGCTGGGTCCTCGTTTCGCCGAGCTCGATCCGCTCAAGCGCCACGACCGCCCCGACATCCCCGAACTCGACCCAGGCTTTTACGGCCTGACTGAAGCCGACCTGGACCAGGTGTATTCGGCTACGAATACCTATTTCACCAAAGCCGACACAATGACCATGCGCGACATGATCAAGGCGTTGCGTGACACGTATTGCCGCACGGTTGGCGCCGAGTTCATGCATATTTCAGACCTTACCGCCAAGCGCTGGATTCAGGAACGCCTGGAGTCCACGACGGGGGTTCCCGAGTTCTCGGCCGAGCGCAAGCGGCATATCCTGCAGCGCCTGACCGAGGCCGAAGGTCTCGAGCATTTTCTGCACACCAAATATGTAGGCCAGAAGCGGTTCTCGCTCGAGGGTGGTGAAAGCTTCATTGCCGCCATGGACGAAGTCGTCAACCATGGGGGCTCCAACGGGGTTCAGGAAATTGTGGTTGGCATGGCTCACCGTGGTCGCTTGAATCTGCTGGTCAACATCATGGGCAAAATGCCCGGCGACCTTTTCGCCGAATTCGAGGGCAAGCACACGCAGGCTCTTACGTCGGGCGACGTCAAATATCACAACGGTTTCTCCAGCGACCTCTCCACCCCCGGTGGTCCCGTTCATTTGTCGCTGGCGTTCAACCCCTCACACCTGGAAATTGTTGACCCTGTGGTCGAAGGCAGCGTGCGCGCCCGCCAGGACCGCCGTGGCGACGACGAAGGCAGCGAGGTGTTGCCGGTTCTGGTGCATGGCGATGCGGCGTTCGTCGGGCAGGGCGTGGTCATGGAAACGCTCAATCTGGCGCAAACCCGCGGCTATGGCACTGGCGGCACGTTGCATATCGTCATCAATAATCAGATCGGGTTCACCACGTCCGATCCGCGCGATACACGTTCCACACTGTATTGCACCGATGTCGTCAAAATGATCGAAGCGCCGGTGTTTCATGTCAACGGCGACGATCCGGAGGCCGTTGTCTACGTCACCAAGCTGGCGCTGGACTATCGCCGCGAGTTCAACCGCGACGTAGTGGTCGATATTGTCTGCTTCCGCAAACTGGGCCACAACGAGCAGGACACGCCTTCGCTTACGCAGCCGCTCATGTATAAAAGCATCGGCAAGCACCCGGGTACGCGCAAACTGTACGCCGACAAGCTGGCGGCCCAGGGTGTACTGGCCGAGGGCGAGTCCGACCAGATGGTCAAGGACTACCGTCAACTCATGGAAGACGGGCAGCGCACCATCGAACCGGTGCTTACCGACTACAAGACCAAGTATTCCACCGACTGGACGCCGTTCCTCAGTGCCAAATGGACCGATCAGGTTGACACTGGCGTCCCGGTTGCAGACCTGACTCGCATTGGCGAAAAGCTTACTACCGTCCCCGAGAACTTCACGGTTCACCCTCTGGTCAACAAGTTGCTCAACGATCGCCTTAAAATGGCGCACGGTGAGATAAATCTCGATTGGGGCATGGGTGAACACCTGGCGTTCGCCACGCTGGTCTCGTCGGGTTATGCCATTCGTATCACGGGGCAGGATACTGGGCGTGGCACGTTTTCGCATCGGCACGCTGTTCTGCACGACCAGAAGCGCGAGCGCTGGGATGATGGCGCCTATATTCCGCTGCAAAACGTTTCTGAAAACCAGGCTCCGTTCACGATCATCGATTCGGTTCTTTCCGAGGCTGCGGTGCTCGCCTTCGAGTACGGCTACGCGACGGCCGAGCCCAATACGCTTACCATCTGGGAAGCTCAATTTGGCGATTTCGCGAATAGTGCGCAGGTTGTCATCGACCAGTTCATCTCCTCCGGAGAGGCCAAGTGGGGCCGTCAGTGCGGCCTTACGCTCATGCTGCCGCACGGCTATGAAGGGCAGGGCCCCGAGCACTCGTCGGCACGTATCGAGCGTTTTCTGCAATTGTGTGCCGACAACAACATCCAGGTAGTGCAGCCCAGCAACGCCGCGCAAATTTTCCACGTACTGCGTCGCCAGATAATCCGCGCATTTCGCAAGCCGCTTGTCATCTTCACGCCCAAGTCGTTGTTGCGCAACAAGGCCGCCGCTTCTCCGCTGGAAGATCTTGCCACTGGCCAGTTCCTCTCCGTTATCGGCGAGCAGGATCAGGCCGTCGATCCGGCGGCGGTCAAGCGCGTGCTGGTTTGCACCGGCAAGGTTTACTACGATATTGTCCACGCACGCACCGAGGCAGGCCGCAATGACGTTGCTGTCTTGCGTATCGAGCAGCTGTACCCGTTCGCTCACAAGGCGTTCCAGGCCGAGCTGCAAAAATACCCCAACGCCAAAGAAGTTATGTGGGTTCAGGACGAGCCGCAGAATCAGGGCTCGTGGTTCTATGTGCAGCACCACCTGTACGAAAACATGACCGAAGGCCAGAAGCTGGGCTATGCCGGTCGGCCGGCTTCGGCTTCGCCGGCCGTAGGATACCTTGCCAAGCACCAAGAGCAGCAGAAGGCCTTGCTCGAACAGGCCATGTCGGCAAAATTCAAGGTCATGCTGACCAAATAATAAATACCTTCATAACGGAATACATATTATGGCTATTACAGAGGTTCTTGTTCCACAGCTTTCCGAGTCGATCACCGAAGCGACATTGCTTACCTGGAAGAAGCAGCCCGGCGAGGCTGTTACCGCTGATGAAATCCTGATCGAAGTCGAAACCGACAAAGTGGTTCTTGAAGTGCCCGCGCCCACATCCGGTGTGCTGACCGAAATAGTCAAGGCTGACGGCAGCACGGTTACCGCGGGCGAGGTTCTGGCGCGCATCGATACCGCAGCCAAGGCCAGCGTGGCTCCGGCGGCCGCTGCCCCCGCACCCGCCGCGGCTGCTCCGGCCTCCGCTCCAGCGCCGGTCTCCGCTCCGGCTGCGGCAGCACCGGCCCCGGCACCTGCAGCTGCTTCTGCGCCGGCATCGGCCGTGGCTTCTCCCGCTGCGGCGAAAATAATGGCCGACAAGGGAGTGAATCCCGCGGCTGTTGAAGGCACCGGTCGTGGCGGACGCATTACCAAGGGGGATGCCCTTGATGCGGGCTCGGCCGCTCCGGCCAAGCCTGCGGCGGCACCGGTAGCCCCCACGACGCTGTCGCTTGATGGCCGTCCAGAGCAGCGCGTTCCCATGAGTCGGCTGCGTGCTCGTGTTGCCGAGCGCCTGCTGCGGTCACAGTCCGAGAACGCCATTCTTACGACATTCAATGAAGCAAGCATGCAGGGTATTCTGGATTTGCGCGCACGCTACAAGGAAAAATTCGAGAAGGAACACGGTGTCAAACTGGGCTTTACTTCGTTCTTCGTCAAGGCGGCCGTGGCTGCTCTCAAGAAGTATCCCATCGTCAACGCCTCGGTCGACGGTAAAGACATCATCTATCATGGCTATTTCGACATCGGCGTAGCGGTTGGAAGTCCGCGCGGCCTGGTGGTGCCCATTCTGCGCAATGCCGACCAGCTTTCCATCGCCGACATTGAAAAGCAGATTGCCGACTTTGGCGCACGCGCCCGTGATGGCAAGCTGACGCTGGAAGAAATCACCGGCGGCACGTTCTCGGTTTCCAATGGGGGGGTGTTTGGCTCCATGTTGTCCACGCCCATCATCAACCCGCCGCAAGCGGCAATTCTGGGCATTCACGCCACCAAGGAACGTGCCGTGGTCGAGAACGGCCAGATCGTCATTCGTCCCATGAACTACCTGGCTTTGTCGTATGACCATCGCATTGTCGATGGACGCGAAGCCGTGCTGGCGCTGGTAGCCATCAAGGAAGCGCTGGAAGATCCGCAGCGGTTGCTGCTTGGCGTCTGAGGCTGGGCCGTTAGCCAGGAAACCTGGCTCCGAAAGTCGGCCTCGTGCCGCTTTCGGAAAACATTCGTTCAAGCGCCGTTCCGGTTCGCCCCACTGGCTCCAGGGCGGCGCTTCCCTTGTTATGTGGCGTACGCCTGTCGGGCGGGCGCTATTACTTTTATCGAGCAAGTACTATGGCTAAACAATTTGACGTGGTCGTCATTGGCGCGGGACCGGGCGGGTATATTGCGGCAATTCGTGCTGCGCAACTGGGTATGTCGGTGGCGTGCATCGACGACTGGAGCACTGCGGCCGGCAAACCGGCGCCCGGGGGCACCTGCACCAACGTGGGCTGCATCCCTTCAAAGGCGCTGTTGCAGTCCTCCGAAAATTACGAGCAGGTCAACCATCACTTTGCCGAGCATGGTATAGAAGTCAAAGGCGTGAGCCTGAAGCTCGATACCCTCATTGGCCGCAAGGATTCCGTTGTCAAGCAGAACAACGAGGGCATCCTGTATCTGTTCAAGAAAAACAAGATCACCTTTTTCCATGGCAAGGGCTCGTTCGTGGCTCAGGTGGACGGTGGCTGGTCGATCAAGGTTGATGGCGCCACTCCGGACGATCTGGTTGCGAAGCACGTAATTGTTGCAACCGGGTCGAAACCGCGCGCGTTGCCCGGCCTGCCCTTTGATGAAACAAAGATCCTCTCCAACGACGGCGCACTGCGCATCCCGACGGTACCCAAAAAGCTTGGCGTCATTGGTGCTGGCGTTGTCGGGCTCGAACTGGGCAGTGTCTGGCGTCGCCTGGGCGCCGATGTCACCGTGCTGGAAGCCATGCCGGACTTCCTGGCCGTGGCCGATCAGCAGGTTGCCAAAGAGGCGCTCAAGGTCCTTACCAAGCAGGGGATGAAGATTGTCACCGGCGTCAAGATTGGCACGGTCAAAAGCACGGCCAAGTCCGTCACCGTGCCCTACACCGACGCCGCCGGTACCGAGCAGTCGTTGGTGGTGGATGCATTGATCGTTTCCATCGGGCGCATCCCTCACACGGATGGGCTGGGTGTCGATGTAGTAAGTCTGAAGCTTGATGAGCGCGGGTTTGTGGTGGTCGATGCCGATTGCAAGACCAATCTGTCCAACGTCTGGGCCATTGGGGACGTCGTGCGCGGCCCTATGCTGGCGCACAAGGCCGAGGAAGAAGGCGTTGCGGTGGCTGAGCGCATTGCGGGCCAGCATGGCCACGTCAATTTCGCGACGATTCCCAGTGTCATTTACACTTCGCCCGAAATCGCGTGGGTTGGCCGGAACGAACAGCAGTTGAAGGCCGCTGGCGTTAATTTCAAGGTGGGTACATTCCCGTTCATGGCGAATGGCCGTGCCAGGGCATTGGGCGACACGACGGGCTTTGTCAAGATTATGGCCGATGCCAAGACCGACGAAGTGTTGGGTGTGCATATTATCGGTCCGATGGCGTCCGAGCTTATTTCCGAGGCCGTCACGATTATGGAGTTCCGTGGCGCGTCTGAAGATATCGCACGCATTTGCCACGCGCATCCTACGCTGTCCGAGACTGTCAAAGAGGCGGCTCTGGCCGTCGATCAGCGCACCAGGAATATGTAAGCGGCGGCGCAGCGGGCTGCTTTTGCGGTTCGGATCGCTGGCGAGCGACCTCACGCAGCCATACGGGGCGGGCGCAAGCCCTCCCCGATTCAATCAAAACAAGCCCGGACCCTATGAACGTTCGCGAGTATTACGAAGAAACGCTGCTGGAACGCGGCTACAAGGCCGATGCCGCCCAGACCGCCGCAGTGGAACGCCTGCAGGAATATTACGACGACTGGATCGTGTATAAGCAGGCGCGTTCGTCGCCGCTGCGCAAGATATTTCGCAGGCCCGATGTTCCACGTGGCGTATACATGTGGGGGGGCGTGGGACGCGGCAAAAGCTTTTTGATGGATGCTTTCTACACCACCGTCCCTGTCAGACGTAAAACGAGGCTGCACTTTCACGAGTTCATGCGCAGCGTTCATCACGAACTCGACGAGGTCAAGGGCATGGCCGATCCGTTGGACGAGGTGGCGCGGCGCATTGCCAAGCGCTATCGGCTCATCTGCTTCGACGAATTCCACGTGTCCGACGTGGCCGACGCGATGATTCTGTACCGTCTGCTTTTGAAGCTGTTCGAACTGGGAACGTCGTTCGTCATGACGTCCAACTATGAGCCTTCCACGTTGTACCCGGACGGCCTGCAGCGCGACCGCCTTCTGCCTGCCATCAAGCTGATCAAGGACCGCATGGATGTAATCAACGTCGATACGGGCGTGGACTATCGGCGCCTTATGCTGGCAACCGTACGGGTGTATTTGTCGCCCATCGTGCCGGCCACCGATGTCGAACTGCGTGAAATTTTCGATCGTCTTTCGGACACTGCCGCGCAAAAGCCGGTGCTGACCATCGAACACCGCGAGGTCCGCGCCATTGCCCTGGCTGGCAGTATTGTGTGGTTCGACTTCAATACGCTGTGCGGTGGTCCGCGGTCACAGAACGATTATCTGGATTTGGCCAGTCGCTTCCAGACTGTCATCGTTTCGGGAGTGCCGCGCATGGGCGCGCGCGATGCGTCCGAGGCCAGGCGCTTTACCTGGCTCATTGATGTTTTCTATGATCATTGCGTCAAGCTCATCATGTCGGCCGAGTGTGATGTTGAAGAGTTATATACTCAGGGGCCTATGGCCAACGAATTCTCTCGTACCGTGTCGCGCATCGTCGAAATGCAGACGCGCGAGTATCTCGAGTCCGAACGCCGCATGACCGTTACCTTGTAGCGGCGGCATCAAGCCGTCACGTTGTCCTTTCCGCCTTAATTCCTGGCATCAGAAATCTATGACTACCCGCGTATTGACTGGCATTACAACCTCCGGGACACCACATTTGGGAAATTACGCCGGGGCAATCCGGCCATCCATCCGGGCGAGTGTGAAGCCCGGTGTGGATGCGTTTTATTTCATGGCTGATTTTCATGCGTTGATCAAGTGTGATGATCCGCAGCGCATTGCGCGCTCGCGTCTGGAAATTGCCGCAACCTGGCTTGCTGCCGGGTTGGATACCGACAAGGTGACGTTTTATCGACAGTCTGATATTCCCGAGATTCCCGAACTTTGCTGGATGCTGACCTGCGTGACGGCCAAGGGGTTGATGAACAGGGCGCATGCTTACAAGGCGTCGGTCGATCAAAACGTTGCCCGCCAGGCTGAGCCTGACGATGGCATCACGATGGGGCTGTTCTCTTACCCCATTCTCATGGCCGCCGACATCCTCATGTTTAATGCGCACAAGGTGCCGGTGGGGCGCGACCAGATTCAGCATCTGGAAATGGCGCGCGATATTGCCCAGCGTTTTAATCACCTGTACGGCAAAGGGCATGATTTTTTTGTAATGCCTGAGGCGCAGATTGACGATGATGTGGCAACGTTGCCGGGCCTTGACGGGCGCAAGATGTCCAAGAGTTACGACAACACCATTCCGCTGTTCGAGGGCGGTGCCAAGGCGATGCGCGAGGCCGTGGCCCGCATTGTGACCGATTCGCGTCAGCCCGGCGAGCCCAAGGATGCCGAGAACTCGCACCTGTACACCGTGTATCGCGCGTTTTCCACGCATGACGAGTCGGCGCAGTTTCGCCGCGAGCTCGAGGACGGCATGGGCTGGGGAGATGCCAAGCTGCGGCTGTGCGAACGCATCGAGAGCGAACTCGCCCCTATGCGCGAACGCTATGCCCATCTCATGGCCTCGCCACAGCATATCGAAGATATTCTGCAGGCGGGCGCGGCCAAGGCGCGTAAGTTGTCGGGGCCCTTTGTGGAGCGGTTGCGCGAGGCTGTCGGCCTGCGTCAGGCGTCACCGGCTGCGCCGGTCAAGGCTAGACGCAGCGAAACGGGGGCAGGCCGGAAAGCCCGCTTCGTAAGTTTTCGCGACGAGGGTGGTCTGTTTCGCTTTCGCTTTCTGGACGGTGACGGACAAGAGCTGTTTTTGTCGGAAGCCTTCGAGAACCCCAAGGTGGCCGGCAGTGTGGTCAAGCGCCTGCAAACCGAGGACTTCGATGGCTTTGTCGTTGAGTCGGCAGGCCGGATACATGTACGCGTGGGCGAGAAGGAGGTGTGTCAGCTAGATTCCGCCCGCCTGAGTCACGTGCGTGATGTTATTGCTACGCTGGCCGACGGCCAGTAATTGCATCTGACGCGCTGACGAGCGCGACACTGTCATTCGCAGTATTCGGCTTCCAGATTTAAATCAACGCAGAGTGCGAGCAGCGACTCGGCTTTGTCCCGTCGTACCAGAATCGTCTGGAAG
The DNA here is from genome assembly GCA_004322135.1 of Burkholderiaceae bacterium. Lineage (GTDB taxonomy): Bacteria > Pseudomonadota > Gammaproteobacteria > Burkholderiales > Burkholderiaceae_B > Eoetvoesia. Next base: position 36,196 of record SCSG01000013.1, on the reverse strand, counting down.
TCGTGCGTATAGCTTTGGCCAAAATGCATCAGCCGGTACGCGGGGTGATGGATCAGCAGCTGCGCGTCAAGCCACTGGAAGTAGTCCGAGACGGTCTGGAACGTGTTGCTGTCGTATGGGAAGTCGGGCAGTTGTGGCGTCTCGAAGGCTTCGACGACCTGTTCGTGTAGTTCATCGACCGTATCGGACACAGCGAAGTAGTCTTCAAGTTCGACAAAAATGACAAAGGCCGTGACGCCCTGTGGATCGTATTGCGCTACCTGGTCCGCGCCCTTGCCGTAGTTTTCCACCAGTGTTTCTGCGGGTTTCTGTTGTGCCTGGTGGCAGATGCCCACAATGCGCGCAATTTCGTGTTCATCCTGGTCGCCGCAGCTTAGCAGGTCGATCAGGGTTGCCAGTTTCTGCTCTGTGGTGGGGGTGTCTGTCGGCATGGAGGCTACCTGTTGAGTTTGGCAAAGGCGGCCGCCATGGCGCTTGTGGGGCTGGCCCCCATCGCCGCAGGCTTTGCAGTTTTTTTGGTTGAAGCCGTCCTGCCTTCGTGATTGCCACGCTTTTGGACAGGGCTGTCGTCGTTCACGCGCATGGTCAGGCCTACGCGTTTGCGTGCGATATCCACTTCCTGCACCTTGACGGTAACCGTCTGGCCAACCCGCACGATGTCGCGCGGATCTTTGACGAATCGGTCCGCCATCGCCGAGATGTGTACCAGACCGTCCTGGTGTACGCCGATGTCGATAAAGGCACCGAAGTTTGCTACGTTGGTGACGACACCTTCCAGAACCATGCCTTCACGCAGGTCGTTCAGGGAGGTGACCCCATCCTTGAAGCGGGCCGTCCTGAATTCTGGGCGCGGATCACGCCCCGGCTTTTCGAGCTCGATGAAAATATCCCTGACCGTGGGCAGGCCGAACCGATCATCGGTAAATTCAGCGGGCGACAGACCTTTCAGGGCGCCTGGCTGACCCATGACCTGTCGCGCATCGGCCTGAATTCTGGTAAGGATTCGTTCAACGACGGGGTAGGCTTCGGGGTGGACACAGGATTCATCCAGCGGGTTGTCCCCGTTGGCGATGCGCAGGAACCCGGCAGCTTGTTCGAAGGCCTTGTCGCCGAAGCGCGCGACGTCGAGAAGCGCCTTGCGGTTGGTGAAGGCGCCGTTGGCGTCGCGCCAGGCCACAATATTTTTGGCAAGAGTCGCGTTCAGTCCCGAGACCCGCGTCAGCAGCGGCACCGATGCCGTGTTGACGTCCACGCCTACCGCGTTGACGCAGTCTTCGATGACGGCGTCCAGCGAATGGGCCAGTTCGCGCTGATTGACGTCGTGCTGGTATTGCCCCACGCCTATTGCCTTGGGTTCGATCTTGACGAGCTCTGCCAGGGGATCCTGCAGGCGGCGGGCGATGGAGACCGCGCCGCGCAGACTGACGTCCATGTCCGGAAATTCGTGTGCGGCCAGTTCCGAGGCCGAGTATACGGATGCGCCTGCCTCGGAGACCACGACGCAGGTGAGCGTCAGTGTGGGGAATTTTTCGAGCAGGTCGCGCACCAATTGTTCCGTTTCACGCGATGCGGTGCCGTTGCCGATGGCAACGAGCTCGACATGGTGGCGGGTCGCCAGTGCGGCCAGTGTGTTGATCGAGCCTTCGCGGTCGCGGCGCGGTTCGAAGGGGTAGATGGTGGACGTGTCCAACACCTTTCCCGTCGAGTCGATGAGCGCCACCTTGACGCCGGTGCGGATGCCAGGATCCAGTCCCATTACGGTCCTGGGCCCGGCAGGGGCAGCCAGCAAGAGGTCTTTGAGGTTGGCGGCGAAAACGCGTATGGCTTCTTCTTCGGCCTCGCTGCGTAAACGGCCGATAAGCTCGGTTTCGAACGCAGTCAGCAGTTTGACGCGCCAGGTCCAGCGACAGACTTCGCCCAACCATTGGGCACGCGCGCTGGCGTGGGGTGAGAAGCCCGCGTCGGCCCCCAACAACTGGGCGATGCGTGCCACACAGGGGTGTGGAACTTGTGCTTCAAGATCAGTGCTCAGGCCCAGCCTGAGCTCAAGCACGGCTTGCTGACGGCCCCTAAGCAGAGCCAGTGCGCGATGCGACGGTAGCGTGCGCAGCGGTTCCTGGAAATCGAACCAGTCGCGAAAGTTGTCGCCGTCAATTTCCCGGCCTTTGGCGACTTTTGAATACAGCAGGCCGGTGCTCCACAGGTAGTTGCGCAGATCGGTCAGCAAGTTGGCGTTTTCGGCGTAGCGTTCCGCGAGGATGTCGCGGGCACCATCCAGGGCGGTTTTGGCATCGTTGATGGCTGCTTCGGTGTTGATATAGCTTTGTGCCAGTACCGCCGGTGTGCATGCCGCATCAGCCAGGATGGCGTCGACCAGCGGCTCCAGGCCGGCTTCGCGGGCGATCTGGGCGCGTGTGCGGCGTCGTGGCTTGTACGGGGCGTACAGATCTTCCAGGCGCTGTTTGGTGTCGGCCGTCCGGATGTCCTTTTCCAGCTCTGGCGTGAGCTTGCCCAATTGGGTAATAGAGTCCAGGATCGCCGCGCGCCGGCTTTCCAGTTCGCGCACGTATAACAGCCGTACTTCCAGATTGCGCAGCACGGTGTCGTCCAGTCCGCCGGTTGCCTCCTTGCGATAGCGCGCGATAAAGGGCACTGTGGCGCCCCCGTCCAGCAGCTCCACCGCCGAGGCGATTTGTGCGGTGCGTACGCCCAGCTCGTGGGCAAGCAGGGCAAGGATGGTGGCGGCATCAGCAGCCTGATGCGGGTGGGAGTCGGTCTGTGCAGCGGAGTGAGTCATGGATCGGTAAAAGCGTCATTCAAGCGGGGCATTTTGCCACATACGCGGTCTAGTGTCCTGTCTGGCTAATCCGAATACTTAACTTCGGCGCCTGAGCTAGCCATGCGGCGTTGCAAATTCTCGCGATAGCTACGGCTATCGCTGCGATTTGCGCCTTGCCTGACAAGCCCATGCATCCGAATTTAAGTATTCGGATTAGCCAGACAGGACACTGGGCAGGAATGTGGGATGTATCATTCGGCTTGTATTCCATCATTATGACGCCCCCTTCGACCGGATGCTGTTGCAAGAACTTTCCGATATTTTCTCTCCAGACGGCCCCATTGCCGCGGCCGTGCCTGATTTCAAGGTGCGCCCGGCGCAACTGGAACTGGCTTGTGCCATTGAAAAGGCCCTGCAGGATCACACGACGCTGGTTGCCGAGGCGGGTACGGGCACGGGCAAGACCTGGGCCTATCTGGTGCCGGCACTGCTTGGCGGCGGCAAGGTGCTGGTGTCCACCGGAACCCGCACGCTGCAGGACCAGTTGTTTCGGCGTGATCTGCCGCGTCTGCGCGCCGCGTTGGCTTTGCCGGCAACGGTGGCGCTGCTCAAGGGGCGCAGCAATTATGTGTGCCACTACCACCTCGATCGCCTGGCCCACGATGAGCGCGCCCTGAAGTCGCGCGCCGAAATCAAGCAGTTGCGCGATATTCAAGTGTTCACGCAGCAGTCCAAAACGGGCGACAAGGCCGACCTGGTCCAGGTTCCCGAAGACGCCGACATCTGGAACCGGGTGACGTCCACGCGTGAGAACTGCCTGGGGCAAGAATGCCCTTTTGTGCGTGAGTGTTTCGTGCTCAAGGCCAGGCGCCAGGCTCAGGATGCCGATCTCGTCGTGGTCAATCACGCGCTGTTCATGGCCGATCTTGCCTTACGCGAAGAGGGGATCACTGATTTGCTGCCCGAGGCAGAACTGGTCGTGTTCGACGAGGCCCACCAGCTGCCCGACATTGCCACGCGGTTTCTGGGCATCAGCATCTCGTCGCATCAATTTCTGGACCTGGCGCGTCTGGTCGAAGCGGCGGGTCTGGCCCAGGCGCGCGAGTCCACGAACTGGAGTGAAGTGGGCAAAAGTATCGCGCAGGCTGCCCAGGAATTCCGGCTGGCGGCGGCACCTATCGACAAGCTGCCGGGCCGCAAGGCAACCTATCATGCCATACCAGACGCCGCCCCGTTCGACGAGGCCTTGGGCAACCTCTTGCGAGTGCTGGATCGCACCGCCCAACTTTTGAATATCGTGGCGGAAAAGCACCCCGACCTGGAAGCGGCGTACAAGACCTGTCTGGATTTGCGTGCCAGGCTGTTCCAGTGGAGTCAGCCGGACCGACAGGGTCACACCGCGTTGGCGGTTGGCCAGGGTGCCGTGGACGATGGCGGGGATGTTGTGGCTGCAGCGGCGGCCGCAACCACCGGGCAGCCAGCCTCGGTGCGGTGGGTAGAGCTGGGCCTGCATCATATGCGTTTGCACAGTGCACCGTTGTCGGTCGCGCAGATTTTCTCAAAATACCGCCGTCCGGAGCAGGCTTGGGTTTTGACATCCGCGACGTTGTCCGTCGGTGGAGATTTCACACATTTCCAGCAGCAGCTGGGATTGTGGGACGCGACGACCCGGCGATGGGAGTCACCGTTCGACTATGCCAGCCAGGCGGTGCTGTACGTTCCGAAAGATCTGCCCTTGCCCAGTGACAGCCGGTTTTGCGAGAAATTTGCCGCGGAGTTGCTGCCGCTGATCGAAGGCTGCAAAGGTGGCGCACTGGTGTTGTGCACGACGCTGCGTGCCGTCGATCGCATCGCCGATGAGCTGCAGGAAAGGCTGGACAGGGCAGGTGTGGACCGTTTGCTGTTGCGTCAGGGCGAGAGTTCCCGCCGAGTGTTGCTTGAGCGCTTTCGCGCGGAAAAAAATGCTGTGCTGGTAGGCAGCGCGAGTTTCTGGGAAGGTATTGATGTGCCGGGTTCCGCCCTCACGCTGGTGGCAATAGACAAACTGCCATTCGCGCCTCCTGACGACCCTGTTCTGGATGCACGGCTCAAGCTTTGCCGCAGTGAAGGCGGAAATCCGTTTATGGAATATCAGGTGCCGGAAGCGGCGATTGCCCTGAAGCAGGGGGCAGGGCGGCTGATACGCTCGGAAGATGACTGGGGCGTGCTGGTGGTGGGTGACAGCCGTATGGTTGATAAGCCCTATGGCAAGCTGCTTTGGCGCGGCCTGCCGCCTTTCGCGCGCACACGTGATTTGGGTCGGGTGTTGGAGTTTTGCAGGCAAAAACAGGCGTTTGACGCGCCTGTTGAAAACACCGGGGCCGAAACAGCGCCTTAGCGCTGAGCGGTTACAGCCAGTTTATGGGGTTCCACGGGCTTTTCGCGTCTTCGAGGCCTTGCGCATAGTATTTGCTGTGCGGGAAGTTCTTATCCAGGATGCGCTTGGTATCGTCGCGCAGTTCGGTCATGTGCAGTTTGTCGTACGACATGTACATGATGTAGAGTGCTTTTTCGACGATGGGGACGCCCTGGAAATCGGTGATGACGGTTTGCGCGCGGTTGATGGCCGCCAAGTACGCGTGCCGCTCGTAGTAGTACTCGGCCACGTGGACTTCGTTCTGGGCCAATGTGCTGACCAGCCACGCCATACGCTTTTTCGCGTCGGGTGTGTACTTGCTGTCCGGGTAGCGCTTTATCAACTCATTGAAGGCTTCGTACGACTCGCGCAACCCCTTCGGGTCGCGTTCGCTGGGGTCCTGGCGCGTGATCTTGGTGAAGGCCGCGCTGGGGGGAGTGAAGGTTATCAATCCCTTCAGGTACAGCATGTAGTCGGTGCCCTCGTGATTGGGATATTGTTGCTGGAAGCGGTCGATGGCAGCCAGTGCCTGTTCGGGTTCCTCGTCCTTCCAGTTGACGTAAGCCAGGTCGATGAGAGCCTGCTGGGCATAGCCACCGAATGGGTAGCGTGATTCCAGAGCTTCGAGATTGGTACGCGCTTCTTTCCAGTTTCTGTCCAGGACCTGGGAATGGGCCTCGTTATAGAGCCGCTCGGCGCTCCAGCCTGCCGTTTTGTCGACATCGCCCTTAAATACGCCGCAACTGGTCAGCACCAGGGCTGCAAGTACGAATACTGCATAGCGGGTAAGCCATTTCAGGTGGTTGGTGCTGAGGGTACTGGGGTCTGGGCGAGTCACAAAAGCGTCCTTGGTGTTAGCATTGCAGGCAGATTATATGATTAGTCGCCATGCCTGACACAGATATTGCCAAAGAAAGTTTGGACGCCGCCCAGCCGGTGGAGTTCGAGCTGCCGTTCAAGGCTTTGTCCGAGCGTCTGGACAAGGTGCTGGCGCGGCTGATTCCCGAGCATTCCCGCAGTCGGCTGCAAGCCTGGATAGAGGATGGACACGTACAGGTGAACGGCCAGGTGGCGCGCGTGCGGCAGATCGTCAATCCTGGCGACAAGCTCACTGTCTGGGAGCAATTGCCGCCCGAATCGCTGGCATTTTCCCCCGAACCGGTTGATTTCGGCGTCGTGGCGCAAAGCGCGGACTGGATTGTCGTCAATAAACCCGCCGGATTGGTTACGCACCCGGGGGCGGGCAACTGGAGCGGTACATTGCTTAATGGGTTGCTGTATCGGTTTCCCGAGCTCAAAATGGTGGCGCGTGCGGGCATTGTACACAGGCTCGACAAGGACACGTCAGGGCTGCTGGTGGTGGCCCGCCACGAGAAGGCCCAGACGCACTTGATACGACAACTGCAGAAACGCACCGTCAGCCGCGAGTACGTGGCGCTGGTTCATGGCAACATTGTTGCCGCCGGTACGGTGGACCGAGCCATAGGTCGCGATCCGCGGGTGCCTGTGCGTATGGCCGTGGATCGTGCCATTGCTCCCAAACCGGCCATAACGCACTACGAGCCGCTGCGCGTCGGCCAGACGCCCGACGGGCATCTGGTTACCGAGGTGATGTGTCACCTTGAAACCGGGCGTACGCACCAGATACGGGTGCATCTTGCCAGCCTACGCCATCCGCTCGTGGCCGATGTGCTTTATGGCGGCAAGCGGATCGCTGGGGCACAGCGCCAGTTGCTGCATGCACGCGCGCTTCGGTTTGATGATTTTTCGACCGGCCGGCGCGTGGAATTCAGCGCTCCGCTGGCCGACGATTTCAGCGCTGTGCTGGAAACTATCGCGTGGCAGTCCTGACCAAGAGTGGGGGGCCGACCTGCCGGCGTCGTGCCGGGGCGGCACGTGCCAGCCAGTTTGGTGTGGCGGTGCGGATGGTACAAGCCGTGACAGCGTGGTTTGTGCAGAAGCGACCTTGGGGGAGGGAACGGACATGACGGTGGGTATGGTTACCGGCGACAAGTGGGAAGGCGTGCACTATTTTTGCACCACGCGCGCAGGTGGCGTCAGCGTGGGCGCGTTGGCTTCGCTGAACCTTGCCGAACACGTGCATGATGACGTGGGTTGTGTACGGGAAAACCGAAAGCGGCTGGCCGCGTTGCTTCCGTGTGAACCGGTCTGGCTCGAGCAAGTCCATGGAACGCGGGTTTTTGATGCCGATCTTTCTGTGGCGGGGACGAACCCACCCCGCGCGGACGCGGCCGTCACCGACGTGCCGGGCCGGGTCCTGTCCATTATGACCGCCGACTGCCTGCCCGTGGTTATCGCTGATCGGGAAGGGAAGGTGCTTGGAATGGCTCACGCTGGCTGGCGTGGCTTGGCGGCTGGCGTGCTCGAGAACACAATGCACAGCGTGCGGGTGAAGTGCCCCGCCGCATCCGCCTGGAGGGCCTGGATCGGGCCAGCCATCGGCCGCAGGCACTTCGAAGTGGGGCCGGACGTGCTGCAGGCCTTTGTGGCCAATGACCCTGATAGCCGTGCCTGCTTTTTCTCCGGGCCGAGGCCGGGGAAATGGCTGGCCGATTTGCCCGGACTGGCCAAGGCTCGCTTGTTGAAGGCGGGCGTGCAGCACATCGAGTGCAGCGGCTTCTGCTCTTATGAGCAGGCCGATCTGTTCTACTCGCACCGGCGAGATGCCGCGAGCGGGCGCATGGCAACGCTGGCTTGGCTCTCCGGCAGTTCAGCAGAGTCACTGGCGTTTATCTGAAATGTCTCTAGCGGCTTACCCGAATTGACATGGTTGCAAATGATCAGCAACATTAATTACCAGAGACTTAAAGCTATAGGGTCGATATGACTGCTCCATATCCTGCGCCATGGCCCATATCGGGCAGCGTAGCGCCAGATCGGTTCGCCCAGATTCAGTTAGAGTTTTCTCGCGATTGGGCGCACATACTAGAGCAGGCACGGCAGGGAACGCTTGGGGCGCCTGCCGACCGGCGTTTCAGCGCTCCCGAATGGGTCGTCAATCAAAGCTGTTTGCTCAACGCGCATGCTTATCTGCTTTCAAGCCGCGCGTTACACCAATTGGTCGAGGCGGCGCAAATCACCGAGTCGCATAAAAAGCGCTTGCGGTTCTCGGTCATGCAATGGGTCGAAGCCATAGCCCCCTCCAATTTTCTCGCCACCAATCCCGAAGTGCAGAAGCTCATGCTTGACAGCAACGGGGCGTCCCTGAAGCAGGGTTTGGAAAACCTGCTTCAGGACATGCACAAGGGGCGTGTGTCGCAAACCGACGAGTCCAGCTTCGAGGTCGGGCGCAACGTGGCCACGACTGAAGGGCAGGTTGTGTTCGAAAACAGGCTTGCTCAAGTCATTCAATACAAGCCGCTGGCCGGCCAGGTGTATAAAACACCGCTGCTCATCGTGCCGCCATGCATCAACAAGTTCTACATCCTCGACCTTCAGCCTGAAAACTCGTTTGTCCGTTATGCGCTGGAGCGGGGATTTAACGTGTTCCTTGTTTCATGGCGCAACCCGCTGGCATCCGACGCCGATGATATCGATACGGCTGATTGGGAAGACTACCTGCAAGAGGGCGTGCTCCAGGCCATACAGGTCGCACAGGCTATTTCCAGGCAGCAACGCATCAACGCGTTGGGCTTTTGTGTAGGCGGTACGCTGCTGGCATCGGCGTTGGCGCTGGCGCACGCGAAAGGAGAACGCCCCGTCGAGTCACTTACGCTGCTTACGACGCTGCTCGACTTCCACGACACTGGTGTCCTCGATGTTTTCGTCAACGAAGCCCATGTGCAGGCGCGCGAGCGTGAGCTTGGTGCGGCCGGGTTAATGTCGGCGCGCGAACTTGGCACAACATTTTCCTTCCTTCGTCCCAGCGAGCTCGTCTGGAATTACGTCGTGGGCAATTATCTCAAGGGCAAGTCGCCGCCCGCCTTCGATCTTCTGTTTTGGAATGCTGATGGCACCAATCTTCCAGGGCCATTTTTTACCTGGTATTTCCGCAATACTTATCTCGAGAACAACCTGAAAGAGCCGGGACGGGTAGTGATGGGCGGGGTTCCGCTGGACCTGACCTCGCTGTCCATGCCTGCCTATGTCTACGGCTCGCGTGACGACCACATTGTTCCCTGGCATGCGGCGTACGCTTCCAACGCTGTCTTGCGGGGGCCGACCCGTTTTGTTCTGGGCGCGTCCGGCCACATAGCGGGGGTTATCAACCCGCCAGCGAAAAAGCGGCGGCATTATTGGGTCGCCGGGCAAAAGGGCGTCGATGCCACGCTTCCAGGCGACCCCGAAGCGTGGCTGGCCAATGCCGTTCAGCAGCCGGGCAGTTGGTGGCCCGACTGGTCGGCCTGGCTGGCGGCCCATTCCGGCGAGCTTGTGCGCGCACCCACCAAACTGGGTAATGCGCGTTTCAAACCTGTAGAGGCGGCACCTGGCGGGTACGTCAAGGTGCGGGCGGTGTAAGGGGTGGCGCATCCAGCGGCTCGGCAGCCGGATGCGCAGCAGGTTTTATGGTTGGCCGTGGAAAAGGTGGCAACTCAGTCGAGGAGAGTGAAATGAGTGGAAAGTTGGCTTATGTGACAGGTGGGATGGGCGGTATCGGAACCGCGATATGTCAGCGTCTGGCAAAAGAGGGGTATACCGTCGTCGCTGGTTGCGGGCCTAGTCGCGACTTTAACCAGTGGCTTGGCGAGCAAAGTGCACTGGGCTACAAGTTTCATGCCTCCGTGGGTAATGTGGCCGACTGGCAGTCCACCGTCGATGCCTTTGCCAAGGTCGTCAAAGATCTCGGCCCGGTCGATGTGCTTATCAACAATGCAGGCATCACACGTGATGGCGTCTTTCGGAAAATGTCCCTTGACGATTGGCACGCCGTTATCGATACCAACCTGAACAGCCTTTTCAATGTCACCAAGCAGGTCATTGATGGGATGGTCGATCGGCAGTGGGGGCGTATTGTCAATATCAGTTCGGTCAATGGGCAAAAGGGGCAGTTCGGGCAAACCAATTACTCTACGGCCAAGGCCGGCATTCACGGGTTCACCATGGCGCTGGCTCAGGAAGTCGCCAGCAAGGGGGTTACGGTCAATACGATTTCGCCGGGGTATATTGGTACGGAAATGGTGCGGGCCATACGGCCGGACGTACTTGAAAAAATAGTGGGCACCATTCCCGTCAAGCGACTTGGCACGCCTGAAGAAATTGGCTCAATGGTGGCGTGGCTGGCTTCGGACGACTCCGGCTTTGCAACGGGCGCCGACTTTTCACTGAACGGTGGTTTGCACATGGGTTAGGCAGTCTCATTCCCGGGGCGTCCTTGGCGCTCTGGGAAAAGTATTGGTTTTGCAAATATTCCTTTGTATGCTTATAGTTGTGAGGGTTGGCAAGAAGCAGGCCTCGGTTTGACCGGGGTTTTTGAGGTAGCGCTGGGGTTTTCGTGGGCGTGAACCTGCCCATTCTGGTTTTATTACGCACTTGGCTAAATTCATGACACAAGCACCTTCCGCTACCGGGCGGTTAATAAAAAAGTATCCCAATCGTCGTCTGTACGACACTAAAACAAGCTCGTACATTACCTTGGCCGATGTCAAACATCTGGTGCTCGAGAACGAGGCCTTTCAGGTGGTTGACGCCAAGTCGTCCGAAGACCTGACGCGCAGTATTCTCCTTCAGATCATTCTTGAGGAAGAAAGCGGTGGGGTACCTATGTTTTCTTCTGTCGCCCTGGCCCAGATTATTCGTTTCTATGGGCATTCCATGCAGGGCATCATGGGTACCTTTCTTGAAAAAAACATCGCGGCGTTTATCGAAATTCAGGAACGCATGGCCGAACAGGGTGTGTATGGCAATCAGCTTGGCCCCGAAACATGGGCGCAATTCATGAATGTTCAGACGCCCATGATTCAGAACATGATGAATAATTACATCGATCAAAGCAAAAACCTGTTCGTGAAAATGCAGGATCAGATGCACGACCAGGCCCGCTCCATGTTTTCCGCGTTTCCCTTCGGCGCCGCGCCGACGGACGATCACAAAGACAAATAGGCCGGGTACTCGGGACGCAGCTTTCGCAAGTGTTGTATTCTGTCGTCGCGAAAAATTTTGTCTGTCGAATCCGAACAGCCATCAAAGTCTTGTGTTAAATTAATAAGAATTAGTCTTGTTTGTGTTTACAAAATTCAGCTTCGCGCTTGGCCTGACGCTGCAGTGGGTGGTGTGCGTGGCCACGTCTGGCTTGCAGGATTTATCCGAAGGGTTTGGAAAATGATGAAACGATTGCTGGCGACGGCAGTACTGAGTATTGGTGTTGCCGTGGCGGTGCAAGCTGCCGAATACCCCATAGGCAAACCGTCCGGGCATGCGGGCATGGAAGTTGCGGCTGTGTATCTGCAGCCCATTGAAATGGATCCCCCGGGAATGATGCGTGCTGCCAAAGATTCCGACATTCATCTTGAAGCCGATATCCACGCGCTTGCCGACAATGCCAACGGCTTTTCCGAAGGGGCATGGATGCCGTATCTGGTCATAACGTATCAGGTGCAGAAGGCTGGCAGTGACAAGGTGCAAAAAGGGCCGCTCATGCCAATGGTGGCCAATGATGGCCCGCATTATGGCGACAACCTCAAGCTTGAAGGACCTGGCCGGTACGCGCTGACGTTCACCGTGTCGCCACCAACGGCTAATCCGATGAATCACTTCGGCCGTCATATCGATAAGGAAACTGGTGTGGCCGACTGGTTCAAACCGTTCAGTGTTAATTATGATTTCGTATATGCCGGCACGGGCAAGAAGGGCGGTTACTAGGCATGCGGTGGTCCGGACTTTCGGGGCTGATGTTGTGTCTGGCATTGAGCCTGAGTAGTGCAACGGTCCAGGCCGACGAACTACCGACGTACACGCTTACCTTCAAGGCGGGTGGTGCATTTGACCCTGCGCGTCTTGAAGTGCCGGCGGGCAGGTTCAAACTGATCCTGGTCAACGAAAGCCACGAGCCGGTGGAATTCGAAAGCCTGCCGTTGCGTAAGGAGAAAGTCCTGGGTCCGGGTGTGACGTCGTTCGTTGTCATCAAGGTTTCCAGGCCGGGCGAGTATCCGTTCTTTGATGATTTTCATCCGGATGTCAAAGGAACGCTGGTCGTCAAGTAGGGTGGGGGCTTCACTGCCACAATCTTAAGCAGGGTAAGGCATCATGGAACAAGTGGCTTTTATTGTGTGGCGGGAAAGTGTCGAGGCACTGCTCGTTGTCGGTATTTTGTATAGCTGGCTAAGTGCCACATCCGATGGACACAGGGGGCTGCGCTGGTTGTGGGGTGGAGTCGCCGCGGGGCTGGCCTTGGCTGGCGCGCTGGCGTTGGTCCTGTTGGGAGTCTCTTCGTGGCTCTCGGACAATGGGCAGGAATGGTTCCAGGCCATTATGGGACTTGTCGCTTGTGCGCTGGTTGTGCAGATGGTTCTATGGATGCGGCAACGTGGCCGCTCGCTCAGGCACGAACTTGAAAGGGGAGCCGCCCAGCAGGTGAAAGGGTCCAACTGGTGGGGCCTGCTGCTGCTTGTCATGATCGCGGTTGCCCGAGAAGGCAGTGAAACGGTGGTGTTCCTGTACGGCATGATCGCGTCGGGTGAAACCGCTGCGCAGGCCTGGAGCCTGGCGCTGGCTGGCGCTGTGGGTTTCGCCCTGGCGCTACTTACGTTCTGGATCTTGCAACTGGGTGGAAAATTCATCACCTGGCGTCGCTTCTTCAAACTTACCGAGGCACTGTTGCTGCTTCTGGCAAGCGCGCTGCTGGTCAATGGCCTGGATCACCTCATCTCACTTGACGTCCTGCCAACGCTGGTGGATCCAATCTGGAACAGTTCCTGGCTGTTGGATGGCAGTCGTGGCGTGGGCAAGATTCTGGCCGATTTCGCAGGTTATCGCGCTTATCCGGCGCTGTCGGTATTACTGGTCTGGTTGGCCTACTGGGCGGTTGTGTTCGTGTTGCTGAATCGGACCGGCGCCAGATTTACCCAAACCTCGCGGGCTTCCACGGTGGCGGCGTCTTAGCATCATGAACATGGCTTTGGGCAAGGCTGCCAACAGTACCGCCGATTTCCTGCGCGATCATGCACCGCTGCTGCGCAAGGTGCAGTGGTGCATTGTGTTCTTCTACTTGTTCCTGCTGATCGTTCCGGCACTACTGCCCTTGCCAGACCGCACGGCTTCCATTTTCAACAATCTGACCATCATGGCGCAGTTTGCGTTCTGGGGCGTCTGGTGGCCGTTTGTGCTGGTTTCCATCCCTTTGCTGGGGCGTGCCTGGTGTGGGTTGTTTTGCCCCGAGGGCATGTTGACCGAATGGGCCAGTGAGCATGGACGGGGTGCGGCGATTCCCAAATGGATACGCTGGGGCGGCTGGCCATTCGTGGCATTTTCGATGACGACCATCTATGGGCAATTGGTCAGCGTGTACCAGTACCCCTGGGCTGTGATGGCCGTCCTTGGTGGTTCCACCGCTGGGGCGCTGGTCATTGGCTGGCTTTACGGCCGTAACAAGCGAGTCTGGTGCAAATACCTGTGCCCCGTGAATGGGGTATTCAACCTTCTGGCCAAGCTGGCGCCGTTGCACTACAAGGTCGATGAAGAAGCCTGGCGCAACCCGACACGCCGGATCGAGGGCATCAACTGTGCGCCACTGCTGCCTTTGCGCAATATGAAGGGCGCCGGTGATTGTCATATGTGCGGCCGCTGCAGCGACTATCGTGGAGCAATCCATCTGACGCCGCGGTCTCCCGAAGAAGAGATCGTACACATTGCCACGGGTGACGGCTGGCAGACGGCGTTGATCATATTTGGCCTCATGGGGATTGCCGTAGGGGCTTTTCTCTGGAGTGCCAGCCCCTGGTTTGTGATGGTCAAGCAGGTCAGCGCAACCTGGCTGGTGGACCACAATATCTACTGGCCACTGGCGCAAAATGCGCCGTGGTTCATTCTTACCCACTATCCTGAAGTGAACGACAGCTTCTCGTGGCTTGATGGTGCGGGCATATTACTGTTTATTTTCGGCGCGGCCGTTGTCGTGGGTGGGCCCTTGTACATTGCGTTGTGGCTGGCGGATTGTCTGTTGCCCGGGGTGCGAAGCGAAAGTCAGCGCAAGAAGCGTGTTGGGCCAGCGTGGATCGGAAAGTTCGGCCGCCCTGGCGTGCACAGGCTGGCACAGGGCCTGATCCCCGCAGCTGGTGCTGGTGTTTTCCTTGGTTTGTCGGCAACCACGCTTACTCTGCTTAAAAATGAAGGCATGCCTGTGTACTGGGCAACGAGTGTGCGCTTCATCATCATGGGTCTTGCCCTGGCGTGGAGCCTGCGTCTGGTGTGGCGCATTATCGGCAAGCGCCGGGCATACAAAGGCGCACAATTGGCGGCCACCTTTGTAGTGACGCTGGGGCTGCTGCCTTTTTGCGCGGCGTGGTATATGTTCTTTGCCGTTTGGTAGGCGCGACGACAGGCGTTCAGCTTTCTGGCCTCATGGCCTTGAAGGGGCTGTGCTCTTCCAGCACCTCGACATAGTTGTCCACGGCGGAAGTTTCCTGCTCGAGAAAATCGGCGATGGCCTGGGCGTAGCGTTTGTCTCGTATCCAGTGCGCGGAATACGTTTTTACCGGCAGCATGCCGCGCGATAGCTTGTGTTCGCCTTGCGCTCCGCCTTCGAATGCGGCAAGGCCATGCCGGATGCAAAATTCGATGGCCTGCATATAGCAGGTTTCGAAATGCAGACCCGAGATGAATCGTGTGCAGCCCCAGTAGCGCCCATACAGTCTGTCCGCGCCGCGCAGATTCAGTGCGCAGGCTACGGGCTCTTCTTTTTGCTCGGCCACCACCAGAACCATCGTGTCGGTCATGGTTTGCCGCAGACAATTGAAGAACTCCATGTTCAGGTACGGAGCGTTGCCGTGTTCGTAGTAGGTGCGGCAATAGCATTCGTAAAAAAATGCCAGGGCCGTGGCGTCGATTTCATCGCCCTGCAACCAGCGAAAGGTGACGCCCGCCCGCTGCACTTTTTTTTGATCCTGTCTGAGTTTCTTGCGTTTCTGCTGGTTCATGCCCGACAGGTATTCGTCCAGATCGGCGTACCCCTGGTTATGCCAGTGGAATTGGACGTTTTCACGAAACATGAAACCTGCTTCGCGTAGCGCGGCGCAGTCCTCGTCGGTGGGAAACAGAATATGCAGCGAGGATAGTTGGTTCTGGTCAGTCAGTTCAATGGCATGGCGTGCGAGTTTCACCCGGTCTTCGTGTGTGCGCGCCAGCAGGCGCGGACCGGGTACGGGCGTGAACGGAATGGCATCAAGCAGTTTCGGGTAGTATTCCAGGCCGTGTTGCATGAACGCGCGGGCCCAGCCTGAATCGAATACGTATTCACCGCGCGAGTGTGACTTCAGATACAGCGGCATGGCGGCGGCGAGCTGACCGTCGCGGTGCAATAACAGATAGTGCGGGGCCCAGCCCGTTTTTGCCACGGCGCATCCGGTTTCATCCAGCGCCACGAGAAACTCGTGGCGGACAAGAGGATGGCGACCCACAAGGCGGTTCCATTGTGTTGCGTCTATGTCGGCAAGTTTGCGGGAGATTGAAAAAGTTTCGGACAAAATTGGTGTGCCTGGTTTCGGTAAGTGCTGGATTGATACAGTTGATGTGCCGGTGGGCCCGGATTGTGGGCCAGTGGTTGCATTGCTGGCCCGGTAGTGGTGTAATAGCGCCAATAAACGAGAGTGTGGCTGGGCAGTGGTAGCGCTTAGTGTGTGGACCACGGTCAAACACTGCGGCCCGGCAACCCAACGGTTAGTAAAGGCTATTCTCATCCAACGAAATACCGTTGGCAAGCGCCTCCCGGTTGTGTCCGGAGGGGTTCTGTTTCGCCGGCCGCGGCAATCAGAGTTAAAACTTTTTAAGACAGCTTCACACCGCATGCAAGGTTGCTTTGTGTGGCAGCGAGGCGGCTCAGACTGAGCCCATTGGCTTGCCCCAAAGAATCATGTGGAGCGCATGGCACACTTATACGCGGGTGTTTCGGGCCATTTAAGCCGCAGGCTCGAAGGCCGGAAGATCGTTGAAATGTGGCGTGCCCAGCCGGGTTCTGTGACCCGGATTCCAAACATACAGATGCCCAATATCCGAGCCTTATATCAGTTTGTCCCGATGCAAAGTGCCTGTCCTGAAGCGGGTTGTGGTGCTGCATGCCCAACCGTTTTTCCTAGTGTTGCCACGGTTGCCGGTGGTGGCGCGGCTGGCTTTGATCTTGTCAGGAACGTTGGTGGTGGGCTTGCGGTTGCCGCAGGGTTGAATGTCCCGGCCAATCAATTGCTGCGTGCCCTACTCGCACGCAGCCCCTTTGGCGAATTCGCAAAAGACGTTCGTGCAAAGGCCCGCCGCGCGCTTTGGCTGGCACCGTTTTGTTCAACACTTGTGCGGACACAAACGAAAACTGACCAATTGCATTGTGCAAATTGGCCAGCTAAGTTGGGTATTGGTTGCGGGGGCAGGATTTGAACCTACGACCTTCGGGTTATGAGCCCGACGAGCTGCCAGACTGCTCCACCCCGCGCCTGAAAGAATGAAACTATACACTACATCCCTGACCCTTGCAATGGCAGCACGCTGCCGCGTAACAGATGACAGACACTGAAACCGTCCGAGTGCTGGAAGCTGCACTGCTGTGTGCCGATCAACCTATGTCGCTTGCGGAGCTGGGTCGATTATTCGCCCAGGAAGATGTTTCGGAAGATGATTTAAGAAGCCACCTTGCCATGCTGCAGGGCGATTGGTCTGAACGGGGGCTGGAACTGGTCAGCCTTGCTGGCGGATGGCGGTTTCAAAGTCGTCCGCAGATGCAGCGTTACCTTGAACGCCTGAACCCGGAAAAGCCACCGAGGTATTCGCGCGCCGTCCTCGAGACGCTGGCCATCATTGCTTGGCGTCAGCCTGTTACGCGTGGGGATATTGAAGATATTCGAGGAGTGTCGGTTTCGTCGCAGATCGTCAAGACACTTGAGGACCGCGGCTGGATAGAACAGCTTGGGCACCGTGACGCCCCGGGGCGCCCGGCGCTGTTCGGTACGACGCGCCAGTTTCTCGACGATCTTGGCCTGCGGGCGCTTGACGAGCTTCCGGCGCTGGAGTCGCAGGCCGCTGTTGCCGCACTGGCCGGGCTTGAGCTTGAAGAATTGCCTCCTGGCGGGTCGGCGCAAGGCGAGGTTGAGCCGGAGGGTGCCGTGCAGGACGTGGTCGTTTCTGGTGAGGCTGTACCAAGTAACGCAACACAACGCGACGACGCGATAGGAAAAGACGTCGCAGCGGAACAAGATGACGCGATAGAACGAGATGACGCGGCGGGACAAGCCGACACGGCGGGACAAGACGTCGCAGCAGAACAAGACGCCACAGCAGAACGCGATGAGGCGACAGAACAGGACGACGCGGCACAGGATGGGTCGCCAGGTGTGCGCGCGGCTGGCCTTGGGCAGAGCGCGCACGTGGGCGACATAAGCGACAAGAACAGTTGATGTTTTTCATCGGCAGGACAGAATGATACGGAGTGCTTTACAAATATGACTGGAACAAATGAAGACGGGACGCCCTTGGTTGGTGTACCGGCGGTAGGTGGTTACGACGCTCCCTCTGGCGGCGATGCCGAGGCGGGCTCAACGCCTGCGCGACGCGGTCGCAAGCTGAGGACGCCCTTTCGTCGCCGTCGGGGTGATGATGCCGCGGCCGGTGCCGCGACCGATGCCCAGCCTGTGGGCGAAGCGGGCACGAATATGCAGCAACCGTCCACAAGGAGTGGCCGCAAGTCACGAAATCCCGGCCAGCCGCAGCAGGTGGCGCAAGACGGGCTGCAGGGCCACTCTGGTGGGCCCAACGTGCCACGCGGCCGGCAGAATCGGAATGCGCGGCATGGCAGGAAGCAGACGTACGATCAGGTGCCCGCCCAGAATCCCGGTGCCGAGAAAGAGGCGGAGCAGGCTCTTGCCTATCTCGACAGCGCCGACAAAATCGAACAGAGGTTGGGCAAATACCTGAACAGCGATGCGGTGAATCCGAAGTTGCACAAGGTGTTGGCCGAGGCGGGCATTGGTTCGCGGCGCGAGATGGAAGAACTTATCATCGCTGGCCGGGTGTCGGTGAATGGCGAGCCCGCCCACATTGGCCAGCGGGTCGGCGTCAAGGATCTCGTCAAGGTCAACGGCCGTCCGGTCGCGCGCCTGAACACATCCAAGCCGCCCCGCATCATTCTTTACCACAAACCTGCGGGCGAGATCGTCAGTCACGACGATCCTGCCGGGCGTGCCACGGTCTTTGCCAGGTTGCCAAAGATGAGGGTCGGCAAGTGGTTGTCAGTTGGCCGGCTCGACCTGAATACCGAGGGGCTGCTTGTGCTGACCACATCGGGTGATCTGGCGAATCGGCTCATGCATCCGCGTTATGGGGCAGAACGTGAATATGCGGTGCGGGTGTTGGGTGAACTGGGTGAGGAACAGCAGGCTCAGCTGCGTGACGGCGTTGAACTTGAAGATGGCACTGCGAAGTTCGATTCGTTTGAGTATCTGGGGGGCGAAGGCAGTAATCGCTGGTACCGCGTTACGCTGCACGAAGGACGCAACCGCGAGGTTCGCCGCCTGTTCGAAGCGGTGGGTGTCACCGTCAGCCGCTTGATCCGTACGCGTTTTGGCGAGGTGGTCCTGCCCCGCAATTTGCGGCGCGGCCGTTGGGAAGAGCTGGATGGCACGCTTGTGACCGCCCTGATGGTGCAACTGGGTTTGTTGCACGACGATGATGACGAGGACGGCCGCCATGGCAGGCGTGTGGTAAGTCAGCCGTTGTCGCATGACAGCGCCTTGCCGCCGGGGTTCGGCACCATGGAGCGCAACGGCCTGAATGGCGCGAAGATCAGCCGCCGCGGAAAGCTGTCCGGTGGACGCATAGGAAGGCCGTCGGTGGCTAATCAGGCGTTCCCCTCCGACCCATTTGGAACCGGGGTTATGTTCAGTGGCGGCCTGGCCAATGGTCATCCTGACGGCGGCAAGGGCAAAAGGGCGGGCGCGCGGGGTTCTCGTGGCGACAGCCAGCCTCAGCCCGACGCCAATCGCGGCGGGCCGCGTGGTGGTGCGCGCAAGGGCACCCGTGGAAATGGTCCCAAGGGCAACAAGGCTGCTAGGCCGCGTACCGGCAACAATGGCGGTAAAGCGCCCAATCGCAATGATGATGATTGGCAGCCTCGCGGCGCCTCGGCGCACGAGTCTCGCCTGGCTTTTCTGGGCGGCAAGGGGCGCGGCTGAAGTCAGGTGGCCGGTCCTTTGCGCATCTTTGCGCGGGTCCGAGCATTGGTTCCATCAGGCTCCGCGCGGCCTTTTTGGTATGTAAGCTGGTGACTTGTCACGTCTTTTCGTGAAAATCTGCTAGAATAGCGAGTTCTACAGTTGTATGTGTTGTGTGCTTTTTATGCCTTTTGCGTTTTGGCATACAGGTAGATTGTCGCTGTAGCTTATCGACCAGAACACGTACAGCGGCGCATTTTCGGATGCGCCTTGCGGTTTTAACGGCCAGGCGAAACGGGTGGGTATGCTGTTTTTGTTGGCGCTGGTACGGCTGCTGGGCGCGGTAATGATGGGCTGGGCCGTGCGCAGCCCTTTTTTTTTGAGCTTATGGCAGACATATTCGCATTGACACAACAGGCATTGGCAGGCATGGATATCGAGCTGGTGGATGTGGAGCGCGCGCCCCTCGGGCTGCTGCGCGTTACTATCGATCGCCCTGACGGAGTGCGGATAGAAGATTGCGAGCAAGTGTCCAGGCAGCTGTCGCGCGTGTTTGAAGTAGAAAATATTGATTACAAGCGCCTCGAGGTTGGGTCGCCGGGCATTGACCGTCCATTGAAACAAGTTGCGGATTTCTTGCGCTTCAACAATGAACGCATCGAAATCCGGCTGCGTGAAGCCGTCAATAATCGCAAGGTGTATACAGGTGTGTTGCGCGTGCCGGCAAGCATTATGGCTGGTGGCGCCGCACCTGATTCTGTATTTGGCCTCGAGCTCGAATCCGACGCCAGGACAAGTGAGGTTGAGGTACTGAACTTTACTGTCGATGGCATTGATCGAGCCAAACTGGATCCCGTTCTTGATTTCAAGGGTAAAAAGCGATGAGTCGCGAAATTCTTCTGTTGGTTGACGCGCTAGCGCGTGAAAAAAATGTGGAGCGCGAGGTGGTATTTGGCGCCCTGGAAAGCGCGCTGGCATCCGCCATGAAAAAACGTTTCAAGGAAGACGCCGATATTCGCGTTTCCGTCGATCGCACTACCGGCGAGCACGAGGGCTTTCGCCGTTGGCTTGTTGTGCCTGACGAAGCGGGGCTGCAGGAGCCCGACCAGCAGGAGCTCTGTTCCGAGGCGCAGGAAATCGTGCCCGGAATCGAGGTGGGCGAGTACATTGAAGAGCCTCTTGAGCCTGTCGAGTTCGGCCGCATCGGTGCTCAGGCAGCCAAGCAGGCTATTTTGCAACGGATTCGTGACGCCGAGCGCGAGCAGGTGCTGAACGACTTCCTTGATCGCGGCGAGACCATAATTTCGGGTACGGTCAAGCGCATGGACAAGGGCGATGCCATTCTCGAAACGGGCAAGGTCGAAGCTCGTCTGCCACGCTCCGAGATGATTCCCAAGGAAAACATTCGCGTGGGTGATCGCATTCGCGCCTGGGTTTTGAAGATAGATCACACAGCACGCGGCCAGCAGGTCATCCTGTCGCGTACCGCCTCCGAATTCATCCGCCAGCTGTTCGAGAACGAGGTTCCCGAAATTGAGCAGGGTCTGCTTGAAATCAAGGCGGCCGCCCGCGATCCCGGTGTGCGTGCCAAGATTGCCGTTGTGGCGTACGATAAACGCATCGACCCCATCGGCACCTGCGTGGGTATGCGTGGGTCGCGTGTTACTGCCGTGCGTAACGAGCTCGGTGGCGAGCAGGTCGATATCGTCCTGTGGGCCGAAGATCCGGCCGAGTTCGTCATTGGCGCTCTGGCACCAGCCCATGTCGAGTCCATCGTCGTCGACGAAGACAAGCACGCTATGGACGTTGTGGTCGATGCCGAGAATCTGCCTAAGGCCATTGGTGCTCGTGGTCAGAATGTGCGTCTTGCGTCCGAGCTGACCAAGTGGCAGATCAACATCATGACGCCCGAGGAAAGCCAGAATCGTCAGGACGAGGAACGTACCGGGTTGCGCCAGACGTTCATCAGCAAACTGGATGTTGATGAAGAAGTGGCCGATATCCTTATTGATGAAGGCTTCACGGGGTTGGAAGAAGTTGCCTACGTGCCTTTGCAGGAACTGCTCGAGATCGAGTCGTTCGACGAAGACACTGTCAATGAGCTGCGTACGCGCGCCCGCAACGCGTTGCTGACCGAGGCCATTGCCAACGAAGAGCGTGTCCGGAAAACCGATCAGGCTTTGCTTGATCTTGAAGGGATAACTCCCGAATTGGTGGTCAAGTTGTCGGCGCACGGTGTATTTACATTGGATGAGCTGGCCGAGCTGGCAACCGACGAGTTGTGCGAGATTACGGGGCTGGATGAGCAGGTGGCCAGCGATATAATCATGCGCGCCCGCGCTCATTGGTTTGACGACGAAGCCTGACCCCCGATCCATGCGTCGCCCAGGCCAGGTTCACCGAAAATAGCAGTTGCAAGGAAGAGAGAGTCGAGAATGTCGAGTAACACCGTCGCCCAGTTTGCAATCGAGCTTAAAATGCCCGCGGATGTATTGCTGGAGC
The DNA here is from genome assembly GCA_004322135.1 of Burkholderiaceae bacterium. Taxonomy (GTDB): domain Bacteria; phylum Pseudomonadota; class Gammaproteobacteria; order Burkholderiales; family Burkholderiaceae_B; genus Eoetvoesia. The sequence goes on along the minus strand of SCSG01000013.1, from coordinate 14,217 downwards.
AGCTCCGTGCAGCCGGCGTTGAAATCAAGTCGGTTGACGCGGATGTCACCGACGCGGACAAGGCGCGGCTGCTTGAATCGTTGCGCCGTTCTCACGGTGGGTCCGATGGTCAGAAAATCACGTTGACTCGCCGCAAGACATCCGAGATCCGTCAGGCCGACGGGTCTGGTCGTTCACGAACCATTCCGGTCGAAGTGCGCAAGAAGCGTGTATTTGTCAAGCGTGATCCGGCAGAACTGGCGGCTGATGCCGCCAAGGCTGCCGCATCGGCAGAAAGCACCGTGGCCGGCGCACAAAGCGCAGCGCCTCAGCCTGCTGGCGTACCAACAGTGCCGACGGAGGCCACTGCTCCTCCAGCGGCACCCGAGACGCCGGCAGTCCCCGAGACTGCGGCTGAATCACCTGTTGCCGCCCAGCCGGACGATGTCGTTGATCCCGCTCCTGCCTCCACCCCTGCTGCTGCTGCTGCCGCGCCCGCCGCCGAAGAATCTGCACCTGCCGTTGCACCCACCAGCGTTGAGCCTGCCGTCGAAGAGCCGTCCCAAGTGGCCGACGAAAATCCCGCTCACGCAGAAGAGGCTTCAGTTCCTGCAGGGACCAAGGCTGACGATGGTCAGGTTGCTGCGCACGACGAGCCTGTTGTGGCCCAGCATCAGCCCGAACAGGAAGCGCCCACGCCAGCTCAGCCTGAGCCTGCCGCGCCAGTTGCCAAACGGGCAGCGCCTGGCGCTGCCGTTCGTAAAACCACCAAGGTCAAAGGTCTGGCCACGCCTACTTCCAGTACCGCTACCGAAGCGCGTGAACGCGCCCGCAAGGCGGCCGAGGCCGAGGCTGCGGCGTTACGTCAAATGTTGAGCCGCCCTCGCAAGGTCTTGAAGGCGGCAGAGCCCGAGGACGCCAGCAATTTGTCGGGTACCTTACACAAGCCCGCGGGTAAGCCTGCCAGCAAGAAAGACGCCAAGGCGGGCGCATCCGATGTCAAGAAGAAGGGCGAGATCTCGTCCTGGAGCGATGATGGCACGCGCAAGAAGCCGGCTTCTCGTGTTGACGCGCCTTCCAGCAGCCCCAGCCGCGATGGCTGGCGCACGTCGGGAAAGGCGGGCAAGGGCAGCAAGGGCGGACGCGGCGGCAGGCATGCCCAGCCCGAGCACAAAGAGCCGCAAGTGGTCGAATTCATTGCGCGTGAAGTGCATGTTCCCGAAACAATCAGTGTGGCAGATCTTGCGCACAAAATGTCTGTCAAGGCGGCCGAGGTCATCAAGCACTTGATGAAGCTTGGTCAGATGGTCACGATCAATCAGGTGCTCGATCAGGAAACAGCCATGATCGTGGTCGAAGAATTGGGCCATACGGCTATCGCGGCCAAGCTCGACGACCCGGAAGCCTTTCTGGACAACCCCGAGGGCGAGACCTCGGAAGCCGAAGCCCTGCCGCGTGCACCGGTGGTCACCGTCATGGGCCACGTCGATCACGGCAAGACGTCGTTGCTTGATTACATACGCCGTGCCAAGGTTGCCTCTGGTGAAGCCGGTGGCATTACGCAGCATATTGGCGCGTACAGCGTCAAGACGGGTCGCGGTGTGGTCACGTTTCTTGATACTCCGGGCCACGAGGCATTTACCGCCATGCGGGCGCGCGGCGCCCAGGCAACGGATATCGTCATTCTGGTTGTGGCAGCCGACGATGGCGTCATGCCACAAACCCGCGAGGCCATTCATCATGCCAAGGCGGCCGGTGTGCCGCTGGTGGTGGCCATCAACAAGATAGACAAGCCCGACGCCAACCCCGAACGGGTCAAGCAAGAGCTCGTCGCCGAAGAGGTCGTGCCCGAGCAGTATGGTGGCGACGTCCCCTTTGTGCCGGTGTCGGCCAAAACTGGTGAAGGCATCGACACGCTGCTGGAAAATGTGCTGCTGCAGGCCGAGATGCTCGAGCTCAAGGCGCCGGTCGATGCGCCCGCCAAAGGTATCGTCATCGAGGCACGTCTGGATAAGGGCCGCGGCCCGGTTGCGACAATTCTGGTTCAAAGCGGCACGTTGTCGCGTGGTGACGCGGTGCTGGCAGGAGCCAGCTATGGCAGGGTGCGTGCCATGCTCAACGAGAATGGCAAGCCCATCACTTCGGCTGGGCCCTCCACACCGGTCGAGGTTCAAGGACTTACCGAGGTTCCGGCTGCGGGTGACGAAGTCATCGGCATGGCCGACGAGCGCAAGGCCCGTGAAATTGCCTTGTTCCGTCAGGGCAAGTTCCGTGACGTGAAGCTCGCGCGCCAGCAGGCAGCCAAGCTTGAATCCATGTTCGATAGCGCCGGTGAGGGTGCTCAAACCCTGGCGCTCATTGTCAAGGCTGATGTTCAGGGTTCGCAGGAAGCACTGGTACAGTCACTGGTCAAACTGTCCACCGATGAGGTCCGCGTGCAGGTTGTACATGCTGCCGTCGGGGGCATTTCCGAAAGCGACGTGAACCTTGCCATTGCATCGCACGCCGTCGTCATCGGGTTCAATGTGCGGGCCGAGCAAAGCGCCAAGAAGCTGGCCGAACACAACGGCATTGACTTGCGCTACTACAACATCATTTATGATGCCATCGACGATGTGCGCAGCGCCATGTCGGGCATGCTGGCCCCCGAGAAACGCGAAGAGGTCATTGGCACGGTCGAGATTCGCGAGATCTTCGTGGTTTCGCGGGTCGGTAATATTGCCGGTTGCATGGTCACCGATGGTGTTGTGCGGCGTGATTCGCAGGTACGGCTGTTGCGCGATCACGTCGTGCACTGGACCGGTTATCTCGATTCGCTGCGCCGGTTCAAGGACGATGTCAAAGAGGTCAAGTCTGGGTTTGACTGCGGTATCACCCTCAAGGGGAACAACGATATCCAGGTCGGCGATCAGCTTGAGATTTTCGAAATCAAAGAAATCGCCCGGACGCTTTAAAACTATGGGACGTCGCAAGTCCGCATCGAATCCGGGGCGCAACACCCGGCTGGCCGATCAGATCCAAAAGGATCTGGCCGGGCTTATCCAACGTGAGGTAGATACTTCGCGTGCGGGTCTGGTCACGCTTACCGGCGTCGATCTGTCAGCCGACTATGCGCACGCCAAAGTGTATTTTTCGGTCCTGGGCGCCGAGCCGGCTGTGGCGGCGGCTGCCCTCAACGAAAAAGCAGGCTGGCTGCATTCATTGCTGTTCAAGCTTTTACATATTCATACTGTGCCGACGCTGCGTTTCATTCATGATGAACAACTGGCTCGAGGCATTGAGTTGTCCCAAATCATTGACCGGGCCAACCGACCGCAAATATACCCTGCGGCTTCCGCAGACGATGATCCCGACGAACGGCTCTGAGCGGTTGTCGTTTTTATTTTATTGAAGAGAGCGAACGATGGCCTCCCGAAGCGGGCAGATGCTTGACGGTGTCCTGTTGCTGGACAAGCCTGAAGGCTTGTCCAGCAATCATGCCCTGCAGCGCGCCAAGCGTACGCTGAATGCGCGCAAAGCCGGGCATACGGGTACGCTTGATCCTTTCGCAAGTGGGCTGCTGGTGTGTTGTTTTGGTCGTGCCACGAAGATCTCGGGCAACATGCTCAATGCCGACAAGACCTATCTGGCGACGATGCGTTTCGGCGAAGAAACCGATACAGGCGATCTGACTGGATTGACGGTGTTCCAGGCGCCACCGGCGTTTGAGGGCGTGACGCGTGAGGCCCTGGAACATGTGCTGAATAGTTTTCGGGGCGAAATCGACCAGATTCCGCCCATGTATTCCGCGCTCAAGCGCGACGGCAAGCCATTGTACGAATACGCGCGCCAGGGGATAGAACTGGAGCGGCCCGCACGGCGGCTGACTATTCATCAGCTTGAGATACAAAGTTTCACCGGGCGGGAAGCCCAGGTTCTGGTGCATTGCAGTAAAGGGACGTATATCCGGACGCTGGCGCAGGATATTGGCCGTCAGCTTGGCTGTGGGGCGCATCTGACGACCCTGCGGCGAACCAAGGCCGGGCCATTCGACCTGAAGGACGGAATAGCCCTGGACGACCTGCAGGCCATGCCTGCGCCTCAGACCACCTTATTGGCACTGGATGCCGTGCCTGCCGACCTCTTGCCGGCAGGTTTCAAATTAAAGGACGAATTATGAATCGCGCTTTGCGCAATGTGGCAATCATTGCTCACGTTGACCATGGGAAGACTACGCTGGTGGACCAGTTGCTGCGCCAGTCGGGCACTTTCCGCGACAACCAGCAGGTTTCCGAGCGTGTCATGGATTCGGGCGACATCGAAAGGGAGCGTGGCATCACGATCCTTTCCAAGAACTGCGCCGTCGAGTATGAGGGCACACACATCAATATCGTCGATACGCCGGGACACGCAGACTTCGGCGGTGAGGTGGAGCGCGTTCTGTCCATGGTGGACGGCGTGTTGCTGTTGGTTGATGCGGTCGAGGGCCCCATGCCTCAGACCCGGTTCGTCACACGCAAAGCGCTTGCGCTTGGTCTCAAGCCGATTGTAGTGGTCAATAAGGTGGATCGTCCGGGTGCGCGCATCGACTATGTCATCAATGCCACGTTCGATCTGTTCGACAAGCTGGGAGCAACCGAAGAGCAACTGGATTTTCCCGTGGTCTATGCTTCGGGGCTGGATGGCTATGCAAGCATGGAACCGGATGTGCGGGAAGGCAATATGCGCCCGCTTTTCGACGCCATTCTCAAGTATGTGCCGCAGCGCCATGACGACGTGGGGGGTGCGACCCAGCTGCAGATCATCTCGCTGGATTACAACAGTTATGTGGGCAAGATTGGTATAGGCCGCGTCAATCGCGGACGTGTCCGCGCTGGTCAGGATGTCTCGGTCATGTTTGGCCCCGGGAGCGAGCCAACCAAGGGTCGCATCAATCAGATCATGCAGTTTCACGGGCTTGAACGTGTTCAGGTCGAGGAAGCCGAGGCGGGCGACATCGTGCTGATCAATGGCATCGAAGAGATCGGCATTGGCTGCACGCTTACGGACCCGCTCGTTCAGGAGGCGCTACCGCTGCTGCATATCGACGAACCGACGCTGACGATGAATTTCATGGTCAATTCCTCGCCTCTGGCAGGCCGTGAAGGCAAGTTCGTCACCAGCCGTCAATTGCGCGATCGCCTGGATCGCGAGCTGAAATCCAACGTGGCGTTGCGGGTCAACCCGACCAAGGACGATATGGTGTTCGAGGTGCGTGGCCGTGGCGAGCTGCACTTGACGATTCTGCTCGAGAATATGCGTCGCGAAGGTTACGAGTTGGCGGTCTCCCGTCCCCAGGTGCTGCTCAAGGAGATCGATGGGGTGCGTATGGAGCCCTTCGAATTGCTTACGGTGGACGTCGAGGACAACAATCAGGGTGCTGTCATGGAGGAGCTGGGACGGCGCAAAGGCGATTTGCAGGATATGCAGCCTGACGGCCGTGGCCGCACTCGGCTGGAATACCGGATTCCGGCGCGCGGACTGATCGGCTTTCAAAGCGAGTTTCTGACCCTAACCCGTGGCACGGGGATCATGAGCCATATTTTCGATGACTATGCGCCGATGCGCGAAGGTGAAGTCGGAGAGCGCCGCAACGGTGTGCTGATCAGCCAGGACGATGGCGTTGCGGTGGCCTATGCCTTGTGGAAATTGCAAGAGCGCGGCCGCATGTTCGTCAGCCCCGGTGATCCGCTGTACGAGGGCATGATCATAGGGATTCATACTCGCGACAATGATCTGGTCGTCAATCCGATCCGCGAAAAGAAGCTCACCAATATCCGCACCACCAGCCGGGACGAGCACATTGACCTGGTTCCGCCGATCCGAATGTCACTGGAATACGCGGTAGAGTTCATCAGCGACGACGAGTTGGTAGAGGTGACTCCCAAGTCCATTCGGCTGCGCAAACGGTATCTGCAGGAGTTTGAGCGTCGCCGCGCTTCGCGCGAGGGACAGGCTTAATACCCATCTTTCTTCTGTGAAACGCCCCCCAGGATCCGGATTAACCTCCGGTTTTGGGGGGCGTTTCACATTGGACGGCGGATTTTGCGCTTTCAGGATAGTAGTGTGCAGGCGTCGGCTGGCCTGACCTGTGGAAATCTTCATAATAGTAGTGCCGTGGAGCCTATTGAAAAGCATCATGGCGTGGATGGGGTAGCGCCGCGGCGCAGATAGCGTGGCTCTGGCGACGCCATGGCATGAATAGAAAATGCTCGACAGGAGACACTCATCATGAAAGGGCTGAAGGGTAAAACCGTTATTGTGACTGGCGCGTCTACGATCATTGGCGCGGCGGTAGCGCGGGAATTCCACGCATGTGGTGGCGGCCGATATTGACGAGGTTGGAGGTGCCAGCCTAGCGGGTGAATTGGGTGAAGGCGCACTTTTCGTCAAGACAGATATCAGCCATGACGACCAGATTGCGCATTGCGTAAGCCGCACCGTCGAAAAATTTGGCGGCGTCGATTTTCTGGTCAATCTGGCGTGCAGCTATGTTGATGATGGCATCGAGTCCACGCGGGCGGACTGGCTTGAAAGTTTTGGGGTCAATGTCGTTGGCGCCGTCATGATGATGAAGGCTTGCCGTCCCGAAATGATCAAGCGCGGCGGCGGTGCCATCGTCAACTTCAGCAGCATCAGCGCCAAAGTGGCCCAGACGGGGCGCTGGCTCTATCCGGCCAGCAAGGCGGCCATGGCCCAGCTCACCCGTAACATGGCCATGGATCTGGCCGCTGATCATATACGCGTCAACTCGGTTTCGCCGGGCTGGACGTGGTCGCGCATCATGAATGAGCTTTCCAAGGGGAACCGGGCGAAAACCGACAGCGTCGCAGCGCCCTATCATTTGCTGGGGCGGGTGGGTGACCCCGAAGAAGTGGCGCAGGCCGTGTTGTTCCTTTGCTCATCCAACGCTTCATTCATTACCGGCGCCGATCTGGCAGTCGATGGTGGCTATTCGGCCATGGGGCCCGAGCAGGCCGTGCCGGCCATCCCCCGTTTGATGGACTGACCCGAGGAGAGTCGCCATGAAAATTGCCATTATCGGTGCCGGCTTTGCCGGTCTTAGCTCGGCCAAGGTGCTCAAGCAGTTCGGGCATGATGTCAAGGTCTTCGAGAAGGCTCCTGATTGCGGGGGCGTGTGGAGTGCCACCCGCCGTTACCCGGGGCTGCGCACGCAGAACGATAAAGACACGTATAGCCTGTCGGACTTTCCCATGCCCAAGTCTTACCCCGAGTGGCCATCGGGTCAGCAGGTGCAGGAATACCTGCAGGCGTATGCCAAGCACTTCAATCTGGACCCGCTGGTCCAGTTGCAGGCCGAAGTCGTGGCCGCCGAGCCGGCTGGCACCAGCGGGTGGACGCTGACAGTGCGCGATGTGCGCAGTGGACAGACCACTCAACATAGCGCAGACCATCTTGTCGTGGCCAACGGCATTTTCTCTGAGCCGTTCATTCCCCCGTATGAGGGCGTGGACGAGTTCCGCGCCGCAGGCGGGATTTTGTGCGCGACGTCCGAATTCAACGATTTGGAACGGGCTCGTGGCAAGAATGTTCTTGTGGTGGGGTACGGCAAATCTTCATGCGACGTGGCTGCCGCCGTGGGTGAGGTGGCAGCGTCCACCACGGTCGTGGCCCGAGAGCTTATATGGAAAATGCCGCGCAAGATTCTCAATGTGCTTAACTTCAAGTATCTGATGTTGACGCGGCTGGGCGAGGGTCTGTTTCCATATATCGAGTTGCGCGGGTTTGAGCGTTTCCTGCACGGCGTAGGCAAGCCGGTGCGCAATAATATGATCTCCAGCCTGCAATCGGTTGCGACGCGCCAGCTGGGGTTGAAAAAGTTGGGTCTGGTCCCTCCTGGCTCGTTCGAACGCATCGCGCGCAGCACCGTCAGCCTTGCTACCGATGAGCTTTATCAGCAGGTTGCGCGGGGTACGACTACCGTGGCCAGGGAAGTTGAGATTGTGCGCTTGCTTGCCCAAGAGGGCCAGCCCGCTGCCCAGCTGAGCGACGGCCGCACTGTCTATGCAGACTTCGTTATTTGCGGCACCGGCTTCAAGCAGACCGTGCCGTTCTTTTCCGAAGAACTTCAGAAGCGTCTGACCGACGAGCGCGGAAATTTTCAGCTCTATCGTCAGATCCATCCCATGGAAGTACCGCATCTGTCGTTTTGTGGTTACAACTCGTCGTTCTTCAGCCCGCTCAGCGCAGAGGTTGCCGCGTTGTGGATAGCGAATCTGCTGATGGGTGGGTTGGAGCTGCCCACCTACGACGAGCGGCTTGCGCATGTGCAGAAACGCCTCAGGTGGATGGAAGAGCGCACTGAAGGCAAGCATGCCCGCGGCACCAACATCATCCCATTTTCCATGCACAACGTTGACGAGATGCTGAGCGATATCGGCATTGACGTGGGGCGCTTGACGCGGTTCAAGCAGTGGTTGCTTCCGCCTAACACCAAGGACTACCAGGTGGTAACCAGACGGTTGCTTGAACGGCAGCGGTCGCGCCAGTCACAAGGGCTCGGCAGCGAGGCGCTGGCCGGCGACTAGCCGTGCAGGGTTTGGGATGGCAGCTCTTTGAATTGGCGCCGGTAGGCGGCAGTGAAATGCCCCAAGTGACTGAAACCCCACGCCAGAGCCACTTGAGTGACGCTTGTTTGCGTGCCGCTTGACTGTGCCTGCAGAAGGTCCTGGCGGACGCGCTGCAGTCGCACGAGCCTCAGGTAAGCCATGGGAGTTGTGCCGCAGTATTGCTGGAATCCCGAGTACAGGCTGCGAGCGCTTATGGCGGCGTGCCGGGCGATGTCGTGGACACCGATGGGCTCGGCGCAGTGTTCGGCGATGTAGGCCTGTGCTTGCTTGACGTGCCTGGGCGCTGGAGTGCGTGCCGTGTGCAGCAACGCGTCGCGATAATTATGTGGCTGCCCCAAGAGTAGCGACGAAACGAGCAGCTGTTCGACCTGTGCGGCCAGCAGCGCGTGCTGTGCCGCGTTCTTGGTGAATTGGCTGTTAGCCAGGAAAAGCACCAGATTCCGCCAAGCCAGGCCGTTGCCGTGACGCAGGTCCATGCCCAGTTCGAATTCGAGCGGTCTGGGCAGCGCGTGGCCAAGCAGGGCGCCGCAGGCCGTTTCAAGTGTGGGACGTTCGATACGGACGATGAGCTGATCGCATTGCCCTTGCCAGCGCATGTGCAATGGCAAGGATGGCGTAACGATCGAGGCGCGTGACGGTGTGGACAGGATTTTGCGCGGGCCGCACTGGATTTGCGCCGAGCCCGAGACCGGCATTTGAACGAGCAGGAAGTCGTCCAGGCATTCGGGCTCGATGCTGACGTTGGCACCGTAATGCAGGCGGTTAAGTGAGATGCCGCCGATGGCAAGGTGATCCATCCGGGCATCCAGCCGCTGGCTTTTGCCGCAGATGCCCAAGACGTGAGGCTTGAAAATGCGCCCAACGTTGCTGCGGGTTTCGTCAAGGTCCTTCGAATGAAAGAGCCGATATGGGGAAAGGCCCGCGACCAATTGTTGCGTGGTTGGTTGGGAAACCATCTCGCCCTCGATGTCGTGGTGCCCCGCGCTGGTACGGCGCTGGGTGCGTAATGTTTGATTGACGGAAACGGCTTTCTTGTATTAATTTAAGGTTAAAGGAACTAATTTGTAAAGGGGGGATAACACCGTGTGGCAAGTCGGGTTGCCGCAGTGGAAAAACCCGCATAATTCAGGTTACCCTAATCGCTGTAATTTATGGAGACACTCATGAGCAACGCAGCTACTTCTTTAGTCGAACAATTGGCACAGGGCAAGCTCCAGGTCATTGACCTCACTCACGTTTTATCGCCCGATTTCCCTCCCCTGCAGTTGCCGCCCCAGTTCGGCCAGGTGACGGCGTTCAAGATGGAAACCATCTCCCATTATGACGAGGCCGGCCCGGCGTGGTACTGGAACAATTTCACCTGTGGCGAACACACTGGAACTCACTTCGATGCCCCCATACATTGGGTCACCGGCAAGGATTACCCCCACAACACGGTCGATACCATCGAGCCTGAAAACTTCATAGCGCCGGCCGTCGTCGTCGATGCCAGCAAAGAAGTCGCCAAGAACGACGATTGGCTGCTGACGGTCGACTACCTGAAAAACTGGGAAAGCAAGCACGGCAAAATTCCCGAAGGCGCCTGGGTGCTGTTTCGTACTGACTGGTCGCTTCGCGTAAGTAACCCCGCGTCGTACGTCAACATGAAGGAAGACGGCGCGCACACTCCGGGGCCCACCCAGGAAACGGTGCAGTGGCTTATCAAGGAACGCAATGTGCACGGCTTTGGTGTGGAAACCATCAACACCGATGCAGGACAGGCCTTTTCCTGGCCAACACCGTATCCCTGCCACACGTTCATGCACGGTGCCAACAAGTATGGGTTGCAGTGCCTTAAAAATCTGGACAAGCTGCCTCCCACCGGTGCGGTCATCATTTCAGCGCCACTCAAAATCCAGAAGGGATCGGGCAGCCCGCTGCGTGTACTGGCTTTGATATAGGCGCGTGAACGCGGCGGGCTATACGGGGTAATGCTTAACGATTGCAAGGACAGGCATGGGTACGTCGAAAACACAGGTCATTATTGTCGGCAGCGGCATGAATTCTCTGGTTTGCGCCGCGGTGCTGGCCAAACGGGGCAAATCGGTTCTGGTGCTCGAGCGCAATGCGGTGGCGGGCGGGTGCATTCGTACCGAAGAGCTTTTCCCGGGCTTTGTGCACGAGGTCATGTCGTCCTGGTACCCTCTCTTTGTCTCTGGTGGGGCCTACCCCGAACTTAAGGATGATCTCGCTGGCGTCGGAGTCGAATTCCTTAACAATGGCTACACCACGGGTATTGTCATGCCCGATGGCCGCTCGGTGGCGCTGCGCCAGGACATTGAAGACTCCGTACGTCGCATTGAAAGCATTGCGCCCGGCGATGGGCAGGCATTTGGCGCCATGGCTGGCCAGTTGTTTGGCAAGGATGCAGCCCTTACTTTTGGCCTGCTGGGCAATTCGCCCTATAGCTGGAAAGTGGCGCGCCTGATGTTTTCCGAATGGCGCAAGCGCGGCCTCGACGGCCTGATGGAGTTCGGCTCCGAGTCCATCGAATCCTATCGGCGCTGGGCCGAACGCACGCTGAAGTCCGACATCGTGCGCGCCATGATGTGCCCCTGGGTGCTGCATACTGGCCTGGGCCCCGACGAAGCCAGTTCCGCCCTGATCGGTAAATTGACATTCGCGGCGGTTGTGGCGGGTGGCATGCCGGTGGTGCGTGGCGGCAGCCGCAATATTGTGCAGGGCCTGCAGACCATTATTGAAAGGCACGGCGGAAGCGTGAAAACCGGTGTCGACGTGGAATCCATCCGTGTCGAGGGGGGACGCGCGACGGGTGTACTGGCTGGCGGCACAACTTACGACGCGTCCGAGGCCGTGGTGTGCAATGTCACGCCACCGCAGCTTTACGACAAGTTGCTGCCCAATGCTCCGGAAGCGTTGCGCCAACGTGCCAGCGCTTATCGCTTTGGCCGGGGCTGCATGCAGATTCATTTTGCGCTAAGTTCGCCGCCCGCGTGGCGCGATCCCGAGCTGCTGAAATTGCCGCTCGTGCATCTGACCGAAAGCATGGAAAACGTCTGTATGTCGGTCGTTCAGGCAAACAACGGCCTGATTCCCGCCCATTCCACCATAGCTATAGGGCAACCAGTGGCCGTGGATCCGTCTCGCGCCCCTGAAGGCAAGTGGATTCTGTGGTTGCAGTTGCAAGAGATGCCATCGCGCGTCAGGGGAGATGCGCTCAACGAAATTCAGACACCGGCCGATGGGCGCTGGACCGAGACTTTGCGTGAGGCCGTTGCCGACCGCATCCAGGCACGCATAGAAACTGTCATGCCTGGCCTGTCCGCGTCAATTATCGGTCGCCGTGCTTATTCGCCCGCCGATCTCGAATCCATGAACTGCAATCTTGTGGGGGGTGACCCATACTCTGGAGTGTGCTCGCCTGACCAGTTTTTCTGGATGCGGCCATTTGCCGGTGCGAAGGGTGTTCGGGGCCATCGGACGTCGTGCAAGAACGTATTTCAGATTGGCGCTTCCACGCACCCCGGCCCGGGGTTGGGTGGTGGATCCGGGTATATCGTGGCGCAGCTTCTCGCACCCAAGTAACGGTAAGTCGAAGGGCTGCCATCTGTGGCGTCGTGAAGTAGAGCGTTTTGCCTAGGTTGGGGTGAACCCGCCCAGGCACACGTATTTGATTTCAGTGAACTCTTCAATTCCGTAGGTCGAACCCTCGCGCCCCAGACCCGACTGCTTCACACCGCCAAACGGCGCAACTTCGTTCGAAATGAGGCCCGTGTTGACGCCGACCATGCCGTATTCCAGCGCTTCGGCAACGCGAAATACACGGTGAATATCGCGGCTGTAAAAGTACGAGGCCAGGCCGTATTCAGTGTGGTTTGCCAGCTTGATGACTTCGCTTTCGTCGGTGAACTTCACTACGGGCGCCACGGGGCCGAACGTTTCTTCTTTCATGCACAGCATATCTTCGGTGACGTGCGCCAGTACGGTGGGCTCGAAATAGCGCCCACCCAAGGCGTGGCGCTTGCCGCCCGTGACGGCATTGGCGCCTTTTTTCAGCGCGTCATCGACATGGCTGGCTACTTTCTTTACCGCGTCGTCATCGATCAACGGTCCCTGCACGACGGCATCGGCAAAGCCGTCTCCCACTTTCAGCTGGCGTACTTTCTTGGCCAGCTTTTCGACGAATGAATCGTAAACGTTCTGGTGAACGTAGAACCGATTGGTGCACACGCAGGTTTGCCCCGCGTTGCGATATTTCGAAATGATTGCGCCCTCGACTGCGGCGTCGATATCGGCATCGTCGAATACGATGAAGGGTGCGAGTCCGCCAAGTTCCAGCGATAGCTTCTTGATGGTGGGAGCACTTTGCTTCATGAGGATGCGGCCTACGGGGGTGGACCCCGTGAAGGTCAGTTTGCGAACGATGGGGCTGTCGCACAGGGCCTGACCAACGGCAATCGATTGCTGCCCATCAGCCGTCACAATGTTGAATACGCCTGCAGGGATGCCCGCGCGATCAGCGAGCTCGGCCAGTGCCAGGGCGGATAGCGGTGTCTGTTCTGCGGGCTTGAGCACCACAGTGCAGCCAGCCGCCAAGGCAGGCGCCACCTTGCGGGTGATCATCGCGATGGGAAAATTCCAGGGTGTGATGGCGGCGCATACGCCAATGGGCTCTTTGAGGACCAGCATTCGGTTGGCGGCACTGGGGGAGGCCAGGACATCGCCACTGATGCGCTTGGCTTGCTCGGCGAACCACTCGATGAACGAGGCGCCGTAGTTGATCTCGCCTCGTGCTTCCGCCACGGGTTTTCCCTGTTCGAGGGTCAGCAGCCTGGCGAGGTCGTCAGTGTTCTCCTGGATGAGGTTGAACCAGCGGCGCAGGATGTTTGCCCGGTCTTTGGCAGTTCGTGCACGCCAGGTCTTGAAGGCGTCGTGTGCCGCGTTGATGGCCCTGGTAGTTTCCTGCGCACCCAGGTTGCTGACTTGAGCGATGATCTGCCCGTTGCTGGGGTTGTCGATGGCAAACGTGGCGCCGTTGTCCGCTTGAGTCCATTTGCCGCCTATATACGAGCGGGTCTGAAAAAGCGCTTTGTCATCAAGCTGGATGGGCAGGGTGGTCATGTCGAAATCTCGGTAGATGGGTCGAAAAACGGTAAGGTTGTGTGTAAGCTGGAATCTGAGGCCAGCGAGGGAAGCTTATCCGGGCATTGTCGCGCTGTGACCCAGCTGTTCAATGTGGTTGGTGTAGAAGGTTTGTATTCGTTGTGTAACAGCGTCGACGTCGTCGCTGATTGTAAGCATTTCCCGAAAGTTGTCGTTGATAAGCTTATTCGACAGCAGTTGGTCCGTAACCCAGTCGAGCATGCCACTCCAGAACCGTGCACCCACCAAGAAAACGGGTACCGGGGCAATTTTTCCGGTCTGGATAAGGGTCAGCACCTCGAAAATCTCGTCCAGCGTGCCAAACCCGCCGGGCAGAGCAATATACGCGCAGCTATGCATGAAGAACGTGGCCTTGCGCGACACGAAATATTCGAAATGCAGGCTGTGAGTCTGGTAAAGGTTGGGCTTTTTTTCGTTTGGCAGCTTGATGTTCAGGCCAATGCTCTTGCCGCCCGCGTTGTAGGCT